>CAVTPC010000007.1:0-219997 GCA_963736555.1 uncultured Solirubrobacterales bacterium
AAACGGGGGCCGGTCAGGCGGTCGGTGAACGAGCGGGCGGCGGCAGGGGCGCCGATCATCAGGCTGAAGATCAGCAGCGTCCCGACGACGGGCACTGTCATCGTGGTCGCCAGCGCGAGGACGACGAGGAACAGCATCTCGATGCGGAAGCGGCTCACGCCACGGGCTTCGCCGACCTCGGGCAGGATCGAGGAGAGCATCAGCGGGCGGTAGAGAACGGCGATCGCGAGGACGCACAGCGAGGCCGAGGATCGCGGTTGGGGCGATGTCGTTGCTCGAGATCCCGAGGACCTCGCCGAACAGCAGCGAGTAGACGGCGGGTGCGTACTCTTCGCTGAAGCTGAGGAACAGCGCGCCGAGGCCGAGCATCATCACGAGCGCCAGCGCGGTCGCGACGTCGTGGCGGCCCCTGCGGCCGAGCACTCCGATCGTGAGGGCGCCGGCGAGGGAGAACACACCGAGCCCGAGGAGCGTGCTCACCCCGATCAGGCTCGCGCCTGCCGCCCCGGCGAAGGACCCGTTGGGGATCGCGTGCGCCGCGAACGCCGAACCGCGCAGCACCGTGAAGAACCCGACGACACCCGCGACGACCGCGACGATGCTCGCGACCTCCCAGGCGTTGACCATGAAACCGGAGAACACGACTCTACTCGGCTCTCGGGGACGGCTTGCAGAGTCGAGCTGGGACTGTGCGGGACTTTCGCCTCGGCGTCGGTGGCGTCGCTCGGGCAGCCCGGAGATCAGGTAGAGGATGAAGACGAGGGTCACGACGAAGAAGCTGATCGGCCACCCGTGCCCGGCGGGTGGCCATTCGTAGCTGTCGTAGGCGAGCACGATCCCGAGCCACATCGCGCCGATCCCGATGCCGGCGGCGGTGAGCATCGCGATCAGCGGACGCTTGGTCAGGCGCAGCGCGCTCGCGGCCGGGCCGACGAGCAGCGCGGTCCCGAGGATCGAGCCGATCGTGATCGCCGCGAGCGCCGCCGCCAGCGCCAGCGCGATCAGGTAGAGGATCCCGATCGTGCGGACGGGTATTCCGCGCGCGGCTGCCATCTCCGGGCTCACCGTGGCAAGCAGGAGCGGTCGATAGAGCGTGATCGTGATCGCGAGAGCGAGGAGGCTGAGCAGAGCGATCAGCGGGAAGGTCGAGCTCGCGATCGCGAAGGCCGAGCCGAACAGGATCGTCACGGTCTCGCCAGTTGTGCTGTGGCCGGCGGTGTAGAGGTAGAGGAACAGCGCGGCGAGACCGATCGAGGCGCCGAGCACGATCCCGGTGGCCAGGTCTCGTCCGCGGGTGCGCTGGATGCCGATCGTCTCCATCGCACCGGCCGCCAGGAGGTTTCCGATTACGAAACCCCACAACGGGCCGACGCCGACGAGGAACGCTCCCGACCCGCCGGTGGTGCCGATGTCGCCGAATGCCTCACCGGCGAAGGCTTGCCCCCGCATGACGGTGAACACCCCGACCGCCCCGGTGACGATCGCGACGAGCGTCCCCACGCCGAGCGCGATGTGGACCGCTTCGCTTGCGAAGAACCCGGGGGCGAAGACCGGCATGAGGAAGTGGCTCACGAGACGATCTCGGTGTCTGGGAAGGCGACCTCGTGACCGGCAAGATCCGTATCCTCGCCGGCGCCGGCGACGATCAGCACGCGCCCGTGGACGTTCAGCACATCGACGTGGTGGCCGTAGAGCTTGCTGAGCACATCGGCGCGCACCACCTCATCGGTTGACCCGCTCGCGGCGCGTCCGGCGGCGAGGTAGACGATGCGGTCCATCACCCCGAGCAGCGGGTTGATCTCGTGCGCGCGAGATCAGCACCGCGATCTGCTGCTCGCGCGCGATCCGTGCGAGCAGCGCGACCACCTCGTGCGCGCTGCGCAGGTCGAGGTTGGCGAGCGGCTCGTCCAGCAGCAGCAGCCGCGGGCGGCGCGATCAGCGCGTGCGCGATCAGGATGCGCTGCTGCTCTCCGCCGGAGAGCCGCCCGACGCGCGTGTCGGCGAACCGTGCGGCATCGACCGCCTCGAGCATCTCCTCCACCAGCGCGCGGCGGGCGCGGGACGGCCGCGGCATCCCGAGGCGCTGCGCGTCAAGGCCGAGCCCCACGAGGTCGCGCGCGCGCAGCGGCAGGTCCGGGTCGAGCAGGAACTTCTGCGGGACGAAGCCGATCAGCTGGCTTTGCGCGTGCGACGGGTGGACGCCCACCAAAAGAACGCTCTCCCGCGCTCGCGGGCTGCAGCCCGAGGATCACGCGGAACAGCGTCGTCTTGCCCGCCCCGTTTGATCCGATCAGCCCGGTGAACTCGCCGGGCGCGATGTTGAAGCTCACCCGATCGAGGATCTTGCGGCCCGCAGAGCCGGACATCCACGCCTGCACCGTCGAGGATGTCCTCGCTCACCGATGCGCCCGCTGAGCTCACAGCTTTTCGGTTGAGACGCCCTGGGCGACGGCCTTTTCGATGGCCTTGACCTCGGCGAGCATCCACGACTGGTAGTCATAGCCGGGTGTAGGCATCGTCTCGTACACCCCGACGACCGGGATGCCGGCGCGCTTGGCGGCCTTCACGAACGATTCGGTCAGCGAGTCGGTCACCTGCTGGTTGTGGACGAACACCTTGACCTTGTGCCCAGAGAAAAGGCTGTTCTGAAGGGTCACGAGCTGGGGGGCGGGGTCGGTCGCCGTTCATGATGTCCGCCTGCAACGGAAACGGCGTCAGGTTCTTGGTGCCCGCCGCTTCGAGCATGTAGTCCGCGACAGGCTCAGTCGTCGCGACCGTCGTGCCGCCATAGCGTGCCTTGAACTGTGCGAGCGCCTGCAGCCAAGGCTTCAAGGAAGCTTCGAACGCCGCATCGTTTGCCTGGAAATACGCAGCGTGCGCCGGCTGGAGCGCCGAGAGGTCGCTGACGATCGCCTTGGCGACGATCGGCATCGTCGTCGGCTTGTACCAGAGGTGCGGGTTGGGCGTCGATTCCGGCAGGCCGAGCAGCTTCTGGACGTTGATGACCTTGCGCGAGGAATTCGGCGAGGCCGACTCGATCTTTTCCATGTACGTGTCGTAGCCGACCCCGTTTTCGACCAGCAGGCTCGCGGCGCTGACCGCCTGCGCGACGCTCGGGCTCGCCTCGAACGTGTGCGGGTCGGTGTTCGGGTTGCTCTCGATCGCCGTGACCTTCACGTAGCTTGCCGCCGATCTGTTCGATCACGTTCGCGTACTCGTTCTCGGCGCCGACCGCGACGATCCTGCCCGCCGGACGGAGCCGCCCGAGCCGCTGGTCCCGCAGCCCGCGGCGAACGCGGCCATCGACACGCAGGCCACCACCGCCCACGTGCGTGGACGCCTGTCCCAGACCGCCCGCTTCGGTGAGCGGGAGCGACACACTTCGCCCTGTTACCTCACAGCCATCCGCCCAACCCTATCATAAGATTGAGTCTCATTCTTGACTTGTATCAGATCGCCGCCCGCCGAGGCTCAACTACGCCGGACTCGTACCACGCACGCGGTAGGCGTATGATCGCCGGGCATGCCGCTCCACCAGCAGCCTGCGGGCCAGCCGCTCCGACGGGACATCCGCCCGAGCTCACGCGCGAGCAGATCGAGCGCCTGGAGCAGCGCTACGGCAACCGCTACCTGCTCGAGCCCGCCCCCGACGACAAGCTGCCGAAGATCGGCATGACCGCCGAGGAAGCCGCCGGGCTGATCGAAAAGGAGATGGTCCTCGACGGCATCCCGATGCGCAATCTCGCCACGTTCGTGACGACCTGGATGGAGCCCGAGGCCGAGCGGATCATCCAGGAGAACCTGCACACGAACTTCATCGACCACGCCGAGTACCCGCGGACCGCCGAGATCGAGCAGCGCTGCATCCGCATGCTCGCCGACCTGTTCCACGCCCCCGGCGCAGACGACCGGCGCGCGCACGCAGGGCTCCTCGGAGGCGATCATGCTCGGCGCGCTGTCGCTGAAGTGGAAGTGGCGCGAGCGCCGCGAGGCGGCCAAGAAGGGGACCGACCGCCCCAACCTCGTGTTCGGCGGGGACGTGCACGTCGTCTGGGAGAAGTTCTGCCGCTACTTCGACGTCGAACCGCGGATCGTCCCGCTGGCGCCCGACAAGTACACGATCGGCCCCGAGGACGTCGCAGCCCGCACATCGACGAGAACACGATCGGCGTCGCCGCCGTGCTGGGCACGACGTTCACCGGGCACACCGACGACATCCGCGGGATCAACGACCATGCTCGTCGCGCTCAAGCACGACCAGGGCCTGGACGTCCCGCTGCACGTCGACGCCGCCAGCGGCGGCTTCGTGTGGCCGTTCCTATATCCCGACACGGAGTGGGACTTCCGCCTGGAGCAGGTCCGCTCGATCAACGTCTCCGGCCACAAGTTCGGCCTCGTCTACCCCGGCATCGGCTGGCTCGTGTTCCGCGAAGAGTCAGACCTCGCGCGAGGATCTCGTGTTCTACGAGAACTACCTCGGCAAGCGCGACGCGACCTTCACGCTGAACTTCTCCACCGGCTCGGCGATGGTGCTCGCGCAGTACTACAACTTCGCGCGCCTCGGCCACTCGGGCTACCGCTACGTCATGGAGACGATGAAGTACAACGCCCGCGCGCTCGCGGAGGAGATCGCCGCGTGCGAGTTCGAGATCATCGGCGCGGCGGACGAGGAGCAGCTCCCGCTCGTCGCCTTCAAACTGCCGGCGAGCACGCCTACGACGAGTTCGACGTCGCCGCCCAGCTCGCCGCCGAGCGCGGCTGGATGGTGCCCGCCTACACGCTCCCGCCCAACGCCGAGCACGTCAAGATCATGCGCGCGCTCGTCAAGCAGACGCTCAGCTACTCGATGACCGTCACGCTCGGCGCAGGACATCGCCGAAGCCTGCGCCACGCTCGACAAGAAGGGCGGCCTGCACCCGGCCGACCGGCGAGCGCGTGAAGACGAACACCGGGTTCTGAGCAGCGCGCCGACTCGCGGCCTGCTCGGAGTCCGGGAGCCGCGCTGACTGGTCGTCGAGTCGCCCGGCGCCGGGCGCTGAGCTCGTCCTGCGTTCAGCTTGCGCCTGCGGTCGACCAGCAGCACCGCCGCGACGACGACGATCACGACGATCAGGATCCCGGCCGCGATGTAGCGCAGCGTGTGGTGCGTCTTGGCGGCCGGTTTCGGTTTGACTGTAGCGACCGCGTAGCGCGCGCCGTCCGCCGTGCCCAGCGCGATCAGCTGGGCCTGTTCGCCGGCGCTGTACACGGCGGTGTAGTGCTGGCCGTCGTTCATCGAGACGTGCACGTGCCCGGGCGCCGGCGTCGGATGGAACGTCAGCGCGTGGACTTCGTGCTTGCCCAGCTGCGCCTTCAGCGCCGGCAGGCTCTCTGCTGTCGAAGTGGACCACGGTCGCGGCGCACGCAGTCGCGGCGATAGCGCCACGGTCATGAACGCGCCCCAACAGCGACAGTGCGCAGCGCTCTCGTCGATCTCATGCGCGGCAACGTCTCATCAGGACGGCAACGCGCTGCCCCAAGCGCGACTCACTTGCGCGCATTGCGCATCGCCTTCAGCCGCTCCACCTTCGCCAGCACGACCTTGCGCATGCGCACCGATCGACGGCGTCGCCTCGACGGCCTCGTCCTCGCGCACGAACTCGAGCGCCTCATCGAGGGTAGAGCTTGCGGTGGGCGTCCAGCCGCACGAGCACGTCGGAGGTCGAGGAGCGCATGTTCGTCAGGTGCTTCTCCTTGACCGGATTCACGTCGAGATCCTCCGCGCGGGCGTTCTCGCCGATGATCATCCCCTCGTAGACCTCCTCGCCCGGGCCCACGAACAGGGAGCCGCGCTCCTGCAGCGTGAACAGCGAGAACGTCACCGTCTCACCGCGGCGGTCGGCCACGAGCACGCCGCTCGTGCGCGTCAGCAGCTCACCCGCCCACGGCTCCCAGCGGTCGAACACGTGGTGCATGATCCCCGTGCCGCGCGTCTCGGTCAGGAACTCGGTGCGAAATCCGATCAGCCCGCGCGCCGGGACGAGGTAGTCCATCCGCACCCAGCCGGTGCCGTGGTTGATCATGTGCTCCATCCGGCCTTTGCGCGCCGCCAGCAGCTGCGTGACCGTGCCGACGTGCTCCTCGGGCACGTCCACCGACAGCCGCTCGACGGGCTCGTGGCGGCGGCCGTCGATCTCGCGCTCGACCACGTGCGGCTGCCCGACGGTCAGCTCGAACCCCTCGCGGCGCATCATCTCCACGAGCACCGCCAGCTGCAGCTCGCCGCGGCCCTGCACCTCGATACGTGTCCGGGCGCACCGTGTCGCGCACGCGCAGCGACACGTTGCCGATCAGCTCCTGGTCCAAGCGCGCCTTGATCTGGCGGGCGGTGATCTTCGAGCCGGCTTTGCCCGCCAGCGGCGAGGTGTTGACGCCGATCGTGATCGACATCGCCGGCTCATCGACGGTGATCACCGGCAGCGGCCGCGGATCGTCGGGGTCGGCCAGCGTCTCCCCGATCGTCACCTCGGCGATGCCCGCCACAGCGATGATCTCCCCCGGTCCGGCCTCGGGCGCATCGACGCGATCGAGCGCGTCAGTCACATACAGCTCGGCGACCTGGGCGCGCTGGATCGACCCGTCCGCGCGGCACCACGCGATCTGCTGGCCCTTGCGGATCGTGCCGTTGCGTACGCGGCAGATCGCCAACCGGCCCACGTAGGGGGAGGCGTCGAGGTTCGTGACGAGCGCCTGCAGCGGGTGCTCGGGGTCATACATCGGTGGCGGAATCCGCTCCAGCAGCAGATCCAGCAACGGCGCGAGACTGTCGCCCTCCAGCGGCTGACCAGCCTCGTAGGTCAGCGAGGCGATGCCGGCCTTGGCGTTGGTGTAGACGATCGGGAACTCGATCTGGTGCTCGTCGGCGTCGAGGTCGAGGAACAGCTCGTACACCTCGTCCACGACCTCGCTCACGCGGGCGTCGGGCCGATCGACCTTGTTGATCACGAGAATCACGGGCAGCTTGGCCTCCAGCGCCTTGCGCAACACGAACCGCGTCTGCGGCAGCGGTCCCTCGGAGGCGTCCACCAGCAGCAGCACGCCGTCGACCATCGTCAGCCCGCGCTCGACCTCGCCGCCGAAGTCGGCGTGTCCGGGGGTGTCGACGATGTTCAGCTTGACGTTGCGGTAGCGGAGCGAAGTGTTCTTGGCGAGGATCGTGATCCCCTTCTCGCGCTCGAGGTCCATCGAGTCCAGCACGCGTGTCGCCACGTCCTGACCGACCCGAAACGCGCCGGACTGCCACAGCATCGCGTCGACGAGCGTCGTCTTGCCGTGGTCGACGTGCGCGACGATCGCGACGTTGCGGATGTCATCTCTGGGGACTAGGGTCACGGCGGACTAGGGTACTCGGCGGATGCGGGGTTCCCGGAGTGGACGGCTCAGCCGCGCGTGCGCAGCGCCCGGGGCGCCATGCGCATGCTGAACTTGGCCAGTGCCGAGGGGTAGCGCTCGGCGGCGGCGACCGTCTCCTCCAGGGCGGCCGCGAACCGGCGGATGTCCTCCTCCTCGATCACCAACGGCGGCAGCGCCTTGATCACGTTCATGCGGTGACCCGCGACCTGGCAGAAGATGCGGTGGCGGTGAAACAGCGGGACCGTGACGAGCTGGGAGAACAGGCCGGGCTGGCGGCGCTCGACCCTGTCCCACAGCCTGCGCGCGGCCGCGCCCAAGGGCGGGCCGAATTCGATCGCCCACATCAGCCCGAGCCCGCGCACGGCGGCGACGACCTCGTAGCGCTCGACCAGCGGCTGCGTGAGCTCCAGCAGCAACGCGCCCAGGCGCTCGGCGCGCTCGATCAGGCCCTCCTCGTCGAGCACACGCAACGTCGCCAGCGCGGCGGCGGCGGCGAGATCGTTGCCGCCGAACGTAGACCCGTGGCGAACCGCGCGCTCCATCCCGTCGAACACGCGGTCGAACGCACCGCGCGCGACGAGCACCGCGCCGATCGGGACGAACCCGCCGGACAGCGCCTTGGAGACGCAGATCAGATCGGGCTGCAGATCCCAGTGCTCGAGCGCCAGGAACCGCCCGGTGCGCCCGAGGCCGGTCTGGACCTCGTCGCAGACGAGCAGCGCGCCGGCGGCGTGACACAGGCGCTGGGCGCCGGCCAGGTAGCCGTCCGGGGGCAGGTTGACGCCCTTGCCCTGGACGGGCTCGACGACGAACGCCGCCACTTCGCCACGCGCGAGCTCGTGCTCCAGCGCGTCGAGATCGCCCCACGGCACGGGATCGCAGCCGGGCAGCAGCGGGCCGAAGCCTTCGCGGAAGATCGCGTCCCCGTTGAGCGACAGTGAGCCGAGCGTCAGCCCGTGAAAGGCGTGCTCGGCGTAGAGGATGCGCGGACGGCCGGTGGCGGCGCGGGCGATCTTGATCGCCGCCTCGACCGCCTCGGTGCCGGTGTTCGCGGGCACCATCGCGCCGACCGAGTCGGGCGCGCGGGCGAGCAGCTGCTCGGCCAGGACGCCGCTGAGCAGCGTGACGCCGAGCTGGGGCAGGTTGCCGGTGCGTGCGGCGAGCACGTCCTCGATCGCCGCGATCGCGGCGGGATGGGAGCGCCCGAGCGCGAACACGCCGTAGCCGCCGAACAGGTCGAGATAGCGCTCGCCACCGGAGTCGATCAGGTACGCCCCCTCGCCCCCCGTCCATGATCGGTCGAAGCCGAGCGTGCGCAGGATCCGGCCCATCTGCGGGTTCAGATAGCGGTCGTTGAGCGCCAGCTCCTCGCCGGTGCGCGTCTGAATCAACTCACGCACGCTGGGAATCGACCCCAAAGACATCGCTCGCAGAGCCTAACCCTCAGCCGAGCAGGGCGGGCGTTTCATCCGGCCGGACACGGCCGGATCTGAAACGTCGCCCTGCGCCGCGCGTGGCAATCAGCTCGCGTATGCTGGAAATCGGCTCTGGCATCGATCCAGAGCCTAGACTGCGAGGAGAGTCGAACATGGCCGCAACAGCCGAGAGCGTGCGCAAGCCCGATCACAACAGCGTGCGCAAGCACTTCATATTCACCGACGAGCACGAACAGCTGCGCGAGTCGATTCGGAGCTTCGCGATCAAAGAGCTCGCGCCCCACGCCGAGGAATGGGAGGAGACGACGTTCCCGGACTCGGTCTTCCGGCGGATGGGCGAGCTGGGCTTCCTGGGACTGGATAAGCCCGAGGAGTACGGCGGGCAGGGCGGCGACTACTACACCGCGCTCGTGCTGGCCGAGGAGATCACGAACGCGCAGTCCGGTGGTCTGGCAATGGGCCTGGCGGTGCACACCGACATGGCGATGCCGCCGATTCTCGCGTTCGGGACCGAGGAGCAAAAGCAGCAGTGGGTCGTGCCGGCGATCGAGGGCGAGGCGATCCTGTGCCTGGGCATCACCGAGCCCGACGCCGGCTCAGACGTGGCGGGGATCAAGACGCGCGCGGTCCGCGACGGCGACGAGTACGTGATCAACGGCTCCAAGACCTACATCACCAACGGCCACCGCGCGGATGTGATCGTGCTCGTGACCAAGACCGACCCGGACGCCGGCTACGACGGCTTCACGCTGTTCCTGGTGCCGATGGACGCTCCGGGCGTGATCCGCGAGAAGAAGCTCGAGAAGCTCGGCATGCACGCCTCGGACACCGCGCTGCTGGCCTTCCAGGACGTGCGCGTGCCGGAGTCGGCCGTGCTCGGGCAGGTCGGCAAGGGCTTCTACCACATCATGTGGGAGCTCCAGGGCGAGCGCCTGATCGGCGCCGCCGGGATGGTTGCGGGCGCGCAGAAGTGTTTTGAACGCACGCTGCAGTACGCACACGAGCGCAAGGCGTTCGGGCGCGAAATCGGCAAGTTCCAGGTGATCCGTCACAAGTTCGCCGAGATGGCCACCAAAATCGAGTCGGCGCGGCAGATGACCTACATCACGGCGTGGCGCTTCAACAACGGCGAGTACCCGGTGCGCGAGATCTCGATGTCCAAGCTCCACGCCTCACGCGTGCTCTGCGAAGTCGCCGACGAGTGCATCCAGATCCACGGCGGCGCGGGCTACATGCGTGAGTATGGGATCGAGCGCGTCTGGCGGGACGCGCGGTTGAACCGCATCGGCGCGGGTACCGACGAGATCATGCTCGACGTCATTGGCCGCTCGTACGGCCTGTGATCCAAGCCCGGCCGCATGCTTGAGGAAAAGCTGATGGGATTGCCCGCTTCGCGGGCGCCGGGGCCGCATGCGGCCCCGGTCGGGGCGCGCATGCGCGCCCCGCTGGAAGCCGCACATGTGCGGCTTCCCCTGACGGTGCATGCACCGTCAGGAACTACGGCCGTCCCCAATCCATGACGACTCCAAATCCTCCCTTCACCGACGAGCACGAGCAGCTGCGGGAGTCGATCCGCGGGTTCATCGACCGTGAGCTGGCGCCCCACTCCCAGACGTGGGAGGACGAGCAGTGGTTCCCAGACGAGGTATTCACGACCCTCGCGCGGCAGGGACTGCTCGGGCTGAAGTACCCGACCGAGCTGGGCGGGCAGGGCGGCGACCACCTGCACGACGCGGTCCTGATCGAGGAGCTCGCGCGGATCGGCTCGGGTGGCACCGCGGCCGGGATCGGGGCGCACGTGAACATCGCGACACCGCCGATCTGGAAGTTCGGGACCGAGGAGCAGAAGCAGCGCTATCTCGTGCCCGCGATCCGCGGCGAGCTGATCGGCGCGCTCGGGATCACCGAGCCCGGCGCGGGCTCTGACGTCGCGGCGATCAGCACCCATGCCGAGCGCGTGGACGGCGGTTGGGTGGTCAACGGCGAGAAGACCTACATCACCAACGGCGTGCGCGCCCACTTCATCGTCACCGCCGTCAAGACCACGCCCGAGGGCGGGCACGGCGGCATCTCGTTTCTGATCGTCGACCGCGGCGATGGCGTCTCCTCGGCGAAGCTCGACAAGCTGGGGTGGCACGCCTCGGACACGGCCACGATCGCGTTCCAGGACGTGTTCGTGCCCGAGGCAGAATCTCCTGGGCGAGCTGAACGAGCGGGTTCAAGCTGATCATGGCCAACTTCCAGTGGGAGCGCCTGGCGATGGCGCTCGGCGCCGTCGGCGCGATGCGCCTGGCATGGGAGCGCACAGCGCAGTTCGCCCGCGAGCGGACCGCGTTCGGGCGCCCGCTGTCCGGCCACCAGGCGATCCGCCACCGACTCGCCGACCTCGCCGCGAGCGCCTACTCCGCGCGCTGCGTCACCTACGACGCGCTGCGGCGGTTCGTCGCCGGCGAGGAACCGTTGCGCGAGGTCACGATGGCCAAGCTCCTGACCCAGCGCGCGTGCTACGAGCTGATGGACGCCTGCCTGCAGATCCACGGCGGCGCCGGGTACATGCGCGAGGTCTGGGTCGAGCGCGCCGTGCGCGACGCGCGCCTCGGCCCGATCGGCGGCGGCTCGGACGAGATCATGCGCGAGATCCTGGGGCGGATACTGGAGGCTCCGGGCGGCGTGTAGTTGCCCCATTGGACGACCGTTCTATTCATCGAACACCGCGGACGTTCTGGAAACAGATCATCGGTCCGCTGATTTTCTGATCCTCTCAACGAGCTTCCAGACCTCGCTGCTTGGGTTGTTACGTGCAGGACTGCCGTCCCCCTCGTGTTTCTTGTCGAGCGACTTCGCCCGCTTCACAGCGCTGTCGTACCGTGAGGCAAGGACTTCGAGTGCTTGCGGGGCTCAACGCCTTACCGCATTTCAGGTGTGATTTGGCGAGCTTTTGGACCTCGCGGACCTTGACCGACGCGGTTTGGTCCTGATAGTGCAAGACCAGCCAGAGCTCAAAACAGGGATTCGAGACCGCAACTTTGATGTCGTGCCTCCCCGCCAACTCAACCGCCTCTTCCATCTTTGGATGAGTGTCGACATCGAACACGCACCACACTTCGTCGTGGGCCTTGCCGCGTTCTCGACGCTCCTCACGTTCCTCGTGCTTCTTTCGCGCGACCGCGCGTTCAACAAGGGCCATCGGCGTGCCGTTGAACTCATCGACGTGGACAATGACCTTATCTTGATTGCGACGCCACCAAGACTTGAAGTAGCCGTCCTCGGTCCGCTTGCCCTCCACAAACACGAGGATTTGGTGACGAGCTTGCCGTCGCGGTATGTTCCGTGGGCGGGGCGGCCCGCTGCGGCGGTGTCGTGCCACCGCTCACTCATCCGGGACCGATACGATCCTGTCAAAGTCCTGGCGCGACAGTATCGGCATTGCTCCGTACCTGCCATCAAGATACCGCCGTCCGATCGCCTCGTGCTTGCGGGGGCGAAGCTCAGTCAGAGGATACAAACGACAGTTGCCGCCGACCAGCTTCTCTGTGAACCAGATCTGATCGCGTCCGAGCAGACGATCCTCGCTGGAGCCGCCGAGAATAGTCGGGTCGTGGGAGTTGAAAATGAGCTGGGCACGACGATGATTGACCTCCGGGTCCTGAAAGAGGCGCACCAGTTGTTCCACAAGCGCCGGATGCAGACTGGCATCGAGCTCGTCTGCCAACAGAACCGTACCATCGGTAAGTGCAGATACTACGGGACCAATCAGGCCCAGCCAGACCACGGTGCCCTGCGACTCCAGAACGGGTGGGAGCTCCATGAGCGAACCATCACCTTGGTGGACCAGGGTAAATCCAAAGTTATCTAGGTCGAGTGCGTCATCGATCATCTCATCCTCGACACCCACCTCTCCCAGGAACGCGCGCAGCGCACGCGCCATCTTCTCCTTCTCCTCAGGGTCCGGCTTCAGCACCTTGGCGTCGACGATGCCAAGGTCTGCCGCGCCCAGCATTGCCAGCAGACGCTCACGACCTACTGGATCCTCCAGCATCTCCACTGTCAGGATCTGTCGCCGTGGCCGATTGCCGATGTGGGCAAGCTGCATGTTGCGCCGGAACCAGTCATACAGTGGCACCAGCAGCGAGTGATTGGTGGCAGCGGCGGCCGACAGGAAGAGAGAGTCTGAGCGCAGCACCTTCTTGACACTGCGCGTCTCGCTCCGCCCAGCAGAACCGGCCTCGACATCGTCCCCGGTACGAGAGAACAGCGTTGCGGGGCGCCCGCGCGGATAGCGATATGCCCACTCTTCGATCACATGCTCTCCGTCGAGCACGAACCCGTACTCGTGACGAACACCGTGCAAGATCAGCTCGACCTCGTACCGAGAAGGACGTTTGCGCCCCTCGGAATCCAGACGGAAGGACCAATTCGGACCTCGTTTGATCTCCTGGCGAAAGGACTGCAGGACGAGAGTTCGCATGTCGTCCATCGCCTCCAGCAGATTGGACTTCCCGGACGCGTTGGGACCGAACACGCCCACCACGGGCACAACCCCGATCGGCCGTCCGCCCTCTCGCCACTCGACCTGGCGCACAAAGCGCGGCTCCGACATCGAGGTCGCGACCAGCGACAACTCGATCTCATCGCGGAACGAGCGGACGTTCTCGGCGCGGAACGCGAGCAGCATCGACGCGTCATGAGCGGCGAAGTCCGACATCAGAACGCCATTATTGCAGAAAATCTGCACAAAGTTGCCTAACGGGTCAGCAAAGGTCTCCTCGCCGACCTCGCTGCGAGCAGCCTGACCCGTAGCGTGGCACACCCAAGGACGCAAGAATTCGTCCAGGCACACAGTCGTGCCTAAGGCCGAGCGCGCGCGCGTCCGATTCGGATTGTGTGACTCGCACGCTCGCAGCATTGGCCGCCGCCGGCCTGATCGCGATCGCCATCCCGGCGGGCGCCAGCGCACACCCAGCGCGGCACAGAACCCACGACCGGATGGTCCACGGCCACAGCACCACACGCCACCACATCTGCCTGCACACCGAACTGAAGCCCACCCGTGAGAACATCGGCCTGATCCGCTCAGCGACCCTGTGCCTGATCAACCGCGAACGGGCAGCCCACGGCGAGCGCGCCCTGCGGCCCAACAGGCGACTGCGACGGGCCGCCCAGGCGCACACCATGAGCATGGTCGAGGACGACTACTTCGAACACGTCGGGGCGGGCGGGCCCGGTGGAGGGACGCCGCTCGCGCGGATGCGCTCGGTCGGCTACATCTCCAGCTCACGGGTCGGGTACGAAGTCGGCGAGAACATCGCCTGGGGCACGCTGTGGCTGGCGACGCCGCGCGCGATCGTCGCCTCCTGGATGGCATCGCCCGGACACCGCGCGAACATCCTCGACGCCCACTATCGCGAAACCGGGATCGGCGTCTCGGCACACCCGCCGGCAGCGCTTGCCCACGGCCAGGCGGGCGGCATATACACGCAGGACTTCGGCGTCATCATCGCCGGCTGAGCGGCCGGGCGAGGCGATCGCAGCGCCGGCTCGCGCGACCCGCACGCCCAGCGGTCCCCGCTCGCACGCGCGGCTATAACCTCCCGTCTCCACAAATACGACAAGGAGACAAAGAGCTATGGGAGTACTCGACGGCAAGGCGGCGATCGTCACCGGTTCGGCGCGCGGAATCGGACGCGCGACGGCCGAGCTGCTCTCCGAGCAGGGCGCGCAGGTGCTGATCAACGATCTCGACGGCGACGTGGCCGAGCAGGCCTCCAGCGAGATCGCCGGTGAGACGGCGGTGTTCGCGGGCGATTTGACCAAGCCCGGCGCGGCCGATCAGCTCGTGCAGAGGGCGATCGACGCGTTCGGCAAGATCGACATCATCGTCAACAACGCCGGCTACACGATCGACGCGCCGGTGCACAAGCTGACCGACGAGCAGTTCCAGGCGATGATCGACATCCACACGGTCGTCCCGTTCCGCGTGATCCGCGCGGCAGCTCCGCACCTGCGCGAGCCCGCCAAGCAGGAGCGCGAAGAAGGCAAGGAGGTGTTCCGCAAGATCGTCAACGTCTCCTCGACCTCGGGCACGTTCGGCAACGCCGGCCAGGCCAACTACTCATCCGGCAAGGCGGGCGTCGTCGGGTTGACGAAAACGGTCGCCAAGGAGTGGGGGCAGTTCAAAGTCAACGTCAACGCGGTCGCGTTCGGGTTCATCGACACGCGCCTGACGCAGGCCAAGGTCGACGAGAACACGATGGAGGTCGGCGGCGAGAAGATCCAGCTCGGCATCCCCGAGCAGATGCGCCAGATGGCCTCGATGCTGATCCCGCTCGGCCGCCCGGCCACACCCGAGGAGGCCGCGGGCGGCGTGTTCTTCCTGTGCACCCCCTGGTCGAACTACGTCCACGGCCAGACGCTGCACATCACCGGCGGGCTGTTCGGGGGGATGACGGGCTAAACGGGAGGGGGGCAGGCCCCCCGGTGGGCGGGTACCCCGCGGTGTAGGGCTCGGGCGCCGGGCCGGCAAAGCCGGCCCTCGTGTCACTCGATGCTCGCTATACCGCACGAGTCTCTGCAAGCCCGCGTAAATCGAGCTGACACCCTGAGAAGTAGGCTCCGGCGGGCGAGGCCAGGTAGGCGCACAGCGCCGCTACCTCGCCCGCCGTGCTCTCGTCTCCCAGTGCGATCGTCACGAGCTTGATCTCGTGGCGCGCCCACTCGACCGACAGCGTTCGGGCGAGGTTCTCGAGACCTGCGCGGGCGGCGTCCGCCTGCGGGACGATCCGCGACCGGGCCGCGCCGGGCGATGGCGCCAGGTAGACGATCCGCCGGGTGTGCGCGGCGGTCGATTCGTCCCGCAGGAACGCGAGGTTGACGACCGCCCGAGTCGCATCCCAGGTGCCGTCCAGACACTCGCGCAGACCTCCGGATGCGAACATCGCGGCACCGTCCACGACCAGCATGTCGATACCACCGGGGGTGTCGATGCCACCCATCTCAGAGGCAGCGGTCGCAACAGTGGCGTCCATCTCCGCTTCGCCGGCGGCGAGGTCGCGTGCATGGGGATGCACACGTGCGCCCAGCCACTCACAGGTTTCGCACACGGACCGCCCGAACGACTCGGCGGAAGTGTCGTCGTGCGCGGAGGATGCAGTGACGACCAGGATCGAGCTCTCGCCCAGGAGATCGGGGCGGAGCAATTCGGCAGCGACCGTCGGCATCCCCCGAACAGCCTATCCGGCCAGCTCAGGCGACGGCGGTCCTGCCGGCCGAACCGCGCTCCGCGCGGCGCTCGGCGCGGGCGCGCTGCAGAGCGCCACGACGCCCGTGCTCCTCCAGGCCCGCGTAGAGCGCGCGTATCTCAGCGAGGATCGCGTCGGCGACCGCCTGCTGCTGGGCGCGCGTGGGGTTGGCGACACGCTCCCAGCGCATCGCGTCTCCGTACTGAACGGTGACCTTGGGAAAGCGCAATCGCTTCCAGTTGCGGATGCGCGAAGAGCCATGAATCGCGATCGGCACGACCGGGGCGCCAGTCTCGAGCGCGAGGCGGCCAATGCCGCGCTTGGCCTGCTCGGCCATCTGACCGGTGCGCGAGCGCCCGCCCTCGCAGTACATCGTGATCGCCCCGCCGCGGGCCAGGATCGTCTCGGCGGTGATGAACGTCTCCTCGTCGCGCGCCCCGCGCCGCACCGGGAACACCCCACCGGGGCTGTAGATGTAGCGCATCGGGAACGAGAACAGCTGCGACTTGGCCATGAACCGGACCTTGCGGCGGATATAGCAGCCCATCAGGAAGTGGTCCATGAACGAGAAGTGATTCGGCGCGAGGATCACCGCGCCTGAGCCGGGGACCTTCTCGGAGGAGATCGAGCGCACCCGCAGCAGCGTGTAGGCGTAGAGCGAGGTGATCAGGCGCGTGAGCTCGTAGACGAAGTTCGGTTCGCGGGTGCGGGCGCGAGTATGAAACTGGTCGAAGTACTCCTTCGGCCGGGGGTCGGCGTAGACCTGTTCGCGCATCGGTGCCAGATCGTTCATCTGAGCGGTCTACGTCGCGGAGGCGTCGAAGTTACGCACGAGAGGCCGATGGCACATAGATCTCGACCCCCCACGCATAGATCTCTATCCCCACACGCACCCCCAGGCATCAACACACGCATGCAAAGTCGATAGGTCGAGCGCAGGGCACAATCCGTCTCTGGAGGCTCCTACGCGACCGCTGACTCATGCTGCAACACCGCGCGCAGCGCCAGCGCGTCCATCGCGAGCTCGGCGTGCTCGGGTGTGTCAGAGATCTCGCCCGACTTCCATGCAGCGAGATAGGCAGATGGATCCTTGCCGGTCGCCACCTCGAAAGCAACCAGCCGCGAGGCCACCTCACCGGACGCGCTCGTGGTCGCCCGGGTAGTCGCGGCAATGCCAGGGGAGGCCATGTGAAGCGATCGAACGTACGCCTCAAATGCAGGCGCGGGAACGCGCACCGCCCGACCGATACGAATGTGTGGCAGCGCGCCGTCCTTGATCAGCTTGTAGACCTGCGAGCGGTGCAGCGCCAATCGCCTGGCGATGTCGGACGGCTTCAGGTAGCTGTCATCAAACGTGCTCATCTTGTCCTTAAACGTGCTCATCTGAACCAAAGTGTGCCATCTTGCGTCATCTCTGTCAACACTATCGACAGTATCGACACTAATCCAGCGTCCCATCACCGTGGGCAGACAAAATGCGGCCATGCCAAGCGACACAGATATCTGGTTCGCATACGAGCGCTTCGAGCAGTTGCGCACCCTGCTGGAGCGTTGGGGGTGGGAGATAGTCGAGCGCGGCGATCTGTCCCAGTGGAATGAGCGAGGCCGCCACGATCCCGTCCTCGGACTGGTCAACATCCGTGGCCGGCGCGCCTGGCCACTCGGTGGCCAGGTCACGTTCACGATCAAGGAGTGGTGGGGCAATCCACCGCTCGGCGGCCCTGAGCAAAAACGAGGACACGTTCTCGCCGGCTACCACTACACCGCTCAATCTGCCAAACGCCAAGTCCGGCACTGCTACGACCCGATCCGTCATCCAGATGCACCGTTCCACGTCCATCTCCACGGCGATGCCAAGATCCTGGCCGGACTGCCGATCAGCGCCGAGCAAGCCCTCGCGCTCTTCGAGCAGCGGATGGCCGAGGAGTTGTATGCAGAGACCAGTGATTCGCGTCCGGAACCCGGGGCATGAATCCGCCGCCAACTGGACGCGATCAGCCCCCGCTGCATGCCCGAGCCAGCGCGTCGACCCAGCCCGCCAGCAGCTGCGAGCGTTCCTTGGCGGACATGCGCGGCTCATAGCGCCGGCGCTCATGCCACGAGGAGGCGACGTCGGAGATCGTGCGCAGCCCGACGCCGACGCCGGCGAGGCAGGCGGCGCCCAGCGCGGTCGTCTCAGAGGTCTCGCCCAGCACGACGGGCACGCCGAGAACGTCGGCCTGGAACTGCATCAACCACGCATTGGCGCTGGCGCCGCCGTCGGCGCGCAGCTCGGCGAAGGGCTGCCCGTAGGCGGACTCCATCGCGCGGACGGCGTCGTGGGTCTGGTAGGCGATCGCCTCCAGGGTCGCGCGCGCGAGATGCGCACGGGTGCAGCCGCGCGTGAGACCGGTGATCGTGCCGCGCGCGTGGGGATCCCAGTGGGGCGAGCCCAGACCTGTGAGCGCGGGGACGAAGTAGACGCCGTCGTTGGACTGCAGCGACGCGGCCAGCTCCTCCGTCTCGGCGGCGGTGGAGATGATCTGCAGGCCGTCGCGCAGCCACTGCACGGCGGCGCCGGTGACGAAGATCGACGCCTCGAGGGCGTACGTGGTGGACTGACCGATCCTCCAGGCGACGGTCGCCAGCAGACCCGGAGGTGGCTCGGGCGGGCGAAAGCCAGTGTTGAGCAACACGAACGAGCCGGTGCCGTAGGTGTTCTTGCCGAGACCCGGATCGATGCAGGCCTGGCCGAACAGCGCCGCCTGCTGATCGCCGGCCACGCCCGCGAGCGGGACCGCGTGGCCGTGCAGGGCGTCCGGGAGCGTTTGCGCGAACACGCCGGCGCTGGGACGAACCTCGGGCAGTGAGCCGGCGGGGATGTCGAACAGGGCCAGCAGCTCTGGGTCCCAGCGGCCGGCCCCGATGTCATACAACAGCGTGCGCGAGGCATTGGACGCATCGGTCAGGTGCTCGCCGGTGAGCTTGAACGTGAGCCACGAGTCGATCGTCCCGAACACTGCCCGACCGTCCCTGGCCCGCTCGCGCAGACCGGAGACGTGGTCCAGCAGCCAGCTGATCTTGGTGGCGGAGAAGTATGGATCCAGCACCAGCCCGGTGCGCGCACGGATCAGCGGTTCGTGACCGTCGACGCGCAGCTGCTCGCACATGGGCGCGGTGCGGCGGTCCTGCCAGACCAAGACGCGGTACAGCGGCCTGCCGGTCGAGGGGTCCCACACGCAGACGGTCTCGCGCTGGTTGGCGATCGCGACCGCGGCGAGCTCCCCGGGACGGACGCCGGCGTCGGCCAGCGCCTCGCCGATCGCCGCGCTGGTGACAGACCAGATCTCCTCGAGGTCGTGCTCGACCCAGCCCGGCTCTGGGAAATACTGGCGAAACTCACGATACGCGCGCCCGATCGGCTCGAAATCGGCATCGGCGTCATAGACGATGCACGTCGTGCCGGTGGTTCCCTGATCGATCGCGAGGATCACAGCGATGCGAGCCTACCGCCGGGCGCAGTACACCCGCACGAAATCGACGAGCTGCCGGGCGCGATGAGCGAAGCCGGCCTGCGTACGGCCGGTGGCGCGGTGGGTCAGATCGAGCTCGATCTCGGTGATGCGATGTCCGGCGCGAGCAGCGTCGATCGTCATCCCGATCTCCATGCCGAATCCCTGGGCGAACGGCAGGACGTCGCGCAGGGCGCCTGCGCGTATCGCCCGTTGACCGGATATCGGCGCGCGGGTGGACAGACCGCAGCGCCGGCGGATCGCCCAGCGCGCGAACCCGAGTGCGATACCGAACCCACCGCCGGCGCGCGTGGCGAACGCAGCGACGGCCAGATCGGCCTCGCCACGCCGGATCGACTCCACGAGCGCGGCCAGCTCGCGCGCGGACTCGCCGAGGTCGCCATCGCACAACAGCACCACCGGATCCTCGCCGGCCGTCACATCCGCAAGTGCCGAGCGAGCCGCATCTGTGACCGCGCCACCCTTGCCGACCCCGCCATCCCGGCGCGGACCACTCCGGGCGCTGCGCACCACCGTCGCCCCCGCGCGCGCGGCGATCGCCCCCGTGCCATCGCTGGAGCCGTCGTCGGCGACCCACAGCGCGATCCCGGGCAGCGCATGGTCGAGCGCGGCGAGCGTGTCCGCGATGCGCTCGGCCTCGTTGTGAGCGGCGACGATCGCGAACACACCGGTATTGTCTCCCACCGTTATCGGCACCGACTTCCCCGGAGGTATTGCGCGTGGCTGAGGTAGAGGCTCACATCACCGGCACGGTATGGAAAATCGAGTGCGAGGTGGGAGACGAGATCGCGGAGGGCGACACGGTCGCGATCCTCGAGTCGATGAAGATGGAGATGCCGGTCGAGGCCGAGGACGCCGGCACCGTCACGGAGATCCGCTGCGAGGAGGGCCAGGCGGTCAACGAGGGCGACACGCTGGTCGTGCTCGACTAGTGCCCGCCGGCGATCAGGCAAGGGAGCTGGCCGACGGCAAGCTGCTGATCGACGAACCGGTCAGCGGCGTGATCCGGCTGACGATCTCAAACCCGGAGAAGCGCAATGCGCTCGACCATCCGATCCTCGACGCAGTCACCGCGACGCTCGCTGAGTACTCCGTGGTGGGAGCAGAATCCCACGTGCGCTGCGTGGTTGTAACCGGCGCGCACGGTATGTTCTCGGCCGGGTATGACATCGGCGAGATCCCCGACACGGAGTTCGAGGAGCGCGCCGAGGCGCTGATCGCGCACCCGTTCACCGAAGCGATCAACGCGCTGGAGGCGTTCCCGTGGCCGACGGTGGCCGCGCTGCCCGGACACACGATCGGCGGCGGGCTGGAGCTCGCCCTGGCATGCGACATGCGGGTCGCCGCCGAGGGCATCAAGCTCGGGATGCCCCCCGCGAAGCTGGGGCTCGTGTACTCGCACACGGGCCTGCGGCGATTCATCGACGCGATCGGCGCGGCCCGCACGCGCGAGCTGTTCCTGCTCGGCCGGTACATCGACGCGCAGACGGCGCTGACCTGGGGTCTGGTCAACCGCGTAGCTGAGCAGGACGGGCTGGAGAGCGAGACACTCGGACTGGCGAGCGAGCTTCAGGGCAACGCTCCCCTGGCCCAGCTCGGCAACAAGCGCGTGATCGCGGCACTGCTTGGCGCAGAGGGCCGGCTCGCGGAGGATGTCGAGCGAGAGCTGATCGAGTTGCGAGCGCAATCGTTCGCGTCGGCCGACATGCGCGAGGGGATGCGCGCGTTCGCCGAGCGGCGCCCACCCCGATGGAGCAACGAATAGCCGTCCGCCGGGCGGCCTAACGTGACGAGCATGACACCGCTGATCAGCCAAGAGGAGGCGACACGCCTGGGCGAGATCGAGGATCACGCTGAGATCGAAGCGCTCGTACAGCGCGCGTGGGAGGCGCGGGTGCAGCGGTTCGACGATTCGACCGACATGTGCTCGCTGGTCAACGCCAAGTCGGGCGGGTGCGCGGAGGACTGCGGGTTCTGCGCGCAGTCGCGGTTCGCCGAGGCGGAGACGCCGATGCACGCGATGATGAGCCCGGAGCAGATCCTCGAGCACGCCCGAGCCGCAGAAGCGGCGGGTGCGCACCGATTCTGCATGGTCACGCAGGGGCAGGGGCTGTCCAAGCGCGACTTCGAGCGAATCCTCGAGGGCGCGCGCCTCGTAGCCGAGCAGACAAACCTCAAGCGCTGCGCATCGATCGGGCACATGTCCGCCGCGCGCGCGGCCGCGTTGAAGGACGCGGGGATTCAGCGCGTGCACCACAACGTGGAGACCGCCGAGAGCTACTACGACGAGGTGTCCAGCACCGTGCGCTACGAGGGTCGCATCAGGACGATCCAAGCTGTGCGCGAGGCCGGCCTGGAGACCTGCGTCGGGGGCATCCTGAATCTCGGCGAGTCCCGTGAGCAGCGCGTTGAGATGGCATTCGAGCTGGCGGCGCTCGATCCGACGAGCGTGCCGATCAACCTGCTGAATCCCAGGCCGGGAACGAAGTTCGGCGACCGCGAGTCGATCGATCCGTGGGAGGCGGTCAAGTGGATCGCGATCTTCCGCCTGATCCTCCCCGAGGCGCTGTTCAGGCTGTGCGGGGGACGCGTGGAGAACCTCGGCGAACTGCAGCCGCTCGCGGTCCGAGCCGGGCTGAACGGCGTGATGATGGGCAACTTCCTGACCACGCTCGGCTCCGAGCCCGAGCAGGACAGGGCAATGTTCGAAGAGCTGGGCTTGAACGTGCGCGCGTCAGCCGGACAACGGCGCCAACCCGCGACCGGACAACCGCTCGGGCTGGCTGGACGGCGAGACGCCGGACGTCGTGGAGGAGCTGCTCACCGAGGGCGCCCCTGCAGATGCCTCCGACAGCAGCGCGAGCGCCGTCAGTTCCAGCGAGGACGACGCGCACCAAGGCCTGAACGTGCGCCTGTGGGATCCCTCGACCCAGCTGCGGTTCAAGGCCAAGCGCAATGTGCCACCCCGCCCGGACGGGACGCCGAACCGGGCGCCCAGGAACACGGTCTCGCCGGATCCTGCCGCAAGCGAGCCCATGCCGGCCCACGCAGCCGCCGCCGCGGGCTGGGGAGACTGACAGGCGAGCGAGCGATGAGGCACTCGAGATGAACGAGATCGAGCAGCGCCTGACGGAACTGGAGCAGCTCGGGTTGAGCCGGCGCCTGCGGATGGTGAGCGGCCCTCAGGGGCCGCGAGTCGTGCTCGACGGCAAGCCGGTGCTGCTGCTGTGCTCGAACAACTACCTCGGCCTGGCCGACCATCCACGCGTGCGCGAGGCAGCGGCCGACGCGGCGATGCGCTGGGGCGTGGGCGCGGGCGCATCGCGGCTGGTGTCGGGCACAATGACGATCCATCACCGCCTGGAGCAGCGCCTGGCCGCGTTCCAGCACAGCGAGGAGTGCGTGCTGTTCGGCTCCGGCTACCTCGCCAACGCCGGTGCGATCGGCGCACTGGCGGGACGCGGTGACGTGATCTGCTCGGATGAGCTCAACCACGCCTCGATCGTCGACGGCTGCCGGCTGTCACGAGCGCAGGTGCTCGTGTATCGCCACCGCGACACCGACCATCTCGACTGGCTGCTACGCCGCCACGGCGGCGATGGACGGCGGCTGATCGTCACCGACTCGGTGTTCTCGATGGACGGCGACCTGGCCCCGCTGATCGAGATCGTAGAGCTGGCCAGAGAGCACGGCGCACGCACGATCGTCGACGAGGCGCATGCCATCGGCGTGCTCGGACCGGACGGGCGGGGAGCGATCGCACAGGCAGACCTGGAGGGCGAGATCGACATCGTGATCGGCACGCTCGGCAAGGCGCTCGGCTCATACGGCGCGTATGCGTGCGCACGCGGGGAGACGATCCGCTACTTGATCAACACCGCGCGTCCGCTGATCTTCTCGACCGCTCCCCCACCTCCCGCGATCGCGGGGGCGCTGGCGGCGCTGGAACTATTGGAAGAACGCCCGCATCGCGCGCAGCGTCTACGCTCGAACGCGCGCGTGCTGCGCCGCGCGCTGAGCGCCGAGGGCATGCCGACAGACGACAGCGAGATGCACATCGCGCCGCTGCTCGTCGGCGAGGAGCAGGCGACGATGAGCCTGTGCGAGGCGGTGCTACGGCGGGGAGTGTTCGCCCAGGGGATCCGCCCCCCAACCGTCGCTCCGGGCACGTCCAGGCTGCGCCTGGCAGTGATGGCCAGCCACACCGCCGATGAGCTGCGTGAGGCGGCACGAGCCATCGGCGCGGCCGCGCGCGAGCTGAACCTCGACCTGGCGAGGGCGGAACCGCGCGGCCCGGAGTCCGCGCCCGACGAGGGCGTGCTCGGCGATCTGGAACGGCAGGTGTCCACGTTGGCGCCGGCAGACTCCTTGGCCTCGTCGAGCATTGAGCCCGAGCGGGACTTGCCTCCCCTGAAGGTCCCGTTCGACGGTGAGCGCGACATCGTCATCCACCGCGCGGCCTAGTCTAGCCGCCCGGGCGCGAGCGCCGACATGCGTGGGCTGTTTGTGACGGGCACCGGGACGGGTGTCGGCAAGACCGTCCTGAGTGCGGCCCTGCTGGCGGCGATGGCGGCCGCTGGCGAGCGGGTGCGCGCACACAAGCCCGTGGTGACCGGCCTCGATGACCGGCCCGGGCCCGACGGCGGGTGGCCGCCCGATCACGAGCTGCTGGCGAGCGTCGCCGGGATGCGGCCCGAGGAGGTGGCGCCGTTGCGTTACGGGCCCGCCGTGTCGCCCCATCTCGCGGCGCGATTGGCGGGCGAGGAGATCGACCCGGCAGAGCTGATCGCCCGCGCACGCATGGCGGCGGCGGCCGCCGGGGATGGCCCACTGATCGTCGAGGGAGTCGGCGGTCTCCTGGTGCCGCTGGCCGAGGACTTCACCGTGCGTGATCTGGCCGTCGCGCTCGATCTGGGGGTGCTGATCGCCGCGGAGCCAGGGCTGGGCACGCTCAATCACACGCTGCTGGCGCTCGAGGCCGCGCGCGCCGCCAGACTCGATGTGCGCGCGGTCGTGCTGACACCATGGCCAGAGACGCCCGCTGAGCTGGAACGCTCCAACCGTGACACGATCGCGCGGCTGGGTGGGGTTGAAGTGGTGGGTCTGAGCCACGTGCCGAGCCCAGCAGCCGCAGATCTAGCGCGGGTCGGCGATGCGCTTCCGTGGCGGCAGTGGTGCCCGCCCGAGAGTTTCATCCCCGTCAACTCTTAGCATCGACGTATGGCTGGTCGGATGCTGTAGGACCATCTCCCGTCCGGAGGGTTCCGGGGTCGTACCCCCCGAGAAAGGAGGTGCATATGCCTGGAGCAATAGCCGCACTAGCCATCGCGCTGCTCGTCTCCATGCTGGTCATCGACCGGTTGACGAGATAGCAACGCGCCCTGGCGGTCGCAGCGAAGACGACTCCGGTGACCGTCAGGGACTTGCTTAACCGGAGGGAGCCCGGTCACCCGGGCTCCTCGGAGACGCAAATGCCTGAAGCAATAAGCGCACTAGCCGCCCGTCAGTGTAGCCCACCACCCGACGGAACTCAACGGCAGCAGTGACCAGCGGCAGCTGCCAAGACAGCATCGGTCACACACACCAGATCGTCCGCACCGATCGCATACGGTGGCATCGTGTAGATCAGATCCCGAAACGGCCGCAGCCACACACCCCGATCGACTGCGGCAGCGGTGGCGGCTGGCACGTCCACCTCGCGATCGAGCTGGACAACGCCGATCGCCCCCAGCACGCGCACGTCTGCAACACCCGGCAGCTCACGCGCCGGCTCCAGTCCCGCGCGCAGCCCTCGCTCGATCGCCAGCACCCGCTCACGCCAGCCACCGTCGGCGAGCAGTTCCAGCGAGGCCAACGCGACCGTGCAGGCAAGCGGATTGGCCATGAACGTCGGCCCGTGCATCAGCCCGCCGCCCTCGCCCGCAGACACCGTCTCGGCGACAGCGCCAGTACACAGCGTCGCGGCGAGCGTCATGTATCCACCGGTGAGCGCCTTGCCGACGCACATCACATCCGGCGCGACACCCGCATGCTCGCACGCGAACATCGTCCCCGTGCGCCCGAACCCCGTGGCGATCTCATCCAGCACGAGCAGCAGCCCGTGCTCGTCACACAGCTCACGCAGCAGCGCGACGCACTCCGGCGCGTACATCCACATACCCCCCGCCCCCTGCACGACCGGCTCCACGATCACCGCCGCCAGCTCGTGCGCGTGCTCCGCAACCAGTGCGCTTACGTGCGCCGCCCAGCGCTCGTCCAGGCCGGCATCGAACCCGCCCACTGGACGCTCGGCGAACACGTGCTCTGCCAGCACGTCCCGGAACAGGCTGTGCATCCCGCCGACCGGATCGCACACGGCCATCGCACCGAACGTGTCGCCGTGATAGCCACCCCGCACGGTCAGCAGCCGGGTGCGCTCACCATTACCCAGTGCGCGCTGGTATTGCAAAGCCAGCTTGATCGCGACCTCGACCGACACCGAGCCGGAGTCGGCGAAGAACACTCGCTCCAACCCCTCGGGCGTGAGCGCTACCAGACGCTCGGCGAGCAGGATTGCCGGCTCGTGTGTCAGCCCACCGAACATCACGTGCGCCATCCGCTTCAGCTGCTCGCGCACCGCCGCGTCGAGCGCAGGATGGCGGTAGCCGTGGATCGCACACCACCACGACGCCATCCCGTCGATCAGCTCGCGTCCGTCGGCCAGCCGCAGGCGCACACCCTGCGCAGAGATGACCGGCAGCGACTCGGGCGGCGCGGCGGGCAGACCGCCGTACGGATGCCACACACGCTCGCGGTCGAGCGCCAGCAGCGTCTGCCAATCCGTCAGCTCGGCCTAATCCTCGTAGGCGACGAAGTCGCGCTTGCGCGCGCCGCACACCGGGCAGAACCACGTATCGGGAATGTCCTCGAACGCCGTCCCCGCGGGGATGCCGCCGTCCGGGTCGCCCTCGTCGGGGTCATAGATGTAACCGCAGGACTCGCAGATCCAGCGTTGCAGCGTCTTGGTTGTGGTGCTCATGCGTTGAAGATTACCGGGCCGGTAGGGTCAACCGATGAACACACGCGACGACATTGAGCGTCCAGGACCCGGCGAGGAGTACAACTCGGGCGCCCCCACCCGCCCCCGCCAGGCGGCGAGCGTGATCCTGCTGCGCGGCGGCGTGGAGACGCTCGAGATTCTGCTGGTCAGGCGCACGCCCGCGGCGCGGTTCATGGGCGGCGTCTGGGTCTTCCCCGGCGGGGCGGTCGACGCAGACGAGGGCGACGGCGACGAGGCCCACCGGGCGGCGGCGATTCGCGAGCTGCGCGAGGAGGCAGCGATCGCGCTCGAGGACGTCGGCGCGCTCGTGAAGTTCTCACGCTGGATCACTCCGGCCGAGGTGCACACACGCTTCGACACCCACTTCTTCCTCGCCGCGCTGCCCGCCGGCCAGAAGCCACAGGTGGATGGCCAGGAGTGCGTCGATCTCGGCTGGTTCACGCCCGCGGCGGCGCTGCAGGCCCACCGCGAGGAACGGATCGTGCTCGTGTTTCCCACGATCAAGCATCTCGAACAGCTCGGCGCGTTCGCTTCGGTGCGGAAGCTGCTCGCGTATGCCCGCGGTCGCGACGTGCAGCCGATCCAGCCGCGGGTCGTCCTCGAGGGCGAGGTTGCCCGCGTGCTGCTGCCGGGGGACCCCGGTTATTGACCACTATAAGCTACGACGGGTGGGAGATGCGAGACGGCCGGCGGCTTTGCCGGCCGTGCTCGCGCTCACATCCCGTCGCGCTGCTGCTACCAACCCCGGCCCAGCCTCCGCTGCTACGAAGCCCGGCCCTGCTGGGCCTTGATCACATGCGTGACCGCGTTGATCAGCGCCAAATGCGTGAACGCCTGCGGATAGTTGCCGAGATGGCGTCCACTCGAAGCCTCGAGCTCCTCGGCATACAGCCCCAGAGACGAGGCATAGGAGAGCAGCCGCTCGCACAGATGCTCGGCCTCGCGACGCTCGCCGATCTCTGACAACGCCGAGACCAACCAGAAGGAGCAGATCAAGAAGGTCCCCTCCTCGCCGTGCAGACCGTCGTCGGTCTCGTCGGTGCGGTAGCGCAGCACCAGGCCGCCCTCTGTGAGCTCGTCGCGGATCGCCATCACGGTGGCGCGCACGCGCTCGTCATTGGCGGGCAGGAAGCGGACCAGCGGCACAAGCAGGTTGGAGGCGTCAAGCGCGTCGGTTTCGTAGTGCTGGCGGAAAACCCCGCGCTTATCGACCCCTCGCTCGAGGATGTCCTGTTTGATTTCGTCGGCGAGCGCCTGCCAGCGCTCCGCCTGCTCAGCCTCACCGCGACGTTCGGCCAGGCGCGCCCCCCGGTCCAGGGCCACCCAGCACATCAGCTTGGAGGAGACGTAGTGGCGGGGCTCGCCACGCGCCTCCCAGATGCCCTGATCGGGCTCCTTCCACACGTTCGCCGCGCACTGCACCTGGTCGGCCAGCACCGGCCACAGCCGCTCGGGGATGTGGTCGCGCTTCTTGGAGTGCAGGTAGACCGAGTCGAGCACGGCCCCGAACACGTCGTTCTGGCGCTGGTCGAACGCGCCGTTGCCGATCCGCACCGGGCGCGCGCCCTCGTAACCCTTGAGATGATCGAGGGTGGACTCCGTCAGCTCCTTCTGACCCTTGATCCCGTACATGATCTGCAGCGAGCCGTCCCCGTTGCGCTGCATGTCGGCCAGGTACTGCACGAAGTCGTCCGCCTCCCAGTTCAAGCCGAGCGCGTGCAGCCCCCACAGCGTGAAGGAGGCATCGCGCATCCAGCAGTAGCGGTAGTCCCAGTTGCGCTCGCCTCCAGGCGTCTCCGGCAGCGACGTGGTGGCGGCCGCGACGAGCGCGCCGGTGGGCATGAACGTCAGCCCCTTCAGCGTCAGCGCTGAGCGCTCGAGGTGCAGCCGCCACGTGTGATCGGGATAGTTGCCTTCGGCCAGCCACGTGCGCCAGAAGTGACTGGTGCGCTCGATGTGCTCCTCCGCCTGCTCGACCGTGTGCGGCCCGCCTCGCTCCTCCGTCCAAGAGAGCGCGCAGAAGCGCTTCTCGCCTTCGCTCAGCGTGTGGCGGCCGTGCGTGCGGTTGCCCTCAATGCCCAGGCGGATGTCGCTGAACAGACGAAATGCGGTGTCACCGCCGGAGGCATCTATCTCCTCGGCGGCATCGGTCTTGCAATCGACCGCGCAACTGCCCTCGGTGCCGGTGTCGACCAGGCTCCACTTGGCCGCTGTGGCGCCGTAGTCGAGCATCGGCTCGCACACGATCTCGACCTGCACCTGTCCCTGAATGCACTCGATCACCCGGACCAGCAGGTGGTCGGCGTCGTAGTCGGTCGGCGGACGCGTGTGGCTGGAGCCCTCCTTGTTGTCGTGCCATGGCCCGATCGTGAGCGCCTCCACCACCCGCAGCCAGCCCTGCGGGGTCATCCAGGTCGTCTCGATGATGTTCGTGCCGGGGATGTAGCGGCGGCCGGCCGGGACATAGATGCCGTAGGGACCCACTCTCCAGCTGCCGGCTCCGCGATCGAGCAGCGCGCCGAAGATCGACGGGGAGTCGAAGTGGGGCAGGCACATCCACTCGATCGAGCCGTCCGAGGCGACCAGCGCGCCGGTGTGGCAATCCGAGAGGAAGCCGTAATCGGCGATCGGCGGGAATGGCGAATCAGACGCGTCCTTGCCCGCTGGCACGGGGGCTGCGCCCGTTCCCACGCCGGCGGCGCCGGCCGGCGCCTCGCGAACACTCGAATCGGCGGCGTCGCCCGGTGGACTCACCAGTCGAAGCTATCGAACGTGGGACGCTGAACGCCGTCGGGCAGGACCTGCTCGTCATAGAGCTTGTCTAGGTGCGCCGCGAGCGTGACGCTCGCCAGGGGGCGCATCGACTCCGACACGTCCGACCAGACCGCGTCGAGCAGCGCCTGTTCGGTATGCAGACCCTTGCCGAGCGCGTACATCAGCGCGTGCTCACGGTCGAGGCGATGGTTGACGTACTCTTCGAGCTTGTCGGTGGCGGCCCACACGATCGGGCCGTGGCCGGGACAGAGCACGCTGAAGTCTTCGCGCATGCGCAGGCGCGTGAGCGCGAGCATGTACTGGGACATCGAGCCGGGGTGGGGTGCGATGTAGACGCTGCCTTCGCCGAGCACCGAGTCGCCCGTGAAGCACGCTCCATACCCGATCAGCGCGAAATGATCGATCGAGTGCCCCGAGGTCGCCACGGGCTCAAACGGGCCGAATTGCACGCCTTCCTCGAGCAGGACATCGACCTCCCCGCGACCGCCCGCGACCGGCGCGGGATAGCGCGCCAGCAACTCCGGCACGGACTCGGCGTGATCCTCGTGGTCGTGCGTGAGCGCGATGCCGCCGAGCCCTCCCCTGCTCTCGATTGCCGCGTACAGGCGCTCCTGGTGGGCCTCGATCAGCGGCCCGGGATCGACGACCCACGCGGGCCCGCGACCTACGACCCACGTGTTCGTGCCCGACAGCGTGTAGGGCCCGGGGTTGGGTGCGCGCAGGCGCAGGATGTCGTAATCCCGCAGCAGAGTGTCCTCGGAATGCGCCTCTGACACGATCTCCTCATCCAGCTCGAGGACGGACTCCCCATCCGCACCGGAGGCCATCTCCCCACCCAAACCGGAGGTCCGCTTCCCGTCCGGGCCGGACACGCTCCCCTGATCCGGATCGGGAGCCGGCTCATCGTCTGGATCGGGCACGATCCCCTCATCCGAATCGGAGGAAAACGGGGCACTCACAGTCGCGACGTTAACCGAAGGGGCGGCTGGGCGACTGCTCGTCCGGCCCGATCACGCTCTAGGCGGGCACGTAGCGCTTGCTCGCACGGCGCTCCTCAGGCACCGTGACGACGTCCCAGCACAGTCCCAGACCGGCCAGCGTGCGGATCACCAGCGCGGAGATGTCGGGCTGGCGCCAGTTCAGACCGTGGCTGGCGGAAGTCGGAAACGCGTGATGGTTGTTGTGCCACGCCTCCCCCAACGTCGGCAGTGCCAACCACAGCAGGTTGCGCGAATGATCCTCGGTCGCGTAGTCGCGCCGGCCGAAGAAGTGGCACAGCGAGTTGATCGAGTAGGTCATGTGGTGCAGCACGAGCATCCGCACGGCGCCGCCCCACAGCAGACCCGTGAGGCCGGCGCGCAGCGAGCCGCCGATCGCGTAGCCGAGTCCGAACGCGATCGCCAGACCGGCGACCGTCCAGAAGAAGAACGTGCGATCCACGAACGACACGACGGGGTCGGCGATCAGGTCGGATGCGTAACGCTCGCGCGAGCCACGCTGAGTGTGGATGAACAGCCAGCCCACATGCGCGTGGGCGAGTCCGCGCAGAGCGCCCCGCCAGCCGACGCCATGGTCGACGTGCGGGCTGTGCGGGTCTCCCTCGCGGTCGGAGAACGCGTGATGCTTGCGATGGTCGGCCACCCAGGAGATCACCGGTCCCTCGATCGCGGCCGACCCGAGCGCGGCGAGCACGCCGCGCATCGCGCGCGAGGTCTTGAAGCTGCGATGCGTGAACAGCCGGTGGAACCCGACGGTGATGCCCAGGCCGGTGAGCACATACATGATCGCGAACACGACCAGGTCCGAGGGGTGCAGAAGCCCGTCCCACAACTGCCAGCCTACGAACACCAGCGCGACGAACGGCCCCACGGTGATGAGCCCCGTGAGCACACGATCGAGCGTCTCGTTGGACGCGGGTTGGATGTCATCTGGCCCGGGCCGGTTGTGTTCCGGACCGCCGCCGGGAATATGTTCTTCGTCCATGGTGCTTGTACGCAAGTTATCAGCGAGACCCTTAGGCTGCATACCCACGATGTTGCCTGACGACCCGGACAACTGCGACCCCCGCCCGAACCATGTTCGCCCGTCCTGAGCCACTACGCCGCGAGCTCGCCCGCGCGCTGCCGGCGCGCCCGTTCGCGCTGCGCATCTCCGCGGGGGGAGGGCAGGCCCTCCCCCCGACCCCCTCCCGTTCTCCCTGCCACCATGTTCGCCCGTCCTGAGCCACTACGCCGCGAGCTCGCCCGCGCGCTGCCGGCGCGCCCGTTCGCGCTGCGCTTCTGGGACGGCTCGGAGCTGGGTCCCACGGTGGGGGGCGGTCCGGCGTTCACGGTGCGCTCTCCGGCCGCGGTCGCGCACATGCTGCGTGCGCCCGGACAGCTGGGACTCGGACGGGCCTATGCGGCCGGCGAGATCGAAGCCGACGATCTCGACCGGGTGATCGGCCTGCTCGACACGTTCAGCGCACCTCCGATCGACGCGGCCACGCGCGCGCGCCTGACGCTGGCCGCCGTGCGCGCGTGCGGGCTGACACGACCGCCGCAGATCCCGGCGAGCGAGCTGCGCCCCCGCGGTCGCCGTCACAGCAAGGAGCGCGACGAGCGCGCGGTCCGCCACCACTACGACGTGTCAAACGAGTTCTTTGGTCTGTTTCTCGACGAGTCGATGACCTACAGCTGCGCTCTGTTCTCGCGCGGCGCCGGCACACTGGTGCAGGCCCAGACCGACAAGCGCGAGCTGGTCTGCTCGAAGCTGAAGCTGCAGGAGGGTGAGCGCGTACTCGACGTCGGCTGCGGCTGGGGTAGCTTCGTGATCCACGCCGCTCGCGAACATGGCGTGCGGGCCCTCGGCGTAACGCTCTCCCCGGCTCAGGCCGAGCTCGCACGCCGGCGCGTCGCCGAGGCCGGCCTGCAGGACCGGGTCGAGATCCGGATCTGCGACTACCGCGACCTTCCCGGCATCGGCGGCGAGCGCTTCGACGCGATCGCCTCGATCGGCATGGTCGAGCACGTGGGCTCCAACCGGATCGACGAGTACGCGCGTGTGCTCGCGCGCCTGCTGACGCCAGACGGGCGGCTGCTCAACCACGGCATCGCCCGCCTGCGCCACGGCGACGCCGAGGCGGGCCCGTTCTCCGAGCGCTACGTGTTCCCCGACGCCGCTCCCCTGCACCTGTCGCGCATCCAGCTGGCGCTCGAACGCGCGGGGTTCGTCACCGACCACGTCGAGGGCCTGGCCCAGGACTATGTCGACACGCTGTCGGCGTGGATCGACCGCTTGGACTCAAACCGCGAGGAGGCCGAGCGACTGGCGGGCGGCGAGCGGTTGCGGGTCTGGCGGCTGTATCTGCGGGCGGCCCGTAACGGGTTCGCAACGGGGTTTACCTCTATCTACCAGGTGCTCGCGCACCACTCTTAGACGGGCGTCGCGGACGCCCGGGTCGCGCTGGGCCACCGGGCGCTCCGCCTCCACGACTACCGCTACGCCTGGCACGCTTCGCTGAGCCACTGCCCTGCCCGGTGGCGTCACTCGGCAGACCGCCCAGCTCCAGCTCGCGGTGCAGGCCGAGGTCGCTGACCATGCCCGAGAGCTCGCGGGCCTGATCGTGGGTGACGAGCGTGACGCCGACGCCGCTGGCGCCCGCGCGGGCGGTGCGGCCGATGCGGTGGACATAGTCCTCGCGGGTGCCGGGCATGTCGTAGTTGATCACGTGGGTGATCCCGGCGACGTCGATTCCGCGCGCGGCGACGTCGGTGGCCACGAGCGTGTCCACCGAGCCGGACTCGAAGCTCGCGAGCGCCCGTTCGCGCTGGCCCTGGGACTTGTCGCCATGCATCGCCACGGCACGGACGCTGTTGGACGCCAGCCGTTTGACGAGCCGGTCGGCGCCACGCTTGGTGCGCACGAACACGAGCGTGCGCCCGCGCTCTGGTCCGTTCAGCTCGGCGACGAGCCGCGAGACCTTGCCCTCGTGGGAGACCGTGACGAAGCGATGCTCGACATCGCCGCGGCGCTCGGCGGAGTGCGCGTGCTCGTGACGGCGCGGATCGGTGGTGTAGGCCTTGGCGATCTTGCCCACCTCGCCCTGGAGCGTGGCGCTGAACAGCAGCGTCTGGCGCTCGCGCGCGCACATCTTGACGATCCGGTCGACGACCGGCTTGAAGCCCATGTCGAGCATGCGATCGGCCTCGTCGAGCACGAGCAGTCGCACGCGGTCGAGCGATACGTCGCGCCGATCGATCAGATCCAGTAGCCGGCCGGGCGTGGCCACGAGAATGTGGGCGCGGGCGGCGAGGCGTGCCTGCTTGACGATGCCCGCGCCACCGTACACGGCCGCGATCGAGAGCGCACGCGCGTGGGCGATGTCGCGCAGATCGTCGACGATCTGCGCTGCCAGCTCGCGCGTGGGCGCTAGCACCAGCGCCGAGGGGCGCACATTGGTGCCGTGTAGGCGTTCGACCATCGGGATGCCGAACGCGAGCGTCTTGCCCGATCCGGTGGGTGACTGCGCCAGCACGTCGTGGCCGGCGAGCACGTCGGGGATGACCATCGCCTGGACGGCGAACGGCTCGGCGACGCCACGCTTGGCAAGCTCGGTCGTGACGATCTCGGACACGCCGAGATCGGCGAAAGAATCATGTTGCATGTTGGTGTTGCTCCTTCTGGCGACCGTATGGCCACCGCTGCAGATGGAGATTCGACTGACCCCATCCGCGCAGTTGGAAGCGCCAACAAAGACAAAGAACCTCGCGCACGACTTCGCCGCACGCACGGCAACCGTAGCAGGCGACCCTCCCGGCCGCACCTACTGCAGGTTCGCCATCACATGCTTGACGACTGTGTAGTCCTCCAGCGAGTAGATGGAGAGGTCCTTGCCGTAGCCCGACTCCTTGAACCCGCCGTGGGGCATCTCTGAGACGAGCGGGATGTGGTCGTTGATCCACACGCAGCCAAAGCGCAGCGCTCGCGACACACGCAGCGCGCGGCCGACATCGCGCGTCCACACCGATGAGGCCAGGCCATAGCGCGTGGCGTTTGCCCACTCGATCGCCTGCTCCTCGTCGGCGAACTGCTGCACCGTGATCACGGGTCCGAAGATCTCGCGCTGGATCATCTCGTCCTCCTGGCGCAACCCCGTGACCACGGTGGGCTCCACGTAGAAGCCCGGACGGTCGGCGGCCTCGCCGCCGGTGACGATCTCGACGTGGTCGGGCTTGCGCTCCAGGAACCCCTCGACGCGCTCGCGCTGACGAGCGGAGTTGACGGGGCCGAGGGTGGTGTCGGGCGCGAGCGTGTCGCCGATCACGAGGCCCTGCGCCTGCCCGGCGAGGCCGGAGACGACGTCGTCGTAGACCTCCCGGGAGGCGAGCACCCGCGTCGCGGCGGTGCAGTCCTGACCGGCGTTGTAGTAGCCGGTGCCGGCGATCGTCGCAAGCGCCTCGTCGAGCGAGACGTCGTCGAACACGACGACTGGCGCCTTGCCGCCGAGCTCGAGGTGCAGGCGCTTGAGCGTGTCCGCGGCAGTGCGCGCGAAGTGCTTGCCGGTGTCGACCGAGCCCGTCAGCCCGAGCATGTCGACGTCGGGATGACCGATCAGCGCCTCGCCCGTGGGCCGGCCGGGACCGGTCACGACGTTGAGCACTCCCGCCGGCAGGATGTCCGCCGCCAGCTCGGCGAAGCGCAGCGTGCTCATCGGTGTCGTCTCCGCCGGCTTGAGCACGACCGTGTTGCCGGCCGCAATCGCGGGGGCGAGTTTCCAGATCGCCATCATCAGCGGGTAGTTCCACGGGGTCACCTGCCCGATCACGCCGACCGGCTCGCGCCGGGTGAACGAGGTGTAGCCCTCCATGTACTCACCCGCGGCCCGGCCCTCCAGGCAGCGAGCGGCGCCGGCGAAGAAGCGCAGGTTGTCGGCCATCACCGGCAGCTCGTCGTTCGTGACGGGCACGATCGGCTTGCCCGCGTTCAGCGCCTCCATGCGGGCGATCTCCGGGGCGTGCTCATCGATCAGGTCCGCGAGCGCCAGGAGTGCCTGCGCCCGCTGGGCGGGTGTGGTCGTCGACCAGGCGGCGGATGCCCTGCGCGCGGCCGTGACCGCACGATCGACGTCCTGGGCGGTCGAGCGATAGGCGCGCGCCAGTTCCTCACCGGTAGCCGGGTTGAGGATCGGTTCGGTATCGCCCTCGGACGCGACGGGCTCGCCGTCGATGAAGTTCTCGAGCGTGGTCGTTGTGTTGGCCATCACGATGCTCCAATTTGAGTGTTTGGATGAAGCCGGCCGGCTGCGGGTGTGGGGTGTTGGTGTCGATTATCGGGTGGGTGAGTGGTGGACGTTGGGGGGGGAGAGAAGGTGTTGGTCTTTGGGGTGTGAGGTGTTGGGTGTGAGGTGTTAGGTGTTGGGTGTTAGGTGTTGGGTGTTAGGTGTTGGTTTGGGATCTGGAGGTATGGGTGTGGAGGTGTGGAGGTATGGGTGTGGAGAATCTGGAGTTATGGGTATGGGGGTACTTAACTTTTTAGACCGCGTATAACCATAGTGCAAAATATATACGAAAGTATACACCTCCTATCGTGCTCTTATGCATATACGCGATACCAATGTGTCACCAAGTTTAAAAATAGACATCCATCCACATCCCACCCCGTACTCATACGTACGAGCTCATATGTATTTACAAACCGGCTCGGGTTGCATCCGTGAGCTGAGCAGCCAGCGCTTCGATCACCGCTGGATGCACGATCTCACCGCTCTGCACATTCAGCCCCAGACGCAGGCCCGGATCCGCCGCCATCGCCGCCTCCGCCCCCCGCTCAGCGAGCGCCAGCACGTATGGCAGCGTCGCGTTCGTAAGCGCATACGTCGAGGTGATCGGCACGGCGCCCGGCATGTTCGTGACGCAGTAGTGGGTGATCCCGTCAACCTCGTACGTCGGGTTCGAGTGAGTCGTCGGACGCGAGGTCTCAAAGCAGCCCCCCTGGTCGATCGACACGTCCACGAGCACCGCGCCGGGCTTCATCAACCGCAACTGCTCGCGGCTGACCACGTGCGGCGCGCGTCCCCCATGCACGAGCACAGCCCCGATCACCAGATCGGCCGGCGGCAGCATCTCCTCGATCGCGAGCGTCGAGGAGTACACGGTCGAGGCGCGCCCCGCGAACGCCATTTCCAGCTCGCGCAGCCGGTCGATCGAGCGATCGAACACGAACACGTCCGCCTGCATCCCGATCGCGATGAACGCGGCGTTCATACCGACTACCCCGCCGCCGATCACGAGCACCGTCGCCGCCGCCACGCCCGGCACCCCGCCCAGCAGGATCCCCCGTCCACCGAGTGGCTTCTCCAGCATGAACGCGCCCGCCTGCGTGGCGATCTTCCCCGCGACCTCGCTCATCGGCGCCAGCAGCGGCAGCCGTCCGGCGGCGTCCTCGACGGTCTCGTACGCGATGCACGTGGCGCCCGAGCGCTGCAGTCCCCGCGCGAGCTCGGGCTCGGCCGCGAGGTGCAGGTAGGTGAACAGCGTCTGCCACTCGCGCAGCATCTCCACCTCGACCGGCTGGGGCTCCTTGACCTTCAGCACCAGTTCGGCCTGGGCGAACACCGCCTGCGCATCGGGCACGATCCGCGCGCCCTGAGCGGCGAACTGCTCGTCGCTCATCGCACTACCCTCGCCCGCGCCGGCCTGGATCAGGACCTCGTGCCCGCGCGCGCTGCACTCGCGCACCCCCGCCGGGGTGATCGCGACGCGGTACTCGTCGAGCTTGATCTCGCTCGGAACGCCAACGATCATCCCAGCAATCCTGGACTCGCAGGGCAAGCTGGACAAGGACGCAGGGAGCGTGGCGTGCTACGCACGCGTGCTGGCCGATTGGAGATCCCGTGATCTCCAATCGGTAAGGACGCAGATCCAGCGCTGGCCGGTTCGGGGATGCGAGCGAAGCGAGTGTCTCCCGGTTCGGTATGCGTGCCCAGGATCATCGGGCAAGCTCTCGGCCGCGCAACGCCAGCCAGAACTCGATGCGATCGCGGGCGTTGGAGAAGTCCCGCCCCGTCAGCTGCTCGACGCGCCTAATCCGGTAGCGCAGCGTATGGCGATGGCAGTAGAGCGCGCTCGCCGCCTTCTCCCAGTGGCCGTTGTTCTCGATGAACACGTCCAGCGAGCGCAACAGCTCATCGCCGTACTCCCCCTCACCCTGTTCGACCGGACCGAGCACACCGCGACAGTAGGACATCAGCGCGTCGTCGTCCTGCAGCGACAGCAGCAGCTGAAACGCGCCGAGGTCCCGGTAGGAGGCGACCGCCTCGGAGGCGCTCCCCCCGGCCGCGCCCACTCCAGCGCCCGCGTCTCCATTCCCATGCCCATTCCCATCCGCGGCCCGCAGCCGTGCAGCCTCCAGCGCGCAGCGGGCCTCGTGGAAGCTCAACCGCAGCGAGTGCGTCGCCGCGGGGCGACTGGCGGCCGCGCGGACGTCTTTCAGGCGCGCGGCGAGCTCCGCGCGCACGCGCCCGGCGAACTCGAGTGGGTCGGGCTCGACGCCATCGATGTCTATCACCGCGCACAACAGCCCGGAGCGGATCGCGACCAGGCTGTGCACCCCGGCGCGCTGCAGCGCCCGTTCCAGCAGCGGCGCCCCTACGGTCGGATCGGCCACCGAGAATGCCAGCACCGCGGCCTGCTCGCCGATCCCAAACGGCCGCAGCTTGGCCGCGAGCTCTTCGGGGTAGAGGTTGCCCGTCAGCGCTTCGGCGAGCACGTCGCCGGCCATGCTGCGCTGGAGCATCTCGTAGCGTTCGTCGACGAGCTGGGCGAACACGCGCTCGGTGATCGCGATGAACGGCAGCTCGTACGGAACCTCGAACACTGGGAACTCGTGCTTGCGGGCGGCATTGACCAGCGCAACCGGCAGTCGCTTGTGGGAAAAGCCGGTGCCGAAGCCCAGGCCGGCGATGTCGTGCTCGACCAGGCGCTCGATCAGTTCGTGTTGGGCCTTGGGGCCGTCGAGCTGGATGCCGGTGGTGAGCAGCAGCTCACCACCCTTCAGCCACGGCGTCGGATCGATCAGCTCGGTGATGTGCACCCAACGCACGTGCACCTCGGCGCGACCCTGCCCGCTGGCAAGCTCGAGGCCCAGCTCACCGATCAGGCTCTCGACCGTGAGCTCCATCTCGCTATCACCAGCTCGCCATCAGATCCTCGACCACGCTCCGCCGCCATCCCCCCATGAGCAGATCACGCCCCCGACCCCGAGCTCCAGCGCGCCATCCATTCGGAGGCCTCGCTCAGAACCGGCCGCAAAATGGACTCGATTTCCTGAAACTGCTCCTCGCCGGCGATCAGTGGCGGGGAGAGCTGGACGATCGGATCGCCGCGGTCGTCGGTCCGGCAGATCAATCCGCGCCGGTAGAGCTCGCCGGAGAGGAACCCGCGCAGCAGCTGCTCGGCCTCCTCGTGGCTGAACGTCTGCTTGGTCGCCTTGTCCTTGACGAGCTCGATCGCGTGGAAGTAGCCGGCGCCGCGCACATCCCCGACGATCTCGAGGTCGCGCAGCCCGTCCAGCATCTCGCGGAACCGGCCTTCGTGGGCGCGCACATGTCCACACAGATCCTCGCGCTGCAGCACGTCGATGTTGGCCAGCGCGGTCGCACACGCGACCGGGTGCCCACCGAACGTGAACCCGTGGTTGAAGATCGTCGTGCCATGCAGGAACGGCTCGGCGATCTGGTCCGATGTGATCACGGCGCCCAAGGGCGCATACGCCGAGGTGATGCCCTTGGCCGTGGTGATCATGTCCGGCGCGTAGCCGAAGCATTCGCAGCCGAACATGTGCCCAATCCGCCCCCACGAGCAGATCACCTCGTCGGAGATCAGCAGCACGCCGTGGCGGTCGCAGATCTCGCGCACGCGCTGGAAGTATCCGTCCTGGGGCACGAAGCAGCCGCCGCCGTTCTGGACCGGCTCGAGGATCACCGCGGCGACGGTCGCCGGCCCCTCGAACAGGATCGCCTCCTCGATCGCGTCCGCCGCCCACAGCGGATCGCGGTCCTCTGACCAGCGGTAGGAGTTCGTGTTGGGCACATGCCGCCCGCCCGGGGTCAGCGGCTCAAACGGTTCGCGCAACGCCGGCAGGCCGGTGGCAGTGAGCGCGCCCATCGAGGTGCCGTGATAGGCCAGGTAGCGCGAGACGATCTTGTGCCTACGGGGCTCGCCGCACGCCTGGTGGTAGGCCTTGGCGAGCTTCCATGCAGACTCGACCGCCTCCGAGCCGCCGGAGGTGAAGAACACGCGGTTCAGATCGACCGGCGCCAACCCGGCGATGCGCGCCGCCAGCTCGATCGAGCGCGGATGGGCATAGCTCCAGTTGGTGTAGAACCCGAGCTCCGTGGCCTGGCGCGCCGCCGCCTCCCCCAGCTCGGCGCGCCCGTGGCCGACGTTCACGCAGTACAGCGCCGAGAGGCCGTCGAGGTAACGACGGCCGTGCTCGTCGTACACGTAACACCCGTCGCCGCGCACGATCACGGGTACCTCGGCGCCTTCCTCGTAGGTGCCCATGCGCGTGAAGTGCATCCACAGGTGGCGCTTGGCGAGCTGCTGCTGGACGGTCTCCGACCGGTCGGTGCCCGACTGGACCTGCTCGCGCATCGGTGTGATTGCCATTGCATACCCTCCGTCGGCTGGACACTCAGGACAACCGTACTCCGCCAACATGTCTAGCTCAAGGCATTCCTAGTTCAATAAGCTCCTGATTCATTGTACAAAATGTACAACGATAGCCGTACGTTTTGGGGATCGCGCCCATTGCGCTCGCGCCGGTGGAGGACGTAACTTCTGTCACAACTGGTCGAACGGACCAACAGCGCGGACCTGACGACCGGTCGATGGAGTGATAGCGAGACCCGATAGGAAGAAGGCACGGGATGGCCACTGTCAGCGCAGCCGCACCGGGAGCGCCCGAACAGTCCGGAGTGATGGACAAGGGCCTCAAAAAAGGCGCGATCGGGTACCTGTCGAACATCGTCATCGGCGTCGCCTCGACCGCGCCCGCGTACTCGCTCGCGGCGACACTGGGGTTCATCGTCGCCGTCAAAGGCGTCGGCGTGCACGCGCCGGCCGTGATGCTCGTGGCGTTCATCCCGATGCTGCTGGTCGCGGCGGCCTACAAATACTTCAACCGCGCCGACCCCGACGCAGGCACGACGTTCGCGTGGACGACGCGCACGTTCGGTCCAGCGACGGGCTGGCTGAACGGCTGGGCGATATTCCTGTCGGACGTGATCGTGATGGCCTCGCTGGCGGCGATCGCGGCGATCTACACGTTCAAGCTCTTTGGGTTCACCGAACTCGGCGAATCCAAAACGGCAATCATCGTCGCCGCCGTCCTGTGGATCGCGCTGATGACCTGGATCTGTTACCGCGGCATCGAGCTGTCGGCGCGCATCCAGCAGGTGCTGCTCGGCGCCGAGGTATTTATCCTCGGGCTATTCTCAGTAGTGGCGTTTGTGAAGGTTTACGGCAGCCACCCTCCGGTCGGCTCGATCAAGCCGTCGCTCGATTGGATCAATCCGTTCGCGATGAACTTCTCCGATCTGGTCGTCGCGCTGCTGCTCGCGGTGTTCATCTACTGGGGCTGGGATTCGGGGGTGGCGGTCAACGAGGAGTCCGAAGACCCGGCAGAGGGCCCCGGCAAGGCCGCGGTCGTCTCGACGATCCTGCTCGTGCTCGTGTACGTCGTCGTCACGGCGGCCGCTCAGTCATTCCACGGCGTCGGCTTCCTGACCACCAAAGAAAACCAGGCGGACATCCTCAACGCGCTCGGCGGTGGCGTGCTGGGGAGCGGCCTGGACAAGCTGCTGATCATCGCCGTGCTCACCTCGGCGTCGGCCTCGACCCAGACGACGATCCTGCCGACCGCCCGCACCACTCTGTCGATGGCACACTGGAAAGCGGTCACGAGCCTGCTGTCACGCGTGCACAAGCGCTACCTGACCCCGACCGTCTCGACGCTCGGCTTCGGCGCGCTGTCGATCGTCATCACGGTCGTCCTGTTGCTGCTCTCCGAAAGCGTGCTGGAAGATTCGCTGACGGCGATCGGGTTTCCGATCTGCTTCTACTACGGGTTCACCGGCGTGGCCTGCGGGTTCTACTACCGCCACGACCTGTTGGAAAGCGCGCGCAACTTCCTGCTGCTGGGGCTCGGTCCGATGATCGGTGGGCTGATGCTGTTCGGGATCGGGATCAAGGCGGCGTTCTACTACGGCCACGCCGAAAACGTGTCGTCCAAGCCGATCCTCGGGATCACGCTGCCGCTGTGGATGGGCATCGGCGGCATGATCCTCGGCGCGATCGTCATGGTCGTGTCGCGGCCGTTCTTCCGCGAGTACTTCGCGCGCAAGCCCGAAACCGCGCCGCCGGGACTGCTCGAGAAACCACCGCCAACAGGGCCAACACCGGCACGCGTGGACTTCTGATCCCGGGGCACACCTGCCCGTCACGAGGACACGGCGCTCACGACCCGACCGGGGGGCATGTCGTGAGCGCCGTGTGACGGGGCCTCGCAATGACCACCCCGCCGCTGCGGGCGACCTTCAGATTCAGGATGTTCTCGGCAGACATGAGCAGGAACTTAGTTATGTCCCAATAAGTTCTTTCCAAGGATCGGCGCGGCGCCGGCCGAATCATGGGGTGAAACACTGCGGGGGGTTAGAAGGACCCGTCAAAACCCGACCTCCATCACCCCGTGTGGCGCGCCCAGCTCCGCCAGGCGCTCCAGGAACGGCCCCGGCGGAAACGCCTCCGGGCCGAGCACGCCCGTGCCCTGCCAGGTCCCGTCGTTCAGCAGCTCCAGCGCGACGACCGGATTGACCGCCGTCTGCCAGACGACGGCCTGAGAGCCGTACTCGCGCATCGTCGTCTCGTTGTCGACCACGTGATAGAGGTAGGTCGAGCGCGGCTGACCGTCCACACCGGTGCCCGTAACCCAGGTGCCAGCGCAGGTGCGCCCGGTCATGCGCTCGCCCAACGTCGCGGGGTCGGGCAGGGCCGCTGCTACAACGTCGCGCGGGGCCACCCGCTGGTCGCGCACGATCACCGGCTCGGTCGAGTCCAAACCTAGTTTGTGGAGCGTCGAGAGCACGTCGATGAACTCCTGCCCCAGTCCATACTTGAACGTCACGCGCTGACAATCGACCCAGCGCGGAATCAGCACGACCTCCTCGTGCTCGACGTTTACGCACTGCACCTCGCCGATCCCCTCGGGGAACGTGAAGAGCTCGGGCTCGGAGAACGGCGGGGTCGTATAGAAACCGCGCTCGCGCTCCCAGATCAGCGGCGGGTTCAAGCACTCCTCGATCGTCGTCCAGATCGAGAACGTCGGCGCGAAGTCATAGCCCTCGACGACGAGGTCCGCACCGTCGCGCACGCCGGCTTCAGCAATGCTCGAAAAGAGCTCATCGGCCGCGTAGCGGGCGAAGATGTCCGACAGCCCGGGCTCGACGCCGATCCCGACGAGCGCGAGCAGCCCCGCCTGCTCCCATAGCTCTGAGCGCGCGAGCTGATAGTCGCCGAGCATCGTCCCCGGCAGCTCGTACGGACGCTGGGGATGGGGCCGTGACAGGGTCATCGCCATGTCGAGATACGTCACGCGCGCGTCGTGGCAAGCGCCGAAGATCGGCTCGTTGAAGCGCGGGTCGCAAGCGTTCAAGACCGTGTCGGGCGCGACCCGCCCGATCAGTGCGACGAGCTCCGAGCGATCGGAGGCGTCCACGCGCTCGGCCACAAACCGATCTGGTTCGCCCAGCCGCGCGACCACCTCGCGGGCGCGCTGGGCCGAGACATCGGCCATCGTCACCCGCTCGAACGCATCTCGACGCTGGGCGATCGCCGCAAACGCCGCCCCGACTCCTCCCGACCCCACGACCAAAACCTGCATCGCTGCAGTGTGACGTAGATCGGCCTGCCGGCACGGCCCAATCGCATGTTCGGCGTGCGCCACAACAGACATATCCCCGGCTGCGCCTGGCGACAGACGCCTCCCGTATGCTCCCCGGCGAATGGCGAGCACGCTCACTGACAGGCCCTCGACCCCTCCTGTCGAGCGGCGCGAGACTCGCTGGGCGCCATCACCGACAATCGGAGGAGCGGAGCTGCTGTGGGTGATCCTCACCGCCGTGGCGCTGGCGGTGCTGACGAGCTGGCCACTGGTCCTGCACATGTCCACGCACATCGCCCCGGACCTCGGTGATCCGGTGCGCACCGCCTGGGAGATCGCGTGGGTCGGGCACGCGATGCTGCACGACCCAGCGCACCTGTTCGACTCCAACGCCTTCTATCCGCACCCGCTCAGCCTCGCGTTCTCGGACTCGCTGCTCGGCTACGGCCCGGCGGCGTTCTTCGGCTCGGGCACGGTCGCCGCGCTCGTCCGCTACAACCTGCTGTTCCTGTGGGCTTGGTCGCTGTGCTTCGTCGGCGCCTACCTGCTGGCACGCGAGCTCGGACTGCGCTGGTACGCCGCGGCCGCCGCGGGCGTGGCGTTCGCCTACGCGCCCTACCGGGTCACGGAGGCCGGGCACCTGCACGTGATCTCCTCCGGGGGGTTCGTGCTGGCGCTGTTCCTGCTCCTGCGCGGCTACCGGCGTGGGTCCCGCGGACTCGTGCTCGCCGGCTGGCTCGTGTCGGCCTGGCAGATCAGCCTCGGGTTCACGCTCGGGTTGCAGTACTCATACCTGCTCGTCGTGCTCGCGCTGCTGGTGCTGTGGTACTGGTGGCGCGGGCGGCTGAACCCGGGGCCCGCTTGGCGAGATGCAGAGCACCCCGACTATGTCGAGGGCGCAGGCGCCGACTCCGGTCCGAACCGTGCCTCGGTCTCACAGCCGCTCGTTTCGCGTGGCCGCACCCGTGACTCGCGAGGGCCGAGCGCATCGCGCGGACCGCTGATCCCGCGTCGTCTACTGGCGGTGACCCTGATCGGGGTCGCAGTGCTCGGCGCCGTGACCGTGTATCAGGCCAGGCCGTACCTGAAGGTCGCCGAAGAGTACCCGACCGCCAAGCGCACGCTCCGGGAAGTCGAGACGTACTCCGCCGGCCCGGCCGCGTTTCTGTCGGCCTCCTCGGAGAACCGCGTTTGGGGAGACATAACCTCAGGGATGCGCGCGAAAGTGAACTCCAAGAACGAGAGCGTGTTCTTCCCCGGCGGGCTGATCCTCGTGCTCGCGCTGATCGGCCTGGCCGCCGGGGCGTATACGCGCCGATTGCGGTTGGCGCTGCTCGCCGGGATCGTCGTCTGCTCGGTGCTCGCGCTCGGGTTCGGCATCACCGGTGCGGGCTATCCGTACCGGCTGCTGTACGACTACGCCCCGGGCTGGGACGGCGTGCGCGTGCCGGGGAGGGTGTTCACGCTGGCGACGCTGTTCTACGCGCTGCTTGCGGGCGCAGGCGTGCAGTGGCTGGCAGGACGCATGGCGGGGATTGGATCCCCGCCCACCCAAAAGCGCGCGCCGAGCGCTGTGGGAGCACTGGTCGGGGTTGTGCTCGCGATCGGGATCCTCGGCGAAGGCGCGGGTCACCTCGGCCACCCGCTCGTGCCCCAGCCGGCGCAGGCGGAGATCGGTCTGCGCGGGCCACTGCTGGACCTGCCGACCGATGGGGCGCTGGACCGCATCTGGCAGTACTACTCGACCGACGGGTTTTACGAGATCCCGATCGGCAACAGCACGTTCGACATGCCAGACGTGGACGATCTGCGCGGGGGCATGAACGGGTTCCCGGACAGGGCGAGCGTCGAGAAGCTGCGCTTCTACCACATCCACACGGTCGTGCTGCACACGGTGCTGCCGAAGGGATTGCCGCCCGAACACGGGCCCGTCGTCGCCGAGCCCCCCGACCCGGCCGCCGCCGCGAACAAGCCGATCGCGGGCCTGGGGATCACGCGCCGGCGGGTTGGCTCACTCGTGATCTACACGATCGGGCCAGGACCAGCCGCATTGCATGGAACGGACTGAGGAACACGGCGGATGAGCCGAGCGACAATCACCCGCAAACGAATAGCGCTGGCCGCGATATTGCTCGTCGGGCTGTCCTACGCGACGGTAATCCAGAGCTTCTCCTGGAACCAGACCTCGCACTACGACCTGATCAGAACGCTGAACGACGACGGGACGACGATCGACAAATACCAGTCGAACACGGGCGACAAGGCCGAATACCACGGCCACTACTACTCCGCGCGCGCGCCCGGGCTGGCGCTGTTTGCGCTCCCGTTCTACGACGCGCTCAACGTCGTCGGTGCCGAATCGTGGACGGACGCGCACGTGGCGCCGCCCAATCATCCAGGCGACGAGATGATCTACCTGATCGGCCTGTGGGCGAACGTGCTGCCGGGCCTGCTGCTGCTCGTGCTCGTATGGCGCGTGGCCGAGCGCTTCGAGCCCGGGTACGGCGCCGCGGCAGCGGTCGCGCTCGGGCTGGGAACGATGGTGCTGCCGCTGTCGACGCTGCTGTTCAGCCACGTGTTCACGACGTTCCTGGCGTTCGCCGCGTTCTGGATCATGCTGCGCGAGCGCGAGGGGCCGCCGAGCCCGATGCTGCTGGGGGTGGCGGGACTGGCGATGGGGTACGCGTTCAGCTCGGAGTACCCCACATTTTTCGCCGCGCTCGTACTGGGCGGGTACCTGCTGTCGCGGCGCGACGCCCGCACCCCGGCGCTGATCGTGCGCCGCGGCGGCGCGTACGTGCTGGGCGGGCTGATCGGGATCGTGCCGCTGCTGCTGTACAACCACTACGCGTTCGGGTCCTGGACGCACCTCGCCTACTCGAACATACCCCGCCAGAAACAGGGCTTCTTTGGGATCGACCTGCCCAGCCTGCGGGTCCTGGCGACGCTGCTGCTGGACTCGCGCGGGCTGCTGACGATCTCTCCCGTGCTGATCCTCGGCGGGCTGGGCACGGTGCTGCTGTACAAACGCGGCAACCGCGCGGAGGCACTGACGATCACGGGGATCTGCATCTGTTACCTCGGCTACAACTCCGGCTACTATCTGCCGTTCGGGGGTGGGTTCATGGGCCCGAGGTTCCTGATCACGACGCTGCCGTTCCTGGCGTTCCCGATCGCGCTGGCGCTGAAGCGCTGGCCGGGCCCAACGGTTGCGCTGGCGGGCGCCTCGATCACGATGACGGTCGATGGCGAGCATCACCCATCCGCTCGTCGGATACGAGACCGAGACGGTCGTGTGGGCACGGTATCTACGCCAGGCGCTGTTCCAGCCGACGATCGCCTCCGCCTACGGGCTCGGCCGCGGCTGGGGTGGCATCTGGCCGTTCCTGCTGGCGGCGGGCGCCGGCGTCGTGCTGGCCGCGTGGGCGACACCGCGCCTGCGCCTGTCCAACCGCTCGTTCGGCGTCGGCGTGCTCGTGCTGATCGGGTGGTGCCTGTTCGCGGTGCTAGTGCCGACGGTGCTCGGGATCGACCACGCGGGCCTCGAGTCGATCGTCAAAGCCGGCGATCACACCGCGCTGAGCACTGGCCGCGCACCCGACGTTCAGCACCTACCCGCTGAAGGTGCTGGCCCCAATCGCCGCTGTGATGGGTGCGGCCTGCTGCGCGGGCGGTGCGCGATGCGCACTGCTGCGGTCAGAGCCCACGAGAGCGAGTCAGTGCGGCTGACGGCGTTCTGATTTGACGTTGCAGTGGGCCGCGTGCAGCTGCTTGCACACGACCACGTAGCCCGGGGCGGGGCTGGTCGTGGGCGTTCATCAGGCCGGCGTCGAAGCGCGTGCGGGCGTTGCCGCCGGTCCAGTCGTAGATGTAGAGGCGCTTGATCTGCGGAGTCGAGCCGGCGACGGCGAACATGTACTTGAGCACCTTCGCCGAGCGCGTCAGACCTGAGCCACGCCGGTTGGGAAAGGCGCCGCCGAACTGCACGATCCCGCCGGTCTCGGTCAGCCACACCTGGCCGCCGAGGGCGCGGACCAGGTCGCGCGGTGCGCCAGGATTCCAGGCGGTTGATGTCGGAGTAGTTGTGCAGGCCCCAGATCTTGGGCATGATCGTCCGCAGCCTCCCGATCTCGTGCTTGAATTCGTAGATGTACTCGAGCGTCGGGCCGATGTCCTGGGCGTCGAGCACGTCCAGGCCGATCACCGTGCAGCCGCGGCAGACGCGGATCAGCGCCTGGTAGTACTGCGCCGCCGCCATCGCCGAAGGGCTCGCGAGCACGCCGGATGTAGCCGCGGTTGGCCTCGTCCCAGGACTGGTACTGGCGGACGTGGGGAAAGCAGCTTGACGAATTTCTGCACGTCGTGCTGGTACTGGGCGACGCTGGGCATCCGCAGCGGGCGTGTACTCGGAGTGGTAGAACGCAACCAGGACCTGCTGGTGGTGGGCTTCGGCTTCGCGGATCCAGACGTCGCCTTGTCGAGCGAGTACGGGTGCGCAACCGCGTCGTACGGCGCGATGTAGCGGGCGATCTTCGTGTGCAGCTGCTGCCACAGTGGGTTGCCGAACATCTCGCCCTGCTCGTCGCCGATGCCGGTCAGGTAGGGCGCCGCGTGGAGGAGGCCGCGTGCGCGCGCGGCTTGGGCCCTGGCCGAGCCGCGCGGGGCACCGCCGGCGAAGCCGGCGGTCGGCACGAGCAGCAGGCCGATCAGCAGCACGAGCGGGATCGCGAGCGTGGCGAGCAGCCGGGGAGGTCTTGGAGTGCGGGCGTGGTCGTCGTGTCATGTCGCTCCTGGAACAGCGGTCGAGGCGCAGGGTTGCGCGCGATGCTGAAACCTTTAGGTCGAGCCTTCGGTGATGGCGCTTAGGCCTTGGAACCTGCGGTGTACCGAACCCTTACGCCGCGCCCAGGCCTGGTCCTGCACCGTTTACTGCACCTTTATTCCCGTGACGCCCGCGTTGCAGACTCCGGCACGGTGTCTCGGCGGCGAGCGCCTGCGCCTGCTCGCCCTCGCCCGTCTGCCCGCGCAGGGTCGGGTCGGCGACGATGCGGACGTCGACCCCCGGCAGGCCCCGCAGCAGGCGTGTCAGCAGCGGCTCGTTCAAGCGGCGTAGACCGCGGCGGGGCGAGGGGCGCCCATCAGCACGTACGTGCTCCCGAGCGAGCGCGCGACGGAGATCGCGACGGCGGCGACGTCCTCGCCCTCCTCCACGCGCAGGCGCGCGCCCAGCATCGACGACCAGCCGCCGCAGCGCCTCCAGGCGCTCGCGGTCCTCGGCGCTCGGCTCCCGTCCGGGCGGGCGCACGACGAGCACGTCGAGCTCGGCGTCCAACCGCTGGGCCGAGCGCCAGGCGCGCCGGACCACGCGCTCGGAGTGCGGCTGCGAGCGTCGCCAGCGCCAGCAGCCGCTCGGCGATCGCCTGCGGTCCTGCCTCGGACGCGCGGCCGGCAACCCCTCCTCGTCGCGGCGCATCGGCGACGACCGGGTCGGGCTCGCCGGCACCAGGCGCTTGACCTCGACGTCCTCGGCCACCTGGCGCAGCGCGGTCTCGCGCAGGGCGGCGAGGTTCTCGATCTTGAAGAAGTTGTTCAGCGCCGCCGGCACGCGCTCGGCCGGGTAGACCTTGCCCGCCCGCAGCCGCGCGATCAGCGCCTCGGGCGTGAGGTCGATCAGCACCACCTCGTCGGCCATCGACGAGCACCTCGTCGGGGATCGTCTCGCGCGTGCGCGAGCCCGTCAGCTGGGTGATCTGGTCGTTGAGGCTCTCCAGGTGCTGGACGTTGACCGTCGAGAACACGTCGATTCCGGCCTGCGAGCACGTCGCGCACGTCCTCGTAGCGCTTCTCGTGCTCGACCCCCGGCGCGTTGGTGTGCGCGAGCTCGTCGATCAGGCACAGCTCGGGCCGCGCGCGAGCACCGCCGGCAGGTCCATCTCCTGCCAGCGGCGTTCCGCGGTAGGAGACCGTCCGGCGCGGAACGATCTCCAGGCCCTCGGCCTGCGCGACGCGTCTCCGCGCGGCCGTGCGACTCCAGATAGCCGATCGCGACGTCGCGCCCGCTGTCGGCTTCGGCCGCGCCCTCCTGGAGCATGCGGTAGGTCTTGCCCACACCCGGGGCCATGCCGATGAAGACCTTCAGATGTCCGCGGTCGTCAGCCATCGCGGGCATTGTCGCCGGCGGTCACTCGAATCAGCTACGTGGGTCCGCGCACTCTCTCGGCTGAATGACGTCCATTGCACGGCCGCGCGACCCAGCGGCCGTCTGACGGCGTAGTAAGTCGGATCCGTCAGGCCGCCGAGCAGGTTGTGCACGATCAGGTCGATCAGCTTGATGCCGATGAACGGCGCGACGATCCCGCCGAGACCGTAGATCCACAGGTTGCGCCGCAGCAGCGCGGTGGCGCCGATCGGCCGGTAGCGCACGCCGCGCAGCGACAGCGGGATCAGCAGCGGGATCACGATCGCGTTGAAGATGATCGCCGAGACGATCGCCGACTGGGGCGTGCCGAGGTCCATGATGTTCAGCACGTGCAGCGGCCCCTTGCCGCCCGGCGCTGGTGGCGTACGTGGCGACGAAGATCGCGGGCAGGATCGCGAAGTACTTGGCGACGTCGTTGGCGATCGAGAAGGTGGTCGAGCGCGCCGCGGGTGATCAGCAGCTGCTTGCCGACCTCGACGATCTCGATCAGCTTCGTCGGGTTGGAGTCCAGGTCGACCATGTTGCCCGCCTCGCGCGCGGCCTGGGTGCCCGTGTTCATCGCCACGCCGACGTCGGCCTGGGCCAGCGCGGGGGCGTCGTTGGTGCCGTCGCCGGTCATCGCGACGAGCCGCCCGTCGGCCTGCTGCTCGCGGATCAGCGCGAGCTTGCGCTCGGGCGTGGCTTCGGCGAGGAAGTCATCGACGCCGGACTCCTGCGCGATCTTGGCGGCGGTCAGGCGGTTGTCGCCGGTGACCATCACGGTTTTGATGCCCATCGCGCGCAGCTGGTCGAAGCGCGCCGCCATGCCCTCCTTGATCGTGTCCTTCAGGTAGACGACGCCCAGCACCTGGTTGTCGCGCGCGACCGCCAGCGGGGTGCCGCCCTCGTTGCCGATGCGGTCGAGCTGGACCTGCAGCTCCGGCGGCGGGGAGCCGCCTTCGCTGCGACGAGCTGCGACGATCGCGTCGCCCGCGCCCTTGCGCAGCCGCCGGCCGTCGATGTCGACGCCGCTCATGCGGGTCTGCGCGGTGAACGGCACGAACTCGGCGTTCAGCGTGCTCATGTCGTGCTCGCGGATGCCGTACTGCTTGGCCAGCACGACGATCGAGCGGCCCTCGGGGGTCTCGTCGGCGAGCGAGGCCAGCTGCGCGACCTCGGCCAGCTCGGACTCGGGCACGCCCGGCATCGGCACGAACTCCGAGGCGAGACGGTTGCCGATCGTGATCGTGCCGGTCTTGTCGAGCAGCAGCACGTCGACGTCGCCGGAGGCCTCGACCGCGCGCCCGGACAGCGCGAGCACGTTGCGGCGCACGAGCCGGTCCATGCCGGCGATCCCGATCGCGCGACAGCAGCGCCCCGATCGTCGTGGGGATCAGCGCGACGAGCAGCGCGATCAGGGTCGTCTCGGAGATCGCGGTCCCGGAGAACAGGCCGAACGGGCGCAGCGTGGCGATGACGATCATGAAGATCAGGGTGAGCGCGGCGAGCAGGATGTTCAGCGCGATCTCGTTCGGGGTCTTGCGCCGCTCGGCGCCCTCGACGAGCGCGATCATGCGGTCCAGGAACGACTGGCCGGGCTCCTGGGTGATTTCGACGACGATCTCATCGGAGGTCACGCGCGTGCCGCCGGTCACCGCGCTGCGATCGCCGCCGGACTCGCGGATCACGGGGGCGGACTCGCCGGTGATCGCCGACTCATCGACGGTGGCGATGCCCTCGATCACGGTGCCGTCGCCGGGGATCAGCTCGCCCGCGGGCACGACCACGACGTCGCCGCGCGTGAGCTCGGAGGCCGCCTTCGTCGAGCCGTCGCGCATCTGCGCGACCGTCTCCTTGCGCATGTTGCGCAGCGTGTCGGCCTGGGCGCGTCCGCGACCCTCGGCGAACGCCTCGGCCATGTTCGCGAACACGACCGTCAGCCACAGCCAGATCGCGATCGTGAACGTGTACCAGGCGGGCTCGTTGCCGCCGCCCGAAGGCGGCTTGCCGCCGAACACCTGGATCAGCCAGGTGACGGTCGTGATCACCGAGCCGATCTCGACGACGAACATGACCGGGTTGTGGATCTGTACGCGCGGGTCGAGCTTCTTGACGGAGTCGATCAGCGCGCGTTTGACGATATCGCGCTGGAACAGCGAGATCGCCTGGCGCTCGTGGGTGGCGGGGACGGTTGACATCAGCTGTTAGCCCCTCCTGTGAGCCGATCGAGAGCGAGGTTCAGCTCGAGCACGTTGACGCCCGGTTCGCCGCTGAAGCCCGAGGCCGCGCGAGTCGGTGTACTTGGCGATCAGACCGTTGACCGTCGCGAGCGAGAGGTGGCGCACGGCCGCTACGCGGTGCGCCTGGATCCAGGCGTTCGCTTGCGAGATTTCCGGGTCGAGGTTCGAGGCGGAGGTGTTGACCGCGTCAACCGGGATCTTTGCCACGGTCAGAGCCGGGGTCATAGGGCTTGTTGAGTTCCAGGTATTCCTTGATGTTTTCTTCGTCCGCTTCCTTCGTCTTCACGCTGTTGGGCCCGCGGTTGGAGAACGTGCTCGCGGCGGCGTTATACGCTCCGCCTTCGGTGGCCGAGGGGCGCGACTGGAAGTACTTGGGATCAGCTTCGGTGACGAGTTCTTCTTCCTTTTCCTCGGGCTTGCCGTTCTTGCCGATCACGGGCGACTTGAAGCTCTGGCCGATGATCTTCGAGCCGACGAGCTTGCCGTTCACGTAGACCTTCTGCCCGTTGGCGTCGCCCGGGAACGCGACCTGGCTGACGCCGGTGATGAACAGCGGGTAGACGAGCCCGAGCAGGACCGTGAACACGAGGATGGCGATAACGGATGTGATGATGTCGCGGCGCATATCAGTAGAGGTGTCCGGTCAGGCCCTGGACGATCGGTCCGAGCAGCAGGGCGGGGAAGAAGGTGAGCGCGCCGACGAGCACGATCACGCCGAACAGGAGCACGGCGAAGGTGGTGTTGTCGGTGCGCATCGTGCCGAGGCCCGCGGGCGTGACGCGCTTGCCGGCCAGGGCGCCGGCGACCGCCAGCGCGAACAGGATCGGCGCGTAGCGCGCGAAGATCATGTCGAAGCCGCCGAGCAGGTCGGCGAACGTGACGCCGTGGGCGCCGAGGTTGCCGGCGTTGGGCTGGATGTAGCCGGTGTAGCCGGCGAAGGCGGAGCCGTTGTTGTTGGCCTGGGACAGGTAGGCGTAGAAGGTCTCGGAGAAGCCCTGCGGGGTGTTGCCGCCCGCCTTGGAGAGCGCGACTTCGGAGATCGATTTGCGACCCGCCGGTGGTCGCGGTCGCCATCGCCGTGCAGAACAGCGCCGCCAGCGGCGTGATCAGGATGCCGAGACCGGCGAGCTTGATCTCGCGCGCCTCGAGCTTCTTGCCGAGCCACTCGGGCGTGCGCCCGACCATCAGGCCGCCGATGAACACGGCCAGGAGCACGTACAGCAGGATCGAGTACAGGCCCGTGCCGACCCCGCCGAAGATCACCTCGCTGGCGGACAGGTTGGCGAAGGGAACAGCGCCGCCGATGCCCGTGAACGACTCGATCGCGCTGTTGACGGCGCCGCAGGAGGTGACGGTCGTGACGACGTTGAACAGCGCCGAGCCGGCGATCCCGAAGCGCTGCTCCTTGCCTTCCATGTTGCCGCCCGCCCGAGCCGGAGATCACACCGGTGTGCAGGCCGGCGGCGTGCTGGGCGGGCGAGCCGTGCGCCTCGGCGATGTAGGCGACGGCGACCGCGCCGAGGAACATGAACATCATCACGCCGTAGATCGCATATCCCTGACGGCGGTTGCCGGTCATCCGCCCGTACATGAAGACAGCGCCGCGGGGATGATCAGCACGAGCAGCATCTCGAAGAGGTTGGTGAACCCGTTCGGGTTCTCGAACGGGTGCGCGGAGTTGACGTTGAAGAAGCCGCCGCCGTTGGTGCCGAGCATCTTGATCGCCTCCTGCGAGGCGACCGGGCCCATCGCGATCTTCTGTTCCAGGCCGGTGATCGTGTGAAAGGTGAGGTAGGTGGTGAGGTTCGCGATCACGCCCTGAGAGGCCAGGATCAGCGCGGCCACGATCGAGATCGGCAGCAGGATGTAGAGGACCGTGCGCACGATGTCCTGCCAGAAGTTGCCGATCCCCTTGCCGCTGCGCCCGACGATCCCGCGGATCAGCGCGGCCGCGACCACGATCCCAACGCCGGCTGAGAGGAAGTTCTGCACCGTCAGCCCGACCATCTGGCTGAAGTAGCTCATCGTGGTCTCGCCGCCGTAGTACTGCCAGTTCGTGTTTGTGAGGAACGAGGAGACCGTGTTGAACGTCACGTTCCACGTGCCCGAGTGATAGCCGAGCGGGTTGAGCGCATGGGGAACCCAGGGGGCGTTCTGCGTGCGCAGGATGACGTACAGCAGCAGCCAGCCCGGCGAGCGAGAAGATCGAGCAGGCTTTTGGCGTACTGACTTCCAGTCCTGCTCGCGCTCGTGATCGACCCGCAGCAGGCCATACAAAAAGCGCTCGGGGCCGGCGAGCAGACGGCGAGAGGAACACCCGCCTGCCGGTGTACACCTTCGCCATGTAGCTCCCCAGCGGCCAGGCGAGCGCGGTCAGGATGACCACGAACAGGACGATCGTCAGCCAGCCGGCGAAGGGTCATCTACAGCTTCTCCCCGCGGATCAGGGCGTAAAACAGATAAGCGATCACAGGATCGAGACGACCAGCCCGAACACGTCGGCGCCGCTCATGTGCGCGATCAGCGCGCCCAACGGCAACGAAGCAGGTCATACGCGATCGATTCCCTCGATCAGGGCCAGCAGGATCAGGAACATGACGATCCCGAGCAGTACGGCGACAACGTCCATACGTGCACTATTGGCCGCCGCCCATCACGGCGGCGTAACGATCGCTCAGGCGCGCATAACGATTTCGTTACGGCTTCGGCAGCGGTGCGCCGCCAAAAAACATTCCAACCATGCCTCCCGCTGCTCTGACCGCTCCGACCACGTTCTTCGGGAGCGAAAGGCTCACGGGTCTCCCAGCCCAAGCCCGACCAGTCGCTACCCGGCGAACCGGTACCCGACCCCAGGATCGGTGACGATGTAGCGCGGCACCGGGCGCTCGCGGCTCGATCTTCGCCCGCAGCCGCGCGATGTGCGTGCGCAGCGCCTGCACGTCGTCGGCATAGCCCGGGCCCCACACCTCGACCAGCAGCGAGCGGTGGGTCATCAAGCCGGCCGCGATTGCGCGCGAGCACGCGCAGCAGGTCGAACTCGATCGGGGTCAGGTGCACGGGCTCGCCGTCGCGGCGCACCGAGCGCGCGGCGAAGTCGAGCTCCAGGCCCTCCGACCTCGATGCGCGGCTCCTCCCCCGCCGCCGCGCCACCTGCCGCGCGGCGCAGCGCCGCCTGCAGCCGCGCCACCAGCTCGCGCGTGCCGAACGGCTTGGTCACGTAGTCGTCGGCGCCCGCCTCCAGCGCGCGGACCTTCTGCTCCTCCTCGCCAACCGCCGACAGCACGAGGATCGGCATCTCGCTCCACTCGCGCAGCCTGCGCGTCACCTCGATCCCGTCGCCGTCGGGCAGCACCAGATCGACGATCGCCGCCTGCGGCGGGCGCACCGCCGCGCGATCCAGCGCCTCCGAGGCGGTCTGCGCCGCGATCACCTCGAACCCCGCGTCGCGCAGCACGACGCGCAGCGCGCGCAGGATCTGCAGCTCGTCGTCGACGACCAGCACGCGCGGCGCGTCAGCGGCCATCTTGAAACCTGACGCGGGGCGTACGGCCTCAGCTGTCATCGCGCTCGCCCGCCCCCGGGGACACCCGCACGCCGTGCGAGGCCCATTGCCACGGCGCTCCGCACGTCCGGCTGCGCGAGATCCTCCGCCACGCCGGCCCGTCCGGCGCCGGAACGACCGGGTCCAGCGGCAGCTCGAACACGAACGTCGCGCCCTGGCCGGGCAGCGACTCGACATACAGCTTGCCCCCGTTGGCCTGCACGAACCCGCGCGCGATCGCCAGGCCCAGACCCGAGCCGCGGTGCCCGCCGCTGCGCCGTTCCGGCCCGGTAGAACGGCTCGAACACCCGCTCCAGCTGCAGCGGCGGGATGCCGGGGCCGCGATCGACGATGCGCACGATCACGCGGTCGTTCTCCCCCGCGTGCGTTCGGACCGCGCGGGCGCGCACCGATACCGGGTGCCCGCCGGAGTGCCGCCGCGCGTTCTCGAGCACGTTCACGAACGCGCGCTCCAGCTGCGCGGAGTCCGCGCGCACGAGCGGCAGCTCGCGATCGATCGACAGCGTGAACTGCTCTGCGCCTTCGCGCTCGAGCTCATCCAGCGCGGCGCCGAGCACCTCCTCGACCGACGTCCACTCGCGGTGCGGCTCGGCCACCCCGGCCTCCAGGCGCGACTGGTCGAGCAGGTTCTCCACCAGCCGCGAGAGCCGGCGCGTCTCCTGCTCGATCACCGACGCCAGCTCCTCGCGCTCGTGCTGGGACAGGCCCGGCAGCGCGACCGCCTCGCCGGCCGCGGAGATCGCGGTCAAGGGCGAGCGCAGATCGTGGGAGACCGCGCGCAGCACCGCGGTCTTGACGACGTCCGCCCGGCGCAGCGACGCCGTCTCGACCACCTCGCCTAGCAGCGCCTCGCGCTCCAGCGCCGCGCTGAGCAGCGCCTCCAGGGCCGGGCACCACGCGCTCCTGCAGCCGGCGCAGGCTCGCCTCGGGCGTGTCCGCGCCGACCAGCAGCGTCCCCAGCCGACGGGTGCCTTCGCGCAGCGGGAACGCGACCCGGCGCTCGTCGCCTTCGACCGCCTCCATCTCGATCGCGGCCGAGTGCAGCCCCAGCACCTGCGCGAGCCTGGCCGCGGCGGTCGGCAACGCCTGCGCGAGGTTGTTGCCGCGCAGCAACAGCCGCGCCATCTCCGCGGCGAGATCGGCCTCGCGCCGGCGCTCCTCGGCCTCGCGCGTACGCGCACGCGTCACCTCCGCGATCGAGCTGGCCAGCCCGGCGGCGAGGACGAACGCGATCAGGGCGACCCAGTTCTCGGAGTCTTGGATCGTGAACTGGCCGACCGGGGGCAGGTGGAAGAAGTTGAACGCCGCCGCGCTCAGCACGGCCGTGAGCACGCCCAGCCACGCCCCCCAGATGGCCGACACGACGAGCACCGCCAGCAGATACACGACGCCGAGCGAGACGACCGGCGCGATCTGCTTCAGCGGATACAGCAGCAGCGTGCACACCGCCACCGCGGCCACGGCGGCGAGCACGCCCACCCGCTTGGGCGGCGGCTCGGCGGCCAGCATGAATCCGAACGGGCGCATCTCGCTTCTCAGCGTAATGGGGAACGGGGCGGGACTTCGTCCCGTAGCGTTCGGAGCGCCCTGCTTGGCTGTCTCCTTGACGAGCACCCATCATGAGCCATGCCCGATTCCCCGGAGTAACGCGGGCGTGATCTTCTCGTGACGGTCCGGTAACCGGCTCGTGAATGTCCTGTCACCAGCGCGACCGACTGGGCCGACCGCGCAGATTGTTCGTCTGAGCCAGTCGCCATCGCTCAAGCGGCGGCGGCTGGTTGACGACCACTGTTAACGACGGCCGTCCACGACCGATGACTGCCAGCTGCGCGGAGATGAGCGTGACAGCCCACGTACCGTAGAACATGGGAACGTGCCGCGAACCGCGCTCGATCGCCCGGCCGCGCTCGTCGGGCGCGCTGCGCTTCGCGACGCCCGCGGGAGCGACGACGCCCGCGACTCCCCGACCGCCTCCGAATACCAGGTGCTCCCCGTATGTCTACCGCCGGCCCCGGCCACGCGAGCTGCCTGGCGTTGGCGCTGGTGCCCGAGACCGCAGCCGCGCAAGCACACACATCCGACAGGGATGGCCGCGAGCATCCCGATCGGGACGGCGAGCGGCGCCGCGGGGTGCGAACCACAGCTGAAAGCTCCCGCGGCCTCCGTCCCGCGGACCTGCGCGACGCTTACTTCCCCGGGGAAAAGCCCGAAGCCAGTCGGCGAACCGACGCAGACGATCGCACTGGTGGACGCCTACAACGACCCCGACGCCGAAAGCGATCTGGAAGCCTACGATGAAGAATTCAACCAAGCTGGCGAAACTGACAGCTGAGCCACCGAACGGGAACCGGGTGCTTCGAGAAGATCAACCAGGAGGTTCCACGGCGAGACCGAACTGGCCTATCCGCGACGGTGGAAGCCGAAGAAGGCGGACACGGCCGAAAGGAAAGAAGGGTCAGAACCCATCAAGGAATGGGAAGAGAAGAATCGGCCGGCGCGTCGAAGAAGCCGAGGGCTGGGCGCTTGAGATATCGACGGACATCGAGGTCGCGCACGGCGTCTGCCAGAACTGCCACATCGTGCTTGTCGAGGCCGAAAACCCGTCCTATGGCAACCTCGTGGTCGCCGAGAAACGGCCGCCAGCCGCGGCGGAGGTGGAGTCGGCGCCACCGAGATCTCGAACTCGTGGGGTGGCCGAGCAGAACTGACAAAACCGAGACCGCCGCCTTCGACCACCCCGGCACGTGATCACGGCATCGGCCGGAGACCACGGCTACCTCAACTGGGACCAGAAGGCGAACAGCTCGAACGCTGCGACGAACCGTATTACGCGGCACCGACTTCCCAGCTTCCTCCCCCGACGTCGTCGCGGTGGGCGGCACCAGCTGACTCTGAATCCGGCGGCCTGGGAGGCGAGCCCGTCTGGAACGACGACCACGACACCGACGGCAAAGACAAGGCGCCGCGGGAGCGGCTGCAGCCTGCGTTCTCGGCGCCGGCGTGGCAGCGGGCCGTCCCCAACTGGCCGGCCGTGGGCTGCGAAAGCCGGCGTGCCGTCGCGGACATGTCCGCGGATGCGGACCCCGACACCGGGGTCGCGGTCTATGACTCCGGTCCGACTTCGAAACGAGTGCGAGGAAGCGAAAGGAAACACGTGCTCGACTGGTGCCCGGTCGGCGGCACGAGCGTCGCCTCCCCGATCATCGCGGCGATGTTCGCGCTCGCGGGCGGCTCCCACAGAGTGGCATTCCCCGCCCAGACGCTCTACTCCCACCTGGGAACGGACCTCTGCACAACGTGGCGGGCGCCAACGGCGAATGCGACGGAGACTACGCCTCGGCCTGCAGGGGCTCGATGAGGCCGCAATCTCCCGGTCCATTCGACTGCGGCGACGGAGTCCTGATCTGCAACGCCGCGGCCGAGGGGCGAGTACGACCGGGCCCCACAGGCGTGGGCACGCCCAACGGGGTCGGCGCGTTCAGCCCGAAGAACATCCCGCCAAGGGCGCCAAGGCGTGTGTGGTGCAGGTAAGCACGGAAGGCGAAACCACTCCCGAAGGCGGCGGTGAAGGCGGTGGCAAATCGAGCGCAGGAAACACCCGAACCCGGCGGCGCCGACGCGACCGCACCGTCCACCGCGTCGGCAGCGTCCGCCAACACACGATGCGACCGATCCCCGGCTGTCGGCCCTCAGTCCTCACCCTGAGCGACCGCCACGGCGGCGCTGGACCGCCACCCCCAGCCGAACGTCTCACAGGTCGCGTTCGCGTTCACGCTGAGCGTACCGCGCGCGTGCACATGACGCTCGCAAGGCTGGTCGTCGCGCACGGGCGCAGGCGCTGGCAGACGCTGCCCTACACGCTCACGATCACAGCCGCAAAAGGGCGCAACAGCGCGCACCTGAGCGGGCATCGAGTGCCTCACACCCGGGCGCTACCGGCTGACGCTCACCCCCGCGGGCGGGACAGCCCGCACACTGACGTTTCAGGTCGGCTGACCCGGCCGCGACTCGTCTCGGCAGACGCGATTCGGCGCTCAGTGCGGCGTCGCGGTGGCAACCGCACCCGCGCGTTCGACGGCGGGCGGCGCCTCGGCACGGCGCGCGACCTCTTCACCCCGGCGGCGGGGGCGCCACACGCGCACGTACTGGGCGGCGACATAGGAGCCGAGCACGACGACCAGAGCGAACACCTGGGCGACGATCGTCTCGACGTTGGGGAACACCGAGAACCACGTGCCGGCCCAGCCGGGGATGTTCAGGCCGGGGATCGGAGTCGTGCCGATCCAGCCGGCGAGCTGCATCTCGTTGACCTCCTCGCCGACCATCACCCACAGCACGACCACGAGCATCGCGCCGGTGATGATCAGCAGTTTCTTGTAGGGCAGGCGCTGGTGCAGGCTGAACGTGAGCACGCCGACGGCGGCGGTGAACAGCAGGCCGAGGACAACGCCCTCGAGCACGACGCTCGAGCCGAAGCGCTCGCGCAGGCCCTGCAGGAAGATGACGATCTCAAAGCCCTCCCGGTAGACGGAGGTGAAGCCGAGCAGGCCGAAGCCGAGCAGCGTGGCGCGCGTACCGTCTCCTCGGTCGAGAGCCGAGCAGCTCGCGCCGGCGCTTGTGGTGGTGGGAGATCCAGCCGGTCCAGTAGAGCTTGTGGAAAAACCAGTTCATGACGAGCAGCAGCACGATGATCGCGGGGATACCGGTGGCCGCCTGAACCGCCAATCCGTCGCCGCCGAACATGCCGATGAACCAGATCGCCAAGAACCAGGTCGCGACCGCCGCCAGCAGCGCGAGTCCACCGCCGACGGCGACCGGCTTGCGGTAGGCGCGGTTGGCGCCGAGGAAGCTCGCGGTGATCGCGGCCAGCACGAGGATCGTCTCCAGGCCCTCGCGGAACACGAGCACGCCGCTGTCGATCACCGCGCTCGTGGGGCTCATGCGGGGGCCGGCTTCGGCCGGGTTGGGAGTGCCACCGCGGGCGTGCCAGCCGAGGATCACCGCGGCGACGCAGACGGCGAGCACGACGGCCGTCCACACGTACAGGCTCGTCTGCTGGCCGAGTCGCGTGCCCCGTGGTCTCGCAGTGCGTCGCGGTGCTTTGGGTGGTTTGCGTGGGCGTTCCGGCGAGGTCGGGCGCTTGCCCGGGCTCGCCCGCTGGGTCCGGCGTTGGCTGCTGTGAAGTGGACACTTTTAGGGTTCCCTGCGAAATCCCGACCTGGACGCTTGGATATCTAGGCCGGAAGGTATCACAGCTGAGCTTAGGGTGCCCTAAGTGCCGGTCCTTCAATGCCTGTCCGCCGTCATTCGCCGGCCGTGGCCTACCTCATTCGACGAGCCCAGTCCTAAGCGGTGTCCGTCGGCGTGCGACCCACGCGACCCTCGACCCCGAGCTCGACGCGTTCGCCGAGCTCGGTCAGGCGCCACGCGTTGGGAGCGCCGCGCGAGGTTCCCTCGCTCAGGTTGGCGATCACGCCGGCACTCTCCAAGCGCGCCAGCAGCTTGGAGATCTGACCCTGGTCGACGATGCCCGCGCGCTCGGCGACCTCGCGGTTGCTCGCACCCGGATAGCGGGCGATCGCGCAAGCACCCGGCCGGTGCGGTAGGTGAGCCGCACGCCGTGGTCCTCGACGCCGGCCCCGGCGCGGCCGGGTACTCGCCGCGCCGAGTCGATGCGGGCGCCGGCGCGGGGCGGGTCAGCTCGCGCCGGGCGGCGCCATCGCCCAGGTAGGGAAGCACGATCAGGCTCATCAGCGAGCCGAACAGCTCGATCGCGGGGCGCTCGTCGGGCGGCTCGGAGTCCTGGGCGAGCAGGCGTGTCTGGATCACGGTCAGCACCGCGCCGACCACGCCCTCCGCCACGACCGCCGGCGGTTCGGTTCTGCTCGCGATGCCTTCGCTGCGCCCGCGGTCGACGACCTTCCACAGCAGCTGCCTGCACCTCGGCGCGGCGGCGCAAGAGCGCCGGACCGCACCGAGCGAGTGCACGACGCACAGCCGCCCCAGTGCCGGCTCCTCGTCGAGGAAGCGCAGCAGTTCAGCCAACGCCGGCCTGATCGCATCGCGCCAGCGCAACTGCGCTGCGTAGCGGGCGCGACCCGCGCGGCGGCGCGTTCCACACCGAGCTCGAATGCCGCCAGCACAGCTGCATCGAGGTCGTCGAACAGCCGGTAGAAGACGCGGCGCGTGACACCCGCCCGCGCCATCGTGTCCGCCAACGTCAGACCGCCGATGCCCCGCTCCGGCGACGATCCCGGCCAGCGCTTCAGGATTTCTGTTCGCTGGATGTCCTCCACGCAGCTCCTTCGTGCGCCCACGCGAGAACGATCCGAACCCCTCCGGCTGCCCCGCCACCGTCTATCGCCCCTGCTCAGCTTGAGAGTACCAATAGAAGCTATCTGCTTAATGTCCACTAATTCGAATACAGCAGAGCGGCGTGCGGAGGCGCGCACAAGCGGCTGCAGAGAACCGAGAGCGACCGACCGCGAGCGACCGCACAGCCGCTCGCCCCGGGCGGGGCCTATTCGGCGGCTGGCGCAGGCTCGAGCCGCGCAGGCGCGCCGTAGGGCACGAGCACCTCGGGCAGCTCGACGCTCGCGTCGGCCTGCTGGCCGTTCTCGAGCAGCGCGACGAGCGTGCGGCCGACCGCGACGGCGGTGCCGTTGAGCGTGTGCAGCGTCTGCGTCACCGCGCTCGGCGCGCACGCGGATGTTCAGGCGCCGCGCCTGGTAGTCGGTCGTGTTCGAGCAGGAGGTCAGCTCGCGGTAGCGCGCTGGCTCGGCAGCCACGCCTCGCAGTCGTACTTCTTCGCGGCCGAGCTGCCCGAGGTCGGTGACGGCGATGTTGACGACGCGGTAGGGCAAGCTCCAGCTCGCCGAGGATCTCCTCCTCGATCGCGAGGATGCGCTCGTGCTCGGCGGGCGAGTCGGCGGGCGAGACGAAGCTGAACATCTCGACCTTGTCGAACTGGTGCACGCGGAAGATGCCCGCGCGTGTCTTGCCCGGCCGCGCCGGCCTCGCGCCGGAAGCAGGGCGAGAAGCCGGCGTAGCGCAGCGGCAGCCGCCTCGCGCGTCGAGGATCTCCTCGGCGTGCAGCGAGGCGAGCGCGACCTCGGAGGTGCCCACCAGGTACAGCTCGTCCTCGGGCAGCGCGTAGATCTGCTGCTCGGTGTCGGGCAGAAACCCCGTCCCGTACAGCGCCTGCTCGCGCACGAGCACCGGCGGGATCACGGGCTCGAAGCCATGCCCGCGCAGCTTCTCGAGCGTCCAGCGCACGAGCGCCAGCTCGAGCAGCACGAGATCGCCTTTCAGATAGGCGAACCGCGCGCCCGACAGCCGCGCGGCGCGCTCCATGTCGATCGCGTGAGCCCGGCGAGCTCCAGGTGGTCGCGCGGCTGGAAGGCGAACTCGCGCGGCTCGCCGACGGTCCGCACCAGCTCGTCCTCGGGTCCGGGCGCAGCGCTGGGATCGGGCAGGTTCGGGCAGCGGCGCGAGCGCGGCCTGCAGCTCGCTCTTCGACCGTGCCGAGCTCGCGCTCCAGCTCCTTGGCGCGCGCGGCGACCTCGCGCATCGCCGCGATCTCGCGCTCACGCTCCTCGGCGTCGCTCGCCGCCCGGATGCGCGCGTTGGCCTCGTTCTGCTCGGCGCGCAGACCCCTCCAGCTCGGGCAGCAGCTCGCCGCCGGCGCGCATCGAGCGCGATCACCGCGTCCAGACCCTGCCACGGCCTCGGGCCACGCCGCGCCAGCGCGCGCGCACCCGTCGGGTTCCTGCCTGATCAGCTTGAGGTCCAGCACGCTGCGACCGCCGTCCGGACGACCTACTTAGTGGACAGCGTGATGTTCGTGGTCGGCACTTTTTGCGCCTGCGAGCCCGAGTAGTGCGGCGAGGAATTCGGCGACTGTCCTGGGCGTCGTCGCCGACGACGATGTTCTCGGGCATGATCGCACCGGAGAAGCCGCCGTTGCGGATCGCGTACAGGACCTGTTCGACGTTCTCCTTGCGGATAGTTGAAGTTGGGGCCGTTCGTCTTGACGCGGTCCTTGATGTCGTCGCCGAGCCCTCGGCGCCGACGACCGACAGCGTGTGGCAGCCCGAGCAGTGGTCGAGGAACAGGACCGCGCCGCGGTAGTACGGGCTCGTCTTGGGCACCTGGATGCCCTGGGAGCCGCAGGCGCCGAGCGCGACGCTCGCGGCGAGCAGCATGGCGATGGCGGCGAGCAGCTTCATGCGGTCGGGAATATATAGCCCCGGCCCGGAACTCGTGTGCCGCGCCAGCCCGCTCCCTAGCCGAATCAAAATCAATCGCCTCAGCCAAGCGGGTCCGGAATGTCGTCACGACCGCCCCGCGAAGCGGATTTGCGGCCGGGAGGACATCCGGATCCCGCGCCGCGCCTCAGAACCCGTGCGCGGTGCCCGCCGCGCGCAGCGCGAGGAACACGACGACGAGGGCGGACAGCGCCATGATGCCCATCTCGCGGGCGACGATCGCGGCGACGACCGCGTGCTGCTCGGACTCGGGCAGCTCACCGACCGCCTGGGCGTCGGGAAGGTCGCGCTGGTCGAGGATCGTCTGCGCCGAGGCGACCCGCAGCTGCTCGGCGACGAACGCGACCGCGAGCGGCAGCAGCGCGTACAGGTAGAACAGTCGGTCGGTCGAGTAGTGGCCGGCGACGGCCAGCGAGCCGGCAGGATCGCCAGCACGAGCGCCGAGCCCTGGCCGACGCGCAGCAGGATCCAGAACGCGCGGCTGGCCTGCGCCGCGATACCAGCGCCAGCCCCCCAGCAGCGCCGGCAACGGCATTGAGGAGCGCGACCGCGAGGGCGCACGGCGACGACCGCCTGGGTCATGCCCGGGTCACTGATTTCGAGCCGATCGTCACTATGTGACACACTGACACAAGCGGTGATATAACAGCGCGCAGTGCTGCGCAGCTACCTTCCCGCGATCGTCTTCCTCCTGCTCGGCGGGGGCGTGGGCGTCGCGTTCGCGCTGCTGAACTCGGCGATCGGGCCGCGGCGGGCGGTCGCCGCAGAAGCAGGACCCGTACGAGTGCGGGCTGCCCTCCGAGGTCAAGCAGGGGATGCGCTTCGGGATCAGCTTCTACCTGGTCGCGATGCTGTTCATCCTGTTCGACATCGAGGTCGTCTTCCTGTACCCGATCGCGATCGAGCTGCGCGCGTACGGGGGTTATGCGCTGGCGGAGACGATCACGTTCATCGTGCTGCTGTTCGTCGCGTTCGTATACGTGTGGCGACGGGGAGCACTCGAGTGGAGGTAAAACGCGACCCGATCGGTTCCGCGCCGCTGCGCGTGCAGAACCTGAACGCGCGACCAGCTGCTGCGCGGCGGACGACGCTCGAGGGGCCAACCAGCCGGCCCACCTGGAGGGCGCCGAGCTCGAACGGTACGTGCAGGAACGCGTGCTGACGACGACGCTCGACAAGACGGTCGCGTGGGCGCGGTCGAACTCGTTCTTTCCGCTCGGCTTCGGGCTGGCGTGCTGCGCGATGGAGCAGTTCCACGCCGCCGGCCCGCGCATGGACATCGCGCGATTCGGGTACGAGGCGTTCCGCGCCTCCCCGCGCCAGGCCGACCTGATCATCCTCGCGGGCCGCGTGTCGATCAAGATGGCGCCGATCATCCGCCGGCTGTACGACCAGATGCTCGAGCCCAAGTGGGCGATCTCGATGGGCGCGTGCTGCAGCTCGATGGGCGTGTTCAACAACTATGCGCTCGTGCCGGCCGACAAGTTCATGCCGGTCGACGTGCACGTGCCCGGCTGCCCGCCCCGCCCGGAGGCGCTGATGCACGGCATCCTCAAGCTGCGCAAGCTGGTCCAGGACGACCCGGACATGGGCTGGCGCGAGCGCTACGACGCGGTCGGCACCGAGGAGCACCCGTCAGATGCCTGACGCCACGGGCTTGGAGCTGCTCGCCCAAGGGTTGGGCGACGCGACGATCGAGACCGTGTACTTCCGCAATCGGGCGACGGTCGTGGTCGATCCGGCACAGATCCGCGCGGTGCTCGCAGACGCTGCGCGCGCAGGGATACGCGTTCCTGGCGAGCGTGCACGGCGTCGACCACTACCCCGAGGAGCCGCGCCTGGGCGTTGATGTACGAGCTGCTGGACATGAGCCGCGTCGACCGGATCGCGGTCAAGCTGCGCGTGCCGGTCGAACGCTCCGCAGGTCGAGTCGGTGACGGCGGACTGGCCGACGGCCAACCATCAGGAGCGCGAGATCTACGACATGTTCGGCGTCGTGTTCGACGGCCACCCGGACCTGCGGCGCATCCTGATGCCCGAGGACTACGAGGGTCACCCTCAGCGGCGCGACTTCCCGATCGGCGGCGAACCGGTCATCTTCACGCGCGACGAGACCAAATGGCTGGAGTCGCGCGAGTGAGCCCGGCCCCGACCGAGAACCCGACGCTGTCGGAGTACCGCCGGCGCGAGCAGTCGATCACGCTCTCCCCCCTCGACGAGCAGCTCGGGCGGGGCCGGCGGCGAAACCAGCGAAGAGCTGCTGACGCTCAACTTCGGACCGCACCACCCGGCGACTCATGGGGTATTGCGCCTGCTGGTGACGCTCCAGGGCGAGATCGTGCGCGACCTCAAACCGGTGATCGGCTACGTGCACACGGGGATCGAGAAGACCGCCGAGGACAAGGCCTACTGGAAGGTCATCCCGGTCATCGAGCGGATGGACTACCTCTCCTACTACTTCAACGCGATGGCCTACATCGGCGCCGTCGAGGCGCTGCTGGAGGTCGAGGTCCCCACCCGCGGCCAGTACCTGCGCGTGATCCACCTCGAGCTCAACCGAATCGCCTCGCACCTGATCTGGCTCGGCACGAGCGCGCTCGATCTGGGGGCCGTGTCGATCTTCCTGTACTGCCTGCGCGAGCGCGAACTGATCCTCGACCTGTTCGAGATGTCCTCCGGCGCGCGCATGCACACGCGCTACTTCCAGGTCGGCGGCGTGATCGAGGACATCCCCGCCGGGCTTCGAGCGCAAGCTGCGCGAGTTCCTGGCCGTCATGCCCAAGCGCGCGGACGAGTACGGCGCGATCCTGAACTCCAACGAGATCGTGCTGCAGCGCCTGCGCGGCACGTGTCCGCTGGACGCCGAGACGCTGCTGGGGCTGGGTGTCACCGGGCCGCTGCTGCGCGCGGCGGGCAACCCGTGGGACCTGCGCAAGGCGGCCCCGTACAGCTCCTACGAGGACTTCGAGTTCAAGATCCCGGTCGGCACGGTCGGCGACAACTACGACCGCTTCGCCGTGCGGCTGGCCGAGATCTACGAGTCGGTCAAGATCGTCGCCCAGGCGCTGGACGGGCTGCCCGAGGGGCCGCACATCACCGCCGACCGCAAGGTCGCCCTGCCCCCGCGACACGAGCTGGCGACCTCGATGGAGGCGCTGATCCACCACTTCAAGCTCGTCACCGAGGGCTTCCGGGTGCCGCCCGGCGAGATGTACTACCCGATCGAGTCCCCTCGCGGCGAGCTGGCGTGCTACGTGCGCTCGGACGGCAGCTCCAAGCCCGCGCGCGTCCATATGCGCGACCCATCGTTCGTCAACCTGCAGGCGCTTGCGCCGATGGCCCGGGGCAGCTACATCGCCGACATGATCGCCACCACCGCGATGCTCGATCCGATCCTCGGGAGGCATCGACCGATGATCCTGGACACGCATGGCGGCGCTGGATCTGCGTCCTCTACCGATCGTCGATCAGATGCGATCGACCGATGCGGCCAGCACGTGTGCAAAGCACGTACCGCGCTCACTGCGTACCTTGCCCAGCTTGCCCTGCGAGCCCAGGATCGTCGTAGTCTGGAGGACGGTTCTGTGATCGACGCCACTCGTGGCTGGGATGTACCGGCCGACCTGGACAAGGACCCGGCGACGATCCCCGACCCGGCGACGACGCCCGTGCCGGAGGAGCTGCGTCAGGAGATCGAAGCGCACATGGCCCTCTACCCGGACACGCGCTCGGCCGCGCTGCCCGCTCTGGCAGGCCGCCCAGCGCGTGCACGGCTGGTGCTCGCCCGGAGGCGATCGACCAGGTCGCGTGCGTGATGAGGGTGACGCCGGCCTCGCTGGACGCGGTGGCGACGTTCTACGACATGCTCGACACCGAGCCCGTCGGCGAGCACAGCGTGTACGTGTGCACGAACATCTCCTGCTCGCTGTGCGGCGCCGACGAGCTGTATGCGGCGATCCGCGACGCGGCGGGCGAGGATGCGGCGTTCAACGTGCGCGCGTTCGAGTGCCTGGGCGCGTGCGACATCGCGCCGATGGCCTCCGTCGACGGCGTCTACGTCGGCCCGCTGTCGGTCGCAGACGTGCCGGCGCTGCTGGACGACATCCGCGCGGGACGGCACGGTGCTGGCCGACAAGCAGCTCGCGCGCCGCGCGTGCGCGGACCCGGAGGCGGGCGCGTGATCGCGCGCGACTCTGCATATGTATGCGGGGCCGGATGCCCCGCTGGCCGATTGGAGATCGCTTTTGGATCTCCAATCGGTACGCGCCCGTGCGCGGGACTCACCTGCGCGGATGCGACCCGAAAAAACAACACCCAGAACTCTTCCCACGGCGGTGGATCGATGACCAAGACGCTCCTGTTCGACCGGATCGACGAGCCTGGCCTGAACACGCTCGCCGTGTACGAAGCCCGCGGTGGCTACGAATCGCTGCGCAAGGCCCTGCGGATGACCCCGGAGGAGGTGCTCGCCGAACTGGAAGCCTCCGGCATGCGCGGGCGCGGCGGCGCGGGGTTCGCGATGGGCAAGAAGGTCTCGTTCCTGCCGCACGGATCGATCGACAAGTACCTGGTCTGCAACGCCGACGAGTCCGAGCCGGGCACGTTCAAGGACCGCGAACTGATGCAGAAGACGCCGCACATGCTGCTCGAGGGGCTGATCATCGCCTCCTACGCGGCGGGCGCGAGCCGTTCGTTCATCTACATCCGCGGCGAGTACGTCCAGCAGGCCGACATCCTCGACGCGGCCCTGCGCGAAGCCCGCGAGGCGGGGTACATCGGCGAGCGCATCCTCGGCTCCGAGCACTCGCTCTCGCTGGTCGTGCACCGCGGCGCCGGCGCCTACATCTGCGGCGAGGAGACCGGGCTGCTTGGACTCGCTGGAAGGCAAGCGCGGCAACCCCCGGCTGAAGCCCCCGTTCCCCGCCAACCAGGGCCTCTACCAGGGACCGACGCTGATCAACAACGTCGAGACGCTCGTCGACGGTCCCCGCGATCATTCGTATGAGCGGCGCCGAGTACGCCAAGCTCGGCACCGAGACCTCGACCGGCACCAAGCTCGTGTCGGTCTCCGGCCACGTCCAGCGCCCCGGCAACTACGAGATCGAGCTGGGCATCCCCTCGCGCGAGATCATCTACGGCCTGGCCGGCGGCCCGCCCGGAGGGACGCACGGTCAAGTGCTGGTTCCCGGGCGGCTCCTCGGCCCCGTGCTGACCGGCGACGACCTGGACGTCCCCTACGACTTCGACTCCATGGCCAAAGCCGGCTCGATGCTCGGCTCGGGCGCGATCATCGTCGTCGACGACTCGACGCCGATCCTCGACGTCGCGCTGAAGGTCGCGAAGTTCTACCGCCACGAGTCCTGCGGCAAGTGCACCCCCTGCCGCGAGGGCACGAACTGGACGGTGCACATGCTCGAGCGGATCGACCGCGGCGAGGCGACCCCGATGGACCTGGAGATCATGGCCTCCGTCCAGGACCACATCATCGGCCATTGCCTGTGCGTGCTCGGCGACGCGATGGCGATGCCGATCGGCTCGATGATCGCCAAGTTCCGCGACGAGTTCGAAGCCCACATCGAGGCGCGCCGCCTGAGCGCGCTCCCGCCTGAGCCTGAGCGCCGACCGCGGGGGCCGCCGCCTGATGCCACGCCCCGAGCAGCACATCATCACCTTCACGATCGACGGCCGCGAGGTGCAGGCGCCCGAGAACGCGATGCTCGTGGACGCCGCCAAACACGGCGACGTCGAGATCCCGGTGTTCTGCTACGAGCCCAAACTGGGCAACCCGGTCGGCGCCTGCCGCATGTGCCTGGTCGAGATCGAGGGCATCCCCAAGCTGCAGACCGGCTGCTCGACGCCGGTCAAGGACGGCATGGTCGTCAACACCCAGTCCGAGCGGGTGAAGGAGGCCCAGCGCTCGGTCGTCGAGTTCCTGTTGATCAACCACCCGCTGGACTGCCCCGTGTGCGACAAGGGCGGGGAGTGCCCGCTGCAGGACATCACGTTCGGCTGGGGCCCGGGTCTGTCGCGCTTCGTCGAGCCCAAGCGCCACTTCGTGAAGCCGCTTGCAGCTCTCCCCCACGATTGCGATCGACCGCGAGCGCTGCATCCTCTGCTACCGCTGCGTGCGCTTCAGCCAGGAGATCTCCGAAGACCACCAGCTCGTGCTGCTCGAGCGCGGCGCGCACTCCTACGTGTCGACGTTCGACGGCCACCCCTACGTGGCCCCGTTCAGCGGCAACATCGTCGAACTGTGCCCCGTCGGCGCGCTGACCTCGCGGCCCTACCGGTTCCGGGCGCGCCCGTGGGACATCGAGGACGCGGGCTCGGTCTGCACGCTGTGCCCTTCGCAGTGCAACGTCACGCTGACCGTCCGCGACGAGCGCGTGCTGCGCGTGCAGGCCCGCGAGCACCCGGAGGTCGACGACGGCTGGCTGTGCGACCGCGGCCGCTTCGCCTACCCGGCGCTGGGCGCCGTCCCCCAGGCCGGTGGCGCGAGTCCGGTGGCGGCCGATGAGCGCGTGCTCGAGCCGCTGCTCCGCGACGGCGGCGAGCTGCGTCCGGTCTCCTGGGAGCGCGCGCTTGGAGGAGGCCGCCGCCGGGCCTGCCCGCGCGGGTGAGCGCACCGGCGCGCTGGTGGGTGGCGAAGCCACGAACGAGGAGGGCCTCCTGCTCGCACGCTGATGCGCGAGGGCCTCGGCTCTCCCCACATGGACTCGCGCCGCGGCGGGCACGCTGGCGCTCGAGCTCACACGCGCGCTGAACGATCCGCGCCTGCAGGCGCGGGTGAGCGACCTGGAGTTCGCCCACGCCGTGCTCGTGCTCGAGGCCGACCCGATCGAGGACGCGCCGATCCTCGACCTGCGCCTGCGCAAGGGCATCCGCCGCCACGGCATGCGCCTCGTCCAGGCGAGCGCTGCAGATTTGCTGGCCGATCGGGGATCCCATAGAGCTCCGATCGGTGCCGAGCGCGTCAGCGAGCTGACAGGACAGCTGCGCGCGGCCGGCGATGAGATCGTGATCCTGTGGCACGAGCGCCTGACCGCCGGGCCCGACGGCGACGCCGGCCGCCAGGGCGCTGCTCGAGCTGGCGGACGCACTGTCGCTGGCCGACACCGATGGCGCGGGCCTGCTGGAAATCCCTGCGGGCGCGAACGGTCGCGGTCTGCGCGAGGCGGGCGTGCTGCCGAACGCCGGTCCCGGGCTGTCCGAGCCCGCCGGAGTGGCCGGTGGCGGGGCGGACGCCCGCGACGCGCACGGCATCGCCGTTGGCCTGGCCGAGGGCGAGCTGGCGGCGGTGCTGCTGTGGCAGTCAGACCCGATGAGTCCAGAGCTGCAGAGCGTCGCCGATGAGCGCACTGCCGGCAACGGCGGCCCACCCGAGCCAGACCCAGACACCGAGCTGTGGGAGCGAGCACTGGAGCGGGCCTCGACGGTGGTCGCGTGCACCACGATCCTCACCGACGGCTCTGCGCGAGCACGCCAACGTCGTGCTCCCGGCCCAGGCGTACGCCGAGAAGGAGGGCACGGTCGTCCATCCCGACGGGCGCATCCAGCGGCTGCGCCCGGCCGTCGCGCACCCGGGTGAGACCCGCGCGCAGTGGCAGGTGATCGCCGAGCTGGCCGCCCGCATCGGGCTCGACCTGGAGGTGCTGACCGGCCCGATGGCCTCGCAGCAGCTGTTCGACGCGGTTCCTGTCTACGCGGGCCTGACGCTGGAGGAGATCGGCGGCAAAGGCATCCGCTGGCAAGACCGCGACGTGGCGGTGGCCGCCTCATGACCGTCCTCGCGACGGTCGGCTACTACGAAGAATGGTGGATCCAGGTCCTGAAGGCGATCATCATCTTCGCCGTCGGCCTGCAGCTCGTGCCGGTCGTGCTGCTCGCCGAGCGCAAGATGCTCGGGCCGCTTTCAGGCGCGCTACGGCCCCAACCGCGTCGGCCCCTACGGCGCGCTGCAGCCGCTCGCGGACATCCTCAAGCTGCTGACCAAGGAGCAGTTCCGGCCGCGCACCTCGGTCGGGTTCCTGTTCGCGTTCGCCCCGCTGATCTCGATCGTCACCGCCGTCGCGGCGTTCGCGATCATCCCGTTCGGCAACGTCCAGCACATCTTCGGCACGCCGCGTCGGGCTGTACGGGATCGACGTCTCGATCGGGCCGCTGTACCTGTTCGCGTTCGGCGCGATCGCCTTCTACGGGATCATGCTCGGCGGCTGGTCCTCGGGCTCGAAGTACTCGTTCCTCGGCGCGATGCGCGGCGCGGCGCAGCTGATCTCCTACGAGGTCTCCCAGGGCCTGGCGCTGCTCGGCGTGATCATGACCGCCCAGACGCTCTCGCTGACCGGCATCGTCTACGCCCAGGCGAGCATGTGGTTCATCGTGCCGCAGTTCTTCGGCTTTCTGATCTTCCTGACCGCGAGCTTCGCCGAGACCAACCGCGCGCCGTTCGACCTGACCGAGGCCGACGCCGAGCTCGTCGGCGGCTACAACACCGAGTACGGTGGCGGTCGGTTCGCCTCCTACTACTTCGCCGAGTACCTGAACGTGCTCGTCGTCTCGGGGATCGTCACGACCGTGTTCTTCGGCGGCTGGCTGCTGCCGTTCGGCATCCACCCGCCCGGCTGGGTCGACCCGTTCGTCGTGCTCTTCAAGATGTCCCTGTTCACGTTCCTGTTCATCTGGGTCCGCGCGACGCTGCCGCGGCTGCGCTACGACCAGCTGATGAGCTTCGGCTGGAAGGTCCTGCTGCCGCTGGCGACCCTCAACGCGCTCGTCACGGCCGTGCTCGTGGTGGTGACGCACTGACATGACACCCGAGACTCCACCCGATCCGCCGGCCACACTGCCCCCTGACAGCTCCCCCCCAGCTACCCCTCGCATCCGCCGGCGTCGGCGGCGTGACCGTCACGGCCTGGAGCCCGGGCGAGGACGTGATCGAGGTCCAGCGCACCCCCGCGCCGGGTCCCGCGCGCGGCACGTGGCGCACGTTCCGCGAGACCGTGCGCGGCCTGATGACCACGTTCGGGCGCATGGTCGAACCGCCCGTCACGGTCCAGTACCCCGAGGAGAAGACCCCGGTATACCCGCGGTTCCGCGGCCGGCACAAGCTGCACCGCTTCGAGGACACCCAGCCTGGAGAAGTGCGTCGGCTGCTCGCTGTGCGCCGCCGCCTGCCCGGCCGACTGCATCCGCGTGGTCGCCGCCGAGAACACGCCCGAGCACCGCGTCTCCGCCGGCGAGCGCTACGCCGCGGTGTATGAGATCAACCTGTCGCGCTGCATCTTCTGCGGCTACTGCGAGGTCGCCTGCCCGTTCGACGCGATCACGATGGGCCACGACTACGAGCTGTCCGACTACGACCGCACGGACCTGATCTTCACCAAGGAGATGCTCCTGGCCGAGCCGCTGGAGCGCACGCCGCTGAGAAACGAGGGCGACTAGTGAGCGCGGTTCTGTTCTTCATCGCCGGCTTCGGCGCGATCGCGGGCGCGGTCGGCGTGGTGATGCTGCGCGACCCGTTCTACGCCGTGCTCGCGCTGGTCGGGCACCTGCTGTCGCTGGCGGTGCTGTTCCTGCTGCTGCGCGCGGAATTCGTGGCGGCCGTGCAGGTCGTGGTGTACGCGGGCGCGGTGATGGTCCTGTACGTGTTCGTCGTGGCCTACGTCGGCGGGCGCGAGGAGCCCCTCGGCGAGCTGTTGCGCGGGCGCGGGCCGGCGGGGGCGCGCAGCTGCGCCTCGGCGCGGCGATCCTCAGCGGCGCGCTGCTCGTGGAGCTGCTGATCGCGCTGCTCGGCACCGGCCTGAAGGCGGTCGGCGGCTACGGCGCCCCCTACGCGCCCGGGGCCGCGGACGTTCGGCACTCCCGCCTACATCGGCGATCTGCTGCTGACACGATTCCTGCTCGTGTTCGAGGCCGCCTCGTTCCTGCTGACGATCGCGGCCGTCGGCGCGGTCGTGCTCGCCCGGCGGCGCGGCGGCATCGACCGAGGACGTCGACGGGCGCAAGCTGACCCCGCTCGACCTGATCCGCCCGCGCGGCACCGGCACGATGGCCGAGGGAGTGGGGCCGCGGAAATGACGATCGGCTGGTATCTCGCGGTCTCCGCGATCGTGTTCTCGCTCGGCGCCGCCGGCGTGATGGTGCGGCGCAACCCGCTCGTCGTGCTGCTGTGCCTGGAGCTGATGCTCAACGGCGCCAACCTCGCGCTGGTCGCGTTCTCGCGCATGTGGGGCAACGGCGACGGCCAGATCCTCGCGCTGATCGTGATGACCGTCGCCGCCTGCGAGGTGTGCATCGGACTGGGCATGATCGTCGCGATCCACCGGCGCCGGCTCCCGATCGACGTCGATGAGCTGAGGGAGTTGCAGGGCTGATGGCGACCTGGACACGCATGGCGGCGCTGGATCTGCGTCCTCGGTCGCTCGCGTACGTAGTACGCCACGCTCCCTGCGTCCTTGCCCAGCTTGCCCTGCGTGTCCAGGGAAGCGTGACCAATGACCACGACGACGTGGGGCTGGCTCGTGCTGCTGTTTCCCCTGCTGGGGACGCTGATCATCGCGTTCGGCTATCGCCGGCTGCCCGGCAATCGGGCCGGTGTGATCGGGACGGCGGCGATCGGGCTGGCGTTCGTGGCGGCGCTCGGGGCGCTGATCTCGCTGCAGGGCCACTGCGTCCGACCATCGCGAGCTGACCTCGTCGCTGTGGAACTACGCCAACACCGTCGGCGTCAACGCCGAAGTCTCGATCCTGGTCGATCCGCTGTCGGTGTTCATGATCCTGATCGTCAGCGGGATCTCGAGCGATGATCCACCTGTACTCGATCTCCTACCTCGAAGAAGACCGCGGCTTCGCGCGCTACTTCGCGTACTTGAACTTCTTCGTCTTCTCGATGCTGCTGCTCGTGCTGGCCGGCAACTTCCTGCTGTTGATCGTCGGCTGGGCGTTCGTCGGCGCTGCGTCGTACCTGCTGATCTCCTTCTGGTACCGGCGCACGACCGCGACGAAAGCCGGGATCAAGGCGTTCGTGATCAACGTGGTCGGCGACGCCGGCCTCGTGCTGGGGACGTACTTCATCTTCAAGCACACCCACACGCTCGACTTCCTCGGCACGTTCGCCGCCGCGCCGCACGTGTTCCATACGGGCGAAGCGCGACATCGTCGCCGGCTGCCTGCTGCTGCTCGTCGGGGCGATCGCCAAGTCGGCGCAGATCCCGCTGCACACGTGGCTGCCCGACGCGATGGAGGGCCCGACTCCCGTCAGCGCGCTGATCCACGCCGCGACGATGGTGACCGCGGGCGTGTATCTGATCGCGCGCATGCACGTGCTGTTCGAACTCGCGCCGGCGGCGCAGGACACGGGCGCGGTGATCGGCGCGGTCGACGCTGCTGATCGCGGGCACGATCGCGCCTCGTGCAGACCGACATCAAGCGCGTGATCGCCTACTCGACGATGTCCCAGATCGGCTACATGATCATGGGCGAGTCGGTCGGCGCCTACGCCGCGGGGATGTTCCACCTGATGACCCACGCGTTCTTCAAGGCGCTGCTGTTCATGGGCGCCGGCTCGATCATCGGCGCGATGGGAGGCGAGCAGTCGCTGCAGAAGATGGGCGGCTTTCGCAAGGCGCTGCCGTTCACGTTCGCCTGCTTCGTCATCGGCGGCCTCGCGCTGTCGGGGATACCGCCGTTCTCGGGGTTCTTCTCCAAGGACGAGATCCTGCTCGTCACGGCCGAGCGCGGCGGCTGGCACTGGATCCTGTACGTGATGGGCTACATCGGCGCGTTCCTGACCGCGATCTACACGTTCAGGATGATCTTCAGCGCGTTCTACGGCGACCCCGTCCCCGAGGCCAGGAGAGCTCGAAGCACGGCCACCTGCACCACGCCGAGGTCCCGACGAATCCCGCCAACGGCGAGGTCGAGGACACCGACGTCGGCTTCCCCGGCCCGCACCACACGATCGCCGAGCGCGCGCTGCCGATGAAGGTCGCGATGACGCGTGCTGGCGATCGGCGCGGTCGGCGCGGGCCTCGTGCAGATCCCGGAAGTCGACGACGTGATCACGAACTTCCTGCGCCCGACGTTCGCGGGCTCGCCGCTGTATGAACCGCACACGCGCGACGGGCTGCTGATCTTCGGGCTGTGCCTCGGCACGGCGCTGGGCCTGACCGGCATCGCGATCGCCTACCGCATCTGGGTCAAGCGGCCGCGCATCGCCGTGCGCGCGCGCGAGCGGTTCGCGCCGCTGTACGAGCTGCTCGTGCAACAAGTGGTACTTCGACGAGCTGATCGACGCGCTCGTCGTGCGACCCGCCGCGCCGCGGGCCGGTTCGCGCAGGGGACGTTCGAGCGCGTGTTCGTGCAGGACACGCTGATCGGCGGCTCCACCGGGATCGTGCGCGCGGGCTCGGCCGCGGTGCGCGCGGTGCAGAGCGGCTTTTTGCGCTACTACGCCGCGCTGCTCGTGCTCGGCGTCGACGGGCGTCGGCCTTCTACTTCCTGCTGCAGACGTGACGAACTGATGCCCCCTCTCTCAATCCTGATCTGGCTGCCCGCCGTGTGCGGGGTGCTCGGCGCGATCCTGAGCAGCTGCTCGGGCGCGATCGCACGGGCGCGGAACTCCACCGACGGGCCGTCTGCGACCGACGCGAGCGCCGGCGGCTGGAGCATCCCCGGCGTGCTGGCGCTGATCGGCTCGGTCGCCGCGCTCGGGCTCGCGATCGGCTACATCGCCGACTACTCGCCAGGCACGACGGGTCTGACGCACGTCACCGACGTCGTATGGATCAGCGAACTGGGCATCCACTACAAGCTCGGGATCAGCGGCCTGAACGTGTTCCTGTCGGGCTGACGACGCTGCTGTTCGCGGCCGCGACGATCGGCATGCCAACGTGCGCAGCGTGGCCGAGCCGCCCGACCGGGGCTGTTCTGGTTCTTCTTCATGCTCGCCGAGTCCGCCGTGCTCGGCGCCTTCTCGGCCCAGGACCTCGCGCTGTTCGTCGCGTTCTTCGACCTGATGCTGATCCCGTTCTACTTCATGACCGGAATTGTGGGGCCGCCACGGGCACCCGCGAGCAGCGCGTGAAAGCCACGATCAAGCTCGTCATCTACACGCTCGTCGGCTCGCTGCTGATGCTCGCCGCGGCGATCGCCACCGGCGTGCTTGGCCGCCCAGCAGGGCGGCGGGCACATCACGTTCGTGCTCTCGGCACTGCAGGCGGTGCCGTTGAGCAAGGGCTCGCAGGAGTGGATCTTCCTGTTCTTCGCCGCCGCCTTCCTGGTGAAGATGCCGGCGTTCCCGCTGCACGGCTGGATGCCCGACGGATACCGGGCGATGCCGATCGAGGTGCTGATGGTCTTCAGCGGCGTGCTCTCGAAGGTCGGCGCGTACGGGTTCCTGGCGATCGTGCTGCCGCTGTTCCCCCAGGCCGCCGCCCACTTCCAGACGCTGATGCTGATCATCGCGCTCGTCTCGATCCTGTACGGCTCGGCGGTCGCGTTCACCCAGACCGACGCGCGCCTGATCGCCGGATACTCCTCGGTCGCCCAGCTCGGGTTCATCACGCTCGGGATCTTCGCGCTGAACCCCCAGGGCGCGCAGGGCGCGCTGCTGCAGATGGTCAACCACGGGCTGGTCGTCGCGCCGCTGCTTGTTCATCGTCGCGATTCTCTCCCGCCGCGCGGGTGGCTCGGAGGACGTGCGCGACATGGGCGGGATCGCGTTCCGCGCGCCGGTGCTCGCGTCGATCTTCCTGATCGTCTCGCTGGCGACGCTGGCGATGCCGGGCTCGTCGAACTTCGTCGGCGAGTTCCTGATCCTGCTGGGCGTGTTCAAAGCCAAGCTCGTGATCGCGATCATCGCCTTCAGCGGGGTGGTGATGGCGAGCGTCTACGCGCTGCGGCTGTTCATCCGCGCGATGCACAACCGCGTCGGCGCCGAAGGTCGACTCCCGCGAGATCACCCTGCGCGACGGCGCCGTGCTCGTGCCGCTGGTGCTCGTGATCCTGTTCATGGCGATCTACCCGCAGCTGGCGCTGAAGCGCAGCGAAACGGCGACCAAGCCGCGGTGGCGAGCGCGCACGCGGCGCTGAATCCGGCATTCCCGACGTCGGCGAGCACGCATCCCATGATCCCCCTCGCCACAGCCACCCTGAAAGGCCCGCACGTCGACTTCGCCGGTCTCTCGCCCCTGATCGCGCTGCTGGGCGGCGCAGTGGTCGTGCTGCTCGTCGGCCTGCTCGGATCGCGACGCGCCCGTTCCGCAGCTCGTCCCCGCGCTCAGCCTCGTCGCGCTCGGCGCGGCGGCCGGGCCTGACGATCTGGCAGTGGAATAGCGAAGAAAAGTCGATCGTCGCGGGCGCGCTGCGGATCGACGCGCTGTCGCTGACGCTGAACCTGATCCTCGTCGCGGGCGGCATCTGCACGGTGCTGCTGGCCTGGCGCTCGCTGGCGGCGCGCGAAGCCGCGCACGGCGAGTTGCACGCGCTGCTGCTGACCTCGATCGGCGGGATGTCGATGCTGGCGGCCGCGGAGAACACGGTCGTCGCTGTTCCTCGGACTGGAGCTTCTGTCGATCCCGCTGTACGTGCTGTGCGCGACCGAGCTCAAACGCGAGCACTCGCTGGAGTCGGGGCTGAAGTACCTGATCATCGGCTCGGTCGGCTCGGCGACGCTGCTGTACGGGCTGGCGCTGATCTACGGCGCGACCGGTCAGACCGAGTTCACCGGGATCGCCAGCGCGCTGTCGAACGGCACGCTCGCGACCGACCCGCTGACGCTGACGGGCATCGCGCTGTGCGTCGCGGGCCTGTGCTTCAAGGCCTCGGTGGCGCCGTTCCACCAGTGGACCCCCGACGTGTACGAGGGCGCGCCGACGCCGATCACCGCCTTCATGGCGGTCGCCACGAAGGTCGCCGCGCTGGGCGTGTTCCTGCGCCTGTTCGACGTCGCCCTGATCGAAGCCCACGCGAGCTGGGGCCCGGCGGTCGCGGCGCTGGCGGCGATCACGATCGTCGTCGGCAACGTCGGCGCGCTGGGCCAGTCCTCGCTGAAGCGGATGCTCGCCTACTCCTCGGTCGCCCAGGCCGGGTACATGCTCGCCGGCGTCGTCGTCGCCTCCAAGCTGGGCGCCCAGGCGACCGTGTTCTACCTGGCTGTGTACCTGTTCATGAACATGGCCGCGTTCGCCGTGATCGTCGCCCGCGAGCGCGCGACCGATCTGGGCGACACCGTCGCCGCGATGCGGGGGATCGGCCGCGCGCGCCCCCATCTGGCCTGGCCGATGACGCTGTCGATGCTGGGCCTGGCCGGCATCCCCGCCACGGCGGGGTTCATGGGCAAGTTCTACCTCATCGACGCGGCCGTCTACGGCGGCTACACATGGCTCGGCGTGGTGATCGTGATCGGCTCGATGATCTCGCTCGGCTACTACCTGCCGGTGATCGCGGCGATGTGGATGAGCGAGTCCCGGCCGTGGAGCCGGATTCGACGAGCGCAGCGCCTGCACCCGGCCCGCCGTCTCCCGGCGAGGGCGCCCTGCCCGCGCTGGCGGGCGGCTCGCAGGAGCTGGACGAACAGGGTCCCACCCTGACGACCGGCGTCCAGCCCGAGGTGGCGCTGGTAGCGATCATGGCCGGCGCCGCGACCTGTTCTTCGGCATCATCCCCCAGCCCCTGTTCAACCTCGTGCACGGGGTCGGCAGCGCGCTGGGGCTGCTGTGAGCAGAACGAAAGTGCCCGGCGACTCAGGGCGGCCGGGCTCAACCAGCGCCCGACCTCTTACGCTCCAAGCGCGGCCTGGGCCGCCGCTTCGGCCTCGCGCAGCTGGCGCTCGACGAGATCCAGGCCCGCATCCCAGAAGCCGGGATCGGCGAGGTCGACGTCGACAATCTTGCCCAGCTCCTCCGGACTTTTCGAGCCCGCCGGCGGCCAGCAGCTCCAGATACTGGGGTACGAACTCCGCTCCGCGCTGCTCGTAGCGCTCGTACACCGACAGCGCGAGCAGCTGACCGTAGGCGTAGGCGTAGACGTAGCCGGGCGAGCCGATGAAGTGCGGGATGTAGGACCACCACGAGCGATAGCCGTCGGTGATCTCCACGGAGTCGCCGAGCATCTCGTCCTGGCTCTCGGCCCACAGCTCGCCGAAGCGCTGCGACCGACAGCTCGCCCTCCTCGCGGCGCGCGGTGTGGACGAGGTCCTCGAAGCGGTTCATCGCGACCTGGCGAAACACGGTCGCGATCGTGCCCTCGATGTTCTCCGCCAGCAGCGCCAGCCGCGAGGCGGGCGTGGAGTCCTCGGCGAGCAGTCGCCCGAACACGATCGTCTCGGCGAACACCGAGGCGGTCTCGGCCAGCGTCAGAGGCGTGCCCTGGTGGAAGATCGCCCTGGCGGGCGGCCAGCGCGAAGTGCACGCCGTGGCCGAGCTCGTGCGCGAGCGTGAGCACGTCGCGGCGGCGCGCGGTGTAGTTGAGCAGCACGTAGGGGTGCACCGACGGGCACGGCCGACGCGCAGAAGGCGCCGCCGCGCTTGCCCGGGCGCACCGGCGCGTCGATGCAGCGCCCGTCGAAGAAGCGCTTGGCCAGGATCCCCAGCTCTCCGGAGAACGAGGAGTAGCAGTCGAGCACGATCTCGCGCGCCTGCGCGAACGTGTAGGTGACATCGTCGTCGGTCACCGCCGCCATGCGGTCGTAGTCGGCGATCCGCTCGACGCCGAGCAGCCGCGCCTTCAGCCGGTACCAGCGCCGCGCGATCTCATAGCGGCCGCGCACCGCCTCGATCAGCGCCCGCACGGACTCGTCGCTGGCTTCGTTTGAGAGGTTGCGCGCCGCCAGCCAGCTCTCGTAGCGCCGCAGCCGATCGTCGGTCGTTTTATCGGCGAGCAGCGTGTTGAACAGGAACGCGCGCGTGCGCAGACCCGGGCTGCAGCGCCGCGCTCACCGCCTCGGCGGTGGTGCGCCGCAGCTCGCGGTCGGGCAGCGCGAGCCGGCTGAGCGCGAGATCCAGCGCGACCCGCTCGGTGCCCGTTCTCCCCCCATCGCCCGGTCGCCCGCAGGCAGCTCGACCTCGATCGCCGAGGTCAGCTCCTCGAACAGGCGCGACCAGGCCGAGGCGCCGGTCAGGGACTTCTCGGCGAGGATCTTCTCCTCGGGCTCTGAGAGCAGGTGCTCGCGATAGCGGCGCGCGCTGCGCAGGTGGTGGCGGCAGAAGTCGAGACCGTCCTCGCCACGACCCCGTCATCGTCCGGCCCTCCTCCCCAGCAGCTCCTGCACCCGCTCGTCTGGCAAGCGCCGCCCACTCCAGCTCGAAGAACAGCAGCGTCGTCTCGATCTCGGTGCCGCGCTCCTGCGTGCGCTGCAACAGCGCGCCGCGCGCCGGATCGGCCGTGTCGTGGAGAAGTCGAGCGCCGCGTAGGAGCCCGCGCGGCCGACGAGGTCGTGGATCTCGGCCAGCTCCTCCATCGCCCGCGCGAGACCCGGCGCTATCCAGCTCGCCGAGCTTGCCCGCGTAGCGCTCGGCGAACGTCTTTGCCTGCGCGAGCGCCTGCTCCAGCCTGCGCTCGACGCCGGCCGGTCCCTCGCCATCGACGAGCTGCTCGAGATCCCAGGCGGTCAGATCGAGCTCGGGATCTGTGGGTGTGTCGGTGGCGGTCGCGGCCATGCTCACGGCAGCTTATCCGGGCTGGCTGCGTATCTCGGCGCCGGCGGATGAGCGATGCGCCCACCAATGGCGCTCGCCGCGGCAGACGATGATGCGCGCGCAAGGAGCCGGGAAGGGCCGTCCGCCCGACAGCGCCTAGCATCGTCCGCCCGATGCACGAGACGACACCCGCCGTCTTCCTGATCGCCCGGCCCTCGATCTACCTCGATGGGATGCGCTCATATCTGCGCGACGTGGGCGGTGAGTCGTGGCTGACGCACCGCGTCGAGGAGGCCGAGAGCGAGTCCCGTGAGCTGGGCGCGGCGGAACTGCTGCTGGAGTTCGGCGGCCGCGCGTGCTACCGCAGCTGGGAGCCGGGGCTGAACCCGAACGTTACCAAGATCCGGACAGACCGGCGCGAGTACTTCGCCAACATCCTGCGCTCGGGCCACGGCAGCGTGCTGGAGCACGCGAACTGGTCGTTTGCGCTGCGCAACGTGAGTCGCGTTTTCACCCATGAGCTAGTTCGCCATCGCGCCGGATCGGCGTTCAGCCAGGAGAGCCTGCGCTACGTGCGCCTGACCGACATCGGCTTTCGCGTGCCGCCGGCGCTCGAGCCGGTGCGCGAGCAGGTGATCGCGATCGTCGAGCAGCTCGAGGAGTTTCAAGTCAGCGCTGCCTCAGAGCTGGGGATCGACGCCGAGGGTGTGCCGTTCCACGCCAAGAAGGAGGTCACCTCCGCGCTGCGCCGCCTGGCCCCGATCGGCCTTTCCACCGATATCGTCTGGACGGCCAACGCGCGCACGCTCGCCACGTGATCGAGATGCGCACCGCCGAGGGCGCCGAGGAGGAGCTGCGTCTCGTGTTCGACCTCATCGCGCGCGTCATGCAGGCCGAGGCGCCCAACCTGTTCCAGGACTTCGCCCGTCAGGACGACGGTTCCTGGGTGCCAGAGCACCGCAAGGTGTGAGCCCCGGCGCGAGCACCGAAGACACAGACCGATCGTCCGGGATCGGCCAGCGCCGCCCAGCGGCTTCCTGGTTAGGCGTCCATCGTGCGCGTGCGCCAGGCGCCGAGCGCGAGGAACACCGCCACCCAAACCACAACCACGAGCACAGCGGTTCCCCCGCCCATCGTGACGGTCGCACCATGACCACCTTCGCCTACGTGGACGGGGCTGAAGTGGGCGATCGCCTGGCTGAGGATCGCCTTGCGCGAACCACCCAGCGAGCTGATGCCGGCGAGCAGCGGGCTGGCGACGACCTGCCAGGCGATCATCACGATGATCGCGGCGGGCTTGGAGGTCGTCAGCGACGCGAGGCCGACCGCGATCACGCACAGCACGCCGGTGCCGAGCAGCGCGAAGCCGAGGCCGTTGAGGATCAGGGCGCCGCCGGGCGTGGGCAGGTTCGAGGCGAATATGAAGCTGCCAGCGAGCAGCAGCACAAAGGCGACGAGTACCACCACCCAGCAGAGGGCGAGCGCGGCGGGCACGCGCGAGGCGAACAGCGCCACCCGCGAGCGACCGGTCACGACCAGATCGCGGAAGACGCCGGCCGAGGCGTCCCCGGTGCCGGCCTCCACGCCGATCAGGATCGCGGCCAGCGGTCCAAAGAACAAGGTGACCACACGCAGTCCGTCACTGAAGTTCTTCACGCCTCCGGCCGGTTCGTATTTGACCGGGTTGGAGGCGTGCTGGATCGCGGACACGATGAAGAAGATCAGGATCGGTGCGAGCGCGAGTACCAGCGCCCAAATGAGGGTCCCGCGCTTACGGCGCAGCTTGAGAAAGTCCGCGCCGAACATCTGCGTCGCGACCGTGACCGACGAGTCGCCCTGGGGCGAACTAGGAGAGGGTCCGGTCGCGACGGGAGCGACGGCACTCATGTCCTCACCCCCACGCCATCTCCCGCCTCGGTCGAAGCCTCACTGGGCGAGGTTGCATCCAATCGCGAGGTGACCTCCAGGAAGCGCTGCTCGAGACTGTGGCGCACCGGCTCCAGCCGCATCACGCCGACTCCCGCGCGCACGAGCGCCGCGTTGACCTCAGACGCCGTCTGCGGCTCACCCACGAGCTGCACGCGTAGCCCCTCGTCGGAGCGATGCGCATCGCTCACGAGCGCGCTGGCTCCGAGCGTGGAGAGCGCCAGTTCGACGTCGTCCACGCCCAGGATCAGCTCGTTGCGCACGCCCCCGCCCTGGGCGAGCTCGGCGATCGGGCCCTGCGCGATGACCTTGCCGCGGTCGATGATCGCCGCGGCGTCGCAGGTCTTTTCGACCTCGTCGAGCAGGTGCGAGGAGATGAACACCGTCCTGCTCTCGTGCTCGACCATCGCGCGGATCATTTCGCGGAACTCCTGGATACCACCCGGGTCGAGCCCGTTCGTCGGCTCGTCGAGGATCAGCAGCAGCGGGTCGGCCAGCAGGCAGCGCGCGACCCCGAGCCGCTGGCGCATGCCCATCGAATAGCTCTTGACCCTGTCCCCCGCGCGCTCGGCCAATCCGACGCGGTTTAGCGCGGGCTCGATGCGCTCGTGCGTCTCCGGCCCGCGAACGGCAGCGACGATGCGCAGGTTCTCGCGGCCCGACATGTTCGGATGAAAGCGCGGCTCCTCGACGATCGCGCCGACCCGTTGCAGCGCCAGCGCCCGCTCGGCCGGTACCGGATGACCCAGCAGGCTCATGCTGCCGGCGCTCGCGTGGGTCAGACCGAGCAGCGTGCGGATCATCGTCGTCTTGCCGGCGCCGTTGGGCCCGAGAAACCCGAACGCGCACCCGTGCGGCACCTGCAGATCGACACCGTCGATCGCCGCGCGTGCGCCGAAGCGCTTGGTCAGGCCGGTGGTCTCGATCGCCAAGCCGGAGTCATCCCGCTGGGAGCCGGCCCGCTCGGAGGCAGGCGCAGCGGCGTTGGAGGCATCGAAGGGAGAGGACATCGGTTCCTTTGTGCTGCTGGCCACAGACGCTGCGCCATCCTACGCACGCGCTACCGGGCAGCCTCTCAGAGCTACCTAAAGATTCGATTAGAGTGGCCCTCCCTGCAAACACAACCGGAAGGCGTCATGACCGAGCTGGTGACGTACGAGCTGAATGACCGGATTGCGACGATCGCGATGGACGACGGGAAGGTCAACGCCTTCTCGATCCCGATGCTGCAGGCCGTCCACGCCGCCCTCGACCAGGCCGAGCGCGATGGCGCGATCGTGATCCTGACCGGCCGCGAAGGCTACTTCTCCGCGGGCTTCGACCTGAAGGTCTTCGCCGGCGGCGACGTCGATCGGGTGATCGAGATGCTGACGCTCGGCGCCACGCTCGCCGAGCGGATCCTGGGGTTTGAGCGGCCGGTGATCACAGCCTGCCCCGGGCACACCGTCGCCGCCGGGGCGTTCATGGCGCTCGCGGCGGACATGCGAATCGGGATCGATGGCCCCTACAGGATCGGCCTGAACGAGGTGAAGATCGGGCTGACCGTCCCGCGGTTCGTGATCGAGCTCGCCCGCCAGCGCCTGCAGCCCACGTACTTCAACCGCGCGGTCGTGAGCGCCACGATGTACGGCCCGGCGGAGGCGGTCACGGCGGGCTTCCTCGACGAGGTCGTGCCGGCCGACGAGTTGCGTGCGGCGAGCCTCGCCGCGGCGGCTACCCTGGCCGAGCTCAACCCCCAAGCGCACACAGCCACGAAGCTGCGCGCTCGTGGCGATTCGCTGAAGGCGATCCGCACGGCGATCGAGACCGAGCTAACGGCCGAGGGCCTGGGGGCCGCACAGCCTCCGGCATAGCGCGGCCGAGATCGAGTCCTCCGCCGCCTGCAGCTCCTTCACACGCCCCTCGAGCTGGGCCATCACGTCGGGGTCGCGCAGCGTCGTCACGTCGCCCAGCGCCCGTCCCTCGGCGATGTCGCGAAGCAGGCGGCGCATGATCTTGCCCGAGCGCGTCTTGGGCAGATCGTCGGCCCAGATGATCCGCTTCGGGCGCGCGAACTTGCCGATCCGCTCGGCGACCGTCTCGCGGATCCCTTCGACCGTTGCCTCATCGCCCTCGAGATCGCCTTGCAGCGTCACGAACGCGACGATCGCCTGGCCGGTGTCCTCGTCGTGCTGGCCGATCACCGCGGCCTCGGCCACGTCGGGATGGGCGACGATCGCGGACTCGACCTCGGCCGTGGAGAGCCGGTGCCCGGAGACGTTGACGACGTCGTCGATCCGCCCGATCACCCACAGATACCCGTCCCTGTCGCGCCGCGCGGCGTCGCCGACGAGATAGGTCTCCTTGCCGAACTTCGAGAAGTAGGTCTCGACGAACCGCTCGTCCTCGCGGTAGAGCGTGCGCAGCATCGACGGCCAGGGCCGCGTCAGCACGAGCAGGCCCTGGCCCTCTTGCACCACCTCTCCGGTGGACTCATCGCGCACCTCGGCCTCGATCCCGGGAAACGGATGCGTCGCCGAGCCGGGCTTGGTGGCGGTGATCCCGGGTAGCGGCGTGATCATGATCGCGCCCGTCTCCGTCTGCCACCAGGTGTCGACGATCGGACAGCGCCCTGAGCCGATCACCTTGTAGTACCACAGCCACGCCTTCGGGTTGATCGGCTCGCCGACCGACCCGAGCAGTCGCAGCGAGCTCAGGTCGTGTTCCCCGGGCCACTGCGCACCCCACTTGATGCACGCCCTGATCGCGGTCGGCGCGCAGTACAGGATGCTGACTCCGTAGCGCTCGACGATCTCCCACCAGATGCCCTTGTCGGGATAGTCCGGGGCGCCCTCCCACATCACCGACGTCGTGCCGTTCGCGAGCGGTCCGTAGACGATGTAGGAGTGGCCCGTCACCCAGCCGACGTCGGCCGCGCACCAGTACACGTCAAGGATGGAATCCCCGCCCGCCCCATCCCCGCCCGCCCTCACATCGAACACGTAGCGGTGTGTCGCCGACACACCGGTCAGATAGCCGCCGGTCGTGTGCAGGATCCCCTTCGGCTTGGCCGTGGACCCGGACGTATACAGGATGTACAGCGGATGCTCGGCGTCCATCGGCTCGGCCGGGCACTCCGGATCGGCGGCCGCGCAGATCTCGTCGTAGTAGACGTCGCGCCCCTCGCGCATCGCACACGGCGTGCCCTTGCTGCGGACCACCACGATCCGCTCGCAGCGTCGCCAGATCGCCCATCACCTCATCGACGCGGTCCTTCACCGGCGCGGTCTTGCCCTTGCGCGCGGCCCCGTCGACGGTGATCAGAACCTTCGCCTCGGAGAACTCCATCCGCTCGCGCACGGCCTCCGCGGAGAAGCCGCCGAACACGACGTTGTGCGGCGCCCCGATCCGCGCGCACGCGAGCATCGCCACGACGACCTCGGGGATCATCGGCAGGTAGATCCCGACGACGTCTCCCGGGCGCACCCCCAACTCCTTCAGCGCGCTCGCGAACCGCTTGACCTCGGCCAGCAGCTCGGCGTAGGTGATGTCGCGCTCGGAGCCGTCCTCACCGCGCCAGTGATAGGCCACGCGCTCGCCCCGGCCCGCCTGCACGTGGCGGTCCAGGCAGTTGTGACAGACGTTCAGCTTGCCGCCGACGAACCACTTGTAGAACGGCGGGTTGGCGTCGTCGAGCACCGTGTCCCACTCGCGCGACCAGTCCAGCCGCTGCGCCTGCTCCACCCACCACGCCTGCGGATCGCGCGCCGCCCGCTCATACACCGCCGGGTCATTCAGCAGCGCGTGCTTGCGAAACTCAGCCGGTGGATTGAACGTCTCGACATCGAGCAGCTCTGCCAGCTCGTGATCGAGCGCCGCGCCCGTGATCGCCTCGGATTCAGTCGCCATTGCTCACTCCCTCCATCCTCCCGCTCGAACTCGCTTCTACCCGCCGGCACATCTTCGCACCGGCGGGCCGACCGTTGTATGCGTAGGTCTCAGGCCAGACGCCACCTCAGCGCCCGTTGAGCGGTATCACCGGCAGCACCGTGCGCCCGAACGTCGAGTTCGTGACGACCGCGAACGACGCGTACCAGGCGACCGCGGCCGTTGCCAGACCGACGTAGCCGCCCCAGTGGGTGACCGTTTCGTGCGCACCCACGGCGCCGATCGCCAGCAGGATGAACGTCGCCGTCAGCAGCACGAACACCGCCAGCACCGCCACGTTCACGCGCAATGCGGCGACCGTCATATAGGCGGTGAAGATCGCCCATGCCCACAGATACACGCCGATCGCGTGGCCGGCGTTGCCGCCGATCTGCTTGGCGTAGAACACGTTCAGCGCCCAGAACGAGATCCAGAACGCCCCGTATGAGCTGAACGCGACGGCGCCGAACGTGTTGCCGTTGCGAAACTCCCACATGCCCGCGAGCAGCTGCACGACGCCGCCATAGGCCAGCGCGAGCCCGAGCACGACTGGCACGCCCTTGCCGTTGACGAGATTCGAGTTGAACATCGACAGCACGAACGTCGTCATCGCGAATCCGGCCAGACCGAGTGGGGCCGGATCGGCCAGTTTCCATCCGGCGACGCTCGTCTCGCCTCCGCCCCGGCTCCCGGTCTCGCCATCCCCGCGAGCCAGATCCTGACGGTGGATCGTTGCAGCCTCCATGTGTCCTCCTTCGACCGCCCCGTGCGGGTCGGTATCGACGACGCTGTATGGCGGTGCCCCGAACGCCCAAGCGACGCCGGTGACGGTCCGCTATAGACCGATTATTACCCAGAAAACACAAGCCCAACCCTCGGAACGCCAAGTTCTTGCGCACCGGCCTATCCCAGACCCGGCGATGGGCCAAAACGTCCTACAGCATCGAGGCCGGCGTCAGCGGCGCTTACGTCCGCGCTTGCGCGAGGCTCCACCCACCGGCGCCGGCGCCGGTCCCACGTCCGCACCCGCTGCCAGCGCCGGCTTGCCCGTGCCCGAGCCGGGACCCCCATCCCCCTCGCGTTCGGCGCGGCGCTCGGCCTGCGTCGGCCACGGGCGCGCTTCCCCCGACGGCCACGCGGGCGGATCTCCGTTCGGCCAGCGCCCCATGTACAGGACGCCCATCCCCACCATCCAGAACGCGGGGATGATTTCCAGCGTCGCGCCGCCGATCGGCAGGAACACGAGCAGGCCGGCGAAGATCCCGATCACGCCGAGCCAGCGGGTCAGCAGACCGACGCGGATCGCGTTGATCGACACGACGATGATGCCCGCCGTCAGCGCCAGCGCCGCGAGCAGGTCCACGTACTGGCTGCCCACGTTGAACGCACCCTTCGTCAGCGCCTGTTCGACGGCCCGACTGGAGAAGTCGTGGCCGACCGCGAAGTTGTGCGCCTGGATCGAGCCGACCACCTGGTGGGCAAGGTTGACGACCGCCAGCACGATCCCGCCGCCGAGCACGAGCGGGCGCACCGCCGACCAGGTCTCGGGCCGACGAAAGCGCGTCGCTTCGACGAGCAGCAGCACCAGCAGCACCAGCACGATCAGGGCGACCGACTTGACCAGGCTGCCGGCGATCAGGGCGAGCGCGTGATGGCTGATGTATTTGACCTCGGCCGCGCGCGGACTGACCGCCGGGTTGGCGACGCCGCGAATCGCCGGAGTCAGGCCTTGCAACAGGCCCACGGTCGGCGCGGAGTTGAGCGTCGCGGTGACGATGATCGCGCTCAGGAAGTACAGAAACCCGCCCGCGAACGCGGGCACGCCCATCCGCGCGCGCCACGCGGACTCGCGCTCGACCTGCTCAGAGATCTCGCTGGGGGTGGGCATGGACTGGCGCAGTCTATGATGCGCGCATGGAGAGTAGTGGTTTTGGCGATCTGTTCGGCGACCCGGAGGAGCTGCAGCGCCGCCTGGCCGAGTTCGCCGAACAGATGCAGGGCAACCAGCGCTTGGCGTGGGCAGACAACGCGATCAAGCTCGCGGTCGACATGACGGTCGCGGCGGTGGAGCGGATCAACCTGCAGGGCGACGCCGAGGCCCAGGCCGAACAGATCAGGACGGTGATGGCCAGGGTCTTCCCCGAGGCCGTCACGCTCGTGCGGGAGGCACGCGAGGGGCTGCAGTAGCGCGTTCGTCTTCCTGCTCGGCCTCGCGCGAGGCGCGACCGGCGTGGAGCACTTCCCCGAACGAGCGGAATTTGAAAATCAGCACCACGGCGCCCAGTCCCACGAGCGCCGTGAACGTCGCGATCGCGATCTGCTGACCGACCGAGTAGGCGGCGATGACCGCAGTCGGGGCGGCGGACGCGAACACCTTCACGAGCAGCGCCTGCTGCACGCCGGCACCGCCCGGCGTGAACGGGACGGCGCCCGCGACCTGGTTGACCGCGAACACGAGCAGCACGTTCTGCACCGACCCGCCGACCCTGAACGCTTCCAGCAGAAACCAGAACGCGGCGAACCGGCACACCCACGCGGCCGCCTGCCAGGCGGCGACTTCGCGCAGGTAGCGAGGGCGGTCGGACAGGATCGTCACGCCCTGGCGCACGCGCGCCCAGAACGCGCGCACGCGCACGGACAGCAGCGCGAACGCCACGATGCCGAGGATCGCCAGCGCGGTGATCACGAACAGCGTGAACTTGAAGTGCTCGGCCAGATATGAGATGTCGAACGAGCTCAGTTTCGAGAAGTCTGGGGGCTTGGGGAACACGCCCTGGGTGAAGGCGAAGATCAGGACGAGCACGCCCACGCACACGTCGAAGATCGACTCCACGAAGAACGCCGCCGCGACCGTCGGATAGCTGGACCCGGGGATCGAGGAGCGTGTCAGGAACAGCTTGATGATGTCCCCGCCGCGGGCGGGCACGACGTTGTTGAAGCCGACCGCCGCCCAGTAGGCGCCCCAGATCCGCCGCCACTGGAAGGAGACCGCCGGGTAGGCGGCGCGCAGGCTGTGAAAGAACGCGCGCGAGCGCAGCGTCAGGTTGAGCCCGAAGAACAGCAGCCCCAGCAGCAGCGCTCCCCAGTGCACCGCCGCCAGGTCGGCGAAGAACTGCCCGACGGCGTCGACGAACGTCGTGAAGCTTTCGCCGATCGAGGTCGATGCAAGCAACGCTGGCACGCCTCAAGCGTACGGGCGAGCTCAGATCCCTGCGGGCGAGCTCGTCCCCATCGGTGGGCGCTCAGCTCCCGTGGCGGGCGAGCCCAGCGCCCTCGGCTGGCGCTCAGATCTCTTCGTCGTCGTCGTCCTCGTCGATGTCGTCGAACTCGTCGAGCTCGAGCTCCTCCCCGTCGAGCTCCTCCTCGTCGTCCCGATCGTCATCGTCGAGCTCGCGCTCCGGCGCGTGCAGGCTTACGCTCAGCGGCATCTCTGACCTCCTTTCTCGCGATCGACCGGTGAGCGGGGCCGATGATAGAGCCTGGGGGCGGGTATCGTCGCCTCTGGACACCGTCCACGCCGCAACTGCAGGGGGCCGGGATCGCTCCCGGCCCCCTGGGCGCTGTCCGTGAGTTAGGGGTTTTCGCTAGCGATAACCGTTCCCTCTCGCCGGCTGCCAGTGCGGCCAGTGTCCCCAATGCCTCCTTTCAGCTTCTTCTTGCTTCTTTTTGGCTTCTGCTTCTTCTTGCTTCTTCTTCATTTCGGCTTCTTCTTGCTTCTTTTTGGCTTCGGCTTCTGCTTGTTCCTGCTCGATGGCTTCCACTTCCTGGTACCCAGTGAGGGACGCTGTGCCGGTGAGGATGACGGTGTTGTAGCCGGCTGGGGAGGGTAGTTTGAGTTTGCCGTCCAGGATCGGGTCGATGATCGGCGAGAAGGATTCGCCGCAGCCTTCGACTCCAGGTGCTGAGAACGTGTTGTCGACGAGGGAGTCTCCGGTGACACTGATCATTTCGTGTCCGTCTTCTCCCAGTGTATTGGTTTCGCCGAGGGCTCCGTGGATCGATTTGAAGCCTTCTGGCGGACTTGTCGCCCCGGTGGTCAAATGTAGCTGCAGCGGGCTCGATTCAGACCCGATGTAGCAGGAGCTCCCCAGGAACTGGTTTTTGAGGTGCACCCGGATCGGGAAGATAATCGCCGTCCCCTCTTCCCGTACAAGGGCGAATTCGTTATAGATCGACGGGTTCTCCGCGTTGGCTACGATTTCAGCGGTAGCCGTCACCCCGGTAGTCCTGCCGTTGAACGAGAACGCTCTACACCTATCCCGCTCGACTCTTTCCCGGAAACCCCAGCCTTTGATTTCTCTACAGTCAATCAGACTGGGTAGGCCACCGGGTACTTCCAGTTCCGTTTTGGATATGCTTTCACCGCCTTCTGCCGGATAATCAAAGTATTCAGCTTCGTTTGCGGGGTTCCCGGTAGGGACGAAGCCACCCTGCAGCGTGATCGTCTGGTTGATCGGGACTTTCATGGAACCGATCGCTACTTCACCACTCGTCACCTGATGAAACGCGCACTCTGCGTGTCCCGGCAGAGCACCCGACGCTCTGATCGCCGCCAACGGACAATCCGCGAATATCGAGAAGATACCACTGGGGGCAGCCAGCGCCGGCGAAGCAACACCGAGCGAAGCCGAGGGTACCATCAAGACCATCGCCACGATGAGTGTTATACGTTTTGCGTACTTAGTCATTAACCATTCGCCTTCCGATTGGTAACTGGATATCTGGAGCATCTTGCTCCACTCATTTTCCTGTATGGATAACGGTGGTTAATTCATATCGCCTCTCGGGTTACTTATGGTGCGCCAATATGGTGCGCCACGCTATTTATTATGCGCCATCCAATGTTATTTTATCGAGATGTTCACTGGACCAACCCTACTTCTTCCCGCCTTTCTTCCCGCGACGCTTTACCTTGCCCTTCTTCGGATGCGCCGACTCCCCGCAACCCGTCACGCCGATCGTCGTGTCCTCGTGAATCGCCGCGCCGTTCTGCGCAATGAATTCGGTCGGCATCGTCAGCGGTTCGGCAACCTGCTTCTTCGAGGTACGGGTCACGGTCCTCTTGCGGCCCTTGACCCTGATCGTGACCTTCTTCACCAGCTTCGTCGTCGTCGGCGCGCACAGGTTGACGTTTGCAGTCAGCGCTGAGTACTTACCCTCGGGGAGGGTGATCTCGACGCTCGTGAGGGGATTGTCGGGGATCGTGTGAAACGTCGTGGACGTGACGCCCTGCGGGCTGATGCACGTGTCCCCGACGAGGTCGACCGTCACCCCGTCCCCTTGCAACACCTGCACGAGGTTCGGGAAGGCTTCGCCGCCGTTCGAGACGAAGTAAACGGGGCCTTCCAACGGCACGGGGATGTTCGGGACGATCGCCTTGACGTGCCCGATCACCGAGGCTGACGGGCAACCAGCGGGGTTTGACTGGAACTGCTTCTGGGTACACGCTTTTTGGAGCGTCGTCAGGCGCGAGGGGAGCGCTTTCGGGAGTTCGACTTTGACGTATTTTATGTCCGCGTCGGTGCCCTGCCCGACGTTCGGATAGGTGACCCGGTATGTGAGGCTCGCCCCGTCGGTTTTCGAGGTTTTGCCGCTGGTGGAGATCGCCACTTTTGGTTCAAATTTCAAATGCCCGCAGTTGGTCACTTGAAATGGAGTTGACAGCGTCTTGCTGGCGCCGCTGACACTGGTTATCTGCCCACCAACTTTGAAGGTTTCTTTACTGCAATCGGTGGGGTTGAAGGTGAAATTGGGACGGTTGATTTCCACATCCACGCGCCTCAGTTTAATCGGGATGCCGTTGACGTCCCCATTGGTCCCCTTGGGGTCCAGGACGACTTCGGGGATCTCGGGCGCCACGAACTGCAAGACGTAACCCTTGGGGGTCGGTACGACGCTGACGTAGCCGGCGATGTGTGTGCCCTTGAGGAAGTTGACGTAGCCGAACTCGGCGGGGTGCCCGCGCTCGGGCGCGATGTTCCAGATCGGGCCGTTTACATTAGTCCCCGCCGCATCAGTGAGGGGTTCTGTCGTGAGGTGCCCGACGACCGTGTCGGGCGGGCAGTGGGCTTCGGAGTCCAGCTGGGCCTCCGTACACTGAGGCGCCGCGAGCGTCGAACCCGCGAAACCCAGCGGCAGGTCCACGACGATGTCCTTCACATCTTCGACGCTCGTAGTCGCGTTCCGGTCATTCACAGGCTCAGTGGGGGCGTGGCTGAGCTCGCTGTTCAGGTCGATCGTCGTCGTCAGCTCGTAAGGATGGCCGCCGGCCTGCGTTTCCTGTGCGCCGTTCAGCCCGTCTTTGAAGAAGTCGAAGTTCGCGGGACCGAACGGCGCCGGGGCCGGGTCGATCGCGTTCGTCCGCGACGGGATCTGCCCAGCTTCGCCGGTCGAGACGGGGGCGGCGCCACCGCCGGAGACCGTGGCCGCGTTCGTCACAGGACCCGCGATTTCGGGTTCGTCGACGGTCACATACACGATCATCGTCAACCAGGCATTCGGCGGCAGCGCTTGCGAATATGTGCACTGCACCGGCACGACGCTGCACAGAAGAGAGCTGACCCCGCCCGGGTGCTGCCCGAGTTGGACCGTCTCTCCGCCGATTTCTCCCGCTTCCCTTTCTCCTGTGTTGCCTGAACCTATCGTGTTGGGGTTCGTCGTCAAGTAAAAGTGGACTGCCCTAACCGTCACCCCCTGCGGCAGCGTGTCCGTGAGCGTCACCGGACCGCCATCCGTCGGGACGCTGCCCGCATTCATAGCGGACACTTCGTAAGCATCACATGAGGGAGATTCACTCCCAAGACTCCTGATTTCGAGACATTTAGCGGTTTGACTCGCCGAGAAGTTGGTGGGGGCGGCGACCGAGTCGATCTGCCAGCCGGGGGCCGCGGTCGCGGCCGAGGCGGAGGTCGTGAACAGGAGACCTAAAAAGGCAATTAATATTATAGCTACGCTAAGTTGGGCTTGGTTACCCCGAGGTTTACTTGGCTTGCCTGCCGTTGGTAGTGGTTGCAAACGGGTTATGACCTCTGTGAGACCAGGACGATATGCAGGCAAGCTCAGTGACCTTTTTGAAACCAGAGACCGGGTGGCGTAGCTGGATATAACGGACCTCATTAGCGTGCCCTCCGGTCGTTGGTGGACTTCTTTGCGCGCTTCTTACTCTTCTTTTTGACGCACGCTTCCTTCTTTTTGACCTTCTTCCTGACGAAGCCCGACTTGCATTTGACGGTCTTCTTCTTTACAGCCGGTTTGGCTGGCGGTGGCGAGGTCGGGACGTTGCCTTCGCCGTTGAACGTGGCCGTTCCCGGGGCCAAGAGCGAGGGGGTCGCTTCGGGGATGCCGTGGCACTGTTCGCCCGCGCACGGCGGCAGCGCGGGCGGGGGTTCTGTGACGCACGGATTGCCCTGTTCGGGTTCGCAGATACGGGCGTCGTAGACGTCGACCTGGGTGTCCGTGTCCTTCGGGACCAATCGAGCGGCGGTCGTGAAGAACACGTCATGGCCGCTCGCGTCCGTGCCGAGCAGGCACGTCGCCGAGTCGCCGATCGCGCCGCTGCAAGGCGTCCGCGCGGAGCCCGTATCGCGCCCATCGGAGATCAAAATAGACACACCCCCCACCCGCGCGCCCCCGTACACGACCTGCCAGGCTCTCGCCAACTCCCACTCATACACGTCGATGCCGTTGGGCACATCGTCGAGCGCATGCGGCGTGAGGCACGATAGCTCTCGAAGAACACGTAGTCGCCGTCGTTTGACATCGTCGGGTCGCCCCGCGCCGGACCCGCATGCTGCGCGCCGTCGCTGGCCGGCACGATCAAGGCGTTGCCCGTACCCCCGTTGCCGTCGTCGTCGAAGCCGTCCTGCCCGGCCGATACACGCACCAATTCTTCGGTGGCAGCGTCATAACGGTAGATCTGAGTCCCACCGGCGTGCGCGTCAGGCGTCAGATCGCCCGCTTCGAAGACGAGGAACCTCCCATCGGGAGTCACGTTCGCCGGGCTTTCACGCAACGAATCGACGGCCGGCGTAGCAGTGCTCGCAGCGACGAACGCGATATGGCCTTCGGGATGCGCCGCATCCCGCTTGTACACGTACAGGTTGTCCGCGCCGCCGACCGCGTGACAGCGGCCTTCCTGCGCCACCTTCTCAGCTTCGAACGCGGCCCGGCAACCCGGCCTTTCCTTTGTCGTGAGCACACCCTGCGCGACGAAATACACGTGCGACCCGTCCGCGGAGACCGCGACGACACCCTGCACCCGCGGACTTTCACCGCTCCTTTCAGGTGCGGAGACGTCGATCAGGTTATGACCGGCCGGTTCGTCAAAGTCGTAGAGGTAGAGATTGTCGCTGCCCTGCGTCGCTTCGTCGGTCAGCCGCTGGCTGCTGGAGAAGAACACCTGCGCGCCGTCTTCGGAGGCGCCATAGAATTCGGCGTTCCGCCAGTCGGCTTGATCGGAGATGTCTTTGCGACATTCCGTGGATGTGCAGTTTTCATCGGGCGGGCTCGCGTAGCCGCGAGCGCCTTCGCCGGCGAGTTGCGGCGCGTCGGGCTGCGAGATCGCGACCGTGTGCGCATCCGCTTCTTCGCCGTCGAGGCGAGCGTAGAGCTCGTATACCGGGACAGGGGTACCCGTGTTTGCACCCGAACCCGCAGAGCAGGGTTCCTCGCGTCCATTGGTAGTCCCTTTTGGATTCGCGGTGAAGTAGACCGTGCGGCCGTCCGCGGACAGAGCGTTCCCGCCCTGCGCGGGAGGAGTGAAATTTGCCGAAAGTCCATACCCCAATTCTGTTGCGCAGGTGGAGATCAGTTCATGACTGCCCGCGGAGCCGGTGACGCCGACGAGCAGGGGCACTTCGTTGTGAGCACCTTCACGAACGCCGGCATACTCATAGAGGGAAGCATTCTCTTTGGTTTTGTCGAAGGGCCAAATCCCTTCTGTATGTACGCTTGATGTCTCCCAGACGATGTGGGAAAGGTCGGCCGTCGCCTCCTTGGCAGCCTCGCGGAAGGATTCGACGCCGGCGATCCCGGGCGGTGTCGCCGGGCCGATCGCTGAGAACGATCCTGCGGGGGAACGGGCGTGCCATTCGTCTTCGCCTTCTTTCCCGGTCGGCATGCTGAACAGCGCGGCGCCTGCGTCCGCGCTCCAAGCCCAGGGGGAGTTTTCGCGAAACTCGGTCGCGGGGGGCGCAAGCGGGGTCGTTTCCCAGCCTTCGTCTGAGCGCGTGAGCTCGACCGGCTCGCCGTTGACGCCACGGTCGGCGTCGCAGGACTGCGAGCCGGGGAGACACTGGATCGACAGCGCGATCACCCGCAACGGGCCCGGGTGCACGCTGGCCGGGCCTTCGCCTTCGGAGATGTCTACGGAGCGCCGAAGAACACGTCCCCGAGCAACGCGCCGTTCTTGAACGGCGGCGTGACCATCTCATAGGAACGGTTATCCGGCAGGCCTTCGCCACCGGTCAGGGCGTTGAAGGAATGCCCCGGTTCATAGGCTTCGCCGTTTTCGTCCCTCACCGACAGACGCCAGTAATACGCCGTGCTCGATTCCAAACCCGTGAGCTGCGCGGATACGGGCACGGGCTCCGTGCCATAGCCGATCTGCGCGAGCGACTGCCCGCAGCGCACCGACCTCCCATACGCCGTGCTCGTGCCGTATTCGAAGGAGCAATGGGAGACCGGCAACCCCTCCGGGTTCACCGTCGCATGCAGTTCGGCGCCTGAGCCCGTCACTTCGCGCGCTTCGCCCCCGGCGATCACCGGGACCGTCGCCGTCTTGAATTCCTCGCCCGCGCCGGCGACCCCGCTGGCCGCTACCAGACGCCAGTGGTATGTCGTGCCGCCCAGCAGCCCTTTGAGATCGGCGTAGACCTCGACCGGCATCGTGCCGAAGCCGATCTGTTCCGCGCCCGGTTCGCACGGCACGCTTTCGCCATACAGGGCGCTCGTGCCGTATTCGAACCTACATTCGCCGAGCAGCAGTTCCCCCGGGTTCACTTCGCCCGCGAGCTCCGCGGTGCTCGCCGTCACATCCGCGGCCGGCGCTTCGGAGACGACGCTCGGTCCGGGAGTGGGGAACGACTCGTCCGAACTGGGGTTGGGCTGTTCGCGTTCGTCGTTGCGGTTCGCCGCGCGCAAACGAAAGTGATAGGTCGTATCCGGCAACAGGTCGGCGATCTTCGCGCTCACGGGCTTCGCGATTTCGCCTTCGCCAAGCGATTGCGGCGACTGTTCGCACGGGACGCTGTGCCCGTAGGCCGTGCTCGTGCCATATTCGAACTCGCACGCGGTGACCGGCAGTTCGTTCGGGTTCACGGTGCCGTTCAAGGTCGCCGACACCGTTTCGTGGTTGACGACTTCGACGCTCGACGCGGGCACGCTCGCGACCTCGGGAAGCTGTAAATAGTCATACGTCAGGACCGTGTCCGTCGCGGGCTGGGTCACGTACAGGGGATAGTCGGCTTCGCCGCCGTTGACCGCGATCCCGTCCGATGGCGACAGGCCTTCACCGCCGAACGTTTCGACCGGCGCGGACGGTTCGGCGAACGCTCCGAACAACTGGACGTCGTTACCGTCCTGGCCCGCGGCGGTGTCTTCGCTTTGAAAGGCGAGGACGCCGTTCGTGGCGGGGTTGACCGCGAGCGCCGTCGCATCCAAAGCCGCCGGGCGGGAGGGGAATTCCGAAACGAACATGCCCGACGCGTACTTTTCCCCGCGATTCGGGCCGCTCACATAGACGTCGCCGCTGGAGTTGACCGCCACCCCTGGGAAGTCAGTTTCCTCCGTGGGGAAGGCTTCTTCAAAGACGCCCGCGTGGCTGAACTCGTTGACCTTGCCGGGTTCGCCGTCGGCCTTGCGAGGTTCACGCACCCACAGTTCGCCGGCGGGACCGACCGCGACACCCCCCAGCTCACCGAATGGGGCGAACCCCGAGCACGATGGCGGGGTTTCTCCTCTGTTTGCGCAGGTACCGGTCAACCGAGCCTCATAGGCGCCGGCTTCGCTGAACTTGGAGATGACGTCGTCGCCCGTATCCCCCACATACAGATCGCCGCTGGTCGGATCGACCGCGATGTATCGGGGGGCCTCGAATTCGCCCGGCCCCGAGCCGGACACCCCGGCTTTACACGTCACCGTGCAGGTATCTTCGCCCAGCGAACCGACACCCTTGCCAAAAGCCATCACGAAATCGCCCGCGGCCGTGAGCTCGTCGATCCGGCGGTTACCCGTGTCGGCGACATAGATATCGCCTTTGTCAGCGCCGGCTTCGCCGATCGCGACGCCTTCCGGACCTTCGAGCTGCCCGGCCCCCGGGCCCTTCGCGCCAAAAGAGATACCCGAGACGTATTGCTTGCCCGCAAACGCAGGGGTCGCGGTCAAGGCGAGGACACCCAAGGTGAGGAGCGCCGCGATAGCTATGCGTGTTTTTGTCATGTGGGTGTTCTTCGTAGTGGTGCTTTTGTCATGAGCCGTCGTCTAGGCCGCATGGAAGCTTCATGTACCCGCAGGGCGCCTGGCTTGAGGGTCGCCTCGAGGATCAGCACCGTCGCGCACAGCAGCGCCCAGAGCTGGGGCGACGAGCGCCCACAGGCGCTCTTGGAGCCCCTGGTAGCCGGCAACCGAATCGTGCAGCACGTACGTGACGATCCATGCGATCAGGAGCACTACGGCGCCGCCCAACACGAGCCGTGCGAGCCGGCCGGGCCACGCCGAGCGGGCAAAAACGAAGCCCGTCAGCAGGACCGACACGTAGATGCCGAAGGTCAGCCAGTGGTGCGCATAGTGATGCCAGGAGAGCGCCTCTGCGGCCTGGCGTGAATTGCACACGGCGTTCGTGGCCACCGAGCAGTCCATGCGCAGCGGTCCGGTGAGCATCGCACAGATGCCGGCGAGCACGAACATCGACGGCATCGCCAGCGGCCACGGCCGCGTGCGCAGCGACGGCAGGACCGCGAGCGCGAGCGCGATGAAACCCAATCCCCAGATGCCGACGACAGCCGCGTAGAGCCAGGGATTCGCGGCGCCGTTGCGACCGAGTTCGCTGATGTACTGGCGAACGGCCGAGTAGTGGGGTTCGAGAGCACCAACCAGCACCCACCCCCCGACGAACACGACCTGAGCGAAAATCGCAGCCCACGCCAGCAGCAACGTGCGGCGACGCACAGCATCGGGCAGAAGCGGCCACCCTGCCGGTCTGAGCGAAAGAGCAATACTGCGCAACACGCTCAACCTCTACTTCTTCTTGGAAGACTTACTCTTGCTTCCAGCCCCATATTTCCTCCGAGCGGCCCTTTCGCACGCGACGCGTTTGGCCTTCTTCCCGTCTTTTCGACATGCCTTCAGGGCGCCAGAGAGCTTTTGGGCTCTGGTCAGCGACTTGGGTTTCACCGTCAGTGGCGGGGGATTGGATACCTGACCGCCCACGTTGCCTTCCCCATTAAATGTCGCGGTGCCTGGCGCCAGGAGGCTGGGGGTCGCTTCGGGGATGCCGTGGCACTGTTCGCCCGCGCACGGCGGCAATGGGGGCGGGGGTTCTGTGACGCAGGGATTGCCCTGTTCGGGTTCGCAGATACGGGCGTCGTAGATGTCGACCTGGGTGTCCGTGTCCTTCGGGACCAATCGGTCGGCGGTCATGAAGAACACGTCATGGCCGCTCGCGTCCGTGCCGAGCAGGCACGTCGCCGAATCGCCGATCGCGCCGCTGCAAGGCGTCCGCGCGGAGCCCGTATCGCGCCCATCGGAGATCAAATAGACACACCCCCCACCCGGCGCGCCCGCGGGACAAGACCCGCCGGGCGTACCCGCCAACTCCCACTCATACACGTCGATGCCGTTGGGCACATCGTCCAGCGCATGCGGCGTGAGCGCACGATAGCTCTCGAAGAACACGTAGTCGCCGTCGTTTGACATCGTCGGGTCGCCCCGCGCCGGACCCGCATGCTGCGCGCCTTCGGAGGCCGGCACGATCCGGGCGTTGCCCGTGCCCCCGTTGCCGTCGTCGTCGAAGCCGTCCTGCCCGACCGATACACGCACCAATTCTTCGGTGGCAGCGTCATAACGGTAGATCTGAGTCCCACCGGCGTGCGCGTCAGGCGTCAGATCGCCAGCTTCGAAGACGAGGAACCTCCCATCGGGAGTCACGTTCGCCGGGCTTTCACGCAACGAATCGACGGCCGGCGTAGCAGTGCTCGCAGCGACGAACGCGATATGGCCTTCGGGATGCGCCGCATCCCGCTCGTACACGTACAGGTTGTCCGCGCCGCCGACCGCGTGACAGCGGCCTTCCTGCGCCACCTTCTCAGCTTCGAACGCGGCCCGGCAACCCGGCCTTTCCTTTGTCGTGAGCACACCCTGCGCGACGAAATACACGTGCGACCCGTCCGCGGAGACCGCGACGACACCCTGCACCCGCGGACTTTCACCGCTCCTTTCAGGCGCGGAGACGTCGATCAGGTTATGACCCGCCGGTTCGTCAAAGTCGTAGAGGTAGAGATTGTCGCTGCCCTGCGTCGCTTCGTCGGTCAGCCGCTGGCTGCTCGTGAAATAGGTACGCGAGCCGTTTTCGGAGGCGCCGCGAATTCGGCGTTACGCCAGTTGGCCGGTTCAGCGATGTCATTCTGACATTCACCGGTGCAGTTTTCATCGGGAGGGCTCGCGTAGCCGCGAGCGCCTTCGCCGGCGAGTTGCGGCGCGTCGGGCTGGGAGATCGCGACCGTGTGCGCACCGGCTTCTTCGCCGTCGACACGGGCAAACAGCTCCCACACCGGGACATCCTTGCCCGCGTTTTTACCCGTCCCGCCCGCTGGACATTCCTTAGCCGTGAAGAAGATCGTGCGGCCGTCCGCGGACAGAGCGTTCCCGCCCTGCGCGGGAGGAGTGAAATTCTGCGAAAGTTCATACCCCAATTTTGTTGCGCAGGTGGAGATCAGTTCGTTGTTCCTTTCGCTGCTGTTGGCGTCGTACTCGCCGCCGGTGACGCCGACGAGGAACGGTTCTTTGTTAGGAGCGCCCGCATACTCATAGAGGGAAGCATTCTCTTTGGTTTTGTCGAAGGGCCAAATCCCTTCTGTATGTGAGTATGATGTTTCCCAGACGATGTGGGAGAGGTCGGCCGTCGCCTCCTTGGCAGCCTCGCGGAAGGATTCGACGCCGGCGATGCCCGGGCGGGGTCACAGGGCCGATCGCTGAGAACGATCCTGCGGAGGAACGGGCGTACCATTCGTCTTCGCCTTCTTTCCCGGTCGGCAAGCTGAACAGCGCGGTGCCCGCGTCCGCGCTCCACGCCCACGGGGAGTTTTCCTTGTACTCCGTCGCGGGCGGCGCGAGCGCGGTCGTCGTCCAGCACGGCGGGGCGGCCGGTGCGCACTGCCCGGCAACAGCTGAGCGCGTGAGCTCGAACGGCTCGCCGTTGGTGCCACGGTCGGCGTCGCAGGACTGCGAGCCGGGGAGACACTGGATCGACAGCGCGATCGCCCGCAACGGGCCCGGGTGCACGCTGGCCGGGCCTTCGCCTTCGGAGAGATCGTACGGAGCGCCGAAGAACACGTCCCCGAGCAACGCGCCGTTCTTGAACGGCGGTGTGACCAGCTCATAGGAGCGGTCATCCGGCAGGCCTTCGCCACCGGTCAGGGCGTTGAACGCATGCCCGGGTTCATAGGCTTCGCCGTTTTCGTCCCTGACCGACAGACGCCAGTAATACGCCGTGCTCGGCGCGAGACCGGCGACCTGCGCGCTGACAGGCACCGGCTCTGTGCCATAGCCGATCTGCTCAAGCGGCTGCCCGCAGCGCACCGACCTCCCATACGCCGTGCTCGTGCCGTATTCAAACGCGCAATGGGAGACGGGCAACCCCTCCGGATCGACCGTGGCCGCCAGCTGCGCGCCGCTGCCCGTCACTTCCCGCGCTTCGCCGTTCGCCACGACCGGGACCGTCGCGGTCTTGAATGCCTCATCGGCGCCGGCGACTCCGTTGGCCGCTACCAGACGCCAGTGATACGTGGTGCCGCCCAGCAGGCCTTTGAGATCGGCGTGAACAGGTACCGGGCTCGTGCCGTCGCCGATCTGTTCCGCGCCCGGTTCGCACGGCACGCTTTCGCCATACAGGGCGCTCGTGCCGTATTCGAACCTACATTCGCCGAGCAGCAGTTCCCCCGGGTTCACTTCGCCCGCGAGCTCCGCGGTGCTCGCCGTCACATCCGCGGCCGGCGCTTGCGAAGAGATGGTCGGCCCGGGAGTGGGAAACGACTCGTCGCCGCCGGCCTGCTGGCGCTGGAGCTCGGGCAGGCTTTGGTCGTTGGCGTTCGCGGCTCGCAGCCGGAAGTGGTAGGTCTGATCCAGGAGCAGCCCGTTGACTTCGGCGCTCACCGGCACATCGCCGGTCGTCCCGATTTGCGCTTCGGTCTGCTTGCAGGGCGCAAACTTACCGTAGGCCGTGCTCGTGCCGTATTCGAATACGCACGAGGTGACCGGCATACCGCCCGGTTCGACCTTGCCGTGAAACGTCGCGCTCACAGTTTCGTGGTCGAGCACTTCGACGTTCGACGCCGGTTCGCTTGAGACGATCGGGATGTTGACGAGATCGAAGACCCTGACCGCGTCAGCGCCGGCGGCCGCGTCCGCGGCGTACACGGTGTGCGTCGCGGAGCTCACAGCGACACCAGTGCCGGCGCTCAGATGTCCCGAGCCGAAGGTTTCTTGCTGGGCTTCATCAGAGGAATCGATTGCGAAAACGCTGGTCCGTTTGCCGATGTAGAGCTCGTTGTTTGACAGGTCGACTGCGGCGGCGGCCGCGGAGGGTTCGAATGGGCTGGAGTATTCCCTTATGACCCCCCCAACGCTGTCGAGCCGAAAGAAGAATGCTTCGCCAGAGGAAGTTTGCGCGCCGGCATACAGGTCATCTTCCGGGCCGACCGCGAGGCCCGGGTCGAGACTTCCACAGCACGACACTTCTGCTCCGGGACCTGGCCGGCTCGCGATGAATTCATTTGGTTCTTCCCCACTATAATTGTCGATCTCGTTACTCGACTGATACACCCACAGCTCTCCCGCGAGATCGACCGCGACACCGTAGAGGTCGGTGAATGGAGCTCCACCTTCGCCAGTGGCGATCTGGCCGAGATACGCCCCGGTCGCGCTGAACTTGTCGATCACTTTATGGCCCGTGTCGGTGACGTAGACATCGCCTTTGGAGGGATCGAGCGGTTCGGTGGAGTCGTTGACCGCGATGCCGTTGACGGCGCCACGGCCTCCGTATTGGCTAAAGGAGAACGCGCCGGTGGGGGCAGCGGCGCCCGTTTCCACCTTTGCTTTCCCCCCGACCACTACTTCATACGTGCCGCTGCCGTTGAACTGGCCGAGATATTCGCCCGTGGCGCTGAAGCGCTCGACACGGTTGTTGCCTTCGTCGAGGACATACACATCTCCGCTCGCGACCGGTTCGACCAACGGGCTCGCGTCATTCACACCCACCCCCTGCGGTTCTTTGAACTGACCCGGGCCCGAGCCTTCGCTGCCGAACGAAGAACCGAAGACGTGGACTTCCTTGGCGAGGGCGGGGGTCGCGGCGCAGGCGAGGACACCCAGGGTGAGGACGACGATGAGCGCACCTATCCCTTTGGCGCTGAGAAAGGCACGGAGCGTGGCGAAGCGACCCATGTCCGGGGTGAGGTGGGACTTCGCGATTCGCTCTGTGGGGGTCATGGTCGGGCCTTTCGTGGTGATGGGTGCTGTCAAGTTCATGCGGACGCCAGTGCAGGACGCCGGATGGCAGCCTCGTGCGCCCGCAGGACCCCTGGCGTGAGCGTTGCCTCGAGGATCAGCACTGAAAAGGGTTATGGATGCGCAGCGGTTGGGACGGGGGCAAGGTCATCCCTCACCCCACGAGCACGGTGGTCGCTGTCTTCAGCCTCCCCCCGTGCTTCGGGGTGAACGTCAGGTTCACCCTGGCCTTGAGCTTGCGGCCCTTGTGCTTAGACAGGAACGCCGCCTCGCCGTTTGTCAGCGACACCTTGACCGTGAGGGTTGTCGCCCCGCCAGCCTTCTTGCTGGCTTTGGACAGCCCCTTGCCGCTCGCCGCAGCTTGCCCGCTGAGGGCACGGAGACCTGATCGTCGCCGTCTTGCCTTTCACCCTGTGCTTGGTCACGTAGATCGCCGCCTTGCAGCCTTCCACGGTGACCGCCGTTGAAAGTGCTGCACGATGCCCGACTGGGAGACGTATTCGTTGGGGACGACAGCAGCTCGGGCACAGGTTTCCGTTGGCGGCGAGCGCGCTGTAGGGGCCCTCGGGGAGCGTTAATTCGAAGCTGTGAGGGGTTGTCGGGGATCGCGTGGAACGTGGTCGAGGTGATCCCGGATTTCGAGATGAACGTGTCGCCGACGAGGTCCACCGTGACGCCGTCGCCCTGCAAGCACCATCACAAGGTCGGGAACGCTTCGCCGCCGTTCGATACGAAATACACCGGGCCTTCCAGCGGCACCGGGATGTTCGGGGCATGACCGCCTTGACGTGGCCGATGTCGATGGTGCCGGGCAACCCGCCGGGTTTGCTTGGAATTGCGCCTGCGTGCAGGCTTTTTGCAGTGTGGTTAGCCTGGAGGGCAGTGCCAGTGGGAGTTCGACTTTGACGTATGATGTCGAGTAGTACCCTGCGGGCCATGGGGTAGCCGACCTTGTAGTCAGGCTCGCGCCGTCGGCTTTCGAGTTTTCCCGTAGGTCGAGACGGAGATGTCGGGGCGAATTTCAAGTGCCCACAATTCGTAACCTGGAACGGGGTCGACAGGGTCTTCGAGGCGCCGCTGACACTTGTGATCTCCCCGCCGACCTTGAACTTTTCTTTCGCGCAGTTCGTGGGGTTGAACGAGAATCCGGGGCGGTTGATTTCCACATCCACGCGGCGGAGTTTGATCGGGATGCCGTTGACGTCCCCATTGGCGCCCCGGGGGTCGATGAACGTCGGGAACGGGTCGGAGACGTCCGTGACGGCCGCTGTGATCGGGTTGATGTGGATCGACTGGCGCACGAGCACGTTGCCGAAGTGGAACGGACCGGGTTCGCGGACACCACAACCGCGAGGCCGAACGGGGCCACCGCTTATACGGGCCGGTCCAGAAGACCTTGCCGGGGACGAACAGCGGGTTCGGGCCAGGACCGGCGCCGGACTCACGGTGCCGACCTGGCTGTTCGCGGGACAGCCCCCGGTGGGTGCGTCTTCCGCTTCGGCCTTCAGTTCGGCTTCGCCGCACTCGCTGACGCTCGTGATGTTCGCGAGCAGACCCGGCGGGAGGGTGATTTCGGCCCCGCCGAGTTCCTGGTCTGAGTCCTGGCGTTCGAAGGACGCCTGGAAGGTCGTGTACGCGCCGGCCTGCAGGTTCGTCGAGCCGCCCGTGAACGCCGGGGCGAAGCCGATCGCGCAGTCTTCGTCGATCAGGTAGGAGTCAAACGGGGTGCCGTTCGGGCCCGATGCCGGCGCGGACCACGGTTCCAGGACGCTGTCGGTCGTGTACAGGCCGCAGTTCGGTGGGGTCGCGAACTCCGCGCGGGGACCGCCGAAGAAGTGGACCTTCAAATCGCTGAACGGCAATTGTGGCGTTTCGTCGAACGTCGAGGTGATCTGCCCCGGCGCTTCACAAGTCTTCCCGTCGATCGTTTCCCCGGCGCTCGCGCACAGCTTGACTTCGCCCGCGAGCTTCAACACGACCCCGGTCGTCGGGTCGTTGACGACGATGTACGTCGCAAACACCGACCCGAACGGGTTCTGGTCCTGCGCCGCGAGGAACACTTCCCCGTACAGCTTGCCCGGGATCAGCGGCGTTTCCAGTTCCAAGACCCCGATCTTCGAATTTTCTGGACACCCACCCGCCCCATCCGGCGGGTTCTGGGTGAAGTCGAACAGGGTCGGGCCAGTCCAGCCGATCTGCGCGTTCGAGCAGACACCCAAGCCGTCGGCGGAGGACGGGTCGACCGTCATCCCCGCGGGGAACACGATCGTCGTGTCCTTCAGCGCCGGGGTCGCGTCCGTGGCGAACACCTCGTTCTGGGGTATGCGCTGTTCGAATTCCAAACCGGAGGGGCTGTCCGCCTGATTGGTCGTCGGCTGCGAGCCGATCTGCGGGGTGAACTGCAACGCGTTACAACCAGACACCGGCGGTGAGACCGAGGTCATCTTCTTCCACTGCGGTTCGTTCAGGTTCGTCGGGATCAGGTCGTCGGCACCGCCGAAGCTCGCGGGGTGCGCCCAACTGTCCACCCAGATGCTCGCTTCCTGCGGCCCGTTCGAACAGGCGGTCGGGTTGATGAAGAACGGGACCTGCACACTGGGGACCTTGCGCGCGACGGGATGCCCCCCGTTTTCTTTTTCGGTCTGCTGCTGTTCGGTTTCGGCCTGCTCTTCGGCGGGGTCGCCGTAGAACGTCACGACGATCCGGCTGAGGACGACTTCGGGGATCTCGGGCGCCACGAACTGCAAGACGTAGCCCTTGGGGGTCGGTACGACGCTGACGTAGCCGGCGATGTGTGTGCCCTTGAGGAAGTCGACGTAGCCGAACTCGGCGGGGTGCCCGCGCTCGGGCGCGATGTTCCAGATCGGGCCGTTCACATTCGTCCCCGCCGCGCCGGTAGGCGGTTCGGTCGTGAGGTGCCCCACGACCGTGTCGGGCGGACAGTGCGCTTCGGAGTCCAGCTGCGCCTCCGTACACTGCGGCGCGGACTCCGTGCTGCCCGCGAACCCGAGCGGCAAATCCACGACGATGTCCTTGGGCGCTTCGACGCTCGGAGTCGTGTTCACTGCATTCGTACCAGGGGTGCGGCCGAGCACGTTCGCCAGGTCGATCGTCGTCGTCAGCTCGTACGGGTGCCCGCCGGCCTGCGAATCCTGCGCGCCGTTGAGGCCGTCTTTGAAGAAGTCGAAGTTCGCCGGGCCGAACGCGGCCGGGTTGGGGTTGATTTCGTTCGTCTTCTGCGGCGCGATCTGCCCCGCTTCGCCGGTCGCGACGGGCGCGGCGCCACCGCCGGAGACTTCGGCCCTGTTCGTCAGGAAGGCACCCGCGACTTCGGGTTCGTTCACGGTCACGTACACCTTCATCGTCAACCAGGCGTTCGGCGGCAGCGCTTCCGAGTACGTACACTGCACCGGCACGACGGTGCACAGCAGGGAGTTGACCCCCGTATTGTTTTCCCCGAGTTCGACCGTGTCCCCGCCGATTTCTCCCACTCTAGGTTCACCGCTCACACCGATCGTGTTGGGGTTGAGCGTCAAGTAAAATTTGACCGCCACGACCGTCACCCCCGGCGGCAGCGCGTCGGTGAGCACGATCGGAGAACCGTCCGTCGGCTCGCTGCCCGCGTTCATCGCGGACACTTCGTAAGCGTCGCACGGGTAAAACTCCTCCGCAACTGTGGCAAGGCTTGTGCGGCATTCGGGGTTCTGGCTCGCCGAGAAGTTGGTCGGGGCGGCGACCGAGTCGATCTGCCAGCCCGGGGACGGACTGACGGCTGCGTGGGCAGAGCCCGCCAAGAAAAAGAACACGACTCCAGAGAGAGCTAGGGCAATCCTAGAAGGGGTTAGACGATTTAGATAGCGCATGGTTACTTACCCTTCTTCTTGGAGGACTTTTTGGCTTTCTTACTGGACTTCTTGGCGACGCACTCGGTCTTCCGCTTGCCTTTCCTCTTGACGACCACCTTGTGGCATTTGGCGGTGGTCTTCTTCACTACGGCAGGAGCCGGTGGAGCCGGCGAGGAGTCCGCCACGTTGCCTTCCCCATTAAATGTCGCGGTGCCTGGCGCCAGGAGGCTGGGGGTGGGTTCGGGGATGCCGTGGCACTGTTCGCCCGCGCACGGCGGCAATGGGGGCGGGGGTTCTGTGACGCAGGGATTGCCCTGTTCGGGTTCGCAGATACGGGCGTCGTAGATGTCGACCTGGGTGTCCGTGTCCTTCGGGACCAACTGGTCGGCGGTCATGAAGAACACGTCATGGCCGCTCGCGTCCGTGCCGAGCAGGCACGTCGCCGACCGCCGAATCGCCGATCGCGCCGCTGCAAGGCGTCCGCGCGGCGCCCGTATCGCGCCCATCGGAGATCAGATAGACACACTGGCCTCATGCCACTCAGCACGCCCGCGGGACAAGACCGCCTGGGCGACCGTCGATCCCATTCAAGATCCCGATCCGTTGGGCACATCGTTCAGCGCATGCGGCGTGAGCGCACGGGGGCTCATGAAGAACACGTATTCGCCGTCATTTGACATCGTCGGGTCGCCCCGCGCCGGACCCGCATGCTGCGCACCTTCGATGGCCGGCACGATCCGGGCGTTGCCCGTACCCCCGTTGCCGTCATCGTCGAAGCCGTCCTGCCCGACCGAGACACGCACCAATTCTTCGGTGGCAGCGTCATAACGGTAGATCTGAGTCCCACCGGCGTGCGCGTCAGGCGTCAGATCGCCCGCTTCGAAGACGAGGAACCTCCCATCGGGAGTCACGTTCGCATTGGGCGTTTCACTCAACAATCGCCGGCCGGCGTAGCAGCGCTGCGCGACGAACGCGATATGGCCTTCGGGATGCGCCGCATCCCGCTCATACACGTACAGGTTGTCCGCGCCGCCGACCGCGTGACAGCGGCCTTCCTCTGAGGTACCCGCGGCTTCAAACTGTGCCTTGCAACCCGGCCTTTCCGCCGTCGTGAGCACACCCTGCGCGACGAAATACACATGCGACCCGTCCGCGGAGACCGCGACGACACCCTGCACCGCTGGACTTTCACCGCTCCTTTCAGGCGCGGAGACGTCGATCAGATTGTGACCCGTCGGTTCGTCAAAGTCGTAGAGGTAGAGATTGTCGCTGCCCTGCGTCGCTTCGTCGGTCAGCCGCTGGCTGCTCGTGAAAAAGGTACGCGAGCCGTCTTCGGAGGCGCCCGCGAAGACGGCTTGACGCCAGTCGGCCGGTTCAGCGATGTCTTCTACACATTCACCGGTACAGTTTTCATCGGGTGGGCTCTCGTTGCCGCGAGCGCATTCGCTGGCAGTTGCGGCGCGTCGGGCTGCGAGATCGCGACCGTGTGCGCACCGGCTTCTTCGCCGTCGACGCGGGCGAACAGCTCTACCACCGGGGACTTGCTTGCCCCGTCTTCGTACCCGTCCCGCCCGCTGGACAACGTGAGGGTGAAGAAGATCGTGCGCCCGTCCGCGGACAGAGCGTTCCCGCCCTGCGCGGGAGGAGTGAAATTCTGCGAAAGTTCAAACCCCAATTTTGTCTCGCAGGTGGAGATCAGTTCGTTGTTCCTTTCGCTGTCGCCGGCATTGTACTCGCCGCCGGTGACGCCGACGAGGAACGGTTCTTTGTTAGCAGCGCCCGCATACTCATAGAGGGACGCATTCTTCTTTTTGGTTTTGTCGAAGGGCCAAAAGTCATCTTCTGTGCCGCTGTACTGGTTGATCTTCCCAGACGACGTGGGAGAGGTCGGCCGTCGCCTCCTTGGCATCCTCGCGGAAGGTCTCGACGCCGGTTATGCTCGGCGGGGTACCGGGCCGATCGCCGAGAAGGACCTGCGGAGGAACGGGCGTACCATTCGTCTTCGCCTTCTTTCCCGGTCGGCAAGCTGAACAGCGCGGTGCCCGCGTCCGCGCTCCACGCCCACGGGGAGTTTTCCTTGTACTCCGTCGCGGGCGGCGCGAGCGCGGTCGTCGTCCAGCACGGCGGGGCGGCCGGTTCGCACTGCCCGGCAACAGCTGAGCGCGTAAACTCGAACGGCTCGCCGTTGACGCCACGGTCGGCGTCGCAGGACTGCGAGCCGGGGAGACACTGGATCGACAGCGCGATCGCCCGCAACGGGCCCGGGTGCACGCTGGCCGGGCCTTCGCCTTCGGAGAGATCGTACGGAGCGCCGAAGAACGACGTCGCCGAGCAGCGCGCCGTTCTTGAACGGCGGCGTGACCAGCTCATACGAGCGGTTATCCGGCAGGCCTTCGCCACCGGTCAGGGCGTTGAACGCATGCCCCGGTTCATAGGCTTCGCCGTTTTCATCCCTGACCGACAGACGCCAGTAATACGCCGTGCTCGGCGCGAGACCGGCGACCTGCGCGCTGACAGGCACCGGCTCCGTGCCATAGCCGATCTGCTCAAGCGACTGCCCGCAGCGCACCGACCTCCCATACGCCGTGCTCGTGCCGTATTCAAACGCGCAATGGGAGACCGGCAACCCCTCCGGGTTCACCGTCGCCGTCAGCTCAGCGCCGCTGCCCGTCACTTCCCGCGCTTCGCCATTCGCCACGACCGGGACCGTCGCGGTTTTGAATTCCTCATCGGCGCCGGCGGCGGGGAACAGTCTCCGTTGCGAGACTGTTACGGCGACCAGACGGAAGTGATACGTGGTGCCGCCCAGCAGGCCTTTGAGATCGGCGTGAACAGGTACCGGGCCGTGCCGTCGCCGATTGTTCCGCGCCAGGCTCTTCGCAGGGCGCGCTTTCGCTGTACGGTGGTGCTCGTGCCGTATTCGAACTTGCATTCGCTCAGCGGGAAGTCGCCGGGGTTGACTTCGCCTGAGAGCGTCGCGGTCGTCGTCGTCACTTCCGCGGCCGGCGCTTCGAAGTGATGGTCGGCCCGGGCGTCGGGAAGCGATCGTCGCCGCTCGCGCCTGCTGAGCTGGATCGAGGGTTCAGGCCTTGGTCGTTGTTGTTCGCGGCTCGCAGCCGGAAGTGGTAGGTCTGTCCAGGAGCAGCCCGTTGACTTCGGCGCTCACCGGCACATCGCCGGTCGTCCCGATTTGCGCTGCGGTCTGCTTGCAGGGCGCAAACTTACCGTAGTCCGTGCTCGTGCCGTATTCGAACACGCACGAGGTGACCGGCATACCGCCCGGTTCGACCTTGCCGTGAAACGTCGCGCTCACAGTTTCGTGGTCGAGCACTTCGACGTTCGAAGCCGGTTCGCTTGAGACGATCGGGATGTCGACGAGGTCGAAGACCCGACCGCGTCAGCGTCGGCGGCCGCGTCCGCGGCATACACGGTGTGCGTCGCGAGGAGTTCACAGCGACACCAGTGCCGGCGCTCAGATGTCCCGAGCCGAAGGTTTCTCTGCTGGGCTTCATCAGAGGAATCGATTGCGAAAACGCTGGTCCGTTTGCCGATGTAGAGCTCGCTGTTTGACAGGTCGACTGCGGCGGCGGTCGCGGAGGGTTCCAATAGGCTCGGAGTTGCGTATAGCCTTATGACCCCCCCAACGCTGTCGAGCCGAAAGAAGAATGCTTCGCCAGACGGAAGTCTTCCGCGCCGCCATACAGGTCATCTTCCGGGCCCACCGCAAGGCCCGGGTCGGAGACTTCCACGGCCCGACACTTCTGCTCCGGGACCTGCCGGCTCGCGATGAATTCATTTAGTTCGTTCCCCACTGTAGTTGTCGATCTCGTTACTCGACAGATAGACCCAGAGCTCTCCCGCGGGATCGACCGCGACACCGTAGAGTTCGGTGAATGCAGCTCCACCTTCGCCAGTGGTGATCTGGCCGAGATACGCCCCGGTCGCGCTGAACTTGTCGATCACTTTATGCCCGTGTCGGTGACGTACACATCGCCATAGGAAGGATCGCGTTCGTGGAGTCGTCGACCGCGATGCCGTTGAGGGCGCCACGGCCTCCGTATTGGCTAAAGGAGAACGCGCCGGTGGGGGCAGCGCGCCCGTTTCCACCTTTGCTTTCCCCCCGACCACTACTTCATACGTGCCGCTGCCGTTGAACTGGCCCTAGTATTCGCCCGTGGCGCTGAAGCGCTCGACACGGTTGTTGCCTTCGTCGAGGACATACACATCTCCCTCGCGACCGGTTCGACCGGGCTCGTGAGTCGTTCACACCCGACCCCAGTGCGGTTCCTTGAACTGACCGGGCCCGAGCCTTCGCTGCCGAACGGAGAATCCGAAGACGTGGATTTCCTTGGCGAGGGCGGGGGTCGCGGCGCAGGCGAGGACACCCAGGGTGAGAAGCGATATGAGGGCTATGCGTGTTCTGGTCATGTGGGTGTCTTCCGTAGTGGTGCTTTTGTCAGATCGTGTGATTGCAGTTGCAGTGAGCCGAGCAGGTCGGACTCCGGCGGCCGAGAGGCAGACGGACGTCCGATCCTGCGCCGCTCGGGGTTCATGCTCGGGCGTTTCGCGGTGGTGCTTGTGGTCATGAGAAGGATTAAGTGCCCGCCCGCCCTGGGGGCGTTGGTAGACTTGGCGGGACATGGCCGGGAAGCAGAAAGCCAAGCCACGGGGGCCGTGGACGGCAGAGGAGATCGCCCGTCATGAGCGGGCCAACCGCGCACAGGTCGAGCGCGATCGCAAGCGCGGCGTGAGCGCGAACCTCGAAGAGACCGTTGCACTGACCCGCTTCGCCAATCGCTTCGCTGAGGCGTTCCGCCATGCCCGAGGCGCTTGACCCGCTCCCTCTGCTGAGCGCCCTGCACGAGCGCGGCATCGAGCACATCGTCGTCGGCGGCTTTGCAGTCAACGCACACGGCTTCATCCGCGTGACCAAGGACCTCGACATCGTCCCCAACCCGGCCGGGGAGAACCTGGAGAGGCTCGCCGAGATGCTGCGCGATCTGAGCGCAACCGTGCTGGACACCGGCGACTTCAAACCAGAGGAGCTGCCGGCCGACCCCACACGCGCGGCCGACCTGGCGATGGGCGGCAACTTCTGCGTGCTCACCGACATCGGCCGTCTCGACGTCATGCAATGGCTCAGCGGCGTCGAGTTCGACGACCTGTACGCCGCACTCGATCCAGAGACAATCGAGAGCACCGTCGACGGCATCCCCGTGCGCGTGTGCGGGCTCGAACACCTGCGCGCGATGAAGCGCGCCGCCGGCCGGCCGGAGGACCTGAAGGACCTCGAACGGCTCGGCGAAGGGCCCGACACGCCCGCCCCGCGGTAGCTTTTCTCTCCCTTTCCCAAAAATTGAGAGGGGATTGGGGTTGGTGTGCGGGTTCATTGGTGTGAGTGGTGTGGTGTGTGGTGTGGTGTGGTGTGGTGTGGTGTGCCCGGCTCCCCGGGGCGCTGGTGAGGCGACCCCGGGGAGTTCGGCGGTGCGGTCAGGCGGACGCGCCGGTCACCGCCCAGCTACTGACGAACCGGTGTTCTCCTTCGGGGAAGCCAATCGAGAGATCGGCTCCGGCCACCCCGGCACCGCTGGCGCCACCTGGACTGAGGATGTAGAATTCGCCGGGCTCGGGGGCGACCCCTTCGGTTTCACCCTGATAGATGCAGAGGTGACCTTCCAGCGCCTTCGGTTCTTCCACATTCCCGGGACAGTCAACGTTAACGACCGTGCCACCCTTGGGTGTCTGTTCCGCGGTGGTTACGTACTGGGTGTCTTCGCCTTCGAGCGGCTTGGGGAGCTGAACCGGGAAGGAAATCGCGAGATGGTTATAGGCGTTAGAGCTTGGTTCGGTGCCAAAAGCCCCCGTCTCGGTTTGCCCTTCTCCGAGGGTTTTGGGGAAACCGCCGCCACCGCCACCTTCGCCGTTCTTGCCGTTGCAGGCGTAGGTAGTGGGACTGGCCGATTTGAATTCCGAGCCACCAAGAGCTTTGCACGGGTTGCCTTCGGGTTCTTTGCTCTTTTCGAATTCTCTGCTCGTCACGCTTTCGCCGTTGGTGCCGTCGGTGCCGTTGCAGGCGATCGTTTTGTTGCCCAGGGCGGCGATGAATTCAGAGCCACCCGCTTTGTTGCAGGGTTCACCGGCAGGTTCGCTCGTGCCGGCGAACGCTTTGCTCGACACGCTCACGCCGGGAACCGGTTCGGCGTTGCAGGCGAACGCCGTGCCCGTGGCGTCCGAGAACTTGGCGCCGCCTTCGAGACATTCAAGGCCGGGGCCGATCGCGGAGACACTGACGCTTTCGCCGGCCGGGCCGGGGCCGCCACCCGCAGGGCCTTCTTTGCCGGCGGGGCCTTCTTTGCCCGCGGCGCCTTCTTTACCGGTGGGGCCGATGGCGCCTACCTTGCCTTCTTTGCCTTCTTTGCCGGGCGCGCCCGCGGGCCCCTGCGGCCCTCTCGGGCCTCGCTTGGACTTCGCGGTTTGGGCGGTGAGCGTCGTGGCATTAGATCCCCGCCCACCCGAGGCGCTGCCGCCGCCCGTCGCGGCGAAGGCCCCGCCCGTGACGGCAAAGACCAGCGCCAGCAAAGCAATGAACGTGCTCGGGGTCAGATACTTACGAACTCGATGGAACATGGTTATGTCTCCTCCTGGAGAACGGAGGGGACGGGTGGGCCCCTCGATGGTTGGGTCGTTGCAAATGCGCCGAGGGGCACGAGGAAAGTTGGGGTGGTGCGAGATGGGTTGTCGCCGTCCGGATTTGATCGGCTTCGCGGCGCCGAACCCAAGACGCGCACCAGCTCAGAGAGTCGCTGCTCGCAGAGCTCACCCAAGAAATCCAGGCCAACGAACACGCCCTGGCCCGCAAGGCCGCCACTTCGACCTTCCCCCACACCGAAGGCGAGACGGCGCACCTGGTGGAGTGACTGCTCGGCTTCATGCCGGGTCCTCCTGCTGAGTGTCGGTGCTGAGGTGAAGTCGCTCGGTGACCTGTTCGCCCAGGGGTGTCAACCGCCAGGCGTTGGCTGCGCCCTTGGTGTGCGCGTCACGACCCGCGGTGTTCGTGAGCAGACCGAGATCCTTCAGGCGCGCGAGCAGCTTTGAGATCTGGCCCTGGTCGTGGATGCCGGCGTGCTCGCCGAGCAGGCGGTTGCTCGGATAGATACCCCGCTTACCCTGTTGCGCTGTGGCTTCAAGGACCCGCGCGGTGCGATACGTCAAGCGCATCGGAATGTCCTTGAGCGGGTCCTCGCCGGCGTGATACACACGCGTCTGCGCGGAGGTGAGCACCGGCGTCTTGGGCGTCGGGCGCTTGCGCTCCTTCAGCGCGGCAGCCGCTCCCAGGTAGGGCAAGATGATCAAACCAATCAAGTCCCCCAGCAGCCCACCTAAGGGCTCGCCATCCTCATCGTTCAGCAAGCGCCGGTACAGGATCGACAAGACCGCGCCGACAGAGCCCTCCGCTGTCAACGGCGGAGCCTGCGCGGCACGCTCGCTACCCAAACGACCCTCATCCACCAATGACGTCAAACGCGCGATGATCTCCTCGCGTGCCTGCGCCACGCCACGCGAACCACGCGCGCTCTGCACCACACACACCCGCGCCAGCTCAGGCTCACGATCAAAGAAAGAGAGGATGATCCACAACCCCCCACGCACACGCTCACGCCACACCAGCTTCTCGAGACCCGCGTGCTCGAGCTCTGAGGCGACACGCTCGGTCGTGTCCCTGAGGACCGCGAGCAGGCAATCCTCACGATCGCTGAACAGGTCATAGAACGTCTTACGCGACACACGCGCACGCGAAGCGATACTCGCCACCGTCACATGCGACCAGCCGAGCTCCTCCACCGCCGCTACCGCCGCGCCCAACAACCGCGCACGCTGCATCTCCGAGACCCGCACCCGGCCGTTGCGCGCAGCGGGCCCCAACGCCGGCATGCTCACGGCATTACGCACCACACGAGCACCCACACGATCACGCCCGGAAGAGACCCGGCCCGCTGCCGCCGGTGGCGTCGCTTTACGATCGCGCCCGGCGGACATCAGCACCCGCCTCGCGCGCAAGGAAACAGATTTAGCGATACGGGCGCCCTCCCCGTACTAGGGGCGGGAGCCGAGGACGAAAAAGCGCTTAGACGCTCAGTCCGACGACTTGCAGAGAGAGAGAGAGAGAGAGAGAGAGAGATGCACCGATGCAGTCGGTGCATCTACAGACAGGCATTATTTGGGCACAGCGACCCACAACGACACCAAATGTCGTCCCCGAACAGCTCACGCGAGCACACTCCCTCACAGTCCTGACCCCATCCCTCTCCAACAAACTCCCGTATCACGCTAAAAGCCGGCCCGAGAGAGCCAACCCACAAACAAGATCTATGTTTTCCCATACCACCCCAATAGGGATGGCAAAACGATCATGGCAGATCCGCGAACCTTTTGCAACCCCCCGGGTGTCGAGCGCGACCACGACCGACAAAGAAGCCGCGGAAACACCCATGTAGACGCGATACCAGCCAGCCATGCTCGCATCTCGCACCACGTAGCTGAGCTCGTCCTACCCGCCGCGATCGGCTCGCCGGCCCGCTGAGAGCGGGAGTTGGCTTGGCCGCAGCCCGATTTACGCGCCGATCAGGAGCCGGTCTCAACGAGGGCACTCAAGGCAAGCGCGTCGTGCTCGGCCGGCTTGACCTTGCGCAGCACCTTGGCGACGACACCGTCCGGGCCGATCACGAACGTCGTGCGCTCGTTGCCGAAGTAGGTTTTCCCGTACATCGACTTCTCGACCCACACGCCGTAGGCATCGGCCACCGCGTGGCCCTCGTCGGCCAGCAGAGGGAAGTCGAGGTCGTACTTGTCATGAAACTTCTTGACCTTCTTGACCGGGTCGGGCGAGATGCCGAGCACGACCGAGCCGACCTGCGCATAGTCGGCGCGATGGTCGCGCACGCCGCAGGCCTGGGTCGTGCAGCCGGGGGTGTCGGCCTTCGGATAGAAGTAGACGACGACCGGCCGGCCGCGGAGGTCCGAGAGCTTGACGGGATTGCCGTCCTGGTCGGGGAGCTCGAAGTCGGGCGCCGGTTGTCCCTGCTCGATCATCGCCTGGTCCTTTCGTTGCCGTCTCGTGGTCGGTCTTCTACTTCAACAGCCGCGACATGCGCCGGTCCTTCAGCACGCGGCCGTCAGTCTGGCAGGTGGGGCAATAGGCGATCACGTAGTCCTCGAAGTGCACGGCCTGCAGCGTCGTCTGACAGCGCGGGCACGGCTCGCCCTCGTGGCGGTGAACCTGCAGCGGCATCGGCAGCTTGTCGGGGATCGGCAGCCGGACCGTCTGCTCGTAGTGGGCGATCGCCCCGCCCAGCGTATCGATCATCGCCTCGCGCAGCCGCTCGCACTCATCGGCGTCGAGGTCTGAGCCGCGCTTGAACGGGGACAGACGCGCGTGCCACAGGATCTCATCGACCCATGAGCGCCCGATGCCCGCGATCACGCGCTGGTCGCGCAGCAGCGGGTGCAGCGGACGGGGCGCGTCGAGCAGCGCTTTCAGCGGCGTCTGGCCGCCCGGGCTGGGCCAGGCCTCGGGGCCGAGCTTGGCCAGCGCCTCATCCTGGTCCAGCTCGCCGGCGCGCAGCAGCTTGATCCAGGCGGCCTGCTTTGAGCCGAACTCGCGTAGGCGCAGCTCGGCAGACTCCTCCGCCCCCGGCACAGACTCATCCGCCCCCGGCAGGCTCACCCGGACGAGCAACCGGGAGCTGCGATCGCGCGGCCCGGCGCGCTTGTCATACAGCTGCAGCCGTCCCGCGGACATCAGGTGGATCAGCAGCACCAGCTCGCCGGAGTCCGACTCGGGTGCGTCCGGGTCGGCGGCGATCTCGACGATCAGGTTCTTGCCGCGCCGGCGCACACCGGCGATCGTCCTGCCCGCAAGCGCCGACAGCGGCGGATCGAACGTCTTCAGCGCGTTGATCCCCGGCGCGAGCGCCGACTCGATCATGGCCCCGCGCAGCGCACCGTCCAGCAGTCTTGCCGTTATCTCGACCTCGGGCAGCTCCGGCATCGTCTACCCATCGTAGGGAGACGATCCCGGCCCGAGCCGCCTATCCGTAGGCGGTTATCGGGGTGCCTTCGTACTTCACGCCGCTCGGGCTCACCCAGCGCACGCGCCAGGCCATGCCCTGGGTCGAGGAGGCAAGGCTCCAGTAGCCGAGCGAGTTGGTCGTGACCGTCTTCAGCGTCGTGAACTTCTTGGCACCGCGGCGCTTGACGAGGATCGTCGCTTTGGTCGAGCCGGTCGCCGGGCGGATCAGCCCCCACAGCGCGTAGCCGTGGCCGGACTTGGTCACGGTCAGCGGCACCGGCCAGCTGTAGTAGAGCGGCTTGGGCGCACCCTTGATGGTCTCCAGGCCCGTTTGAAAGCCGATGAACCCGCCGTTGACGCTCGCGCCGGCCGGCCCGCTGCTGAGCGGGTCGTCCTTGAGCAGGTACTGGGAGAACGCCGCCACGCGCGGGTTGCTCCAGGCGATGTGCTCGTCGATCGCGTCGAACTGGGCCTGCTTGGCGTAGGACACGCCGAGTTCCCTGTTCGGTGGGTTGGTCTGCACCCCGAACTCGGTCAGGTAGATCGGCACGCCGCCGGGGATCGCGTGGGCCGCGGCGGCTTTGTTGAGTGCGTTGCTCAGCCGCGAGAGCACGCCGATCGTGACGTCGTCGGCCTCGGACGGCTTGTAGTACGGGCCGGCGGGCAGCGTGTAGGCGTGGTGGCCGTAGCCGGCCGTCTGCAGCTCGCCGCACGAGCCCGCTTTCCTGTACTTCGCGCTCAGGCACAGCACCCCGCGCAGGAACGCCAGCGGGGCGACGTCGTGGAGCACCGCGTGAGCGCCTTCGTGGCGCAGCATCGAGCGGCCGATGCTGTCATAGCCGAACGGCGCGGTTTCGCCCATCAGGACCTGCGGATGCGCGATCCCGCCGGCCTGCAGCCCTGCATAGCCGGCCTGGTAGAGCCCGCGATAGACGCGCGGCGAGGCGGGCTGGCCCTTGGACGTGAACTGCGGACGCAGGAACGCGGGGTGGTTGGGCTCGTTCCAGATCGAATACAGCACGCTCGCGCCGTAGTGACGGCCGACGGCGGTCATGAACTGTTCGAAATCCTGATCGTCGGGGCTCGTGATGTACGGCGCCGCCTTGTTGGACGTCGCCCAGCGCGGCACGGGCGAGGTGACGGTCAGCAGCACTTTCCAGCCCAGATGCTGGGCTTCGTGGATCAGCGCGTCGTATTCGCCCCAGCTGTAGCTGGCCGGGTTGGTGGCTTCGAAGTTGGGCTTGGTCGCGGACTTCTGGCCGGGCGCGACGTCATACCAGGACATCTCGACGCGCAGCGCTTTGACGCCGAGCGTCTTCAGCTGGGCGATCGCGTGCGGACGGGTGGCGACACTGAGCAGGTCGGTCGATCCCTCGAAGTACACCGCCTCGCCGTGCGAGGCCAGGGCCGTAGTTGCGGGCGCGCCCGCCAGGGCGCCGAGGGTCAGGGCGACGAGCAGGGCTGGGACAAGTGAGCGAGAGGGAAGTAGTAGCTTGAATGGGAGCATGGTCGCTTAAAGACACCTCGGGGCCAAAGAGGTTGCGGTCGTTGTACGGTGCGGACCGATGAGTACAACGATCGCACCGGACGACATCGTGGCAACGCACGCGCAGGCCGCTGAGAACGCCCGCCCGCCGCTGCTGGTGATCGAGCCGCTGCGGCGGTTTCTGGACGAGCACGGGATCGGAGCGGGCGAGCTCCGGGCCCAGCCGATCGGCGAGGGGCACTCGAACGTGACCTACCTGATCGAGCGCGACGGCGCCGGCGAGCACGGACCCGCCGAGGTCGTGCTGCGCCGCCCGCCCCGTCCCCCCCTGCCGCCCAGCGCGCACGACGTCCTGCGCGAGGCGCGCCTGCTGCGCGCGCTGGCCGACACCCCCGCGCGCGTGCCGGCGGTGCTGGCGGTGTGCGAGGAGGAGCAGACGATCGGGTGTCCGTTCTATGTGATGGAGCGGATCCCGGGCGAGGTGATCGTCGCCAGCGTCCCGGACGCGCTGGACTCGCCGGCGCAGCGCCGTCAGATCGCCGAGCAGCTGATCGAGGCGCTGGCGGAGATCCACGCCGTGGACTGGCGGGCGGCCGGGCTTACGGGGTTCGGCAAGCCGACCGGCTACCTGGAGCGCCAGGTGCGCCGGTTCGGCGGGCTGTGGGAGGTCAACCGCACGCGCGAGATCCCCGCGGTCGAACGCGTGGGTGCGTGGCTCGCCGAGAATATGCCCGAGTCCGGCCCGGCGACGATCGTGCACGGCGACTACCGCCTGGGCAACACGATCTTCGCGGCGGCGCCCCCAGCGCACCTGGAGGCGGTGCTCGACTGGGAGATGGCCACGATCGGCGATCCGCTCGCGGACCTCGGGTACCTGTGCATGATGTGGACCGAGGGCGGCGACCCGCGCGGCGGGATGCGCGACTACCTCGGCGGGGTGACCCGCGGCGAGGGGTTTCCCACACGCGGTGAGCTGATCGCGATGTACGAGGCGCGCACGGGACGCTCGATGGCCGACCTGCGCTGGTATACGACGCTCGCGCTGTGGAAGTCGGTCGTGTTCATGGAGGGCAACTACAAGCGCGCCGTGGCAGGCGCGACCGACGACCCTTACCTGAAGCAGTTCGGGGATGGCGTTGTGGAGCTGGCCAATCAGGCGGAGGGGGTGGCACTGGGCTATGACTGAGAACCGCACTGCACTGTTGATCGACTGGGGCGGGGTGCTGACGAGCAACCTGTTCAGCTCGTTCTACGAGTACTGCGTCCGGGCCGAGATCGACCCGCAGACGCTCGGCGAACGGTTCAAATCGGACCCCGACTTCAGGGAGCTGCTGATCGCGCTGGAGCAGGGTGAGCTCCAGGAGCCCGCGTTCGAGCTGCGGTTCGCCGAGCTGCTGCAAGTCGAGCCGGACGGCCTGATCGACGGACTGTTCGCCCGGGTCGGGCCGGACGAGGCGATGCTCGACGCAGTCAGGCGCGCGCGCGAGGCGGGCATCAGGACGGCGCTCGTGTCGAACTCGTGGGGCGTGCACCGCTACCCGCACGAGCTGTTCGACGCGCTGTTCGACGGGATCGTGATCTCCGCACAGGAGGGGATCCGCAAGCCCTCACGGCGGATGTACGAGCTGGGCGCCGAGCGCGCTGGGGTCGACGCCGCGCAGTGCGTGTACGTTGACGACCTGCAGTTCAACCTGACCCCGGCCGCGGAGCTGGGGATGGCAACCGTGCACCACACGAGCGCCGAGACGACGATCCCCGAGCTCGAACGGCTGCTGTCAGTCGCGCTTGCCGCGCCCGTACAGCAGCCTGAACAGTCCAGCCAGCATCCGCGAGTTGCGCCGCCGGTAGGGGTACATGAACGGTTCCTTCTTCAGCGCCAGCTTCGGCGTGACGACGATCGCCTGCTGGGAGCAGTACTTGCGGATGCCGCCCGCCCCGTGGCGTGAGCCCAGACCGGATGCCTTGGCGCCGCCCATCGGCAGCTCCAGGACCGTGTAGTTGATCATCGCGTCGTTGACGTTCGCCGCGCCCGTTTCAGCCGCCGGGCGATCTGCTCGCCGCGCGCGACGTCGCGCGAGAACACCGACGCGCCGAGGCCGTAGGGGGAGTCGTTGGCCAGCCGCACCGCCTCATCGGCGTCGGCGACACGCATGATCGGCAGCGTCGGTCCGAACGTCTCCTCGGTCATGCACTCCATCGTGTGATCGACGTCGACGAGCACCGTCGGCTCATAGAAGCGCCCGCCGCCGACGGGCTGCAGGGCGTGACCGCCGGCGAGCACGCGCGCGCCCTTGTCGACGGCGTCGGCGACATGGGCTTCGATCGTCTCCAGCTGCGGCGGGAACGTGATCGCCCCGACCTCGACGGAGCCGGGCACCGTCGGGCGGGCCCGACGCGCAGCGCGCGAACTTTGTCGGAGACTTTCGCGACGAACTCGTCATACACGGGCTCCTCGACGTAGACGCGCTCGATCGAGATGCACGTCTGGCCGGCGTTCTGCATCGAGTAGTAGGTGGCGAAGTTGGCCGCGCGCTCGAGGTCGGCGTCGGCGAGCACGATCATCGGATCCTTGCCGCCGAGCTCCAGCGAGGCCGGGATCAGCCGCCGGGCGGCCGCCTCGGCGACCTTGCGCCCGGTGCGGGTGGAGCCGGTGAACATGATCATGTCGACGTGCTCGATCAGCGCCGCGCCGGTCTCGCCGCGACCGGTGGCGATCTGCAGCACGTCCTCGGGCAGGCCGCACTCGCGCAGGCCCTCGGCCATCAGCAGCGAGGTCAGCGGGGTGACCTCGGAGGGCTTGAGGATCACGCTGTTGCCGGCCGCCAGCGCGGGGATGCAGTCGCCGAAGGAGTTGGTCAGCGGGTAGTTCCACGGGCCGATCACGCCGATCAGCCCGAGCGGGCGGTAGCGCAGGACGAGCTTCTTGCCCTTGACCAGCAGCTGGCTGGTGCTGGACCCGCTCGTCGGCCAGGTACTCGGGCGCGTTCTTGGCCCAGAACCCGAACGCGTTGCCGGCGTAGCCGATCTCCGCCAGCTCGGCGTCCTCGTAGGTCTTGCCGGTCTCCGAGCAGATCGTCGCGACGATCCGCTCGGCGTTGTCCATCACCCACTTCTGCGCGCGCGAGCAGCACGCGTCCGCGCCCCTCAAACCCGTACGCCTCCCAGCCGGGCTGGGCGACGCGCCCGCGCCGGGCCATCTCCGCGACCGCCTCGGCACCGAGGTCGGGCACCGTGCCGACGATCTGCCCGGTCGCGGGGTTCTCGACGGCGATCTCCTCGCCGGCGTGAACGACGCCGTTGTGGGCGAGTATCTCCTGCTCGACGTGCTGCTCGACGGTGGCCATCTGATCCTCCTCGGTTGCTCGTACCGAGGAGGCTACTCCTGTTTGTGCCGCGGTCCCTACTCCGACAGCTCGATCGTCGCGATCCCGATCGGTTCGGTCGGGCGGTCGCCGCCGTCGGTCGGGATGCCCTCCAGCTTCTCGACCACGTCCATCCCCTCAGACACCTGCCCGAACACCGTGTGCTTGCCGTCCAGCCACGGGCACGCATCGGCGGTGACGATGAAGAACTGCGAGCCGTTCGTGTTCGGCCCCGCGTTGGCCATCGCCAGCGCGCCGCGGACGATCTTGTGCGGGTTGATCTCGTCCTCGAACGTATACCCCGGCCCGCCTGTGCCCGTCCCCTGCGGGCAGCCGCCCTGGATCATGAAGTCCGGGATCACGCGATGGAACGTCAGCCCGTCGTAGAACCCGTCGCCGGCGAGCTTGCGGAAGTTCTCGACCGTCTTCGGCGCGTCCTCGTCGAACAGCTCAAACGCGATCGCGCCCTCGCTGGTGTTCATCGTGGCGGTTGACATCGCATCCTCCTAAGGGTTCGTGAGCGCGCCACGATAGCGCCCGTCCGCCGCCGGCCGACCCGCAGCTAACCCGCGACCCGCTCCAGGCTGAGCTCCCGGCCGCGCACCTCGCGACCGCTGAGCGCCTCGATCACGCGGTCGGCCTCGGATTCGGGCACCGACAGGAACGAGAACCGGTCGAGCACGAGCACGTCGCGGACCGCCTCGCCGTCGAGACCGGCCGATGAGGTGACCGCGCTGACGATGTCGGCCACGCGCAGCCCCGCCTGACGGCCGCCGCCGAGCACGAGCTTGACGAACGGGCCGTCCGGCACTCCGTCGCGGCCCCGGGACACGCGCGGCTTGGAGTGTCTGCGCGGGCGCTCCCGCACCGGCGTCGGCGCGCTCTGCACGCCCGGCTCCCAGGCGGCGATCGCCATGCCGATGTGGCGCTCGATCGCCTCCAGCTCGCGCTTCTGACGGTCCTCCACGAACGTGATCGCCCGGCCCGAGCGGCCCACCCGGCCGGTGCGCCCGATGCGGTGCACGTAGGTGTCCGGCGAGGTGGGCACGTCGTAGTTGATCACGTGCGTGACGGTCGAGATGTCCAACCCGCGGGCCGCCACGTCGGTCGCGACCAGGATCGGCACGCGCCCGGACTTGAACGCCAGCATCACGCCGTCGCGCGCGCCCTGGGTCATGTCGCCGTGCAGTGCCCGCACGTTCATGCCGCGGTCGCGCAGCGTCTTGAACAGCTGCTCGCAGCGAATCTTCGTGCGCACGAACACAATCGCCTGGTCGGGTCGCTCCGAGCGCAGCACCTCGACCAGCTTGTCGGGCTTGCCGCGCGTCTCCACCGGGAGCTGGAACTGGGCGACCGTATCGATCGTCAACGTGCTCGCCTCGACTCGGATCAGCACCGGGTCATACAGGTACTTGTCCGCGAGCTTGCGGATCGGCGGCGGCATCGTCGCTGAGAACAGCGCCGTCTGGCGGCCCGAGGGGGTCAGCGAGAGGATCTTCTCGACGTCCTCGAGAAACCCGAGGTCGAGCATCTCATCGGCCTCGTCGAGCACCACGAACCGGCAGTCGTGCAACACCAGCGAGTGCCGGCAGATCAGATCCAGCACCCGCCCGACCGTCCCCACGACGACATGCCCACCGGCGCGCAGCTGCGCCTGCTGGGTGCGGATCGGCGCGCCGCCGAACACGGCGACCACATCGAGGCCAGCGTGCGACCCGTAGGTGCGCAGCGCCTGGGTGACCTGGATGCACAGCTCGCGCGTCGGCGTCAGCACGAGCGCCTGCACCTCGCGCACCTCCGGGTCGACGTACTCGGCGATCGGCAACCCGAACGCGGCCGTCTTGCCCGTGCCGGTCTGCGCCTGGCCGATCACGTCGCGGCCTTCCAGCACCGACGGGATCGCCTGTTCCTGGATCGGGCTGGGCGACTCGTAGCCGACGTCGCGCAGCGCCTGCAGTGTCTTCTCGGACAGGCCGAGCTCGGCGAAGGTCATTGCGCAGCAGACTATCGGCGCGGGCCATTCAGGTTACGAGCCTGCGCGAGGGCGGTCGCTCCTTCGTCCCGTGATATGCGTTTCAAAACACGTGTCGTTTTCAAAACACCGTGTTCGTTTGCGCGCGCGTGTGTGTGCGCGCGGGGGGCCCGTTTCCCGAAACATCCTCATGCCGACGGATCGAGCAGCAGCTTGCCCGTCGTGCGTCGCTCGCGCAGATCGATGTGCGCCTGGGCGGCCTCGCCGAGCGGATAGGTGCCCCCCACGATCGCCCGCAGATCTCCCCGCCCCGTCCACTCGAACAGCTGGCGCAGCGCCTGCTCGAACATCCCCGGCCGCTGCAGACAGTGGAACAGGTAGAAGCCCACCACCGCCCGCGAGTGCCGCAGCAGCGACCCCGTCGACACCTGGTTGGGTTCTTGGCTTGCGATCCCGCACACCACGATCCGCCCGAACGGCGCGAGCGCCTCATACGAGGCCGCAAACACCTCCCCGCCCGACATATCGAAGATCACGTCAATCCCGCTGCCCCCGTTGGCCTCCGTCAACCGCTCGGCGAGGCCCTCCGCTGCCGGGTCGATCGCCGCCTGGGCCCCCAGCGAGAGCGCCAGCTCCCGCTTTTCCGGGCTCGAGGCCGTCGCTATCACCGGGCGGGCACCGAATCGTGCGCCCAGTTGGACCGCCAGCGAGCCCACCCCGCCCGCCGCAGAGTGCACCACCACACTCTCCCCCACCGCCACCTTCCCGGCCGTCCGGTAGAGGTGAAAGGCCGTCGTCCCCTGCACCAGCAGCGCGAGCGCCGTCCCGTCCTCCACATCCTCGGGGATCGCGAACACCCGCTCGGCGGACGCGGTCGCGTACTGGGCGTACCCCCCCTCCCCCACCAACGCCACCACCCGCTCGCCAGTGTCGGGGCGCCTGCCCGCCACCTCCGCGCCGGGCACCAGCGGCAACGTCGCCTTGCGCACGTAGGAGTTGACACGCGTGTGGGTGTCGCCGAAGTTCACCCCCGCGCGGCTCACCTCGATCAGAACCTCGTCCGCCGCCGGCTCGGGCACGGGCAGCTCGGTGCGTTGCAACACCTCCGGGCCGCCGAACTCGGTCATCTGGATCGCGCGCATCGCCGCCTGAGGCTATAGGGTCCCGCGCCATGTCGATCACCGTGGTGGGCTCCATCGCATATGACTCCGTGCGCACGCCGTTCGGCGAGCGCGAGCGCATGCTCGGGGGGACGGCGGTGCACTTCTCGCTCGCCTCGTCGTTCTTCGCCGACGTGCACATGGTCGGGCCGGTCGGCGAGGACTGGGGCGAGACCGAGATGGCCGCGGTCCAGCGCCCCGGCGTGCACACCGAGGACATCGAGCGGGTGCCGGACGGCAAGACGTTCTTCTGGCGCGGACACTACGACTACGACCTGAACACCGCCCACACCGACGACACCCAGCTCGGGGTGTTCGCCGAGTTTCAGCCCAAGCTCTCGGATGCCTCGCGCGCGTGCGAGGTGCTGTTCCTGGCGAACATCCAGCCCGAGTTGCAGCTGCAGGTGCGCGAACAGTGCGACCGCGCCCGGTTCGTGGCACTGGACTCGATGAACCTGTGGATCGACACCGCGCGCGAGGCGCTGCTGGGAGTGATCGAGACGGTGGATTGCGTGCTGCTCAACGACGCCGAGCTGCGGATGCTGACGGGCGAGCCGAACCTCGTCCGGGCCGCGCGTACGGTGATCGGCTGGGGGCCGGGATCGGTCGTGGCCAAGCAGGGCGAGTACGGCGCGACGCTGATCACGCGCGCCGGCTTCTTCTCGCTGCCCGCCTATCCGCTGGAGAGCGTGCTCGACCCGACCGGCGCCGGCGACACGTTCGCCGGGGGCTTCATCGGGACGATCGCCGCTCACGACAGACGCTCGACGAGGAGGTGTTGCGCAGCGCGATGGCGCACGGCACCACGCTGGCGTCGTTCAACGTCGAAGAGTTCGGCACCGAGCGCGTGTCGAGGTTGCAGCACACAGAGATCGAAGCCCGCGTGAACGAGCTGCGCGAGATGACCCGCTTCAGCGGACGCCCGCTGCCCGCGCGCGGGTAGTACCGACACCCGCGCGGCGGCGGCTCGCCGAGCAACGCGAGAGACCGGGCGACCACAGTGAAGCATCGCCGGGCTGTGCCAGAATCGTCGCGGCCATGAGCGATGCCCTCCCCAACCCCACGTCAGTCCTGTCCGACGGCACAATCTCGAGACTCGTCCAGGCCGGCCGCATCAAGATCGACCCATGGGATGAGCAGATGGTGCAGCCCGCCAGCGTCGACCTGCGGCTGGGCGATACGTTCCGCGTGTTCCACAACCACAAGATCACAGCGATCGACCTGCGCGACCCGCCGCGCGGGCTGACCGAGCAGGTGGAGCCACCGCAGGGCGAGCCGTTCGTGATCCACCCGGGCGAGTTCTGTCTCGGGCGCACACTCGAGCACGTGGAGCTGCCCGATGACATCGTGGCACGTATAGAGGGGAAGTCGAGTCTGGGCCGACTCGGCCTGATCGTGCACGCCACGGCCGGGTTCTGCGATCCGGGCTGGCGGGGGACGCTGACGCTGGAGCTCAACAACCTCACGCGGGTCCCGATCAAGCTGTACCCGGGCCTGCCGATCGCGCAGCTGTCGTTCATGACGCTCGACGCCCCCGCGCTGAAGCCGTACGGACACAAGGAGTTGGGCAGCCACTACCAGGGACAGGTCGAGGCGACGGAGAGCCGGTATGGAGCGCGCGCATAAAAGATCGATCAAGACGGCGGACGCGCGGTCGAGATCACGCATAATCGGGTAGAACCCACAAGAGGAGACGACATGAGCACCCCCGAGACAACGGCGCAGGGACAGGGATCATCCTCAGCGGGCAACGGCGCCGGCTCGCGGGACACGCTCAGCGTGACGGACAACCGTACGGGCCAGACCTACGAGCTGCCGATCCAGGACGGCACGGTGCGCGCGAGCGATCTGCGCCAGATCAAGGTCGACCCCGACGAATTCGGGATGATGTCCTACGACCCGGCCTTCATGAACACCGCCTCGTGTCGCAGTTCGATCACCTACATCGACGGCGACGCCGGCATCCTGCAGCACCGCGGCTACCCGATCGAGCAGCTGTGCGAGCACTCGACTTATTTGGAGGTCGCCTACCTGCTGATCAACGGCCGCCTGCCCAACCAGGAGGAGCTGACCGGCTGGATCGACGAGATCACGATCCATACGTTCGTGCACGAGAACGTCAAGGACTTCATGCAGGGGTTCCGCTACGACGCCAACCCGATGGGCATGCTCGTCGCCTCCGTCGGCGCGCTTTCCACGTTCTATCCGGACGCCAACAAGATCCACGAGGAGCGCGTGCGCGCGATCCAAATCATCCGCCTGCTCGCCAAGATGCCAACGCTGGCGGCGTTCGCGTTCCGCCACAACATGGGCCAACCCTACGTCTACCCCGACAACGACCTGTCCTACGCGGGGAACTTCCTGGGGATGATGTACAAGATGACCGAGCTGAAGTACCGGCCCGATCCGCGCTTGGAGCGCGCGCTGGATGTGCTGTTCATCCTGCACGCCGACCACGAACAGAACGCCTCCACGAGCGCGGTCCGTTCCGTCGGATCGACCCAGGTCGACCCCTACTCGGCCGTGGCGGCGGGCGTCGCGGCGCTGTATGGGCCGCTGCACGGCGGCGCCAACGAGCAGGCGCTGCGCATGCTCGAGCGCATCGGCACCGTCGAGAACATCCCCGCCTTCCTCGAGGGCGTCAAGAACGGCGACGAGCGCCTGATGGGCTTCGGACACCGCGTCTACAAGAACTACGATCCGCGCGCGCGGATCATCCGCAAATACCTCGACGACGTATACGAGGTGCGCGGCAAGAGCCCGCTGTTGCACGTCGCCTCGGAGCTCGAGAAGCGGGCGCTCGACGACGAGTACTTCACCTCGCGCAAGCTCTACCCCAACGTGGACTTCTACTCCGGCCTGATTTACGAGGCGCTCGGCCTGCCGGTGGCGATGTTCCCCGTGATGTTCGCGATCGGGCGCACGAGCGGCTGGATCGCCCAGTGGCTGGAGATGGTGCAGGACTCAGAGCAAAAGATCGCCCGCCCGCGCCAGATCTACACCGGCGAGCGCGACCGCGACTACGTGCCGATCGCCCAGCGCTAGCGCCGGCGGAGCCCGAGCACCCGTCGGACGAGTCCGAGGGCATTCTGGCGGCAGTGGCCGCGGTCCAGAGTCGCACCGTACATCCGTCCGCGCTGCCCGCTGAGCCTCCGGAGAGCCTCAGACATGCCGAGCGTAATGAAGTGGCTTCTTACAAGCCACGCCCCAAGATGGGTGTTGGCACCCATCTGCACCCGGCGTTCGCCTGCCGTTACTGGCTGTGAGCACAAAACGGACGGCCCCAACGGACGGCCCCCCAACGGACGGCCCAGGAGCGAACGGACAATGAACAAACTACAATTTATCGGACACCTGCGCGAGGAGCGCGGGTTCACCCTCATCGAACTGCTCGTAGTGATCCTGATCATCGGCATCCTCGCCGCGATCGCGATCCCGTCGCTCCTCAGCCAGAAGAGCAAGGCATACGACTCATCGGCCAAGACTATGGCCCAGACGGCTCAGACCGCGATGGAGACATGGTCGACCGAAGCCGGCGGCACCTATGCCGGGGGATCCAGGTCCAAGCTGCACGAAATCGAGCCCACGCTCAACATCTCCGCCTCGACGACCGAACCCGAATTGAAGGAAACCAGCGGTCTCAGCGCCAGTGAATACACGGTCACCGTGAAAGCGGCCAACACCGGCGACGAATACACAGTCAAGAGGCTGTCGACCGGAGCAGTGGAACACAAATGCGTCAGCGCCAACAAAGGCTGCCCGGGTCAGTCCAGCAACACAGCCAGCTGGTAGCGCCCGCCTACGGCTCGACCAGCCCACGCCGGATCGCGTAGCGGGTCAGGTCGACGCGGTTGCGCATGCCGAGCTTGCCGAGCATGTTCGCGCGGTGACGCTCGACGGTCTTCTTGCTGAGCACGAGCTCTGAGGCGATCTCCTCGCTGGTGTGGCCTTCGGCGATCAGCTTGACGACCTCCAGCTCGCGCGCGGTCAGGGGATCCTCGGGCGGGGACTCGCCCAGGCGGGCGCCGTCCAGATAGTCGCGCACGAGCGTGGCGACCGCCGGGGGATACAGGAAAGCCTCGCCGCGCATGCACGCGCGACAGGCTTCGACGAGGTCGCGGTTGGCGGCCGTCTTGAGCACATAGCCCGAGGCGCCGGCCTTGAGCGCCTCGAAGAAGTACTGCTCGTTGTCGTGCATCGACAGCATCAAGATCCGCAACTCGGGGTTGCGGCGATGCAGCTCGGCGGCGGCCTGCAGGCCGGTCATGCGCGGCATCGAGACATCGAGCACCGTCAGGTCGACCTCCTCGGCGAGCGCCCGCTCCAGCGCCTGCGCCCCATCGCCCGCCTCGGCCACGACTTCGATGTCGGACTGGGCTTCGAGCACCATCCGCAGCCCGCTGCGCACGACCTCGTGGTCGTCGGCGAGCAGGACGCGGATCTTCAACGGGGTGGTCATGCGTATGGATTCATGCGTATGGATCGTCCAGCGGGATCGTCATGCGTACGCATCGTCCAGCGGGTCGTCACGGCAATGCTTCATTCGCCGCGACCGTCAGGCGCACCTCCACGCCCGCTCCGGGTGGGGAGTCGATCTCGAGCTCCGCTCCGATCAGGATCGCGCGCTCGCGCATGCCGGCCAGCCCACCGGCCTGGTTGGGCAACAGGGCCGGCAGGCCGCGGCCGTCGTCGGCGACGCTGAGCACCACATCGTCCTCTGCCCGCGCACCCTCCGCCTGCCCACGCCTGAGCGACACGCGCACCTGCGAGGCCTGCGCATGGCGAAACGCGTTGGTCAGCGCCTCCTGGGCGACGCGGTAGACCACCAGCTCGACCTCGGGGCTGAGCGGTGGCAGGCCGCCCTCGAGCTCACGCGAAACCCGCACAGAGCCCTGGCGCTCCATCCGCAGGCAGAGCGAGATCAGCGCGTCGACGAGTCCCAGGTCGTCGAGCGCCTCCGGGCGCAGCTCGCGCGCGATCCGGCGGACGTCATCGAGACTGTGGTGCACCGTCTCGACGATCTCTCTCAGCGCCGGCGCCTGGGTCGGCAGCTCGCCGGCCGCCCGTTCGGCGCGCAGGGCGACCGCGGTCAGCGACTGGCCAATCTCGTCGTGCAGCTCGCGGGCGACGCGCAGCCGCTCGGACTCCTGCGCCGCCAGGGCACGGTGGGCACTGTCGCGGCGCTCGGCCTCGATGCGATCGAGCATCGTGTTGAAGGCGCGAGACAGGGTGACGATCTCGCTGCTCATCCATTCGCGCACGGGGGCACGCCGGCCGGGGCGCATCGGGTCGATATCGCCCATCAGCGTCGCCAGACGCCGCAGCGGCGACATCACGAGCATCAGCAGGATTAGATCGACGGCCAGCGTGACCACCAGTCCGGCGATGAGAGCCACCAGCTCACTGCGTTTGATCGGGTTGGAGACCGTCGCCGGACTGGCGACCAGGACGAACACCGCCAGCCCGAACACGACCGCATTGATGGTGAAGACCCGCCAGAGGATCGACAGCCGGGTGGATGGGAGGAAAGACCTCACAGGCCTCACAGCACGAGCGTCGCGCCGTGACGGCGCAGCCAGTCGCGGTCTTCGCGATAGCGCGGCCAGCGACGCTCCACCAGCGCCCAGAAGCGGCGCGAGTGGTCGAGGATCTCCAGGTGGCAGACCTCGTGCCAGACGACGTATTCGAGCACCGACTCCGGCGCCAGCAGCAGGCGCCAGTTGAAGCTCATGTGTCCGTTGGACGAGCACGACGCCCAGCGGGTGCGCTGTCCCCGGATCGATAGGTCGCGGTAGCGCACGCCCGCCAGCGCGGTGGCGCGATCCAGGCGCGCTGCGATCTCGGCGCGCGCACGGCGGCGGTAGAAGCGCTCGATCGCGGGGCGCGGGTCGGTCGCGGGCACGAGCAGTTGCGCGCCACGGCGGTGTGCGCGGGTGCGGCCGGTCTGCGGGACCAATCGCAGAACCGTGTCCAGGTATGGCAGCTCGCGCACGGGCGGCGGCGCAGAGATCGTCAGCGGCGTGGACACCGCCCGAAGCGTAGTCGGCCGACCGGGCGGGATCAGGATCCGGATCTGGCGCCCGTCCCAGCCGACTCCCACGGTCGCGACAGCTTCAGCGCGGACAGGATCGCGCGCGTGGCGGGCGAGCGGTTGAGCGTGTAGAAGTGGATCCCAGGCGCGCCCGCCGCCAGCAGCTCCGAGCATTGCAGGGTGGCGTAGGCGACGCCGAAGTCGTGCACGGCCTCGGAGTCCTCGGCGCGCGCCTGCAGCTCGCGATGCAGACCGGCGGGGATGCAGGTGCCGCACATCGCGGCCATGCGCTGCACCTGGCCGGCATGGGTGATCGGCATCACGCCGGGGATGATCGGGACCTCGATCCCGGCGGCCCGGGCGCGGGTGAGGAAGTCGAAGTAGACGGCGTTGTCGAAGAACAGCTGGGTGATCAGGAAATCGACGCCGGCGTCGACCTTCTCGACGAGATAGGCAAGGTCGGCCTCGGGACTGACCGCGTGGATGTGGGTCTCGGGAAAGCAGGCGGCACCGATCGCGAACGGGTAGTCGGCGCGGATCAGGGCGACCAGCTCGCGCGAGTACTCCAGGCCACCCTCGGTGCGGACCCACTCCTCGTGGCCGGCGGGCGGGTCTCCGCGCAGGGCCAGCACGTTGTCGATGCCGACCGTGAGCATCTGGTCGAGCGTCGCGCGCAGCTCGGGCACAGTGGCGCCCACGCAGGTGAAGTGGGCCATCGCCTCCAGGTCGTACTCGGAGCGGATGCGCTGGACGATCTCGATCGTGCGCGCGCGCGTGGAGCCGCCGGCGCCGTAAGTGACCGATACGAACGCCGGCTCCAGCGGGCGCAGCTCGGTGAGGGCGGAGTAGAGGTTGCGCTCGCCGGCCTCGGTCTTGGGCGGAAAGAACTCGAACGAGAACACCGGCTCGGGGCCGCTGGCAATTATCTGATCGATGCGCATGAGCTGCAACGCTACCCGGAGACCGTCCACCGCTCGGGCTCGCCGGCGATCCGGACCGCCTGACCGATGACCTCCAAGTGCAGCAGCATCGCCAGCGTCTCGGTCAGCAGCCACTGGGCCAGCGGCGGGGAGAGCTCGGCGCCATAGACGCGCGGCAGGATCTCAAACGCGGTCAGGGGTACGGCGCCGGCGGCGTCGTCGTCGGTGGCGGCGCGGAGGACGGCCAGCGTGGCGGCCAGGCGCTCGGCGACGAGCTCGCGGTTGCCCTCGATGTGGGCGCGTACATCGGTGAACGTGCGGCCATGGCCGGGCAGGCACAGGCGCGCATCCAGCGCCTGCACAACATCCAGCGAGCGCACGAACTCGCCGACCGGATCGGGCGAGTAGCCGTAGTCGAAGTACAGCGAGATCCGCCCCAGCAGATGATCGCCGGAGATCAGCAGGCGATGGTCGGGCTGAAACAGACACACGTGCGAGGGCGCGTGGCCGGGAGTCTCATGAACGGTCCACGGACCGAGGTCGGTCTGCACGATCACGCCCGGCAGCAGCGGTCGATCGGGCTCGACGAGCGCCGCGATCCCCGATTCGTGGTCTGCGCGCTCGGAGGCATAGCGACGCAGCGGCTCCTCGGGGACGCCGGACTGGCGCGCGATCTCCAGCCGCCGCACGAGCGAGGCGTCGGGATCCTCGGCCCAGCGCCGAGCGTGCTCGAAATTGGGGTGCATCCACAGCTCGGCGCCCGAGCGCTCGATGATCGGGGCGGCCTGCCCGTAGTGATCGGAGTGGGCGTGCGTGCACACGATCAGGCGGACATCCTCCAGCGCCAGACCGCACATCGCGAGAGCACGTTCGAGGTGCACGAGCGAGCCGGGCGCGTGGATGCCGGTGTCGAACAGGACGATCCCGTCGCCGTCGGCGACCGCCCAAGCGTTGCCGTGGGGTACGCCCGGCCAGGGCAGGGGCAGGCGCAGGCGAAACACGCCGGGCAGCACACGCTCGCCCCGGCCCAGCTCCGAGCGTTTGCGGATTGCATCGGCCACTGAGCGAGGAGACTAGACTGGTCTCTCTGCCGGTGTCGTCTAAAGGAGGACGGGATGACCGAGGACGAGAAGGCCGAGGACGAGCAAACAAGCAGCGCAGCGACGAAGGTGCAGGAGGCCGCGGCCAACGTACGAGCCTCGGCGGCGAAACGGCGCGGGCGGATCACCGGCGGCAAGGACAGGTCCGAGGCCGAGACGGTCACGCGACGGTACTTCGAGACGATCGGCGCCCACGACATCCAGGGCGCCGCGGCGATGTGGGCGGACGGCGGACGCGAGGATGTGCGCGGCCAGGGCCTGTTCATCGGGCCGGAGGGCGTGCGCGAGTTCATCGGCAGCCTCGTGGAAGCGATCCCGGACCTGAAGGTGGAGATCGTCTCGACGACGACCGAGGACGAGCACTGTGCAATTCACTGGCGCTTCAGCGGCACGTTCGCGGGACCGGGCTCACTCAATGGGGTCGCGCCCACCGGACACCGGCTGGAGCTCGAAGGCGTCGATGTCCTGACGGTGCGCGACGGGCTGATCCACTCCAACGACGCGTTTCCCGACACGATGGCGGTGCCGCGCCAGCTCGGGATGATGCCACCGCTGGGCTCGAGCGCCGAGCAGCGGATGATGGGCGCGTTCAACGTCAAGACACGCCTGACCGACGGGCTGATCGGCGCAGGCGAAGCGCGGCTGATCGCTGAGGGCGTGTGGATCGTGCAGGGCCAGCCGCCGGGGCGATGCAACGTGTATCTGATCGAGAACCCGAGCGATGAGGGGGGCGTGACGATGTTTGACGCCGGTGCGCGCACGATGACCCACGCGGTCGCCCGCGCCGGGGCAAGGCTCGGCGGGATCACCCGGATCGTGCTTGGACACGCGCATACCGATCACCGCGGCACCGCCCCGGGATTGGGCGCACCGGTGTGGTGCCATCCCGAGGAGGTGCAGGATGCCAAGGGCAGCGGCGGCTGGCGCTACTGGCCGGCCGATCTGTCCGGACTGCCGCCCGTAGCCAAACAGATTCACAAAGCGATGCACCGCTACGCCTGGGACGGTGGGCCGGTGCAGATCGCGGAGACCCTCTCCGAGGACGATGAGGTCGCGAGCTTCAAGGTGATCGACCTGCCGGGCCACGCGCCCGGGCTGATCGGGCTGTGGCGCGAATCCGATCGACTGGCGCTCGTGACCGACTGCTTTTACACCCTGGACATGTTCGGTCGCAATTGTTCGCTGAGCTTGCCGGTGCAGACGTACAACTACGACACCGACCAGGCCCGCCAGAGCCTGCGCAAGCTCGCCGAGCTGGAGCCCGCCGTGGCCTGGGCCGGGCACGCCGACCCGGCGACAGGGGATGTGCGGGGGCAGCTGCTCACGGCGGCGGACGCCGCCTGAAGGCGTGGGCAAGCGCAGTCGTAGAACCCAGAAGCTGAAAGCTCCGACGAGCGAGTACTCCGACTCGGACGGCAATATGCTCGTGCTGCGCGGCGCATTGACGGCGTCGGCGCGTCGTGAGTACGCGAACGCGCTCGCGGGCACGGACGGGCGCGCGTCGAGCACCCAGGAGGACGCCTGGCAGCGCGCGGTCGAGCTGCTGTTCGAGCGGCTGGCGATCAGTTGGACGATCGCGGGCGCGGGGGTGGGTGGGCCCTCAATCAATCGCCAGCGCGAGCTGCTGGCGCGCTACCGAGCGGCGAGCCAGACCGAGCGAGCGTGGATCAGGGACGTGCTGCGCGAGCATTGCGCGGAGAACTTCCCGGACGTACGGGCGCCGTGAATCGCCGCTGAGCCGGCCGAGGACCCTGTCCGAGACCAGCCAGACGACGACCGATCCGTAGTAGGCCGGCGTCAGGTCGGATCGCCGAGCAACTCCAAACGCGGCCCGTGCGATACCCCGGCCGCCACGAAGCGGGCGGTGGCCGGACTCAGGACGAACTCGAGCATCTCGCCGGTCTCCCCGCGCACGCGCAGACAGCGTCCCTCATCGGAGACCGCGATAACCGTGGCCTGTTCGAAACCCCCGCCGAAGTGGGCGATGCGCGCGCGGGCGCCCACGTGCGGAACCGGTCGGGAGGGGCCGAGCATCGGTCGATGGTAGGCCCGGCGGAGACATGGCGCGGGCCGGGTTGCGTGCGGGTGACGTTCCGACAGCCGCAGCCGAACGGGATCACCGCTACGGTGCGAGCATCATGCTACGCCGCACCAAGATTGTCGCCACCATTGGGCCCGCCTCGCGCGAGCCGAACACGCTGCTGCGGATGGTGCAGGCGGGGATGGACGTGGCGCGCCTGAACTACTCGCACGGAACGCTGGACGAGCACGCAGAGACGGTCAGACGCGTACGCGACGCCGCGGGCCGGGCAGGGCGCCCGGTGGCGATCCTGCAGGACCTGCCGGGGCCGAAGCTGCGGATCGGGCCGCTGCGCGGGGACATCGTCGAGCTGACCGTGGGCGAGCGGCTGACGATCACCGGCGGGGAGACCGAGGAGCTCGGCGACGCCGAGCACATGAGCATCACCTGGGACGGGCTCGCCGACTCGATGAGCGCTGGGGACGTGCTGTATCTCGCCGACGGATCGGTCAGGCTGCGCGTCGCCGAGGTGCGCGCCGCGGCACACGAGGTCGAAGCGGAGATCGAGGTCGGCGGCGCCGTGGCCTCGCGCCAGGGCCTGAACATCCCCGGTCCCACCGAGTCGCTGCCCTCGGTGCCCGAGCACGACCTGGAGCTGCTGCGCCATGGCGAGTCGATCGGGGTGGACATGGTCGCGCTGTCGTTCGTGCAGCGCCCCGAGGACGTCGAGACCGTGCGCGAGCACACACGGCTGCCGCTGATCGCCAAGATGGAGAAGCCCCAGGCGGTGCAGCGGGCCGACGAGATCGTGCGGGCGGCCGACTGCGTGATGGTCGCCCGGGGCGATCTCGGCATCGAGCTGGCGATCGAGCGCGTGCCGATCGTGCAGAAGCAGCTGTTGCGCCTTGCGGGCCACTTGGCGCGCCCGTCGATCACCGCCACCCAGATGCTCGACTCGATGGTCACCTCCTCGCGCCCGACCCGCGCCGAGGTCGCCGACGTGGCCAACGCGATCCTCGATGGCACCGACGCGGTGATGCTCTCCCAGGAGACCGCGATCGGCGCATACCCGGTCGAGGCGATCGCGATGATGGCCTCGGTCGCCGAGCAGGCCGAGGCGATCGCGCCGTACGAGGACTGGAACGCCTCGCGCGTACGCCGGGTGGACTCAGATCCCGCCTACACGATCGCCCACAACCTGTGCGTGGCCGCGCGCGAGCTGCGCCTGGACGCGCTCGTGATCCCAACGTTGTCGGGGCGTTCCGCTCGGCTGGTGTCCGCGCACCGCCCGACCGCGCCGATCTACGCGCTCTCACCAGGCAAAGAGACCGTTCGCCGCTGCGGGCTGATGTGGGGCGTGCAGGCCGCCTCGATGCGTCGGCACGAGACGACCGAGGCACTGATCGCCGACGCCGCCAAGCGCGTGGTCGAGCTCGGCTGGTGCAAGTCCGGTCAGCGCGTGGGCATTACCGCGGGACTCCCGTCCGGGCGACCGGGCACCACGAGCCTCATGCAGATCCAGACTGTGTGAGCGCTTGACTGACATCGGCGAGCATGTATCAATATGCTCTAAGTTGCACTGGGCTCTGCCATATCGCGGTTCCGATCGGCGCGCAATACAGGCGGAGCGATTTCCAACAATTGATAGGACGACGCCATGATCTTCGCCACCAGTTATCCGTTCCTCGAAGTCTTTTGGACGATGCTCATCTTCTTTGCGTTCGTGATCTGGATCTGGATCCTGATCACCGTGTTCGCGGACCTGTTTCGCCGCCACGACACCTCGGGGTTTGCGAAGGTCCTGTGGATCATCGTCATCGTGATACTGCCGTACTTCGGCGTGTTCGTGTATCTGATCGTCGAGCACAAGGGCATGACCGAACGGGCGATCAAATCGCAGCAGGACGCCCAGTCCCAGATGGACCAGTACGTGAAGTCGGTCGCGGCGCAGGCCGACCCGGCGGAACAGATCGCCAAGGCCAAGGGACTGCTCGACACCGGCACGATCTCGCAGGCCGAGTTCGATCAGATCAAGCAGAAGGCGTTGGCCACGAGCTAGTCGCCACGCGCGGCGGGGGTCAGGTGGGCGCGCCGGCCCCCGCGTGCGCGTAGAACTCGGCCTCGGCCCGACCGAGCTCCGTCACCGGCTCGTCGCCATACATCCACTCGCGCGCGATCCGGTGCCAGTTCGCGCGGGCGCGCAGCTGTGAGAGGACCGCGAGCGTGAGCAGCTCCATGCGCCGGCCGAACAGGTGCTCGGGGCGCATGTCCTGGTGGCGCATCTCGGCGAAGTAGCTCGAGCGCGGATCGGAGCTCTCGATCATCACCTGCGTGGCGATCTCCGGCGTCAGCCCGACGGGTTCGTCGGCGGTCGTGTACCACCAGATCGCCGCGCCGATGAACGCGAGCAGGTGCTCAGGGTCCACGCGCTCGGGTTCGGGCAGGAAGCCGGAGTCCGCCAGCAGCCGGTGCAGCGCGGCGGCGTCGCCCTCGGACACGGCCCGTTGGCAGGCCAGCTCCAGCTCGACCGGCTCGCGCTCCATACGCTTGAACAGGCCAAAGTCCAGGAACGCGACCCGTTCGTCGTCCAGCAGCAGGAAGTTGCCCGGATGCGGATCGCCCGAGAACTGGCGGTGCCGGTACAGGCAGCCGAGGAAGAACCGGAACACGATCTCCCCGATCCGATCGCGCTCGGCCTGGGTGCGAGTCTTCAGCTCCTCGAATCCGACTCCCTGCACGAACTCGGTCACCAGGACACGCTCGCGCGAGAGGCTCGTGATGACCTCGGGCACGGCGATGAACGGATGCCCGCGGAAGATGCGCGCGAGCGAGCTCTGGTTCTGGGCCTCCAGCTCGTAGTCGAGCTCCTCGCCGATCCGCTCGCGGATCTCGGTGGCAATCGCCTTGGCGTCCATCCCCGGCGTCATCCGCTTGAGCAGGCGCATGATCATGTCCAGGTTCTGCATGTCCGCGCGCACGGCCGCGGCGACGCCCGGGTACTGGACCTTGACGGCGACCTCGCGATGCCCGTCCCACAGCTGGGCGCGGTAGACCTGCCCGATCGAGGCCGCCGCGATCGGGGTCTCATCGAAAGCGGCGAACACCTCGGAGATCGGCTGTTCGAGGTCGTCCTCGATCACGCGCCGCATCTGCTTGAACGACACGTTCGGCGCGGCGTCGCGGAGCTTGGCCAGCTCCTGCTGGAACTCCTCGCGGTACTCCTCCCCCACCAGACCGACGTCCAGGAAGGACATCACTTGGCCGAGCTTCATCGCGGCGCCCTTCATCGTCCCCAGCACGGCAACGATCTGCTTGGCGGTCTCCAGCTGGCGCCTGGCAAGCGCCTGTTCAGATGCCTGCTCACCGCGCGTGACGTTGGCAGCGCGCGTGCCGAACTGCTTGACGGCCTCGCTCGCCGCCAGTTTGCCGACGGTCGCGGTGCGGCGCACGCGCGAGGTCGGGATGTTCTTGTCGCGCTCACGCGGGGCCATACGCCTAAGCATCCTAGGCGCTATCCGCGTCACTCAAACCCGCTGGACCTTCGACCCCGACACGATGTCGTCGATCCCGCTCGACCAGCGCACCCAGGCCTTGGTGCCGCCGTCGTAATCGGTGCATAACAGCACCAGCGTCGCCGGCTCGCTCAGCGCCGTGCAGGGCTCGGCGCCCTCTGGATCCAGGCCGCGCCAGACCCGGATGAACGGGTTCTCCTGCCACTCCCGTCCGACGCTCGTCGGATCGGCGTGGCCGGGATAGATGGCTGTCTCCGGCGGCAGCTCCATCAGCGTGCCCATGATCGAATCCTTCAGATCGGTGTAGGTGGTGTGCCCGGACGCGCGCACCCCGCCGACCGAGCCCGCGAACAGCGTGTCGCCGGTGAACACGACCGCCTCCCCGCCGGTGAACCCGCCCGGCGCGGCGCTCACCGACGGTTGTCTGACGGCGGGGCCGCTCGGCTCGCTGATGAGAAACGACAGCATCCCGGCGGTATGCCCCGGCGTGGCCAGCGGGCGGACCTCCAGCGTGCCGAACCGCAGCATCTCCCCCGCCTGCAGACTGTCGGCCTCGACGTTCTCCCCCAGCCCCTCGCGCTCCAGCGGATGGATCAGAACCTTGAGCTTCGGCCAGCGCTCGCGCAGGGCACCGACATCGCAGACGTGGTCGTGGTGGTGATGAGTCAGCAGGATGTGCGTCGGCGTGAGCTCCAGGCGTTCGGCGGCGGCGATCAGCGGCTTGACCGGACCGCCCGCATCGATGAACAGACCGGGCCCGCCGTCGCCGTCGGCGACGAGGTAGGTGTTCGACACGAACCGCGGATGTGACGAGCGCTCGATGAGCATTGCGCCATCCTTGCACGACGCTGGTGGCAGTGCGATACGCGTGGGCGGCGAGGAACGACGCGATGACTGGCACTCCTCAACGCTCGCTCGCGTGTTGGCCAGCCGGCACTCGACCACGCACATATAGTGATGGTCCATGGAACTGGGCCTGGCCACGTTCGCCGACGTAAGCCCTGGTGCGGGCCCGGAGCAGGTCGCAAAGCGATTGCAAGACCTGCTCGAGGAGATCGAGCTCGCCGATCGGCTCGGGCTGGAGGTGTTCGGGGTGGGTGAGCACCATCGCCCGGACTATGCGGTCTCCTCGACGACAGTCGCGCTGGGCGCCGCGGCTGCCAGGACCAAGACGATCAGACTGAGCAGCGCCGTGACCGTCCTGAGCTCCGCCGACCCGGTGCGGGTGTTCCAGGACTACGCAACACTCGACCTGATCTCCGGCGGGCGTGCAGAGATCATGGCCGGCCGCGGGTCGTTCATCGAGTCGTTCCCGCTGTTCGGGTATGACCTGGACGACTACGACGAGCTGTTCGCGGAGAAGCTGGACCTGCTACTGAAGCTGCGTGAGTCAGAGCGAGTGACCTGGTCGGGCAAGCACCGCGCACCGCTGAACGACGTCGGGGTGTATCCGCGACCGATCCAGCAGCCGCTGCCGGTCTGGATCGCCGTCGGCGGCACCCCTGCCTCGGTGGCGCGCGCCGGAGCGCTGGGGCTGCCGCTCATGATCGCGATCATCGGCGGATCGCCGGCGCGGTTCGCACCGCTCGTGGATCTCTATCGCCAGGCAGTCGAGCAAGCGCCGTCGGGATCGGGCGCACCTGCGCAGACAGGCGCGTCACCCACTGGAACGTCTACCGGAACAGGCGCGCACGCGAGACCTACGGTCGGGATCAACTCCCATACGTATGTCGCCGAAACCTCACAACAGGCGGCAAACGAGTTCTACCCGGCGTACGCCCCGATGATGAACCGGATCGGACGCGAGCGCGGCTGGCCACCGCTGACACGCCAACAGTTCGACGCGGCGTGCGGTCCATCCGGAGCGCTGCTGGTCGGCAGTCCACAACAGGTGGCGGAGAAGATCATCGCCGAGCACGAGCTGTTCGGCAACGACCGCTTCCTCGGGCACATCAGCGTCGGCACGCTGCCCCACGAGCAGGCGATGCGCGCGACCGAGCTGTTCGGGGCCGAGGTCGCGCCGATCGTACGCGCGGCGCTCGACACCTCCTGACCGGCCACGAACCGGGGCATCACCCGGCCGCCTCTGTGAGCGGACTCAGGCGAGCACGCGCCCACGGAATTTGCGCAGCCCAAGCGTGAGGAACACAGCGCAAAAGCCGATCAGGACCGGGTAGACGACGTAGAGGTGCATGTGCGCGGCGTGCGTGAGACCCGCGCGCAGGCCCTCGTTGATGTAGACGAGCGGGTTGACGAGCACCACGATCTGCAGCCAGTGGATGCCGGCGACCTGGACCGGCGCGAGACGCGTCCACTGGTAGTAGGTGCCGCCGAGGAACGTGAGCGGCAGGACGACGAAGCCGAACATCAGACCGAGGTTGCGCGCCTCAAACGCCGTGCCGAGCAGCAACCCAAGCGAGCTCATCGTGATGCACGCGAGCGGGAGCAGCGTGATCACGATCGGCCAATGGACCGACAGGTGCGCGTGCACCCCCGGCGCGTGAACGACCGCGGCGATCGGGAACACGATCAGCGCCGCGAGCAGACCCTGGACGGCGCCCGAGAGCACCTTCGCGACCGCCACCAGCCAGATCGGGCAGGGCGCCTGCACGCGGTCCTCGATCTCGCGGGTGTAGCCGAACTCCTGGGCCATCACCATCGCGACGGCCTGGATGCCCTGAAACATGATCGAGATCCCGACCACCCCCGGCACGAGCACGGTGGCGAACGCCGACTCCGCGACTTTGCCGCCTCCGCCACCGACTCCCTGGCCAATCGTGGGGAACACATACAGGAACACAAACACGAGCAAAAACGGCTGAATCAGCACGCGAATCACGAACTCGAGCGAATGCTTGCGCAATACGGTCAGGTCGCGCAGGATCAGCGCGAGCAGCGCGGTGCGGCTGGCGGCCATCGTCGTGCGCGCGGGCTCGATCGTGATGCGCCCGGGCGTCGGCGATGTGACAGTGGGTGCGGCGACGGACATGGGAGCGGCGGTCGTGGCCATCAGTCGCGCAGCTCCTTGCCTGTGAGACTGATGAACACGGTCTCCAGTGTCGGCTCGGCGATCGACAGGTCGGCCAGCTCGAAGCCCGCCTCCTCGGTCGCGGCGACCAGACGGGGCACGAGCCGCTCGGCCTCGCGGACGTGGAGCTCCACGCCGCCGTCGGCCACGCGCGTGTTGCTCACCTCGGCGATCGCGCCGGAGAGCCGCGCGGCCAGCGCGTCCAGCTCGCCTCCGGTCGCCTTGATCGTGGCGATCGTGTCCGCGCCGACCGACTTCTTCAGATCGGCCGGCGTGTCGAGCGCGAGGATGCGGCCGTGATCCATGATCGCCAGCCGATCGCACAGCTCGTCGGCCTCCTCCATGTAGTGGGTGGTGAGCAGGATCGTCTGCCCCGCCTCGTTCAGCTCGCCGAGGATCTCCCACAGCGCCAACCGACTCTGCGGATCGAGGCCGGCGGTCGGCTCATCGAGGAACAGGACAGCCGGGCGGTGGAAGATCGCCCGCGCCATCATCAGCCGCTGCGCCATCCCGCCCGAGAGCGCGTAGACCGAGGCGTTAGCCCATTTCGAGAGGTGCAGCTGCTCGAGCAGCCGATCGGCAATGCGCCGCGACTCCGCGGCGGAGATCCCGAACAGGCGCCCGTGGAAGTAGAGGTTCTCCCACACGGTCAGCTGCCGGTCGAGGGTGTTCTGCTGGGAGACGATCCCGATCAGCTGCTTGGCCAGCGCCGGGTGGGCGACGACGTCGACCGCGCCGACAAAGGCGGCGCCCGAGGTGGGAATCACGCGTGTGGTGAGCATCCCGGCGGTGGTCGTCTTGCCGGCGCCGTTCGGACCGAGCAGCCCGAAGATCTCGCCCGCCCGCACGCTCAGATCGAGCGCGTCGACCGCGGCGACGTCCATGCCGGGATAGACCTTGGTCAACTGCACCGTGCGGATCACCTCGCGGTGGTCAGCGCCATTCTCGGTGTCGAGCGCGGCAGCGCCCGCGGGCGCGTCGACTGGCTGAGTGCTGGCCATCGCCTCCAAATGTATAACGCCCGCGCTACCCTCCCCCAAGGAGATGGCCGACACGACCGGGAAGATCGCCAAGAATCTCGAGCGCTTCGCCCAGGCTGTGGCAGCGCACGACCGCGAGAACCCCACGCACACCGCCTACGGCATCGGGCTGGCTCACTTCGACATGGAGCGACTGGGGTTCGAGGAGGGCGAGACGGTGTTGCCCGGCATCACGATCCACGCGGACGGGAAGACGAGCGGCAACTTCCGCGTCCTGTGCGACGGCGAGCACGACGAGGGCGTGAGCGAGCGCGAGTCAGAGGTCGTCGAGGCCGTCTCCCGGCAGGCCGTTCCGGCGCTTGCCCCGGGACAGCGCTCGCCATTCGAAGAGCCCTGACCGCGCGGATCCTGGACGCCCGGCTAAGGCAAAGCCGGCCAGATCGGCGCGGGCACACCCGCACACTCGGCGATCATGAGGACCAGCCGCTCGATCGTCGGGCACGAAATGTGATGGCGCGCCGCCGCGCGCAGCACCGAACCGGGGATCGCGTCCAGCTCGGGGGGCCGTCCCGCCGCGATGTCGCGGGCCATCGAGCTGCCGAGCGTCTCGTGCGCGCGCTCGAGCTCGGAAAGCGCCTTCTGCGGATCGACGCCATCGGCACCCTCGGCCTGTCCGACCGTACAGCCCTCCTCGATCGCCCCGACCAGATCGGCGCGCAGCTCGGGCGTGGAGCGAATCTCGCCCAGCAGCGTGTCGTAAGCGCTGGTCGTGCACGCCAGCGCATTCAGGCGCACGAGCTTTGACCACATCACCTGCGCTTCGGAGCGCTCGGACACCGGCAGCCTCACCCTGGTCGGGATGCCAGCGCCCTCGAGCGTCTCAGCCAGCGCCTCCATCCCCGGGAGCGTAGAGAGACTGCGCGTGGCCATCTCAATCAGCAGGAACTGGCTCGTGTGGACGATCACACCGGGCTCGGGTCGGTCGGACTCGACGCGGATCGTGCCCGCGAGCACCGCGTCCGGAGCGAACCTCTCGCGCAGTACCGCGAGGTGGTCGAGCCCGTTGAGCAGGGGCAGCACGAGCGCGGGCTCGACCTCGATGCGATCCAGCGCACTGTCGAGCCCAGCGGCCTTGGTGGCGACGATCAGTACATCCACTTGCTCCTGCAGTCGCGCGTGCGTGCTGACGCGTGCCTCAAGGTCGCCGAACATCACGCTACGCACCGACAGGCCCCGCTCGGCGATCCTCTGCGCGGTGGCCTCCTGTGCCACGACGACCACATCGGTGCTGGCCTGAGCGAGCACGCCCGCGACCAGTCCACCCACACCGCCGGGGCCGAGAACGGCGACGTTCATCTGGCCCGCACGTGTTCGGTGCCCGTCATTTGTCCACGGCCGTCACGTGTCCGCCCCCAGTCGCGGTGCTCATGTCAGTGGATCGATCAGCACGCCCGGGTTCATTATCCCGTACGGATCGACCGCCACCTTGGCGCCGCGCAAAGCCAGGGCGAACGGCTCCGGGCGCTGGCGGTCATACCAGGGCCGGTGATCGCGACCGACGGCGTGATGATGGGTGATCGTGCCACCGCACGCGAGCACCGCGTCGGAGGCAGCCCGCTTGATCGCCGCCCACTGCTCGGCCTCCTCGCCGCGTCGGGCCGGGGCCATCACTGTGAAGTAGGGCGCGGGGCCGTCGGGGTAGACGTGGGTGAAGCGACAGCTGATCTGCCCGGCGCCGCGCGCCGCGGGCTCGGCGGCAGAGTCGATCGCATCGCGCACCGCCTCCGTCACACCCTCGTGAAAGGCGGGGAACCGCTCCCAGGTGATCGCAGTCTCGAATGTCTCGCTCAGGATGCCCATCGCGACAAACACGTCGCGCAGATACGGAGCGCCGAGGAACGCGCCGCGCCATGAGCTCACCGCATCGCCGCCTGAGTGCCCACTGGAACCCTGTCCGGGGCCGCGCTCCTCGGACACTACGCCCCCATGATCAGCACAGATCGCAAGCGCCCGGGACATCGCGCAATCGACAGGATGATCGGCGGACTCGAACCCGAGCACCAGCAGCGCGGCGGACCCGTCGCCCGCCATCGTCATCCGCGCCTCGCCCGCGTCGATCAGGCGGCAGTTCGCCGGGTCAAGGCCCGACTGACTGAGGGAACGCACGCACTCGCCGCCATCACCAAAGCACTCGAACCGCACCCCGGCCGACGCACGGTGTGAGGGTCGCGGTTGCACGCGCACCCACGCCTGGGTGATCACCCCGAGCACGCCCTCCGAGCCGGCGAGCATCCGGTCGGGGCTGACGCCGGCGCCCGAGCCGGGCAGCCGACGCGACTCCCACACGCCGGCGGGAGTTATCGCCCGAGTGGACTCGACGACGTCCTCGATGTGGGTCGGCCCAGTGGCGAAGTGACCGGCCGCGCGCGTGGCGATCCAGCCGCCGAGCGTGGAATACTCGAACGACTGCGGGTAGTGGCGCAGCGTGAGGGAGTGCTCACCCAGTTGAGACTCCAGGACAGGACCGGATGCGCCCGCCTGAATGAGCGCCGCCCGCGAGACGGGGTCGACTTCCAGCACGCGATCCAGCGCGGTCAGGTCGAGTGAGATGGCGCCGTTGAGGGAGCCGTGATCGATGTCCGGCGTGACACCGCCGACGACAGAGGTACCTCCACCAAAAGGGATCGCGGCCACGCGCTTGGATGCGCACCACTCCAGCAGGCGCTCTACATCGGTCTCCGAACGCGGGTGCGCAACGAAGTCCGGTGGATGGTCGAACTGGCCGCGAAAGCCGTGGACGACGTCGGTGTAGGACTTGCCGAGAGCATGGGTCACGCGGGCGTGGGCATCGCTCACGCAGATGTCCGCCAACTGTGATGGCGGGATGACGCGAGGCGGCGCCAGCTCGACCGCATCCAGCGCGACGGGAGACTCGACCTCACCCAGCGCGACATCGCCGAGCACGGGACGCAGATGGCCGCCAAGGGCCACCGCGGTCTGCCGCACCTCGGCGAGTGTGGGCTGCTGGTCCTCGTAACCCCAGCCCCAGTGCTTGCGCCGACGGATGTTCACAGACACACGAGTCTAAGGCGCATATCCTCCTGACTGCGCCCCGAAGCGTCTGATCCAGGCAGTGAGCAGGGACCACATGCGATCGTGTGCTCTTCAGATCACTAGCCTGTAACTGCAATGTCCGCCCAACCACAGCCCGCCGAGCCATCGCCCGCACAGCCGCAGGCGACGGCGGGCGAGCAGCCACAGATTCTCGCGCGCGGGCCGTGGCCGCTGGAGCGGGTGAAGGCGAGCTGGCGCACCGAGCACTACGTGCCCTCGCACGAGGACGCGCAGGCCGCCGACGCGGCGATCGACGCGCTGCGCAAACGGGGATCGCCCAGCCACGATGGCGTCGCCGCACGACTGCTCGACTACACGCAGGATCCGGCGACTGGCGGACTGGCAATGGAGCTGCAGCCGCAGCGCTGGGCGTTGCGCCTGCTCGCCGACAACGCATCGCAGAGCGTGGCCGCGCTGTGCGTGACGCGCTCGGCCGACGGGCGCTGGCTGGCCGGCAGGCGCGCGGGCTGGGTCGCCTCCTGGGCCGGACGCTGGGCACTGGGCGCCGGTGGCGCTGTGGATCTCGAGGAGAATCCGGCCGACACGCTCGTGCGTGAGCTGGCCGAGGAGTGGTCGGTCACACCGGAGCAGGTGCGCGGCGAGGCGCTCATCCAGCTGCCCCACCGGCTGGTGATGTTCGTCGGACAGGCCTGGCTCGCGGAGGGAGTCGACGCAGATGTCAAACCCGACCACGAGCACGACGAGTTCGCCTGGTGGCCGCGGACGATCGACGAGTGGCCGGACGAGGCCGAGGCGCCGCTGCGCCTGATGGCACATTGGCTGTCCGCGGAGTGAGCACGACCACGGCCTTGGTGCCCAGCGCGGGCCCGATTACGTTCGACCGGTTGAAGTGGGTGTCGTTCACACACTCGTGCATCTACACGGCGCTGCTGGTGTGCGCGTTCGTGCTGAGCAAGCCCGAACCGCTGACGTTCGTGCTCGGGATGTCACATGGGCTGCTGTGGATCGGGATGTCGCTGACCTGCATCGTCTGCGCGCGCCTGCAGGTCGTCTCGCTGAGGCTGGCCGTGGCGGTCGCGGTACTCGGCGGGATTGGTCCGTTTTTCGGTAGCTACGAGTTTGTGCGCGAGCAGCGCCGGCGCCCGGCTGATGGCGTTGACCGATCGGTGTGAACGCCCCGTGAAAAGACTCACACACTGCCGACGAGGTCCGGCGGCGACCCGCGCTAGAGTGAAAGCACATGGCAACCGGCGTGACCGCTGAGACAATAGATGTCGTAACTCCCGCTGCGGGCGAGTCGGTCACCGAGGGTACGATCCTCGAATGGCACGCGCAGGTCGGCGACCCGATCGAGGTCAACGACACGATCGTCGAGATATCGACCGACAAGGTCGATGTCGAGCTGCCCTCGCCGGCCACCGGCACGGTGACCGAGCTCCTGGTCGCGGAGGGAGACACCGTTACTGTCGGCCAGGTGATCGCACGGATCGCCGTCGGTAATGGCGACGGCGCGGCCCCGGCTTCCGACGAGCAGTCCACGATCGACGAGCAGCCCACGAGCAACGGCGCCGGCGAGCAGGATTGCACCGGCAACGGCACCAACGTCGCAGCGCCACCAACGACTGGCGCGCAGGACGGTCAACCAGACAGAAGCGGACAGGGCATCCCCGACGGCGCCAAGGTCTCCCCCGTGGCGGCGCGCGCGGCGGCCGCGGAGGGCGTGAACCTGGCAAATGTCTCGGGCAGCGGACCGGGCGGGCGCATCGTCAAGTCCGACGTGCTCAGCGCCGTCGACGGCAGCAGCAGCACGGCGGACGGCAACGGCGCCATCGCGACCATGAAGCCCGCTGGCGCCCAGCAGCTGAAGGGTGGCGCCGCAGCGCTCGCGCGATACATGGAGCAGTCGCGCTCGATCCCGACGGCGACGAGCTTCCGGACACTGACCGTGACCGTCCTGCAGGCCCGCCGGCGCGAGCTGAAGGCGGCCGGCAGGCGGGTCTCGTTCACGCACCTGATCGCCTACGCGATCGCCCGGGCAGCCACGGACATGCCGGTGATGGCCAACCACTACGCCGAGATCGATGACAGACCCAACCGCATCGACGACGGTCGGGTGAACCTCGGGCTGGCGGTGGACGTGGAGAAGAAGGACGGCTCCAGGACGCTGATGGTGCCCGTGATCGCGGGCGCGGGCAGGCTGCGGTTCGACGAGTTCGTCGCCGCGTACGACGCGCTCGTGGAGAAGGCGCGCACGAACACGCTGACCGCCGACGACCTGCAGGGCGCGAACATCACGCTCACCAACCCCGGGGGCATCGGCACCGTCGCATCGGTCCCGCGGCTGATGGTCGGCCAGGGCACGATCGTCGCGACCGGCTCGATCGCCTATCCGGTCGGGCTGGGCAACATCGGCGAGATGGTCGGCGCGGAGAAGGTCATGACGATGACCTCGACCTACGACCACCGGATCATCCAGGGAGCGGAGTCGGGCAGGTTCCTGGCGAGCATCGAGGAATATCTGCAGGGCGAGCACGGCTTCTACGACGAGGCGTTCGCGGCGCTGGGCGTGGAGCCCGGACCGCCCCCGGCGCTACCAGCGCCGGCAGCCGCAGCGGCGGCGGCCGCGACCGAGACGGCGACACAGGCCGTCGCAACAGCGCAGGGTGCCGCGCCAAGCGAAGAGCTGCTGGAAGCGGTGCAGGCGGCGAGCACGCTCGTGACCAGGTTCCGCAGCCACGGCCATCTGGCGGCCAAACTGGACCCGCTCGGCTCAGAGCCCGAGGGCGAACCTGGGCTGGACCCCGAGTCGGTCGGACTGACACCGGCGATCACGGCGCAGATACCGGCCAAGATCCTGCATATGTACGTGCCGGGGGCCACGCTCGCCGATGCGCTGCCGCATCTGCGCGAGACCTACTGCGGGACGATCGCCTACGAGATCGAGCACATCGCATCACACCGCCAGCGGGTGTGGTTGCGCGAGCACATCGAGTCCGGTGAGTTCCGCCGGCCACTGACCAGCGACGAGCAGCAGACGCTGCTCAAGCGGCTGATCGAGGTCGACGCACTGGAGCGGTTCATGCACAAGGCGTATCTCGGCCAGCACCAGTTCTCGATCGAGGGGCTGGACATGACCGTGCCGATGCTCGATGAGCTGATCCAGCTCTCGGCGGCGCACGGCGGCAAAGAGGTCGTGATCGGGATGGCCCACCGCGGCAGGCTGAACGTGCTCGCGCACAACCTGGGCCGGCCGTACGACACGATCTTCGCCGAGTTCGAGGGCGCCTCGACGCTCGAGGCCGTGACGACGATCCCCCAGGGCGGGACCGGCGACGTCAAGTACCACCATGGCACCCAGGGCACCTACAAGCTGCCGGACGGTGGCGAGATCATGGTCAACCTCGAGTCCAATCCAAGCCATCTCGAGTATGTCTCGGCGGTCGTCGAGGGCGCCACGCGCGCGGCGCAGACGACCAGACACGGTCCGCACGCCCATCAGGATACGAACGCGGCAGTGCCGATCGCCATCCACGGCGACGCCTCGTTCCCGGCTCAGGGGGTGGTCGCGGAGACGCTGAACCTGCAGGCACTCGACGGCTACAAGGTCGGCGGAACGGTGCACCTGATCATGAACAACCAGGTCGGATTCACGACCGATCCCGACGACGCGCGCTCGACGCAGTGGGCTTCGGATCTGGCCAAGGGGTTCGACGTGCCGATCATCCACGTCAACGCCGACGACGTGCCGGCGTGCGCGAGCGCGGTCAGGCTGGCGTTCGCGTTCCGCCTCCAGTTCGGGCACGACGTGCTGATCGACCTGATCGGCTACCGGCGGTTCGGGCACAACGAGTCCGACGAGCCCGCCTACACCCAGCCGGAGATGTACGCGAAGATCAAGAACAAGAAGCGCGTGGCCGAGCTGTGGGCGGAGCGGCTGATCGCCGACGGCGTCGTCAGCCGCGAGGAGGTCGACAAGCTCGGCCAGAGCGTGTGGGACAACCTGACGATCCTGCACCAGCGCCTGAAGGCCAAGATCGCGGCCGCCGCCGAGCACGGTGGCGATGAAGGCACGGGCGAGTATCAGCTGGACCGCACGCCGAGCCCGGACGTCGAGACCGCGGTGCCAGCCGATCGACTGCGCAAGCTGGGCGAGGAGTTGCTGAGGACGCCGGACGGGTTCACGGTGCACCCCAAGCTCGTCAAACAGCTCGAGCGCCGGCGTGAGGCGCTGAGCGAGGGGGCCGGAGCCGACGACTCCTCAGGGCAGGCGGCGCATCCCGCGATCGACTGGGCGCACGCCGAGGCACTGGCGTTCGCATCGCTGCTGACGGAGGGTGTGCCGATCAGGCTTACGGGACAGGACACCGAGCGCGGCACGTTCAGCCAGCGCCACCTGGTGCTGCACGACGCGAAGACCGGGCAGACGGTGTGCCCGATCCAGAGCCTGCCGGAGGCGCTGGCGCCGCTTGAGCTGCACAACAGCCCGCTCTCAGAGCTTGCGTGCATGGGGTTCGAGTATGGCTACAGCCAGGAGGCGCCGGAGACGCTCGTGCTGTGGGAGGCGCAGTTCGGCGACTTCGTGAACTCCGCGCAGGTGATCGTCGACCAGTTCATTGTCTCGGGTCTGGCCAAGTGGGGACAGACCTCGCGGTTGACGTTGCTGCTGCCACACGGGTACGAGGGCTCGGGGCCGGAGCACTCCTCGGCGCGCCTCGAGCGGTTCCTGACGCTGGCGGCCGAGGGCAACATTCGCGTGGCGAGCCCGACGACACCAGCCCAGTACTTCCACCTGCTGCGCCGTCAGGCGCGGATCGCCAAGCAGCGCCCACTGATCGTGATGACGCCCAAGTCGCTGCTGCGCCTACCCCAGGCAACCAGCACGATCGCCGAGCTGGCGGAGAACACGCGCTTTGAGCCGGTGCTCGCCGAGCCAGGGGTCAAGGACGATCTCATCACACGCCTGGTCCTGTGCACGGGCAAGGTCTACTACGACCTCGTCGGCCACCCCGACCGCCCAAAGCACGATGGGCTGGCGGTCGGACGCGTGGAGTTGCTGTATCCCTTCCCGGAGGGCCAGATCCTCGCGTTGATGGGGCGCTATCCGAACCTGAAAGAGGTCGTGTGGGTGCAGGAGGAGCCGCGCAATATGGGTCCACGCGCGCACATGTTCCCGCGGCTGATGCAGATCATGCCCGAGCACATGGGCTTCGGCTATATCGGCCGGCCCGAGCGCGCCAGTCCGGGCGAGGGCTATCCGGCCGCGCACATCGCCGAACAGAGCCGGATCGTCACGACGGCGATCGATCCCGGCGTGCCGATTTCCCAGTATCCGCGCAAGACCCCGGGGCAGCGCTGATGGGTGCGCTGTGGCGGCGGTTCCGCGAGATTATGGCTCAACGGAAGCGCAAGAAGAAGCGCCTGGGAAGCTGACCCCGGTCCAGACGCATCGCGATAGACGCGTGGTTTGACCTGACGCGCTCGTTCAGCGCGAGCGCCAGACCGGGTGGCGCTTCTCCTTGAACGCCGCCGCCCCCTCTTTGGCGTCCTCAGACGCGAACACCGGCCCGGAGATCGCGCCCTGGCGCTCGAACATCTCTCCGGTTGACCAGTCGAACTGCTCTTGCAGGATGCGCTTGGAGGCGACTACCGCGAGTGGGCCGTTGCGCGAGATGGCGGCGGCGAGCTCCTGCGCGACATCGATGGCCGAACCGGGCTCGGCCAAGCGGTTGACGACGCCGAGCTCGTGAAAGCGCTCGGCGGGCATTGGATCGCCGGTGAGGGCCAGCTCCATGACGACGTGGTAGGGCATGCGCCGGGGCAGGCGCAGCAGCGCGCCGCCGGCGGCCACGAGCGAGCGCTTGGCCTCGGGAATCCCGAGCTTGGCCCCGCGCGCCGCGACGATCAGATCGCAGGCTAGCGCGATCTCCATACCGCCGGCGACGGCGAACCCCTCGATCGCCGCGATCAGCGGCTTGGCCGACGCGCGCTGAGCGATGCCGGCGAACCCGCGATCCCCATACCAGGGAGACTCGCCCTTGACGAACGCGCCGAGGTCCATGCCGGCGCAGAAGAATCCTCCAGCGCCGGTGAGGACGCCGACAGCGAGCGAGTCATCTGAGTCGAGCTCGTCCAGGGCGCCCGCGATGCCGGCGGCGACCGCCGCGTTGACCGCGTTGCGGACCTCGGGCCGGTCGATCGTGATCAGCAGCGTGGAATCGCGCCGCTCGATCAGGACGGCGGGCGAGTCCGTCTCGTTGAAGGTCACCGCGGGGGCATCTGGACTCGCGTCGGGCACAAGCGCAGACTATCGACCCGAGTGCGACCAAGCCCCTTGGCGTCGACTTCGAGGTCCCCGACCCCCCGAACTCACCGCCGAGATCCGCCACCTCGCCGAGCGCTTCGCGCGGCGCCGACTACAACAGATAGAGCGGCATGAGAAGCCGCCGGGTAGGCTCCGCGACGCGACCACCTCCTGACCCGCGGGAAGGTTCGCGGCGTGGCGGTGTCTCTAAGAAGAGATGACAGTCACGCGCCCGAGCACCACGACATTTGGAGGAACCATGAAGCGAACCTACGTTTTCCTGGCCGTCGCCTTGGCAAGCGCGGCGAGCGCCGCGACGGTCGCGAGCGCACAGACGAGCCTCCCGGCCGCGCACTCGAGCCGCGCTGCCACAGTGCAGCTGCGCCACACGAGCCTCGGCAGCATCCTCGTCAGCTCCTCGGGCCGCACGCTGTATGAGTTCACGAGGGATCACGTCAACAAGAACAGCTGTGCGGCGATCAGCGGGTGCTCAGCAGTATGGCCGTCGCTGAAAGCAAGCGGCCGTCCGACGGCCGGCCCGGGCATCAAGGCTTCACTGCTGTCCACGACCAGCGGCAATCAGGTCACCTATGCCGGTCACCCGCTCTACACCTACAGTGGCGACAGCGGCCCAGGGAAGACCTCCTACGTCGGCGCCAAATCGTTCGGCGGCACGTGGTATGCGATCAGCGCCTCTGGAGGCGCGGTGAAGTAGAGATCAGTCATGCGTCCACTCAGCTGTTACGCCAGACAGCCGGCAATCACATCACGCCGCAAACAGCGTCAGCTCCGGCTCGCGCTCGCCGCGCAGCACCTCGACGTCCACCTCCACGCAGTCGATCCCGCGCGCGGTGGCCAGGACGCGCGCCTGGGGCTTGATCCACTTGGCCACGAGCACTCCCCGGCATGAGGCCATCGCAGGATCCAGGCGGATGCGCTCCAGGTAGCGGGTCAGCTGGCGGACTGAGTCCATCGTGGCGATGCGCTTGATCTCCACGGCGACCCACTCGTCCTGCATGTCCCGGCACATCAGGTCGACCGGGCCAATGTCGGTCGGGAACTCGCGGCGGACCAACCGAAATCCCTCGCCACACCATTCGGGAGCGTCGGCAAGCAGCTCCTGCAGTTCGCGCTCGAGGCCCTCCTTCTCGAGCGTTGCGAGCGCGTCGACCTCGTGGTCGATGTCGGCGAGCACCTCGGACACAGCGATCTCCAGACGCTCGTCCGAGCGCTGCTTGCGCACGATCAGCCGCTCGATCGCACCGCCTGGGCCGTCAGCGCCGTCGGTGCCGCCGCCCGCCGCCTTGTCTGCCTCGCCACCCGCGCTGCGCTGCTCTTCCAGGACCGTCGGCGGGGTCATCCAGTTCAGCGGCCTGACGTTCGGGCTGCCGCCGTCGGCCCAGACCATGAACGTGCCGTCGGCCTTGAGCATCAACAGCCGGACGGCCTCCGGGAGCACGGTGGTGGTGCGGCCGATGTAGGAGACCTCACAACGGGCGACGATCAGGCGCATCGCCCGAACGTACAGGCTCGGCCGGATCGACGACCTCCGCGAGCGGGGGCTGCTCGGACGCCGGCGCCACGTCACCGGCGCCGGGAGTCGAGATCGGCGCACCGACCGCACCACCGGGAACGCCGTCGTGGTGCTCGTGCATGAAGCCACTGGCCGAGCCGTCGCTCATCGCCTCGCGAAACTCGCGGATGCCTTTGCCCAGCGAGCGCGCGACTTCGGGCAGCCGTTTGGGCCCGAGCACGAGCAGGGCCACGGCGGCCAGGAAGATCAGGTGGACGGGGTTATCGATTCCCATGGGTCTGGTTACGCGGCAGCGGCAATATCCGGTCAGATCCAGGGTACCGCCGAATCGGCCCTTAGCCTTCGATGGCGTGGCTCAGGAATTTCCCACGCCGCCGGTCGATCTGCCCACCCCGTCCGGCCAGGCCTCCGGGCCCGCCGGCCAGAGCATCAACCCGCCTGGCGGACGCCCCTACCCACCTCCTGGTGTCGGCGAATCGCCGTGGCCGGCCCAGCTGACGGTGCTGGTTGCGATCTGCCTGCAGCTGACTCTGCCCGCTCGGCTGACGGTCGGCCCCACGTGGCTGATACCCGCGCTGGAGGCGGTGCTGCTGATCGGCATATTCGTCGCGACGCCCAGACAGCTCGAACGCGAGCACAAGCGCAGACGGCGAGTGGCGCTGGGGCTGACGGCGTTCGTGAGCGCGGCCAACGTCTATTCGCTGGGTGCGCTGACCCACTTCCTGCTGCACCACGACGTCTCCAGCGGTCGCGCGCTGATCGGCTCGGGCGTGCTGATCTGGCTGACGAACTGGCTGATCTTCGCCCTATGGTACTGGGAGCTCGACCGCGGTGGACCGGGCGTGCGCGCGGCCGGGCACGACGGGCCGCCGGACCTGCTGTTCCCGCAGATGTCCGACGATCGCATCGAGCCACTCCAGTGGCGACCGACGTTCATCGACTACCTGTATGTATCGCTGACGAACGCGATGGCGTTCTCGCCGACGGACACGATGCCGCTGAGCCCGATGGCCAAGTCCGTCATGGGCCTGCAGTCGCTGGTGTCGGTGGTGACGATCGGACTGATCGTCTCACGCGCGGTGAACATTCTTTAGCCGGCTGGGACACGTTCGCCCGGGTAGTGGCCGTTGGACTTTTCTTCGTACTGCTGCAGCGTGTTGATCACATGGTGGGGCAGCAGCGAAACACCGATCCACCAGGCGGCGAGCGCCACGAGCGCCAGCACTACCAACAGGATCCATTTGCGTCGCGCGATCACCGCGCGGAGTCTGAGCAGCATCGCAACGGGCGTCAGGCCACGGACGCCACACGCGGCTCCAGCGCGAGCGCCTGCTCGATCAGCTCCCGTACCGTCTCCCCCGCGCCGAGCTCGGCGGCGCGCCGCAGCGCCTGCAGCGAGCGCTCGCGCTCGCCCAGCCGCAGGCGCAGACTGCCCAGGCGCTCCCACGCTCCCGCATCCGAGGGCCCGCGCTCGGCGGCGCGCGCGGCGGCCTCCTCGGCGAGGTCGATCGCGCCCATGTCCTCATAGATCCTCGCCGCAAAGCGATGCGCTGCCGGGCGGGAGCCGTCTACGCGGGCCCAGTCGCGCACCGCGCGGGCGGCCTGCTCGAGCTGGCCGGCATTCCAGAACGCGAGCGTCATCAGCCGCAGCACCGCCACATTGCGGGGCTCGGCGTCGCGGGCATAGATCAGCCGCTGCGCCGCGAGCGTGTACTCGCCTTCGGCCATCGCCCGCTGGGCGGCGATCATGAAGCGCTCGACGCGCTCGGAGGCCGGGTCGGGCTTGGAGAAGTCGACGAATTTCATGCTGCCGGCAGGGACTGTGCGAATGCCGTGACTGAACTTCACGCGCGCCCACTGCTGCACTTCCTCGCCCTCGGCGGCGGGATGGGAGGAGAAGTAGATCCCGGCCACCGTACCCACACCCCACTCGGGGTAGGTGAGGCAGCGCGCATAGCGGTGCACGACCGAATGGTCGGGCACGCGGCTGCCGAACGGGTCGTTCTCGGCGCGATCCTTGGCTGCCGCGCGGGCACGCTGCTCGGCCTCATACGCGCGCCTGCCCGCCTCCTCGCGCTCGCGGCGCGCGGCCGCCGCGCTGACCTTGACCGCGTTGCGCGACACGCGCCCACCACGAGAGCCCTCGGCCAGGCGCTCGAGCTGGTCGGCGGCCTCGTTGATCGCCTTCAGGTGGCGCTCGTGCTCGAACTGGCGGCCCTGCGGCGCAACGTCCGGGTGCCAGCGCTTGGCCATGCGCCGGCGGGCGAGCTGGACGTCGCGCTTATCGAACGGCGGCTCGAGCTCCAGCAGGAGCAGATGCTGCTCGACGTCGAGAACCGTGGTGGGCATGACCTCCAAACGTTAGCGGGGCGGGCGAGATTTCCTTCCTGTCCTATCCTGCGTGCCGATGTCCTCGCAATACATATTCACGATGCACCGCCTGTCCAAGCTGCACCCCCCGGACAAAACGGTGCTCGACAACATCACCCTCGCCTTCTACCCGGGCGCGAAGATTGGCGTGCTCGGCTACAACGGCGCGGGCAAGTCGACGCTGCTGCGGATCATGGCCGGCGTCGACGAGGAGTACCGCGGCGAGGCCGCGCTCGCGCCCGGGGCGAGCGTGGGCATGCTCGAGCAGGAGCCGCACCTGGACGAGTCCAAGAACGTCAAGGAAAACGTCGAGGAGGGCGTCGCCGAGACCAAGGCGCTGCTCGACCGGTTCAACGAGCTGGCGGCCAACTACTCCGATGAGACGGCCGAGGAGTTCGGCAACATCCAGGCCAAGATCGACGCCGCCGACGCCTGGAACCTCGATACGCAGCTCGAATATGCGATGGACGCGCTGCGGCTGCCACCGTCCGACGCCGACGTGTCAAAGCTCTCCGGCGGCGAGCGCCGGCGCGTGGCGCTGTGCCGCCTGCTGCTGCGCGCGCCGGACCTGCTGCTGCTGGACGAGCCGACCAACCACCTCGACGCCGAGTCGGTCGCGTGGCTTGAGCAGCATCTGTCCGAGTACCGGGGCGCGATCGTCGCTGTCACGCACGACCGCTACTTCCTCGACAACGTCGCCGGCTGGATCCTCGAGCTCGATCGCGGCAAGGGCATCCCGTATGAGGGCAACTACTCCAGCTGGCTGGAGCAGAAGCAGGCGCGGCTCGCGCAGGAAGAGCGCTCGGAAAAGGGCCGCCAGCGCACGATCGCCGCAGAGCTGGAGTGGGTGCGCACCAACCCCAAGGGCAAACGGACCAAGTCCAAGGCGCGCCTCGCCCGCTACGAGCAGCTGATCGCCGAGGAGCAGAACGTCAAGCTCGACGAGGTCCAGATCCACATCCCGCCGGGGCCGCGCCTGGGCGAGCAGGTCCTGACCGCGGCCGACGTGTCCAAGGGCTATGGCGATCGCCTGCTGATCGAGTCGCTGTCGTTCGACCTGCCCCGCGCGGGGATCGTCGGCGTGATCGGGGCCAACGGCGCGGGCAAGACCACGCTGTTCCGGATGATCACCGGCACGGAGACCCCGGACGCCGGGGAGATCGTGCTCGGCGACACCGTGCAGCTCGCCTACGTCGACCAGTCGCGCGACGCCCTTGACCCCGAGAAGACCGTCTGGGAGGAGATCTCCGAAGGCTACGAGCAGATCGCGGTCGGTGATCGCGAGGTCAACTCGCGCCAGTACACGGCGGGGTTCAACTTCAAGGGCTCGAGCCAGCAGGCGCGGATCGGCAAGCTGTCCGGCGGCGAGCGCAACCGCGTGCACCTGGCCAAGCTGCTGCGCTCCGGCGGCAACCTGCTGCTGCTGGACGAGCCCACGAACGATCTCGACGTGGACACGCTGCGCGCCCTGGAGAACGCGCTGCTGGCGTTCCCCGGCTGCGCTGTGGTCATCTCCCACGACCGCTGGTTCCTGGACCGGGTCGCCACGCACGTGCTGGCGTTTGAGGGCGACTCGCAGGTCACTTGGTTCGAGGGGAACTTCGACGCGTATGAGGAGCACCGCCGCGAGCGGCTTGGCGCAGCGGCGGACCGGCCGCACCGGATCACCTACAAGCGGCTCGTGCGCGGGTAGCGATTTACAACTCGAACACCTGCTGCCGACACCGCAGGAGTAGGATCCGCCGCATGAGTGACTACACGACGAAGCACATCAAAGACATGGAGGCCGGGTTCGGCGGAGGGTTCGTAAAGGCCCGGGCCGAGCTTGGGGTCACATCGTTTGGCATGCAGGTGATTCAGCTGCCGCCGAACTACACCGATTATCCCGAGCACGATCACATAGAGAGCGGGCAGGAGGAGGTCTTCCTGGCGATCGGCGGTTCCGGGTGGATCGACATCGAAGGAGAGCGAGTCGACCTCGGCACGGAAACATTCGTGCGAGTGGGGCCGGGGTCAAAGCGCAAGGTTCATGCGGGTCCGGACGGACTGCGCATGCTCGCGCTCGGCGCGATACCCGGCAAGCCGTACGAGATCGTGCCGGCCACCGAAGTAACCGGCACAAGCGCTAGCGCGTAAACGACTCCTCGCCGCCCAACCGCAGCGCGGCGGCGGCGATCAGGCGGGCGGCGGCGTGCACGTCCTCGAGCTGGACGAGCTCGACCGGGGAGTGCATGTAGCGCAGCGGAATCGAGACCAGCGCGGTGGGGACGCCCGCACGGGTGAGGTGGACCGCGTCGGCGTCGGTGCCGGTGGCGCGGGCGGAGGCCTCGACCGTGAACGGGATCTCCTCGGCGGTGGCCGTGTCGTAGAGCAGCTCCGACAGCTGCGGATGGATCGTCGCGCCGCGGGTCACGACCGGGCCCGAGCCGAGCTTGTGGACGCCGAGCTCCTTGACCTCGATCCCGGGCGCGTCGGTGGCGTGGGTGACGTCGATCACGATCGCCGCGTCGGGCGCAAGCGCGAACGTGCTCGTGCGCGAGCCGCCGAACGTGATCTCCTCCTGAGCGACAGCCACCGCCGCCAGCTCCCACTCGGCGCCGCCGGCCTCGGAGACCAGGCGCGCGGCTGCAAGCGCGACGAACGAGCCGATGCGATTGTCCAGCGCGCGCGATACGAGCCGTCCGCCGAGCAGCTGGATCGGGTCGGCGTCGATCACGGCGACATCGCCGATCCGCACGTGCTCGCGCGCCCGCTCGCCGTCGGATGCGCCGATGTCGATGTGCAGGTCGCGGATCTCGGCGACCTTCTTGCGGTCCTCGTCGCGCAGCAGGTGGATCGGCTTCTTGCCGATCACGCCCTTGACCACGCCCTCGCGCGTGGCCAGCGCGACCCGTTGACCGACGAGGATCTGGGCGTCCCAGCCGCCGACGGGCGCGAACCACAGGTAGCCGTCGTCGTCGATGTGGGTGACGATCAACCCGATCTCGTCGATGTGGCCCATCACGAGTAGGCGCTTGGCGTCATGCTCGGAGCCGTGCTTGGGTGAGACGAGCGCGAGCGGGGTGCCCATCACGTCGGTGCTCACCGCCGCGAACTCGCCGGCCGCGCGTAGCCAGACCGCAGCGGGATCGGTCTCATAGCCGGAGGGACCGTGCGCGGCGAGCAGGTCCAGCAGCAGTTGCGGGGCGGCGTCCTCCTCGGTCACGCTCGCCTCGCCGGTACGGTCATGCGCCCGCCTCGGCGGCAGTCGAACCTGAGGAGGCCTGACCCGACGACCCCGATGACGACGACGCCAGGAGCGCGCGGAGCACGTACTGGAGGATGCCGCCGTGGCGGTAGTAGTCGGCCTCGCGGGGGGTGTCGATGCGCACGCGTGCAGCAAATCGAATCGGCTCTCCCGACGGCGGCTGGGCGGTGACCTGGACCTCGCGCGGGGGAGCGCCGCCGGAGTCCGCGTTCATCGCCTCGGCGAGGCCCTCGATCGAGAAGACCTCCTCGCCGGTCAGCCCCAGTGACTCGGCGCTCTGCCCGTCGGGGAACTGCAGCGGCAGCACGCCCATGCCGACGAGGTTCGAGCGGTGGATGCGCTCGAAGCTCTCGACGATGACAGCGCGCACCCCGAGCAGGCGCGTGCCCTTCGCGGCCCAGTCGCGCGAGGAGCCCGACCCGTACTCGGCGCCGCCGAGCACGACCAGCGGGATGTCGTCGGCGATGTAGCGCATCGCGGCGTCGTAGATCGACATCTGCTCGCCCTCGGCATCGGACCCTGGAGGGCCGAGGTAGCGCGTGACTCCCCCCTCGGTGCCTGGCGCCAGCTGGTTGCGCAGGCGGATGTTGGCAAACGTGCCGCGCATCATCACCTCGTGATTGCCGCGACGCGAGCCATAGGAGTTGAAGTCGCGCGGCACGACGCCCTGTTCCTGCAGGTAGCGCCCGGCGGGCCCGTCGCGCTTGATCGCGCCGGCCGGGGAGATGTGGTCGGTCGTGACGCTGTCGCCGAGCTTGGCTAGCACGCGCGCGCCGGCGATGTCGCGCACGGGCTCGGGCTCGGGCGGCATGTCCTGGAAGTACGGCGGCAGCCGCACGTAGGTCGAGCTCTCATCCCACTCGAACCGATCTCGGGCAGCGCCGGAATCGGCGGTCGGAACCTCGAGCGAGTTCCAGCGCTCGTCGCCCGCGAACACCTCGGAATAGCTCTTGCGGAACATATCCGACTGGACCGCCTGCTCGATTGTGTCGGCGATCTCGCGCGCGTCCGGCCAGATGTCGCGCAGGTACACGTCCTGGCCCTGCTCGTCCTGCCCGAGCGGGTCCCCGACGATGTCGATGTCCATCGTGCCCGCCAGCGCGTAGGCAACGCACAGCGGCGGCGAGGCGAGGTAGTTCATCTTCACGTCGGGGTTGATCCGCCCCTCGAAGTTGCGGTTGCCCGAGAGCACCGAGACGACCGCCAGATCAGCCTCGCCGACGACCTGCGAGATCTCCTGTGGCAGCGGCCCCGAGTTGCCGATGCAGGTGGTGCAGCCGTAGCCGACGAGGTTGAACCCGAGCGCCTCCAGCGACTCGGTCAGGCCGGCGCGATCGAGGTACTCGGTCACGACCTTCGAGCCAGGCGCGAGCGAGGTCTTCACCCAGGGCCTGGAGCGCAGGCCCCGGGCGAGCGCGTTGCGCGCGAGGATGCCGGCGCCCACCATCACCGACGGGTTCGAGGTGTTCGTGCAGCTCGTGATCGCCGCGATCACCACGTGTCCATGAGCCAGCTCGGTCTCGGTCCCGTCGGCGAGCGTCACCGGCACAGCGGCGCCCGTCGCGCTCGCCACCGCAGCCCCGGCAACGGGATGCGCGGGCTCGCGCGCGTAGCTGGGACCGCCGTCGCCGTGCAGCGGATGGTCGTTGCCGTTCGCCGGCGGATCGCTCGAGGGAAAGCTCTCGGCCGAGGCCTCGTCGCGCTCGTCGTAGTCGGGGACGTAGCCGCCGAGCACGCGCCTGAACTCCTCGCGCGCCTCGCTCAGCGCGACCCGGTCCTGCGGGCGCTTTGGCCCGGCGATGCTCGGCACGACGTCGCCGAGGTCGAGCTGCAGCGTGTCCGAGTAGGTCGTGCGCTCCGAGCTCTCGTCATGCCACAGGCCCTGCGCGCGCGCGTAGGCCTCGACCTGCTCGATCCGCTCGGGTGGGCGACCGGAGAACTCCAGGTAGCGCAGCGTCTCTGCGTCGATTGGGAAGATCGCGCAGGTGCAGCCGAACTCCGGGGACATGTTCCCGATCGTCGCCCGGTCGGCCAGCGGCAGGCCGGCCAGGCCGGCGCCGAAGAACTCGACGAACGAGCCGACGACGCCGCGCTCGCGCAGCATCTGCGTAACCGTCAGCACGAGGTCGGTGGCGGTCGCGCCCTCGGGCAGCTCGCCGTGCAGCTCGAAGCCGAGCACGCGCGGGATCAGCATCGACATCGGCTGGCCGAGCATCGCCGCCTCGGCCTCGATCCCGCCGACGCCCCAGCCGAGCACGCCGAGGCCGTTGACCATCGTCGTGTGCGAGTCGGTGCCGACGAGCGTGTCCGGGTAGAGCTGGGGCAGCTGGTCGGGATTGGTCTCATCTGGGTCCCGCTCGAACACGACCCGCGCGAGGTACTCGAGGTTGACCTGATGCACGATCCCGGTGTCGGGCGGCACGACCGCGAAGTCGTCGAACGCGGTCTGGCCCCAGCGCAGGAACGCGTAGCGCTCCTGGTTGCGCTCGAACTCGCGCTCGGCGTTGATCTGAAAGGAGTCGCGGGTGCCGAACGCGTCGACCTGGACGGAGTGGTCGATCACCAGCTCGGCCGGGGCGAGCGGGTTGATGCGGGCGGGGTCGCCGCCCATCTGCGCGATCGCGTCGCGCATCGCGGCGAGGTCGACCACGGCGGGCACGCCGGTGAAGTCCTGCATCAGCACGCGCGCGGGCGTGAACGCGATCTCGGTGCTCGGCTGCGCGTTCGCGTCCCAGCCGGCGAGCGCCTCGATGTCGGCCGCCGTGACCGAGCCGTTAGTGCCCTCCGTGCGCAAGAGGTTCTCGAGCAGGATCTTCAGCGAGAACGGCAGCCGCGCGACGTCGAAGCGCTGCTGCAGCGCATCAAGGCGAAAGATCTCATACGTGCGCCCGCCGACGTCGAGCGTGGATTGTGCGTCAAAGCTGTTCTGCGACACACCCTCAGTCTATGAGACCGAGGCCCGGGTGACGCGGCCCTTGCCCTGACGCTTGGCGCGCAGCAGCGCGGCGTCGCAGGCTCCCAGCAGCGCTTCGGTGTCCATCGGCGCCTGCCACTGGGCGACGCCGATCGAGGCGCCCACGCCGGGATCGGCCTCGCGCACCGTGAGAGCGAGCAGTCGTTGCAGAGCGCGTGAGGCGGCGGCAGCGGCGCTGTCGAGGTCGGCGTTGGGGAGGATCGCGACGAACTCGTCGCCGCCGTAGCGAGCGACGCGATCAAACGCGCGAAACTCGCCGACGAGCGCCTGGCAGACTTCGCGCAGGACCGCGTCGCCGGCCTGGTGGCCGTGGCGGTCGTTGACGAGCTTGAAGTTGTCGAGGTCGATCAGCAGGCATGAGAGCGGGCCGCCGGTGCGCATCGCCCGGCCGATCTCCTCGTGCAGGCGCCGGCGCATCGCGCGGTGGTTCATGCAGCCCGTGACCGGATCGGTGCCGGCCTCAGTGCGGGCCCGCACGAGCGCCAGCGCGGTGGCGGCCTGGTCGGTGAGCGTGCAGGCGAGCTCGATCGCGCCCTGCGTGTAGGCGTCGCCGGGCGTTCGGCGCACGAGCACGACGACCGCCTCGACCTCGCCGCTGAGCAGTGTCGGCAGCAGCAGCGCACAGCCGGCGTCGCCGGTCTGCGCCAGGCGGGGCAGGGACGCGGCCAGCTCGCGGGCGTCGGCGGCCAGGAAGCTGCGCCCGGTGCTCGCAACCCAGCTGATGCCGGCCGGGCGCTCGGCACGCGGGGACAGGTAGCTGAGGCGCCCGTCGCTTTCGAACAGGTAGACCACCACCGGCTCCTCCTCGGCGGGGGGGCGGGCGAGGTGATGGACATGCACCTCATCGGCCCCCGGTACGAGCAGCAGCTCGCGGGCCAGCCCCCGGAAGATCGCCTCGGCGCCGTCGGCGCCGTCGGCCAGCAGGGTCAGGCGGCGGACGCCGGCCAGCAGCGAGTCGGTACGCGCAGGGTCATCGATGCGCGGGGGCTCGGGCTGACTGAAGGTATCCGTACCTATACTGCCCACAGCTTGGACTGTAGCGGCTCTGTCTGAGGCGATGTTAAGAAACGTGATGGATCGGTTAGTGGAATCGCGGGCTCAGACCGGCGCGTGGGGCTCGCCGGCGGAGCCACATCTCGCGGGGGCTAGCGTTTGAACTTCGCCGTGGTCGACGCGCTCGATTTGGCCAGGCCGCGCGGCTTGGGGACGAACGTGACGTGGACCGTGACTTTGAAGTGCTTGTGCCGGCGCAGCGCGCTCAGACCCGCCCGCGAGAGCGGGATCTTGACCGTGAAGGTCTTGACGGTCGCGAAGGTCTTGGTCACGGTTTTCAGGTACTTGCCCTCGATCGTCGTGCGCCCCGCGACGAGCGTGCGCAGGCGCAGGATCAGCGTGTGTCGGTGGACACGATGGCTGAGGATGCGCACCCCGCAGCCGCCGACGGCGATGCGCGTTTCCTGTTTGATCTGTGCCCCGCTTTGAGCGGTGATCGTCGTCGGCATCAGCAGCTTACCGATCGAAGATCGGCCAGCACAGAAGTTGCCGTCGGCGGCCAGCGCCGAGTGCGGCCCGACGGGCAGGTTGAGCTGAAAGCTCGAGATCGGCACGTCGGGCACCGACGCGAACGTCGAGCTCGTGATGCCTTTCTTGATGTCGGTGTTACCGGTCAGCACGACCGTGACGCCGTCGCCTTCCAGGACGATGTCGAGATCGGGGAACGCCGCGCCGCCATGGGAGACGAGGTAGGCGGACCCTTGCAGCTGACCCGGCAGCACCGGGGTGGTCACGGTCGCGGAGCCGACTTCTGAGCCCAGCGGACGGCAGGCCACCGGGTTGGCCGCGAACGTAGCTTCCGGGCAGGCTTTCTGCAGCGTCGTCAGCCGCGATACCAGCTGCTTGGGAAGCTGCGCGAACACCGAGGCGATGTTCGCCTCGTGCGCCGGCTGGGTGATGCTGACCCGCAGGCTCGCGCCGCCGGCTTTGGAGGTGTGTGCGCTGGTCGAGGCCGTGAACGCCGGTTTGAACGGCAGGGCCGAGCAGTCGCCGACCTGGAACGGACTGGACAGACCCTGGGTGACTCCAAACGTTGAGGTGAGGGTCGTTTCGGTTGCCAAAGCCCCACAGTTGGTCGGGTTGAACAGGAAGTTCGACCTGTTGACTTCGACCTTCAGCGTCTTCAGTCGCAGGGGCACACCGCTGACGATCGTCGGCAGGCTGCTACTGACGATCACACGAGCAGTGTGTGGGTCGGCTCCAATCGACGCGCGTGTGAGGACGGTGCCGAAGTTGAACGGCCCGGCGATGGCCCGCACGGCGACCGACAGACCGTAGGGAGCGCCGTTATAGGGACCGGTCAGGTACACGGGACCGAAGAATTCATACGGTTCGGAGCCGGAGCCGGCGGTGACCGTCGCGCGCCCGATTTCGCTCGCCGACGAACATGTGCCCACCTGCGCCTGCGGTTCTCCGCACAGCTGAACCGAGGGAATCGCGCCGATCAGGCCGGCGGGCAGGGTGGTGGTCAGGCCAGCGAGAGATATTGCTGACCATCGCTACGGGCGAGGTCGAACGTGAAGTTGGTGTAGGCGCCGGCGTTGGGGTTGGAGGTCTGGGTGGTCTGGGAGAGGGAGAACGGAATTGGGTTGGAGCACCCGGTGGTCGTGAACGGGGTCGAGCTCAGTGCCGCCGGACCGCCGGTGTAGGGCGTGAACAGCGATTCGACCTGACCGGTCCCGCAGGAAAGCGGATTGGCGAGCGGAGCGCGCGGGCCGCCGTTGAACGTGAGAAACAGGTCACTGAACGGCAGCTGGGGATTGTCGAGGAAGGTGGTTTCCAGCCGACCGGTGCTGCGATTGGCTTCGACCTGTCCCTGCAGCCTGACCGACACGCCGTAGATACTCTCGGCGTCGATGTAGATCGTGAACGGGGGTCCGCTGATCTGCCCCCCGCCGGGGTTGCCGAGATAGACGTTGCCACTCAGCGAATGGGTCGGCAGATCGGTTTCGATCGTGACCGTCCCGACCTGTGAGCCGGCGGGACAGGTGACCGGATTCGTCGTCCCGATCCCGATCTGAGCAGGTGAGCAGGTTTCGAGGCCGTGCGCAGCTGATGGGTTGAGCGTCATGCCTTCGGGCAGCGTCACATGGGCGTCTTGGATGTCTGCTGTGTTGGTTTGGTCCGCGCCCGTGTTTTGCGGGACGTGCACATCCGCGGTGATCCCATCGGTCGCGTCGGAGGTCGCGGTTTCGGGGGTGACTGTAGTTGTCGGCGCGAATGGGACTTTGCCGCAGCCTGCAACGCCTACGGGGGTATGGGTCGGGGTGCTCGAAACCTGCCCTTCGTAAGATTCGACTTCCAGATACGAGGTCGTACTGGGCAAGCACACGCTGGGAAGTGTCAGGAAGTTGCCGCCGGCGCGACCGTTGAACAGCAGCTTGGACTTGAGCACCTTCAACGGTGATTTCACCAGTCCAAGAACCGTGGCTTCGGTGGGAACGTTGTTGATTTCGAAGTACTCGTGATAGTCCCCCGATGGGACGCCGCGTGCTGCGAGCACCGATTCATATCCATCGCTCACATGACCTTCCAAGAACAGGTGGATGGGACTGACGATCGGCCCCAGTGGTTCCACAACAATGCCGAAGTCGAGCGGCAAACCGTGTGACGGCTGAAGGTTGTATACCTGTCCAGTCAACGCCGGAGTGACCACAGCGACGCCGGCCACTTCAACCTCCGCTTCCATTTCGACTTCACCGACTTTGCTTTCGGCAGGACAACCGCCCGGGTCGGATTCGAACTGCGTCTTGGCGCAAGCCGGCACCGGCGCCTGAGGATCGGCGGCAAGACCGGCGGGTACATCGACACGCAGGCGCTTAAGCTGTCCTTCCGGATTTCGCGAGCTGCCCGACCCCGTGTGGTTCAGTTCGAATGCCGTAATCCCCCATTCGGGATGACCGGCGGCTTGAGTGAAGAACTCAGATGGGGGGCTCGTATATTCGCACCCACGGGCGTTGCACGTACCCGCTTCGAACTTACTTTCGATCACTCCAAACGACGCCTGCGCGGCGGGCACAATTGCCGCCAGAAACAACGCTGCGCCGACGAGCGCCGTGAGCAGAGCTGTACGTGCGAGAAACCTCATCGATACCTCTCCTAACCGGGTCGTCAGAGGCCATATACCCACCGCACGCGGGGTTTAGTCGCCGAAGGTCAGGGGTCTCTCCGGTACAGCGCTGGTACAGCGCGAAGCAGGAGACAGCGCAAGAGCGGGAGCGATGTGTGTGCAGGAATGGGAATGCAGCCTGGTTGAAAGTGGGAGCAATGGACGTGCAAAAATGGGAATGTCCTGCAAATTGCTAATCTAATGATGTGTCCGTCTCCCCATACGTTCCACGACTCGCCGAGGCCCGCCTGGAGCAGCTGTTCGCGGGGCTGCCCGCCCTCTCGATAGTTGGCCCCCGTGCGACCGGCAAGACCACGAGCGCGCGTCGTCTGTCGCGCAGCGTCGTCGCACTCGACGATCCCGTGAGGCGAGAGCGTTCGAAGCCGATCCGGACGCGGCGTTGGCTGCGCTGCCCGAGCCCGTCCTGCTCGATGAGTGGCAAGCGGTGCCGGAGGTGCTCGGCGCCGTCAAGCGAGCGGTCGATCGAGGGTCCGGCGCGGGCGCTTCCTGCTCACGGGCAGCGTGCGCGCCAAGTTCACCGGCGCCACGTGGCCCGGCACCGGCAGGGTCGTCGACGTGCACATGTATGGCCTCACGCAGCGCGAGATCGCCGGCCAGCTCACCGGCGAGCCGTTTCTCTCGAGGCTCGCGCAGGCGGACATCGACGTGTTTGCGATGCCGCCCGATCCGCCCGATCTGCTCGGCTACATCGAGCTGGCGCTGCGCGGAGGCTTTCCCGATGCGGCCCTGGAGCTGTCCCCGACACGCGAGGCGCATGGCTGGGCGGCTATCTGGACCAGCTCCTCACCAGAGACCCCGAGACCCTGCACGAGGATCGCGACCCGCACCGCCTGAGGCTCTACTTCGAAGCCCTGGCGCTGAACACCGCCGGGCTCGCCCAGCACAAGACGCTCTACGACGCGGCCGGCATCGACCACAAGACCGCCACGGCCTACGAGCGTCTGCTCACCAACCTCCTCGTGCTCGACATCCTGCCCGCGTGGAGCACCAACAGGCTCTCGCGGATGACGCGAACCGGCAAGCGCTACCTGGTGGACACCTCACTGGTGGCGGCGGCCCTGGACCTGGACGAGCGAGCCGTGCTTCGCGACGGCGATCTGCTCGGGCGCATGATCGATACGTTCGTCCTCGCCCAGATTCGCCCCGAGGTGGCGCTCACTTCGCGGCGGTCTCGCCTGTATCACCTGCGCACCAGCAGACGCACGGCACGAGATCGACCTGATCGCCGAGCTCTCCGGCGCAGACGTCGTCGCGGTCGAGATCAAGTCCTCCGCGGCGCCCACGCGCAGCGACGCCAGACACCTGGAGTGGCTGCGCGAGCAACTCGGCGAGCGCTTCCTCGCCGGCGCGGTGCTCCACACCGGCCCACGGCCGTTCCAACTCGCCGAGCGGATCTTCGCGCTGCCGATCTGCACGCTCTGGGGTTGAGCCGGTTGAGGGTGATCCGGGGACCGCGGGTACGGCCCCCGAGATCACCGCCCCGAGCGTCCTACCCGAAGACGACGGTCTGGTAGGCGATCGACGAGGGGGCGCCCTTCTTCTTGGGCACGAACCCGACGCGCACCTTGACCCGCAGCGGACGGCCCCGACGCTGACCAGCGCGCGAGAGCGGGACCGTCAGCGTGACCGTTTTGTGGGCCTGGCCCAGGTGGCGGTAGACGGTCGACAGGTCGCTGCCCGAACCGCTGATCCGCCCGGCCGAGTAGGTCTGGATCGTCATGTAAACGACGTTGCCGACCGTCTTGTGTCCGACGATCCGCACCGGGCAGTTGTTGACCCTGATCGTCGTGTTCTGTTTGAACATGATCCCGTTCTGCGAGACGATCGTCGTCGGCATCACGAGCTTGTTCGCGCAGACGTTGCCGTTGGCCGTGAGCGCGGAGTGCGATCCGGTCGGCAGGTTCACCGTGATGCTCGTGACGGGTGCATCCGGGGGCGCCGCGAACGTGGTCGTCGTGATCCCGTTTTTGATGTTCGTGTTGCCGACCAGGATGATCCGCACGCCTTCGCCTTCGAGGATCAGGTCGAGGTCGGGGAACGCCGCGCCGCCGTGCGAGACCAGGACCGCCGGTCCTTTCAGTTTCACGCCCAGCGCCGGGGTGTTCGCCCGGACGCCGCCCACGAACGCGCCCGACGGGCAGGTGTATGGGTTGGCGACGAACGTGGCTTCGGGGCACGCTTTCTGCAGTGTCGTCAGCCGCGAGGGCAGCTGCTTGGGCAACTGCACGACGACCGATTTGACGTTGGCGTTGCCCGCGGGCACGTTGATCGTCGTTTCCAGGCTGGCGCCGTTGGCTTTCGAGGTCTTCGCCCCGGTGGCCGCGCCCTCAGCGGGCTTGAACTGCAGCGCGCCGCAGTTGTTTACCTGGAACGGGGTGGACAGGGATTGGGTCGCGCCCAGCGTCGATGTCAGCGTCGTTTCGGTCGCGAACACCCCGCAGTTGGTCGGGTTCTGCAGGAAGCCCTGTTTGTTGATGTTGATCGTAATGCCTTTGATCCGCAGTGGGATGCCCTTGACGATCGTCGGCAGGTTGCTCGTCGCCACCACACGCGCCGTATACGGTTCGACGTTGATCGTCCCGCGCGTGACCACGTTGCCGAGGTTGAACGGACCGGCCACCGCCGGGACCACGACTGACATACCGAACGGTGCTCCGCCATAGGGGCCGGTCAGGTACACCTGTCCCACAAACCCGTACCCACTACCGGATCCAGCCGTTACGTTGACCACACCGATCTGGCTCGTGCCCGGGCAGGTCCCGGCGTTGGCTTCGGCTTCGCCGCACTTGGTCACGGTCGGCAGCAGCCCGATCAGACCCTCCGGCAGGACGGTCTTGATCTGCGACAGGTACTGCTGGCCGTCGCTGCGCTGGACGTTCAGCGTGAACGAGGTCTTCGCGCCCGCATAGCCCGGGGGCTGGTTGACGACGCTCTGGCCCCACGAGAACGGCAGCGGCGAGGAGCACGAGCCCCCGGAGCCGTTGCTGTCGACGTTGAACGGCGTGATCGTCGGTGCAAACGCGGGCTGTCCCGTGTAAGGAGTGAGGCTTGCCGCGGTGCTCGCCGCCCCACACGTCAGCGGGTTGGCGATCGGCGCCTGTTCGCCGCCTTTGAAGTGGATGATCGCGTTAGAGAACGGCTGTTCGGGCAGTTCGCCGAACGTCGCGGTCAGCTGACCCGTCGATTCGTTGGGAACGACTTTCCCTTCGACACGCACATCCACGCCGTAGCGCGTCGACTGGGCGTTGAGGTAGACCGTGTAAGGCGGGCCGGTGATCGCGCCTCCGCCTTCCGGTCCTCCCAGATAGAGGTTGCCCTTCAACGATTCTGCAGGCAGCGTCGGCACTTCGAGAGTCACCGAACCGAGTTCGGATTCACTCGGACATTCCACCCCAAATGTGCTGCTGTGGATCCGCGCCTGGGCTGGAGTGCATGCCTTCTTGACTTCGCCCGCAGCCGACGGGTTGATCGTCATGCCTTCAGGCAGGGTGACGCTGGCCGTCCTCAACTGCGAAGTGTCGATATCTGTTTCGCTCGAACCCGCCGCATGGGGAATCTTCAGTTCTGTTGTGATCCCGTCGGGCTTGTCCTGCTGGGTCGTCGCGGGACTCAGATTGAATTCCGGCTTGAAGGGCACTTCCAAGAAAGGCGAGGCGCCATTGCATCCTTCGCTGCCAATCGGCGTGACGTACTGCCTCACACCTGTTTCACCACCGGTCGTTTCAAGGGTGACCGTGTTAGTAGTCGCAGGACCAGCGCCCGCACAGTTACTCGGGAGCGTGATGTAACCACCTTTTCCAGTGCTGCCAATTTCGCCTTTCAAAACCAGCCGAGACGAGATCAACGGGAGCGCCGTCGATACGTTGATTTCATAGTAGTCGTGATAGTTGCCGGCCCATTCCACGTTTCCTTCGATCATGGTATGCGCGTAGTACTGCCCGTTCTCGAGGGCTTCTTCAGTAAGTTTTTTTTCTGGTTCAGGCAGATCCAGAGGGTGTTCCGCAAACGCTTTTTCAAGCACGCCTTTGGTGAGCTTCTTTGGAAGTTCGAGTGCAACGCCAAAGTCCGAGGCCTTACCTTCAGGCGGCACCACATTGTAGGTGATGCCTTCTAGTGGCAGATCGGAGATTTCGGGTGATGCTCGAGACACCTCCGGGCCCGGCATAGACGGTGACCCTATTGACGCCAATGACCGTACTTTCCGAACCCGTTTCTGCACATTTTGGCTTCGAATAAAAGCCTGTCCCGGGAATGGCTTCTTTATTGCCGAATTCTTCAGCGTCACACTGAGGCATGGCCTCGGGGTTGGTGCTTACGCCGGGACCAACGTCGGTACGGACATGCTTGACAATGCCTGTGGGAGCTTCGTTGGGAAAGGTCCCGACCGTGTTGACCTTGAAGTCGGTGATCCCCCACGTGGGGTGGCCGGCCGCCTGTGTGTAGCCCTGAATCTTTTCTTCGGCGACAGTGGTTTCCTTCGGAGTCCAATATTCAAAAGGCCCAAGAGTTGTCTTTTCCCCTGCACACCCTTCATATGCAGCTTTACAGTTGGCCGCAGAGAATTTTTCCACCCCAAACGACGCCTGCGCCGCAGGCGCCGAGACGACGACGAGCGCCAGGAGAGCGCCTACAAGTGGCGCAAGACACAAGACACGGACACGGGACCTCATAGATCTACCTCCATAGCTGGACCTGGGCGCGTACACCCGGCCTTGGACCCTTCGGGCTCTCGAAAGTTGCGGTCCTCGGAGATTCTTCATCGGACGGGCGAACTCCTGCCTTGCCGACACATATCGACCCCACGATGACCGGTGCAGCATCCATTGCAAACCCTACGTTACACCATCCGTCAAGTTCCATGCGTCAGTACACGTCCGCCGGCTTGTGCGGATTACTACGTAGCGGCCGGATCGACGCTAAACGCCGGCCGGTCAAGCATTCGCCGGGTCACGCGACTGCCGCACCCTGGCCCCAGCCAGTCGAGCAAGCGCGGCGCGATGGCGACCGGCGCCGCCCAGCAGCGCCGCGTCGAGCTGTGCGCGCTTGTACAGCCAGTGCACGTCGGCCTCCCACGTGAACCCGATCCCGCCGTGCATCTGGATCGCGCCGGCGGTGACCGACGGCCCGCCTTCGGCCGCAGCCGCGGCTGCGAGCGCCGCCGCCTCGGGCAGCAACTGCGGGTCGGCGCCGGCGGCCCAGGCCGCGTAGTAGGCGGTCGAACGTGCGCTCTCGGTCTGGAGCAGCATCTCCGCGCAGCGGTGCGCGACGGCCTGAAAGGAGCCGACCGGGACGCCGAACTGCTTACGCTCCTTGACATAGGCCAGCGTCATGTCCAGCGCGCGCTGACAGACGCCCACGACCTCGGCCGCCACCGCCACGCGGACACGATCGGCGGCGCCCGGACCAAGCGGCTCTCCCTCACCGACAACGGTCGCGAACCTCCTCGTGGGGTCGATCGAGATGAACGCATCCGTCTCGGGCGAGACGATCAGCTCGGCCTCGTCGCCGTCGAGCACGACGACGACCGCGGCGCCGACAGCGTCGGCTGCCAGCTTGCGTGTGCCGATCCCGGCGGTCAGCTCACCGGAAGCCAGCCCCGGCAGCCAGCGGACCCGCTGCTCGTCGCTGCCCGTCGCCTGGATGACCGCGGCGGCCGTGGCCGTGGACAGGAACGGCGTGGCCGCGCAGGCGTACCCGAGCTCCTCGACCAGGACCGCCAGCTCGACCGCGCCGAGCCCCTGCCCGCCGTGCTCCTCGGCCACGGCGATCCCCGGCCAGCCGAGCTTGACCAGCTCGCCCCACAGCGCGGGGTCATACGCACCGGCTTCGGCCGCCTGACGCACCTTCACGAACGGCGAGCGCGCGGACAGCAGCTCGCGCGCGACGTCCTTGATCTCTCGCTGATCTGCACTGAGGTCGAAGTCCACAGCGTTCCCGGCGACTAACGCGACTTCGGCAGGCCGAGCACGCGCTCGGCGACGATGTTCTTGAGCACCTCGGTCGTGCCCCCCTCGATCGAGTTGCCGCGGGCGCGCAGCAGCTCATACGCCCACGGATCGCCCGCCCGCAACGCGCTGGGGCCGAGCAGCTCGGCGGCCAGCTGCGTGAGTCGCTGGTTGGTGTCCGACCACATCCACTTCGTCAGCGACCCCTCCGGGCCGGGCTGGCCGTACTTCTCGATCGCGGTCAGCCCCCGGTAGGCGGTGAGCCGCACGATCTCCGTGCGCAGATACAGCTCGCCGAGGCGGTCGGCCACGACCGGGTCCTCGAGCAGACCCTCGCCCGCCGCCCCCTCGATCAGGCGGTCGAGCAGCTGGCGCAGGCGCACCTGCAGGAAGAACCCCAGGCCGGCGCGCTCGTTCATCAGCGTCGTGAGCGCCACCTTCCAGCCGTTGCCGACCCCGCCGAGCACGTTCTCCTCCGGGATCCGTGCGCCGTCCAGGAACAGCTCGTTGAACTCGGGCTCGCCGGTGATCTGGCGCAGCGGGCGAATCTGCACGCCCTCCTGCTCCATGTCCATCAGGAAATAGGTCAGCCCCTTGTGCTTGGGAGCCTCAGCGTCGGTGCGCGCGACGAGCATGCACCACTTCGAGTACTGCGCGGCGCTGGTCCAGACCTTCTGACCGGTCACGACCCAATCCTCGCCGTTGCGTACGGCGCGCGTTTTCAGGCTGGCCAGATCAGAGCCCGCGTCGGGCTCGGAGAAGCCCTGGCACCAGATCTCATCGGCGGTCAGGATCGGCGACAGGTAGCGATCCTTCTGCTGCTCGGTCCCCCAGGTCATGATCGTCGGACCGGCCAGCAGCAGGCCGAGCACGTTGGCCGGCAGCGGCGCCCCCGAGCGACCGAGCTCCTCGAAGAAGATCGCCGACTCGGTCAGCGTCGCCCCGCGCCCGCCGTACTCGCGCGGCCAATGCACCGCCGCCCAACCGCCCTCCGCGAGCCGGCGCTGAAAGTCGCGCCGGTAGGCATACGCCAGGTCTTCGTCCCCGTCCGGCTCGACCCCCGGATCGTTCGCGCCAAACCACGCGCGCAGCTCGTCGCGAAACGCGACCTCTTGCTCGCTGAATGTCAAGTCCACTATCTCATCATCCCACGAGATCGACACGCATCGAGATGCGGCAGTGATCGCATCTGGATGCTACAGTAAGCAGATGCGTACCACCGTAACCCTCACCGACGACGTGACAGCCGAGATCGAGCGGATGAAGCACGAGCAAGGAATCGGCGTGAGCGAGGCGCTCAACGAGCTCGCCCGGGCGGGCATGATCCGCAAGAAGGAACCGCGCAAGAAGTTCGTCCAGCAAACGCATAACCTCGGTAAGACATCTGATCGACTATACGAACGTCGCCGAGGCGCTCGAGCTGGCGGAAGGTCCCGACTACCGCTGATGCTCATAGACGCGAACCTGCTGCTGTTCGCGGTGCACGAGGAGAGCCCGTTTCACGTCAAGGCCCGCGACTGGTTGAATGACCAGCTGAATGGAGAGCAGCGCATCGGCATCCCGTGGCAGTCACTGGTGGCCATTCATGCGAGTCATCACCAACCAGAGGCATCATCGAGCGAACGCTCGACCCCGCGCGGCATGGCAGCGAGTCGAAGACTGGCTCGCCAACGACATAGTCTGGACACCGTCCCCAACTCCACGCCACGCAAAGATCCTGGGCGACCTGATCAAGCACCACCAGCCGAGAGGCAACCTCATCACCGACGCCCAACTCGCCGCCCTGGCGATCGAGCACGGCCTCGAAGTCTGCTCGGCCGACACAGACTTCGCCCGCTTCACCGAGATGCGCTGGCACAACCCGCTCGCGGAGTGAGCACGGCTGGGAAGCCCGTCAATCCCAAGCTGCTACCATAATGGTATGAGTAGACAAATCGCTGTCAGACTTCCGGACGACCTGGTTGATTTCGTTGACGAGATCGTCAACTCCGGTGCCGGGCGCAGCCGGGCGGCAGTCGTCACTGTGGCACTCGAACGCGAACGCCGCCGCGCCCTCGCCGCACGCGATGCCGAGATCCTGGCTCGCTCCGGCCCAGATCCAGAGCTTGCGGGGTTGGCCGAGCATGCCGCTGACCTGCCCTTGCTCGTCTGATGCGGCCGATCCATGTTGCGCACCTCGACAAGGCCAGACCGGTCCTAATCCTTACGCGCGAGCTCGTGCGTCCGCACCTAACGACGGTGACCATCGCGCCGATCAGCACGACCATCCGCGGGCTTTCGACCGAGGTGCCAGTGGATGCGGCAAACGGTCTCGCCAGACCCTCGGTTGTGAGCTGCGATAACATCACGACCATTCCCACGAGCGCCTTCGGAACACTAATCGGCGTGCTGCTCGACCGTCAGGAGCGCGCTCTCAGCGACGCAATCGAGGCGGCGTTCGATCTCGATTGATCACACTCATCCTCCCGGCGCCGAGAACCCGGCCCGCGGGCCGAAGCTGACCCGCAGCAGCGCCCCGCCCCCGGGCGCGTTGGCGGCCTCGGCGTAGCCCCCGCAGGCTTCGGCGGCCTGGCGCACGATCGCCAGTCCCAACCCCGAGCCCGGCAGCTGACGCGCGCGATCGGCGCGGTAAAACCGGTCGAACACGTGCGGCAGGTCCTGCTCGTCAAACCCCGGCCCGTGGTCGCGGACCGTCAACAGCCCATCTCGCAGCTCGACCTCCACGACCCCTCCGTCGCGGACTCCATGCGCGCGCGTTCTCCAGCAGGTTGCCGACCGCCCGGTCGATCCGATCCGCCTGTCCGGTCACGACCGTCGGCTCCAGTTGCTGCCTGAACTGCACCCCTCCGCGCCGCGCCGCCTTCTCGATCGCCGCGCGCACGATCGCGTCCAGGCGCACCTCATCCGCGCCCCGGCCTTCGGAGGCCGTGCCCCGCGCCAGCTCGACCACATCCGCCACCAGCGCGGTCAGCTCGTCCAGCTCCGCGACGATGTCCGCGCGCAGGCTCTCCTGCTCGGCGGCCGGCAGGCGCTGGGCTTCGTCGAGCACCTGGATGTTCGCCCGCAGGCTCGCGATCGGCGTGCGCAGCTCGTGCCCGGCGTCGGCGACCAGCTGGCGCTGGGCATGCGACCGAGCGCTCCAGCGCGTCGAGCGTCCGGTTGAAGCTGTCCGCGAGCCGGCCCAGCTCATCGTCGCCCTCGACCTCCAGCCGCTGCGACAGATCGAGGCTCGCCCCCCGCAGCGCGCCCTCCTCGGTCAGCGTCTCCGTCCGTGCGGTGAACCGCCGTACCGGCGCCAGCGCCACCCGCGCGACGAGCTGCTCCCAGCGCCACCGCCAGCGCGATGCCGGCCGCGCCGACGATCGCCAGGATCTCGAGCAGCCGGTTCAGCTCGCTGTCGACCTCCCCCAGCGGCCGCGCCACCATCACCGCCCCGCGAGCGCCGATCCCCTCGGTCAGCACCCGCAGCTTCATCCCCTGCACCGTCCTGTCGCTCAGCTCGCTGCCGCTGCCGTGCTTGGCGATCGCCTCATCGGATGCCGTCGGTGCGATCCTCGCGGGCGAGGCGCCCTGGCCGGCCGGCACCTGCACGTGCCCGGCCGGCGTCACGAACTGCACGTACCCCGACGCGCCCCCGAACGGCGCCGGCTGGACGCGACTGGGCAGCGCGCCTTCGCCGAGGACCCACGCCCGCCGCGGCGGCGGCGCTCCCGGAGGCGGCGCCGGCCCGAACAGCCCTTCCGGCGCCGGACCTTCCGCGCCGCCTTCTACGCCCGCGGCGCCGTCCTCGAGCGCGGCGCGCATGAACGCGCTCGCACGAGCACGCAGACCCTTGTCGACTTCACCGCGCAGATCGGTGCTGACCGCCACATACAGCCCCACCGCCGCCGCCAGCACCGCCACGGCGACGGATACGCCCGCGACCGCCGCTATGCGCGTGCGCAGGGTCATCGCTCGGGTGTTACGTAGCGGCGCCGGTCATGGCTCAGACCGCAGGCGCGATCGCGGCGCGGGCGATAGCTCGGGATAGGGTCATCGGAGCTCGCGCAACAGCTACGGCTCGCGCAGCACATACCCCACCCCCCGCACCGTATGGATCAGCTGTCGCGCCCCCGCCTCCTCGAGCTTGCGCCGCAGATACCCCACATACACCCGCAGCGCGTTCGAGGCCGGGCCGAAGTCATACCCCCACACGCGGTCGTAGATGAGGCTGTGCGCGAGCACCCGCTTGGGGTTCAGCATCAGCAGCTCCAGCAGCTGATACTCGGTCCGGGTCAGCTCGACGAATTGCCCATTCACCTCCGCCCCATGCCGGCCGCTGTCCAGCCGCACCTCCGCGAACGACAGGGAATCGGGGCCGCCCTCCCCGTCCGCCTGCGGTCCCGACCGGCGCAGCAGCGCGCGGATGCGCGCCTTCAGCTCGCCGACGTCGAACGGCTTGACCATGTAGTCGTCGGCGCCCACGTCCAGCCCGTCGATGCGATCGGCGACCGCGTCGCGCGCGGTCAGCATCAGGATCGGCACCCGGTTGCCCAGCCGCCGCAGCCGCCGGCACACCTCCAGCCCGTCGATCCCCGGCATGCCCACGTCCAGCACGACCGCGTCGGGCACCGCCTGGACGACCAACTCGAGCGCCTGCTCGCCATCCTGCGCCAGCTGCACCTCGTAGCCGGCGAGCGTCAGCGCGCGGCGCAGCGCGTCGCGCACCGCACGGTCGTCGTCGACTACCAGAATCCTCACGGGCGTGATTCTTACCTGCCCAGCAGCTCCGCCGCGCGCCCAGAGCAGTCATACAGCGTGCTTTCGCCGCCGACCGCCCGCGAGCGCCGGCGTCGCACCTTTGCCGCTGGTCGTACCGGTCGTCGTACTCGAGCTCAGCGTCACCTTCGCGCACGCCTTGGCGGCCGCATCCATCGCCTTGGTCGAGCCCTGGCGTGTATCGCCGGGCAGCCGCGGGCCGCTCTGCGTATCGCCTTCGACGAGCACCCAGCGGATCTGCCCGCGGCTGACCTCGCCCGCCAGCCACGCGACGCTGACATCGCTCTCGCGCCCGGAGAACCCGCCGATCCCGGCCACTTCGGCGCCGTCCTCGACGATCTCCGTGGCCGCGCTCGACTGGCTCGCCACCGCCACCGTGCCGCCGCCGTGGCTCTTGGCGTAGGCGATCGCCTCAGCGATCGTCTGGCTGTTGCCCAGCGGCGCGCCGATCGCTCCACCGCCACCGCCAGGACCAGCACCCGCGCCCGAGCGGCCCGTCAAGCCCCCGGGAGGTCCGCCCGCGCCGGGTATGGAACCCGTGCCGCCTGGAGGCGCACGCCACCGCGCCCGCCGGGGGTTGCGGCGGCCCTTCGTTGATCTGACGCCCGCGCCGCGCGCCGCCGGCCAAACAGACTGCACGCCACCCGGACCGACCGCCCACGCCCGAGGGACGAGCGCCGAATCCGCCGACCTCGTGCACCACCGCCACCGGGGCCGCCACCGATCGCTCGAGCGCCGACTGGGGCCCGCCCGGCGGGGAACGTCCCGTTGGTCGCATACCCGAGCGTGTCCACCGCCCAGATGCCCGGCCCGATCAGCAGCGCCGCCACGCGCAGCCCAGCGCCGCCGTCCGGAGCGCGCGGTCGTGGAACGCGACCAGCGCGACCGCCGCGCCGGCGCCGACGACGATCAGCACCGGCACGAGCCAGCGCAGCTCGCCGGGATAGTCGTGCAGCACCGCCACCTCGCACGCCACGCCCGCGACGATCGCCAGCGGTGCCATGCATCCGCAACAGCCGTCCGCCCGCGCGCAGTTGCGCCACGCCCGCGCCGGTCAGCGCCGCGGCGAACGGCGCCAGCAGCGAGACGTAGTAGGGATGGAATATGCCGTTCGCCTCGCTGAACACGAGCGCGACGACCGCGAACGCGCCGCCGACGGCGATCAGCCAGCCGCTGCGCGCGATCGCCGCGCCGCAGGCGGCTCGCCACGAGCACCGCGAGGCCGCTGACGAGCGCGAACCCCAGCAGCCAGCCGGCCTGCCCGCCGAGCGCCGAGTTCAGCAGCCGCAGCGGCCCGGGCGTGCCGCCGAACATGCTGCCGCCCATACCGGCCGGCCCGCCGGTCTGCCCGTCCAGGCGCCCGGCGCCGTTGTATTCGGTGATCAGCTGCCAGACGTGTTGTTGCTCGTGCCCGACACCCACGGCCGGTCCGCCGCCGGGGTCAGTTCGACCAGCGCCGGCCAGGCGCCGCCGACGAGCACCATCGCGCCGCCCGGCGCCGAGCAGCTCGCCCAGCGCGCGCCGGCGCCCGTGCGGGGCGACCCACAGCCACGCCGCCACGATCCCGGGCACGACCATCAGCGCGACGCCCATCTTCGTCTCGAAGCCGAGCCCCACGCACACGCCCGCCAGCACCAGCCAGCGCACCCGAGGGCGGGTGGGCTCCGATTCAAGCGCCCGCACCGTGCACCACAGCGCCGCGACGCAGCACAGCACGAGCAGCGCGTCGGGGTTGTTGTGGCGCGAGATCCCGACCGTGATCGGCGTCAGCGCCAGCGCCAGGCCGGCGACGAATCCGCCGAGCCGGCCGAACCGGCGCCTGACCAGGTCGTACACGAGCGCGACGCTCGCCATGCCCATCAGCGCCTGGGGCACGAGGATGCTCAGCGGGTGATACCCGAACACGCGCACCGACAGCGCCTGGACCCACAGCGCCAGCGGCGGCTTGTCGACCGTCATCACGCCGGCCCGGTCCATCGAGGCGAACAGGAAGTCGTGCCAGCTGGAGCTCATCGAGCGCACGGCGGCGCTGTAGTAGTCGTTGGCCCAGCCGTTGCGGCTCAGCGCCCACAGGTTCAGCGCGCCCGCGACCGCGAGCAGCGCTGCCAGCTGCAGCTTGACCGAGCGCAGCAGCGCACGACGCGAACCCGTGTATCGCCGGCCGGCGCGCGCGGGACGGTGGAGGATCTGGCGGGGGTCCAGGGCCTGGGAGAGACTGCTCGTGTGTGCTCATGCCGGGCAGCATCCCCGGCTCCGTAGGAGCACCGTGTGACGAACCTAAGGATCTGCTGAACCAGATCGCCGGACATCCAAATGAGCAAGTCCGGGAACGGGGGCGCGCATGCGCGCCCCCGCGGGTCGGTACATGACCGACCCGCGCCGTGGCGCATGCGCCACGGCCAACAACATCCTCATATGAACGGGTGTCCATCGCGACCGTCGCGAATCTCCGACGCCGGTCCATACCCGCCGCGGCGGTCCGCTGCACGATCTGCGCTCAGCATGGGATAGACGCTGCCGACGCGCCGCACCTGCGAGCCCAACGATGCGAACTCCCGACGAGCCCCGCGGCGGGCCCCCCAGATCGTGGCCCTCGGCGGAGGCGGGTTCTCGATGGAGAAAGACTCCTCGCTGCTGGACGACTACATCCTCTCGCTCACCGCCGTCCGCGCGGCCGCGCGTCTGCTTCCTGCCGACCGCCTCGGGCGACGCCGACCATTACGTCGTGCGCTTCTACCGGCGCTTCTCCGCCCAGTGCGACGCCTCGCACGTCTCGCTGTTTCGCCGCGACCAGGGCGTCGGCGGCGTCGAGGACGATCTCGCCACCCATCTGCTCGCCCAGGACCTGATCTACGTGGGCGGCGGCAACGTCGTATCGATGCTCGGCGCCTGGCGCGCGCACGGCCTGGACTCGATCCTGCGCCGCGCCTGGCGGCGAGGCATCGTGCTGTGCGGGCCCTCCGCCGGATCGCTGTGCTGGTTCGCCGAATCCCTGTCCGCCTTCCACGGCGCTCCCCGGCGGGTGCGCGGCCTCGGGCTGCTGCCCTACTCCAACTGCGTCCACTACGACGCCGAGCCCGCGCGCCGAGCCGAGTACCACCGCTTCGTCGCCGCCGGCATGCGTCCGGGGTTCGCCGCCGACGACGGCGTCGCGCTGCACTTTCGCGGCACGCTGCTCGAGCGCGCCGTCAGCTCGCGCGCGGACGGGCGCGCCTACCGCGTCGAGCCCGCCGGGGAGTCGGTCGTCGAGGTCCCGCTCGAGGTCGCCCGGCTCGGCTAAGACCCCGGCCTCGCTCCCGACCGTGGGGTCGAGTCCGCGCCCGGGCCGCCAACTGCTGCTGCTGCTGCCGCCGCCGCCGCTGCCGCCGCCGCCGGGTCGATCCTCGACCGGCCCGATCGCTCACAGCCCGTAGCATCTGCCGCGTGAGCAGTCCGCAGGCGCCCCTCGAGCAGCGCCTGATCTTCGCGATGGGCGGCGGTGGGTTCACGATGGAGCCCACCAACCCGCTGCTCGATGACTTCGTCCTGTCGCTGGCCCCGACTCCCACGGCGGGGCGCGAGCCGCGCATCCTGTTCCTGCCGACCGCCTCCGGCGACACGGCCGCGCAGATCGGCGCGTTTCATGCCCGCTTCGCCGACCGCTACTGCGTCGCCGAGCACCTGTCGCTGTTTCGTCTGCACGAGCTGCGCCGGCCGCTGCAGGAGATCATCCTGGCCCAGGACATCGTGTATGTCGGCGGCGGCTCGATGCGCAATCTGCTGGCGATCTGGCACGCGCACGGGCTCGACAGCCTGCTGACCTGTGCCTGGCGGCGCGGGATCGTCCTCGCCGGCATCTCCGCCGGGGCGATGTGCTGGTTCGGAGGCGGCATCACCCGCTCCAGCGGTCCGCCCGAGCCACTCGCCGGTCTCGGCCTGCTGGAGGGATCGCTCACGGTCCACGCCGACGGCGAGCCCGAGCGCCTGCCCGTGTGGCTTCGGGCCGTCCGCGACGGCACCCTGCCCGGAGGCTGGGCCGTGGACGACGGGGTCGGGCTGCTGTTTGCGGGTACAAATCTGCAGCGAATCGTCAGCTCGCGTCCCGGCGCGGGCGCCCAGCGCGTCGATCTCCTCGCCGGCGAGCTCGTCCGCCGGCGTCTGCAACCCGAGCTGCTTGGCGCGAGCGACCCCTCCGGCGACGTGATTCGCCCCCCCATCGACGAGGACGTCCAGGAGCTGCGCCGCGTAAACCGCCTGCGCCGCACGATCTCCGATCCGCACACCGGGCGCCGGGGAGGGTTCTGAGCAGAGCCGCGCGCACGGCCGCGGTAGTCACGCCTGTGGCCCTGAACGCCCGGTGAGCTCATGCGCCGGCGCCGGTTCTCCGGCCGCCAACCGCGTGAGCACCTCGACCAGCTCCCGAGCACACAGCTCGATGGCGTGCCAGTTCTGATCGGCTTCGCTGATCTCCTGCACGATCCGCTCGGCGAGATCGGCGGCGCGAACCGTTGTTGTCTGATCGTTCGTCACATCGGCTTCCCGTACTCGAACACATGTTCGTCTCCCGGTACGCTAAGACCCCTCGGCGTCGGAATCGCGCCCCCGCAGCGCCGTGTCAGCCTTTTGCCACAGAGAAGTCACGCTCTTGTCACAGTCGTAAGGACCGCTCGCAGTGCTCTGCGGGAGTATGCGAGACAAGCGATACTCACTCAACCCATGCCGGCACCGACGATTGACGAGTTGCTCGTTGCCGACGACGGCGAGCACTGGGCGCAGCTCGGGTTCACGGTCGCAGACGGGTGCTGTGATATCGGCCAGGTGCGGCTGCGATTCCTCGCCGCCTACGACACTCGCGAGTCTGATTCAGATTCAGGTTCCAAGCCCGGAATCGTCGGCTGGTCGCTGCGCGACATCGCCGGCACCGAGCTCGACGGGCTCCGCACAACCGTGTCCGAGTCGCCCCCACGAGACGCCGCGCCGATCCACCCGAACGGGGTCGTAGCGATCGACCATGTCGTTGCGGCGTCCCCAACGCTCGAGCGCAGCATCGAGGCGTTGCAACACGCCGGCCTGGACCTGCGCCGGATTCGCGAGCAGCCCACCCCGGCAGGAGCCCCGCGCCAGGCCTTCTTCCGGCTCGGTGCGGAGATCCTCGAGCTGATCCAGGAGCCCGATGAGGTCATCGAGCGCGCGGGCGGACCCGATCACCCGGCGCGGTTCTGGGGTCTGGCGGCACGGGTGGACGACCTGCACCGGACGGTGGCGCAACTCGGAGCCCACGCCGGTCCTATCCGCCCCGCGGTCCAACCGGGGCGACATATCGCCACAGTACGCCGCTCGGCGGGCCTCGCCGTACCGCTGGCACTGATGAGTGAGCCGAGCCTCCGAGCGACCTAAGACCCGGAGGCCACCGCGACACCTGCAGACGCCCGCAAACGCGCCGTCCGCACCGCGGCGCTGAGCGTGTCGACGTCGTAGACGCCGTTGTGGCGGAGCCCGTTGACGAAGAACGACGGCGTCCCCGAGACGCCGCTCGCATCCGCACTGGCCACATCCTCGCCGACTCGCGGCGCGTAGGTGCGCCGGCGCAGCTCTTCGCCGAACCGCTCGACATCGAGGTCCAGCTCCTGCGCGTAACGGCGCAGGTGGCCTGGCGCGAGCTCGCCCTGATGGGCAAGCAGCAGGTCGTGCATCTCCCAGAACTTGCCCTGAGCGCCGGCTGCCTCGGCGGCCTCCGCCGCCAACTGGGCCCAGGGATGCACATCACTGAGCGGCAGGTGGCGAAAAACGTAGCGCAGATCGTCGTCCCAGTCGGCGAGCAGCTCGCGGATCGCGGGCTCGGCCTGCCCGCAGTACGGACACTCGAAGTCGCCGTACTCGACGAGCGTCACCGGAGCGTCAGACGCACCGCGGATGTGATCGCGCGCGGGGTCGACGTCCTCGGCGAGATCGATCAGCTGCTCGGCCGTGCGTCCGAACTGCCGTGCCCGTACAGACGCGGGCATACGGGCGATCAGCCGGAACACTACCCAGGCCACGATCGGCGAAACGATGGCGGCGGCCAGGATCCCGAGCTTCGCCTGAGCCAGCAGCTCGCCTGTAAAAGCACGACCGGCGATCAGCAGCGAGACAGTGAATCCGGTCCCCGCGACCGCGCCCACACCCACGAGCCCGGGCCAGGTGACGACCAGACGCGTCGCGCCACCGAGCGCGCGACGGGTGCCGAGCCAGGAGGCGCCGAGAATGCCGAGCGGCTTGCCGAGAACGTACGCGAGCAGGATGCCGATCGTCACCGGTGAGCTGACGGCGTCTGAGAGCACGCGACCGTCCACATGGATCCCGGCATTGGCCAGCGCGAACAGCGGCACCACGAGGAAGCTCGTCCACGGGTGCAGCCGGTACTGCAGGCGCTCGTTGGGGGAGATCGTGGCGGTCAGGCCGCGCTGCGCGAGGTAGGCGAGCTCGGGCGTGGGCTGCTCGCGGAAGGAGCGCGTCAGCTCGGTGGCGCGCTCCAGATCGTCGCGCGCGGGCGGGTAGGCGCTGGTCACCAGCCCGATCGCCAGACCGGCGACGACCGGGTCGACACCCGACTCGAACATCGCCAGCCACACGCCGATCCCGACGAGCACCGCCGCGGCCTCGCGCCAGCGCGGGGCGAACCGCAGCAGCACGAGGACCGCGAACAGGACGAGCGCGATCGCCAGCGCGAGCAGCGAGACGTGGGTGCTGTAGGCGAGCGCGATGACGATCAGGGCGAGCAGATCGTCGACGACCGCGAGCGTCAGCAGGAACACGCGCAGCCTCGTCCCACTCCGCGGCGCGACGAGCGCGAGTGCGCCCAGCGCAAGAGCCGTGTCGGTGGACATCGCCGTCCCCCATCCGTGCGCGCCGCTGCCGCCGAGGTTGATCGCGAGGTAGATGCCCACGCACAGCGCCATGCCTCCGAGCGCAGCGAGGACGGGGATCGCGATGCGGTTGCGCTGACGCAGCTCGCCGAGATCGAGCTCGCGCTTGGCCTCCAGGCCGACGACGAGAAAGAACAGCGTCATCAGCCCTTCGTTGACCCACTGGCGCAGGCTCCCCGACAGCACATGCCGACCGGCGCTGAACGCCAGCCGCGTGTCCCAGAAGGACACATAGGAGTGCGGCCAGGGCGAATTGGCCCACACGAGCGCCGCCAGCGCAGCGGCGACGAGCACGGCCGCCCCGCCGGTCTCGGTGCTCAGGAAGTCACGAACGGGCGCGCCGAGATTGCGCGCCCAGGCGGTGCGGCCCGCCGAGGGATCGGCGCTCGCGGTGCCGGCGGGAGCGGATGCCATGACCGTTCAGTATCGCTGGCCGGGGTCGGCTGCGCCACAAGCAAGCGCGCTGGATCAAGCGGTTGGATCAAGCCGCTGGATCAAGCGGTCGCGATGTGGGGGCGCAGGGTGGTGGGAATCCCCTCGCCCCCGGCGGGTGGCATCTCGGGAGAGGGTCGGCCGAGACCGAAGCCCTGGCCGCCCTGGATGATGGTGTCCACCTGCAGGTCGTGGTCGTCGATGCCGCGCAGGAACTGGAGCGTATCTTCATCCTCGATGCCCTCGGCGATCACGAACGCTCCGGTCTGCCGGGCGAACGTCGCCATCGCCATCAGGACCGCGCGGGCACTCGCTTCGGTCGGGGCCGCGGTGACGATGCTCTGGTCGAGCTTCACGAACTCCGCGTCCACCTTGCGCAGCATCTCCAGGCCCGAGTTGCCCGTGCCGACGTCGTCGAGAGCGGTCTTGAACCCCTGCTGGCGCAAACGCTCGAGGCACTTGACGACCGCCGCGGTGCGTCCTCCGAAGCGCTCGGTCACCTCGATCACGACTCGCTCGCGCGCCAGCCCCGCCCGCTCGACGGCCTGGCGCAGCCAATCGTTGCGCTCGGCGTCGAGGTCGAGGGTCTGCGGAGAGAGGTTGAGAAACAGCAGCACGCCAGGCTGAAGCTCCGGCGCGGCGCGCAGGGCGCTCTGCACGCACAGCACGTCGAGCTGGTGCACGCGCCCGATCTGCTCGGCGATATCGAACGCCTCGGCGGGCCCGGAGAGCCCATAGGAAGGGTCGGGACGAGTAAGCGCCTCGACGCCGAGCATGGTCTCCGCGTCGAAGTCCCAGATCGGCTGGAAGACGGTCGTGAGGCGCCCCTCGTCGATCAACCTGCGAACGGCGTCCTTCTTCTCAGAGGTGGTCACGACCACGCGCTCGCGGATGTCGTCGAAATGCGCGCTGCGGTTACCGCCCTGGCGCTTGGCCTCATACAGCGCGGCGTCGGCCTCAGCCCGCAAGGTGTCGGCCTGCTGCCCGGGGCGCAGGGCGCTGACGCCGATGCTGGCCTCGATGCCGGCGTCGGAGAAGCTGCGGCTCAACCGGCGTGCGAGGGTGCGGGCGCCGTCCGAGTCGGTGTGCGCCAGCAGCAGCGCGAACTCGTCTCCCCCGGTCCTGTAGGGCCGGTCCCCGGGCCTGGCCTCGCGCAGGACCGTGGCCACGTGCTTGAGAATCGCATCGCCGTGCGGGTGCCCATGGCGGTCGTTGATGAACTTGAAGTCATCGACGTCCAGTGCGGCCAGGGCGAGCGGATCCTGATAGCGCTCGGCGGAGGCGACGGCCTGCGGGAGCTCGTCCTGGAATGCGCGCTGGTTGGGCAGGTCGGTCAGCCCATCGCGCGTGGCGCGCTGCAGCGCCCGGCGATGGTCGCGCAGCAACGCCCGTCCACCGACCAGGTAGAAGACACCGCCGCCGCCGAACAGCGCGAGCAGCCCAACCAGCACGAGCACCATTCGCATGTCGTGCAGCTGCGCGTCGTAGGCGCTGTGGCTGTAGCTGACCTCATAGGCATAGCGGCCGCTCGGCAGGTTGACGGGGACGACGAACTCGAAGTTATTACGGTCCTTCTTGGTGTCGCCCTCGCGGCCGGCATATGACCGTCCGTGTTCCAGCGCGGCGTCGATCCGGGGATCGGAGTCTTCGGTCCCGATCAGGCGCTCCTCGCCGGAGGCCGTGACGATGTGTTGCCGGTCGATCAGCAGCGTCTCCAGCGTGCCGGGCCGCCGTGCGATGGCATCGAGCAGCCGGTCGCTCTCGCCGATCGCCTCCGCTGGGGAAGAGGCACGGGCGCCACTCTCTTCAAAGCCCCGGGCGTCGGCTCTCAGATTGGCGGCGTAGCTTTCGATCTGCCGGTGCTCCAGATTACGATCGATCAGGACGTAGCCGACGACCCCGATCAGCACAAGGGTGAGCGTGATCGCCGCGAACAGGCGAGCGCCGAAGCTGAAGGCCGAACCGTTCTCGGCGGCGACACGGCGCTCGGCCAGCCGGCGCCGCGGGTCTAGCAACCGGGACAGCCGCTTCCCGGACTGCGGCACAGTGAGCGCCGCCGAGTCATCTACGCTGGGCATTATTCCATATATCGGCACGGACTGGCGGACCCATTACAGCCAGTGAATGGCCATCGGACACAACGCGGCCTCGGCGACCAACTCCGCCCGTCGAGCTGGTTCAGCCGGAGACAACTGCGGACCGACCAAGCCGTGCAAGAGGGTGGATCGGCCGCGAAAAACCCCACTGTTGTATGCGGATAACTACGGAGTAAGCTGATTAGGCAATGACGACAGATTCCGAAGAGCGGTGGATTCGTCGGCTGCTCGACGTGGGACGCGTCCTGATGACCGAGCTCGATCTCGCGGCAGTGCTGGACAGGATGCTGCAAACGGCTCGTGAGATCACCGGAGCGCGGTATGCGGCACTGGGAATCTTGAACAGTGAGCGCACCGAGCTCGAGCAGTTCTTGACCTCGGGCGTCGACGAGCCCACCCGCGAGGCGATCGGCGGTCTGCCGCGCGGACACGGCGTGCTCGGCGTACTGATCGAACGTCCCGAGCCGCTGCGCCTCGCAAACGTGGGCCGTCATCCGGACAGCTACGGATTTCCGACGGGGCATCCGGTGATGCATGGCTTCCTCGGAGTTCCGATCCTGATCCGCGGACAGGCGTGGGGGAACCTGTACCTGACCGAGAAGCAGGGAGGAGAACCCTTCAGCGCACTTGACGAAGAGGCCGTCCTGATCCTCGCCGAGTGGGCGGCCGTGGCAATTGGCAACGCTCGTACGTACGAGACGAGCGAGCGCCGCCGCCATGAGCTCGAGAAGACGGCGCGCAGCCTGCGGGCCACCCGCGACGTGGCCGTCGCGATCGGAGGAGAGATCGGACTCGATCACGTGCTGGAGCTGATCGTCAAGCGCGGGCGCGCGCTGGTCGGCGCGAGGAGCCTCGTGATCATGTTGCGCGACGGACACGAGCTGGTCGTGCAGGCGAGCGCCGGTCACGTGCAGGAGATGCGTGGGACCCGCCTGCCGATCACCGGATCGACGTCCGGACAGGTGCTCGAGCGCCGGTTGCCAGAGCGGATCACCGACGTCGATGTCCGGTGGCGGATCGCTCCGAGCGAGTTCGGAGTGACCGACGTGCACACGGCGCTGATCGTGCCGATGGTCTACCGCGGGGAGGGGCTGGGCGTGCTCGCCGCGTTCGATCGAGGTCAGGACGGAAGCATGTTCGGCGAGGACGACGAGCAGATGTTGCGCACGTTCGCCGCGAGTGCGGCGACGGCTGTGACGATGGCCCAGAGTGTGCAGGCCGACCGGCTGCGCAGTTCGCTGGCGGCCGCTGACGCAGAGCGACGCCACTGGGCGCGGGAGCTGCACGACGAGACGCTGCAGAGCCTCGGCGGGCTGCGCCTCCTGCTCTCCTCGGCGTTGCGCCGCGAGGACCCGTGGCGGGCCCGTGCGGCGATGCGCGAAGCCGTAGAGCAGATCGAGAGCGAGATCGCCAACCTGCGGGCGATCATCGCCGAGCTGCGTCCTGCGGCTCTGGATGAGCTCGGGCTGCGAACCGCGATCGAGGCGCTGCTCGATCGCCATCGTGAGCAGAGCGGGTTGGAGATCGATGCAGAGCTTGCACTGCCCGGCCCCTCGGCCGGGTCCGAGCGCCTGGATGAGGATCTAGAGACAGCCGTCTACCGACTGGTGCAGGAGGCGCTCACGAACGTCGCCAAGCACGCCCGCGCCAAGCACGTGCGCGTCCTCGTCACAGAGTCCGGCGGGGAGCTGCTGGTCACAGTGCAGGACGACGGCGCCGGCTTCGATATGCAGACCACCAGCCAGGGCTTCGGCCTGGCTGGTATGCAGGAGCGGATGAGCCTGGCCGGCGGCAGGCTGACTGTCGGGTCCGGCGAGCAGGGAACCGTCGTCACCGCCCGTCTGCCGGCACGTCGTCACGATCCCGCCGGCGCTCACGCCACGCAATTCGACGCAGAGCAGGCTACGCGCTAGGCGTCCCAGAGGACGGCGCAGCCAGCATGCGAGGAGCCACTCGCAGACTCACGTAGCGCTCGCTCAGGAGACGGCGCTGGGCTGCTCCCGATGCGCTGGCACGCCCGCGGCCGCGTAGGCGTCGAGCGCGTCGAGCGTCTCGGCCTTCAGCAGCGCCTGCGCGAGGCTCTCGAGCTGCTCGCGATGAGCGCCGAGCAGGCGCGTGACCTCCTCGTGGGCGTCCTCGACGAGCCTGCGGACCTCCTCGTCGACGAGCCGCTGCGTCGACTCCGAGGTCTCGCTGAGCGCCGGGCAGGAACGGGCCCTGACCCTCGCCGGGCAGCACCGCGATCGGGCCGATCGCCTCGCTCATCCCCCAGCGCCCGACCATCTGGCGCGCGATCTGCGTGAGCTGCTGGATGTCGGACTCGGCGCCGGTGGTGATCGTGCCGTAGACGACCTCCTCGGCCACGCGGCCGCCGAGCGCGACGCGGATCTTCGCCTCCAGGTCCTCGCGCGAGTAGGAGACGCGATCGGCGTCGGGCGTCGACAGCGTCACGCCCGAGCGCCATGCCGCGCGGGATGATCGAGACCTTGCGCACCGGGTCGGCGCCCGGCGTGAGCATGCCCGACGAGCGCGTGGCCGGACTCGTGGTAGGCGGTGCGCTCGCGGTCGGCCGGCGAGAGCAGGATGCCGCGCGGCGCGCCGAGCATGATCTTCTCCAGCGAGTCGGTGAAGTCGCGCCATCTGCACCTTGTCGTGGCCGCGGCGCGCGGCGAGCAGCGCGGCCTCGTTGGCGAGGTTCGCGAGGTCGGCGCCGACCATGCCGGGCGTGCTGGCGGCGATCGCGTCGAGGTCGACGTCGTCGGCGAGCGGGATCGAGCGCGTGTGCACTTCGAGGATTTCCCGGCGCCCCTTGCGGTCGGGCGCCTGCACGGTCACGCGCCGGTCGAAGCGCCCGGGGCGCAGCAGCGCCGGGTCGAGCACGTCGGGGCGGTTGGTCGCGGCGAGCACGACGACCGCCTCGGTGGACTCGAAGCCGTCGATCTCGGTGAGGATCTGGTCGAGCGTCTGCTCGCGCTCGTCGTTGGCGCCGGTGACCGACACCGAGCCCTGGCGCGAGCGCCCGATCGCGTCGAGCTCGTCGATGAAGATGATCGCCGGCGCGGCCTCCTTGGCCTTGGCGAACAGGTCGCGCACGCGCGAGGCGCCGACGCCGACGATCGCCTCGATGAACTCCGACGCGGAGATCGAGAAGAACGCCGCGTGCGCCTCGCCGGCGACGGCGCGCGCGAGCAGCGTCTTGCCGGTGCCCGGCGCGCCCGAGAGCAGCACGCCGTGGGGCATGCGCCCGCCGAGGCGCCCGTAGCGCTCGGGGTTGCGCAGGAAGTCGACGATCTCCGACAGCTCGGCCTTGGCCTCGTCGATGCCGGCGACGTCGTCGAAGGTGACGCGGATCTTCTCCGGGTCGACGCGCCGCGCCTGCGAGCGCCCGAAGCTGCCGAGCGCGCCCATCGCTCCGCCGCGCTTTGGCGGCGCGCCGCGCGATCAGCACGAACAGGCCGACGATCAGCAGCGTCGGGCCGAAGCCGAGCAGGAGCTCCGCCAGCAGCGACTGGCTCGTGGTCGTCGATTCGGCGTTGATCTGCACGCCCTTTTCCTGCAGCAGCGCGGACAGCTGGCTGCCGTTCCAGAACGTCGGGACCTGGGTCGCGAACAGCTTCGTCGGCGTCGCCTTCTTGTCGCTCGCCGGATAGCGCAGCTTGGTCTTGAAGGTGCCCTGCGATCGTGTCGCCCTTGGTGGAGATCGACTTGACCGTGCCCGCCTTGACCTGTTCCAGGAAGTACGGGCTGAACGGCACCGTCACCCGCGGTTCGCCGGTGGACGGCTGGAAGAACAGCACCGACAGCCAGTTGAGCGCGATCAGCGCCAGCACGAAGTACCAGAAGCCGCGCATGCGGTGCGGCGGCGGCCCGCGTGGGCGGCTGCTCGGGCATGCCGCGCCCGTCGGGCGCCGGCGCCACGTGCCAGCCGCGCTTGTCGCGCGGCATCGGCGGATGGGCGTCTCTGCGGCTGGGTTCCGCGGAGGCGGAGGCCGAAGCGGACGCGCGCTCAGGCATGGACGGAGACGGGGACGAGGGCTCGGGTGAGTGGTCGTCGGGCACGGGAGTCCATCCTACGCGCGTCGAACCCACCGCTCGGACCGGCCGATGTGCGTCAGGCGCTGACGATAGGCTGCCGAGAGCCCGCGACCCGGGGACCGGGCCAGTTCGACGACCAACGGAGATCGACTACATGAGCGAGCCAGCGAAAACGCCAGAGCCGGCCTATCACCTGTTCCTGGATCCGGACGAGACGCCCGTGGCCGCGGTCGCGCTGAACCTGCTCATCTCCGACGAGGCGCACGAGCCCCACATCCGCCAGCTGGCGCGCGAGGTGCTCGCCGGCCTGCAAGGCACACCGGACGAGGCGGGCACGCTCACGGTGACGCTCAGCCCCGAGCAGATGAAGATCACCTACAGCGCCGTGCGGCTGCTGCTCAACGACTCCCAGCGCGGACAGGCCGACGAGCGCGAGCACCTGCACAGCATCCTGGACAAACTCCCCGACGAGCACACGATGCGGGCGATCGAGCTGGAGTAGCGGTGCCCGGCGGTCTGACGAACGCCGGGATCGAGCGCACCCACGCCGCGGCCGAGCAGCATGTAGGCGACGCGCGCGTACCCGGCCTCGTGGCGCTCGTGTCTCAGAGCCGCTGCGCTCCTCGGTACCGCTGCTGCGCTCCCTCGAGGGTGCGCTTGACCGTGTCGATCCCCTGCTCCATCAGCTCGTCGGTGCGCTCCGCGAGCTCATCCGGCAACAGGTCGGCGACCCAGACGAAGCGAACGCCGCCGCCGCCGGGATGCTCCGAGACCTGCGCCGCGCCGTTGTGATGGGTGTAAGGACCGTCAACTATCGACCACACGAGCCTTCGCGCCTGCGCATCGCAGCTGATCAGTTGCTCTCGCACGGTCATCCCGGCCGCGAACGTGACTATCCGATCCTCTCTGTCCAGCCTCGCGTCGGTGACGAACCCCGGGACCAAGCGTTCGTGCAGCGCGCCCCAGTCCGCCAGTGCAGCCCAGGCGTCCCGCAGCGTTGCGTCTATCTGTCGTTCCTTGTAGATGCTTGCCATGCAGCCCATCCTGTCCGGTTGACACGCGCTTGACTTGGACATTCGTGCTCATCTGCGACGATCGTGCTCGTGCTCGACTCCACCACGCTCTACGCTGGCGAGGACCTCCAGCTCTTCGATGTGGCCTGCCGTCATCCCGCCGGCCGTGGACGTGACATCGAGCCCGCCGGCGAACTCGCGCTCGTACTCGTGCGACGCGGATGCTTCGTGCGCAGCGTGCCCGGCGGACAGGCGCTGCTGGACGCCACGCTCGCCTACGCGATGAACCCCGGCGAAGACCAGCGCTTCGACCACCCCCACTCATACGGCGACGACTGCACCGTCCTGTCTCTCTCACCCGCCCTGCTCGCGTCGCTGTGGGGCGGCGATCCAGCGCTGCCGACCAAGCCGATCCCCGTGGACCCGCGGCTGGACCTCGCACACCGCGCGCTGCTCGCGCAGGCCGCTCGCCGCACGGACAAGCAGGCTGACGACGACCTCTACGAGCAAGCGATCGAGCTGGGCGCCCACCTACTCGAGGCCGCCGACACGCGCCGGGTCGCCAGCGGGCGTCCCAGCACCACCCGACGGCGTCGTGTCCTCGTCAACGAAGCGCTTCAGGCGCTCACCGACGATCCCGGTCTCCCGCTGCTCAGCCTCGCCCAGACCCTATGCGTCTCCCCCCACCACCTCAGCCGCACGTTTCGCTCGTTCACCGGCGAGACGATCGCCCGCCACCGGCTGCGCCTGCGCGTGCGCACAGTCCTCGAGCGACTCTCTCATGGCGAGCACCACCTCGCGCGGCTCGCCGCCGACGTTGGCTTCAGCGACCAGAGCCACCTCTGCAGAGCCGTTCGCAGCGAGACCGGCACTACGCCCAGCGCTCTGCGTCACGCGCTGCGGTAGAGATCGCTACGCCCCCGGCAAGAGCGCGAGCGCCGAGCGCTACGCGAAGGACCTGCTCGCCGACCCCGTGATCGCGTGGTCGATCGTATCTTCCCGCTGTGGGTGGTTCTCGGGCTGGCGTTCCCTTCGGTCTTGGAATCGCGCTGACCGGATCGGTGGTGGCGGCCTGACCGGCATGCTGTGGGGTGGAGCCGTTCGGATCCTGTTCCTGGAGCTCTCCGCGGCGATTGCCTCCTTCCGCCCGAGGGCGTACGGTCTAGTGATGCCCCCCTTCGTGCACCGCCTGCGTGTTCGTTACAACGAGTGCGACGCCCAGGGTCATGTCTTCAACGCCAACTATTTCGTCTACTTCGACGTCATCCTGACCGAGTTATGGCGCGAGGCCCTCGGCTCCTACGAAGCGCTCACGGCCGACGGCCTCGATCTGGTGGTCGCCGAGACGGGGGTGCGCTTCCGCGCCCCAGCGCGCTTCGACGACGAACTCGAGATCACGCTCGAGGTCGAGCGCCTTGGCAACACATCGATGGTGTCCGCGATCGGGATCGCGCGGGATGGGGACATCCTCGCCGAGGGTCGCATCGTCCATATCTTCGTGCGCGCCGACCACCTCGGCGAGAAGGCCCCGATCCCCGATCACGTGCGGCAGATACTGCAGCCTTACACCATCGAGGATCCCCACTCACTCGCTACAAGCACGACCGCCGAGAACTGACCCCCAGGCCGCTACCTCGCCTCGCATCACGACCCGGAGCTTGTGTGCTCGTTGGGGCCAGTGAGTACGGCCCGTGGCCTCGATCAAGCCGCAGCCGGGCTGCGCCTGCTGGAAGTAGTGCCCTTGGTCGAGGTCGTCGATGAGCCCGGGCTGGGTCGGCTGCCAGCCGAGCAGCTCGCGGGTCCAGCGCGCTGGAGGCCGGGCGTCGAGCCCGAGGAAGCCGCCCAGCCAGGTGAAGTGCTCGCCTGCGTCCTCGGGGGAGATCGGAGACCACCGGCAGGTCGAGATGCCGCCCGATCACCTCGGCGATGTCGCGGATCGGCACGCCCTCGTCGGCGACCGCGTGCAGCGTCGATCCCGCCGGGGCCTCTTCCAGCGCCGAGGCGGAACAGGCGCGCGGAATCGAGGCGGTGCACGGCGGGCCAGCGGTTGGCTCCCGTCGCCGATGTAGCCGGAGACGCCCTTCTCGCGGGCGATGCCGACCAGGGTCGCGATGAAGCCGTTGTCTCCGTCGCCGTGGTTCGTCGGCGGAAGTCGCACGATCGACGAGCGGACGCCGCGGGAGGCGAGGGAGAGCGTGAACTCGGCCGTTTCCCAGCGGGCCTGCGGACCGCCGCCGAAAGCGGCCACGGCCGCGTCGGAACCGTGCCCGTCCTGCTCGGTCGCCACATGCCCCGGTGCGACCCCGAGGAGCCCGGAGGCGATCACGAGCGGCCGGTCGGAGCCCGCGAGCGCCTCGCCGAACGTCTCGACGGCGCGGCGATCGGCGTCGGCGGCGCCCTGGAAGTCGCCCGAGAACGCGAGGTCGTGCTTGAACGCGAGGTGGATCACGCCATCCGACGCGGCAGCCGCGTCTCCGCAGGCCGTCGAGATCGTCGAGCGTGCCGCGATGCACCTCTGCCCCGGCGGCGGTGAGGGCAGCGGCCGAGGCATCCGAGCGGGCGAGCCCGACGACCTGATGGCCCGCGCCGATGAGCTCGGGAACGACGGCGGAGCCGATCCAGCCGGACGCGCCGGTGACGAATACGCGCATGAGAAAACCTCCATGGTACACGATCGATGACAGTGACTGCCATCAGACTAGCACACGATGTCAGCCGCTGTCGTCGGATAGAATCGGGGCATGGGTCGATGGGAGCCAAACGCGCGCGGCCGGCTCGTGCAGGCGGCCTTCGCGCTCTACGGCGAGCGCGGGTTCGAGCAGACCACGGTGGCGGAGATCGCCGAGCGGGCGGGACTGACGGAGCGAACGTTCTTCCGGCACTTCGCCGACAAGCGCGAGGTTCTGTTCGCGGGCGCGGACGCGCTGCAGGAGCTGCTCGTCAGCACGGTCGCCAACGCGCCCGATGTCGCTGGCGCCGATCGACGCGGCGGCCGCGGGCGCTCGAGGCCGCCGGCGCTCTCATCCAGGAGGGAGGAGCAGCTCGCGCGACAGCGCCAGGCCATCATCGCTGCGAGCGCGGAGCTTCAAGAGCGCGAGCTGATCAAGCTCGCGTCACTCGCCGCGGCGCTCGCCGAGGCGTTGCGCCGGCGCGGCGTCGACGACCCAGCCGCGAGCCTGACCGCCGAGGCAGGGATCGCCGTCTTCAAGGTCGCGTTCGAACGCTAGGTCGAGCGAGACCAACCAGCAGGACCTGCCGCGACTCATCCGAGAGTCGCTCGACGAGCTGAAAGCCGTGACCGCGGGTCAATAGTCGCCGGTCAGCCTCGCCAGCTTCGAAGGCCTCACGCCGATCGTGCATCAGCCGACAGCTCGGAGTGCCCGCAGGCCGCGAGCACTCAGCAGCCGGTGACGGATCGCGCACGCACCGGGCAGCGCCAGCCCGAGGTGAGGAGCTCGACCTCTCCTCAGGGCCGTCGTGGCGAATCACGCGCGCGTCGAAGCCGTTGCGGAAGATCTCGAGCATCGCACGGTCGATCAGGGTTCGCGATCACGGTTCGGATTCGGGGCCGATCTGCTCGATGAACGCGACCAGCGCGGCAACCTGCGCCGGTTGACTGCTCAGGTGTAGACGCTTGACCGCAGCGATCATCGGCGCGGGATCGTATCCCGCGAGCGGTTGGGCGCCGGGGTGCAGCAGAGAGGCATGCAGGAAGCGTTCGTCCACGAGCACCGTCTGTCCGTCGGCGAGCCTGACGCGGTGGCCCGCGAAGCTGTCAAAGCTCGGGCCGGCGTGCTGGGTGCGATCGACGAGGTGGCATGCGGAGCATCCGTCGGTCACGACCAGCTGCGCGCCCTGCAAGACCAGCTGCTGCTGGTGGGTATACGGTTCGGAGGCGAACGGGGGGATCGAGGAGGAGGTGGCGCTGTGCGTGCTGGAGACACCGCTCGAGCCACAGCCCGCGAGCGCGAGCAGGACGGCCGCGGCGATCAGTCCCCCGATGGCCGGGGTGCGACGGGATGTCGCGGCGCGGCAAAACCGACTCGTGCGGCAGCGCCGCGCGCGGGTGGTGGGCCAGACTCCGAGCGTCGGCGCGATCAGGTCGGCAGCTGGTCGGCTTGCGGACCAGCTGCGTATTCGGCCAGCGTCATGCGCGAGTCCGAGCGACCGAGCATGTCGATGAATACGGCGGTGAACGCGATGCCGAAGACGAGGAACTCGATGAAGCACATGGCCGCGCCAGCGAGATGCTGGTCGTTGATGGCAGACAGGCCGTAGGCGCGGGGGGCGCTGGCGTAGAGCGGGTACTGAGTGGTCGTAATCCACGCCAGCGGCAGGCAGATGCAGGCGCTGGCCAGGCGGGTGAAGCCCAAGAGGGCCAGGCGCTGGCCGTTGGGGCGCAGGCGCGCGCGGGGCAGCGGGTCGATGATCAGCCACCACATCGCCAGGCCGGTGTAGAAGAGCGTGGCGTGCTCGATTGCGTGCACGAGTTGGTGCTGAGCGGCATAGTCGAACACGCTCGGGATCGCCCACACCCAGGTGGCCGCCACCCACAGCGGGATCGCCAGCCACGGCGAGGTCAGACGCGCCAGCCAACGGCCGGAGGGGCGTCCGGGCGCCACCGCCATCAGCGCGTTGCGCGAGAGACCGAGCGGCAGAATCGGCGCGCGCAGGCCGAGCACGAGCAGCGCGGGCGCGATGTCAGACAGCAGTACGTGCTGCATCATGTGCGCGGAGAGCAGGTACGTGTCGCCGATCGGATCAAGCGGCGAGAGCAGCGCGATCGCCAGCATCAACAGGCCGGCCGCATACGGAATCCAGTGGCCGGCGCCGGGGACGGATCCGTTCGATCGCGAGGCGGCGCGACGGTACATGCGAGCGTAGAGGACAGCCGCGGCCAACAGCGCGATGATCACGACCGGCTGAAACGTCCACGAGCCCCAGCCTGGATAGTTGGTCATCGGATCTCTCCCTCGGTGCGGATCTCCCGTGCGGCAACGGCGCGGGGTCGGCCGGTAGGAGAGCTGCCGGGGCCGGCCGGGCGGGGGTTGGCCTGTGGAGCACCGGTCATGTCGGCGGCATCCTATCGATCATCGCGCGAGTCCGGCGCACCGGTGGCGAAAGGACTGGAGAAGGCGTGAGAGCGACCTATAGTGGGTATCAAACGCCACATAGACCGGAAACGCCAGCTCGCCATGCGACGGAGGTTGATAGTCATGATTGCGCCAAGCGACTCCCACAGCTCGTCCGAGCCGATGAAGACCGCACCGGCGGTCATTCCGCTGATCGCCAGTGGACTAACGGTGCTGCTGATCGTGGCGCTCGTAGCGGTTGCCTCGACAGGGACGAAGTTCCTGCTGGAGGTCGCGCTCGCGGTGATGGTCGCCGGGTTCGCGACGTGCTTCTGGACGATCCAGCATCTGAGCACCCGCCGGGACGCTCCGGAGGGAGGACCCGACATCCCGGACGAGCTGGAGCCCTCGGTTCATGACCTGCCCCGGGACAATCCGGCTCGCCCCGACATCGAGTACGCCGAGCACGAACACACGCGTCACTAGCTCCGCAGGCCACCTGCAGCTCTGACACCCCGCCTCGTCGGATCCAGGTGTCGGATCTAGACTGAGGGATCCGATCCGCCGGGACGAGAGGAGCTTGACTGATGGAGGGCGCCGCAGCAATCCATCCACCCGCCGCACAGGCGGCGGGCGAGCGTGGCGTCTCGCTGAAGCTGGTGTTCGGCGGACTGCTGCTCGTGATGTTCCTGGCGGCGCTCGATCAGACGATCGTCGCCACTGCGCTGCCGACGATCGTCGGAGATCTCGGGGGGCTGAACCACATCTCGTGGGTCGTAACCGCCTATCTGCTCGCACAGACGGTGGTGACACCGCTGTACGGGAAGTTGGGGGACATGTACGGGCGCAAGATCGTGCTGCAGAGCGCGCTCGTGGTGTTCCTGGCCGGCTCGGCGCTGTGCGGGCAGAGCAGCAGCCTCGACGAGCTGATCGCGTTCCGGGCGCTGCAGGGGCTGGGCGGTGGCGGGCTGATGGTCAGCGCGCAGGCCGCGATCGGCGATGTCGTGCCGCCACGCGAACGCGGGCGGTATACGGGGTTGTTCGGCGCGGTGTTCGGGCTGGCCAGCGTCGCGGGTCCGCTGCTCGGGGGGTTTCTGACGAGCGACCTCAGCTGGCGCTGGATCTTCTACGTGAACCTGCCGCTCGGCGTGGTCGCGCTGTTCGTGCTGGCCGCGACGCTGCCCTCGCCGCCCGAGCGGGTGCACCACACGATCGACTATCTCGGCACGGCTGTGCTGGCGGCAGGGTTGAGCGCGATCGTGCTGATGAGCTCGCTGGGAGGCGTGTCGTTCGCGTGGGGCTCGGCGGTGATCGTGGGACTGGCCGTGGGCGGGGTGATCCTGATCGCGGTGTTCCTGGCGATCGAGCGCCACGCGCGCGAGCCGGTGCTGCCGCCGCGGCTGTTCAAGAACAACGTGTTCGCGATGACCAGCGCGGTCGGGTTCGTGGTCGGGTTCGCGCTGTTCGGCGCCGTTACGTACCTACCGCTGTTCCTGCAGGTCGTCAAGGGAGCAAGCCCGACCGGCTCGGGGTTGCAACTGGTGCCGCTGATGGGCGGCCTGCTGGTCACATCGATCGGCTCGGGGCAGGCGATTACGCGGACCGGCCACTACAAGCCGTTCCCGATCGCCGGGACGGCGGTGATGGTGATCGGGCTGTATCTGCTCTCGACGATGGACGCGAGCACCGGCACGGCGACGATCTTCGCGTTCATGTTCGTGCTCGGGCTGGGGCTGGGAATGGTTATGCAGGTGCTCGTGCTGGCCGTGCAGAACGCGGTCGAGTACTCCGATCTGGGCGTGGCGACCTCGGGGGCGACGCTGTTTCGATCGATCGGCGGCTCGCTGGGAACGTCGGTGTTGGGCGCGATATTCGCCAACCGGCTGAGCTCGGAGCTGAAGAGCACGCTGCCCGCGAGCGCGGCGGCCAAGGCGGGCTCGGGCAGCACGGTCAACCCTGCCGCGGTCAAGCACCTACCGGAACCGCTGCACGTGGGGTATCTGCACGCGTTTACGAGCTCGCTGAACAGCGTGTTCGTCGTCGCGGCGGCGTTCGCAGTGGTCGCGTTCGTGCTGTCGTGGTTCATCCGCGAGCTGCCATTGCGCGAAACTGTCGCCACGGGAGATCTCGCCGATACGTATGCACACCCACGCAACAGCAACTCGCTCGCGGAAATCGCCAACATGATCGGGCGCTTGGATCGGCGCGAGGGCGCGCGGGAGATCGTCACGCGCGTAGCCGCGCGCGCGGGCGTGAATCTGGGTCCAGCCGCGTGCTGGCTGTTGGCCAGGCTGAGCGAGCCGGACGCGCGCGATGTTGCAGAGCTGGCGGCGGAGTTTGAGATTCCGTTCGATCGGTTGACAGACGCACGCGGGGAACTGGTGGCTCAGGGACTGATCGAGCGGTCGGCGGACGGGCAATCCGGATCGGCAGCTGGGTCCGGGGCTGGATACGAGACCGGTGGAGCTGAATCCGAGGCCATGTCTGGGACCGGATCCGAAGCCGGATCCCGGTCCGGATATGAGCTGACCGTCGAGGGGCACGCGACACTGGAGCGGTTGACAAAGACCGGCGAGCAGCGATTGTCCGACCTGCTCGAGGGTTGGCGACCGGAGGAGCACGAAGACCTCGCCCGTCTGATCGCCACGATCGCCCGCGAATTCTTCGTCGACGCCACGGCGTTGTGCGCGCCGCTGCGGGTCGTGGCGTGAGCGTGGAACTCTGTCGCCGGTACAGAGAGGCCCTGAGAGAAAGATAGATTCTCTCTATCACGGACGGTATGAGTGACTGTGAGCCGACCCGAAGGGTGGCGCCTGTCGCAGAACAGCACCAAGATTTTTACATCCTCTGTGCTCGATCGGGGCAAACAGGTGGTGCTGGTGGATCGCACAAGCACTCGACTCGTCACTGGAGCCTCGCCATGGAAAAGCACCCTCTCGATCATCCGCTCACCCGCCGCGATCTGTTGCGCTACGGAGGCTCGGCCACGGTAGCCGCGGCCGGCGTTACGAACGGCGCGCTGTGGCGGGCCGCATCCGCCGCCGCCGCAGGCGTGCGGGCGCCCGACAGCCTGCCCAACCCGAAGCTGCCGGCGGGAGCCGTCGATGAGGCGCTGCCGTTCGATCACATCGTGGTCGTGATGATGGAGAACCATTCGTTCGACAACCTGCTCGGGGCGCTCTCGCTGTCAGGTCAGCCCAAGGCCGATGGGCTGCGATTCAACAGGGCGGGCGTGGCGCTGAACAGCAACCTCGGGCCAAGCGGTACGGTGGCGTCGTTTCAGATCCCCACGACGGCCCAGAGCCCCGTGGTCTCACAGACCTGGACCGCCACCCACGAACAGATCGACGGCGGCAAGATGGACGGCTTCACCCGTTCGGTGAACTCGATCGAGCCGATGGGCTACTGGACCGAGGAGGTGCTGCCGTTCGCGTACTCGCTCGCGCGCACGTTCACGCTCGCCAACCGCTGGTTCTGCTCGGCGCCGTGTCAGACCTACCCCAACCGCCGCTTTTTGATGGCGGGGACCGCCTACGGCGACATCGCGACCGACGAGGAAAGCCTCAAAGATGCGCCGCCGCCGGCGATCTTTGGAGCCGACGTGTTCACCGCGAGCAAATAGCGACCGGCAAGACAGCGGTCCGGACCGACGATCGCCCGGACTCGGATCGGATCGAACGTCCTGTACTACGAGCGCAGCACCGGGCTCCAGCGCTCGGGGTCGCGCTGGGCCTGCTCGCGCGCCCAGCGGAAATGGTGGGCGGCGGAGCGGCGCAGGGGCTCGCCGAGCAGCAGGCCCATGAGCGCCCAGCGACGGGCGTGGCGGGGGGTCTCGAGCGCGACGGCGAGGAGGCCCGCGAGCATCCACAGGTGGAGCACGCGGTTGTAGGTGGGAAGCTGCGCGGTGGTCATGCCCTCGGCCTCGGTCAGATAGGGAATGCCGTGACGTAGCTCCCAGGGCCACTCGACGAAGTGGACGATGACGCCGGCCAGACCGGCGGCGTTGTTGAGGGCGATCCAGCTGCTCGATGCTCTCGCCCTCGGCTACCCAGCCGGCGAGCGCCCACGCGGGCAAGGCGCCGGCCCACATCGCCAGGGCGGCGCGACGGCCGATGAACGGCTCGAACACCAGGCCGACGCCGGCGCGCACCTCGAAGGCGTGGTGGGCGGCGGTGCCGAGCGCGTTGAGGACGGTGAAGGGGCGACGCGGGCGCAGGTTCGTCGTGGCCTCCAGGGAGGTCGCGGGTCATGATGTCATCCAGGTGGCGTCGTCGAGCTGCGGCGGGTGGGCGAGCTCCTCTGGGTGGCTCGAGCATGTGTGCGGCCGCCTCGTCCATGCGCATAGTTGTGAGCGCCCCGACTCAGCCAGGCGAGCGGTCTCGCCGAGACACGGTCGAGCGCATCCCAGCCGGGGTCGCCGGTGAAGGCGACGGAGAAGGGGTGGAAGAGCAGGGTGAGATGACCGCTGCGATCCGTATGGCGATCGCAGCGCAGCGATCATCTCGTCGAGCATGTTCTCGGATGTGAGCGGATCGGGCCCGTCGCCATAGCGCTCGCGCAGGCCGGCGAACTGGGGCAGGTAGAAGTAGGCGTCGACGAGCGGCCAGCGAAACGGCAGCATGGCGAGGCCGTCGAGCAGGCCCTCGCGCTTGCCCGCGGGCGAGACGTAGCGGTAGCCGTGCTCGCCGAGCAGCGCGAGCGTGCGCTCGGTCAGGCCGCCCGCCGGGTGGTCGAAAGCCGCGCGGAGCGATGCCGATCGGCGCATCGCGTCGGTGGCGCGGTGCAGCAGCGCAGCCTCGGAGTCGGCGTCGAGCGCGGCCCATTCCTCGTGGCGCCAGGCGTGCACGCGCGACCTCGTGGCCGGCGGCGAGGATCGTGCGTAGGGCGTCGGGGTACATCTCCGCGTTCAGGCCCTCGACGAAGAACGTCGCGCGTCACGCCCGCGCGGCGAGGAGGTCGAGCAGGCGCGGAAGGATGTCGACGACGGTGAAGTGCCGGCCCTGAGGGACACATCGTCCGGCCACATGCCAAGCTCGAGCTGGGCGGCCTCGCCGAGGTTGTCGAACGTCACCGACACGGTTGGCGCGGGCACGGGCAGATGATATGTCGAGGGGTGGAGACGGGCGTCGGCGAGCGACGGACGACGACTGGGTAGGCTCATCGAGCGATGCGTCTCGTGAGCTATCATACCGAGGACGGGCCGGCCGCCGCGGTGCAGATCGGGGAGGACCTGGTGCCGGTCTCCGCCCTGGAGGCGCCCGCGACGACCGTGCGCGGCCTGCTGGAGGCGCTCGACGCGGACGGGTTGCGCGAGCTGGGAAGACGCGCCGAGCGAGGCGAGCGAGCGGATCGAGCTCGCCGACGTGAACCTGGCGCCCCGGTGACCGACCCGCAGAAGATCGTGTGCCTCGGCCTCAACTATCGCGACCACGCCGAAGAGACCGGCCAGGAGATCCCGACCAGCGCCGATGTGGTTCGCCAAGTTCGCGAACTCGCTGATCGGCAGCGGCGGAGAGATCGTGCTGCCGGCCGCGCACGCGGAGTACGTCGACTACGAGGCCGAGCTCGCGCTCGTGATCGGGCGCCGCGCGAAGAACGTCAGCGCCGAGCAGGCGCTCGAGTACATCGCCGGAGCGATGCCGTTCAACGACGTGAGCGCGCGCGATCTGCAGATGCAGAACCCGCTGTGGACGAGCGGCAAGGCGATCGACACGTTCGCGCCGTGCGGCCCCGCGCTCGTGACACTCGATGAGATCGATGACCTGGGGGCGCTCGGGCTGCGCACCCGGGTCAACGGCGAGTTGCTGCAGCAGGGAACGACCGCAAACCTGATCTTCGGCCCGGCCGAGGTCGTGGCATGGCTGTCGCGCACGATGACGCTGCTGCCGGGAGACATCATCGCCACCGGGACCCCGGCGGGCGTCGGGGCGGCGCAGGGACGGTTCCTGCGGGACGGGGACACGGTCGAGGTGGAGATCGACGGGCTCGGGACGCTCGTCAACTCGGTGCGCAGCGAATAGTGTGCAGCGTGCCCGGGACCGACCGCGGCAAGATCGACGGTGCTACACCTCAAACCGCTCCTGGGTCAGCCCGAACGGGGTTCCCTCGGAGTCTCGGCAGACCGCCCAGTGCTCCCCGGGGTGGACGACACTTCCCCCGAGCGCCTGCACCCTCTCAAGCGCCTCGCTGATATCGCTCACCGTGAAGTAAGGCAACGAAAAAGAGTCCCCCGGCCCGCGTCCACGCTCATGTACACCGACCGTTGGGCCGTCCGAACGGGTCTGCCATCCTTCTCCCTCGCCCTGCTCGCGCGCCTGCAGCTCGACTCCCAGAAGCTCCGTCCAGAAGCGCCGGGCGCGAACGGGATCGTCTGCGGGGAACTCGATCAGGGACAGCGAGGAATGGGGCACCGCTAGCACGATAGCTTGAGCAGGAGTCGCACTTGGCGCTAGGTCATTAGAGGTCACCGTAGCCCTCAGGTACTACGGCGACTTCCCGAGGAGGTGGACGCGTGGATTGCCTTCAACCGCGAGGAGACCGAGCGGCAATACGCCGCGTGGAAGCGCGCGCAAGATGCACTCGCCTGAGTCGTGAAGCTCGTGCTCGACGAGACAGCGACGCGTCACCGTTGGCTGCGCTGATCTCGTCGACCTCGTCCTCGGGCAGGAGCATCGGCATGGCCCGTTCCCTCGACCCATCAGCCCGGCGGCTGGCCGATTTTCATGCGGTTGCCGTCGGGGTCGGTCACGGTCGTGAAGCGCACGTCCTCGCCGATCGTCCCGACGGGGTCGGCGGCGATCCCACGCTCCGCCAGCCCGGCGATGAAGGCGTCGAGATCGTCGACGAGCAACGTATGCCGTGCCGAGCCGGCGTGCTCGGCGTCGGCGATCACGCAGATCCAGCCCGTCTCGGTCATCCGCCACGCCGCCTCCTCCCCGTTGGGGATCAGATCGGGCGCGCGGCCGGCAAGACGCTCGTACCAATCGACCGCCGTGTCGCGGTCGGCGACAGGGACAGCGGCAAAGAGGTGCTCGACTGTCATCCTCGCACCGTACACCGGCCGCGCAGCATCGTCCACGCGGCCGCGCAGCATCGCTGAAACGGCCACGCGACATAGCCCATAATTTTGCGTATGACCCCCCACACGATCGCGACCCGCCATGACGTCGAGGTCCCGTGCGATGCCCGCGGCTAGGAAACATGCACCCACCTGGGAGGACGTCAGCCGGATCGCGCTCGCGCTACCCGAGGCCGGCGAACGGATCTCGCGCGATCTGCGCCAGTGGCGCGTGAACGAAAAACTGTTCGTCTGGGAGCGCCCACTCCGGCGCAAGGAAATCGAGGTGCTCGGCGCCCGCGCGCCCGACGGGCCAATTCTCGGCGCGCGCGTCGAGCACCTCGGCGCGAAGGAGGCGCTGCTCGCGGACGATCCCTCCGTGTTCTTCACCACGCCCCACTTCGACGGCCATCCATCGATCCTCGTGCGCCTGGACCGCATCGCCCTGCCCGAACTCGAGGAGGTGGTCGTCGAGGCGTGGCTATGCCGCGCGCCCAAGCGGCTCGCGCGGGAGTACGTCGACACCCAACTCACCTCTACCGAGGAGTAATACATAGCCATGGCCTACGACGAGGATCTCGCCAACCGCATCCGCGAGCTGATCTCAGCGGAGCCCGGGATCACCGAGAAGCGCATGTTCGGCGGCCTCGCGTTCCTCCTCAACGGCCACATGTCAGTGGCCGTCAGCGGACAGGGTGGGCTGATGCTGCGGTGCGACCCGGCCGAGACCGAAGAGCTGCGCGGCCGATCCCACGCCGGACCTATGGAAATGCGCGGCCGCGTGATGGACGGCTGGCTGCGGGTCGACGCCGGGGGCGTACACACCAAGCGCCAGCTCGAGCGCTGGGTCGCCCACGGCGTCGCCTACGCGCGCTCGCTGCCGCCGAAGGGTTGATCCACGCGCGGCACTCACTCACTCCAAGTCGGTGTCGCCCTCCGCCGCCGGCGCAGCCCGGCGCTCCCGCATCACCCGCGCGGTCCGCCCGCCGAGCGCGCTCAGCAGCATGCCGGCGATCGCGGTAATCACGGCTAGAAACGGCGGAAAGCTGCCTAGCGAGACCTGCGCATGGGTGCCGACGAGCGCGTGCACGAGCAGCAGCGCGATCCCATAGATCGCTCCCGCCACCAGTCCGCGGTCGGCGCCGCCCCAACCGTCCTGGTGCTCGAACCCGCCGACGACGGTCGCGAGCGCGATCACCGCGCTGTAGGCCCAGTACGCGCCGCTGGACGCGCCGATCAACACCCCAGCGAGACCACCGGCGATCGCGGGGACCACCCCACCGAGCGCGATCTGCGCGGGGCGCTCGCGATCCCGGAACAGCATTGGGTCATACATATCTGCTCCTCCCCCAGCATCGACCGAGGTTGACATCCCGTACCAACCATAGCGCCACCCACCCCGGCAGCAAAGCCCTGGTCGAGGATGTAACGATGCAAATTCGTCACCCGCGTGTCCTGGCTTGAGTGATGCCACTGTCCTTCTCCGACAGCCCACGACAAAGGGGACACTTGACTCCGATCGGTCCGTGACGCGTCGCATGCGACGCGTCTTCCGTTGGCGCATGCGCCAACGGACGGACCGTGCATGCACGGTCCGCCGGTCGGTACATGTACCGACCGGGGCAGCGCCGCATGCGGCGCTGCCTTACTTCTGCTGATCGATCCAGGCGAAGATCGCGCGGGAGTGCGTGAAGACCGTGCCATCCGGGAGCTTCAGCGCCGGCAGCTTCTCCGCCCCGGTCGCCTCGCGCAACTGCGCACGCGAGCCTTTGCGCAGAAACGGGATCGGGCTGCCGTGAGCGGCGATCACCTTCTCGTACTCGATACCGGCGGCGTGGAGCGCTTCCTGCACGCGGCGGCAGGGATGCATCCGCGGGCCGCCTTCGTCGCCGTGGCAGACGAACAGTGTCGGGGACTCAGGTGTGAGGGTCTCGACCATGTTCATCCTTGGACCGTACAGGTCAGGCCCGCATACACGTAGTGCCCAGGGAGCTAATAGTGCTTTGGTAGCTCTCATCGATCCGGTGGCGGCAGATGGAGGGCGAGCCGGTCGAGATCGACGGGCCGGTCGCAGGTCCGGCAACGGCCGGCCCAGCACCTGAAGAGCGGCTGCAGCAGCAGCACGGCCTTCGGCAGTGTCAGGCCGGCCGCCGGGCTTTTGGGTCGAGCCGCTCCAGGGTGAGGAAGCCATGGGCGGCGGTGACCAGGGCGGTGTGGTGGTGCCAGCCCAGCCAGGAGCGACCCTCGTAGTGGTCCAGCCCGAGCTCGCCCTTCAGCTGGCGGTAGTCGAGCTCGATCCTCCAGCGCAGCCGGGCGAGGCGGGCCAGTCGCCCGGGCCCGGCGTCGGCGGGCAGGTTGGAGAGCCAGAAGTCGGTGGGCGCCTCGGCGCCCTCGGGCCACTCGGCGATCAGCCACTCCTCGCGAGGCGGGATCTCGGCGCCGCCTCGCCATCTACCGGCACCCTGGCGCCAGCCGTGGGCGGCGCGCACCCGCACGAAGGCGAAGCGCGAGCTCATCGGCTCCTCGTCAGGACCATCGCGAAAGGCGACCGTCTCGAAGGCCTCGGCACCGAGCCGCCCGATCAGGTCGCCGATCGCCTCCGGCCCGCGGTCGGGCCTCGGGTGGGTCCGCGGCCCGCGCGTCCCGCCCGCGCGCCGGGGGACCTCGAAGGTGGTCTCGGCCGCGAACACCGTCGTCCTCGGCCCGACCGCCAGCACGTACCCGCTCCCGGCGGTGTCGAGGCGGTCGCGCAGCCCGGTGTTCTCGCCGTAGGCGGCGTCACCCAGGACCGGTGCCGCGGGCACCTCCCACCCGGCGGCGCGCTCGACCAGATCCACCCCCAGCTCCGGCTTGGTCTTGAAGACGACCTCCTCCGGGATCTTCGCCCTCGCCCGGCGCTCCTGATCTGAGCACCACTCCTGCGGCAGGTAGAGCGCCCAGCCCAACGGTGCCGTCCCCCGCCCGCCGACCGCGTGCACCGAGACGCCGACCTGGCAGTTGCCGATCTTGCCGAGCGTGCCCGAGTACTGGCGCTTGACCCCGGGGGAGTCCTTGCCGTCCTTGGGGAAGCCGGTGTCGTCGAGCACCCAGGCCTCGATCCCGATCTCCGGCGTCACCCGCTCGGCGACGGCGCGCACCACCGCGGCAGCGTCCCACGGGCTCACCGCGAGGAAGTTCTGCAGGCTCTCGTAGTCGGCCTCCCCACCCAGCCGGGCGACCATCGGCTCCAGCGACTTGCGCGGTCCCTGCTCGATCAGCCCTCGCATATAGAGGCCGCCGTTGACCAGTTGCACCGGGCGGTTCACCGCCTCGGCGAGCACCTCGGCCCCGAACGCCTCGAGGCGCTCCCGCACGGCCGCCGGTCCGTCCACCTCCACAGCCATCACCGCCATGATCCCCTCCCGCGTCGACATCGGACGCGGACGGATTCGCCGGTGGCCGGGTCAACCCTGCGACAGAGCTACCAAAGCACTACTAACCCCTAAGGCCCGCCGGCGCCCGATGACGGGCCAAACAGGGGTGCGCCCCGACCGCCGGGGCCGCCGCCGTGGGCGGCCTGGAGTCGTCCTTGCCAGACCGCTTTCGCACCAAGATCGCCGGTCCTGAAGCACATGTACCCAGCGCCGATCGACAGCAGCACGAGCACGACACACAGCCCCGTGAACACCGGCTTGGGAGACAGCAGGCTGTCCACGATGCCGAGGCCGGTCGGCCTGCCGCCGGAGATTCGCTGCGCAGCGAACGCGACGATCAGCGTCGCGGTAAACAGCACGTAGACATACGCGAGGATGTGCGCGGCCTGCGAGTGTTCGGAGATCAGCGTCGCGGCCTGCCCCTGCAGGTTCAGCGCACCACGCAGCGCGGCGCCGGCCTGCATCGTCAGGAATATCGAGCTCATCGCGACGATCGACACCACGGCCAGCGCGATCCCGTACCGAGCGAACCACTCCCGTCGGAACACGAACACGACCGCGGCCACGACCGTCGTCGGGATCAGCACCACCGGCACGTGCACGAACAGCGGATGCGCGGGCAGACCGCTGTAGATCGTCGTGACCCTGATCGGCAACGTCAGGAACCCCAGCAGCGCGAGCACCGTCAGCACGAACTCGGCGCGCCGCCAGTCGACTCCGGGCGGGCCAGCAGCTCCGCCAGCAGCTCCCATGGTCTCGGTGCTCACTGCGCCCGAGCCTACAGCAGCAGCTAAGCCATCTCTAAATCCCGCGCGGCGCGTGGCGGACACATGCCCGCGACCGGTGGCGGGCCGAGCCGAACGGCCGAGCCAAGCCGGTCCGAGTCGAGTCGATCTCAGTCGATGCGGAACACCGGATGCCGGGGAGCAATCCGGCGCAGCTCCTGCTCATCTGCGTCCGGGCCGACGCCGTCAAAAAACACGCCGACCTCGAACTTCCAGCGCTTCAGATAGGCACGCAACACAGGCGCCTTCTCGTCGTCACCGGTCAGCTCGGTCGCGGTGAAGCTCTCGCCGCGGGGACCCACGAGCAGTCGTCCCTCGCCGCTCGCGCGCAGATTGCGCACCCACTGGGTATTCCCGCGCGGCGCCACCAGGTATCGCTGCTGCTCGAACGTGAGCAGGTTGACCGGCGTGCGCCGCGGCTGACCGCTCGTCCGCCCCGGACCTCCAGCACACGGGAGCCGACCACGCTGATCCCGAGCCGCGTGAGACCTGCGACGAAGTGATTGAACACGTTCGTCGCGAACCAGCCCGGACGTTGGTAGTGCTCGCTCATCTCCCCAGGCAGGCTATCGTGGCGGCGCCCTGAACTCGACCTTGCTAGCGAGCATGGCCTCCACTTAGAGTGAGCACGTTTGCCAGCGCGATCGTTCTGTTCTGGCCTCAAGCGCGCGGCGGGCGGGAACAGCCTTCGGTTCGTGCCTGGTGGAGGTTGACGTGCTGCGGTGCTGCGCTAGCTGTAGCTAGCACGCCGCGACGGACACTCAGCTCAAGCGCGCACGACGACGACGCGGGTGACCGTCACCGCCGCGCCGTGTTGTGGTGTGAGCGTGACCTTCACCGTCAGCGCCAGGCGCCGGTGGCGGCGCAACGCGGCCTTGCCCTTCGCGTTCAGCGGCACCGTGAAGGATGTCGTGCCTGCGTACAACGACGAGCGCACCAGTCGCCCGACCCGCACCTGCGCTGGGTGACCGGCCTTGGCCAGCGATGCGCCGCTCGCCAACAGGTCGACCTCCAGTCGTCCTCCGACGCCGGCCTGGGAGATCTTGACGGAGCCGCGCACCGAGGAGCCTTGCTGTGTTCTGGCGAGCTTGACGGCTTCAGATGCGCTTCCCACCAGCGGCGAGGCGAGCGCGGCTCCCGAGCCCGCTCCCCCAGCAGGGCCAAGCGGGGAGGTCGTGGTACCGCCACCGCCGGGCGAGGTCGTCGTGGTGGGGGTTGTGCCGGTGGCGGCGCCTTCCACGACGATTTCGTATTTGGTGTATTCGGACCACAGCGTCGAGCTTTCGAACTTGTACGTCCCCGGTTGTTCGAACTTGCACGTTCCTTCCCAATTGGTCATGGCGCTCGCGGGCACGCCGGAGCAGGCCGGCGCAGAGCCCAGCCATGAGACGGTCGCCGGGGTGTTCGCGTGGTCAGCGAACTTGACTTCGCCACCGGTAGCGATCGTGACACTGCTCGCGGGTGACTCCGAGCCGGGGGTTGCCCAGCACGGCCAGTTGGGCTCGACGCAGTTTTGGTTGACTTCGAGCTTCGCTTCGGACGGTGCGGCGGCGAGCGCGGGCAGCACGGCCACCGCCGCCCCCAGCAGCGCAGCGAGGGCGAAAAGCACGAGCGTGCGTGGTCTGGAAACCGTGCGCGGTCTCATCGTAGGACCACCCTTCGCGTGAGGGTCATAGCCGAGCCGTGTTTGGGTGTCAGCACGATCTTCACGGTGAGCGCCAGCTTGTGATGATGGCGCAGCGCGCGCTTGGCCGCTGCGTCGAGCGAGACCGTGAAGGACACCGTGCCGGCGGGCGCCGATGAGCGGACGAGCCGCCCGACGCGCGAGCCGCCTCCTCGCTTGACCTTCGCCAGCGAGGCGCCCTGAGCGAGCAGTTCGACTTCAAGGCGCGCGCCACCGTCGGCGGCGGGAACCTGGATCGTGCCGTGCACAGCGTCACCGTGCTGGGCGTTCGCCAGCGCGAGCGTCGCGACGGGGCTGCCCCCACTCGGCGGGGGAGGCGTTTCGATCGAGACGGGCGTCGTGGCCGTGGAGGCCCCGCCGCTGGAGGGCTGAGTAGAGGTCGTAGCCGTCGGCGTTGTAGGGGTCGGTGTGGTTGTCGTCGGCATCGTCGTGGTCGGCGTAGTCGTGGTGGGAGTGGTCGTTGTAGTGGTGGGTGTCGTCGTCGTGATCGTCGGTGTCGTGGTCGTCGTGGTGGAGGTTGTACCGCCGCCCCCGGGTTTTTCGACGATCACCTTGTACTTGGTGTAGTTGAACCCGTCTCCGTTGAACAGGTCTTGGCTTTCAAATTCGTATTCACCCGCGTTGGCGAAGGTGCAGGTGCCACTCCAGCTGGTTTTCGGCGATGACGGCACTCCGGATGTGCAGCTTGGCACGGCCTCCTTCCAGAGTACGTCGGTGGGATATATGGCTTCATTGTCTTCGAAGAAGATCGTGCCGCCCTGCGCGATCGTGAACGGTTGGATCTGGCGGATGTCTTCCGGGTTGTTCCCCTTGACGTTCCAGCACGGCCATTCTTTGAAGTAGCAGTGTTCGGCGACTTCGAGCTTGACTTCAGACGGTGCAGGCGTGCCGGCAGCGAGCGCGGGCACGATCGCGACGGCAGCTCCGAGCACGGCCGCTACGGGTAGGTAACGCTTACGCAGCTTCACAATCTCAGCCCACCTCTCAATCGAAGTACCCAGTCGGTCCCGCGTGCTCGTGCAAAGCAGCCGATGCACGCTCTCAACCACCCAGGACTCCGGCCCAGCGCGATCCTTCCCGGTAGCTCCTCCCGGCCTTCTACGGCGCACCCTTCGGCGGCGACAGCGGTCTAGGACGGTTTCAGTTCGTCGTGATGATCTTGCCGGACGGTGCGATGACGTACCACCGGCCGCCGTTGGTTTCGATCGCCTGTCCGTTGTCCTGGCCGGCCGCCGCGTCGGCCGCGTAGGTGTAAAGCGGCCAGCCCGCGTAGGTGAGAACACGGCCGCCTTCGGGGTCGGGGTCGCTGCCCAGTAGCGAGGCCTTCAGCTGGGGTGGCCCGGCGGCAGTTTCACCGCTCGCGAGCTTCAAGGGCGGCCACAGCGCGGCGCACGAGGACACGCACGTGACCTTGGAGTGCTGGTCGGGCGCGAAGGTGTAGAGCGTGTGGCCTTCGGCGTTCACGAGCACCGCCCCCACGGTTGGCAGGGTGCGGACGGAGAGGCTGATCGACTTCGTCGCGGGAGTCGACGGGGTCGTGGTCGTCGCCGTCGGGGACGCCGCCGTACTCGATGTCGTCGGCGTGGCCGGCTGGCCTTCGTGCAGCAGATTGAGCGTGTTTTCGCCGTCGTCGACGAAGTAGATGCCATTGCCTTCTGGGGCGATGACCAGGCCGAAGAGCGATCCGGCTCCGGTCTTCTTGTCGGCGGTTTGCACGGCTACCTGCTGGCCGGCGGGTGTGGTCTCGACCATGTTGCCGTCGCCACCATTGCTCGTGATGATGTTGCCGTTCGGTGCGAGCACCATGCCGAGCGGTTCCTTGAGGTGGTCGCCTTCGGTGAGGACGATGCCGCCTTTCGCGGCCGCGGTGGTGCGCGTCGTCGCTTCGGAGATCGCGAGGATCTTGTTGTCCGCGGTCGAGGCCACATACAGCGTCCCGTCGGAGGCGAGTGCGAGTCCGGTCGGGCCGAGCACGAGGGCTTCCGCTGAATCAACCCAGGGGATCCCCTTGCCGATTACCGTTTCGCTCAGCACCTTCGGCGTCTGGCCTTCTCCGGATTCCAGTTCGATGCGAACCACCGTAGAGTTGTCGATCGTGTGAACGCCCTTCGCGGCGCCGCCGTTGAGCGCGTTGCTCACGAACAGCATCGTCTTGGAGCCTTCGCTCTTCGCGGTCGAGTCCCAGGGACCCTGGATGTTCTTGCTGGCGATCGTCTCAACCGTCTTACCTTCGCTGTCGAGCACAATCAGACAGCCGTACTTCGCTGTGGCTGACTTGCCGTTGGTCGTCGGCAAGCTGCCCACGACGACGTAGCCGCCCGGCAGGATGTTCAGCGCCGTCGTCAGCCCGACGCCGCCTGGGCATGGGCCGGGTAGCGTCTTGGCATCGATCGTCGCGAACGGCGAGACCTTCCCGGTCCTCGAGACCTGGACGATCGTCGTGCCGGTGCCCTGACCGTTCTCCTTTGCGCTTTCCTTGGCGTTGAAGTTGCTGATCAGCACCTGGCCCGCCTGCAGCTTGCCGACGCTGGTCGCAACGAGCACGATGCCGTACGGATTAACATCACCGTTGGCCGGGACCGTCGAGGCGACCTTGCTGACGCTGGTGAACTTGGCCAGGAACGGGCCAGAGCTTGATGGCGATTCAGCCGGCGTGCTGGCGCTCGCCGCGGAGTTGGTGCTGGACGAGCTGCTGGTGCTGCTGGAGCTGCCGCAGCCGGCGACAGCGAGCGCGACACCAATTAGAGCAAGGATTGGCGTTCTAGGCACTGGGGTGTCTCCTGTGGTTCGGGAATCGGACAAGACGGTTTCCTGATCACGGCCCGATCCCGACCGCGAATCTCGCGATCCCCCAGTCGGCTTTCGGCAGCAATCAACGCACGGCCCGCCTTTCGCGCGCTTCCCGTATGACTCCGCTGTCGCGGGATTCCTTCCCGGGAGGTTCCAACTTTTCCCGCCGCGGGCTTCCACTGCCGCTCACATGCGTAGCGCAGGTGAACGACGCCGCCGCCGAAGCGCCGCTCGTCCAGCAGGTGAAGCTGCGCACGGACGCCGCCCGGTAGCGAGCGCTTGCCGGCGCCCACGAGAACTGGCACGATGAACATCGCTGGCATGTCATCCTCCTATGCTCGCTGGTCCAGGAGGATTAGACCGCCGCTTGAAGGGAGACTCATCGGGCCTCGGCGGAAGGAAGGAGATGAAACCGCACATCGACGTGATCACGCTCGCGGTGAGCGATCTCGAGCGCTCGCTCGAGTTCTACCGCGACGGCCTCGGCCTCGAATCGGGCGAGCTGGTCGGCACCGAGTACCCCGGCGATGATCTCATGCCGGCGGGAGCGGCGGCGATGTTCAAGCTCGCGGGCGGGCTGATGCTGATGCTGTACCCGCGCAGCGAGCTCGCGAAGGATGCCAACATTGCGCCCGGCCCGACGCAGGGCGGCGAGTTCAGTATCGGCCACGCGGTTTCCAGTCGGGCGGATGTCGATGCTCTACTTGCCCGGGCGAAGGACGCCGGCGCGACACTCACCGACCGGCCGCACGATCGTCCATGGGGCATCTACTCCGGCTACTTCCGCGACCTCGACGGGCACCTGTGGGAGGTCATCTGCAACCCAAGGATGACGCGCCCGGAGGAGTGAGGTCGACAACGCGCGGGGAGCAGGACGGCGATCCGGGAGACTCCGACCCGGTGTCGCTCGACGGACTGGTCGTCCGGCCGGACGCCACGGGGCAGGCGGCTCGGGACTCCCGCCCGAAGATCCCGCGCTCAAAGCCTGAGTGGCCAATGTCGCTCAGGGCGCGGGTGTGTGGGCGATCTGAGGGACCATCCACCACTGCGCAGTCGACGGTCGCAGCCGAGAAGACGGTTCTTTGCTAAAACTAGGTGCAGCGGCGCGGGGTGGAGCAGTCTGGTAGCTCGTCGGGCTCATAACCCGAAGGTCGCGGGTTCGAATCCCGCCCCCGCTATGAAGGAAAAGCCCCGCGACAGCGGGGCTTTTTTGTGGGCGGACCTGGCCGGGGTGCGGCGCCATTGTTCCAATATCGTTCCAATTTGTTTTGGAACTCGGGACCGCACGCAGGTGGGGACGATCGAGCACCAACCGTTGACCTTTCCCTTTCTAGACTTTTTTAGAAGGAAAGATGGTATGGTGGGCGATATGACCAAGCGCGAGCATCGAGAGCTGGTAGCCAGCTTCGTGACGCTGGATGACACGATCACGCGTGCCAGCAACGCGCTTTCCAACGGTGACGTCGCGGTGGTCGAGCGTGAGCTCGAGCAGGCGAAGCGAAAGGTCTGCGCAGATGCCCCGCCCTTACCGTGCCCGAGGTGGCAGAGGAGTTGGGCGTGAGTCGTCCGACGGTGCGTAGTTGGATCGCCAAGGGCCTTCTGAATGCCGTCGCGGACACTTCGCCGCAGCGCGTGAGGTTCTCAAGCGTTCAACAGCTAAAGGAGCGCTTGGCCAGATTGCGTGCGCTGTCGAAGGACGAGCGCCGTTTCTCGCAGCTGCTGCGGGAGGCGGCTGATCAGCGGGCGCTGGAGCAGCCGGGAGCGCGGGAGGGGCTGCAAGACGCTCTTGCCGGCGACACCGTGGATCTCTGATCGGGTCATGCGGCTCGGCTGATGGCGCCACGGTTCAGCGTCACCGTCGCGCGGCGCTGTGACCAACGCGTCAAAGCACTGCGCGGCGAGGCCAAGAAGCGCTTCGATCGTGCCGTCGAGGAACTCCGCCATCGTGGGTGCGAGGCAGGCGGGATCCGTATGCGCACCGACACGGGTGCAGATCACCGGGTATGCGAGCGGCGCTTCTACGCGCCTGGCGGATGCACCTGGTTTTTGGAGACGACGAGAACATCGTGATCTCATGGGTGGGCGAGCACACCGAGGATGAGGACGTTCATATGGAGGGTGCGCAAGGCATCCCCGGTCTCAGCGGCATCGGTCGTGCTCGTGACGAGCAGCCCAAGTGCTGCGACGATCTGGACGATCCACCGGCAGACCCAGATTTGGTGGATCTCGTCAATCAGATCCGTGACGGACGGCGGCGACATCGAGCCCGGGGAGCACGCGGGCGACCGTAGCCTGCGCGACAGAGCGTGCCACGTGGCCGCTCCGCAGTGGGAGTGCCGTCGGCGCCTACGCCACCCAGCGGGCGTCTGCCAGCTCGTCCCGGTACTTCCCGGTGGTCAGGAACGCCTGCAGCCGGCGACCCTCGGCCAGCGGCCGGACCTTCGCGATCGCCTGGTTAGGCGTGCGCGCCTCGGTCGCATAGACCTGCTGGTACTCGGCCGAGTCGACGCCCTTGGAGGGGTCGGTCGCGAACACGAGATACCCGCGGTTGCGCACTCGCTGGGCGTTGATCTCGGCGATGCGCTTGTTTTCCCGCTCGAGGTCCTTCGCCCAGGCGAAGAGGTCGCTCTGGGTGCCGGTGGCTGTGGTCATGGGTTGATCTGCTCCACGTGGGTTCATCTTGCCACGGGGTTGGGACGGGAACGTTGAGGGATGGGATCAGTGGGTGCTTTTGGTGGGAGACAACAACTAGCCGAACTGTACGCCGACGCCACAGTGTGATGCAAAGCAGTTCCTCATAATGTTATTGCCTTGCAACCGTGTCTCACGAGGACCAAACTCAATTTCTGTTCCCCCCACTCGCATCTGGATCTCGACCGCGGCGATTGCTGGGGGAGCTGCTCCCGATCCCAATGGCCAATGTTAGCATCGGGATAGCGCGAAGCGAAAGCGCTCGGAGTAAGGTCTGGAATAAACTCGACTCGCAGCTTGTCTCCATTGGCATAGTCCGCAGTTACCAGCCGTCCATTTGGTGGACATTCAAGGTCAATCGGATTGCCAAGCAGATCCAGAAGCTCTCCTGAATGGTCATGCGCGGATCGCGTGACGTTGACAGCATGCTCGTTTCGAGGAGCAGACGGCCTTGCTCGTCGCGTGTAAAGGCCACGACGTTGGTGTCCCTAAATCGTACGGGAACGGCGTCGCATAGTAAAAGTTTCCGCCTACCACCGCAAGCAGGTCCTCTCTCATCCATTCGAAGCGTGCTCCCACTTCCTGGTTTCTCTCCGCGCCCATCTCCTTGAACTCCGTAGCTGCTCAACGGTAAAGACCCCCGGTCGGCTTGGGGATGATGCAAACCACAAAGGGCGATCATTCCCGCCGGATTGTGGTGCTGTCGCTCATTCCACGGAGGGTCGAAATGATGCCAGTAAAGGTAGGGGCTGCCGCATCCTGGGACCGGACAACCAAACCCTACCTCGCGACGAAGCTGCCTTCGGACGTCTATAGGAGGTGTTCGGTTCACGATTCACGACGGTCGTCGAGTACTCAGCGGTTCGTCCATTCGGCAATTCTAGAACAAGCACAGGCGACGCCCGCTGTAGGATCGTCGTCGATGAGCTTGCAGATGCGCAGATGTAGTGCCGTGGCGATCGCGACGAGTGCAGCGAGCGTTTGTATGTGCAGCCTGGCTGATGCGCAAATGACCACCAGTACGGCGGTCTACCAGGCATTCACGCATCGTGGGCTCAACAGATTCCGCACACGCTCCAGGGTGGGCTACTGTGCCGAGCGGTTCGAAAAGACCCTCCGGCGGGACGCGTGGCGCTGCTTCTCGGGCAACTTCATCTACGACCCGTGCTTCAACTCGGCACGCGACCCGGGCATCCCTCGCATGCCCTACCGCGCCCTGGCTCGATATGGGGGTCAAGATCAAATTGACCAAGCCGCTGCCCCGCACATATGGCAACCACAGCGCTCCCTCAACACGCCTGAAACCGTGGGCACTCTGATGGTAGACGCTGTCTCTTCGGCGATGGTGCATCCAGCATGGTGAAAGGCCAGAGGCTTAACTACTTACTGTGGCGCCAACAGTCAGGAAGGGCTGTGGGGGAACCGTGCGGTCACCTGGTTCGTTCGTCAGGGGTAAGCGCAGGTTCGGGTGTGGGGTGTGCGGCGTGGGGAGGTTGTTGTGGGCAGGATTCCGCCTGGTTGCAGGGAATCTTGCGGGCATGGCCGATGCAGGGCAGCTCAGTCGTGAGGAGCTTGAAGCCCGGATCACCGGGTCAGGATGCGGTGATCGCGGCGCTGCGGGGGCAGAGCGTCGAGCAGCAGGCGATGATCGCCGAGTTGAGGGCCGAGATCGTCGAGTTGCGGGGCAGCTGGATGAACTCTAGGAACTCGAGCAAGCCGCCGTCCTCCGATGGTTACTCAAAACCGTCGCCGAAGAAGCGCAGCCTGCGGGAGCGCTCGGGGCGCAAACCGGGCGGCCAGCATGGTCATGGGGTGCCCGCTTGGAGCGGGTGGAGGTCCCCGACCGTGTGATTATCCATGAGCCCGACGTTTGCGAGGACTGCGGGCGCGATTTGGCTGACGGGGAAGAGCTTGAGGGCGGGGAGTCTCGTCAGGTTTCGATATCCCCGAGAAGCTCGCGCTGGAAGTGATAGAGCATCTCGCGAAAGCCCGGCGCTGCAATGCTTGTGGCTCATGAATGAGGGTCGTATCCCCGGCGGCGTGGCCGCTGACACACAGTACGGGGCCAACCTGCACGCCTTCGGTGTCTACCTCATCGTCTTCCAGCACATCCCCTATGAGCGCGCCCGCAACCTGATCTGCGACCTGATCGGCCCGCAGGTCTCCACAGCCACGTTGAAGGCCTGGGTGGACAAGGCCGCGCAGGGCCTGACCGATTTCGATGAGCCGGTGCGACACTGCTCGGTGATCAGCCGGTAGCCCACTTCGACGAGACGGGCCTGCGCATCGCAGAGCGCCTTTCCTGGGTGCACTGTGCCTCCACGCAGACGTTGACGCGCTACACGGTCCACGCCAAGCGCGGAGGGCAGGCGATGGATGACGCCGGCGTGCTGCCCGGCTTCACCGGCGTGGCCGTGCACGACGGCTTCTCCCCATATCGCGCCTACACCGACGCGGCCCACGCGCTCTGCGGCGCTCCACCTCAGGGAGCTGATCGCCGCCACCGAAGCGGGCAGCTCTGGGCCTCGGGCATGAGTTGTTTTCTGCTGGACACCAAGGATCTGGTCGATCAGGCCAAGACGGCCGGCCGCCAGGCGCTGGACGCCCCGGCCCTGGCAGAACTTCACCGCAACTACCGCGACCTGATCGCCTCGGGCTACGAGCAGAACCCCGGTCTGGCACAGAACGCCGGGAAGCGGATCAAGCGCTCAAAGGCGCAGAACCTGCTGCTGCGCCTGGATCGGTGCGAGCGCGAAGTGACCCTCTTCGCCCACGACTTCGCCGTTCCCTTCTCGAACAACCTCTGCGAGTCCGACCTTCGCATGGTCAAGCTGCAACAGAAGATATCCGGGTGCTTCCGCACGATGGACGGCGCCGAACGCTACCTGACAGTGCGCTCCTACATCTCCACCGCCAAAAAGCAAGGCCAGCGCCCACTCCAAGCACTCGCCCAACTCGCGGCCGGACAACCATGGCTGCCGGCATCCGCGCCGGGCTGACCCAATCCGGCCGGGCCAGCAGGACGTGAATAGTTACGTGGGGGTTTCCATCCCGCAGCAGCCAACCGTGGACGATCCTCAGCGCGGCGATGGTCCTCAGCACGCGGGTCACGATCAGTCACGCTTGGATGTGACTGAGGGAACTGTCACTTCATTTCAGCCCAAGCTCTTCCCATGTGCTCTCGCTAACTCGAAGGCGTAGGCAAGGGTGGCGGTTCCGGCTGGCGATCGCGGTTCGGGAACAGGTAGCGGGTCACGACAGTTACCCGCCGACGATCTGCACTACTGTCGCCCCAAGCCATATTTGGATCACACCGTCAGGGATTTCCAATTCCTGCCTTTTTCCGCATAAAACCAAAAGATCACGTTTACTACGACCAGCTCGACCGCAAGGATGAGCCAGGAGACCCTTTGCGTATGTCTCACGCAGTTCGATCTCTTGCGTGGCGTATTCTTTCTTGAGTTCGATTTCTTGGAGCTGTGCCTTCTCGGTGAGAAACCGCGAGGGACTCCGGCATCGCCGGCGCGTCGCTCGCCGCACCCTCCTCGAGGATGCGCTTGGCGCTTTGCTCAGCCTGCTGCTTCTCAGGATCGACCCCGTTGCCCCCATTGGGGGTCGCATCGGCCATGTGTCAGTCCGTCAGGCCGAGATTTTTGAGTCGAAACTGAATGGCTTGGCGTGACACCTTGAACTGGATACCCAATTGTATGTCGTTGAGACCGTCAGCATGCAAGCTCTTGACGGTGGCCTCTGGCATCAGCAGGCATGCCGCAAACTCGTTAGCGAAGACCTCCTCCGGATCCTCCCCTGTGGCAGACAGGCCACTGCGAAGGTCTACGGTCGAATACTCTTCGGCTTCCTCGGAGCGCCTAACCCAATGGCCCAGCTCATGGGCACACGTGAACCGTTTTCGGTTCTCTGGATCGTCCTGGTTGATCATGATGGTCGGCTCTTGACCCGGCGTCTTGATGAGAGCGCCCAGCGTGTCCTCGTCCAGTGGCGCATCCACGACTCGCAGGCCCGCCGTCCGAGCGACCGTGACGGGGTCGACGGGATTGTCCCGAAGGGCCACGCCGTGGTCAGCAGCCTTGTGGCTTCCTCGGCGGCTTCGATCTTGATCTGGCTTGTCATTTCTCCCCTATCCACTGTATACGGGGCGGCTAGAGAAAGCGTCACAAGGCCCCCGCTGGGTCCTTGCCCTGCATCACGAGCACCCAGCTCCGCCAGAAGCGAGTCCGTGAACGCCGGCGGGCGGGAGCTTGGATCGGGGCAAGCGGGTGCGCATGTCTCAAGCCATAACACGAACATCCGTTCGGCTCAACCCTCTTCGGCCAGAAGTCACAAAGTTGGCACACTTTGCCGCCGCGAGCCGTCCCAGCCCGCGGCTACGCTCGACGAAGAAGAGGCAGCATCGAACTCTTCGGGCT
>CAVTPC010000008.1:0-304555 GCA_963736555.1 uncultured Solirubrobacterales bacterium
GTATCGGCGGTCAATTAACAACGAGAACAAGGAGTAGTTTGTGATGACACGCATAAGGATCATGGGGCTATGCCTCGTGGCGGTGTTTGCGCTGAGCGCGGTTGCCGCGGCAAGTTCCTCAGCGGCCGTATGGAAGGGTAAGAAAACCGGAGGAAGTTCCTTCGAAGAACTCACAGCAAAAACGGAATCCACCTCCAAAGCCGTATTGGTCCTGAGCAGCAATGGGACCGAAGTAGAATGTGAAGAAGGTACAGATAAAGGCTGGGTAGGACCTAAAGCTGAAGACGAAGTCACTGAAGCGGGATGTACAAAAGCAAAAGTCAATAAAGCAGGTATTGCCAATTGCACCGCACCAGTGACCGTCACAGCCGTGGACGTGCCCTGGAAGACGACTCTTCTGAGTGCAACGGAAGATGAACTGAAGGAAGGTGGAAAAGGGGCTCCTGGCTGGGAAGTAAAATGTGCAAACGGCGCTAAAAACAAGTGCACCAGAGCAACCGTGAAGTTGAAAGTAACAAACAACGCCAACGGCACCGTTGGTCTTGCATTCAACCCATCCGAAGAAGCGACATGCACCATCGGTAAAGGCAAGGTGGCAGGAACAGACACGGTCAGCGCGGGGCCTCTCTCAGGTTACGAAGCGCTCAAAGTGGAATAGCGTAGTCGACGGTTGCGGGATATCCCCGTAGCTGTGAGCAATGCCCGGCCCGGGTGGCCTAGGTCCCCGGGCCGGGCTGTGTATATGAGTGTGTGAGGGTTGGGAGTAAACAGAGGAGGAGATGAGAGCAGAGTGTCGGGTATTAGTGAATATGGTGGGATGCTAGGGGGCGGTCTTGGGCAGCGAAGGTACTGCGGCCTTGATATTGAGCTATCTACATGCACCGATGATCACCGTGGTGCGCTCGTCGCCTCCACTCTCGAGGAGGAGATGGCTTGATGAGTGCTCGCAAGCTGGGTTCGATCGGCCGCGCGCTGCTCTGTGTGCTGGTTGGTGTCCTGGTGTTGGCGGGTGCTCCCGACGTCGCGCAGGCCGAAGCTCCCAGGCTCACCTCCTACGGCAGATTCGCCTCGGAAGGCCCTGGTGTGGCGGTCGACCAGTCGAGCGGCGATGTCTTTACGGCGGGTCTATTCGCAATTGGGACTAGCGAAGGCACTCGCATCAGGAAGTTCGACGGGGAAGGCGAGCGGATTTCATCCTTCGGTCCCGAATCGTTGTATGCAGCAGCAACTGTGAACCCCGCCAACGGCGACCTGTACGTTCTCAGCGCCTTCGGGACGCTCGAAACCTACAACCCGAAAACGGGCCAGCTGATCCCCCCGTCGTTTACGGTGCCCCCGTCCAACAACTTCATCGCCCAGTTCACGGTCGTCCAGATCGCGGCCGATTCCGTCGGCAACGTCTACGTGCCGGTCGTGCCCGAAAACGAGGTGTTGGAGTACAGCCCGGGCGGGATGCTGCTGAACACGTTCAAGGGCTCCGGCGAGGGCGCGCTTAAGGAACCGAGCGGCGTGGCAGTCGACTCCTCCGGCGATCTTTGGGTGGCGGACACCGGCAACGACCGGATACAGGAGCTGAGCCCGAGAGGCGTGCCCATCGGCGAGATCGAAAGCAAAGGCGTGACGTCCGTCGCACTCGATGGGCACGGGGATGTGTTCGCGCTTGTATCCAACGGCGCTGACTCCTGCGGTTCGCTCGCAGCGCCCTGTGTTCACCTCGTCGAGTACAGCTCTGCGGGCACGCAGCTTGGCGACGTCGGTGCCGGCGACTTTGGTAGCTCTGAACTGTGGGTGCCGATAACCAGTACTTCAGCATGCTCGCGGTTGACGAATCCGACGACCGCGTGTACGTGACCGATGACGAGAAAGACACCGTCTGGATGTTCGGACCGTCGACTGCGCCGGAAGTCACCAAGGAGCTCACCGCCGAAGTCGGCACCACGGAAGCCAAGCTCGGCGCGCTCATCAAGGCCGGCGGGACGGCCAGCTACCGCTTCGAATACGAAGTGAAACCACTGCATACGGGCACACGACGCCCGTCCCGGAAGGCGCCGCGGTGGGCGTGCAGGCGCACACTGTCTGGGCGTCTGCCAGCAGCCTGGCGCCGGGCACGACCTACCACTACCGTGTCGTCGCGACCAATGGGGTCGGCACGGCCGTCGGCGGCGATCAGACTTTCACGACCGAGACGGCCGAAGTGGCCAGCTGCCCCAACGAACGGCTGCGCATCGGCTTCTCGGCGGCGCTGCCCGACTGTCGCGCCTACGAGCTCGTCACGCCTCCGAATAGCGGCTCTGCAGAGCCTGACACGGAAGAGGCAGCGGAACCCTCCAAAGGACGGGAAATCGTCTTCGCGCCCGGTGGTGGTGTTTTCGGGAATTTCGCGGCTCGCGACGGTGAGCGGCTCTCCTACCGTTCGGCCGAAGTGATGCCGGGCGCAGAATCCAGCGGCTACGACTACCTTGCGACGCGTGGGACCAGCGGCTGGTCCTCGGAAGACCTGATCCCGCTGCAGTCCTACGACGGCGACCGGTGCACCGCCGAACCCAGTGGCAATGTGGTCAAGGCGTACGCCCTCGAACTCACGGACGCCGTCGTGCGTATCGGTGCCGGCGAGAACTGGGGCGAATCTGGTAAGACCGCCGGCTGCGGCGCCCAGGGCTTGGAAGTGGTCGCCGGCGAACCCCTCGGCGTCGAAAACCTGCTGTTGCGAGACAACACGACCGGGACCTACCGGCTGATCGACGCGCCGCCGGCGGGCGTGACACCTACGGACGCGCATTTTGACAGCGGCTCCGCCGACCTCGGCCACGTGGTCTTCAGCGAGAACGCGCGGCTGACGGCCGATGCACCGGCCGGGGTGGAAGATCTCTATGAATGGGACGAAGGCGTCATCCGCCTGGTGACGATCCTGCCGAACGGCACCCCCGTGGCCGGCTCGCTGGCACCAGACCCGGGATCCATCTCGAGCCGGTCGAGCGTCGTCTCCGCCGAAGGCGCCCGCGTCTTCTTTACCGCGGGCGGCAATCTCTACGTCCGCATCGACGGCGAAGAAACCGTGCAACTCGATCAGCCGCGAGGTGGATCAGGACCGGGCGGTGGCGGCTCCTTCCAAGCCGCGAGCGCGGATGGGACACAGGCCTTCTTCACCGATGAAGCGTCGGCTGGCCTGACGAGCGACACGGTGGCCGGCAGCGGCACGAATCTCTACCGCTATGCCGATGGCCGGCTGACCGACCTCACGCCGGGCGAACACGCCGAAGTCGTTCGCTTGAGCGGCATCAGCGAAGACGGCTCGTACGTGTACTTCGTGGCTGATGGCGTGCTGTCAGGCTCACAGGCCAACGAGCGCGGCGAAACCGCCCAGGCCGGACAGCCGAACATGTATCTCTTGCATGGCGCGACCATCACGTTCATCGCAACCCTCGGCAGCCCCGCAACCTCGGCGGCGCCGAAGACGAAGCGGTGCAGGGAGCGGTGCGGGTCTCGCCGAATGGTGCCTTTCTCGCGTTCGGCTCGAAGAAGAGCCTAACCGGCTATGACAACATCGACGCGAGCGGGGCCGGCGCCGACCCGGAGATCTTCCTGTACAGCGTTGCGTCTGGTCACCTCGACTGCGTGTCGTGCAACCCGAGCGGCGAACCACCTGCCGCCGGCGGGGTTAGTAACGGAAAAGGTGGAGGGGCCACTCTGGCTGCGGTTGGCGGCAGCGTAGGGGAAGGCACCCCCCACTACCTCACGAACAGCGGCCAGGTCTTCTTCGACACGCAGGAGGCCCTCCTTCCGCGCGACACGAACGGCCAGATCGATGTCTACGAGTATGAGAACGGCCAGCTGAGCCTCATCTCCTCCGGCACCGGCAGCTCCCGATCCGTGCTGATCGACGTCAGCGAAAACGGCAGCGACGTCTTCTTCCTGAGCCGCCAGAGCCTCGTGCCGCAGATCAGCGGCACGGAAGCGCTGGTGATCTACGACGCCCGCGTGAACGGTGGCTTCGCGGCCAGCTCCTCCCCGCCGGCTTGCACCACCGCGGATGCTTGCCGCACGCCGGTCTCGCCGCAACCATCGTTGTTTGGGGCGCCGTCGAGCCAGACGTTCTCGGGGGCGGGGAACCTCGCGTCGCCGGCTGCCGAGCCGAGCCGAAAGAATAAGGCGAAGCCCACGAAGAAGAAAGTGAACACATGCAAGCGCATGCGCAAGAAGCACAAGCGCGCTGTCTGCGAAGCGAAACGCAAGAAGGGTAAAGGCCAGACGCGGGAAGCCAAGTCCCACAAGGGGGGTAAGTGATCATGAGGACCGCTTTCGTTGATGGGATCAGCCCCCGTCCGGCATGGTTGGGCCTGGCGCTCGCTGCGATGCTCGGCGTGTGGCTGTCGCTGGGCAGCGCCGCGGCGCTCGCGGCAGCGGAACCTCACCCGTCAGATCAGGCGAAATTCGGCTCGTTCTCGAACCCAAACGGGATCGCAATCGATGAAGCGAGCGGTGATGTGTATGTGGCCGATATCGGGACGGACACGATCTACAAGTTCGACGCGCAGGGCAATCCGGTCAACTTCTCCGCGCTCCAGGCAGCAATGCGCTGAGCGGATCGGCGACGCCGGCCGAATCGTTCGCCTTCCCCGCGGAAAGCGGCAACCTGGCCGCGATCGCGGTCGACAACTCCACCAGCGCCGCCGACCCGTCGGCCGGCGACTTGTACGTGATGGACGCGGGGCATGACGTCATCGACAAGTTCGGCCCGGACGGCACCTACATCAGCCAGATCAGCGCCCCACTCTCAGGCGCGCAGCTCTTCGGGCTGGGTGTCGAGGCCAACGGAGATGTCCGTGTATATGCGGTTGGCGGGTTGATACGATCGACGTGTTCGATAGCTCGGTGGAAAACGCCTTCGTCTCGAGCCTCGAATACGGCGCCGGAGACAAAGAGGGCTTGATAGGGGCTCTAGGGCCCGGACACGGCTTTGCCGTTGCCCCGGCGGGCGACATGTATCTACTCGAAAGCTGCGGCTGCTTGGAGAAGCGCGGTGGCAACATGGAACCGCTTGGCCGCGTCGACCCTGGCCCGTCCGGCATCGCGGCTGCGGTCGATCCGGCGACGGGGCACCTCTACGTAGACGATCGGTCCTCGATCGCTGAGTGGGACACGGGCACCATGAACGGGCAGTTGCCAACCCCGACCAACGATAACGGAAGACATGAGCAGCGGCGCGCTCGTCTCGAGCTTTGGCTCTCACGCAGCTATCCGGCGCCCCCGAAGAGGGCGGCATCGCCGTGAACGGCGCGAACGGGAACATCTACGTCTCCAACCCGGCCACCGGAGCGGTCTATGTCTTCGGTTCCGACGTTCCAGCCGTGGTGGCCGGAACGTCGACGGAGGTGGCAAAGACGACGGTGACGCCGCAGGGCACGATCGATCCGCGGGGCGTACCCGTGACGTCGTGCCAGTTCGAATACCAAGCCGTCAACAGCTCGCAGATCGAGGGCTCCCGTCAGCAGCTACGGCCAGCACGTTCCCTGCGACCAGAGCGCGGCTCAGATAGGCTCTGGCACCGGCCCGGTGCCCGTGACGGCCGAGATCGGCGGCCTCGTGCCCGGGAAGCTGTACGATTTCCGTGTCGTCGCCGGCAACGCCACGGGGACGAGCTCGAGCAGCGGGCGCTTTGCGACCGCGGGACCCGGCTTCGGCATCAAGAGCTTCGACGTCTCGTTCCTCAACGAAGACGGCACGCCGGATACGCAGGCCGGTTCGCACCCGTACAAGATGGTCACCAGCATCGCGCTCAACACCGCCGCCATCCAGCGGGAAAAGACGGCTGACTCGAGGTATGTGAACCTACCCGACGGCAATGCCAGGGACATCATCGCGGACCTTCCTCCAGGACTGGTCGGCGATCCAAACGCAACTGCGGTGAAGTGCACCCTCGCCCAATTGGAACACGAACGTGAGCGAACTGAGGCGGCGGCCACTGCCCGCCTGAATCGCAGGTCGGCGAACTGGTCGTGGAATTCGGTGAAGATGCGGGCGGCGAAGGGAAACCGTCAAGGAGCCGGTATACAACATGGTGCCGCCTCCCGGCGTGGCCGCGCAGATCGGCGCTAACTTCATCATCCCCGAGGTGTTCGTCAATGTCGGCGTTCACGCCGGTGGCGACTATCCGCTGGAAGCAGGCTCGGTGGGTATCTCAGGGGTGCGGCCGATAATCGCCACCAGGCTCACGATATTCGGGCTGGTAGGAGACTGATTCGGAACTGAGGAACAGCAGCGGCAGTGACAGCCGCAAACCATTCATCACGCTGCCGACCGGCTGCACCGGGCCACTGAAGTCGACGGTTCGCGCCGATTCCTACCAAAACCCGAACAGCTTCGTTGAAGCCAGCGCCGTGACACATGATGCAGCCGGTCAGCCGCTCGCGCTGACCGGATGTTCGAAGCTCGAGTTCCCGCCGACGATCACGGTCTCTCCCGACACGACGGATGCGAGCACCTCGTCCGGATTGACGGTCGGCGTCCACGTCTCGCAGAAGGCCGCCTTCAACCCGGATGGCCTGGCCGAGTCGGCGCTGCGCGACACGACCGTGACGCTGCCCGAAGGCGTCGCGCTCAACCCGGCGGGCGCGGACGGGCTGGAAGCGTGCTCGGAGGGACTCGCCGGCTTCACTGGCTTCTCTGAATTCAACTCCGAATTCGAACCGGGCGTGAAGACCGCGACGTTCACGCCGAAATGCCCCAGCCATTGCTGCCCGGTGCGAACTTCTGTCCGAACGGCTCGAAGATCGGGACCGTGCAGATCAAGACACCGCTGCTGCCCAACCCGCTCGAAGGGACGGTCTACCTCGCTGCGCAGAACGCCAATCCGTTCGGGAGCCTGGTCGCGATGTACATGATCGCCGAAGACCCCGTCTCGGGAACAATCATCAAGCTCACGGGCGAAGTGAGGCTGACCGAAACGGGGCAGATCGTCACGACGTTCAAGAACACCCCCGACCTGCCGTTCGAAGACCTCGAACTGCATTTCTTCGGTGGGGAACGCGCGCCGCTTACGACCCCTCGCATTGCGGGACGTACACGACGCAGGCGTCGTTTACGCCGTGGGACGGCAACGCCCCGGTCGAACACGTCCTCGTCCTTCCAGATCACCTCTGGTCCGGACGGCAGCCCGTGTCCCGGCGCCAGCCTGCCGTTCAACCCGTCGTTGACGGCGGGCACGACGAGCATTCAGGCAGGTGGGTTCAGCCCGTTCACGATGACGATGTCGCGTGAAGACGGCCAGCAGAACCTGCAGGCGATCATCGTTGAACATGCCACCCGGCCTGTCGGGTCTGCTCTCCGGCGTGAAGCTGTGCGGGGAAGCGGAAGCGAACGCGGGGACGTGCGGTCCGGAAAGCGAAATCGGCGAAACGATCGTGTCGGTGGGTGTCGGTAACGACCCGTTTAGCGTCAAGGGCGGGAAGGTTTACATCACCGGCCCTTACAAGGGCGCCCCGTTCGGCCTGTCGATCGTCAACCCCGCGGTCGCAGGCCCGTTCAACCTCGGGAAGGTGATCGTGCGCGCGAAGATCGAAGTGAACCCGATCACTGCGGCGTTAACGATCACGAGCGATGACAGAGGTCCGTACAAGATCCCGCAGATCCATCGACGGGATCCCGTTGCAGATCAAGCACGTGAACGTCACGATCACCCGTCCGGGTTCACGTTCAACCCAACCAACTGCGACCCGACGGCGATCACGGGGAGCCTGGACAGCACCGAAGGCGCCACCGATGCGCTGTCGGTGCCGTTCCAGGCGACGAACTGCGCAGCCTGGCGTTCGACCCCAAATTCGCGGCCTCGACGTCCGGCAAAACATCCAAAGCCGACGGTGCGAGCCTGAGCGGTGAAGCTGACCTATCCCAAAGCGCCGTTGGGCACCGAGGCGAACATCGCCAAGGTCAAGGTCGATCTCCCCAAGCAGCTCCCCTCGCGCCTGACGACGCTGCAGAAGGCGTGTATCGCGGCGCAGTTCAACGCCAACCCGGCGGGCTGTCCGGCGGCGTCGGTCATCGGTCACGCCAAGGCGATCACGCCGATGATCCCCGTCCCGCTGGAAGGCCCCGCGTACTTCGTCAGCCACGGCGGCGAAGCATTCCCGAGCCTGATCGTCGTGCTGCAGGGCTACGGCGTCACCGAGGACCTCGTCGGCACAACGTTCATCAGCAAAGCCGGGATCACGAGCTGCACGTTCAAGGCCGTTCCCGACGCGCCCGTCGGAAGCTTCGAACTGACCCTTCCCCAAGAGCCCTACTCTGCCCTGGCCGCGAACCTGCCCGCTAAAGACAAGGGCAGCCTCTGCGGCCAGAAGCTCGCGATGCCGACGGCCTTCGTCGGCCAGAACGGCGCGGAAATCCACGAGTCCACGCCGATCTCGGTGGAAGGCTGCAAGCCCGCGATCACGGTGCTCAAGAGCAGCGTCAAAGGCAGGACCGCGACGATCGACGTGAGCGTCCCGGCGCCCGGCAGGTTGATCGCGACGGCCGGGGGACTCTCGAAGGCGACCAGGAAGACGAGCAAGGCGGGCACGGTGACGGTCAAGCTGACCCTGACCAGGGGTGAGGCGGCGTTCCTGGCTAAGCACCACGGCCGCAAGCTGAAGACGACGATCAACCTGCGGTTCACTCCCAAGAAAGGCGCCAGGCTGCAAACCACAACAACGGTCCTGATCGGCTGAGCCACAAGTCTCGAGCATCGTTCGTCCACCCCTCACGGGCGATGTTCGAGGGGTACCAACAAACGGCGTACAGCCTCTCCGCGCCGGGTCCCGTCATGGCGCCGCGGCCACCCCCACCGGCCGCGGCGCTCCTTTGTCCTCGGTAGATGCGCTGGGTATGTCTCTGGCGGTGACGCTCATCACCACACGACGTGCACGTCGTACGCGGTGAAAGCGCTGTCGCCGGTGACGATCGCGCAGCCCTCCAGCTGGGCTTGGGCGATCAGCAGGCGGTCGAAGGGGTCGCGGTGGTGCAGCGGCAACTCGCCGGTGGCGTGCGCGTGTCGGGGGGTGATCGTGAGTATCCGGGCGTCGGCCTCATCGATCCGCTCGATCACGTTCTCCGGCGCTTTGAGCTTGCCGATCGAGCGCTTGATCGCGATCTCCCAGACGTTGACCGCGCTTGCGATCAGTTGTGCGTCCGGTTGCTCCATCGCCTCGTGGGCCGGTGCAGACAGACGCCCATCTTCGAAGAACAGCGAAAGCAGGACGTGGGTGTCGAGCAGGAGCTTCAATCGTCGATCATGCCGAACGCGCGCTGAATGTCCTCGGGCAGTTCATCGAAATCGTCGGGTATGTAACCCTGGCCCTTCCACACGCCCTCGAGTGCCATCAGGCCCCGCGGCTGCTCGTCGTAGCGGACGATCTTTGCGACCGGGCGCCCCGAGCGCTCGACGATCACTTCCTCGCCGCCGCGGGCGCGCTCGACCAAGCGCGACAGCTGAGTCTTGGCTTCGTGCATGCCTACGCGAGTCATGCAAACCATCATAGCACAGACTTAGCTCGACTTAGCTTAGCTAGATATGCCCCGCGGACCTTCCGGCGAACCTCCCCTACCTCGCCACCTCCCCTACCTCGCCGTTACTCTCGGCGAGTGGAATTCTCAGCCCCTACAGCCGCCGCGCTGTTCTTCCTCGCACTCGCCTCTCCGGCGGCGGCGAGCACCGGTGCCCACAGCTCGCTGCTCGACACGTCGCCGCTCGCGAAGACCGGTCCGACCAGGAACGCGGCCTCCACGACCGCCACGACAAAGGCCACGTCCAGTTCGACCACCACCCAGGCGACGGTCTCTGAAGAACCCGTCCCGGTCCCCGACTCGAACATCCCCCCGCCCGGGCGCAGGCTGTCGGCCGACCAGGTGCTTCAGATCGCGCAGAAGCTGCCGACGATGCGCGCCGTGCAGGCCAAATACCCAGGCTCGTTCGCCGACGCATACCTGAAAGGCCCGCTGCGCTGGCAGGTGAGCTTCTTCTCCAAGCACGGATCGAAAGAGATCGGGCTGGTGATCGTCGCCGACTCCTCCGAGACGGGTGCTCGAACAGTGGACGGGCTTTCAGGTCGCCTGGTCGATGGCCCGCGGTTATCCGGGGGCGTTTGGCCGGCACGTCAACGCGCTGTACATCTGGCTGCCGCTGTGCGTGCTGTTCTTGCTCCCGTTCATCGACCCGCGCAGGCCGTTCTCACTGCTGCACCTGGATCTGCTCGTGCTGCTGTCGTTCTCGGTCTCGCTCGCGTTTTTCAACCACGCGCACATCTACGCCTCGGTACCGCTGGCGTACCCGCCGCTGATCTATCTGCTCGGGCGGATGCTTTGGATGCTGCGCCGCCGGGCGGCGGGCGCCCGAGTCTTCACCGCGCCCGCTGCGCCTGCTCGTCCCCGCGCCGTGGCTGGCGCTCGGGGTCGTGTTCCTGATCGGGTTTCGAATCGGCCTGAACGTGACCGATTCCAACGTGATCGACGTCGGTTACGCGGGCGTGATCGGCGCCGAGAAGATCGTGCATGGCGACGCGCTGTACGGAAGCTGGCCGTCGGATAACGAACACGGCGACACCTACGGTCCGGTCGCGCTATGAGTCCTATGTACCGTTCGAGCAGATCTTCGGCTGGAGCGGCACCTGGGACGACCTGCCCGCCGCGCACGCCGCTGCGATCGTGTTCGACCTGCTCGCCGCCGGGCTGATGTTCGCGCTGGGCATGCGCATTCGCGGGCCGACGCTCGGCGTCGCGCTGGCCTATGCATGGGCGTCCTACCCGTTCACGCTGTTCGCGCTGGAGTCCAACTCCAACGACACGCTCGTCGCCGTGTTCATCCTGGCCGCGCTGCTGTTCGCGACCTCACCGCCCGCGCGCGGCGCGTTCGCGGCGCTCGCCGGGCTGACCAAGTTCGCCCCGCTGGCGCTCGCTCCCGCTGCTGGCCACACATGGCCTGCGCGAGGGCCAGTCCGGCGACGTCCGCGCGCATTGCGCGCTTTTTTGCGTCGCGTTCGTTCTCACCGTCGCGATCGTCTCGATCCCCGCGCTGACGCACGATTCGCTGCGCACGATCTACGAGCGCACGCTCGAATACCAGGCCAACCGCGGCTCGCCGTTCTCGGTGTGGGGGCTGTACGGCTGGCACGGCGCCGAGACGGTTGTCGAGGCCGCCGCGGTGCTGCTCGCCCTGGCGCTCGCCGTGGTCCCCCGCCGCCCTGACGTGATCGGCCTGGCGGCCGCATGCGCGGCGATCTTGATCGCCGTCCAGCTCGGGATCGAACACTGGTTCTACCTGTACATCCCCTGGTTCTTCGGGCTCGTGATGCTCGCGTTATTGGGCGCCCGCCCACCCAGCCCGTGCGGGCGAGCCCGATACACGTCCCGAGACCCGGGTCAGTGGTCCGGCATCGACGCAATGGCCCGTGGCGGCGCCGGGGGACGCGGCATCAGAACCTGCTCGATTGCGGCTGCCGAGCGCGGCGTGGCCGAGCAGCGGATGAACACGCCCATCAGCCATGGATCGTCCTCGGAGGTCTCAAAGCGCACGGGCATCTGTGTAACCAGCGACTCGATCGCCTGCTCGCGCTTGACTCCGATCACGCCCCCGCGCGGCCCGGTCATGCCGACGTCGGTGATGTACGCGGTCCCACCCGGCAGCACGCGACCGTCGGCGGTCGGGATGTGCGTGTGTGTGCCCACGACCGCGGTCACACGACCGTCCAGCATCCAGCCCAGCGCGACCTTCTCTGAGGTCGCCTCGGCGTGCATGTCGACGAGGATGTGATCGACGTCGCCGAGCTCTCCCAGCGCCGTCTCGATCTCCGTGAACGCGCTGCGGCCCGCGCGCAGATACAGGTTGCCGCTGAGGTTGACCACACCCAGGCGCAGCCCGTCGCGCTCGACCACACACGTTCCGTGGCCGGGCTGGATACGCAGGAAGTTGACCGGGCGCAGGATCCGCGGCTCGGAGTCGAGATACGGGTAGATCTCACGGCGGTGATACGTGTGATTTCCGAGCGTGATCGCGTCCACGCCGCCCGCAAACAGCGTCCTGGCGGACTTTGGCGTGATCCCCAGACCGCCCGCGACGTTCTCGGCGTTGACGACAACGAACGTCGGATGCAAGCGCTCGCGCAGGATCGGCAGGCACTCCAGCAGTGTGCGCCGGCCGATCGAGCCGACGAGGTCCCCGACGAACAGGATGCTCGCCCCGCTCGCGCCGGCACCGGACCCGCCCGCAGCCTCCGGAGCCCGGGACTCGGCGGACGGCTCGTCTCCCCTGGTGACCTCCTGAGGCTCAGCCATACTTGGCCAATGTCGGCGCGAGCGTGCAGATGAGCGGGACGGTCGAAGGTCCTCCTGCGGTTGCCCCGAGCGAGCCCGAGCACGAGCTGGCGCCGAACTCCCCAGGAGTCGCCGCCGCGAGCACAGCCGCCGCGTGCGGTCGTGCCCAGGTGGGTGCAGCTCGTGCTGCTGCCGGTCGCGCTGCTGGCGTTGTGGGCGCTCGCCAAAGCGGCGGGGAAAGTGTTGTTGATTTTCGTCATCGCCGCTCTCATCGCGCTGATCCTCAACCCCGCCGTCGCATTTGTGCAGCGCCCTCGTATCCCTCGCGGGCTGGCGGTGCTGATCGTGTATGTCGCATTCTTCCTGACCCTGGTCGGGATCGGCTTCCTGCTGGCCAATCCGATTGCCACCCAGGTGCGCACGTTCACCGACAACCTGCCGCACATCGCCGACCGAAGCCAACAAAACGATTGCAACGGTCCAGCGTGAACTCGAACACCACGGCATCCATCTGAACCTCGTCAAGCAGGGCAAAACCGCGCTGCAGATCGATCCAGGACAAAGTCGCCAAGAGCGCCGGCAAACTGGCCTCCTCCAGCGCCGGCCTGCTGACCGAAGCCGCGAGCGCCGTGTTCGACCTCGTGCTCGTGCTCGTGCTGTCGCGTGTACATGCTCGTCTACGGCCAGCGCATCGGCAGACTGATCCGCCGGGCGATGCCCGACGGCGACGGCACGCCCGCCGACGACTACCCGACGCTCGTCCAGCACGCCGTCTCCCGCTACGTCGGCGGCCAGCTGCTGTTCAGCGTGATGATGGGTGCCTCCGCCGGCTTGGCGCTGTACGTGTTCGGGCTGATCGGCATCTTCCCCGACGGGCGCAAGTACGCGCTCGCATTCGGCGTGTTCTACGGCGTGATGGAGCTCGTCCCCTACATCGGCCCGATCCTCGGCGCGCGTCCCGCCCGTGGTCGTGGCGCTGTTCACCGACCCGATCGTCGCGCTGTGGGTCGCGCTGCTGTTCGTCGGGCTGCAGCAGCTCGAGGGCCACGTCGTCGCGCCGCAGGTGTTCGGACACACGCTGCGGATCAATCCGCTGCTCGTGATCTTCGCGCTGCTGCTCGGATTGCAACTGCACGGTATCGTCGGTGCGCTGATCGCGCTGCCGATGCTGGCGGTCCTGCGCGAGACGGTCGTCTACCTCAGCCGCCACGTCGAGCTCGAACCCTGGGATCGCACGGGACGCGGACTGCTGTGAGGCCCTGCGCGTGTCTCGGCCATGGCCACGCCGTGCGTCTCGGGTCATGATCTCTCCGGCTCCCATGAGGCCGTGTGTCCCCACCCACGATCACTCGTGACATGAACCCAGTGAGTCCGGTGCTCAGCGCACGCGATCTGACCATGCGCTACGGCGAGCGCGTGGCGCTGCGCGAGGTCAGCTTCGACGTTGCCGCCGGCGAGCTGGTCGCGATCGTCGGGCCCAACGGCGCCGGCAAGACGACGCTGCTGTCGATCCTCGCCGGAGTCCAGACCGCCAGCTCGGGGACGGTGTCCGGCCCCGGTGCGGGTCGCAGCGATCGGTTGGGCGCCGCAGCAGTCAGCGGTGTACTCGAAGCTGACCGTGTCCGAGAACCTGCGCCTGTTCGCACGCCTGGAGGGTGTCGCCGATCCCGACGGTGCGGTCGCACGGATGCTCGAGCAGACGGGCCTGCGCGAGCGCGCGGATGAGCGCGTGCAGCGGCTATCGGGTGGCAACCGCCAGCGCGTGAACGTCGCGCTGGGGTTGATCGGCGACCCGCCGGCGCTCGCGCTGGACGAGCCGACGTCGGCGCTCGACCCCGGTCAGCGTCAGCGGCTGTGGGAGTTCGTCGGCGAGCTCGCGCGCGGCGGGACGGCCGTGCTGTTCTCCACGCACCACCTCGGTGAGGTGCGCAGTTACGCCACCCGTGCGATCGTGCTCGCCGACGGCGAGCTGCTGTTCGACGGTGCGCCCTCCGATCTGATCGCCGCAAACGGTGGCGGGGAGCGGGACTTCGAGGCGGCGTTCGTGGCGTTCCTGCGTGAGCGGGGGCACTCGTGAGCGGGTTCTCGACGCCGTCCGGGGCGCTGGTGTGGGTATGGGCCGCGGGACGTCCCGCCATAGACCCGTGGATGAAGGCGCGGGTCCGGGTCGACATGTGTACAGGGGCGTGGCGGGCGTGAGGTGGTTGCTGGGCAAGGACCTGCTGATCCTGCGCCGCTCGCGGTTGCTGGTCGGTGTGCTGGTCGTCTACCCGATCGCGATCGCGCTGCTGATCGGGTTGGCGATATCGCGCGCGCCCGGCAAGCCGCGCGTGGCGATCGTCGACGAAACACCACCCGGACAAACGATTGCGGTCGGCAACGAGCACGTCGCCGTCAGCCAGTACGCCGATCAGCTATTCAGCCAGGTTCAGCCCGTGCACGTGTCCTCGCGCGAGCAGGCGATCGACGAGATCAAGTCGGGCGACGTGCTGGCCGCTGTCGTGATCCCCCGCGACATCGCCGCGCGGATTGCATCGGGTGTGAGCCAGGGCAGCATCGAAGTGCTCTACAACGGCAACGCGCTGGAGCAGTCGCTCGTGCAGTCGCAGCTCAACTCGGCGCTCGCGCAGGCGAACCTCGGCTTCTCCGAACAGATCCAGCACGCCGCCGCGCAGGCGATCGGCGTACTGCTGAGCGGAGGCAACCTCGGCGTGCTCGGCGCGCCATCGAACCTGATCGGCCTCGGCCAGATCCCGCCCGAGCTGCACAGCATCATCGCGCGCCAGCCGCCCGGCGCCGACCGCACCCAGCTGGAACGGATCGAGCGGTTCGCCGAATTCGCCGCGCAGAACCTCGGTCTGAGCAAGAACGTGCTCTCCACGATCGGCCAGCCGATCCAGGTCCACAGCGCGCTGCTCCAGGGCCGGCGCACGCCGTTGAACACGTTCGCCGTAGTCGTCGCGGTGAGCGTGTCGCTGATGTTCGTATGCGTGCTGCTGGCCGCCGGCGGCGTGGCGCTCGAGCGCGAGGAGCACACGCTCGCGCGGCTGGCCCGCGGTCTGGTCACACGCGGAGCGCTGCTGGCCGAGAAGCTGCTGCTCGCCGCCGTCTGCGCGTTTGTGCTCGCCTTGGCGATGCTCGCCGGCATCGGCGTGTTCGTGCACCTCGACTGGTCGCGCATCGGACTGTGGGTGATCGCGCTGGCATGTGGCGCTGTCGCGTTCGGCGCGCTGGGCGTCGCGATCGGCGCGCTCGCGCGCGAGGTGCGCGCCGCCTCACTGCTCGCGTTCTTGCTGTCGCTCCCGCTCGCGTTCCTCGCACTCGTCCCGGCGGGCGCGGTCTCGCGGCGGACTGTACGACGCGATCGCGGCGATCTCGTTCGTGTTCCCGTTCAAGGCTGCCCTGCAGGCGCTCGATGCCGCGGTCAACGGAGCATCGCCTGGCGCTCGGCATCTCCGTGCTGCGCTGCGATTTGTTCGGATCGACCGCCGTGTTCGGCGCGCGGCTCCGCGCGCTGTCGGGGTTGCGACGGCTGCGACTGAGCAGGCGGTATCCTGGAAGCGATGGCCTTTCCCGAGACGCGCATGCGCAGACTGCGCGCTACCGCCGGCCTGCGCGGGCTGGTGCGCGAGACCGAGCTGCGCGCCGGACAACTCGTGTTGCCGCTGTTCGTCTCTGAGGCAGATGCTCCGCTCGCATGAGCCGATCGAAGCGATGCCGGGACTCGACCGGCTGTCGATCTCCGCGGCGCTTGACCGATGCCCGCGAGGCCGCCGAGCTCGGGATCGGGGCGGTGCTGCTGTTCGGCGTGCCCGCCGAGAAGGACGCGGAGGGCTCGGGCGCCTGGGACGAGGAGGGCATCGTGCAGCTGGCCACGCGCGCGATCAAGCAGGCGCTGCCCGACGGCCTGCTCGTGATCACCGACGTGTGCCTGTGCGAGTACACCGACCACGGTCACTGCGGCGTGCTGCGGAACGGAGTCCCACCCACCCGGCAGCGGGCCACCCATCATCGACAACGACGCGACGGTCGAGCTGCTGGCGCGCGTCGCCGTCAGCCACGCGCGCGCCGGCGCCGACCTCGTGGCGCCCTCGGACATGATGGACGGCCGCGTGGGCGCGATTCGCGGCGCACTCGACGCCGAGGGCTTCACCGACACGCCGATCCTCGCCTACTCCGCCAAGTTCGCCTCCGCCTTCTACGGCCCGTTCCGCGAGGCGGCCGGCTCGGCGCCGGCGTTCGGCGACCGCCGCGCCTACCAGATGGATCCGGCCAACGGCCGCGAGGCGGTGCGCGAGGCGCTGCTCGACGTGCAGGAGGGCGCGGACATGGTGATGGTCAAGCCCGCGCTCGCCTACGGCGACCTGATCCGCGCGGTCAAGCGCGCGACGCGCCTGCCGGTGGCCGCCTACAACGTCAGCGGCGAGTACGCGATGGTCAAGGCCGCCGCCGCCGCCGGCTACCTCGACGAGCGCGCCGCGGTGCTCGAGATCCTCACCTCGCTGCGCCGCGCGGGCGCTGACATGATCATCTCCTACCACGCAAAGGACGCCGCCCGATGGCTGGCCGAGCGGACCTGACGAGAGACTCGACGCATCGAGCGCGCGGGCGCCGCGATCCCCAAGCTGCGCAGCCGCAAGGACGGCGCCGCGATCCCGCTCGACGACATCGACCGCAGGCTGCTGAACCTGATGCAGGGCTCCTTCCCGATCGCCGCCGCGCCCGTACGCGCACGTGGCCGAGCTGGGCAGGCGTCACCGAGCAGGAGGTGATGGCGCGCGTGCAGCGCCTGCTCGACAAGCGCATCATCCGTCAGGTCACGCCGATCTTCGACACGCGCGCGCTCGGCTACTCCTCGATGCTGGTCGCGGCCAAGGTCGACCCCGAGCACCCGCACCGCGCCGCGCAGGTGATCAACGCGCACCCGGGCGTCTCGCACAACTACCTGCGCAACCACGACTTCAACCTGTGGTTCACGATCGCCACCGAGCCCGACTCGCAGCTCGGCCTGGAGGGCACGCTGGAGGTGCTCGCGCGCGAGGCCGGCGCCGAGTCGGTGCGCCAGCTGCCGACGCTGAAGCTGTTCAAGATCCGCATGGACCTCGAGATGGAGGGCGACACCGAGGCGCTCGCGAGCGCCGCCGAGGCGAAGGAGCCGATCGAGCTCGAGCGCCAGCCCTACGACGAGCTCGACATCGCCGTGATCCGCGCGCTGCAGGGCGACATGCCGGTCGTCTGCCGAACCTATCGCCGGCGCCGCGGCCGACGCTGGGGATGTCGCAGGAGCGGCTGCTCGAGCACCTGCAGGGCATGCAGGAGCGCGGGCTGCTGCGCCGCGTGGCGGCGATCCTGTATCACCGCCGCGCCGGCTTCTCCGCCAACGGCATGGGCGTGTGGCAGGTGCCCGACGAGCAGATCCTCGAGATCGGCCGGCGGATGGCCGCGGTCCGCGGCATCTCCCACTGCTACCAGCGCCCCACCTACGAGGACTGGCCGTACTCGGTGTTCACGATGGCGCACGGCCGCTCCAAGGAGGAGTGCGACGCGGTGCTCGACGCGATCGCCGAGCAGACCGGGATCTCGCGAGCGCGCGACGCTCTACTCCTCGACCGAGTTCAAGAAGATCCGCCTGCTCTACTTCACCGAGGAGTTCAAGGCCTGGGAGCGCGAGCACGCCGGCGTCTGAGCGAGCTGTCCCAGCGCCTCCGATTGAGCACGCGACCTTCATCGGCAGCGCCTGCACCCGCCGTCGCCAGCTATGTGCTGGCCGATCCGACGTCGTGCACCTACCGCGCGTCGAGCTCGTACCATCGGCGCTGACTGGACTCAGCACAGGTGGCTGAGCAGCTGATCCCGTCGCTGACCGATGCCAGCACTCCGACACGTCGGCGCTCTACCGGCGCGCGCTGGAGGTGATGCCCGGCGGCGTCAACTCGCCCGTGCGCGCGATGCGGGCGATCGGGCGCGACCCGTCTTCATCGCGCGCGGCGAGGGCGCCGAGCTGGTCGACGTCGACGGCAACCGCTACGTCGACTACGTCTGCTCGTGGGGCCCGCTGATCCACGGCCACGCCCACCCGGACGTGCTCGGCGCGATCGTCGAGGCGGCGGCGCGGGGCACGAGCTTCGGCGCGCCCGACGCCGGGCGAGGTCGAGCTCGCGGGCGAGGTCGCGCGGCGGATGGACGGCGTGGAGATGCTGCGCATGACCTCCTCGGGGACCGAGGCGACGATGACCGCGATGCGCCTCGCCCGCGCCGCCACCGGCCGCGAGCGGGTGCTCAAGTTCGCGGGCGCCTACCACGGCCACGTCGACGGCCTGCTCGCCCAGGCGGGCTCGGGTCTGGCGACCCAGGCGCTGCCCGCCAGCCCCGGCGTGCCCGCCGGCAGCGGCCGCCAGACGGTGGTGGTGCCCTGGAACGACCCGCGAGGCGCTGATCGCCGCCGACCGAGGCTCACGAGCTCGCGGCGATCATCGCCGAGCCGCTGCCGGCCAACATGGGCCTCGTCCCGCCCGCAGGCGGGCTTTCTGGAGCTGCTGCGCGAGCGCGCCGACGCGACCGGCGCGCTGCTCGTGCTCGACGAGGTGATCACCGGCTTTCGCGTCGCCCGCGGCGGCGCGCAGGAGCTGACGGGCGTGACCGCCGACCTGACGATCCTGGGCAAGGTCATCGGCGGCGGCCTGCCCGCCGCCGCGGTCGGCGGCAGGGCCGAGCTGATGGGCATGCTCGCGCCCGCGGGCGAGGTCTACCAGGCGGGCACGCTGTCGGGCAACCCGCTCGCGGTGGCCGCCGGGCTGGCGACGCTCGAGCTGCTCGACGAGCCGCGCCTACGTGCGCCTGGCGGCGATCACCGAGCGGCTGGCGGATGGCCTGCGCGAGGCGGCCGCCGGGGCGCGGCTACCCGGTGCAGGTCGTGAGCGCGCCGGGGCTGCTGACGGTGTTCTTCAGCGAGCGCCCGGTGAGCGACTTCGCCGACGCGCGGCGTGCGATCTCGACGCGTACGCCGCCTGGTGCCGCGAGCTGCTCGCGCGCGGCGTCTACCCGCCGCCGTCGCAGTTCGAGGCGTGGTTTCCCTCGCTGGCCCACACGCCCGAGCAGATCGAGCCGCACGCTCGCAGGCCGCCGCCGCGGCGTTCGGCGAGCCTGCGACCGGATGAGCCGCGCCGCGACCGCGACGGCGCTCGATGAGCGATTCGCGATGAGCGCTCGAGCGCGCCTGGCGGCTGGCGGGCTGCTGCGCGAGCAGGGCGGGCTGATGGCGACGCTCGTGCGGCGGCGGCCGCAACCGAGCGCGAGCGGCGGGCGACGACGCCCTGCGCGCAGATCGGCTGCCCAGGGCCCGCGCGCGCGAGGGCAGCGCGAGGAGTACGAGCTGCTGGTCGAGGCGATCTACGAGGGCTATCTGCTGCACTACGGCGCGCCGCGCGTCGTGCGCCCGCCGGAGGCCGATCTCGGCCTGCTCGCCGGCGACCGGCTGTATGCGATCGGGCTCGCGCGGCTGGTCGCGCTCGGCGACACCGAGGCCGTGGCCGAGCTCGCCGACACGATCACGCTCAGCGCGCTCGCGCAGGCGCCGGCGAGCAGGCGCTGGCCGAGGCCGTCTGGGAGGCGGGCGCGCGCGCCGTCGGCTGGGGATCCAGCGCGGCCCACAGCGCGCGCCAAGGAGCTCGCCTTCGCGGCGGCGCCCGAGGCGATCGAGGCGATGCGCACAAGCGCTGCAGGGCTCTCGGCGTCGCCCTGAATCGCGCCTCGATATTGTTCGGCGTCGGTGTCCGACAAGCACGAAAAGCACAAGTCCAAGTACACGCTCGACCGCAGGATCCCGGGGCCTTCGAGGGCGAGACGGTCACGCGCCGGCGCTTCATGACCGGGGCGGCCACGCCGCCGGGCGCGATCGCCGCCGCGTCCTTCACGCTGCCCGCGCTCGGCTTCGCGATCGGCCCGATCTTCAAAAGCACGCCCGCATCGCTGGGAAACCGTCGGCGCCGGAGGACAAGTTCACCGACAACAACTACATCCCGGTGGTCATCACGCTGAACCCCGAGCATCGGCGAGGCCGGCAAGTCGACCGCGTACGTGCGCAAGCTCAACCCCGCGATCGACACCGACCCCTACGACCGCGACACGCCCTACATCGCGATCTCCAGCCGCTGCGCGCACCTCGGCTGCCCGGTGCGCTGGGTCGACGCCGCCGAGCGCTTCATCTGCCCGTGCCACGGCGGCGTCTACGACCTGCTCGGGCCGCCGCGTCGGCGGCCCGCCGGTGCGTCCGCTGGACCGCTTCTACACGCGCGTGAAGGCCGGCGAAGTCGAACTCGGCCCGCGCTTCTCCGTCAACAGCGAGCTGCGACGCTTCTCCCCGCGCGACCCCGGCGAGCCGCTCGACGGCATCGGCCAGTACCTGTATCCGTCGCGCCCGGGCGCGCAGAAACTCTAGGACCGCAGACCGCACGCATGCCCAAGCTGCCCAGCCCCGCCACTGCCCTCGGCCGCTGCAGGCGCCGCCGCCGCGCCCGGGCGAGGGCAACGGCAAGGCGGACCCGCTCGAGCACGCCGCCGAGGCCGGCATCACGCGTCGTCGACTGGGTCGACGAGCGCACCTCGCTGAGCGGCGGCCGCGCGCTGGCTGATGTTCCGCAAGGTGCCCAAGGGCACCAACTGGTTCTACACGCTCGGCTCGGCGACGATGTTCGCGTTCCTCTCCCAGGCCGTCACGGGCGTGTTCCTGGCGATGTACTACCGGCCCGACCCCTCCGGCGGCGCCTACGAATCGATCCGCTACGTGACCAACGACGTGTTCCTCGGCCAGTTCGTGCGCGGCATGCACAAGTGGGGCTCGAGCGTGATGGTGATCCTCGTGTTCCTGCACATGGGCCGCACGTTCTTCTTCGGCGCCTACAAGTACCCGCGCGAGCTCAACTGGGTGATCGGCGTCGTGCTGCTGATCCTGACGATGGTGATGTCGTTCACCGGCTACCTGCTGCCGTTCGACCAGCGCGCCTACTGGGCGACGATCGTCGGCGTGAACATCAACGGCACCGGCCCGCTGATCGGCCCCTACCTGAGCGACTTCCTGCGCGGCGGCCCCGAATTCGGGGCGACGACGCTGTCGCGCTTCTATGCGATCCACATGCTGCTCGTGCCCGGGTCTGATCGCCGCGCTGATCGGCGCGCACCTGTACCTGGTCGCCAAGCTCGGCACGACCGCGCCGCCGTGGCTGAAAGCCGAGAAGCAACCCCGAGCTGCGCGAGGCCGAGAGTGTCAGGCGCGATGAACCAGCGCGAGAAGGAGGAGTACCTCCGCGAGTACGGCGATCCTGAAGGCGCAGGGCAAGCCGTTCTTCCCCTACGCGGTCGCCAAGGACGCCGCGATGGCGTGCGTGGTGATGGCGGTGCATCATCACGATGTCGCTCGTGCTCGGCGCCGAGCTCGGCTCCAAGGCCAACCCGACGACGACGACCTACGTGCCGCGCCCGGAGTGGTACTTCTTCTTCCTGTTCGAGGTCCTGCGCGTGATCAAGCCGCCGAGCCTCGTGCCGCTGGCGACGATCGGCGTGCCCGACGATCGGCATGATCCTGCTGTTCCTGCTGCCGTTCTACGATCGCGGCCCCGAGCGCCGGCCCGAGCGCCGGCCGATCGCGACGCTGACGGCGGCATCTTCGTGATCGGCGCGATGGCCTTCCTCACCTACCAGGGCGCCAACGCCGGCTCGCCGACGGCGATCGAAATGGCCACGCCCGCAGCCGGTCGCTAGCAGGCCGGCGGCACGACGCTCGCCGAATACGAAGCAGGCAAGCTGGTGGTCGCCCAGTCGGGCTGCCTGGCCTGCCACAAGATCGGCGACAACGGCAACGACGGGCCCGGGCCCGAACCTGACGCACATCGCCTCGCGCATGCCGCGCCAGGGGATCGCGCGCACGCTCGTGAACCCGACCGCGCCGATGCCGTCGTTCAAGAACCTGCCGCCGAAGAAGTTCAAGGCGGTCGTCGACTTCCTCGTCGCAGCTGAAGTAGCCTCGCGTCATGCCCGCCGAGCGCGCCGAGTCAGCGCCGGTAGCCGACCAGCAGCGCAAACGGGTCCGCAGTAAACGGCGCTCGGCGCATGCGTCCGCCCGGGGTGCTGGAGGCCGAGCAGGTGCGGGCGATGTTCGACCGCATCGCGGGCGTCTACGACCTGATGAACACGGCGATGACGGCCGGCCTGCACCACCGCTGGCGCGCGCGCGCCGCCGAGCTCGCGCACGTGTCGGCCCGGGCAGCCGCGTGCTCGACGTCGCGACCGGCACCGGCGATCTGGCGCTCGAGCTCGCGCGCGCGTGGCGCCGGGCGGCGAGGTGGTCGGCAGCGACTTCTCCGAGGCGATGCTCGCGCGCGCGCGCGCGAAGGCCGAGCGCTCGACCGCGCGGCGTGCAGCCGCGCTTCGAGTGGGGCGACGCGCTGCAGCTGCCCTACGCCGACGACTCCTTCGACGCCGCCACGGTCGGCTTCGGCGCGCGCAACTTCTCCGACCTCGGCGCGCGGTCTGGCCGAGATGGCGCGCGTCGTGCGCCCCGGCGGCCGGGTGGTGGTGCTCGAGATCACGACGCCCACGCGGCCGCCGCTGTCGCTCTTCTACCGCTGTGGTTCGACCGGCTCGTGCCCGCGCTCGGCCGGCTGACCGGAGCGATCGCCGCGCTGGTCGCGCGCGCTACGGGGCTCGGCCGCCGGCGGGACGATCGCCGACGCCTACACCTACCTGCCCAACTCGGTCAAGCGCTTTCCCGGCGCCGGCCGCGCTGGCCGCCGAGATGGAGCGCGCGGGGCTGGGCGACATCGGCTACCTGCTGACGGCGGGCGGCATCGTCGCGATCCACGCCGGCACGGTCGCGCCGCGAGCGGCGCCATGATGAGCAGGTGACGGGCGCGGAGGAACGGCGGGTAAGCCAGCGAGCAGCGCCACTGCCGACGGACGTGGACGGGCTCGAGGCGATCATGCGCCGCGGCGGCGAGCGCGCTGCGCGAGCGCATGGCGCGCACCGAGCTGCACCTCGAGCGGGTCACCGCCGAGGCCGGCGCGCCGCTCGCCTCGCACGCCACCGCGACGGTCATGGCGGGGGGCAAGCGCCTGCGCCCGCTGCTGGTCGTGCTCGCCGCCGAGTCGGCGCGGCGGCCCGCCGGAGACCACCGACGGCGAGGAGAGCGCGCCTGGTGCGCGCGGCCGTGGCGGTCGAGCTGGTGCACTCGGCGACGCTCGTGCACGACGACGTGATCGACGGCGCCCAGCTGCGCCGCGGGCACCCCACGGTCGCCGCGGCCGCCGGGCGCAAGCTGGCGGTCGCGACCGGCGACCTGCTGTTCTCGCGCGCCTTCGCCGAGCTCGCGCGCAACGGCGACGCGGCCCAGCTGCGCGCTCTGTCGGACGCCAGCTCGGCGCTCGCCGCAGGCGAGCTGCTGCAGCGCGAGGACGCCTACGCCGCGCACGTCGCCGGTCGAGCGCTACCTGCGCCGCTGCGAGCTGAAGACCGCGGCGCTGTTCGAGGCCGCCTGCCGCCTGGGCGCGCTCGTCGGCCGCCGAAGGCTCGCAGGCGCTGGCCGACGCGCTCGGCGCGTTCGCGCGGCGCATCGGCCTGGCGTTTCAGATGCTCGACGACGTGCTCGACGTGTCCGGCCCGGTCGAGCGCACCGGCAAGTCGCGCGGCACGGACCTGCTCGACGGCACCGTCACGCTGCCGTTCATCCTCGCGCGCGAGCGCGACGCCGAGCTGGCCGAGCTCGACCTCGCCTCGCTGAGCGGCCCCGAGCAGGCGGAGGCGCTGTGCGAGCGGATCGCCGCCACGGGCGCGCTCGACGAGGCGCGCGAGCGGGCGCTGGCGCTCGTCGCGCAGGCCAAGGCGGCGCTGCCGGCGAGCCTGCCGCGCGATCGCGGCGCGGTCGCTGCTCGACCTGGTGGCGGACGCGGTGGTCGAGCGCTACCGGTGACCGGCGCTAGAAGTCGCTGGGCACGATCAGGTCGGCGTCGAGCGCGCGCACGAAGAACTCGACTTCCTCGGACATGTTCGCGTGCGTCATCCGCCGCAGGTCGCTCAGCAGCGCGCCGGCGCCGCGGTCGAGCTCATCGTCGAGCCGCTCGACGACGGCCTGCTCGAACACGCCCTCGCGCCGCGACTCGCACTCGGGGCAGCGCAGCACGATGCGCCAGTGCCGCGGCGCCCTCCTCGGCCCAGTCGAGCGGATAGACGAGCTCGCCGGCGCAGTGGAAGCAGACGTGCAGCGGATCCGGTGCGCAGCTCGGCTGCGCATGAGGCGGCGTCGGTCGCGTAGGCCAGACGTGCCCATCGGCCGGTTCGGCTGCGTAGGCGGCTCGGCGCGCGTCTGCTCGGACGCGCGCCGGTGGTCGCGATATACGACCTCGACGTGCTTGCCGTCGGGCATGCGCACGTGGTGACGGACGTGGGGCGTGTCTGACATGGCTTGCCCTGATGTAATCGACGCTCACGCCGTTTGCCTTAGCCCCTGCCGCCGTGCTCGGCGAGAGGCGGTCCTCGGAGGTCGCGGCAAAGGGCCTGTCGTACAGTCCAGCGGTCGCGGTGCATCCGCAGAGAGCGGTGCTAGGTTCACTAGGGCCATGGCCACCGCGATTCGCACGATCGGCCACGAGGATCGACTCAGCCTCGTGGACCATCTCGAAGAGCTGCGCACGCGCCTGATCGTCAGCGCGTCGTGCTGGCGGTCGCGTTCGGCGTCTGCCTGTGGCAGAACCACGCGCTGCTGCACCTCATCAACAAGCCCGCTGGAACGCAGACCCACAAGCAGGTCGCAAGGGGCGAGGGCCCGCTCGGCCAGGCGGCCGCGGCCCAGCAGGCGGTGCTCAAGGTCGCACGCGAGACGAGCGGCGATCGCGGCGCTGCTCAGCGCGCCCGGCAGCGGCCTGCCGGCCGCGGCGCGCGCGCAGCTGCCGCCGCTGATCGCCTCGCTGCAGGCCGACGTCGGCCAAGATCGCCGCGGCACCCAGGGCGACAAGCCGGTCACGCTCGGCGTCGGCGAGCCGTTCACGACCACGATCACGGTCGTCTTCTGTCTTCGCGCTGATCATCTCGCTGCCGGTGATCCTGTTCGAGCTCTACGGCTTCGTGCTGCCCGCGCTGAGCCCGAGCGAGAGACGCGCTGCGCGCCGCTGCTGATCGCGGTCCCGTTCCTGTTCGTGATCGGCGTGCTGTTCGGCTACTTCGTCGTGCTGCCCGCCGCGGTGCGCTTCTTCGTGAACTTCAACAGCGGCGAGTTCAACGTGCTCGTGCAGGCCGGCCAGTACTACAAGTTCGCCGCGACCGTGCTGCTGGCGATGGGGCTGCGTGTTCCAGGTGCCGGTGGCGATCCTGGGCGCCACCCGCGCCGGGCTCGTCACGCCGCGGCAGCTGCGCACGAACCGCCGCTATGCGATCGTGGCCTGCGCGGCGGTCGCCGCGTTCCTGCCCGGCGACGCGATCACGCTGCTGCTGGAGACCGTCCCGCTGTACGTGCTCTATGAGGCGAGTATCCTGCTCGCGTCGCTCGTTGAGCGCCGCGAGCGCAGACGCGCAGCGACGGAACCCGCCGGATGCCGGACCGCCGCCGGACCGGCGTCCGCCCGCCCAGGAGCGACGGAGCCAAGCGTGCAGCAGATCATCGACCACGTCGACCGAGAGCTTCAGCTGATGCTGTTCGACCTCCGCGGCCGCGGCCGTCGCCGCACGGTCCAGGTGATCTACGTCGGCCTGGCGCTGCTGATCGGCGTCGGCCTCGTCGGCTTCGGCGTCGGCGGCGGCTTCGGCGGCGGCGGGCTGCTGAGCTCGCTGACCAGCAACGAAGGCTCCAGCGGCGCCAGCTTCCCAGCGCAGATCAAGAAGTACAAGAAGCTCACCGAGCAGCAGCCGAGCGACGTGAACGCGTGGGAACAGCTGACGCTCGCCCGGCTGCACGAAGCGGGCGGCGAAGCGTACTGTCGCCGACGGCAAGCTGACGAGCAAGGGCAAAGAACTGTTCGCGCAGATCGCGCAGTCGTGGAACAGCTACCTCGCGCTGAACCCGCCGAAGCCGAACGTCGAACTCGCGCAGGAGATGGTGCGGGTGTTCGGCGAAGAAGGCCTCAACGAGCCCGCCGAAGCGGTCAAGGTGCTGCAGATCGTGGTCGCCGCCAAGCCCGACAAGCGCGTCGCTGTACGCGGCGCTGGCCGAGTACGCCTACAAGGCCCACAACACACGCATCGGCGACCTCGCCTCCGAAAAGGCGGTCGCGCTCGCGCCGTCCGCGCAGCGCAAGCAGCTGAAGACCGAGCTCGCCGAAACTCAAGAAGAACCCGAACGGCGACCGAACACGCTCGACCGGACAGTACGTCACACCACGGGCAAACGGCCTCACGGCGACGGTCTACGACCGGCTCGACGGCGCGGCTCCGGCGGGCATGTCGACGGCGCCAGCGGCACCGTCACGGCCGGTCGGTAAGACCTACGCCGATCAGAGTCGGCTCGGAGGCAGGCTCGAGCGGCTCGACCAGCGACAGGATCGCACGGTCGCCCGGATGGCGCGGCAGCGCTACACCGCGCGGCTGCTGATCGGCTGCGCCGACCGGCCCGGGATCGTCGCGGCGGTATCGGGCTTCCTGTTCGAGCAGGGCGCGAACATCGTCTCCTCCCACCAGTACTCCTCCGATCCGACCGGCGGGCGCTTCTTCATGCGCACCGAGCTGTTCCTGCGAGCGGAGCTGGCCGCCAGCGGGTCGAGTCCAAGCCTTCGAGGAGCGCTTCGCAGCCGAGGTCGCGCGACCGGTTTGAGATGGACTGGGAGATCCGCTACTGGGGCGAGCGCCGGCGGATCGCGATCCTCGTCTCGCGCCACGACCACTGCCTGGTCGATCTGCTGTGGCGCTGGCGCCGGGGCGAGCTCGACGCGGACGTGGTCGCGGTGATCTCCAACCACGATGACCTGCGACGCGAGACCGAGGCCGCCGGCGTCGCCCTTCCACCACGTGCCCGTGAGCCGGACGGGACGGCAAGCCGCAGGCCGAGGCGGCGATGCTCGAGCTGCTGCGGGGCCAGGCCGACCTGCTGGTGCTCGCGCGCTACATGCAGATCCTCAGCGGCGAGTTCCTGGAGCGCGTGGGCGATGCCGGCGATCAACATCCACCACTCGTTCCTGCCGGCGTTCGCCGGCGCCGATCCCTACCGGCGCGCACACGAGCGCGGCGTCAAGCTGATCGGCGCGACCGCCCACTACGTGACCGCGGAGCTCGACGACGGCCCGATCATCGACCAGGACGTCGTGCGCGTCGACCATCGCCAGAGCGCCGAGGACCTCGAGCGCGTCGGCCGCGACATCGAGCGCCTCGTGCTCGCCCGCGCCGTCGCCCTGCACCTGGACGACCGCGTGATCGTGGACGGCCGCCGCACGGTGGTGTTCTAGAGGTGGTGTATCGACGGATCCGGCGCAGCATGCAGATGCATAACGACGGTCTGTGCAAGCGCCTGCAACGAGTCGGGCCTTCCGCGCAGCGGGCGGCGCGCCCGCTCGGCTAGAATCGAGCCTTGAAGCCGGCCGCATCGTTCCGCCGGCGCCCTCACGGGCCGTTAGCTCAACCGGCAGAGCAGGGGCCTCTTAAGCCCAAGGTTGCAGGTTCGATTCCTGCACGGCCCATTTTCGGAATCGCCTGCATATGGCAGGTTTCTGAGAGATTTGGATGGGGCGTTCGTAGACGCAGAAGTCCGTGGGTACCACTCGTGGGTACCAAACAGCGTCGCAAGACGGGCGTTCTGATCGCCCGATGGCAGCCCGAAGGCATGCAGCCCGACGGGGCGACGCTTCCGGCTGGAGGCCGCCGGAAGGCGCCGTCCGACCGTCGACGCTACGCCGCGGCGGCAACGCCGACGGGCACGTAATGCTCGAACAGGAGATCGGTTGGTGCCGAGCGAGCCGCTGATCGGAGTCGACGTCCGCTTTGCCGCGAGAGAAAACGTGCTGATTGCTTAGTTGTGATGGGCGTGCGTACTGACGCTCTGATTCGACCTGGCTACAGCTGGACCGATCTCTGCAGCCAGCGTTCGTGCCGACTCACTGTGGGCGCTCGAGAGCCGCAGGGTCTCGCCGCCTGAGGCCAGCAGGCGTGCGATGACCGATCCAATCCCTCCAGTGCCGATGACCGCGGTGGTCATGACCGATCTCGGCATTCACTCGGACTCCTCGGCGGCCGTACTCAGCCACTGAGGGGGGGTCCAGTCTCCCTCTGGGTCCGTGGTTTGCCCGACCTCGATCAGATGACCGTCGGGATCGCGGATGTAGCAACGGATCTCGTACTGGTGCTGCTTCGGCGGCGTCAGGAATTGGGCGCCCCGAGCGCTCCATTCGGCGTACACGGCCTCGATGTCTTTGACCCGGATATTGAGGAAACTGCTGACCCGGTCGGGCTCGCGTGGCGTCTCCAGAGTGACCGCCGGCTTGTCGTCGGTCGGGCCTCCGCCCGCATTGATGACGATCCAGCTGTTGGCGAGCGCGACGTTGGTCGGTTCTCCGGAGCGTTCCAACGTGCCGCCGAGCACGTCGGTGTAGAAGCGCCGAGAGCGCTCAACATCGTCCGAGACGATGAAGTGGGTCAGCACAATTCCCTCTGCCGGCGGTCCGGGTTCGGCCATCTGCCACCTCCACTGGTTGGGACTCATGCCCCGCTTACGGACGGGGTCTACCGCCGATACCGCGATGAGCGGGGAATCCATCTCGTTCCACGGCACAACTATAGGCCACCACATGTGATCCGACGGTCCCGCCCTCATTAATCGGATCGGCTCACACACGAGCTTCTCGTCCTACCGGGTCGTGGTGCTCCTCCACGGCGAGCAGCGCGCGAACGCCGGGATACTCTTAAGGCCTCCGTCAGCCCCGCGGCGGTACTTGGGGGCCGATGGCCAGCGGGCGCTTCGCGGTCATATCCTGCGGGAGCGGCCCGTGACGAAGTTCAGCTGAATTCGATTGGAGGCCCATTATGCGCGGCGACATCGAGGTCGGGGCACGCCTTCCCGACTATGAACTGCCCGATCAGGACGGCGTCGTGCGCCGTCTGTCGGACCTGCAGGGCTCGAACCCGATGGTGCTCCACCTCTCACGCGGCGGGTTTGATCCGAAGGAGCACCGTTTCCTCCACTATCTGGTCGATGCATACCTCGACTTCCGGGTCGGGTATACGCGCGTGGCCCTGATCTCGACGGACAACCAGCTCGAGATCAATGAGTTCCGCGATAGCGTCGGCGCGCAGTTCCCGTTCCTCTCTGACCCGCAGCGAACGGTGCGGAACGATCTCGACATCGTCGAGTACACGGACCCCGTCCACGACCCGATGGTCCCGCACACGTTCGTGCTCGCCCCTGGGCTCGAGATCTCCGCGATCTACAACGGCTACTGGTACTGGGGGCGCCCGACGGTCGAAGAGCTGCACCGCGACTTGCGCGAGGTCATGCGCAACCTGCGCCCCGACTTCGATCTGGGCGCACCAGGGCTGCGCGAGGCCTGGGATCGCGGCGAGCGCGAGCAGTTCCTGGTGAGTCCAGTCGAAGGAGAGGCGATTCGCTACACCGAGGGGACTGAGGTGGGAGTGAAGCGATGAGCGATGGTCAGCGTCGTCAAGTCCATCCGGGCGAGGGCCCGACCGAAGAGGTGCCTCCGGCCAGGGCCGCGGAGCGATCAGGCCACCGGTCATGACCGTGCCTCTGTAGGGCCGACTACGAGGTCGTGAAGGTCGCCGCCCACCTCGAGTCGACCCGACTGTTCGAGCCCGCCGGCCTTCACCGGCTCGAAGCCGGCTGTTCGGATCAACCGCTCGACTTCCTCGCCGGCACGGTCGTCGTCGGTCACGTAGAAGAGGACCGCCGGCTCCGGTGATCGCTTGCTCGAGGACTCGAAGATATCGGCCGACAGGGTTCCAAACGCCATCGCCAAGCGCGCCCCCGCCGGCAACCACCCGGCTACAACCTCGCCAGAGGCTTGCCCTTTCGGCAGCAGACGTGAGACGTTACCTTGTGCGTCGATGCCGAGCGGGTTGCTCGGAACGACCACGAGCTTGTCGAGTCAGCCGGTCGGCGATCTCGTCTATGACGCCCTTCAGCGCGGTAAACCGTAGCGCGAGGACGACGGCATCGGCGCCCTGCAACGCGTCGCGGTTGTCGCCGGCGACGACCGCAGCTGGACCGATCTCTGCAGCCAGCATTCGTGCCGACCGATTGTCGGCGCTCGAGAGCCGCAGGGTCTCGCCGCCTGAGGCCAGCAGGCGGCGATGACCGATCCGAGCGTCCCGGTGCCGATGACCGCGGTCGTCATGACTCCTCGGCGGCCGTACTCGAGCAGCCACTGAGGGGGGGTCCAGTCTCCCTCTGGGTCGGTGGTTTGCCCCACCTCGATCAGATGACCGTCGGGATCGCGGATGTAGCAACGGATCTCGTACTGGTGCTGCTTCGGCGGCGTCAGGAATTGAGCACCCCGAGCACTCCATTCGGCGTACACGGCCTCGATGTCCTTGACCCGGATATTGAGGAAACTGCTGACCCGGTCGGGGTCGCGTGGCGTCTCCAGAGTGACCGCCGGCTTGTCGTCGGTCGGGCCTCCGCCGCCATTGATGATGATCCAGCTGTTGGATAGTGCGACATAGGTCAGCCCTCCGGGGCCGGAGAAGGCCACCCTGCCGCCGAGCACGTCGGTGTAGAAGCGGCGGGAACGCTCTACATCATCTGAAACGATGAAATGAGCCAAGACGATCTCCTCATTGATGTTGCTCATAGTGACCTCCGTTGTTGAAATGGCTCCATGTCAGTGTCCTGCGCTTTGGCCGCCGTCGATGTGCAAGACCTCGCCGGTCACGAAAGGCGCCGACTCGAGATAGAGGACTCCACCCACCACATCCTCGATCTCGCCGACTCGGCCGATGGGGTGCAACGCGCCCATCCCCGCGTAGGAGCTCTCGTCGTGCAGCGGCGTTTTGATGACGCCGAGGGAAACGGCGTTTATCCGTAGACCGCGTGAGGCGTACTCGATCGCGAGCGACCGGGTGACCGCGACCAGGCCGCCCTTGGTCAGCGTTTGCAGCGCGGCTGGTCTGCTGCTGTCCGGCTGCTCGACGAGTGACGTTGAGACATTGACCACGTGCCCACGGCCCTGGTCGAGCATCTGTTTGATCGCGCGCGTCGTCATGTGAAAGAAGCCAGCGACGTTGACGGCGATCAGGGCGTTGAAGTCCTCGAGGGTGTAGTCCGTGAAGGGCTTGCCGATGTAGATCCCTGCGTTGTTGATGAGGGTGTCTATCCGGCCGAAGTGCTCGACCGCCGCCTCAACGATGCGCTGCGCCGTGTCAGGGTCGGCGATGTCGCCCTCGACGGTCACGACGCCGGGGTCCTCCGAAGTCCCGATCGATCGAGCAGCAGCGATCACCGCATACCCGCGCTCACGGTAAGCCCTCGCGAGACCTGCGCCGATGCCCTGCGAGGCGCCGGTGACGATCGCGACCTTCTCCTCGTCGTGCTCAGACGGCGGGATCACTCGACGATGTAGGTCTCGTAGATCACGCCTGTGGGCCGGCGGCCGCCGACGCTGATGAACACGCCTTTGTTCAGCCAGTCGAGCTGGGGGGCCGCCGTCTCGATCTGGGTAGCGGTGCGGAAGGTGTACTCGCTCGCGTCGACGTCCTCTCCGCGCCCGAGCCGGGCGAGCACCTCGGCGCTGCCGTGGCGGACTCCCCGCGACTGGACGTAGAGCAGATCGCCGCCGTCGGTTTGCAGCGTGTAGCGGATGTCCGCAAATGAAGTGCCATCCGGCAAAACGATCTGCCAGTCTGCGCTGGCGCCCGGCAGCAGCTTGCCGCTGATCTCCGGACCGGTGAACATGCCGCCGGTCTGGGGCACGATCCGCCGGTGGCCCTGCGCGACGTCACCGAGATCCAGTGGCTCACCGAGGGTCACCTCCAGGCGGTAGACCTTCCTCAGGCGAGGATCCGGAAGCTGACCGTTCATGGTCATGCTGCTCATGTTGGCACCTGCAGGTCGGTTTCGGTTTCTGGCATCGATCCAGGGTCGTGCGGGTGCCTGACGACGCGGCCGCGGGTTCGCCTTTCAGCGACGCGGACTCGCCACGCGCCGCGCGGGACGACCTTGACTTCTGCTCGGATGAGAGGAAAGTATGCGCGACCAGACGGGAGCGTGGAGGCGACGCGGCTGCCGGGTCGCTGAGAGGAGTTGCCTACATGGACAGCGACTATGATGTGATCGTGCTCGGTGGTGGCTCGCCGGGCGAGCACTGTGCGGGCGCTCTGGCGGAGGGCGGTTTGCGGGTGGCGGTCGTGGAGCGCGAGCTCGTGGGAGGGGAGTGCTCTTACTGGGCTTGCATTCCGTCAAAGACGCTGTTGCGTCCGGGCGAGGCGGTCCATGGGGCGCGCGAGGCCGCCGCGAGCGCGGAGGTGGATGTGCAGGCGGCGCTCGCCTGGCGTGACTTCATGGTCTCCGACTATTCCGACGCCGGGCAGGAGCGCTGGCTGGCCGATCGGGGCATCGAGCTGCTGCGTGGTAGCGGGCGGCTTGCCGGCCCTGGGGTCGTGGAGGTCGACGGTGTGCGCCACACCGCGGATCACGTGGTCCTCGCTAACGGTGCCGATCCGGTCGTGCCGCCTGTGCCTGGTTTGCGCGAGCTCGACGGCGTTTGGAGTAACCGCGAGGTGACGTCCATGCAGGCCATTCCGCGCCGTCTGCTGATCCTCGGTGGCGGGCCGGTCGGCGTGGAGATGGCGCAGGCCGTTCGTCGGCTCGGCGGCGAGGTGGCGGTGATCGATATGGCGGAGCACGTGCTCGGGCGCGAGCCGGCGCCGCTGGGTGAGGCGCTCGGCGAGGTTCTGTGCAGTGAGGGCATCGAGCTCGTCCTGTCCGCGAACTCGAGCGCCGCACGACGCGAGGGCGAGGACTACGTCGTCGAGATCGACGACGGGCGCGAGCTGCGCGGCGAGAAGCTGCTCGTCGCCACCGGCCGGCGTCCGCGGGTGCTCGGGCTCGGCCTGGAGACCGTCGGCGTCGAGGCCGACGCGCACGGAGTTCCGGTCGACGCGCACCTGCGCGCGGCCGAGCATCTGTGGGCGATCGGCGACGTCAACGGGCAGTGGCCGCTGACCCACGTCGGCAAGTACGAGGGCGAGGTGGTCGCGGCGAACATCCTCGGCGAGCCGCGAAAGGCAAACTACGAGGCCGTTCCCCGGGTCGTCTACACCGACCCGCAAGCCGCATCGGTGGGCGCCTCCGCCGGCCGCTTCAGCGCCATGGTCCCGCTGTCGGAAGTGGCGAAGACCGCGACCTACACGCGCGGGTACGCCGACAGCAACGGCTTCCTGACGCTGCTCAGCGACGGCGAGCGGCTGACCGGCGCCTACGCGCTCGGCCCCGAGGCGGGCGAGTGGCTGCAGCAGGCGACGCTCGCGATCCGCGCCCAGGTCCCACTCGGCGTTCTGACGGACACGATCCAGCCATTCCCGACGTTCTCGGAGATCTACGTCGCCGCGCTGAAGGCGCTCCGCGACGCGATCACGGCAGCGTCCAAGGCCGTCGGCGCGGGGACCACCGATGACGAGCTGACGTAGAGACTACGACGACCGCAACGGCCCGACCACCGACCAGGTTAGTCGCGATGACGGCTGATAGCTGCTTGACCAAACCCTCCGAAATGAACAAGTAGCAGGCCGTGCCACGAGGAATGTGAGACGCTTTTCGAATGCCGTTCACCCCCGAGCTATTCTCCGCGCCGGCGCTCGCTCGACTCGAGGAGAAGCGGCAGCACGAGCTCGTGAGCGTCCCGTTCTTCGACGGCCTGATGGCGGGAGAGCCCGATGCCTTGGTCGAGTCGTTCGCGGGCGTGCCCGAGCTGCACAACCCCATACGCGGGCGCGTCAAGGGCACACGGGCCTTCGAGGCGTTCGTATCCGAAGCGACCTCATGGCTCCGCCAGCACAACTTCTCGGTCGAGGACGTAGGGCACGGCGTCACCGAGCGACACGGCTTCGAGGAGGTCATTCTCCATTTCGACGGTCAGAACGGGCGAGTCGATCTTCCCGTCGCGATCGTGGCCGACCGCCAGCCCGACCTGCGGATCGACGAGCTTCGGATCTATTTCAGCAGCTGGCCGATCGCAGGCCGCCACATCAACCGGGCACCTCTGCTGCAGCCCGATCCGGAGTTGCGCGAGTCAGATGTCGTGGGCGACTACCAGCTCGCACTCGCGGCGGGCGACGTCAACGCGATCGTGGCGGCATTCGAACGGGACGGCTACGCCCGCGAGCCGGCGGGCGGGCGGCACGTCCACAGAGGTCGCGATGGCTTGCGCTCGTTCTACGAGCTGATGTTCTCAAACGGCGGCGGCATCCCGCTGGAGCACTGCGCCGTGATCGACGACGGGCGCTCATGTGCCCTGGAGTACAACGTCGTGCAGTGGGGCAAGACGAAGCTGCCGCCAGAGGCCGGGGTCGCTGTCTACGTGCGCGGTCAGAGCGGCAAGCTTGCTGCGGCCCGCATCTACGACGACACCGCTCCCCCGCTCGGTCTACCTCGGTAACGACTGGCCCTCGGTGGCCGCGATGCGAGTCGATGCACGTCGACGCGGACACCGCGTTGGACTGAGTGCCGCTCCGCGAGGCGAAGCCTTGACCCGGTGAGCGCTACAGGCGCGAGACGAGCTCGGCCACGATTTCCGCGGCGGGCCGCGACTGCTTGGCGAGCGCAACGCTCTGTCCGGCCCACAGCGATAGCGCCTCGATCTCGCCGGTTGTTCCGACGAGCGGCGGCGCGGGGGAATATCGAAGGATCTCCTCGCCCGAAGCGAAGTGCGCTATCGCCCCTTCTCTCGGTCGACTACCCAGTGGCGGCCAGCCCGCGGCCTCCCACATCTCGGCGGTTGAGTTGTGAATGGCGCGGTGGGGGGCGTCCGGCCATCCCACGTCATAGAGGTCGGGATACCACTCTGCATCGGTCTCGGTGGCGGCGATCAGGCGCCGCCGGTACTCCTCGTGGATCGGCATCTCGTCGGCCAAGAGAAACCGGGTGCCCAGCCAGGCGGCCTGCGCGCCGAGGGCGAGCACGGCCGCGACCCCTCGAGCGTCGCCAATCCCACCGGCCGCAATCACCGGTACCGGCGCCACCGCATCGACTACGGCCGGCACCAATGGGAGCGTTGCAACGCAACCCCGTACGTGTCCGCCGGCCTCCCAGCCCTGCGCAACTACGATGTCCACTCCACATCCTGCTGCGCGCCGCGCTTCCTCGGCACTCCCGACCGTGTGCAGAACAAGCCCTCCGGCGTCATGCACCTCCTCGACATAGCTGTCGGGATCGCCTAACAGAAACGACACGATCCGCAGACCAGCGGAAAGCGCCTGATCGACTCGACGGTGCTGATCGGAGGCAAGAACGAAATTGCCGGCAAATGGCCGGTCGGTGAGCGCTGCCGTTTCACGAACCAGGTCTCCGGCGTCATCGGCCCACCACAGCGCCACGCTGCCGAGAGCGCCGGCATTTGAGACCGCGGCGGGCAGGCGGGGATCCGCAGACAGCGGCGCCTGGACGATCGGGCGTTCAATCCCCAGCAACTCGCACACCGGCGTGTGGGTACTCATTGGGATGGCCCCTTTCTGGCGCCCGCGGCGCCGATTGACTAGGCTCAATGTAGACCCGAAAGGCTCCGATGGCGTCCGGGCTAGGACTGGCCCACGCCGTGCCGCGGACCGGGGTCCGAACCCGTGGACCACCGGGCGCGAGCGGACAGGACGGCGGCCATCCTTATCGCCACTCCTCAACCATCGACAGGAGCAGATCATGCGCAGCGACATCGCCCCAGGCGGCACCTTCCCCGACTACGAGTTGCCCGATCACGAGAACCTTCCTCGAAAGCTCAGCGAGATCCAGGGCGAGGACCCCCTGATCCTCACGCTCGCGCGCGGGAACTACTGCCCCAAGGAGCACCAGCAGCACCTCGAGCTCGCCGCCAACTACCCCAAGATCGCGGTGGCCTACACGAAGGTTGCCACGATCTCAACCGACACCCATCACTCGAGCCAGGAGTTCCGCGCGTCGACTGGCGCCCAGTGGCCCTTCCTCTCAGACCCCGAGCGGACAATCCAGAAGGACCTCGAAATCCAGGAGTACACCGACCCCGAGCACGACCCGATGATCCCCCACACCCTCGTGCTGGGGCCCGAGCTGGTCATCCATAGCGTCTACAACGGCTACTGGTTCTGGGGACGTCCCTCCTTCGTGGATCTCTCGCACGACCTACGGACCGTGACCCGTGAGATCCGCCCCGACTGGGATCTGAGCAAGCCCGGGCTGCGCGAAGCGTGGGATGCGGGCGACTACTCGCCATTTCACGGATGGGACAAGCGCTCCCCTCAGTCGACGCCGTCGTCTTACAATCCTTAACACCGCGGTTGCCGCCATTGCCGGCCGCGGGTGATGACTCAAGCACGGTGGCACCACAGGGTGCCCTGCGGTTCGCCTCGCATAAACAGCGCTCTTCGCGGCAATTTTCGCAGCAGCGCTGTTGACAATCCGCACAAACCCACCGAGTAGGAGTAGCGTTCACGAGGGACCGTTATCGGCCGCTTCTGCTCGGATCTCCCGCGCAGGCTCTTGGGGGCGCCACCTCCCGCCGACCTCACGGGCCGTTTCGTCCGTAGCGACAGAAATGCCATCCAGCCAGCAGGGCTCGTCCCGATCTCGGGGGTCTTGCGCTTATAGACAGATCCTCCCGTTCCGGCCCTCGGTCAGCCCGCCACTCAGTCCGGCGTGCTCCCGTTGCGTGCGAGGAGCGTTGCCCGTCCCGCCTCGGTCCAGATCGTCTGCTCGCGCCCGGGGCCGACGCCCACCAGCGTGACTGGCGCGCCGACATGCTCGGCGATGAACCGCAGGTAGTCCTGCGCCGCGGCCGGCAGGTCGGAGAGCGTGCGGCACTCACCGAGCTCCTCCGACCATCCGGGCAGCTCTGTCAACTCGGGCGTGGTGTGGTGCAGGACCGACTGGTGGTAGGGAAAGTCGTCGAACTCCGCGCCCTCTGCGCCACGATAGCTGGTGCACACCTGGATTCGATCGAACCCCGACAGCACGTCGAGCTTGGTCACGGCCAGCGCCGTCATCGTGTTCAACCGCGCGGCGTAGCGCAGCGCGACGAGGTCCAGCCAGCCGGTGCGCCGCGGCCGGCCAGTCGTGGTGCCGAACTCGCCGCCTCGCTGTCTGATCAGCTCACCGGTCTCGTCGTGCAGCTCTGAGGGGAACGGTCCCGCGCCGACACGCGTCGTGTATGCCTTGGAGATGCCCCAGATCTCCTCGAGGTTCTTGGGGCCGACGCCGGTGCCGACGGCCGCGGCGCCGGACAGCGGGTTCGATGAGGTCACGAACGGATAGGTCCCGTGATCGATGTCGAGCATCGCCCCCTGAGCTCCCTCGAAGATCACCTTCTGCCCGTCATCGAGGAGGTCCCACATCAGTCGCGCGGTGTCCGCGATGTGCTGCTCCAGGCGGTGTCCGTAGGTCAGGTACTGCTCGGTCATCGCGTGCAGGTCCAGAGTCGGATCCTTATCGAAGGGCCGTAGCGACAGGCGCTTGGGCTCCATCGCCGCGACGATCTTCTTCTTGAGGATCTTCTCGTCGAGCAGGTCCTGCACGCGGATGCCCAGTCGCGCGGCCTTATCCGCATAACACGGGCCGATGCCCCGGCGCGTCGTGCCGATCTGCAGGCTGCCAAGCTTGGCCTCGCCGGCTGAGTCCAGCAGCAGGTGGTAGGGCATGATCAGGTGCGCGTTCGCCGAGATTCGCAGTCCGCCCACGTCGATCCTACGCGCACGCAGCGCGTCCAGCTCCTCGATCAGCACCTTCGGGTCGATCACCACACCGTTGCCGATCACGCAACGCTTTCCCGGATACAGGATTCCCGAGGGGATCAGGTGCAGCTTCCACTCCACCCCGTTGCGCACGATCGTGTGCCCGGCGTTGTTGCCGCCCTGAAACCGCACGACCGCGTCGGCCTGCTCGGCGAGCAGGTCGGTGATCTTGCCCTTTCCCTCATCGCCCCACTGGGCGCCGACTATCACGATTCCGGGCATGGCTGTAGAGGAGTGTAGGGGGACGTCGTAGTCGGGTCGGGCCGGTGGGGAGTCAGGCCGGTGGGGCGCGCTCAGGCGGTTGGATCGGGCGTTAGCCCTCGGCCTGGAATCGGGGTCACAGTGCCGACGCTCGAGCCGAGCCCGCTGGGAGGCGGAACTCGCGCCGCTTGTCCTCTCCGTACAGGGGGATCAAATCGCCGCAGATCTCCACCAGGCGTGAGACCGTGCGCGCCCCAAGCCGATCCGAGAGCTCGTCCGGCATCAGGTTGGTGCTCGCCACGATTGCCCGCTCGGCCTCGTAGCGGGCGTTGACGATCGAGTAGAGCTGCTCGAGCACCCAGTCGGTGCGGTTCTCCGCTCCGAGGTCGTCGATGTGCAGTAGATCGACAGCGGTCAGCCGGTCCAGGAAGTCGAGCTTGCCCTCGTCGGAGTCCATCGCCTCGCGCAGCAGGTTGAGCAGGCGCGGCAGCGAGTAGATCGCCACCGAGCGCCCCGCGTCGAGCGCCGCTTTGGAAACCAGCATCGCCAGCGTGGTCTTGCCCGTCCCGACATCGCCCTGAATCCACAGTCCCCGGCCCGAGTCGAGGTTCTCCTCGATCGCTCGCACGTACCGACGCACCGACTGGACCTGATCGGGCGCGGCCCGCGCGATGTCGCTCACCGGCGGGCGATCGAACGAGACGCCTTGGTATCTGCGCGGTATGCGTCCGGCGAGGCTTTTGGTGCGCGCCGTGGCGATGCGAGCGGCCCGGCAGCGGCAGTCAGATGCCGTGTTGGCGACCTCGTCGATCAGGAAGCCACTGCCGTCGCAGGCGTCGAATGGGCAGCCCTCCTGTTTCACTGTGTGTAGCGCTCCCCGGCGTAGCTCAGGAACTTCGGGTACTCCTTCTGGAACGTCAGCGTCACTTTGCCGACAGCTCCGTTGCGGTGCTTTGAGATGATCAGGTCCGCCTCGCCCGGGCGCTCGGAATCCTCGTCGTAGTACTCGTCGCGGTAGATGAACATCACGAGGTCGGAGTCCTGCTCGAGGTTGCCGGACTCACGCAGGTCCGACAGCTGGGGCACCTTCGGTGAGCGCTGCTCCACTGCACGACTGAGCTGCGACAGCGCGATCACCGGCACCCCCAGCTCGCGTGCGAGGATCTTCAGGCCACGGCTCAGCTCGCCGACTGCGGTCACGCGCGAGTCATAGCGGCTGTCGGTGCGCATCAGCTGCAGGTAGTCGATGATGATCAACCCCAGCCCTCCCTCGCATTGCGAGTGCAGCCGCCGCGCCTTGGCCCTGATCTCCAACAGGCCAACGTCGCTGGAGTCGTCCACCCACAGCGGCGCGGCGGCCAGACGCTGGGAGGCCTTGAGGATCTTCGGCCAGCGCTGCTCGGCCACCCGCCCCTTGCGCAGCTCCTCGCCCTTGATCCGCGCCTGCGATGCGACGAACCGCTGGGCCAGCTCGGCCTCGGCCATCTCCAGGCTGAACAGCGCCACCGGCTTACCGTGCTCGACGGCCGCGTTCTCGGCGATGTTGCACACCAGCGCCGACTTGCCCATCGCCGGGCGCGCGGCGATGATGATCAGGTTGCCCGGTTGGAACCCGCCGGTGATCTCGTCGAGATCCTTGAACCCCGAGGGCGTGCCCGTCAGCGAGGTGCCTTCGATCGACAGCCGGTGCAGCTTGTCGAGCTCCTCGTGCAGCACCTCCTCGATCGCGCGGAAGTCCTGCTGGCGATCGTCGCGCGCGACCTCGAGCATCGCCTTCTCCGCCTGCTCGACCAGCTCCCGTGGACCGGCCGAATGTCCGAGCACACTCTCCTGGATCTCAAACGACGCGCTCAGCAGCCGCCGCAGCAGCGCGTTCTCGCGCACGATCTGCGCGTACCGCCGGGCGTGCCCCGCGGCCGGCACGACGCCCGTCAGCTCGTCGATCGCCGCGGGCCCGCCGATGCCATCGAGCTTGCCGAGCTGACGCAGCCGGTCGGTGACGGTCAGCACGTCGACCGGCTCCGATTCGTTGTACAACGCCAACATCGCCCCGTAGATTGCGCCGTGGCGCTCGCGATAGAAGTCCTCCGGGCGCAGCCCCTCTTCGATCACCAGCGCATACAGCGCCCTGTCGGACAGCAGGATCGCGCCGAGCACCGACTGCTCGGCGTCGAGATTATGCGGTGGCGCGATCGCGGCCCCGTCGGCGCCCTGGCGGCGTGCGGTTCCGTTCCCCGCGCCGTTGGTCGTAGTGATGACGCTCATGATCTGGACTCTAGATCGGCACCGGCGGCGAGCCGAGGGTGTTTTTCGCAATACGCGGGATGAGTCTTCATCGGCAGACAGCAGTCATCGTTAGCAAACATATGTTCGCAGAGGGAGCGGCAGATAAAGCGGATGTGACCGGCGTCCGGCCTTTTGGGTCGTGGCGGGCTCCGCTCCACGATTGCGGGAGAACGCTTCGCCCGCCACGACAAGTCACCGGGGCCGGCCATCCGGGCCGGCCCGGGCGTGTGGTCTTTCAGGATGTCCGCGCGCTTACGGCTACTTCTTAGCCACGACCATGCATAGCGGGGGAAGGGCAGGCCCTTCCCCCGACCCCCTCCCGTGTTTAGTCCACAGTTGGTGCGAGGGGAATCGCGCCCTTGATTACTTCTTCGCCACGACCATGGTCTTGATCGTGGCGGTCACGCCCTCGACCACATCGACGACGACCATGTATGTGCCGACGTTCTTGATCGGCTCCGGCATGTGCACGCCGCGTTTGTCGATTTTCAACCCGCGCGCTTCGCGGATTGCCGTGGCGATGTCCTGCGCGGTGACCGCCCCGAACAGGCGCCCGTCCGCGCCCGCCTGCTGGGGGATCGTGAGCACGGTCCGGTTCAGCAGGTTGACATTCTCCTGGGCCCGTTCGATCGCGTTGCGCTCGGCCCGTTCAGCGGCTTCGCGGCGCTGGGTGATTGCTTCGATCGCGCCCCTGGTGGCCGGCTGGGCGAGTCGGCGCGGCACCAGGTAGTTGCGCAGGTATCCCTTGGAGACGTCGATCACGGCACCCTGCTCGCCGAGCTGCTCGACGTCCTGCAAAAGAATCGCTTCGGGCATGATGATCGCTCGCCCGCCCTTAGCGTTCCCGGTCGCGGTCGCCACGCTCACGCCGTGGGCTGTCGTCGCGTCCGCCCTCGTTCACGTACGGCAGCAGCGCCAGCTCGCGCGCGCGCTTGACGGCCCTGGCGATCTGGTTCTGGTGGCGGCGGCAGGCGCCGGTGATCCGGCGCGAGCGGATCTTGCCCTTCTCGGAGACGAACTTGCGCAGCGTGCCGACGTCCTTGTAGTCGACCTGCTCGATCTTGTCGCGGCAGTGCTGGCATGGCTTGCGCCTGCCGCTCCCGGGACCGCCCTTCTTGTCTCGCCGGCGCACCGGCTTGCTGCGACCACGCTTTGCCACCTGAACTATGCCTCGCTATGTGTGTTGGGACTGGGGTCTGATCAGAACGGAATGTCGTCGTCGCCGGAGGATCCGGCGACAGGCGCGGGCTGGAAGTCCCCTTCGTGAACGGGGACGTCGCTGCCCTGTGAGGTTCCGTTGCCCGTGAACCCACCGCCACCGGCGGCGTCGTCGCGCGAGCCCAGGAACTGCACCGAGTCGGCAATGATATCGGTTGCCTGGCGTTTCGTCCCGTCCTGCGCCTCCCACTCGCGCCACTCCAGGCGCCCGTCGATCGCGACCGGGCGTCCCTTGGACAGGTAGCGCGCGGCATTCTCGCCCTGCGCGCCCCATACGGTCACGTTGAAGTAGTTCGGCTTGTCGACCCATTCGCCGCTCGCGCCGTCCTTGCGGCGCGTGTTGCACGCGATCCGCAGACTGCACACGGACGTACCGCTCGGCAGCGAGCGCAGCTCGGGGTCGGCGGTCAGGTTTCCGGTCATTACGACCCTGTTGATGTTGGTGGCGGCCACGGCTATTCCTTTCGATCTATCTGTGTTTGTCTCTGGGCTCTCGGTGCCCGGGGCCAGCCCGACGACGGACGAACTCCCGTTCGTGATCAGGCCACCGGCGAGTGTACGCCGGCCTGCGGCTGACTTCTTCGCAGGCCCAACCCAACCCCGCTAGTTGCGGGTTATTGCGTCCTCGACCCGGCCGGCCTCGCCGGATGCTCACGGGTCACCGGTCGAGGGCGGACGCGGCAGATGGGCTAGCGCTCGCCTCGGCTCGCGCGCGAGGAGGTCCGGAAGACCTCGTCCCAGTACGGCGCGCTGATCCCGAAGCCGCGGGTCTCATCCTGGAAGTGGTGGCGCATGTGGCGCTCGCGCAGCATCCGGCCGATCCGCCCGCGCGGGCTGAAGTGGTGGACGTAGTAGTGGATCATGTCGTACGCCAGATATCCGGCGAAGAACCCGGCTCCCAGCCCCGGTGCGTTCCAGGCGCCGAACGCCAGGTACAGCAGCCCGAACACGACTGCCCCCAATGGCACGCTGACCGCGGGCGGCATCACCAGGCGCAACGGATCGTTCGGGTGCTCGTGATGGACGCCGTGGATGATCCAGTGCAGCCGCGCCCCGATCCCGTGGTCGGGCTCGAAATGGAACACGATCCGGTGCAGCCAGTACTCGAACAGCGTCCACAGCCCGTACCCGGCGATCGCCAAGGCGATCGTGACGGCGACGTTCTGACTCGACTCACTCCAGGCGGCCAGTGCCGCGATCGCCGGTCCGAAGATCAGGATCGGCACCGTCGGGTGCACGCGCGAGCACGCATCGAGCAGGCGCGACTCGAACATCGGCGGCGAGGCCCTGAGCACGTCCGTCCTGCTCGCCTCGGTCCGCTCGCCGGTGTCTTGCGCCCAAGCCATGTGTCGAGTGTATTACCCGATGATCGACGTGACTACGCCGGCTCGGCCACGGGCGTCTCGTCCGCCACCGGCGCCGAGACGGCCGGCGGCGGTGTCTCCGCGTGCCTGGCCGCCGGGGCCGCTGCCGCGCTTGAGCGCATGTCCGGCGCGGCGGGCGTGCCCGACTTTAGCTTGACGATCCGAAAGCGCATGACGCCGTCGGTGATTCGCAGCGTCCGGTCCAGCTCGCTCAGCAGCGTGGCCGCGCCGGCGTGGAACTGCAGCAGGTGGTACTCGGCGTCGGCGTGGCGCTCGATCGGATACGCCAGCGCCCGCGTGCCCCAATCGTCCTCGTTCACCACCTCGCCCGCTGCCGCGATCGCGCCGCGCGTGTCGGCGAGGATCTTCGTGCGAACGTCCTCCTCGGCCTGGGGGTCGAGCAGGAGCACGAGGTCATATGTGGGTGCTGGCAACGTCATGCGAGGGCACAGACTAGCGGGTCGGGCGATCACGACTGGAGCTCAAGGTTGTTCTGGGGGGCGCATGCTGGCCGATCTTCGATCGGTCCCAGCCGGACGGTGCATGCACCGTCCGGGGAGACCGCGCATGCGCGGTCTCCGGGAACGGCCGCATGCGGCCGTTCCGACCACGTCGCATGCGACGTGGTCCACCACATCAGCTTTTATAAGCATGCGGCGAGACTCGCTCCGCCAGGCTTCATAAGGCATGCGGCGAGTCTCCTCGACTCAGCGTCCCTTGGCGCGGATGTCCGCCAGCTGCTCGTCGATCCAGTCGCCGGGGTCGCGCGAGGTCACGATCTCCGCCAGCCCGCGCGCTCGTCGCGCGCGCTCGTCCGCCGGCATCGTCAGCGCCGCGTAGATCGAGTCGGCGGTCTCCTGGATGTCGAACGGGTTGACCGACAGCGCGTACTCGCCGAGCTCCTCGTGCGCGCCGGTGTTCTCGGAGAGGATCGACACGCCCTCACGCTCGTTGACGATCGGGCCCTCCTTGGCGACGAGGTTCATGCCGTCGAACATCGCGTTCACCAGCAGCACGTCGTAATGCTTGTATGCGGCCATCGCCTCGTCGAGGTCGTCGCGCAGCTTCAGCTGGATCGGCATCCAGTCGGGAGTGCCGTGGCGATGGTTGACGACCGCCACGAGCGCCTCGATCCGCTCCAGGTACTCGGCGTACTGGGGCACGTCGGTGCGCGAGGGCATCATCTGCGCCATGAACGTGACCCGCTCGGAGAACTCGGGATGCTGCTCGAGAAACAGGTCGAACGCGGAGAACCCGCGCAGCACGTTCTTCGACAGATCGGCCCGGTCCACGCGCAGGATCAGATGGTCGCGCCGGCGGCGCATCAGCTCGGCCTCGAACTCCGACACGCGCGGGCCCTGGGCGAGCTTGCGCGTGGCCTGGTGGTCGATCGGCAGCGGATACGCGCGCACCCATACTTCCCGCTCCTGGTACCACACGATCCCGCGCGCGAAGTCGACCTCGAGGTCCATCAGGTCGCGGCAGCACTGCAAGAAGTTGCGCCGGTAGGAGCGGGTGTGAAAGCCGACGATGTCGTTTGCCAACAGGCCCGCGTAGATCTCCTCGCGGATCCGCGCCGGCAGCACCCGCCAGGCGTCGGACTGCGTCCAGGGGATGTGGATGAAGTGGTGCAAGAACGCATCCGGGCGCGCGCGGCGCACGAGGTCGGGCAGCGTGTACAGGTGGTAGTCGTGGACCATCACGACGGGCTCGGCCACCCCCTCCAGCTCCTCCACAACGGCGCGGGCCAGATCCTCGTTGACGGCGTTGTAGCCGAACTCGAACGCCTCGATCTCCTCGCGGCGAATGTCCGGCGCGTTGGACAGGTCCCACAGGTAGTGCTGGATGAACCACAGCATCGGGTTGGCGAACACGTTGTAGAAGCGGTCGTAGGCCTCCTCGTCGGAGACGACCAGCCGCACCTGAAATTCGCCCCCCGCCGGCGATATGACCGGAAAGGGCCGCCCGCCCGCGGCGCGCGATGCCTCCGCGTCGTGCTCGGACATCGCCGAGGCGATCCAGATCGCGTCGCGATGCGAGGCCAGCCCCGTCAGCGCAGTCACCAGCCCACCCGACCCGCGCTGCACCTCCCCGCCGGCGTGGAACGTGACCGGGCCGCGGTTGCTGACCAGCACCAGCGGGCTTCGCTGTGCCGGCGCCTCGCTCATTACACGGCTCCTCTGCTTGCAAACGACGCTGTCATGGGCGTGCGGGTGGATTGGGTCCCGCCCACCCAGACCGCAGGGAGAGAAGTGTGCTGGCCGAAACGGGGATGCTGGCCGAACGGGGGATGCGAGCGTGAGCGAGTGTCTCCCGGCTTCGGTACGCGTGCTGGCCGATTGAAGGTCACGTGACCTTCAATCGGTAAGGACGCAGATCCAGCGCCGCCATGCACGTTCATGACTGGGCGAGCTCCGTGAAGATGCGCAAATAGTCGCGCAGGTAGCGCGGGGTCAGGAAGTGGGTGCGTACGTACTCCTTGCCGCGCCGCCCGAGGAACTTGCCCAAGCGCGGGGTCGGCGAGCACCTCCAGGGCACGCTCGGCGCACTGCTCGGCACTGGAGACGAGAAAGCCCGTGACGCCGTCCTCGACCTGCAGCGGAATGCCGCCGACGGCGCCCCCGATGAACGGCTTCGCCTTCCAGAGCGCCTCGGAGACCGTCAGGCCGAACCCCTCGCGCGTGGACTTCTGCACGACCACGTCGGCATGGGACTGGAACGCGTTGACCTCGATCGCACCGACGTTGTTGAAGTTGTTGAGGATGTGTATGTCCGGGTCGCCGTCGGCGTGGGCGATCGTCGCGTTGAAGAAGTCCCACCCCTCGGGGTCGTCGGAAGCCATCGAGCCGACGAGCGCGAGCTGGACGTCGGGCATCGTCTGCTTCACGATCCGGTAGGCGTCGATCACGCCGAGCGGGTCCTTCCAGGGATCGAAGCGCGAGACTTGGCAGATCAGCGGCCGGTCGACGTCGATCCCGAACTGGCCGCACACGAATGAGGCGTCCTCGGACGAGAGCGCCATGTTCTTCGGCGTCAGCGGGTCGATCGCGGGCGGCACGACGTTGACCGTGCCGCGCATCCCCTCGGGCACGTACTCGCGCATGTGGAACAGCGTCTGCGGATAGGTGGAGATGTAGGGGAGCAGTTGGGCGATCGTCTGCGGATTGGGCGTCGAGAGGTCGATGTGGCAGCGCCAGATCCAGCCGGCGGCCTTCTCCGGGACGAGCGTGTACAGCGCCGCGGGCTGGGGATCGTGGACCAGGCACACGTCCCAGCCGCCGGACAGCTCGCGCGCGTTCATCTCGTTGTAACGCCGCCAGGTGTCCCACTGCTCGGGGTCGAGATCCTGGGGGGCGCCCTGCAGGGCGTTGTGCATCAGCTTGGTCGCGTTGAAGAACTCCTCGCGCCCGTAGATCACCTGCCACTCGCAGTCCAGCCCGACGTCGCGCATCAGCGGCACGAGCGTGTACAGGATCTCCGAGACGCCGCCGCCGAACGCGGTCGCGGAGATGTGCACGACCCGCTGACCCCGCAGTGGCTCCGCCAGCTCACGGATCTCCTCGATCAGCTCGCGCCCGCAGATATGCGTGTAGTCGGCGAGCGTCTTGTGGCCTACGGCGACGGGCTGGAGCACGCGCGGACGATAGCGGACGGCCGGCGATGACCTTTTGATGCCGAGCACCTGCGCGGCGTGTGTCGGGTCACAGTGACCGGGTTCGCCGGCGTGTGTCGTGATCCAAGGGCGCTCGCTGGTCGATCGGAGATCCGTCGATCCCCGATCGGTCGGGACGCGAACGTCGGGTATGAAGCGTCGATCGTCGCATCTGTTCGCCCCGTCTGCCCAACAACCCACACGGGGCTAGTGTTGTCGCGAACATGCTAAACGGACGCATATACCGTGCGGCGTTTGCCCCGTTCGTGCCGGCACTCGCGATTGCCGCGTTCTCATTGACGGCGCGTCCGGCGCCGCTGAGCTCAACGTTCGCCCCGGACGCGTTCGACGGTCAGCAAGCGCTGGTCGAAGCGAAGCAGCTAGCGGCCGAATTCCCGCAGCGCCGCCCGGGCAGCGCGGGCGACGAACGCTTGGCGCAGCTCCTCGCGCACACGATCGAAGGGCTTCGGGGGGATGGCCGGGGGCGGGTTCTCGGTGCGGGTACGACAGGTGCGAGCGCAGACGATCGACGGCGAGCGGACGCTGCGGACGGTGATCGCGCAGCGCCCCGGCAGCACGGCCGAGAGCCCGATCGTGATCCTCGCCCATCGCGACTCGGCCACGAGCTCCTCGGCGGCGCAGCTGTCCGGGACCGCCGCACTGATCGAGCTCGCGCGGGTGTTCGCCTCGCGGGAGACCAGGCGCACGATCGTGCTCGTGTCGAGCAGCGGCGGCTCTGGGGGCGACGCGGGAGCCGCGGAATTCGCCGCTGCGCAGACGGCGTCCGGCCCGGTCGACGCGGCGATCGTGCTCGGGGATGTCGCCTCTACACGGACGAGCCCGCCGGTGGTCGTGCCGTACTCCGATGGTTACGGCAGCGCGCCGGACGAGCTGCAGCGAACGGTCGACAGTGCGATCGAACACGAAGCCGGCATCGATCCGGGGACCCCGAGCGCGCTCGGTCAGCTCGCGCACCTCGTGTTCGGGCTGGCCCCCGGCGAGCAGGGCGTGCTGCTGACGCGCGGGCTGCCGGCCGTGCTCGTGCAGGTCTCGGGCGAACACGGCCCGGCGCTCGGGCGCAGGTGAGCGAAGCACGCATGGAAGGCGTGGGCAGGGCCGTGCTGAGTGCGGTCGATGCCCTCGACGTCGCGCCCGACGTCGAATCGACTCCGCAGAGAGGTCTGGTGCTCTCGCGCCAGATCGTGCCCGGGTGGGCGCTGAGCCTGCTGATCGGCACACTGCTGATCCCCCCGGCGGCGGTCCTGCTCGACGGTCTCGCGCGCGCGAGACGGCGTAAGGAGCCGCTCGTGCGCTGGACGCTGTGGACGCTCGCATGCGCGCTGCCGTTCATGGTGTGCGCGCTGTTCGCGATCCTGCTGGGCGGTTTCGGCACGATCGTGGCCACCCCGAGCGCACCGGTGCCGACAGGCGCACTGCCGTTCAATGGCTCGGCGGTGACGGCTGTGCTGGCGTGCGCGACGGTGCTCGGATGCGCCTGGCTGGGCTGGCCCGTGCTCGTGCGGCGGCTGGGTTTGCCGGTGCGTCCCACACCGGACACGACGGGCGTCGACGCCGCTGGGATCGTGACGTTGCTCGTGCTGTTGCTCGTCGCCTGCGCGGTCTGGGCCGTGGATCCGTACGCGGCGCTGCTGGTCGTGCCGGGACTGCATGTGCTGCTTCCAATCGCCTCGCCCGAGCGTCGCCCCCGCCCGCTGGCGGGCCTGGGATTGCTGGTGCTCGCGCTGGTCCCGCTCGGATTGCTGATCGCGTTCTACGCGCACCAGTTCGGCTACGGGCCGGGCGGGGTCGCCCAGAGCGCCATGCTGCTGCTCGCCGGTGGGCGCATCGGGGTGGGCGCGGCGGCCGTCTGGAGCATCGCGGCCGGCTGTGGCGTGGCGATCGCGCTGGTCGCGCTCACGCCTCCCGCGGACCCACTCGGCTCGGGTCCGGACGAGCATCCGGAGGTCTCGATCCGTGGCCCCCTGTCCTACGCCGGCCCGGGATCGCTCGGGGGCACGGAGTCGGCGCTGCGCCGGTGAGGACCCTCGGTCACGGCGGCACCAGCGCAGGGTTCACATTGGCCCGCGGGCGTCCGGCGAATCGTGTCTACCCCAAGCACTGTCCTCCCCCACTCGGAACCGCGGCATCGTCGTCGACGTGCTCACCAGCTGTGCTCGAAGCCTCGCAGTTGCACCTCGTTGCCCTGAGCATCCAGCAGCGATACGCCCGGCGGGCTCGGTCCGTCCGCTGTGCCGGCAGCCACAACCGAGCCGATCCAGGTGAGCCCGACATCGGAGACCTCGCCGACGGCGTCCTGCGCGCGAGCGTGCAGCGCGGGTGGGACGCAGACACACAGCTCGTAGTCTTCGCCGGCCGTCAGCCGCCTGCTCGGAGCCGGACACGCCCCGATCAAGCGGCAGCTCGGCCAGTTCGACCTGGAGAAGTACGCCGCTGCGCTCGCCGACGTGCCGCGCGTCGGTGGCCAGCCCGTCGGAGAGGTCGATCATCGCGTGGGCGCCGGCTGCGCCAGCGCCCTACCCTCGCCAGGCGCGGCACGGGGCGACTGGGCCGGCCGCCGAGGCGGCCGGTAACCCCGACGAGGTCGCCGGCCCGCGCTCCGTCGCGGCCGACGAGCTCTGCTCGGATGTCCGCCCAGCCGACGACCGTGACGGAGACCGTCAGGACCGGCGCAGCAACGACATCGCCCCCCGCGAGCACGGTGTCCGTCGCGGCGGCCAGCTCCACCGCGCCGCGCATCAGCTCGAGCGCCCGCTGCTCGCCCAGCGCGGCGGAGACGCCGAGCGCGATGTACGCCTCGCCTCGCCCGTGCACCCATCGCGGCGAGGTCGGACAGCGCCCCCGCCAGCGCGCGCCAGCCGACGTCGAGCGGGCTGGACGAACCGTCGTCCAGGCGAAAGTGCACGCCCTCGACCATCGCGTCGACGGAGGTCACGCACAGCGCGCCCCCCGAGCGCACCACCGCGGCGTCGTCGCCGATCCCGCGCACGATTCGCGATTCGCCCGCGCGCGAGGACGAGGCCAGAGTCGGCCGCAATCGAGTCGATCAGCGAGCGCTCCATGTCAGACATGGGAGAGAGGCTTGGATCGGGCCCACCCCGGCCTCGGCCGGCGTGAGGAGATGCGACGCACGCTGGCCGATTGAAGATCGACGTCGATCTTCAATCGGTAGACGTGCTGCCGATCGTCCTGGATCGGCCACCGGCGAGCACCGCGACCGATCGGAGATCGGCCAGCGCAGATCGCCGCGGAACGACCGCCTCTCAGCGATGGCGGTAGACGATGCGCGCGCGGTCGAGATCATAGGGCGAGAGCTCGCAGCGGACGCGATCGCCCGGGAGGATCCTGATCCGGAAGCGGCGCATCTTGCCGGCGACGTGTCCGAGCACGACGTGGTCGTTGTCGAGCTTCACCCGGAACATCGCGTTCGGCAGCGCCTCGATGACCTCGCCCTCGAATTCGACCTTGTCTTCCTTTGCCACGTATCTAACCTACCAGCGCGCAACGTTCGACGGCTGCTCGCGGCTGGGCGCTCGCGCCGTGCCGCCGATGCTCGAGGGCGAGGCACCGGGTGCGTCATTGATGCGGTTCGGCGCCCCCGGTCGGGCCGGTTCTGGGGTGGGGGCGGGCGTGGCGCGTGTTTTTCGCTCGGTACCGGCGCGGGCGCGGGCGCCGTCGGTTCGTTCGGTGCTCGGTTCTGGGGGGCGGTGGGTTCGGGGGCTTCTTTGGCACCTGTTCCCGGCGTCGGTGAAACGCCTGGCTGGGGGTGAGTTACGTGATGCTTCCTCGCCGGCCCACCGGTCTGACCTTGGCCGAACGTTTCGGCGCCGGTCTGTTCGCTGGTGCCGGAGGTGCGCCCGGTGGTCGCGAAGTGCCCGAAGAACGGCTGATAGGAGATCGTTCACTCGGTTCGGGGAACGGCACGCACGGCTGACCTTCGGTGACGGCCGCCATGTAGTCGTGCCAGATTTCCGCGGGCAGATAGCCGCCCTGCTGGGGCTCGCCGTGGACATCGGTCATCGAGACGCGCTTGTTTGGATAGCCCATCCATACGACCGTCGCAGTAGTTGGGCGTGTATCCGTCCAGCCAGGCGTCGACCAGTTCGCTGGTCGTGCCCGTCTTGGCGGCGGTCGGGCAGTCGATCGCCGAGCGCGTCGCGGTGCCGCTCTCGACGTTCTGGTGCAGGATGCTGGTCTCCTCGGCGGTGACGCCTTCGGTGAGCACCTTCACGCGGTGGGGCGTGCCCCAGCTGGAGTCGACGTGGCCGTCGGGGAACACGACCTTCGTGATCGCGATCGGCTCGTTGCGCCAGCCGCCGTCGGCGAGCGTCGCGTAGACGTCGGCCATTTCCAGCGGCGTCACGCCGAGCGTGAGCCCGCCGAGCGCTTCGGCGGGGTAGCTGGATAGGTGGGTTTTGACGCCCATCTTGTAGGCCATCTGCGTGATCGTCTGCTCACCGAGGTCGGCCGCGAGCTGGGCGTAGACGGTGTTATCGGAGGTGAGCGTCGCCTGGACGAGGTTGATCGACTTGTTCAGCGAGGTGCCCTCGAACGTCTTGACTTCGTAGGTCGGATACGCCGGCCAGCCAGCCGGGCGCCAGCGTGTGGGAGAGGTAGTAGGTGCTGTTCGGGTCGATTCCGCGCGAGAGCGCGTCGGCGAGGTCGATCGCCTTGAACGTGGAGCCCGGCTGGCGATGGCCGTCGGCGGCGAGGTTGTACTGGGACTGCTCGTATGATCTCGGACTCGGCCATCGCTTCGATGTCGCCGTTGTGCGGGTCGATCGTGACGATCGCCGAGGCGGGGTCTTCGGGCTCGTCGAGCACTTCGGCGATCGCCTGGCGGGCGAGGCGCTGCTTGTTCAGGTCGATCGTCGTATACACCTTCAGCCCGCCCTGCTCGACGGTACGTGCGCCGTAGCGATGGACCAGCTGTTCGCGCACGTATTCGAAGAAGAACGGTTCGCTGCGCTGGGAGTAGAACGTTCCGAGGTGGACCTCCAGCGGCGCGTGCTCGGTCGCCGATGCCTGCGCGGCTGAGATGTAGTGCAGTTCGGCCATCTTCGCGAGCACCTCGTTGCGCCGTTCGCGAGCCGCGGCCGGATACAGGAACGGGTTGTACTGCGAGGGCGCCTGCGGCAGCCCGGCGAGCAGCGCCGACTGCTCGAGGTCCAGCTGCGAGACGGGCTTGTCGAAGAAGATGCGCGCCGCGGCCTGCACGCCAGTCGCGGTCTGCCCGCCGACGGTCCCGTAGGGGACGCTGTTGAGGTAGCTGGTGAGGATCGACCGCTTGGAGTGGTGTTCGGTGTAGTCGATCGCGAGCTTTGCCTCGATGATCTTCTGGCGCAGCGTGTGCTGATCGCCGCCGAGGTACAGGTTGCGCATCAGCTGCATCGTGATCGTCGAGCCGCCCTGCAGCGCGGCGCCGGTGGTGATGTCCTTGACGGCCGAGCGGAAGATGCCGGTCAGGTCGACGCCGTCGTTTTTGTAGAACCGCTGGTCCTCGATCGCGACCGTCGCGTTCTTCAGGTCGGCGGGGATTTCACTCCAGCCGACGGGGCTGCGCAGGTCGTCGGACTGGATGAACCCCAGCCGCGTGCCGTCGGCGGCGAACACCTGCGAGGAGCCGTCGGACAGGATCGGGTGCAGCTGCGCGAGCGAGGGCGCCGTCCCGGCGACGTGCAGGACGTAGCCGACCGCCGCGATCACGCCGAGCACGAGCGTCGTCGCGAGCACGCCGCCGCCGACGAGCAGGATGCGTGTTGGGCCGGCGCGGTTGTGCCTGCGCCGACGTTGCCGTGCTTGCCTGGACATCGCTCGTGCAGGCGAGGGTACCGTGCCGCGGTGGGATGCATGGTCACTGCAACCATGCGATCCCTATGTGCGGCGGTCTGCCCCGGGCATCGCAGCGGACGTCTAGGCTCCTTCAGTGATGAACCCGGACACGGCAGAGATGGCGATCGTCGAGGCCTCGCCTGAGCAGTCTGGCGCGTTTGGCGCGGCTTCGACCGCCTCGATCGGATCCGCCGCTGGCACACCCACTCCGCGTGTCGCCGCAGGGCGTATCGCCGTGCCGGCTGGTGGGCCAGGCTCCGGGCCGACCCGGCCAGGATGACCGCCGTGCGCGATACGTGGCGTGCGCTGTGGGCCTCGCGCCTGCTCGTCTGGGTCGCGGGCGCCGGCACGGTGGCCACGCTCGGGTTCGGGCCGGTCCGCGGCGCGTTCGATCCGCCCGGCGTGACGCGTGGGTTCGGCTGGCTGGGCAACCTGCTGGCGGCGCCCGCGGCGCGCTGGGACTCGGCGTGGTACCTGGTGATCGCCCACTACGGCTACCGTCCGGAACTCGGCTCGTATGGAACGTCCGCGCGCGACGCGTTCTTCCCGCTGTATCCGCTCGGCCTGCGCGCGCTGTCGGACCTCGGTCTGCAGCCGGTGCTCGCGGGCGTGCTGTTCTCGTTGGCGGCGCTCGCGCTCGCGCTGTACGGCATCCATCGCCTGACCACGCTGGAGCTGGCCGGGGCGGGGCGCGCCGGCAATGGGGATGTCGCGAGGCTGGCGGTGTTCGTGACCGCGTTCGCGCCGATGGCGTTCTTCTTCTCGGCCGTCTACTCCGAGTCGCTGTACCTGGCGCTGTCGGTCGGGCTGTTCTGGTGTGCGCGCCAGGGTCGCTGGGCGTGGGTGGGTGTGCTGGGCGTGCTGGCCGCGGCCACACGCAGCACCGGCGTTGTGCTGATGCTGCCGGCGCTGATGCTCTACCTGTACGGACCACGTGAGGACCGGGCACCGGACTTTCAACCCGAACTACAGTCGCCCACACCCACAGACTCCCGCCACCGATCGGATCGCAGCACTTCGTCGCTCCGCCTCACATGGTTGCGGATGCGTCCCCGACTCCGGGCGTGCAGACCTCGGTATGAGCTACGCGCGAACATCCTGTGGCTGGCCATCCTGCCCGCCGGCCTGGGCGCGTATATGGCCTACCTGGGACTGGCCGGCGGCGAACCGCTGGCGCCGTTTGGAGCCCAGAATGTCTGGGGCAGGCAATTCGCCGGGCCGTATCTAGGCGTGTGGGACGGGGTCAAGGCGGCGTTTGAGGGTGCGCGCCAGTTGCTGTCGGGACAGAGCGCGCACGTGTACTTCCCGGCCGCCGGGGGCAGCCCGGCGATCGCCGCGGAGCACAACCTGATGCTGCTCGCGTTCCTGCTCGTGGCCGTGCCGCTGCTCGTGATCGCGCTGCGGGTGCTGCCACTCGCCTACGGGGTGTACGTGCTCGCCGCGCTCGCGCTCCCGTTGTCATACCCGGTGGCGGCGCAGCCGCTGATGTCGCTGCCGCGCTTTGAGGTCGTGCTGTTCCCGCTGGGCATCGCGCTGGCCGCATGGCTGGCGGCGCGTCCGCGCGTGCGCGGACCGGTGCTCGCGATCTCGGCGCTACTGATGGCGGTGTTCGTCGCCCAGTTCGCCACCTGGCATTGGGTGGCGTAGGCGATGGACGGCGCAGGCATCCCGCCTGTCGATCCCTCCCGCGAGGAGATCTCCTCGAGCGGTGGGCCGTGGCTGGCCGAGATGACACCAAACGGGCGCGCCGCAAGGGAGCCAACAGCGGATCGGCATGACGCAGGGCAACCCGAGCCGATGGGTCCGAAGCGCTCGCCGGACATGGACTGGCCGCCATGGACGGCGGCGCTGGCGCTCATCGGCGGAATCGTGCTTGCGGCGGTGGGCGCCCTGATCGTGGACCTGCCGGCGACGCTCGTGTTCGGTGTGCAGGTGACGAGCTCGCACACGCCTCCAGGGATCGAGATCGCCGATACGGTGGTGCAGGACATCGGGTTCGTGCTGGCGGCGGTGTACTGTGCGCATATCGGCGGGCGCGTCGTACGCGCATGGCAGTTCGGGCTGCGCCCGCCGGGCATCGGCTGGCGCAGGGCCGGCGGCATGGTCGTGCTGCTGCTGCTCGCGTTCATCGTGCTGAGCGCGATCTGGTCGGCGGCGGTGAATCCGGAAAAGGAGAAGCTGCTGGAAACGCTCGGGACCAACGAAGGCGCGGTGCTGCTGCTGCTGAGCGCTGGGCTGACGTGCGTGGTGGCGCCGATCTGTGAGGAGTTCCTGTTCAGGGGCTACATGTTCACGGCGCTGCGCAGCTGGCGCGGGACGTGGCCGGCCACGGTGATCGTCGGGCTGGTGTTCGGCGGGGTGCACGCCGGCTCGGCACCCGTGCTGGACCTGGTGCCGCTGGCGGGGCTGGGGTTCGGGCTGTGCGTGCTGTACCGGTACACGGGCTCGCTGTATCCATGCATCGCCGCACACTCGTTGAACAACTCACTCGCGTTCGCCGCGCTGGAGGGCTGGGGCTGGCAGGCGCTCGTGCTGATCGTCGGCTCGTTCGCGGCAATCGCCGCGCTCGTGCTGCTGGGTAAGCGCGTCGGCCTGATTACACCCGAGGGCGGTGTGGGCGCCGGTGCAGTTGCGGCGTTCACCGTCGGCCCCGGCGCCTAGAATTCACCCTCCATGCTCGCCCCGGCGCCCGCGCCAACACCTGCGCTCGCATCCGTCGCCGGCCAGATCAGGCTGACGCTGCAGAACGTCGGCGGCAGCCCACCGTTCGCGCTGGAGGGGCAGCGGATCGTGGTGCGCGGGATCGTCACGCCGTATGTCGGCGGGCAGACGGTGAAGGTGAGCGTGTACCGCGACGGGCGGTCGGTGCAGACACAGACGGTCGGTGTGCGGGCCGTGGGAAACGGGACGGGACAGCTGCGGGTCAACTACGTGAGTGCGTATGGCGGACTGGTCGAAGTCCGGGCCACACACACGGTGAGCCCTCAGCAGGGCGCGTTCAGCGGACGATCGCCGGGCGTGAGGTACGTGTCGGTGAATGTCGGACCCGGCGACAGAGGCCAGTCGGTGCGGCTGCTGCAGTCGGAGCTCGACGTGCTGCACTACGCGGTGCCGTTGACGGGGACGTTTGAAGAAGGCACCGGTCGCGCGCTGATCGCCTACCGCAAGATGACCGGACTGGAACGCGTCCCGTACGCGGGCCGGCAGGTATGGCATCTGCTCCAGCGCCGGGCGGGCAAATTCGACGTGCGCTACCCCGCCGATGGGAGGCATGTCGAGGCCAACCTCACAAAACAGGTGCTGGCCGAGATCGAACCGGGCGGGCGTGTAAGGACGATCTACACGATGAGCTCGGGCAAGCCCTCGACGCCGACAGTGCTCGGGCGGTATCAGGTGTATCTGAAGACTCCCGGATACAACTCGGAGGGCATGTTCGAATCGAATTACTTCATCCGCGGGTACGCGATCCACGGGTATGCGGAAGTTCCCACCTACGCCGCCAGCCACGGTTGTCTGCGCGTGCCGATTCCCGACGCGCCGGCTATATACGCGTGGGTGCGGATTGGGACACGCGTCGACGTCTACAACGAATAGAGCGACTACCCGAGCGTCTACACCCGGACTCGGATGAAGCGCACCAGGAAAGCGACGCCCAGTCCGTAGACGAGCAGCGCGAGGGCGGTGCGGACGATCTGGATCGTCCACTGGCCGTGCGATCCGGAGACGGCGCCCGCGAACGGTGAGGTGAGCGTGTCAGCGGTTTCGTCGAGCGTGCGGTGCACAGTGCTCTCGGGCTTGGGCTTGGCTGTGCTCTGCGCCGAGGACGAGCCTTCGAGCACCTCGTTCTGCTGATGGGTCGACGCGGTGGAGGTCTGATTGACGACGAACACGACGAACGCGGCGAGCACGATCAGACAGACGATGCGGCTCGCGAGCAGGAGCAGTCCGGCGAGCGAAGAGGAGGGGCTCGAGGTCACGAGGGGCTAGATTAGACCCGGACATGGACGCTGCCGCCGAATACAAGAGCGACATCGAGAGCGTTGCCCGGCGGGCGGAATCTAGAGGGCACGCTTGTCAGACCGATGACCATGCAAGGATATGCCCCTCGTGAACGCGACGACGATAACCAGGCCCCACGTGAGCACAGATCAAGAAGCCCTCATCAATCTCTTGGCTGAGTTTGCCCTCGAAAAGGGCGAGTTCACGCTCAGCAGCGGAGCCCAGGCGAAATACATAGTCGACGCAAAGCGGGTTGTGATGCGACAGGATGGCTTCCGAATCATCGGGCGACTGATCGCCGAGCAGATCGCTGAGCATGGGGCAACCGCAGTCGGCGGCTTGACGCTGGGTGCTGATCCGATCGCGTATGCAGCCTTGGCGGCCGGCGCAGATGTCAAGGCGTTTGTCGTCCGTAAGGAGCCTAAGGAGCATGGGCTTCAGCAGCAGGTCGAGGGTCGGCTGCTTGATGCGACAGATCAGTGTCTAGTCGTTGATGACGTGGTTACGACGGGGAAATCAACCATCACGGCTATCAACGTGCTCGGCGAGCTGGGCCTCAAGATTTGTGGTGTGGTAAGCCTGCTTGACCGTCTTGCGGGTGGTGCCGATGCAATCCGGGAAGCCATCGACGGCGCCCCGTATATGGCGCTAACCACGATTGAAGACGTCTATCCCGAGCGTCCCGATCGTGGTTGACGCCGCAGGGCCGGCGTCGGCACGGACACAGTGCGCCGTTCGGAGTCGGCAGGACGTTCCGAACTGACGCTCGTCCGCGCCGCCGAGCGTCGTGACCTGCCAGTTCTGCTGGAGCTGTTCGCCGAACTGGCCGAGTACGAGCACCTCGAGCACGAGCTGCGAGCGACCGAGCAGGGATTGACGGCGGCGCTGTTCGGCGAGCATCCGGCCGCCGAGGCGCTGATCGCCGAGCGGGACGGCGAGGCGCTTGGGTATGCGCTGTTCTACCCCACGTTCTCCAGCTTCCTGACGAGCACCGGAGTGTGGCTGGAGGACCTGTTCGTGCGGGAGTCACACCGCGGCGAGGGCGTCGGCAGGGCGCTGCTGTGTGCGGTCGCGGCACGCGTGCGCGAGCGGGGAGGCGAGCGGTTGGAGTGGGCGGCGCTCGACTGGAACGAGCCCGCGCTCGGGTTCTACCGCCGCATGGGGGCAACGACGGCGAGCGAATGGATCACCCATCGGTTGGACGGATCCGCGCTGGAGCGAGTCGCGCAGGAGACGGGCGGGCGTCCGCCGGCCCATTCATGACCCCCGAGTTGCCGCGCAGCCGGCGCAAGCTGGTACTGGCGATCTGCTGCATGAGCCTGCTGATCGTCGGCCTGGACAACACGATCGTCAACGTCGCGCTGCCGTCGATCGGGCGCGATCTGCACACGTCGGTGTCGGGGCTGCAGTGGACGGTCGACGCATACACGCTCGTGCTCGCGAGCCTGCTGATGCTGTCGGGCTCGATGGCCGACCGGTTCGGACGGCGCCGGGTGTTCGAGCCCGGGCTCGTGCTGTTCACGCTCGGGTCGCTGCTGTGCAGCCTCGCGCCGAGCCAGGGTTGGCTGATCGTGTTTCGGATGCTGCAGGCGATCGGCGGCTCGATGCTGAACCCGGTCGCGATGTCGATCATCCGCAACGTGTTCACCGACGCGCGCGAGCGCGCCCAGGCGATCGGAATGTGGGGAGCGACGGTGGGAGTCAGCCTGGCGCTAGGCCCGGTCGTGGGCGGAGCGCTCGTGCAGTCGGCGGGGTGGCGGTCGATATTTTGGATCAACGTCCCCGTTGGCCTGGCCGCGTTGGGGTTGACGATCAGGTTCGTGCCGGAGTCGCGCGCGCCGCACCCACGACGTCTGGACCCGGTCGGGCAGGCGCTCGTGATCGTGCTGCTGGGCTCGCTGACGTACTCGATCATCGAGGCGCCCTCGGTCACGTCGGCGCAGAGCATCGCCACGTTCGCGGTGGCCGCCGTGGCGCTGGTGGCGTTGCTCAGGTATGAGTCCAGGCGCAGAGAGCCGCTGCTGGAACTGAAGTTTTTCCGCAGCGTCCCGTTCTCCAGCGCCAGTGCGATCGCGGTCTGCACGTTCGCCGCGCTGGGCGGGTTCCTGTTCCTGAACACCCTCTACCTGCAGGAGATCCGCGGGTACTCGGCGCTGAAGGCAGGGTTGTACACGCTGCCGATCGCGCTGATGACGCTCGTGTTCGCGCCGCTGTCGGGGCGCCTGGTCGGACGCCGCGGACCGCGCATCAGCCTGCTCGTGGGTGGCAGTGGGCTGATGGTCGGGGGGCTGCTGATGACCGGGCTCTCCCCGCACACCTCGACCGCGACGCTGCTGCTCGCATACCTCATATTCGGGATCGGCTTCGGCATGGTCAACCCGCCGATCACCAACACCGCGGTGCTCGGCATGCCCCCCGAGCAGGCCGGGGTCGCCGCCGCCGTGGCCTCGACCTCACGCCAGGTCGGCCAGACACTGGGAGTGGCGGTCGTCGGCGCGATCGCCGCAGGCGGCGCGTTCGCGATCGGACCGGGGTTCGTCGCGGCCAGCCACACCTGCTGGTGGCTGATCGCCGGCTGCGGCCTGGCGGCGCTGGCGCTCGGGTGGATCAGCACGACAAGCTGGGCGAACGAGAGCGCACGGCGGGTGGCCGAGGAGTTGGGCGGGGATGGAGCTGCGGGTGAGCCGGCGCTCGACGCCACGCCGGTTGGTGTCTGAGCGCCGGGTCGCGGCGGATCGCCTATTGCCTGCCCGGGCCGTCTGTAGCCTGTCAGGGCAGGTCTGCGTCACGCGGACGGCGAGCCCTCGTAGTCCAATGGATAAGACGACCGCCTCCTAAGCGGTAGATCCAGGTTCGACTCCTGGCGGGGGCACTTTGGAGATTCGCTTGTGTTCATGCGGTTTTCTGGGTATGGAGCGTTTGGAGCGCGTGAGCGGCGCCGAGGTCTTGCGCTCGGCTACCGCCTTTTCCCTGCCTAAACGTGACGTTTTGAGTCGCGGCTTTGACCGCCGTCCGGGCGTCGCTCGGCGCTGCTTGGATACGTCGCGCTCGACGAGCGCCTGCAGGCGCCGCTTGGCGGCGGGGTCTCGTCGCATCCCGTGGCGGTAGATGCGCAGCGTGAAGGCAGGGTCGGCGTGCCCGAGTTGATCCATCACGCTCCCGGGATCTACGCCCAGCGCGACAAGGATCGAGGCGAAGGTGTGTCGGAGCTTGTGAGGCGTCAGGCCGTCTGGTAGCGGCGCTTCGTGGGCTTTGGCCAGGGTCTTGTCGGCGCCGGCGATCGCCTTGTCGAGCACCCGTCGGCGGATGTTGCTCTCGGCGAGCTTCGTGCCGACGGCGCTTGGGAACACGTAGTCGCCGGGCGAGCTGTACGGGCTCTTGCGATGGTGCGAGGTCAGCTCGCCGCGGAGCACGGCCAGAATGTCCACTTCTCGCACGCCGGCGTCTGTCTTGGCTTCGCGCTGCACGAGGAGCCTTTTGCCCGGAAGGTCGACGTCTCGCCAGCGCAGGTCGGTCAGCTCTCCAATGCGAAGCCCAGCGAAGAGGAACGTCGCGAGCAGCGCGCGGCGGTACTCGAGCCCGCCCTTCTGGTCGCGTCCGCCTTTGAGCTTGGCTCTGGCGTCGAGCGCGCTCGTAGCGTCCAGCAACGCTTCGATCTGCTCGGCGCTGTCGAGCCAAATAGGAACGGGACGAGCCACCTTCAGGCGCCGTCGGCGGCCCTTGGCCGGGTTGCGGTCGATGAGCTCGTACTCGACGGCGACCTCGAGAATCTGCGCGAGCCGCGTGATCGTCTTGTTGATCGAGCTTGGCGATATCTGGTCGCGGCGGACCTGGGTCTGCCGGTAGCGGTCGACCTCTTGGACGGTGATCTGCGAAAGCCGGTGGGCGCGAAAGAACGGCAGCAGATGGCAAGACAGTTGCCATTCGTAGTCGAGCACCGTCTTTGGCCGCAGTTCGCCGCGGACCGCCTCAAACCAGGCGGTGGCGAACTTGTGGAAGGTCGGATCCTCCTTGATCTCTGGGGCAGGCGGCGGAGAGGCGGGTCGCCAGATGCCACGCCGGACGTCGGCAAGCACGTTCTGAAGCTCGGTATGCGCGCTCGTCGGCGTCCAGCCTTCTGCGGCTGTGCCGAGCTTGACGTATCGTCGCTTGCCGTTTGCTGTGAAGCGCAGACTGAAGGTCGGGCTGCCGGTGCGTCGATCGATGGCGATATGGCCCGTCGCAGGCCGTGCCATCAGGTATCTCTCGTCATGTCGGTTCCTCCTTGGTTGGAGGCGCCGCGAGACAGGTCTACAGGTCGGGATGCACGCCTGGCTTGGTAGCGTGCTCCGCGCCCCGGGAGGTCTGAACTCTCGGTGCCACGGTGCCCGGGTGTACAACCACCGCGGGCACCATCTTCAATATAAGACGCCGTGCGGACGCTCACCGACGCGCCGTCCGTCGCCTCCGTCCTCTGGGTCGGCGAATCGGGAGTAGCTCGCCTTCCGAAGGCGCCGGAATCCGATTGAGCTCGCTGAGTTGCCGCCCTACGTGGACGCTGAACCGCGCCTCTTGGCCCCGTGGACTCCGAAGATCGCCAGGTATCGAGCACGTAGTCGAGATCGAAGCGAAGCCGGCCTCGATTGCCCTGGCCGATCCGTCTGCCGCCCAGTTCGGCTGCGTGTGCGTATACCCAATCACGGGAGACGTTGAGCGCGTTGGCCACGGCGGCGGCATCGACGAGATCGACATGCCTTGGCTGCGACGAGAGCAGGTAAGCGACGCGGTCGGCAACAGCATTGGCAAGCGCCTGTTCCCAGACGCCCAGCTCCAAGATTTGCGGGCTCGGTTGCGGCGAATCGAAGGGATGAGGGCTTGCCATGGGCGTAGAAGGCATCGCGCTTTGCTCGAACCCTTACGTATCGCTGCAAGCATCCGCGTTCCCCCCGCTCAAATGTGGTCGGCCGTTTTGGGGTTCGGCCGATTCAATTCCGCCGGTTGTCACTCGCCGGCGGCAAACTAACTTCATGCCTCACGTAACGATAGATGGCGTGACGATCAACGCAGATCGGCTGATGCTCTTGCCGTCCGAGGTGGCCCAGGTCTTTCGCGTCGATGAAAAGGACGTGCGCAACATGATTCGCCGCGGCGAGCTCCAGGACGTCTCCTCCGACGGGCGGCGACGCCTGGACCCCGATGAAGTGATCGTCCTCGTCGAAAAGCGAGTGGCGGAGGGCGAGCTCGGTCCGCATGTATTCGTCGAGCTGGCCGCGCTCATAGCTGGGCGCCTGTAGGTGCGATGGCGCAAAGAGGGGCAGCCGACGGCCTGATCTTCGATCAGCGGAGTGCCAGTCGCCACGAGTCATTAACGGTCGGGGAGGCCGCCGCGTTACTCCGTGTGCATCCTTCTTGGATCTATGCTCACGCTCGCGATCTCGGAGGGTGGCGCCTGCGAGGCGATCGTGGCCCGTGGCGGTTCGATCGACGACGCTTACTTTGGCGAATGCGGAGTCTGTGATGGCGAGCTCAGTCCGCATGTAATGCTCGACGTGACCGGCGTCGGGCTACACATGCTGGGGTATGCCCCAGGTTAGGCTCTCCCGCTTCGGCGGTGATCCCCTTGGGGCTCCGTCGTTCCGGCCCGGATCCAGAAGTGCCCGAGTCCACGATAACGCCGATCCATGTGCATCCGCGCAAATCTCGGCACCACGGCATTTTTAGCACGCGCCCGGCGTGATTCCGACACGCCACCCTCCGCTCTGGAGTTGGGCGGGCGAATCGCGCGAATCCCTAGCAATAGAGCTAAGACCCGGCCAAATCTGCGGTGAGGACATAGCCGAAAATAGCCGTATTTTGCGGATTTTTGGCCGGGGGTTTCGTCCACGGTGGACGAAACGCAAGCCGATCGAAGCTCGGTCGCCCGTACCGCCCCCTTTTGTGACTGTCCTCTAGACAGCCTGACACGCCAACGTTCAATGCCGGGGCCATAGGCGAACGAACAGTTCGGCCTGCTCGATGGCGTCGTCAAGCGCGTTGTGTGTGTGACGTCTAGCCGGACGGAGTTCGGGCGGTAGATCGTCCTTGCCAGCACCGTCAACCGGTGTGCCCTGCCGCGCCCAGAAGAGGGTCTTCATGTCGAGGCAAGATGAGAAGGAGAACGGCGAGCCGTCTGGGCGGTAGTGCAGGAAGTGCCACTGCAGCCACAGCCAGTCGAATGCTAGCGGGAAGGCCACCATGACCGGACGGTGATCACGGGCGACGTCGAGGACCCATGCCGCCGCGGCGGTCATCGCTTCTGCCGGATCGACGCCCTCAGCTAGCAGTCGCGTGCGGTCCAGGCCGGAGACCGCCAGGGCTTGCGTGTCGATCTCATCGAAAGCGGGGCGCAGCTCTCGGTAGAAGGTCTGGGCCTCGGGATCTGCGGGCTGCAGGCACCGCCCGTCAAAGCGGGCGGCGACGGCCAGACCGAAAGACAGCAGCGAGTGCCTGCCCGGCACCGGCCCGTCGGTCTCGACGTCGGCGGAGATGTAGAGGTCAGGGCGCATCAAACGAATCGCGGGGGCTGGACGAGTGGCGGGAGAGCACCGAACTTGCGTAGGTGCTCGCGCAGTGCGACCTGGGCGTCCGCTGGGGGGGCGCTGGGGTCCCAGAAGTGCCAGGGGAGCTTGTCGGCGTCAAACGGTGGGGACTCTTCTTTACGTGCGGTGATTATGACCCGGTGCCCGCGACCGAGCGCGTAGCCCAGCTCGATGTAGCAGTTGGGCCGCGAGCCGGTGAGATCGACAAACGCCAGTTCGGCGTGATGGAGCTGCTCGAAGATCTCGGCGTTCATCCAGGCGCGTTCCTGACGGTCGTGTCCGAGGTTGACCACTCTCATGCCGATCTCTTCCACTATGGGCTGGGCGACGTCGCGGAAGAAGCGCTCGATTTCGGGATAGCTTGCGTGATCGGGATTGAGCAGACGCACACAGAAAGCCCGCGGCGGCTCGAGGTCATCGAGCAGCCCGAGGAGCCGTTGGGCCAGTTCGGATGCAGTGGGCCGAGTGTCCTCCATGCTGAGCGCTGCCAGACGTCCCGAGGCGGACCTACCGTCAGCCAAACGGAAGAAGTCGCTTGCGTCGCTCATCGCGCGGCGCGCGAGTCCCTGCCCGCCGACGACGGCATCGTCGCCGGAGGCTCCGAGCGCGATGTCGATGGGGACGACGGGTCGCCCTGCTTCACGGTACAGGTTGGCAAGGTCCTCGACGCCCGCTCCGCCACCAAGGATGACGAGCACCCTGCCGAGGTCGGCCTGGGCGCGTCGCATCAATGCGCCCGAGCGCCACGTGTCGGGAAGGAAGGCGAGGTCGAGCGCACCGAGCTCAAGGAGGCGGTCGTAGACCGCCCGGCGGCCTGCGGGTATCTGTGTCCGCGCTCGCTGCGACGTGCGCACGGCCAGGAGCTGGCCGTCCTCGGCCTTTGGCGTGCCCTTGCCCGCCTCAAGCGCCTTGAGTGCCGCTGCGGCGACAGTCCAGTCGAAGATGATCGGGAACTCTGGCTCAGAGGCCCTGACCGGCTCTCCTCCCAGCCCGCCGACCAAGGTTCCGTTCCGCTCCACCCACCCCTCGACAACCTCGGTAACGATGGCATGCACATCTTGCAACAAGACGGCGTTCGACGTCGGGCCGGGCGCTACCGGCGATATGCAAACGACGGATCAACCGGGCAGCTCCTGCGCTACCAGCGACGGAGACGGAGCCATCGCCCGTGCGGCCTCCAACAGGTCACCATCGGCCAGGGGACGGTCCGGATAGGCTCGCAGGACCGCCTCCGGCAACAGGCGTGTGCGCAGATCCGAGAAGGTGAAGCCGAGCCCGTCGTTCGCCTCGGGGCCTGTGAGCGCAGCCGTCTGCTTCAGCGCCTGGGGAGAGATCCCGAGGCCAGCGGTGTCCGCGAGAAGGAGCGCGGCGCGCTCGGCCTCGTCTGGACGGTCGAAGCGCTCGTCCAGCGCAGCGCGGCGCAGGAGCGCCGGGTCCAGGGCGGCAAAGCGGTTGGTGCAGAGCACTACCAGCAGCCGACCGCCGAGCCGGCGGACGTCATCGATCTTCTGGATGAGCGTGTTAACGGCCACCTTGTCCTCATGGTGGCTGTGGATCTGCTCGCGGCTGGAGGCCAGCGAGTCGGCCTCGTCGATGAGCAAGATGGCGGCTCGCTTGCGCCCGGCCTCGGCCTCGACAGCGGCGAACGCCTGATTGATGAGGTGGCTCATCTGGCCGACCTGCCCGACGCCGCGCACGCGTGTGGACAGCTTGAGCAACATGCCCTCCCGGTGGGTAACGCGACACAGGCGGTCGGCGGCCGCCTCCGCGAAAGCGGTCTTACCCGTACCAACGTCGCCGTGCAGCACGATGAGGGGGTAACGGTCGGCCATCGTCACCAGCAGCGGGAGATCCTTGTCGTGAAAGCGCGCGGCCCAGGCAGCCAGGCTGTCGGGGTTCAGTAGGATCGTCATTGCACGGCCCAGCCGAGAGAAGCGCTCCTCGAATCCGACCAACCGCTCGCCGCGTTCGGCCACTTGCGCATCGGGCAGGACGATCTCGGCCTCGAAGAGTTCCGGCCGGGTGCCCTCGGCGCTCACTGGCCCGCCTCCCCGTAGAGGGTCCGCTCCATGCCGTAGGCGTTGGAGGCGTAGCGGCGGTCGAAACGCCCGACGAGCCCCGGGTAGGTCGTGTCGATTGAGCTGGGGCCCCAGGGGCGGTGGCATTCATCGGCGTGGAAGCGCTGTCGCGCGTCCGCGCTCAGCGCGTACCATGTCGCCGTGTAGGAGACGACGACGTTCAGGCTGCCTGCGACCTGGCGGGGCCAGAGATTGTTGCCTGGGCGATCGGAAGTCCAGAGGCCGGCGTCGGTGGAGACGCTGTACTTGACGGCCCGGATCTCCTTGCCCATCCCGTTGAGCAGGACGATGTCGACGCGATCAATGTAACCGCGCTGCGCCATGAGCGTGACGTCGTGACCGACGTCACGTACGCGCTGCTCGGAAGCGAGGCCGGTTGAGGCGCCGAGCATGTGGAAGTCCGCGGTAAACTGGTCGACCACCTTGCCGACGTCCACGGTGGAGTAGGTCGAGCTGACGGTCACGGTGCCGGTGCTCATGCCGCCACCTCCTCCGCCTCGACCGTGAACGACGAGCCGAACACCTCGCGCCAGAGCGAATGCGTTTCGCCCTTGTAGGAGTTGTGGCTGGCCGTCATCAGCGTCTCCCAGGCAACCGTGGCAGCCGCCACAACGGCCTTGCGATCCCCGTCGCTCATCCACTCCGTGACGTTGTTCTGTGCGTTGACGGGGTCGAGGATGACGACCGGCTCGCGGGGCAGCATCGGGTTCGCGTGACCGGATGCGATCGGGTCCTGGAGTTGGGTTTGGGCGATGTAGAGCAGGAACCGCTGCAGGCCCTCCTCAAGGCTTGCCGGGGCGCCCTGCGTGGCGTGGAGGTGGGCGAGGATGAGCTCGATCGCGAACGAGCCCAGCTCGTCGTCCAGTTCGGCCTCGTTGCGCCAAGCCTTGCCCATCCGCACCAGCGGCCGGTAGCGGCTGTCGCTCTTGGCCAGCTCTCGTACGAAGGTCAGGTGACCAGGAATGTTTGTCTTGTGCGCCCGCGCACCGGTTGAGGTCACCATCCACGCTTCCTCGGACTGGCCCGGGATGGCCAGCAGCGGCACGAGATCGACCTTCAGGCCCGAGGCGTGGAACTGCATGCCGAGCGTGTGGGGCTGCACCCAGAAGTCATCGTCGCTCTTGGTCGGGTAGACGCTGCGCACGATGGCCCGCAACGTGTGGTGCATCGTCATCAGGTCGTAGTCGCTGGCGCGGGAGTCGTCGAGGTACACCGCGACATCGGCGTCGATACCCGTGTCTCCTCTCGGATGCAGCGCCGTGGCCTTCGGCAGCGACCCCGCGCGGCGGAAGCGAACGACCGTGAACGGCGAGTTGGCAGGGATCGCCTTTTCCAGCTTCTCGATGAGCGTCGCGACCTGGGCAAGGAGCTCTTTGCGCTTCTCGCGCGCCACCCGCAGTCGCCTGCGATCCCATGTACGGAGCTCGGTATCGGTGAAGTTCATGTGGATCTGTCTCCTTGGACTGAATCGGCCTGTTGGCGGCTCGCGACGCCAACAGGGGACAATGCATCTTCGCTGTGCACCCCGACGCCACGACGCGCATGGTTTCCAACCCGCTACTGCAACTTCTCGCGCGAGGCCGTCGGATCGCCCTGCGCTCGCGATGCTCGCGGCATACTCGGGCGTGTGGAGGTCGGCGAGGTACTGCGAATTGACGACGCAATCACGGGCTTTGATCGCAATAAGCCCGGTCGCCCCTGCATGGTCGTACGGGTCGAGCCGCCTCCCCGGGCGGGCGTCTGGGTGGTCCCACGCTCTACCCAGGGGTCGATCGGGACTCGGGTCCCGCGCAATGTCCTGCCGGGTCTCAACAAGGACGGGCGCTTCCAGTTCCTGCCGCGGCGGGTGAGCGCCCTCGACCTCGCCAGCTGCCGTAGCCTCGGCCCGATGCCCGAGCCCTACCGCACCAGAGTGCTCCAGAACACGAACATGGTGCTCATCGACTTCGAGGTAGACCCGTGAGCCTCCTGCTGAGCGCCACCGAGTTCGAAGGCGCACGCGACGCGGTGCGCGACGGCGAGATGACCCCCGAGCTCTATGGCTGGCTCGGACGCCTCATCGCGGTCGCGCAGGCTACTCGCGCGCTGGCGCCCTCCCCGGTTCCCGGCGGGCGGTGGGACGATCCCGACTCGCTCGTGGAGGCGCTGCATGCGTGGCTTGAGGAGTCGTTGCTGCGCGGGGGACTCCAGCAGGCGTTCGATCGCTGCGACTCGCCCCGCGCGCTTTCCCGCTACCTCGAACGGTCGCTGCGCAACTGGCTCGTGGCACGCAGTCGGCGTGCCACAGTCCCCCGGCTACTCGAGCGGGCGGGCGAACTACTCGGCGACCCCGAGCAGGGATTCGTTCTGGTTGCTGGCGCGCAGGCTCCCGCGGACCGCTGGTGGGGCCTCGCTGAATGGCCCTCTGACCCGGGGCTCTACGCAGGTGAGGACGAAGCCGTGATCGCAGCGGCGTGGGCGCTCGGCGACTTCGCGTTGCTGCGCTATCCCGCCAGCGAGCGCTCAGATCCCGTGCTGAGCACACCGGACCTGCACCGCTTCCTCCGCGGTCTGCTGGAACGAATCGGACAAGCACTGAGTGGCCGTCATCTCGATGTCGCGCTCCGCGGGCGCTTCTCCTACGCCTACGCCCAGCCCAACGTTGCACTCGACGCGCTCCTCGAACCGGCCGGCGGGGAATCCGCTGAGCACGCGTTCGAGGTTGCCGAGGCGGCACGGCTGGCCGTCGTCGCGTTGTCCGGGAGGCAGCTGCAGGTCCTCCGGGAGCGTCCTAATACCACCCTGGAGGAGTTGGCAGCCCGAGCTGGGAGTGAGTCGTGGGACGGTCGATAACGAGTATCGACGGGCGCTGCTGAAGGTCCGCGAGTCAACGATCTCAGACGAGCACTTCGATCGTGGTATTGGAAAAGGTGCTTGAGATGGCGTCAGAGAAGAAGCACAACGATGAATGAAATGGAGTGCCTATCCCTGATGGAGCTGCTTGATCTGCGCGCCGGTGTCGATGACCCCGAGGCGCGCCGGCACGTCGATGGCTGTCCACGCTGCCGGGTCCGTTCTGGATGGCCTGCCCGCCGAGATCACCCTGCCGGCACTGCCTGCTGCGACCGTAATACTGCGTGCCCGGTCGTCGCAGGCCCGACCCGAGCGGGTTCGCACCGGTCAGCTTTGGCGTGCCAACACCAGCGGTGAAGGCGACTGGAGCTGGATCGTGGCGGTAATCGGCCGCGCCCCGGACGCTGAGAACCGCATCCTGGTGGTGCCCGCCGTAGCCGAACCAGAACTCGCGACTGAGCGTGACCTAGTCGTTGACGCCACAGCACTGGGTTACGACGGCTTCCTGGACCTGCAGAACCTCGGGCCGGTTCTGCGGACGCAACTGGTCGAGTACCTCGGCACGTTGTCACGCTCGCAAACCGAGGCACTGGTGGCGCTCTATCGCTGGACGCTTGGTGGCGAGAGCGAGCCGACGGGCTTGCCGACTGGCCTACCCGTCCTCGGCGAGGCTGACCCCCGGCTCCTGGCAGCGGAAGAGCGAGGGGATGAACTGCGCGCCTTGTGGCGCGACGCCGACGCTCAGGTCACCGACCTCGAAGAGGTGCAGGAGCGCGATCTGGACAGCGAGTGCCGGCGTGGATCACAACTCGATCCAGGTCACGAACCGAATGCGGGGCTCACGGAGATCCTCCAACTGTGTCTCAAGGGACCAGGCGCCGAATGGGACCGCGCCTCGCTCTTGGAGCGCACCGGCGTCGACGGTGGCCATTTCGACCAGTTCGTGAAGGGTCGCCTGGACTTGACCGACAAGACTGACGTACAGGACTTGGCCAACGTCCTGCACGTGCTCGACATCCCGTGGGAGGAGGCGGAGAACGCAGTCGCCATATCGCTCTGGGCCTCACCGGGGGGCCGGCGCGAGGCGACCGGACCTGCCATGCCGATGGCCGCACGGTCGCAGCCTGGCATCTCCGAAGAAGACGTAACTCGCGATCTCTACGCCGACCAAAGCGAGATCGATCGCTCCGCCAAGGCGCGAAGCACCGAAATCGCCGCCTACCTAGCAGAACTTCGACAGGCGCTCGACGAACTGACGTAACCAGCGCGATCCGCTTCAGCGCAATTGGTCGAAAAGCTTGTGGTGCTTAGCCGCGATCTCCAGGACCTGGCGGCTGATCTTGAAAAGCGTCGCGAGCTCGCGTGTATCGGCGGTCTGCTCGATCGCCGAGCGCAGCATGTGGCCGGGAACCAAGAGCTCCCCGGCGAACGCATTGGCCTCCTGCTCGGCCAAAGGCCCGTCGCCGTGTTCGGTGCCCAAGAAGTGGTGGCCGAGCTCGTGCGCCACCGAGAATCGCTGGCGAACCGCCGGATCATCCGCGTTGACCTCGATGACCTTGCCAACCAGACGGGCACTCAGCTTGCCGAGCGTGGTGGCTCTTGCGGATCTCGAAGCCGCACTTGCGCGCGATGGAATGCACGACCACGGGGGAGGGGCCTGATCCTGTGCTCGCGGAGAACCTCGCGCGCCTTCTCCCGCGCGTGACCCGGATGCGCTCGCTCGCCCCGCAGCCGAGACGCAGACGACGTTCTAGCTCAGCGGGTGGCTCATCATCGACGCCGACCACCTCGGTCGGCTCATCGCACACCGGACAATCAGAGCCGACCGCTAGCTGTGAGCGCTCAGACCACTGATGACGACAGTCCTGGTTCGTGCAACGTAGGAGCGGCACCGATCCATTGTGACTCGAATGACCACGATGGAGTCGCCCTCGTGCCTTCTACAAGCTCGTCAGCCGCCGAATGCCTCCATGATCCGCCGCGGCGAGCTCCAGGACGTCTCGTCCGACGGTCGGCGACGCTTGGACCCCAACGAAGTAATCGACGTCGTCGAAAAACGCGTGGCGGAGGGCGAGCTCAGTCCGCACGTATTCGTCGAACTGGCCGCGCTCATAGCCGGGAGCCTGTAGATCAGGCTGCGACGAGCTGCAGGCGGGCAGGCGCGATGCGGGTCGGCTCGGCGCATCGCGGTGTCGGTTCGCCTTCCTTTGTCGTCCATCCCTGCTCTCTGGGCCAGCGTCCGAGTATTTCGGCGAGCTTGTCGCGCATGATGCTGGTGCGCCAGAACGCCTCGTGCACACCGGGCACCCAGATCCGCCGGTAGTTCTTCCCGAGCGAGACGTCGACGGGCACCTGCTCGGGCTCCCAGGGACGCTTGTCCCGTCGGGCCGGAATGTGTTCGCCGTTGACCCAGCGTGTCAGCGTGGATCGAGCCTCGAGTCCTGCGACCTCGCAGAACTCCGGGAACGTCAGCCAGTCCCGAAGGACGGTAGGTGTACCGCTCGGCATCAGCGGCCTGCCGAGCGCGCCGCGGTCGATCGCGTCCCAGTCGACGCGCTCCGCACCGGGAGGCTCGGAGTCGGGGACAGGCAGCCACGTCGCTTGGTCGAGTCGGTAGAGGTCGAGCTTTACGATCGTGTCCGCCTTCTGCCGGGAGAGCTGGATGAGCTGGTGGGTGATCGCCGAGCTCTGAAGCATGATCTCCTTGAGTTCGTCGATCGATGCGACCATCTCGTCCTGTCGGTGGATGATGCGGTCCATAGGGTCGCTCTCAGTCGGCGGTGGAGGGAGAAGCGCCTGTTGACCGCAACTGACATGCCTGGCTTGAAGGCTTTGCGCGTCCCGCTCGAGACGCCGCTCTTCTTCCTCGATCCGGCGCAGTCGAATCATCTCCCGTTCGTACGCCTGGCAGTCGGGGCGCTTGCGGAGTCCGGCGTCGGTCGTGAGGATCTCCCATCCGATCTCGGCGGCTCTGCCAGACACGACCTCTAGCATCGCCGGTGTTCGTCGATCGCCGTACAGAGCCCGCAGGTCGTTCTCGATGCTGCCGTTATCGAGCAGCGCCGCCGCGTAGTACGGGGTAGGAGGGTTGGTTTCCCCGCCGGTTGCTGGATGACGCTCGTTCCAGATTTCTCCCGCCCGTTCGGCCAGCTTGTTCGCGAAGTGGCGGTACTCATGCGGCGTGTACCCGCAGATGGCGCTTTCTGCGTCCGTGGTGTGCTCGGCCGTATGGCGCGGGTCGCGAGGGACGAGAGGCGGCGTCTTGCGCGTGCCGGCCACCCGCTGGTACAGCCACATCTCCTGTACTGCTTTTAGCTGCGCTGGCTCAGCCACAAGCAACGGCGCGTTCGGCGATGCCGGCGACCGCCCCTTCGCGGCGGCCATGCGATCCATCACCTCCAGGTAGAAGTCGAGCACGAGCGCGGCCTGATCTGGGATCGGCTTTCGTCGCACCTCATCGCGTCCCTTGCTCTTCCTCGGGAGTAGGTCGAGCGCGGCGCCTCGCCGGCAGTCAGGCAGGGGCCCTTCGCAGTCGCGCGAATAGTCTTTCCTGGTGAGGCGCGCGAGAGCTGTGCGCCGGCCGCCGGTGAGGACCATCAAGACCAGGATCGCCCGATCTCGCGTCGGTCGCCAAAGTCCGCGGGAGCAGACTGCATTGTCGGACAGCGAGTTCAGCGCCTCCATCTCTTCCTCGATCGAGCGAATGCCGAGCCGTTCGTGTATCTCGGTCGACTTGTCTTGCCAGGCTTGACGCACGGTTTCAACGCGTGGAGCGACGACTTCATAACCGCCCTTGCGCATGTCCGGCATATGCAACTGCGGTGTCTGGACCCATCGCTGGCAAGCGGGCAGCGTATGAAGGCTGTGGATCGTTGAAAAGAGCCGCCGAGCCTCGGACAGGACTAGCAACACAGTAGAGCGCGAGCGGGTGCCTGCCGTGCGACGCCGATTTGCTTTGACCGACTCCTTCGAGTAGTCGTAGATGGCGGCATGTGCGCGCGCCGCAGCGGTATCTGGACCATCGGCGATCAGGGCCCCCACGATTGGCACCCAGCTTTCGGGCACGGCCTTATGAAGAAGCTCGAGGTCGATCCGAGCGCGTGCGAGTCCGCCGGCGGCGCGCAGGACGGCATCTTCGTAGTTGTCGTGCAGCGCGTACGGCTCGACCCCGTTGTTGCGGATCCGGGCTCGTCCAGGGGCGTATTCGAAGGTATGCCGGTTCTCTGCATCGCACCTGCCAGCCTCACCGCTGCTGGACATCTGGGTCAGCGAGTAGCGGTGAAGAAATTCGCCGAGTTGACGAAGTTCTGGATGCTCCTGCTTTCTCACCCCGGTGCAGGCGAACAACACCCGCTGCGCGGCGTCGGCCAAGCTGTCATCCATAGCTGCCCCGGATCCCATTCCGCTCAGAATACTGTGCATTTCGGACGGCTAGTCGCGCGTAAGGGTGTTGATAATTACCCCTGAAACCGTGCTGTGCACAGGGTTTTGACGATATCGCGATGCACATGCACATCAAATGACGCCCGCCGCTTGAAGCTGCTCCAGCCGGTCAGCTGACACCTTCCCTTCGCGCACCAATCGGCGCTGCCTTGATGCCCACAAGCGCACCGCGCGGTGTCGATTCAAATTGCCCGCCTTGGCTACGTCCTTGTAGTGCGCCAACCGATCTTCGAAGCTCCGCTCGTGAGGAGCCCATGTCCAGCCGGGCAAAGACTCGAGCAACTGGTCAAGTGTGGGATCCTCGCCTCGATTCTTGCGGTGCCCGCAAACCCAAATGCCGAGCCAGAAACCATCAGCAGTCTTATGGCGATGCGGAACTTGCGAAGTGCCGTGTTGCTTGACGTAGTCCCACAGACTGGCGAGCCCTTCCGCGTCTGCTGATCGCAAAGCCTCGCTGCGAGGAGGTCGAGTCGCCGAAAGGCTCCGGTTCATACGGCTGGCTGTTGCGTCCGTCATCGACTACCTGTCGCAGCAGGCGGCGCCTTCCCCCTCCCCGGATTGCTGATGTAAGGCGTGTGGGGCACTTCAGCTGCGTAGGCGCCACGGCGGGTCGATCCGATTCTCGCCAGCGTGGAAGATAAAGATCCGGTGTCCATCGGAGTCGAGCAGGACCGCCTCGCGCCATAGGTACGGCTGATCGATCGGATCGCAGATGAACTCGAAAACCAGCCTGCTTGAGTTGCTGGACGGTTCGGTCGACGTTCTGGACCTCGAAGTGGATACTCACGGCGTTCTGGACCGCTTCGCCGATCTGATGTAGCGAGAGGGTGGTGTCACCGTTGGGTGCGAATAGCCGGGCGTAGTGCGGATAGTTGGCGACGATCTGCGTGAGTCCGAGCCTGACGTAGAAGTCTGCGGATAGTTCCACGTTGCGCGCGGGGAGTGATGTGGTTTCAGACGCACGTTGGCGACAATACAGTCGGGCGTCTTGAAGCAGGATGTTGATGTGTCGCCGGCGTTGTGTCCGTACTCGCTGAATGTGGGTGGACAGGTCCGCCGGCGCTGCTATTTGTCTCGGTCCTGTCCGATCTCACTATCCACTGTGCCATCGCGCAGGACATTGAGCCGGTGCTCAGCTTGTGGGGCGCAGCCGGTGGTCCGCCGAGTGTCACCGACACCCGCGAGGGACTGCTGGGCTTGCTGGCAAGCGATGGCGAAGCGCTGCTTGTCGCTGAGCACGAAGGCGCCCTTGCCGGGTCGCTGATCGCGGCGTGGGATGGGTGGCGAGGCAGCTTTTACCGGCTGGCGGTTCATCCCGACCGGCGGCGGCAGGGCATCGCCCCCCGGTTGCTGAGAGAGGGCGAACGGCGCCTGCAGGCGCGTGGCGCGGTCAGGCTAACCGCGATCGTCTTCGGGCAAGACCCAACCGCGATCAGCTTCTGGCGGGCGACCGGCTACGTATGCCAGCGCGATCGCGTGCGCTTCATCCGCATGGCAGCAGCTTGATCGGTGGGTCTGCCGGTTACGTTTAGCGATAGATCTGTGGAAGACGCCACGCCGCGGCGCGACCGTCGCTTGCGCCCGTGCATATGGACAGGTACGCGATGACGCTCCAGCCGCGAATGCACCCGCCCAACGGCCGGCACCGTGAGCCACCAGCCGTCCATGAGCCCGACGCCCAGTCCGACACCCAGCGAGGTAGGGACGAGGAGCCTGATTCGCTCAGATTCTCGATCACGGTGCTGGGCTGTAGGGTAACTATTCACGTCCTGCTGGCCCGGCCGGATTGGGTCAGCCCGGCGCGGATGCCGGCAGCCATGGTTGTCCGGCCGCGAGTTGGGCGAGTGCTTGTAGTGGGCGCTGGCCTTGCTTTTTGGCGGTGGAGATGTAGGAGCGCACTGTCAGGTAGCGTTCGGCGCCGTCCATCGTGCGGAAGCACCCGGATATCTTCTGTTGCAGCTTGACCATGCGAAGGTCGGACTCGCAGAGGTTGTTCGAGAAGGGAACGGCGAAGTCGTGGGCGAAGAGGGTCACTTCGCGCTCGCACCGATCCAGGCGCAGCAGCAGGTTCTGCGCCTTTGAGCGCTTGATCCGCTTCCCGGCGTTCTGTGCCAGACCGGGGTTCTGCTCGTAGCCCGAGGCGATCAGGTCGCGGTAGTTGCGGTGAAGTTCTGCCAGGGCCGGGGCGTCCAGCGCCTGGCGGCCGGCCGTCTTGGCCTGATCGACCAGATCCTTGGTGTCCAGCAGAAAACAACTCATGCCCGAGGCCCAGAGCTGCCCTGCTTCGGTGGCGGCGATCAGCTCCCTGAGGTGGTGAGCGCCGCAGAGCGCGTGGGCCGCGTCGGTGTAGGCGCGATATGGGGAGAAGCCGTCGTGCACGGCCACGCCGGTGAAGCCGGGCAGCACGCCGGCGTCATCCATCGCCTGCCCTCCGCGCTTGGCGTGGACCGTGTAGCGCGTCAACGTCTGCGTGGAGGCACAGTGCACCCAGGAAAGGCGCTCTGCGATGCGCAGGCCCGTCTCGTCGAAGTGGGCTACCGGCTGATCACCGAGCAGTGCTCGCAACTGCTCATCGAAATCGGTCAGGCCCTGCGCGGCCTTGTCCACCCAGGCCTTCAACGTGGCTGTGGAGACCTGCGGGCCGATCAGGTCGCAGATCAGGTTGCGGGCGCGCTCATAGGGGATGTGCTGGAAGACGATGAGGTAGACACCGAAGGCGTGCAGGTTGGCCCCGTACTGTGTGTCAGCGGCCACGCCGCCGGGGAAACGACCCTCATTCACGAGCCCACAAGCATTGCAGCGCCGGGCTTTCGCGAGATGCTCTATCACTTCCAGCGCGAGCTTCTCGGGGATATCGAAAACCTGACGAGACTCCCCGCCCTCAAGCTCTTCCCCGTCAGCCAAATCGCGCCCGCAGTCCTCGCAAACGTCGGGCTCATGGATAATCACACGGTCGGGGACCTCCACCCGCTCCAAGTGGGCACCCTCATGACCATGCTGGCCGCCCGGTTTGCGCCCCGAGCGCTCCCGCAGGCTGCGCTTCTTCGGCGACGGTTTTGAGTAACCATCGGAGGACGGCGGCTTGCTCGAGTTCCTAGAGTTCTCATCCAGCCTGCCCCGCAACTCGACGATCTCGGCCCTCAACTCGGCGATCATCGCCTGCTGCTCGACGCTCTGCCCCCGCAGCGCCGCGATCACCGCATCCTGATCGGTGATCCGGGCTTCAAGCTCCTCACGACTGAGCTGCCCTGCATCGGCCATGCCCGCAAGATTCCCTGCAACCAGGCGGAATCCTGCCCACAACAACCTCCCCACGCTGCACACCCCACACCCGAACCTGCGCTCACCCCTGACGAACGAAACCAGCAGGACCTAAATAGTTACGCTCAGGATCGACGGGATGCGCCCGATCAAGCGCTCGGCGACCAACGAGATGCTCGCATTCCTCGCGCTGCATCCAGCCGGCGCGACCCGAGACGAACTCCTCGATGCTCTAGCTCGAAAACCGCGCTCTCCCTATGGCGAGGAGAACCACTTGCCGGCGCCGACTACCCCTGGGCCGAAGGCATCATCCACCGGCTCCACGCCACCCTACTCGACCTCCTTGGACCCATCGGCGCCGCCAGGCTCCAAGCCGGCGACCCCCCGCGGCGCCCTCCAAGCAGCCGAACGCGCGATCAGCCTCGATGACCTCCACGAGCCAAGCTGGCGCCTCGCGCTCCAAGCCGACCACGCTCTCGGCCTCTACAGCGACATCACCAAGCACTACGACGCCCTCGCCCACATCCTCGATGAACAACTCGGACTCGAACCCAGCCACGAGACACGGATGATGTACCGGCAACTGCTCGGGCAGGCACAAGAGCCAACTCCGCAAACGACTGGCACCGTCGCACTGCTACGTTCGCTGGCGCGGTCCCCGGGCGCTGGATCAGCCATGCACCAGGCGTTCGGGCGAGCCTCGATGCGATCTCACGCGACATCGCGTCCTCGGGTGCCAGCCACATGCCCGCACGGAGCTAGGTCGGGGCTCCTCCCTACAGCCCCTTGAACAGCTCCGAGAGCTTCGTTTCGAGAGCGTCGGCGATTCGCTTGGCGGTTGGGACTGTTGGTGAGTGCCAGCCGCGCTCTATCTCCCCAAGGTACTTGGCATCCATACGAGGGATGCGGTGGGCAACCTCATCGAGTGTCTCGCCTCGCCCTTCGCGGGCTCCGCGGATTGCATCGCCGAGCTGGCGTGAGACGGGGTCAGCTCGTGTCCGTCTTGGCACAGTTCATCGGCGGGTGGCAGGACATTGCCCGGCGAGTCTCTGTCCTCGCTGCTCTTCTGAACACTCGACATGTTCCCCCTCATTGGTTAGGCTTCTTTGCTCGTGACCTCCGCCTTGGTCAAGAACGCCGCGAGATACGCTCGCCTATCGGCCGCCCTGAGCCATGGGACGCTCTTGAATAGGCACCCGACGACGGGGCGCCGCGAAGGCGACCTATGTCCTAGGGTGCGATCTTTTCGTCTATCCAATAGAATGCTCTGCCGCGATGGCAAGGCCGCAAACGTTGGGAGATTGGACTTCATCCGATTATTCGACGGATGCTTCTATCTGGTGCCCCTGCGGCATAGAAGGCTCTATCCCCCCCCCCCCCCCCCCCCGGTTTCTATCCGGCAGGGCTGTTGTCGCTCGGTTAGCCAAGCCTACGGGCCACCTGCAATCACCGACGAACTAGGAGACGGTCCACTGGAGGGTCACCGCTGTCGTATGGCTACGTCAGTGGGGCACCCCATGCAAGGAACACACTTGCTGGTAGCTGACGCAAGCCATATGACTGCCATGACCAAGGTCGCTGAGGCTACCTATTTGACTACTGGGGCCTGGTGGCGGTAGTCGATGGCCAAGGAACCGCACAGTACACACGCGCTCAAGGAGGCAAGTGACGCCGTCATCGAGTGGTTGCGACCCCGCCAAGCGGAGATCGCGCACGCAATCAACGTTCGCATTCGTGACGCTGTACCCGTAGCAGGCGAGGACCCCGACTACGAAGCGGGATTGCATACAGCGGTCACTGCGATCACCCGCTATAGCCTCGACGCTATCGAGCAAGGACCAGAGTGGTCAGCCCCAATGCCGCCAGCTGCAGCAGCGCAGGCTCGCCGAGCAGCACGCATCGGAGTAAGTCTGAGCATGGTACAGCGTCGCTATATTGCTGGACACCGCGAGTTCGGAGAGTTCGTAACACAGGGACTTGAGCACAGCGGCTTCTTGAACAACGGGCGGGTAGTCCACCACCTGCGCAGAACACAGGAGTCACTGCTGGAATACATCACCGCAGCCATCGAGCAGGAGTACAGCCAAGAGCTTCAGCTGATGACAGGCTCGCCCGAGCAACGTCGTAAGGAGATCGTAGGTCGATTGCTTGCCGGCGAACCTGTCGAGCCAGCGGAGCTGGCCGAGCTTCGTTACGACATCCATGCCTCTTGGCATCTCGGTCTGATGGCCACAGGTACAAGAGCAGAGGAGCTCATCGGCACGCTGAGGCCGAGCCTTGGTCGTCGTCTCCTATTTGTTCCGCAGGATGACGAGATTATCTGGGTGTGGTTTGCTGGATCGAGCAAGTCTGCGGTTGCCGAAAGCGAGCGAATGCTGTCTCCCAACGAGCACCTCGGCATGCCGGTGGCACTCGGTGAGCCGGGACAAGGGATCGACGGATGGCGGCAGACTCATCGTGAAGCTCAAGCGGCCCTGCCGGTTGCGCTGTGCGAACCACATCGGTTTGCGCGATATGCAGAATGCCATTTCCTTGCAGCAGCGCGGCAGATCGACACGCTAGCAAGATCACTTCAGCAGAAGTATGTGATGCCGCTTCGCAGCGAGCGAGATGGAGGAGCAATGTTGCGCAGGACGCTGCGCGCATGGGTCGACACCGAGGGCTACGCAAGCTCAGCAGCAGAGACGCTAAAAGTCAACCGGCACACAGTTGAAAATCATATACGCACAGTCGAGAGACTGACTGGTCGCCCGCTCCGGAGGTCGTGCCTAACCGACCTGGACATCGCTCTTCGCCTTGAGGAATCATAAACGCTCAAATCTGGCATGAACACACATCCCGGATCCAAGAACCAGACTGGCCAAAGTGTCCTGATCTCTTGGACAAACTGGCCAACAACGAGTAACCAAAAGCGCAGGACAGCGTGGTAAAAGGTGTCTGTGCCTGTGCAGTCCCTGCCAGCCCCGATGGCCAACCACGAACCGACTCCTGGACCGGCGAGAGTTCGCGGCATGACCGCGCTGCAACAGACGGCGGATCGTCCGCGCGCAGCATCGCGATCATCGTTGCTCAACCAGATCGGTTGGGTTCCCGACTCTGACCTAGATCTGCGGCAGTGGCAGACTGTAGGACGTAGTCTGGGGCGGCTTGGACGCTACAGCAAGTGGTGGATCGGCGACTGGTTGCTCTACGCACGCGGCCAGTGGGGAGAGATGTATACCGAGGCCATCAAGATCACCGGCTACGACTACGGAAGCCTGCGGAACATGGCGTCCGTCGCTCAAAAGTTCAATTTGTCACGCCGGCGTGACAAATTGAGTTGGGAACATCACGCCACCGTCGGCGGCCTTGCCCCCGACGAACAGGACTACTGGCTTGATCGAGCCGTTGCGCTGAAATGGTCACGAGAGGATCTGCGCACCGAACTGCACGCCGCGGAACGGCTCGGAGTCTCCCAATCAGCCTCCGCATCGGCGGAGCCTGAAGGCAGCGGCTCAGCGACAATCGTGTGCCCGAAATGCGGAGACACGATCCAGATTCCGGCCGTGACCAAGGCGATTCTTTCCTGAGAGCGCCAAGTTAAGCTATGGAGACTCCTGAACTCAGTTTCAAGCATAAGGCTTTCCTGGTGACGTCATCTGTGCTTCCGCCGCTCGGCCTTCTCGTGGCGATAGTCGCCCTCTGGAACGAGGCGGTGTCTTGGCTTGATCTTGTGATCTTGGCCGGCTTCTACATTCCGATTGGACTGGGACTATCGCTCGGATTCCATCGTCACCTCACCCACCGGGCATTCAAGACCCACAAGCCGATCCGCTTTCTACTAGGTGCGCTCGGCACGATGGGAGCGCACGGGCCTCCACTCATCTGGGTTGCCCACCATCGTCGCCACCACCAGTACGCGGACCGTGAGGGGGACCCACACAGCCCCCACCTGCACCACGACCAGACCATGTGGGCCGCACTGAAAGGGCTATGGCACGCGCATTCAGGATGGCGTTTTCACATGGACGGCGCTTCAAATCCTGTCCGGTACGCCCCCGACATCCTCCGTGATCGCGGACTGATGTGGCTAAGCCGGCACTACATCGGCGTAACACTCGCGGGCCTCGTCCTTCCGGGCCTCGTCGGACTGGCCGTCACCGGAACGCTCGCGGGGGCGGCCCTGGGCGTGCTCTGGGGCGGCTTGGTCCGAGTCTTTCTCGGACATCACGTGGTCTATGCAGTGAACTCGCTAGGCCACTTCATCGGACCGCGGCGCTTTGACACCCGCGATCACTCGCGAAACCTGGCGTTCCTCGCACTGCCCACCTTCGGTGACTCATGGCACAACAACCACCACGCCTTCCCGGCCGCGGCGCACCACGGCATGCGTTGGTGGGAGTTCGATCCAGCAGCGATCCTGCTGAAGATCATGGAGGCGTGTGGTCTCGCCTGGGATGTAGTGCGCATATCACCCGAACGCCAAGCGCAGCGACGAACGCAGCTTGCGGCGGGCGCCGACGCAGCGGATCAAGCCGAAACCGCGCTCGTCGCGGCAGGACGCTAACGGGGGCACCGGGAGATGCAAACACCGTCAGCCAATGGCGCAGCTGTCAGCCAAGCTGCCAGCACAGCGCTGATGAAGCCGCAGTTGCACAGGCTGTTCAATGTCGCGATCGCGATCGTGCCCGCCCTGGGCACCATCGTCGCGATCGTCCTGCTCTGGAATGACCTCGTGACGCTTCACGATCTCGTGACGCTCGTTGTCCTGTACTGCGTCGCTTCGATCGGCATCACGATGGGCTACCACCGGCTCCTCACCCACCGAGCATTCGAGACGTTCCCCGCGGTGAAGTACGCGCTCGCGATCGCCGGCTCAATGGCTGGCCAGGGCCCGCCGATCATCTGGGTAGCCGACCACCGCAAGCACCACACGTTCGCCGACGAGGAGGGCGATCCCCACAGTCCTCACGTCAACCACGGCGACGGCTTGCGCGGCGCCGTTCGCGGCCTCTGGTTCTCGCACATGGGGTGGCTCTACCGACTCTTCCCGGCCTCCGAACCGATGCGCTACGCGCGGGATCTTGTCCGGGACCGAGGCATGCGTCGCATCAGCAGCCTTTTCCTGCCGCTCGTCGGCCTGGGCCTGCTGATCCCGTTCCTAGTAGGGTTTGCGGTCACAGGCACACTGCGAGGCGCGCTGATCTGCCTGGTGTGGGGCGGGCTTGTCCGACTGTTCCTCGGCTACCACGTGGTCTTCAGCATCAACTCGATCTGCCATTTCTTCGGGAGGCGCCGCTTCGACACGCGCGATGAGTCCCGAAACGTTTTCTGGCTCGCGCTCCCGTCGCTCGGAGAGTCTTGGCACCACAATCATCACGCCTTCCCGACCTCGGCACGGCACGGCCTGACCTGGTGGGAGATCGACATCACAGGGCTCCTCATACACCTCATGAAGCGACTGCGGCTGGCGTGGAACGTCATCGAAGTGACGCCCGAGGATATGCGCGAAAAGGCGTGTGACAGGACAGCGGCAGAGGCGCTGGCCTGAGCAGAAGGCAGCGGCTAACAGCAAGACGAGCGACGCCCACGCCGAGTAAGCGGGCGCACACCGCCCGCACACATCGCGCCAGCAAACAGGTAACAGAAACACCTGGGTACCCGGTGAAGTCCAGCAAACTGCTGCGGGTTCCAAGCCCGCCGAAACCCGACACCGACTGTGGGCTGAACGGCGAACTTTGAGACTTGCGCGACGATGTGATCGAGTGCCGCTCCAGCCAATGGATGGTAGCCAGGTAATAACTCCCACACTCACGCCACCAGACGCGGCGACTGTCGAGGAGAACATTCGCGAGCTATTCGCCTCGTCGCTGCGCGACGAGGCAGCGGTCTGGGAGCGCGACGCCGCGATGCCGAAATCTGCGTTCGAGCGAATGGCGGACACCGGGGCTTTCGCGGCGCGATGGCCACGAGACGCGCGCGAGCCGGGTAACGTCTCGATTGGCTCCCTGCTCGTGCGCGAAACAGCGCTCGTGTCGGTCGGCGGCTGCATTGCCGTTGGCACCCACCTTGAGGTCTTCTTCCGCGCGCTCGCCCGCAGCGAGTACGGCGCCGACAGGTGGAGCGAAGCACTTGCCGGAAGGCTTCTCGGAGGCTTCGCCGTCTCGGAGTACGGCGGCGGCTCGAATCCGAGCAACTGCGAGACGACTGCTGAACCGAGCGGCGATGGCTGGGTCCTGAATGGTCACAAGCACTACGTCTCGAACGCCGGCGCCGCCACCGACCTCATTGTCTTCGCCCGAACCAGCCGCGGCCGCGATCTCAACAACTTCACGGTATTCCTCGTGCCGACCGACACCACAGGGGTCACGATCACGCCACACGATCTCCTGGGAGCTCGAGCGTCCGGCACCTGCTCCGTCGACCTGCGCGAAGTCGAAGTCTGCGACGAGCGCCGCGTCGGCCGCGTCGGCGGTGGCCTCGCGCTGCTATTCGACTTTCTGCGCGGCGAGCGAATGGCCGCGGCGAGCGGTAGCCTGGCCGCGGCCGAACTGTGCTTTGAGATCGCCCTAGCCTGGGCCACAGCACGCCAATCTGCGGGCGAGCCGCTGCGCCAGCGCCAGACCATCGCCCACCGCCTGGCCATCCTCTCCAGCGAAATCGCGGCGGCGCGCGGACTCCTCGCCGATCGCATCCAGCGAGCACAGGCCGGGCGGATCACCTCTGCGGAGGCGGCCCAAGCCAAGTACATCATCGGCCGACTCGCGTGGCGCGCAGCCGACGAGGCGATGCAGATCCTCGCCGGGCACGGCTACACCGAGGAGACACCGTTCGCCCAGCTGTGGCGAGACATCCGCATCGGACGGATCGGCGGCGGCACCGACGAGGTGCAGCTCGAGATCGTCGCGCAAAGCCTGCGCCCAAGCGCGCTCGCCACACACCCTCTCGTCAGGACCGTCGAGCAGAAAGCCACCTGCGATGCCTGTTGACACCGCGCTCGGCACGTCGCAAGACGCAACCGGCGACACCGACTACCTCGGGGCATCGCAGACCGCGATCGCGCACCACTACGACGTCGGCAACGACTTCGTCAGCCTCTGGCTGGACCCGACGATGACCTACTCGTGCGCGCTCTGGGCTCCCGGCGACACCCTCGAAGCTGCGCAACTTCGCAAGCTCGACTACATGCTCGACTGCGCCCAGGTCGCCGATGGAACGCGCGTGCTCGACATCGGTTGCGGTTGGGGCAGCCTCCTGCGGCGCGCCGTGAACCGAGGCGCCACCGCCGTCGGCCTAACCCTTAGCGAGGAGCAATACGAGTCGCTTCAAGGCTCCCGGAATCCGCAGGTCCAGGTTCACCTGCAGGGCTGGGCGGACTTCGAAACCGACGAGCCGTTCGATGCGATCGTCTCGATCGGAGCGTTCGAGCACTTCGCCCGGAGCGGACTCTCACGCGAGGAGCAGCTCACCTCCTACCGGCAGTTCTTCGGGCGCTGCCATGAGCTGCTACGCCCCGGCAGCTGGATGTCTCTGCAGACGATCACCAAGGGCGACATCCCCTCCGACCGCCAGGGCCTTCGCGACATCTTGCTGATCGTCAAGCACATGTTCCCCGAGTCGCAGCTGCCCCACCCAGCCGACGTGATCGCCGCAGCCGAGGGCTACTTCGAGATCACATCGATGCACAACGATCGCCTCGACTACGCCCGCACGTGCCGCGCATGGCTTGACGCGCTGCGCTCAGAACAAGAGCAGGCGGCGGTGATCGCCGGCGAGCGCACAGCCGAGACCTATACCCAGTACCTCGAAGCGTGTGTGCGCCAGTTCGAGCGCGGCCACGCCGCGCTCTGCCGCTTCGCGATGCGTCGCCTCGAGGACACGCGCGGGGCGCACGCCGGCATCGCGGCACGGTTCTCCACCGGAGCAGGCTCGTGAGCGCCACCAATCCCGTCTGGGCCGCGATGGAGCGACCCGGCGACAAGCGCCCGCACCTTCACTGCTGGGCGGACGGCAGCTACCGGCCAGTCACATGGGACGAGTGGCGTCGCGGCAGCGAACGCAGCGCCGCGGGACTTCAAGCCCTCGGCGTGCAACCCGGTGACCGCGTCGCCGCTGTCCTCACCAACACCTTCGACGTTTGCAGCGCCATCCTCGGATCATGGCTGGCCGGGGCGACCCTGATGTCGCTGCCGACTCCCAGACGCGGAATGAAGCCGAACGAATACGTCGAGCAGCTGCAGGACCTCTGCCGCGCCGCCGGTGGCGTGCGTGTCCTGCTGCTCGAGGAGAAGTTCACCGGCCTGCTCCACCCGGAGAGCTTCGGTGCACCAATCGCGTCATTCGCCTCGCTCGAGCGCGACATCAGCCCTAACCTGCACCCGCTCGCCGACGACGCGCCCGCGTTCGTGCAGTACTCGTCGGGCAGCACCAGCCAGCCAAAGGGGATTCTGCTCAGCATGCAGGCAATCGGCCACCAGGAGCTGATGCTCGCGGAGCGCCTGCACGTCGACGGCGACAGCCAAGGCCTGATGTGGCTGCCGCTCTCGCACGACATGGGACTATTCGGCTGCCTGCTCCTGAGCTGGGTCGCCGGCATGCGGCTCGCCGTCGGTCCACCCGAACGTTTCCTGCAGCGACCGCAGACATGGCTCGACGACGCCGCTGACCTGGGCGCCACGATCACCGTCTCACCGAACTTCGGCCTCGCGCTCGCCACGCGCAAGGCACGCGTATCCCCGCCAAAGGGGCGCTGCCCGCTGCAAAGCCTGGTCCTCGGCGGCGAGCGAATCGAGCTATCCACCATCGAAGCAGCCCACGACGTGCTCGGCCCATTCGGCTTCACCCGCGAGACGCTCACCCCAGCCTACGGTCTCGCCGAGGGCACCCTCGCGGTGACCATGAAGCACCACGGGCAGACACCACGCTCAGTCTGGATCGACCGCGAGCGCGCCTACCGCGGCGAACTATCGCTCGTCGACGCGCAAGCCGACGGCGCGGCAGCGATGGTCGCGTGCGGCCCGCCGATGCGCGGCGTGTCGGTGAGAACGGACGAGCCAGACCTGGGCCGCATCCGGCTAAGCAGCAGCAGCCTCGCTGACGGCTACCTCAACGCGCCGGAGCGCACCGCCGAAGCGTTCGTCGACGGCGAGTTCCACACCGAGGATCTCGGGTTCCTCCACGACGAGGAACTGTTCGTGCTCGGCCGCACCGACGACGTGCTGGTGATCGCCGGCCGCAACATTCACGCCCGCGACATCGAGCGCGAAATCGAGCAGCACGACGGGGTGCGCCCCGGCTGTTCAGCGCTGATCGACTGCCGAGTCGATGGCGACTCACGAGTCGCACTCGTCGCCGAGCCATCCGGCACTGCCGCACAGCTCGACCAGCTCGCCGGCGACATGGCGCAAATCGCCTTCACCGCCGGCGGCCTGCGCGTGTCGGAGTGCGTGTTCGTTCGCCCGGGCCAACTACCCAAGACGCCGAGCGGCAAGATTCAGCGCTTCCTCTGCCGCGCACTCCTCGACGGCGACGGAGAGGCGGTCCTCGAGCGGGTAGCGACGTGAGCGGCGCGCAAACCGGCAAGCCGACCGTGCTTGTCACGGGCGGAACCGGCCTCGTCGGAAGCGCAATCATCGAGGCAATGAGCGACATGACGGTTGTGTCACTCAGCCGTCACGGCGCGGCCGGCTGGCGCGGCCGCTCGACACAAAGTGGCGCATCCGCATCGAGCCTCCTACCGGCACTGCACGGACACGTCGTGCCGCTGGCAGGCGAGCGTGATGGCCTCTCCCACATCGCAGGTGACGTTACGCAGCCGCTCCTCGGTCTCGGCAAGCGCGGCTACGAAGACCTCGGCGCGAGCGTTGACCTGATCGTCCACGCCGCGGGCGTCAGCGACTTCACGACCCCCAAAGACGCCACCAACGCGTTGAACATCGGTGGCACCCGCGAAATCCTCGCCTTCTCCGAACGCGCAGGACGACCCCTCTACCACGTCAGCACCGGCTACGTCCAGTCGCAGGGCACGACGCTCAACGGCCGCTGGGGCGCCGGCGTCTACATCGACTCCAAGCAGCGGGCCGAGCAGTTGCTCGAGGACAGTGCGGTGCTCGCGGCGATCATCCGCCCGTCGATCGTGTTCAGCGACTCCCAGACGGGCTGGTCGCCGAGCTTCCAGGGTCTGCATCGCATCATCGGAATGACCCTCGAGGACAAGATCCCGCTGCTGCCGTTCCCGGCCGAGGTGCGCCTGGACTTCCTGCCCCGAGACGTGATCGGCCACACGACAGCTGACCTCGTTCGCCGCGGGTTCACCGGCGAGTTCTGGCTGACCGCGGGAGCAGCCGCGCTCACATTCGGGCGCATCATAGAGCTGCTGATGGAGTACGGCGAGACTCTCGGGCTCGCCTTGCACCCGCCGCGATTCGTGACCCAGGAGATGATCGATAGGCTGCTCAAGCCCGCTGGCGGCAAGGCGGTTGCGCGGCGAATCGACCTGCTCGTCGCACTCACGTCGCATTTCTCCTCAGCGCCCGAGCTTCCCAGCTCGCTGCCAGATGCGGAGAAGGGCGACCTGGAGGATGCCTTTTTGAAAGGCGCCCGCTACTGGGCTCAGGAGAACGACTACACCCCAGCGCTCGAGCGGGCAAGCGTATGAGCCTCGGCGAGCCAGCGGCAGAGTTCGTCGAGCGAGAACCCGCCACGCGCCGGCTCCTAACTGTGAGCGGCACCCGCAAGCTCGGCTTCTACAGCGTGCTGCGCGTAGCAGACCCCTATGGACCGCCACCCCGTCCGGGCCAGTTCGCGATGCTCGCCACGGCCGACGGCCGTGGCACGCCGGCGGACGACCACGCCGCTGCGCGCGCGTTCTCGATCGCACGCTGGCGCGACGGCGAGGCGCAATACCTAATCGAATCGGTCGGCGGCGCCAGCAGCCGGCTGTGCCAGTTGAAAGCCGGCGAGACGCTGTCGGTGCTTGGACCTCTCGGGCGAGGCTTCACAGCCCCCAACGGCGACCGCAGGGCCATCCTCGTCGGCGGTGGCGTCGGCATGGCGCCGCTCGTCATCCTGCAAGACACGCTCGAAAGCGCGATTCATACCGCCACCAACGCGAGTCCACCGCGCAGTGCAGTTACAGTGTTGCTCGGCTTTCGCGATCGCGGACGGGCGCTCGCGGCAACGTTGCTCCCAGGGTCGCGCGCGGTCACCGACGATGGCTCACTCGGTCGCCGCGGGCGCGTCACCGATCTCCTGGCGCAGGAGCTCGATCGTGACGACAATGCCGCTGTCTACGCGTGCGGGCCCGCAGGCATGCTCGAGGGGGTGAGGGCAATGTGCGCCGGCCGCTGCGTCCCAGCCCAACTCGCGCTCGCGGCACAGGTCGCATGCGGCCTCGGCGCATGCGACTCCTGCCTGATACCCAGGCGAGACGGCGGGCACCTGCGCGTCTGTGTAGACGGCCCGGTCGTAGACGCTGACCAGGTCGGCTGCTTGGCCCGCGCGGAGGGTTCGTCATGAGCATCGACGTGGCGGGCGTGACGGACGTCCCGGCGCTCTACCGACGCCACCTCAGCTCAGGCAAGGCACGCCTGAACGACATGACCGGCGGCCATATCGAGGTGAGCTCCCACGGCTCGCTCGTCGTCGACGCCGACGGCACAGAGCTCCTCAACTGCGGCGGATACGGCGTCTTCCTGCTCGGTCACTGCCACCCGCACGTTGTGAGCGCCGTGCAAGACCAGGTGGCACGTCTCCCGCTCGTCACACGAGTGCTGCTCGAGCCCGCCCAGGCCGCCGCCGCCCAGGCACTTGCCCAGCTCGCACCGCCCGGCCTCGACCGCGTCTACTTCGGCACATCCGGGGCAGACGTCGTCGAGGCAGCACTCAAGCTGGCACGCCTGAACGGCAAGCGGCGGTTCATCGGCGTCGAGGGCGGCTTTCATGGAAAGACCTACGGCGCGCTAAGCGTGTCGGGCAACGAGATCGTCCGAGCGCCATTTGCCCCACTACTGCCCAACGCCGAAACAGTCCCGTTCGGCGATGTCGAGGCACTGCGCACAGCTGTCGTCAATGCGAACGGCGAGGGTTGCGTGGTGCTTGAGCCGATACAAGGCGAGGGTGGCGTGCGGATCCCGCCGTCCGGCTATCTCGCAGAAGCAGCTCAAGCGTGTGCCGAGAACGGGGCGCTGCTGATCTTCGACGAGATCGCGACCGGCCTGGGGCGCACGGGCCTGTGGTGGGAGTGCGAACGCGAAGGCGTCGTGCCGGACATGATCCTCGCGGGGAAGCCGCTGAGCGGCGGCGTTGTCCCAGTCGGCGCGATCGTCGCTAGCGACGAGGTGTTCGCACCGTTTGACCGTGATCCTCATATCCATAGCGCCACGTTCGCTGGTGCCGCGATAGCGATGGCTGCCGCTCACGCGACCCTTGAGGTGCTCGAGGCAGACGACGTGCCCAGGCGCGCGCACGACATGGGATGCCGGCTTCGCACGGGACTTGACGACGTGCTGGCGGTTGCGCTCGAAAGCGGCCACGTGCGCGAGATTCGCAGCGCGGGCCTCCTCATTGGCATCGAATGCGACACGCCACAGACGGCCGGAGAGCTAGAGATCGAGCTGATGGCTCGCCGAGTGATCCCCAACCACTGCCTTAACCACCACGCTGTCGTTCGGCTAACGCCACCGATCTGCCTAACTCAGCACGAGGTCGACTGGCTACTCAACGCTACGCAGGAGAGCGCCAAAACGCTCGTCGACAAACGTCGGCAGCGGGAAAAACGGGGGAGCAACTAGTGCCACGAGTGTGGATGCAAGCCCGACTTTCAGAGCGCGATCCCGAGTCGGTGCTTCGGCTTGTGACCGATTTCGAGCGCTGGCCTGCCGCGAGTGACTCAGTGCGCTCGGTCGAGGTCGAGCGGCAGTCGGACGGCAGCGAGATCTCGCAGTGGGAGGTCGTGTTCCGCGAAGGCCTGCTGCGCTGGTCCGAGCGTGACTGGATCGATCTCGGCGCAAACCGGGCGGTGTTCGAGTTGATCGAGGGTGACCCGCACCTGTTCAACGGTGTCTGGCTGGTCGAGCCCGACGACGCCGGGTCGACGCTGACGTTCGATGCCGAGTTCGATCTCGGCATGCCAAGCCTCGCTCACGTGCTCGACCCGATTGCGGTCGAGGCTGTCGAGGATGCCATCGGGAGCGTGCTACGCGGCCTCTACGGCGCCAACCTGGCCCTGAAGTTCACAGACGAAGCGCCCACAACGTCCACAAGCAGTCACTGAAAGAAAGGAGGATCACGATGCCGACATCGCTGACAGAGGAGATGGCCGTCGACGCGGTAAAGGAGGTTCTGGCCAACACCCGCAGACGCGACAGGCAGGTCGACGCGTCGGTGGAGCTTGAGAGCCTGGGGCTCGACAGCCTCGAAGTCGCCGAGCTGTTCGCCGTGCTCGAGGAGCGCTCCGGGCTTCAGCTGGACCCTGACTCCGCGGAATCGCTCGTCACGGTCGGTGATCTCGCACGGCTGAAACCAGTTGGCAAAGCGCAGCAGTCTCCGGCGCACGCTGGAACCTGAGAACCATGACCGCTAGCGCCATCACCGCAGGGGCGTGGGCCGATGCGCTCGGGTCGTGCGACGGCGCGGTCGACGCCGGCCACGCCAGCCAACGATGACGGCGAGCACGAAGCGGCCGCTGGTGATCGGCGCAGGACCCGCTGGCTTGGCTGCGGCCTGGGCGCTGAAACGAGTCGGCATGCGGCCGGTCCTGCTCGAGCGCGCGGACGGGGTGTGCTCGAGCTGGCGCGACCACTACCGAGCGTTGCGGCTGAACTCGCCGCGCTACCTGAGCTCGCTGCCCGGGATGCCGATGGAGCGCAGGTTGGGCGCCTGGGTCACGCGCGCGGACTTCCTTGACTACGTCGAACGTTACGCGCAGCGCGTTGGCGCGGACATACGCTTTGGCACCGACGTGCAGCGGCTCGAGCACGACGGCGAAGGTTGGATGCTGCAGACGTCATCCGGTGCGTTCCATGCGCCCGCAGTGATAGTGGCAACGGGGCTGAACGCGCGGCCTCACCTACCCGACTGGCCAGGCGCCGAGGGGTACACACGCGAACTCATCCACGCGTGCGACTACTCGCAGCCCGACCGGTTCGCAGACCGTGATGTCCTCGTCGTCGGGGTTGGCGCGAGCGCCACAGACATCGCTGTCGAGCTCGCATCCACGGGTAGCGGGCGGGTACGCCTCTCAGTGCGAACGCCACCGCTGATCTATCGACGCAACGGCGCGACGGCCCTGATGTCGCAACTGGTCAAGCACGGATGGGTTCCAGCGCCGCTTTTCGATCGTCTCAGCCTGATGCTGCACGACCTGCTCTACGGCGATCTCTCAGCGTATGGCCTGGAGCGGCCCCGCGAGGGGATGGCCACGAGCTTGGCCAAGCGAGGACATGGAGCCACGATGGACCGCGGTTTGATCGCCGCACTCAAGAGCCGCCGACTCGCGGTCGTCTCGGCAGTCAGCGCTTTCGACGGCGACGACGTCCTGCTTGCCAACGGAGCGCGGATCCGCCCAGACGTTGTGATCGCCGGCACAGGCCAGCGCCCGGACCTCGATCGCCTGGCTGGTCACCTTGGCGTCCTGACACCTCCGGGTGGGCGCCCAAGCGTTCACGGCGCAAAGACGGCGCACACCGCACCCCACCTGTACTTCCTCGGGTTCCGCCTTCCGGCTGGGCAACTGCCCGACCTGGGCCGCGACGCACGGGCGATCGCTCGACGCATGGCCGCAACCAACCGCTCACTGCTCATCAGCAGTAACTCGTATCGGCGATGAGCCCCTGCCAGACTCCAACACCGATGCCAGCTGACCGTAAAACCGATCACCCGGCCGGTCGGGCGAGGTCAAAGGCAAGATGACCAGCGCAGCAGAGACAACGCCGACCGCGCCGGATGCCCCGACCGCGCCCAACCCCTCAGCAGACCAGTCGCCGCGCGCGTCTACCAACGGGTCAGCGGCGAGCGGGCCAGCCGCGCAGCCCGATGGTCGCCAGGAGAGGTCGCCGTCGCGCTCGCCCAGGACGCAGTATCTGCCCGACCGGCCGCTCGTGCTCGGCGCGGGCCCCGCGGGCCTTGCGAGCGCGTATGCGCTGCATCGCCGCGGCATCGGCCCGGTCGTGCTCGAGCGCTCCGCAGCGGTCTGCGACAGCTGGCGCGATCGCTACGAGGGGCTCGCCATCAACTCCACCCGCCGGTTGTCCTCGCTCCCCTGGATGCAAATCGAAAAGAGCTCCGGCCCGTGGGTAGCCGCCCAGGACCTCGTCAACTATACGGAGCGATACGCCCGCCGCTTCTCGCCTGACATTCGCTTCGGCCACGACATCCTGGCAGTCGAGCGCGAAGGCGGCGGCTGGTCGGTTCGCACGACCTGTGGCGACTACTGGTCGCCGTGGGTCGTGTTCGCGCTCGGCCTGAACGCGACGGCGCACATGCCGCAATGGGACGGCGCCGGCAAGTTCACCGGCCAGCTCATCCACGCGCGCGACTACAAGCAAGCGTCGGCTTACCGCGGCAATGACGTGCTCGTCGTCGGTGTGGGGGCCAGCGGCACGGACATCGCGGTGAAACTCGCGGAGGGCGGAGCGCGACGCGTCTGGCTGTCCGTGCGCACACCGCCGCTGGTCATGCGCCGACACCTCTCGACCGCGGTCCTCTCACAGATCATCAAGCAGGGTCGCCGCCCGCCGCGGGTCCTGGTGGATTGGTCGAGCATCTGGATTCACCGGCTGATGTGGGGAGACATGTCTCGCTACGGACTGGCGACGCCGACCGAGGGTCTGGCCACCAGCCTCGACGTCCGAGGGCACGGTTCGACCGTGGACCGCGGCATGATGAGCGCGATCCGCGCAGGACGGATCAAGGTCCTGCAGACAGTCGATCATCTCGACGGCGACGACGTCGTGCTCGCCAACGGAGCGCGTGTCCAGCCAGACGTGGTCATCGCCGCCACTGGGCAGCGAACCGACCTGCGCCGTCTCCTCGGAGATCTCGACGTTCTCCAGGAGGACGAGCGGCCGATCGTCCACGGAGGCGCCACAGATCCCAGAGCGCCGGGCATGCACTTCATCGGCTACCGCCTACCGGCTGGCCAGCTGCTCGACATGCGCTTCGACGCGCCAGCCATAGCCCGCCGCCTCTCGCGCGTACTGCGCTAGTGCCAACACCAGGAGCCAAGGCGGACCGGGCGCGTAGCGTCCCGCGACGGCCGTTTCACCCCGCAGCACCCATAATGCGCTCGTCGCTCGCGGACGCCCTGCGAACACCAGCCATTCACGTGAGCCCGAGCCTGTCGTGACGCTCAGCGAGGATCTCGCACAGTGGGCATCTCAGCTTGAGCTCGACGCGGTACCGGACCGGGTCCGCGCGAGCGCCCGCAGTCTGGTGCTCTCGCAACTGGCGGCAGCGCGCGCGACACTCGGCCATGACCTCGGCCGCAAGGTCGTTGCGGCGTTCGGCCCGCCGCTGCAGGAGGACCCCAAGAGGTCGGCGTACGTCCTCGCTGCGTTGACGATCGCTCTCGACTACGACGACACCGAGTTCGCGGGTCACACGACCCACAGCGCGGTGAACGTCTCACTGGCGTACGCGAGGTCGCTTCGACTTGGCGGCCGCGCGGCGCTCGCGGCGACGATCAGCGCGATCGAGTGCGCCGCCCGGCTCACCGCCGCGGCGACCCTCGGGCCTCTGCGTGGACAGGCCGCCACCTACGCCCACCTCGTCGGCGCGCTCAGCGCACGCCTGCACAGCGAACGTGCCCCCAGCGATCATTGGGTCGCGGCGCTCGGCATCGCGCTCACCGCACCGCCCCGGCCCGTGATGCGCGGCTTCCTCGCTACCGACGCGAAGATCCTCGCGGCAGCCACGCCGCTGCGCGCCGGCCTGGACGCCTGCGACGCGGCCAGCGCCGGGCTCAAGGGGGCCGCCGACATCATTGAGCATCCCGAAGGGTTTCTCGCCGAGTACGCCGCCGTGCCGCTGCCGCAGACGATCACCGCTGGCTTGGGGGAGCGCTGGCACACCGAGACAGCGTCGTTGAAGGTGTACCCCGGATCGGCATACATCAGCAGCGCCATCGAGTGCGCAGTCGAGCTGCACGACGCGCTCGGCGACACCAATCCCAAAGACATAGCCGAGGTGGTCGTCGTCGCCTCGCTCTTCACGACCGAAATCGACCATCGCCTCGCGTCCTACCTCGACCTGGACGAGCCCTCGCCGATCGCGCTCGGCTTCTCGGTCGCCTACAACGTTGCCACCGCCCTCCTGACGGGAACCCTCGGCCCCCAGGATCTGTCGCACGAGCTCGTGCGAGACGCGGCACGCTGGCGCCTCGCCGCGAAGGTCAGTGTCGTCCACGACGGCGAGCTGACGCAACGGGCGCTTGCGGCAACAGCGCCGATCGGCGAGGCGCTGCGCCAAGCGGGTCTCACTGCGCGCCCCTGGCTCGAACAGCAGGGAGGCGCCGCCGCCGGCGCGCTCGCCGGCCAAATGGGCCCACCGTCAAGGACCTTCGAGACCGCAGACAAGGCGATCGGTGCGCGCGTGACCCTACGCCTCGTCGACGGCCGCGAGCTGAGCGCCTCGCGGTCGAGTGCGGCGGGAGCCGCCGGCGCAGGTACCCGAGAGGGACAGTTCGCGCTGATGCGCGAGAAGTTCGTGGGCACCGGCGGCTCCCCCGAGGTGGTCGACGCAGTTGCGCGGATCGAGGATCTCGACGCTGCCGCGCTCGACGAGTTGCTCTCAGCCGCGCTCGGTGGCTGAGCCCTCACTCGCGCAAAACGGCACGGTCCCTGGCAGCACTTCGAGCGTCACGGAGCTGGCGGTGTCACGGGGGTCGCCATCGTGCTCAACGGCCAGCGGCTGACCGTCGGTGCGCTCAACGGTCACCTGGCGTCCCTGTCCGTAGCGCACGCCAGGCTGGTCGACGTGAGCGCCGCTTGGCACAAGCGCTGCCAACTGCGCTATCCGCTCGGGCGTGTCGGCTGCCACGACGCAGACGTCCAACACGCCGTCATCAACGACCGACCGCGGCAACAGCTTGAACATTCCCCGCCCGAAACTGCGCACCCCGCCGACAGTCACAAGAGACGCCACCCCGTCATGTAGCGGCTCGCCATCGATCGTCACCCGCACAGGGAATGGGCGCAGGTCTTCGAGCACCTCGCCGAACGCCGCCCAGTAGCGCTGCTCGGCAGACTCGCCGCCGCTGCCGGCGGCCTTCACCCGCTCGACGGCTTGCGCCACGCGTGCCACCAACCCAACGTTGACGCCAAGCACTGCCACGCGGTCGGCCTCGCGCACGCGAATCAAGTCCACACGGCGCACCGCCGCCAGCCCGTCGAGCACCCGGCCGAGCGACTCATTCCACGCCACCTCACCCCACAGCAGCGAATACACCGAGTTGCCGCTCCCGGCCGGCACCACCAGCAGCGACGGCTCTCCTTTGCCGTCGCTCACCGCCGGACCGGCGGGTGACGCCCAACGCTCGAGACCACGAGCCATCCCTTCCGCGACATCGCGGACAGTGCCGTCACCGCCGATACTCACCACCAGCTCCGGGGTCGCATCGCGCACAACCGCCTCCACCTGGTCGGCAAGCTCGCCGGCCTTGGACTCGAGCTGACACACATCCGAAAAACGCACCGCACACGCATCGAGAACCGTGTCGACCAAGTCGCTGGTCACTGTGCCGGCATGTCGATTGACAACGACCAGCGCGTCACAGACACCGGCCTCCGCCCGCTGCGTCATTGCCGCAAATGCGGTGGTCGGCTCACTGGCCTGATATTACTCGCCGCCCGGCTGCCGAAGACAACGCAGCATGCCCCCGGCAATGCGATAGAGGTGAGGTGGTCCTTGCAGGTTTTGGTGAACGAGCGAGAGACACTGGAGCGGTTTCTCCCGGGTCTTGACGCCAAGCTCGCTGAGATGCCCTTCACGGCGCTCGAGTCACGTGAGACCCAGGGCATCGCCGCATTCCGAGCCGCCGGCGGTCTTCGCCTGCTGATCCCTGAGGAACATCGCGGACTCGGAGCGGGCCCCGTGGACGCCATCCGGATCCAGCGCGCGCTCGGCGCGCGATCCCCGTCGCTAGCGGTCGCAAGCACCATGCACCACTTCTCAGCAGCCACCATGCTGGAGCTGTGGAAGCTCGAGCACGGGCTCGAGTGGATGCTCCTGCAGGCCATTGGCGAGGGCAAGCTCATGCTGGCCTCGGGGTTCGCGGAGGGCGTCCGCGGGCAGGGCGTGCTCACCCCTACGATGCAAGGCCGTCGCGCTGATGACGGCGGCGTCGTCATCAGCGGAACCAAGAAGCCCTGCAGCCTGTCGCGCTCGATGGACCTGCTGACCGCCTCAGTGATCGTCAAAGGCGACGGTCAGGATCAGCCGGACGAGTTCGCCGTAGCGCTGGTGCCCGCCACCGCTGAGGGCGTCACAGTCGAGCCGTTCTGGGGGACGCACATACTCGCCGGCGCCGAGAGCGATGCCGTCACGCTCACCGACGTCAAGGTCGAGAGCGATCTCATCGTCACGATGGGTGGCAGCGACACTGCCGCACTGGATCGCGTGGAGACCGCCGGCTTCCTGTGGTTCACGCTACTGATCAGCGCGTCATACATCGGCATGGCCAGCGCACTCGCCGAGCGGGTCCTCTCCGATGCACGCAAGGACCCTGGGGCGCGGGTAGCCGTGGCGATGGAGCTCGAGACGGCGATGGCAGGCCTCGAAGGCATCGGCGCGCGACTGGCCGCCGACGACACCAGCGCAGGACTTCTGACGCGAGCACTGCTCTGCCGATACGCCGCGCAGGATGCGATCAGCCGCGCCGTCGCGATCGCAGTTGAGCAGCTCGGCGGCATGGAGTTCATCCGCGGCGATGAGGTCAGCTACTTCGCGTCCGCGTCGCGAGCCCTTTCGTTCCATCCACCCGGGCGCTCAAAGAACCGGGAGACCCTGGCGACCGCGTTGGGCGGAGGCGATCTGATCATCAGCTGAGCCCGCTGCACACACGCCGTGGTTGGCCAGCGGTTTCGCAAACCGCAGCGACTCAGGTAAGCATTAACCGGCAAGGCGGAGTGCTTCCCGGCACCGTGAGTGACCTGTCGACAGTCCAGGCCGCCACACACAGCCATTTTGGCCCGAGACGAAACGAGGAGATCAGATGGACGCCACAAACACATTTGACACGCCGACAACTCACCGCGCGATCCGGGCGGAGTTCGCACTCTTGGCAGCAGCATCCGCATACATGCTCGTGCGCAAGCGCAAGGAGGTCCGCTGGCCTGTGGCGCTCGGCCTTTTCCTCTACAACGACACGCTCTGGTACCTACCCGGCGCGATCGCCTACCGGCGCAGCCCCGACAAGAAGATCCCCAAGACCTACTATCTGGCGTACAACCTCATGCACAGCGGCGTGTCCGCGACAGCCGTCGCGGCAGCATGGGCGCGGTTCGTCGGGCCCGAGTGGGCGATGCTGGGCATCCCGTTCCACATCGGTCTCGACCGGGCGCTGTTCGGCAACGTGCTCAAGCCATTCAGCGTGCCGTTCGAGCCGGAGCCTCACCCGCTCTGGGAGGCCGTGCGCGACCAGCTGCAGCAGCCGTGGCCGGGCATGTCGGCGGCCCAGGCGATGGCGCGCGCCGTGAACAACGGGCACGTCGATATCCCGCAGCCCGCAGCGAGCGCCGCTGCGTGACCGTCGCAACCGCAAAGCCGGCGCGCTCGCGCCGGCGGCGCGCTCCTCGCGAGCCTGCTGAACCACGGGCGCTGCCGGTGCTTCGCCGCCACGCCGAGCACTCGAGCGTCTTTCTCGCGCTCAACCGAGAGACGCTGCACTACCGCGCACCGGAGATCGACGGGCTGATCGCCTATCGCCCTGCAGGGCGCCGCCACCTCATCCAGCTCTGCGGCCCGATCGCTGCGCCGGCGGAACGCGACGCACTCGCTCTCTCCTTCCTGAACTGGGCCCGTGAGCAAGACCGGCGAGTAATGGCGATCCAGCTGACGCGAGCTGACGCCACGCAGTACACCCGACTGGGATTCGTTACCAACCAGATCGGCTCGAACTACAGCATCGACCTCGATCAGTTCTCGCTGCGCGGAACCAAGTTCTTCCGGCTGCGCAACAAGATCAGCCGAGCCACGCGGCTAGGGGTCACCGTGCACGAGCTCTCGCCGGCGGACCTCCAGCGGCCGCAGAGTAGTGGCGAGCTCGCGGGAATCGACGCTGAGTGGCTGCGCGCGAAGGGACGCCACGTCAAGGAACTGACGTTCCTGATCGGTGAGCGCGACGGGCGCGGCGCACCCTACCGGCGCATCTTCGTCGCGCGGCACGAGGGCCGCGCGATCGCATACGTCACCTACTCGCCCGTGTTCGGCAGCAGGGCAGGCTGGCTCTACGACCTGACGCGCCGGCATCCCAGCTCACCGCCCGGGACTGTGGAGCTCATCTTCTCCACAGTCGTGGAGAAGCTGCGCAGTGAGGACTGCCACTGGCTGCACCTCGGGCTCACGCCGTTCGTCGGGCTCGCCGACGAGCATGAACTCGACTATGGCGCGAGCCCAGTCGTGCGCAAACTGGTGCGCGCGCTCAGCGAACACGGCCAGGCGATCTACCCCGCCTCCGCGCAGCTGGCGTTCAAGATGAAGTGGGGCCCGCAGGTGATCGAGCCCGAATACGTCGCCTTCCAGCAGGCCGCGAGTCTCCAGGGGGTATGGCACCTCATGCGGCTCACGCGCGCTATCTAGCGCGCAGCACACCACCCGCAACCACCCCCAGCGAAACGTGCAGCACCCGAAGCTGCCGACCAATGCCAGCGCAATTTGACCGCGGGGAGGCGATACACGAGTATCACTCGGCCCGAGTGTGCGCCCGCACAGGTGAGGCAGCACGCGGGGTGATACCTAGACCGATTATGTGTGAGAAATGACCAGCCCAGCGAAAGCCACGATCCCGCCGAGCTCGAGCGATCCCGCCGCTCTCGCCGACTGGGACAAGGCTCCCGGACTGCTTGAGGGCGCCACTAGCGTAGAGATTGACCCGCGCGAGTGCGGTGTGGACTACTGGCTGAAGAACGTCGCGCAGGGTTCGCTGGTCGGTCTGGTGCGAGGACACAAGCCGCAATCGCAGGTCCCGCAGTTCCTCAAGGAACCTGGGCCGCTTCGCGACAGCCTGATCTCAGAGTTCGCGTTCCGCTCACTGACCGAGGAGGCGGCGACGAGAGCCTGCGCGCTCGTGGCGGCAGCAAGCTACGACGTAGCCGGGCTCGAGTTCTACACGACCCAAGCGCTCGATGAGGCCCGCCACGCCCAAACGTTTCGCGAGCACCTGCTCGACCTCGGCGTGCCCGCCGTCGAGCTGCGCACGACGATCGAGGCTTACGCCGGCGCTGACCGCGATCGCATTCTCGGGCCACTATGGGAGTGGGGACTGCCCGCGTTCGCGGACAAATTCGTCAACGGTGTCGCGATCGTCACCGTGCTGCTCGAGGGGGTGCTGGCGCCGACAACGGAGCTGAGCGAGCGCAAGTGGACGCCCCTGAGCCCGGCAACGACCGACGTGGAGCGGGGCGCGTGCGTTGACGAGATCCGCCACCTCGCAGCAGGAAGCTGGTTCATCCGCGAACACCTACGCGCGCACCCCGAGGACCACGCCCCGCTCGTGGAGCTGGTGCTCGAGGGCCGCCGCCGGTGGGACGAGCTGCCGACGGTGGAAGTCATCGCCAAGCGCGAGGCGCTCTTCCAGGAGGGTCTCGAAGCGCACGCCGACCAAGTGGGAGACTACGAGATCTTTCCCGGCCGCAGGCTGATCGACACAGACGCTCAGGAGAGACTGCTGGTTGCCCTACAGTGGTCGCAGCAGGTGCAGGCCGAGCGGCTGGCCTACATGGGCCTCCAGGAGGTCATCCCCGACGCCAGCCAACCGGCTCCGGCGGCGATGCAGGCGCAGGCGAGCTGAGCACGATGGCGCTGCCCGCTCCTAGCCCGGGTACCGCGTGCCTCGTGACCGGTGCCAGCTCCGGGATCGGCGAACAGCTGGCGCGTGGGCTGGCGCGACGCGGCTACAGCCTCGTGCTCAGCGCGCGTCGCGAGGAGTATTTGAGCGCGCTGGCCGAGGAGCTTCAGCGAACGACCGGAGTGGACGCGCTCGCCGTCCCGTGCGATCTCGCCAAGCCTGACGCGCGACATCGGCTCGTCCAGGCGATCGAGAAGAGCGACCAGGCAGTATCGATACTCGTCAACTGTGCCGGCCTGGGCAGCGGCGGGGCGTTCCTTCAGCTGGATCAGGCGGCCGAGCTCGACATGGTGGGCGTTAATGTCGATGCGGTCGTCGACCTCTGCGGCGTCTTCGCACCGGCGATGGTCAGGCAAGGTGGCGGAGCGATACTCAACGTGGCGTCGATCGCCGGCTTCGCCCCGCTGCCACGGCAGGCGACCTACGCGGCAACCAAGGCGTTCGTCATCAGCTTCAGCCACGCGTTGCACGCCGAGCTCAAGCATTCCGGCGTTACCGTCACGACTCTGTGTCCGGGACCGACCCGGACAAACTTCTCGGCCGCATCCGGGCGTCAGGTGCTGGGCGCAATGGAAAAGCTGCCGACCTTCATGACCTCGGCGCCAGATGAGGTCGCCGAGGCCGGGCTACGGGCTCTTGAGCGTGGGCGCCGCCACGTGACGGTCGGCTTGGTCAACAAGGTCAACGGCCTCTCGGCATACTTCACGCCGCGCACCCTCGAGCTGGCCATGATGGACCGCTTCTACCCCGTCGAAGCATGACGCCAAGCTCGCCGCTCCAGTCCGTGGAGCTCCCGCAAGGGACGGTGCGCTACCGGGATAGCGGCTCGGGGCAGACCATCGTCTTTCTGCATGGGCTGCTGATGGCAGGGTCGCTCTGGGAGGGCGTCACCACCCGCCTCGCCGACCGCTACCGCTGCATCGCTCCCGACCTGCCGCTCGGCGCGCATTCACCGGCACTTTACCCCGCGGCGGACACCTCGCCGCCCGGCGTTGCGCGCCTGGTCGCCAACCTATTCGAGGCACTCGACCTGGACGCAGTCACGCTCGTTGGAAACGACACCGGTGGTGCAATCGCACAGCTCGTGGCGACTCGCCACCCAAACCGCATCGGCAGGCTGGTGCTGACCAACTGCGACGCCTATGAGAACTTCCTGCCGCCACTGTTCCGCTATCTCCAGCTCGCCGCGCGCTTGCCCGGGGCAACGGACCTGGCACTGCAGAGCATGCGCATCAAGCCTCTGCGCTGGACACCGCTTGCTTTCGGACTGCTCTCGAAGGGCCGCCTCGATGGCGAGCTGGTGGACTCGTGGCTTCGACCGGCGATGCAGGATGCGGGCGTGCGACGTGACGCGCGCAAGCTGCTGCGCGGCATACACTCAAGCGATACCGTCCGCGCCGCGCGCGAGTTGCGCACATTCGATCGGCCAACCCTGATCGGGTGGGCGCCAGAGGACCGCGTGTTCACAGTGCGCTACGGAGAACGCCTCGCCGCCGAGATACCAGGCGCCCGGTTTGAGCGGATCGAGGACTCTCTGACGTTGACGCCGATCGATCAACCGGAGCGGACGGCGACACTCATCGCGGGCTTTGTTGGCGACGATGGCGCTGCTGGTTGATCGCGCTGCTATCGACGGAGGGGGGAGGGATCGAACCCCCGTCCCCGGTTGCCCGGAGCACGACTTGAAAGTCGCGACATTGCCGCTCTGTCACCCCTCCTGGATTTGCTCTGCACCCTAACATTGCGGTGCCCACTCACCAAACGCAGCTGACTGCTCCAAGGCCCGCTTCTACTGGACTGCTGATGCACGCACGTCCAATGCCAGCCGCACTCCCAGTCGGCGAGGCGCGTCACGGTTCCGCCACCCGCCTTCACCTCTTTCACACTGGCACCATGCGCCAATCGCGCGACTTCGACGCGCGGCCGGCCCGCGGCGCCCGCATCACTGACGGCGGATGGCCCTTCGCAAAGGGTGACTTCGTGGCGGTACCTATACCCGCGTATCTCGTCGAGCACCCCGAGGCGGGGCGCGTACTGATTGACACTGGTCTGCACTCGAGCGTCGCGGTCGATCCCAGGGAGAACCTCGGCCGCCGCGGCGCATTCTTCATGGATCCCTGCATGGGGGAGGGGCAGGGGCTGCTGGATCAATTGCGCTCGCGCGATATCGACCCGGCGCAGATCCGGCTCGTGATCCTGACGCATCTCCACGTTGACCACGTGGGCGCTGTCACCGAGTTCCCGCAGGCGACGTTCTTCGTCGATGAATGCGAGTGGCGAGCAGCGCGGCGAGCTGAGGACAACCCGTCGTATTACCTGCCGCAGTTCGACGTGGCGCTCGACTGGCGGTTGATCCGGGTCACCGACGCCCAAGCCGGTCCGATCGCCGGCTTTTCACGTGGCGCCGATCTATTCGGCGACGGCTCAGTGATTCTCGTGCCCACGCCTGGGCACAGCGCGGGGCATCTGTCGGTGTTGATCCGGCTCGCCGGTCGCGATGTACTGATCGCAGGCGATGCGGCGATCACCCGCCGCGCCATAGATCAGGGAACGATGCCGATGTACCTGCACGACGAGAACGCGTTTCGGGCGTCATTGAGCGAGATTCGTGGCTGGGCTCGGCGTCACCCCGACGCTCTAGTCATTCCCGGACATGATTCTGCTGAGTGGGACCGACTGGAGCCGGTGTACGAATGATGGCGGTCTGCTCGTCCTCGTCGCCTATGGATGCGATCGTGACTGCCTCGATCCAGTCGCCAGCGTGCCTGGACGACTTGCTCGCCAGAGTGGTGGACATCGCGGCCTGCGACCGGCCGTTCGGGGTGATGCTGGTCGTCCGCGGCGTCGTCCTCGAGTGCCATCACTCGAGCTTTGCGGCTATCCGACGCCTGCCCGGTGGTCGGGCGAAATTCGGCACGTGGTGTCGCGGTGTCGGCTACGTGTTTGAGACCTCGGCCGCGCAGGCCGGCGCGCGCAGGCACCTCTTTGAGGCCCGCTACCTCTGGGGATCGCGGATCTTCGTAACACGCGCGACCGATGACGCGACGGCATGGCTGCGCGGCGAGTTTCGCCGCTACGGCACCGGGCGCTCGTAGCGGCGCGGGCCTCTCGCTGCGTCCGCCTATGCCGTGGCGTCAGGCTGGAACGGCGCTGAGCTAGGCGGCTGCGAAGGGCATAGAGCAGCCACGCCCATGAAGTCGTCGGTGCTGCACCATACCCCCGATGGCGGCGCGAATCTCGCAACCATGTCGCCGACGCCCAGGTTGTCCTGGACTGCCCAGCCAGTGCCAGCCACCAGGTCCTCCAGGCCGCCGTCGCGCCGAACACCGAATATGTATGGCTCACCGCGCGCCGCGACCGCCTTCGCGGCTTTGCGAGCGCCGCCATACGTTGTCGTCCCGTCGATGACGGACGCGTCCATGTAGTCGACGATTAGCTCGCTCCCGGAAGCCAAGACCTGCGCAAGCTCGGTCAGCGTCTTGCGCACAGCTGAAGCGCTGAGGTAGTACGACACGCCCAGGAAGATCGCAAATGCTGGCTGCGAGCTGTCGAGGCCGTGGCTGTGGAGGCTCGTCGAAAGCTCGTCGGTCTCAAAGTCGCACGGCACGTAGACGACGTCCGTCGCCGGCGTCAGCCCGGCCGCGAGCAGGCACTGCTTCTTGGTCGCTTGCGTCGGCGGCGCGTCGACCTCGAAGACCGTGGCGCCCTCGAGGTCGTGTCGCAGCGCAAGCGAGTCGAAGCCGGCGCCGACCATGACGATCTGCTGCACGCCGCGGCGATGAGCCTCAAGCAGTCGCTGGTCGTAGTACTGGTTGCGCAGGTGGTGCTGAACGTTGAGCCCACCATAGCCGCGGTCGAACACGCGGTGGGCAACGCGCGCGACAGGGCGCGAGCACAAGAAGCGATACGTGGGGCGCGATAGAAACACCCGAGCGTAGGGATCTACGAACAGCCGGCGCGCTGGCGCCATCAACGTCTCCGCAGCGCGCATCGCCGCCGTGATTTCGGCCGTGCGACTGGATGCGGCGAGCCCCGGCTTCGCTGCGCCTTGCGCGGCGGGCGCCCCGGCGTAGTCAGCGGTCGTGTCGCGAACTGTCTCTCCAAGGTCCATGCCCATATGTTCTCACTTTCGGACAGGCGTGGACGTGACTCATCTAGTGGGCGTCGTCGAAAACGCGAACCGGGGCGGAGCATCTGATTCACGCCTGGCGGGGTCGGCGTGCATTTGCTGTTGGCGGGAAATGCGCGCGAGGTGATGGCGGTGACGCGCGGGCGGGGAGCGCGCATCACCCTAGACGCAGCGAGACCGGGGAGCCGATTTCCGTGCTGGACATGAGCGGACTACGCTGCGGGGTGACGCTTGCGGAGTGACGCTTGAGCACGTAAGCGCTGCTAGTAGGCCAGCCACGTTAGGGAGGTAGTCGGATGGCAAGCACTGACACGACGCGCGTAGACGAGCAGTTGCCTCCCGGGCCACCATTTCCGATGCCGATCCAGACAATGCTCGTCTGGGGGCAGATGGAGCGTTTTCTGGGTGCCTGCCAGCGCCGCTACGGAAACATCTTCACGATCCGGGCTGCACCGGTGGGCACGCTCGTCTACATCTCGGACGCGCGAGACATCGCGACCGTCTTCAAGGGCGATCCGAACATCTACCGGGCTGGCGAAGGGAACGTGGTGTTCGAGCCGGTGATGGGCGCGCGATCCCTGCTGCGAATCGACGGAGAGGAACACCTCGAGATCCGGCGCGCGATGCTGCCGCCGTTTCACGGAGAGAACGTGCGTCGCTTCGAGGGCCTCATCCTGGAGGTTGCGAGCGAACAGACCGCGCAATGGCCGATTGGAGAGCCGTTTGCGCTGCATCCGCATATGCACGCCATCACGCTCGAGATCATCATTCGCGCCGTGATCGGGGTCGACGGCCCGAACGAACTCGCCAAGTTCCGTCCGCGGCTGCGTGCCGTCGCAGCGTTGGGTGGACCGCTGATGCTTATGTGGCTGTGGCCAGGCCTCGGCCGGTTCGGCCAGTGGCGACGCTACCGCGAAACGCACGCACAGGCTGAGCGGCTGCTCTACGACGAGATCTGCCAGCGCCGCCGCTGCGCGGATCTTGATGAGCGCGACGACGTGCTCTCGGCTCTCATACGCACGACCGATCTCGACGACGAGACGCTGCGCGATCAACTGATGACGCTGCTGCTCGCCGGGCACGAGACGACCGCAACCGCCCTCTCGTGGACCTTTGAGCGGCTGCTGCGACACCCCTCGGCGCTGCAACGCCTTGAAGAGACCCTGGAGGCGGGCGAGGAGGAGTATGTCGACGCTGTGATCAAGGAGGCGCTGCGTGTGCGGCCTGTCGTGTTCGCGGTCGCGCGTAAACTCACCGAGCCGGTCGAGCTCGGTGGCTACGTGCTTCCGGAGGGGATCACGGTGATGCCGACGCTCGGCCTCGTTCAGAACCTCGAGGAGAACTACCCCGATGCGGAGAGCTTTCGCCCGGAGCGCTTCCTGGACGGGCAGGCCGAGCGCTACACATGGATCCCGTTCGGGGGTGGTACTCGCCGGTGCATCGGGGCCCCGTTCTCGCTGTTCGAGATGAGGACTGTCATCCGATCGGTGCTGAGCGAGTTCGAGCTGCGCGCCCCGTCGCTTCTTCCTGAGTCGATGAGCATGCGCCACGTCACCCACACGCCTGGTCGCGGCGCCGAGGTCATCGTGACTCGCCGCAGCAGGCCCTGGGAGTCACCGGCGATGCTCGCCGGTGCAGCCGCGGCCACTAGCTGACGGCCAGCCCGTCGGCCAGCGAACGCAGCTCCCGGTCGCTCGCAGCCTTCGCCCCGGCACGGCGAAGCTCAGACCCGGCTGCGGCATCAATGGATTCCGGTTAGCGAACACCGCGGCGCGTGAGTAGGGCGTCGGCCGCTTGCGGCCACTGAGCCGCACGAGACCCTGACCTTCTGGCGTTATTCGGCCTGCTGAGATCAGCTGGTGAACGACATGTCAGCCTGTGCAGCGCCGAGGGCGCCAGGCTCCCGCTCGGCAGTGGGGATGTCGGTTTGCTCCGTCAGCTCGCGCAGCGTGACCATCCGCGCAGCGAGTGGGATGGCAAGCAGCACGACGGTCGCCACTGCAAAGAAGGCGACGGTCGGCTGGTGGACGAGCACCTGTACGAGCAGCGCCATCACCAACCCGCCGAGGTTTCCTGCCATCCACACGATCGCCCCGGCGGTGCCTGCCGCCGCTCCAGCCAGCCGCTCAGCGACGGTCATCAGGATGGGCAGGGCCGGGATGAGCAAGGCGCCCATCGCCACCAAGACGACCGCGCAGCCCACGATTCCCGGCAACATTCCGAGTACGAAGCTACCAACCGCACCAACTGCGACTACAGCTCTCATGAAGGCCCGCTCCGCGCCGCGGCGGGCGATCTGTGCCGGAAGCACCGCGCAGGCTGCGACGCCTGCGACGATCATTCCGACCAGCAGCGCGCCGGCCGTGGTTTCGGACACCCCGGAAGGGTGCAGCAGTGTCTGCAGCCATGTGGAGAGCGCGACGAATAGGCCGAAACCCAGGAACGCCAGACCCGATAGGACACGCACCTGCGGGCGCGCCCAAAGGGCGCGCGCGACACCGCGCTCGATCGCAGTGCGCTCGCCCTCGCCGCTGCCGGGTCGGCGCAGAGCGACGGCCAGCGCGAGGGCTGCCAGCACGCCGAGCGCAGCCTGAATCTCCAGCAGGAGCCCCAGTCGCCCCGCGCCAAGCAGCGGACCTAGCAGCAGCGCGGCGAGCATTCCGACGAACCCAGCGGCGGAGCCAAGTGATATGCCCGCCGCGCGTTGGCGCTCGGGCAGGTATTCGCCGGGGAGCTTCGCCACGGCACTCATCACCACTGGTTGGGCGAGCGCCACCAGAGACTGGCCGACCAGCGCCCACCCGAACGTCAGTCCGCCAAGACGCACGAGGCCGCCGGCGGCGACGAGCGCGCCGCCGAGCGCGAGCGACGGGCGAAACCAGCGGTCCAACAGCACACCGGCGGGAATCGCCAGGGCCACGTACATCAGCGGGAAGATCTCCGCGAGCCATCCCACCGCACCGACCGAGACTCCGTAACGACGAGCAGTGTCGGTGGTGATCGCCGCGTAGGTCAGCCAAAGCATCTGTGTGGCCGCCGCCACCAGGCCGTAGGCGACCACCACGTACCACCCCAGGCGTAGAGACCCTCGTCCCGGCGCTCTCTCGTGATATTGCGTCACTACATTTGCGTGCATCGCCCGATTTAGTAGCAGAGCAGCTGCGTGGAAGCGAAAAGGTGTTTCGCGGTTAGCGGCACTCATGATGGGATTACATAGTGAGACCGAGGGTCATCAGCCTTCCACTCCGAATCAGGCGCGACTGTAGCCGGGCCAGGCTGCGGCTGCCAAGGTGAAGCTGCGACCAATGTGAACGCGTGATCGCCCAGATCCTTCCGCCAAACGTTGCGGCAGCGGAGTCATTCGTGGACTCGCACCCTGAACTGTTCCCGGCGGAGGAGGCGATCGTCATGGGCACCGTCGACGAAAGACGCCGCGAGTTCGCGATGGGGCGCATGTGCGCTCGTCGTGCACTCGCCGACCTCGGCTTGGCGCCGATCGCGATCACACGCGGCACTCGTGGTGCTCCACGCTGGCCCCACGGAGTCGTCGGCAGCATTACGCACTGCGACGGCTACCGAGCCTCGGCGGTAGCATGGGCGCGCGAGTTCCTCTCCATTGGGATCGATGCCGAGCCGACCGGCGCGCTGTCGGAACGTGTGCGCCGGCGAATCGCGCTGGATCACGAGCACGTCTGGCTACGCAGGCTCGCCGCGACCAACCCTACGATTTCTTGGGATCGCCTGCTGTTCAGCGCCAAGGAGTCCGTTTACAAGGCGTGGTATCCGTTGACCGGCATGCCACTTTAAGTTTAGAGACGTTCTGATCGTATTTGACGCAAGGTACGGCACCTTCGACGCGCGGCTCCTAGCGTCGGGGCCGATTGTTGCTGATCAGCCTCTTACTGGTTTTGCCGGGCGTTGGCTTGTTCGGGACGACTTGGTGCTAACCGCCATCGCCGTCCCTCGCTAGCTGCATCTGTCGCTTGCTCTGGTGCATGCCAAGCTCGACTCTGCGGCGCATTTACTCAACCTCACCCAAGCCGGCCTCACTCAAGGCTATCGGCATCTGAACCATTCTGAGCCCCAGCGCGACAGCTCCCGCCGCGAACATCGCGATGGCGCTGATGCCAAGTGAGGTCTGACAGTGAGCCAGCACTTTGCCGCCAAAAATATTCGTCACAGTAGCTATTGCGATGGCAACACCTAGCGCTCCTCCGACCTGGCGGATCGCCGCGTTGATCCCACTTCCAAGTGCGAATTGATCCTCCGGGACAGATGTGAGTGCAGCACCGACAAGGCCCGTCAATGCAAGGCCAACTCCAACGCTGTAGACGAGTTGCCCCGGAACCCACTCCGTGGCAAACGCTGGCGTTTGGCCTGTTCTCGTCGCGATCAAGATCAGTCCGACTCCTGCTATGGCGCAGCCTGGGGCACTGATCGTCCACGAGCCATAGCGCTCGGCTAGTTTCCCAGCGAGGCCGCTGACAACTGCGGCCACCGCGGCTCCGGGAGCGAACGTAAGGCCAGCTTGGAGCACCGAATAATGCCAGACGCCCTCCATAAAGAATACGGAGGTGATGGTTGCGGCAAAGAATCCAATAGAGAAGACGAGCACGCTGAGGTTGGCAACCGTATATGTGCGGTTGCGAAAGAGATCCACGTCTACAAGCGGGGAGCGATGAGTAAAACAGCGGTGGACAAACAGGCCAAACGCCACCAAACCGGCGATCAACGCCGCCAGGGTCCGGATGTTGGTAGTTCCCCACTCGGAGCGCTTGAGGATGGCTAGCACGATAAGCGTAAGCGAAACCGTTTGAACCACGCCTCCGACCCTGTCGGGAAGCTCCGCACCGTTATCGACTGGGGCTTCTCTCTCTAGGACGATGGACGCAAAGATAACGGCACAGAGCACCACGCCCATTCCGATGTAGAAGATCCATCGCCAACTGAGCAGGTCAACCACAACTCCGCCTACAGTTGGGGACGCCGCGACCCCAAGGCCGACTATTGCGGCAATGATGCCAATGGCGGTCTTGCGTTCAGTTGCGTCGAATGCCGCCAGCATAAGTCCGAGGCCCCCCGGAATGACGAATGCCGCCCCAACCGCCTGAAGCGTGCGGGCGGCTATAAGAACGTCAACCGAGGGCGCAACTGCGCATGCCAGCGACGCCGCCGCCAGCAGCCACAGGCCGGCGATGAATAGCTTGCGCCTACCCAGCCGGTCTGCGAGCTTGCCCGCGATCACGAGAAAAGCGGCGAAGCCGATGAAGTAGGCATCTAGCACCCAGGCCAACGTTGCCGGCGACGTGTGGCTGTAAGAGTTCTGGATCGATGGGAACGCCACGCTCACAACCGGAGCATCAAGATAGGCCATGAAGTCACCTATCGATACCAGGATCAAGATCTTCCATCGATGGCTCATGGAACGTTCAGCCTCTCCTCATCAGTCTCGTGCTCGGCCCTTCCATCGGTTGCGGCCGCACGACCGTCGCCACGCCTGCGCTCACTCTTCGTCCCGACAAGTAATATGGGGAGTCCAATGCTCACGCAGACAACCTGCGAGTTCGGCCCCACGCTCGTCCGGAAAAAAGAGCTTTGCACCCGGAATCTCAATGACGCGCTCGGCTCCCTGGATCTCATCCTTTAGGCGATGAGCCAAGCTAATGTCGAAGAAAATGTCGGCTGTCCCCCAAACGATCAGCGTGGGCACGTTGAGTCGAGCGAGCTGAGGCTCGATGGCGATTAGGTCGGCGGCCTTGAGCGACGTCATCGCCCGCTCGAGTTCGCGCGCCCCCTCATGTGTAGAAAAAGGTACGAAGTACTCGAGTACCACTTCGTCGGGCAGTAGCTCGGCGTGCTCATAGCAGCGTGCGAGCGCGCTGCGTATGGCTCCAGGATCCTTGGCCATACGCATGATTGCGGGTGCAAGCTGGCCTTTTGAGGCCGCCTCGACGGTTGGCCTGAAGGCCTTGGGCGGAAGTTCCTCATGCACGTCACAGTTGGTGAGTACAAGCGTGCGCAATCGGTCGGGATGATTGACGGCGAAGACCTGGGCGATGGCGCCACCTGTATCGTTAGCGACAAGATCGATCGCATCGAGATCCAAGATGTCGCAGAAGAGTGTCAGCACCTCGGCCTGGTCGGGTAGCGCAAGACCATGATCGGGCTTGATGCGCGTGCGTCCGTGGCAGGGGAGGTCGAGTGCAATGCAGCGGCGCTCGTCCGCGAGCTCTGTGATCACATTGCGCCACAGGTAGCTGCTCGTGAACACGCCGTGGAGAAAGACCGCTGTCGGCCCTTCCCCAGCGTCAACGTAGGCGATCTCGCCCGCGCTCGTCGAAATCGTCGCTCGCAACTGATCGAACCGCTCCAAGTTCACAGGTACGCCCTCCGTAGTGCCGACCAGACCGACTGTCGGTATGCTATCAGACGAACAACTGGCGTTCGTAGACGATGATCACTAATGACCTACCGCCGGTCGCCGCACGCACGCGACTCCTCGAGGCAGCCCGCGAGCTGTTCGCTTGCGACGGCTATCAGCATGTCTCAATCCAAGATGTCCTCGACCACGCTGGGCTCAGTCGAGGCGCGCTTTACCACCACTTCAAGAGCAAGAAGGATCTGTTCGAGGCCGTTCTAGAGGCCACCGAGACCGAGATAGCAGCAGCATTGCTCGCCGCAGGTCGTGGCGCGGGCTCCAGCCGCGACGCCCTGCGCTCCGGATGCGTCGCCTGGCTCGATGTGGCAAGCGATCCCGCCGTGCGCCAGATTGCTCTCATCGACGCGCCGACGGCGGTCGGGTGGGAACGATGGCGCGAGATCGACGCTCGTCACGGCTTCGGCATGCTGCGCTCCGCACTCGCCCACTACGCCGATGGGGAAGCGCTGGCCTCCGACCTGCTGGACTCCTACGCTCATATCCTTCTCGCCGCCTTGCTAGAGCTCGGTCTACTCGTGGCGCACGCTGAAGATCCTGCCACCGCCCGGGACCGCGCTGTGTCGGCCGTCGACCAGTTGCTTGACGGGCTTCTGCCTCGACACTAAGGTCAGCCTGAACATAGGGCGGTATCCGCCTGTCCGACCTGGCGTCTTGGTGCCCCGCGTGGCGAGAGGAGCGCTTTAGGTATCGGCTGGAATGAATTCCCAGCCATAACGGATAGCGGTGGCGAGTGCGGATGCGCGATCAATGTCGCGCGGAGTGGGCGTCCCGGCGTCTACGAAAAAATGCTCCATCCCCGCAGGACTGAAGAGCACCACGCGCCGACCGATTTGCTGCCCAGTGTTGGCGCTTGAGTGAATCACGCCTCGGGGGATATGAATAGTCTCTCCTACGGATAGCTGCGAGATAGCCCCATCGACCTCTATCGTAAAGCTGCCCTCGACGATGTACATTGTCTCCGACTCGTTGCGGTGTCGATGGGCGGGCAGGGACCACCCTGGTGGTGGGTAGTCGACGACCAAGCAGAACGCGCCGCCCGTGTCTTTGGCGACGAGGTGGATCTCGGTGCGGACTCCGCCCGGCATCCACACAACAGGGGGATCGGTTGCCATGCACGAACGATAGCCCGCGCTAGTAGTGCAAACACGCGGGAGCGACACCCTCCGATCGTCCGGCGCCCGGAGTTGGTGGCTCGCGCTGACTTGACTCTGGGCTGCGGTCAGCTCTGGGCTGCAGTCAGTTCTTATTGCATTTCTGGCTGGGAAGCGCGATGCTCTCGGTTCCCCCGAACTAGGAGCGCACCCCTATGACTACGGTGGTCGCAACTTCGACCCGCACCCCTTCTCAGGTGATCCGCGAGGCCTTCCAAGGGATCTTCAGTGAGCGCGACCTGTCCAACCCGTCGCGCTACTGGACCGACGAGTCAGTCGACCACTTCCTCGCGCTCGGCAAGAGCGTACGCGGTAGGCACGCGCTGGCGGGATTCTTTCGCGGGCTGTTTGCAGCTTTCCCCGACTGGACGCTGGATATCGAGCAGACCGTTGACGACGGCGACTGCCGCGTCGTGGTCCAGTGGACGGCCCACGGCACGTTCAACGGCGCCCCCTGGCAGGGCATCGAGCCCACTGGAAGCAAGGTCACAGTCCGGGGGGTAGACGTCATCAGTATCGACCGCGACGGCAAGGTTGATCAGAACACCGTCTACTATGACCTAGCGGCAATCTCCCGTCAGATCGGCATGCTGCCCCGCGAAGGCTCGACTGTTGAACGCGCCGTCCTTGCCGCCTTCAACGCCACGACGAAAGCCAAGACGCGCCTGCGCAACCGTCGCGGCTAAGTGCTTCGCTCCCGGCTGGCACGCTGGCGTTCGCAGCGCGGCCCGATAATCGCGGCGAGTGCAGATGACGCTATCGAGCTCGCACTGCTCGTAGGCGTCTTCGCGTTTGCGTTCAGCCTAGGCCGCAACGGACGGCGCTAGCTGCCCGACGTAACGGAGGGTCCGGGCGCTTCGGCCCTGCCCGGCGCCGACGAGCGCTCGCCGTGTTTAGGCGGTGGTCTCAAAGTCACCGCCTAAACCCAGCCGAATCCCGCCAAATCGCCGGGTATCGAGAGCGACCGAGAACCGCCGAAACCGTTGCCACGCCCAGCGATTCCAGGCGATCCGCCGGCCCCGTCCTTCGTCCTCCTAAGCGGTAGATCCAGGTTCGACTCCTGGCGGGGGCACTCTGAGAAAGCCCTGTGTTCAAGCGGCTTTCCGCAGTTGCGGCTCGATCGGCGCGAACGCTGCTACGTCTGCGTTTGGTGCGCCAGTGCCCAATGGTGCCCAATCAGCGCCATCCACGAGGCGACGTAGGCATGTCCCTGATCACCGTCGCGATGCACCTGATAGACGCTGCCTGCTGAGTGGCTGTCCTTGCGTCAGGGGTTCCGTGCAGCCTGAGTCTGCTCTCGCAGCGCTCGTTCCAGTTGCCCGAGCCGCGCCGAAATCTCGCGCACCTGGACAAGCACGTCGTCCTTGGCGACCTCGACGTGTTCGACGCTCGGTGCGAGAAAGCGCTGCGCGACCGCCCCGATGAGGAGTGTGGCCGTTCCAATGCCAACCAACATGACGAGGACGGCGATGACCTTACCCTCGGTTGTCTTCGGAGTGATGTCGCCGTAGCCAACGGTCGTCATCGTGGTAACTGCCCAATAGACGCCGTTGCCGAACGAAATACCTTCCTCGGCGGCGAACCCGAGGTTGTCCCGGAGCGTGTAGAAGTTCGTAGGTGGCGGTTCCCCCGCCTCGTCCGGTCCCGTTGGGACCGTGGCGAGTGCAAATCAGTCCATCGAGACGAGAGGAACCGCCATGAACACCGTAAAGCAGGAGCAGGACACACGCCCGGAGAGGGTTTTGCCGCCAGGAGTGCAGGACGCCCTTGGAGATCTCGCCGGCGCCGCAAAGGACGGGCTGCTGGCGCTGAGCGTGGGTGTCGGGCTGGGGGTGCTGAGCGAGATGATGGAGGCCGAGCTGGATGAGGTCGTCGGCCCCAAGCACGCCAAGAGCTCAGAGCGCACCGCGGTGCGTCACGGCCACACTGACGGCGAGGTGACCCTGGGCGGCCGCCGGGTCGCGGTGAAGCGCCCACGCGCGAGGACCGCCGATGACGAGCACGAGGTGCCGTTGGAGACGTATGAGTATTTCGCTGACCGCGACCCCCTGACGCGTGTCGTTTTGGAGCAGATGCTCGCCGGGGTCAGCACACGTCGTTTCACCCGCGCGCGTGAGCCCGTCGGCGAGCAGGTGATCGCTGGTGAGCGTTCGGCGTCGAAGTCAGCGGTCAGCCGCGAGTTCGTCGGCCGCACACGGGAGCACCTGGACGCGTTGATGAGTCGTGATCTCGCAGATGTGCGGTTGGCGGCGTTGATGGTTGACGGGATCGAGCTGAAGGGCCGCTGCTGCATCGTCGTGCTCGGCGTCAGCACCGACGGGGTGAAGCTCCCGCTGGGGTTATGGGACGGCTCGACGGAGAACAAGACTGTCACCGCTCATCTCCTCGCCGACCTCGTCGGCCGGGGCTTGGACGTCGAGCAGGGCGTCCTCGTCGTCCTCGATGGGTCAAAGGCACTCCGGGCGGCCGTCGATGAGGTCTTCGGCCCGGTACCGGTGCAGCGCTGCATCCGCCACAAGGAACGCAACGTCCTGGATCATCTCCCCGAACGCGACCGGACCGCTGTGAAGGCGCGCCTGCGGCGAGCGTGGGCAAGCGATAACCACAAGCTCGCGCTGGAAGGTTTGCGATCCCTCGCCGGCGAGCTGGAGCACTCCCATCCCGGTGCCGCCGCGTCCCTGAACGAGGGGCTGGAGGAGACCCTCACCCTCACCCGCCTGGGAATCCGAGGATGTCCCGGTCGGCGTGGAACTTCTGTGGCGGCCCGGGTGTGAATGTTCAGGCGCTGACGAGGGTAGCGGTCTCCTTGATTGCGTGAGTGACGGTGAGTGGAGCGATCTCTGCTTCGACGGCGAGCGCGAGCTTGGCGAGGTCGGCGTGACCGACGATCCGTCGGAACTGTCGCTCGGCCTCGAGCATCCCGGCGGCGGTCCAGCGTAGGCACATCTCGCCGGATTGCCAGCGCTTGACGTTGCGCGAGCTGCGCCTGACGCACTCGATCATCGACTCGCACGGGTTGGTGCTCTCCAGGGTGCGCTTCAGCGCGCCACGAACACCGAGACGGGTGACGGTGAGCGTCTCCTTCATTCCCTCTCTGAGTGACGCGGCGCCACCGGGGTGTGAGCGCTCCAGCTCGTCCGCGAGCGCTTGCAGTTCGCTCAGGGCCTTGTCGTGATCATCGCGTGCCCAGGCGCGGCGCAACCGGTGCTTGACACCGGGACGGTCACGCTCGGGTAGGTGCTCCAGCACGTTTCGTTCCTTGTGACGGACGCAGCGCTGCACCGGGATACGATCACCGAGGACGGCACGAACGGCGGCTCTGAGGGCCTTGGAGCCATCGATCACGACCAGGACGCCCTGGTCAACGTCAAGGCCACGATCGACGAGATCGGCCAGCAGCGCGGTGACGATCGTCTTGTTCTCCGTTGATCCCTCCCACAACCCGAGTGGGATCTTCACGCCCTCGGTGGTGATCCCCAACGCCACGACGTTGGTGTGGTCCTTCAAGACGATCCCGTCGAGCATCAGCACCGCCAGGCGCACATCATCAAGACGGCGTCCCATAAGCTCGGCGAGAGTCTGTGCGGTACGCGCCACGAACGAGCGGGAGATCGAGGACTTCGACGTGGAGCGCGCCTTGGTCTCGACATCCTCGCCGACGGGCTCCTGGGTGCGAGGGAAGCGTCTGGTGGAGACACCGGCGAGCATCCGCTCGAGCACCACCGCGCTCAACGGGTCGCGACTGCTGAAGTGCTCGTATGTCGAGAGCGCCACCTCGCCGCCCTCGTCCTTGGCGCGCATCCGCGGGCGCTCGACCACGACCCTCCGCGAGCCGAGAGTGACCTCTCCCTCGTCGCTGCCGTGCCGGTAGGCAGAGCGCTCAGGATCGTGCTTGCCGCGGGACCCGCAGACCTCCTGGACCTCCTCATCCATCAGCTCGTGCAGCACACCAAGCCCGACACCGACTGACATCGCGAGCAATCCCTCCCTCGCCGCCCCGACCAGCTCCCCGAGTGCGACCTGCACCCGGTCGGGCAGACCTGGCGCTCGGGCATCCTCGGGCACGGACGCGACCTGTCCAGCATGTACCTTCTTCATGGCGGTTCCTCCTGATCTCGATGGTCTCGATCGCCCTGAACGCTCCCAACAGGAGCGGACGAGGCGGGAGGACCGCCACTTCAAGTTCTACGCCAGGTGGGACAACCTCGGGAATCCGCGGACGGCTGAAGAAGACCCTCGCCTCGACGAACCCGATCGAGTCGATGATCGAGATCATCCGCCGCAGCTCCCGCAACGTCAAGCGCTGGCAATCCGGGGACATGTGCCTGCGCTGGACGGCCGCCGGGATGCTCGAGGCCGAGACCCAGTTCCGCAAGGTCGTCGGCTACTCAGACCTCGCGAAGCTCGCACACACCGTCGAACGCGACCTCGCCGCGCGGCAAACACCCGCACAGCACGCCCTCATTCACACCACGACCCCGGAGGACACTCCCGTCGCCGTCGTTGTGTAACCATCACACCCAGACCGCCACCGCAGACTTCTACAGCGAACGGGACAACCTCGCGAACCCAGCGCCGCCCACCATAGCCGTGAGGAGCGCAAGCCCGGCCGTCGCCTTGACGCCTTCCATGGAGAACACGACACGAGTCAGGGGAGCCAGTCGCAACAGCCGGAAGACCCGAAGCAGGCGCAACACGCGGATGCTCTGCACGCCACTTTTGAGGAATGGCGGAGTGAGCACGACGATCGCAAGATCGATCGGGCTCGTAAGCAGATAGCGGGCTCGATTGGGTGTGAGCCAGATCATGGCTACCAACTCAGCCAAGAAGGCCAACCAGATCAGCCAGTTGAGCGCTTCCCCAAGTGTGTGTAGCGACTCACTTACGTTGGTGAACTGCAAGATTGTCGTTGGGATGCTCAGGACCGCTGCCGCTAGGAGCGGCTTCTCGAAGTAGCGATGGACCCTCTCGATCTCCCCATCTCTAGTTGCGGCGTCCATCGACCTCTACTTTCCACGCCACGCGATCGGGCCCTGCCGCGTACTGCGCGGATTCGGAGGCTTGGGACAGTGTGGGGCTTGCGCACAGCAAGCCGCCTGTGCCTTCGCTCGTCTCGGACAGGTCGTCGGCCCGGTACCGCCGACGAGTGCCCGCAGGCGCTCCTTGTAGCGCCTTTGCGACGCGTCTCGCGGGGGGGCATGGCGCTCCCGCATGTCGACCGAGGTCAGCGGCGTCCGATTGTGCGAACATGGGCAGCGTGCAGATCAGTGCTCGGCGGGGACAATCGCTGGCAGCGACCGCGCTTGTGGCCGCTGCGATCCTCGTCGCGGCGGCGCCAACCGTCTCGGCACGGACGATCGCAGTACCTGCCACAACCTGTACGCGGGACACGCCGGCCGTGATTCATGGTGAACATAAGTGCCTTGGTGCAGGCGAGTACTGCAAAGGTGCTTACAAACGCGAATACCTCCGCTACGGCTACGAATGCGTAGGATCGCCGCCGCGGCTCAGGCGCCGCCGGCAGTAGCTGGCCTGGAGAGCGCTGGCAAGCAGGCGCGGTAGTCGCGCGCCCGGGGCCCCTACCTGCCTTCGGTTGTAGGTGGCTCATCGGTGCCGCTGACGAGTGCTCGCAGGCGCTCCATCGCCGCGAGGTCGCGGCGCATCCCGTGGCGGTAGACCCGCAGGGTGAAGCCTGGATCGGTGTGCCCGAGTTGATCCATGACGCTGCCAGGATCAACTCCGAGGGCTACGAGAATCGACGCAAACGTATGGCGCAGCTTGTGAGGCGTCAGCCCCTCCGGCAGCGTCACATCACCGGCCTTGATCAGGTTGTGGTTCGCGTGTTCCACTGCCCTGTCGAGCACGCGTTGGCGGATGTTGCTCTGCTTTGGTTCGGTGCCGTAGGCCGTCGCGAACACGAAGTCGCTGGGGGCCACGAGCGGTGCTTGCGCCTTGTGTGTGCGCAGCTCGTCGCGGAGTGCCGGCAGGAGGTCGATCTGCCGGACGCCCGCGTCGGTCTTTGACGCGCGCACTGTGATGCGGTTGTCGGTGAGGTCGATGTCGCGCCACTGGAGCGCCGTCAGCTCCCCGATTCGCAGACCGGCGAACACCAGTGTTGCCAAGAGCGCGCGCCGGTAGACAGGGCCCCCCTTCTGATCGTGGCCTCCCTTCACCTGCGCGCGTCGGTCGAGTTCGCTGGCTGCGTCGAGTAGCGCCTCGATGTGGTCAGGTCGATCCAGCCATATCGGGGCTACCTTCTGCGTCTTCAGCCGCCACCGTCGGCCCTTCGCGGGATTCGCCTCGATCAGTCCGTACTCCACTGCAACCTCGAGAATCTGCCCCAATCGGGTGATGGTCTTGTTGATGCTTGTGGCAGAAAGGGGACGTCGGGGTCGTCGGCGCTTGCAGCCACGCCTGTCCACGTACTCATCGATGAGCGGCTTGCCACGAGCGGCGGCGGCCCGTATGGCTTGACCTTCCGCCACCTTTTCCTGCCGGTAGCGGTCAATCTCTCGGACAGTGATCTGACTCAACGTGTGATTGCGGAAGAACGGAAGCAGGTGGTGGGCGAGCTGCCATTCGTAGTCGAGTCTCGTCTTCGCTTGCCACTCGCCCTTCGTCGCCTCGAACCACTCCGACGCGAATCGGTGGAAGCCCGGATCGGGATTGACATTCGCCACGGGCTCCGGGCTTGGCGGGCGCCAGGCGCCGCGCTCTACGTCGGCCATCACATGGCGCAGCGCCTGCTCGGCCTTCACCTGACTCCAGCCTTCCTCTGCTGTGCCGAGCGTCTGGTATTGCCGCGTGCCGTAAGCCCGGAATCGGAGCGCCCACGTCCCATTCGTACGGTGGACCACCTGCCCTGTCGCGGGACGTGGCATCAATCCGCCTCGGAAGCACTGCTCGTGTCATCCCAGAGGCGGGTGTTGCGTCGGCCGGCACGTCGGCTGCGCAGGAGTGCCTGCTCGGATGTGTCGAGTCGATCGTCGCCTGGCTCGCGGTGGTTATCGATGTCTGCGGATGCGTCGTTCGGCTCGACCCACTCGCCCGCGCAGTAGGTGGCTGAGCCGAGCCGCCAGACTGCTCGCCGAAGATGCTCGCCAAGCTCGAACCACGCATCGGAGCCGGCTGGAGGTTCGGCGCTCAGCAGTCGGGCGCCCTCGTCCAGAGCCTCTCGGACACCGGCGCGGAACCTGTCCAGCTCCTGAGCCCCAACAGTCCGCGCGTTGCGCCAGGCGCGATGCTGCGGCGACTCTGGGAGCTGCGGGACGGTGCCGGCGCGAAGCGACCGCTGGAGACGGCGCCGGCCGATTGGCGTGAGCGCCCATACCTGCACTCCGTGGCGGCGCGAGCACGCAAGTGATCCGGCAAGCTCTAGAGCGCCGATCTGAGAGCGCACACGACGGGCCATCGCCGAGCGTCGGGGAATGTCCAGGTGTTCGAGGATTGTCCAGATGGGTATGTCGCTGTGGCCTCTGGCGCGGTGTCGCTCGGCCCTCTCCATCGCGGCCAGCACCAGCACGTCGGAGATGACGTCGGCAGGGGTGTTCATCGTCGGTTCCTCCTTGGGTTGGAGGCTCCGGGAGACTGCTCTGGGCGAGGGAGGCACCCTCCGTCTCGATAGGGTGCCTATGCGCCGGGAGTTCGTGCTCTCGGTGCCACGGCGCCCGGCGGTCCTACCCGCGCGGGCGCCACTTGTAAGGTGCCGCTGACGATAGCGCAACCTAGCCAGAGTTACAATGCCAGCCTCAGCGCCCGACGACACAGAAGACCATCGCGCCTTCGGACGAGCGCTGCGCAAGCTCCGGCTGAGGGCAGGACTCACGCAGGAGGAGTTGTCGGCTCGGGTCGGCATCGGAGTCGCATACCTGTCCCGCCTCGAAAACGGCCACCGTGGCGCTCGCTGGCACACGGTCATGCGGTTGTTGCGCGCGCTCGACACGACGCTTGCAGATCTCGGAGACGCGATCGACCAACAGACCCCATCACCGGAGGACTGACGGCGGGTCACGGTTGCCCCTCGCCGTCATCGAAGGTGATCGCTGAACCTCGAATGGGCAGCAACTCAGAGCCGCTGCCAGTTCGTCGTCGTCGGCCTCGTCGTGAACTTCCTGCGGGCACGGACGATTTCGGCACGCGCAGATCCGTCGTACTGCGACCGGCAAGTACCTTCCTGGCTTCCACCGGGTCGAAGCGAAGTCTCGGCTTTGGGCCGGCACCTAGCCTGACGGCGCCCAGCTCGTCGCGGTGCGCGTACACCCAGGAGCGATCGACGCCCAGCTCGGCGGCGAGTGTCGCGGCATCAACCAGTCGGCGGTGGTTGGGCGCCGAGTCGTCGCGCATGAGCGCGACTACGCGCAGTGCGACGGCCTCGACCCAGGAGGCATCGATTTGGGTCCCCGCGTCTAGCGGTGGTGAATGGCGTACCTGTCCTTGGTGCACACCCTTAATGACCCTCAACCGGCCAAAACGGCCAGCAAGTTTCGCGATCCGTGTTGCGCGTCAGCACCACGCCGCGTCGCGGCCCTGCACTGGATCGGCCAAGCCCTCTTCTCCCTGCTTCGACGTGCGCGCCCGTCTCTGGCGATTCGCCGCCCCGTCGCTTCGCCCCGTCGCGTCGCTCCAACTGCCAGTACAGACGATATGCACGGGTGTGCGCTGGGTGTGCGGGCGCTGTGTAATTCGTTGGCCGTTTTGGGCCGCTCAGGGTCATCACTCATGTGATGACTGCATCGAGCATCCCTGCGGCTGGAGGTGGCGGCTACGCGCGCTATTTGGAGAGCAAGACCGTCGCGCCCGAGCGAGGCGACTACTACCTGACCCCGGACGGGGAGATGACGCAGGCCCCTGGCCGTTGGCTCGCGGACCCGGAGACGCTGGCTCGGCTGGGGGTGCGGGCCGGCGAGCCGGTCGAGGGTGCGGACTTCATCGCGCTGATGGATGGTCGCCATCCAGGCACGGGCAGGTGGCTGCGTCCGGAGGGCGCAGGCGGCGGCAGAGGTGGCGGGATCGATGTGACGTTCAGCGCCCCGAAGTCCGTCTCGACGGTTTGGGCGCTCGGTGATCCGTGGCAGCGCGAGCAGATCGAGGCCGCGCACGCCAGAGCCGTCGAGAGCACCGTCCGGTATCTGCGCGAGCAGGTGCCGGTCGTGCGCCGCCGCTACGACGGCCAGGTCGTGGAGGAGCACGCCAAGGACGTGATCGCCGCCGAGTACCGACACACCACCGCGCGAGGGGTCAGCGGGGCGCGGGCGCCCGACCCGCAGCTGCACAGTCACGTCGTCATCAGCGGCGCGGTAAGGGAGGACGAGCGGATCGTCGCGGTCGCTTCGCGGCCGATCTTCCGGTCAGCTCGCGAGCTGGGCGCGTTCTACCGCTCCGCGCTCGCTGAGGAGCTGGCCGGCGAGGGCTATGAGATCGAGCGGGGCACCGGCAAGGACGGCCGCTACTTCGAGATCGCCGGCGTGCCACGAACACTGATCGAGGAGTTCTCTGGCCGCTCGCGTGAGGTCGCCAGGGCGGCCGAGCGGTTTCGTGCCCGCTACGGCCGTGCGCCGGAACGCGGGGAGCTGCGCAACCTCGCGCTCGAGAACCGCCGGGCGAAGGAGCTGACCACACGCGCGCGACCTGCAACGTGTGTGGAGCGAGACGGGTCGTCGCCACGACTTCGGCCCCGACGAGGCCGTGCGACTGATCGGGGCGCCCGAGCGGCCGAAGGTTGAGCGGCCGATCGAGGACCGCATCGAGGCGCGGCTGACAGAGCAGCACGCCGTGTTCCACGCACGCGACCTGCACGCCGTCGCGCTGGAGCAGACTGCGGGAGAGATGGCACCCGAGCAGGCGCTCGCCGTCGCGAGAGAGATGATCCGCGACCGGCGAGTCCTCACCTTGGAGGGTGGGCGGATGACCACGCTTGCCGTGCGCGCTCAGGAGCAGGCGATCGAACGCCGCGCCGAGCTGCTCGCCCAGCCAGCGGGCCGAGACATCGGCGAGCGAACACGCGCCGACGCAACGCGTGCAGTCGCCGAGCGCATCGGCGCACCATTGAGCACCGAGCAAAGGCCGCCTTGGAGGTGCTCACGGGACCGGAGCGCCTTGCCGTCCTCGTCGGCCCTGCCGGGACCGGGAAGGGCGTCGTGATCGACGCCGCCGCTCTCGCCGAGCAACACGCCGGCCACCGCACGATCGGCGTCGCTGTGTCCGGGTCTACTGCCGAGCGCCTTGGAGCGGACAGCCCGGCCCTCACTGGACACACGCTCACGCTCGACGCGCTCGTCGCCCGCGCAAACACGGGGATAGTCGAGATCGACCGGGACACGACGATCGTCTTGGACGAGGCCGGGATGGTCGATCACGCTCGCCTCGATGCGTTGACCGAGCTTGTCGAGCGCTCAGGGGCGAAGCTGATCGCGGTCGGTGACGGCAAGCAGCTCCCCTCGATCGGCCCTGGAGGCATGTTCGACAGGCTCACCGGCCACGCCCCGACCGCCGAACTCGCGGACATCCACCGCACCAGCGACGCCGGCGAGCAGAAAGCCTGGAGAGCGCTACGCGCCGGCGAACCCGAGCGCGCGATGGCGCACTACCACTCCCTTGGACGGCTGCACCTCGCGGACACCCGCGACCAAGCCGCCGAGAACGCCGTCCAAGCATGGGGGCAGCTCACCAGCGAACACGACGACATCCGTTCGGTGGCGCTGATCGCGGACGCCTCAAACCAGGAGATCGACCGCCTCAACGCCCGCGCGCAACACCTACGAGCCGAACGCGGCGAACTCGGCAACCAAGAGATCGCCCTCCCCAACGTCCACTACGGCCTGCGCGACGGCGACCTCATCGCGTTCAACGCCCAGCACCGGCTACGCGGACAACCCAGGGTCGAGAACGGCACGCGCGGCCAAGTCACCCACGTCCACGAACACGGCGTGACGATCACCCTCGACGGATCAGGGCGACGAGTTCAGCTCGCCAGCGAGCACCTCGACTCGCTACGACTAGCGTACGCCCAACACGTCTACCGCCAGCAGGGCGCGACCGTCGAGCGCTCCATCGTCCTCACCGGCGGCTGGCAAACCAGCAAAGAGACCGCCTACGTCCAGGCCACACGCGCCCGCCACGGCACCGACTGGTACATCGCCCGCGACCAACTCGGCAACGACGGACAAGACGCCGACCGCATCAAACGACTCGCCCAAAACATGAGCCACAGCCGCAGACAAACACCATCACTCGACTACCGAGAGGCCACCGACCTCGGCTGGCAACCCAGCCGAAACCCACTGCGACTGCGACACATCCTGCGACCCGCCCACTGGCTCACACGACAGCCCTCCCGCGATACGCCCGACCGCAGCGCCGACGCGGACGGTGACCAGAACCAAGGACGTGGCGCCCCCAACATCGATGGCAGCCTACTCATGCTCACCGCAGACTCGAATCAGCTCGACGTGTCCTTGCCGTGGTGCGGCGAAGCATGGTACGCCTGCAAATCACCGTGGCTCGTCTTGCGCCGGGTAAGGCGGATCAACGATGTCAACGACGTGCTCAGGCTTAAACCGAATCAGGTCCCCTGAGTAGAGTCTTGGGATACCAGCAGGGTGATTGAAGAGCGTCCCAACCAGACGTCCACGCCGAACGGCGGCGACATCGACCCACATACGCTCGCACCAGCCGTCCCGCAACTCGAACAGCAGCCTCACTCTGTCCCCAGGCCGTATGGCGTCCTTTTCCTCGTCGCTCGGAATCCAAAAAGAGTCGGGAAACTCCTGGTGGCGCTTGACACCCGAGTCGAGATGCCAGCGTTCGATGATGCGACCAGTCGCGGCCCAAACTACCCGCTCCCACGCACCCTCGAACAGCGCAACCTCAAGTTGCTCCAACACCCAAAAGGGTCGTTCTATACGCGGCACTGCATGAAGCTCGGCTAGCAGCTCTGCCCTGCGTGGATCGTCACGAGGAAACGCTAGAACGATGATCCGAAGCAGTGCGCCGGGAGCAAATCCAAACACGAGCAGTGCGATAACGAAAGTGGGCCATGAGACGATGGCGTTCAGCATCTAGGCGAACTCTCCAGCCAGGACATCGAAGCGCTTTTCAGCACGGATCTCGCCTAGCAGCGCGCCCAGCTCTCGCTTGCCGGCGTCGGTCAGTTCGTAGTAGCGCCTCGGGGGTCGGCGGCGCGTCGGTGCCTCAAGTGACTCCCATCCATCGCTAAGCCAACCCTCGTTGAGCATTCGATGAAGGATCGGATACAGCACGCCAGACCGGAGGCCCGACCGCTTGGAGAGGTCATAACCCCAGTAGCGGCCTTCCGGCTGCTCCATGAGCGCCACGGCCACTTGGATCGTTGAGCGAGTTCGCCTCATGTGCCTAAGTCTACATAGGTAGAGGACGAACACGGTTCTCACAGGTTCTCTTCCACACTGCTCGACTCGGGTCCAGTCCGAGCGTGATGGGCGACGGTCGGCGACGACCGGCGCAGGAACAAACCCCTGCGCTGCGCACTTCTTGTGCACCCAAACGCCGACATCCCTCGTAGTAGCCTCTCTGGCGTGGGCACGATTCAAGAGCTTGCGGCCGATCTTGCGGTCGAGGAGCGCACGTTGCGCCGCGCCGCGTCTCAGGGGGCTTTCCGTACCAGCCGAAGTGGATCGCGCCGCCTCCAGTTGGCACCCGGCGAGCCCGAGTACCTCCGTGCACATTGGCTGCTTCTGTCTGAGCTTCGCGAGGAGCTGCGGACAGATCATGGCGTTCGTCTGGCAGTGCTCTATGGCTCGTTGGCGAGAGGCGATGAGGACGAGGGCTCGGATCTCGACCTATTGGTCGCGCTCGCCGACGATCACGTCTCGGCGGGGTTCAAGCTGGCCGCTCGCCTGCAACGCGTGAGCGGTCGCCGCATCGACATTGCCCACTTGGTACGCGTGGAGGCCCAGGCGCCGCTTCTGCTGGACCGGGTGCTCGATGAGGGGCGTGTCGTGATCGACCGTGACGGACAGTGGGACGAGCTGCTCGAGCGCCGCCCAGCGATCCGTGCCCGTGCCCGCCGTGCCCACCGTCGCCAGATGGCCGGTGCGGCCCACGCAATCAAGGAGCTGACTGCGTGAGCGACCCTCTGCCCGCGAGGATCAGCCGCAATGCTCTTGCGGCAGAGCAGGCTCGGTTGGCTCGCTTCTTTCAGGCCATCAACAAGCACCGCAAGGCACTCGACCTCGCAATCGAGGAGAACTTCGGCGGCCGACTTGACCCTGCCGAATGGAGGATCGCCTTCGAGTCTGTCGAGCCGCATGACGCCAACCGCACGATGGTCGTCACCGGCGATCACTCTGCTGTGCTCAACGCCTATGTCGAGATCCTCAAGGCGAGCGCCGGATCACGTTTGGTCGGCCTGCTCCCGCACCGCCGCCCGCATGCCGAGCAGGTCTTCGAGGCGCTCCTGGCCGACGACGGGCTGACCAAAGATCAAGCAGCCCTCCTGAACGAACTCTACGTTCTTGAGGGGCGACTTGAGCACGCCTCGCCGGATGTCGACGCGGGAGAGGTCCGCGATGGTGTCGAACGGCTACGCGAGGCGCTCCCCGGGTTGATCGAGGGTGCGCGTGTTTGGCTGGGTCGCCACGGCGTCGAGCTTGGGTGAGGATTCGTTTGGGCACTGACCCCGTTCCAGTGCCCAAACCCCATCAAATCGCCCGCAATCCCGTCGCATCGAGCGTGGCGTCAGGGAACCAGAATCCGTTGCTACGCCTGCAATTCCGGCCATTTTTGGCCGCTCATGGTCCCGCCTCCTAGTAGTGCTTTGGTAGCTCTCATCGATCCGGTGGCGGCAGATGGAGGGCGAGCCGGTCGAGATCGACGGGCCGGTCGCAGGTCCGGCAACGGCCGGCCCAGCACCTGAAGAGCGGCTGCAGCAGCAGCACGGCCTTCGGCAGTGTCAGGCCGGCCGCCGGGCTTTTGGGTCGAGCCGCTCCAGGGTGAGGAAGCCATGGGCGGCGGTGACCAGGGCGGTGTGGTGGTGCCAGCCCAGCCAGGAGCGACCCTCGTAGTGGTCCAGCCCGAGCTCGCCCTTCAGCTGGCGGTAGTCGAGCTCGATCCTCCAGCGCAGCCGGGCGAGGCGGGCCAGTCGCCCGGGCCCGGCGTCGGCGGGCAGGTTGGAGAGCCAGAAGTCGGTGGGCGCCTCGGCGCCCTCGGGCCACTCGGCGATCAGCCACTCCTCGCGAGGCGGGATCTCGGCGCCGCCTCGCCATCTACCGGCACCCTGGCGCCAGCCGTGGGCGGCGCGCACCCGCACGAAGGCGAAGCGCGAGCTCATCGGCTCCTCGTCAGGACCATCGCGAAAGGCGACCGTCTCGAAGGCCTCGGCACCGAGCCGCCCGATCAGGTCGCCGATCGCCTCCGGCCCGCGGTCGGGCCTCGGGTGGGTCCGCGGCCCGCGCGTCCCGCCCGCGCGCCGGGGGACCTCGAAGGTGGTCTCGGCCGCGAACACCGTCGTCCTCGGCCCGACCGCCAGCACGTACCCGCTCCCGGCGGTGTCGAGGCGGTCGCGCAGCCCGGTGTTCTCGCCGTAGGCGGCGTCACCCAGGACCGGTGCCGCGGGCACCTCCCACCCGGCGGCGCGCTCGACCAGATCCACCCCCAGCTCCGGCTTGGTCTTGAAGACGACCTCCTCCGGGATCTTCGCCCTCGCCCGGCGCTCCTGATCTGAGCACCACTCCTGCGGCAGGTAGAGCGCCCAGCCCAACGGTGCCGTCCCCCGCCCGCCGACCGCGTGCACCGAGACGCCGACCTGGCAGTTGCCGATCTTGCCGAGCGTGCCCGAGTACTGGCGCTTGACCCCGGGGGAGTCCTTGCCGTCCTTGGGGAAGCCGGTGTCGTCGAGCACCCAGGCCTCGATCCCGATCTCCGGCGTCACCCGCTCGGCGACGGCGCGCACCACCGCGGCAGCGTCCCACGGGCTCACCGCGAGGAAGTTCTGCAGGCTCTCGTAGTCGGCCTCCCCACCCAGCCGGGCGACCATCGGCTCCAGCGACTTGCGCGGTCCCTGCTCGATCAGCCCTCGCATATAGAGGCCGCCGTTGACCAGTTGCACCGGGCGGTTCACCGCCTCGGCGAGCACCTCGGCCCCGAACGCCTCGAGGCGCTCCCGCACGGCCGCCGGTCCGTCCACCTCCACAGCCATCACCGCCATGATCCCCTCCCGCGTCGACATCGGACGCGGACGGATTCGCCGGTGGCCGGGTCAACCCTGCGACAGAGCTACCAAAGCACTACTAAGCGGTAGATCCAGGTTCGACTCCTGGCGGGGGCACTGCGGGAAGACCCTCATCGAGGGTTCGCAACGCAGCACAACTGCGCGGCCCCGGTCGCGAGCAGTCGGCCGCCGGTGTCCCAGACCCGCCCGTTGACGGCCATCAGGCCGCGGTCGGCGAGGCTGCACTCGTGGTCGATCAGCAACCACTCGCAGCCGGGATTGGAGCGGTGAAACCAGACGCTCGTGTCCAGGTTCGGCGCCAGGTACTCCCAGCTGCGATATCGCTGGTAGGCGGCGGGGAAACCGTAGGTGTCGAGCAGGATCAGGGCGCGCGCCGCATCGACGAATGGGTCCTCGAAGCACGCCGTCGGCCGAAAGCGCGTCCACTCGCGGAGAACCGGCGCTGGGGGCTCCTCGGCCGGCTCCTCGGTCGCGCTCCGATCGACCGGCCGGCGCTCGACGTTGTCCCAGAAGCTGAAGGCGGGGTGTTGCGGATCGCTCACCCGCTGGTAGGTATTCAGGTGCGCCGGGGACGGAACGTCGGGCGCCTGCAGGTGTTGGTGGCTGTACCCGGGCGCGTCGGCGGCGGTTCTCACCAACGCGTGCAGGATCGGCTTGCGATCCTGAGTCATCTCCACGGCGAACGACTCGGCGCGACGCCCCTGCTTGAGGACGTTGACGTCGAGCTGGACGGCGTCAAAGGCCGGTGAGCTGAGAAAGTGGCAGTAGAAGCTCGCCGGCTGCTGGATCTGAGCGACCATGCCCGAAGCGCGCAGCGCGATCGCCGCGAGGTAGCCGCCGTTCGGACCCCAGATCTCCCAGTCCTCGGACAGCTGTGCGACATACCCGTCCTCGTGTCGCTCGACACGCGTCGCGTGCTCTAGATCTGATGCCACCACGGGAAGGCTATAGCCAGGTACGCGCTTGCAGCAGGACCCGTCGACCACCGGCTGAGTCTCGCCAATGCAAGCATGTGCCCATGCGCTCCCACCGCGAGCTCACCCGGATAGTCGGCGCCGAGCACGTGCTCGAGGCCCCGCCACGAGACTCTCCCTACAACCACGACGCGACGCGTCGCCGCGGAGTCAAGGGTCGCGCCGCGGCCGTGGTCCTCCCAGGCAGCGCCGAGGAGGTGGCTGCGGTAGTGGGTTGGTGCTACGCACGTGACACACCGATCGTCGCGCGCGGTGGCGGCACGGGATTGACCGGGGGAGCGGTGCCGATGCAAGGCGGCGTGGTGTGCTCGCTGGAGCGGTTGCGGCGCGTGCGCGAGCTCGAGCCCGCGCTGTGGCGGATGCATCTGGAGGCCGGCGTCACCACGCGCCACGTGCAGCGGCTAGCACGCGAGAACGGTCTGCTGTTCGCGCCAGATCCTGGCGCGTCCGAGCAGTCGCAGATCGGCGGCAACGTGGCCACCAACGCGGGTGGTCCGCATGCGCTGAAGTACGGCGTGACCGGCGCGTGGGTAACTGGCATGGAGGTGGTGCTCGCCCCGGGGGAGCTGGTGCAGATCGGCGGTTGGGCACGTAAGGATGTCGCGGGGTATGACCTCAAGAGCCTGCTGATCGGCTCCGAGGGCACGCTCGGCGTGATCACGGCTGTGCGGTTGCGGTTGTTGCCGGCGCCCGAGGCGGCGATCCCGCTCGTCGTGTTCTTCGACACACGCGCGCACGGGTGCGCGGCGATGCTCGACATCCCGGCCGCCGGCATCCAGCCCTCGGCGCTCGAGTTCCTGGACGGCGATACGCTCGAGCACGTCGCCGGCGCCTACCCGGGGGAGGTGCCGCCCGCGGCGGAGTTCGCGCTGATCGTCGAGGTCGATGGCACGCGCGCGGAGGCCGAGGCTCAGCGGCAGGCACTGATGGAGGTGCTCGCGGGCACAGCAGACGCGACGATCGCGATCCACGAGCCACCGGACGCCGACGCGCTGTGGCGCTGGCGCGACGGGTTCAACGGGGTGATCACGGCGGTACGGGGCGGAAAGGTCTCCGAGGACGTGGCGTTGCCTGTCGAGCATCTGGCCGAGGGGCTGGAGCGGTTCGCCGAGATCGCCGGGCGGCACAGGTTGCGCTCGTGCGCGTGGGGGCACGGGGGCGAGGGGAACGTGCACGCGACCGTGCTGGTCGATCCCGCCAACGAGCAGGAGCTGGACGCGGCACAGGCGGTCGGCGAGGAGCTGTTCGTCCTCGTCACCTCATTGGGTGGGTCGATCGCCGCCGAGCATGGTGTCGGCTGGTCAAAGCGTGGCCGGCTGGGCTCACAGTGGGACGCGCGAGCCGTCGAGCTGCATGAGCAGATCAAGCGGGCGTTCGATCCGAAGGGCCTGTTCAACCCGGGGAAGAAGCTTGCGGTCCTGCCGGGGCCTCGGGATCGGTAGCAACCGGTGCGATCTCATCCAGCCGGTCCATGATCGCGCGCAGCCCGCCCTGGGTATGCACGTCCAGCCGGTCGAGGATCGTCTCGGCGTCCCGGAACGTGTTCGTCGCGCGCGCGTCCGCAGCGAGGCTCTGCACGGTCTGCCCGACCATGATCACTGACAGCAGGACGAGCTGCAAAAACGTCTGGGCGATCCACGCGATGATTCCCTCGCCGCCGGGCTTCAGCGCCGGACCAAGACCGATCAGGGCGATGACGCCGAACAGGTACGCGCACCACATCGTGCCGACGAGGCGGGTGATGAGCACGGCGAACTTCGCGTTGAACCCTTCGGCCTCGCCCATCGCCTCTTTGAGCACGCGCGGGGTGGGGTGCAGCGCCTTGGCGAGATGGTGCTCGGTCTTTACCGGTCCACGAGAGTGATGCTCGGGCTTTGCGGCAACAGGTTCTGTCATCGATCCTCCTCGCCCCCGTTCTGGTCCGATTCACCCCCCATGATCACCGTTCGTCAGGACGTCATCCGCATTGGCCCGATCTTCCGCCGCGTCATCCTCACCCTCGACGTCGTCCTCCCCCGCATACAGCGACTCCCGCGCGAGCTCCTGCCCGCGTCCCCCGAACAGCACGATCTCCAGCAGGTCCCCGCGGTAATCGTCGGGCGCGATCAAAGTGAACCGCTCCTCGATCAGCTCGCACTGGTCGACCGCGAGATCGGCCAGCTCGGCCGTGGCGACGCGCCCGCCCGCGTGCAATGGCCGACCCCAGACGAGCGTCATCGCGGCCACCGCGCCGGAGTGCCCGCGCCAGGAGCCGATCGTCTCCTCGCACAGGTCGAGCGTCCAATCGGGGTTGCGTTCGGCTGTCTCGTCGGTGAAGTCGGCGTAGGCGTAGAACTCGCTCGGGTCCTCGCCGTCGCTCGCTGGCACGAAGCGGACGTAGCCGAACAGCTCATACCCGCTGGAGGTGATCGTGCTGGCCGGGACGTAGGTGCGTCCGTGCCAGGTGCGGTCCGGATACCAGGCGATCTCGCCGGGCTCGCCCAGGTCCTCACCGTCGGCGTCCGCCTCCAGCGCCAGGCACGCCCCCAGAAACTCGGCGCTCAGCCGCTCGGCCCAGCGTCCGTAGGGCAACAGCTCCTGCGGGGGCTCGGCGGCGAACCGGGGGAGGACGCGTTCCTCGGGCGGCATGGTCGCAGCCTATCCCGTGTTGTTCTGGATGTCGCATGCGACATCCAGCCAGACGGTGCATGCACCGTCTGGGGAGACCGCGCATGCGCGGTCTCCGGGGGAGGGTCGCATGCGACCCTCCCGACTACGCCGCATGCGGCGTAGTCCACAGCATCTCACTCACACATCTCGCAGTAACGACGCGGCGTGCTCGGGTGAGACGATGTTCAGGTTCAACCCCGTCGACAGCTCCAGTCCCGCGAGATGGGTCAGGCGCGGGGCGATGTCGATGCGCCAGCAGAACTGCTCGACTCCGCGCGGCGCGGTGCGGACCCACAGGTTCAGCGGCGGGCTGGAGCCGAGCAGGCGCGCGAGCCGGGACAGGCCGTCGTGCAGCAGCGACGCGCCGACCGTGTCCGTCTCGAATCGTGCCGCCGGGCGGCGCGAGGCGAGCATCAGCTGCAAACGGCAGCCGCGAGGCGTACGGCGCCAGCAGCACAGCACTGATCGTCGATCGCGACGATCCGCTCGCGGCGCCGGACCTCCTCGGCGATCACGTCCTCCAGCAGCGAGTGGCCCATCGTGCGCGTCGTGTACGCCCCGGCGCGCTCGCGCTCGCGGGCGACATCGGCGGGGACGAAGTCGAGCGCATACAGCTGCGCGTGGGTGTGCGGCAGCGACGCGCCGGCCTCGCGGCGCTCGTTGACGATCAGCTGCACGTACGCCGCGTCCTCATGGGCGCGCATCCGCTCCCGCCACACCTCGACCGCCACGGCCACCTGCGCGGCGGGCAGATCCGCGAGCGAGCACACCGACTGGGGCCCGTTGACGATCACCTCGTGCGCGCCACGCGCCGGCCGGGCGATGAACAGCTCGGAGTTGGTCGGACCGCGCGCGGACTGGGACCATTCCGCGCCGCCGCTAGCACCACCACGAGCGTTCTCCTCGTCACGAGCGCCCGCGTCGTCCCCATCCTCAAGTGCCGCCTCGGGCGTGAGCGCCGGATACAGGTTCGGCACCACTCGCACCGTCCATCCGGGCGAGTCAGCAGGACCGCCACCGGGGCGCACCGCATACAGCTCGGGCGGCGTACTGTGACTCGTGACCCTCGGCGAACGGATCGCGCTCTAGGACGATCGGCGCGGGCGGCTCACAGCGCGGCTCGCCGCCCGGTCGCCGTGAGCGCTCGCCGGCGATGATCGTGCGGTGGCCGCTGAGCGGGTCTATGCGGATCTCGGGCATCGCGCGCAGCGTCCAGGCTCACTCGTCCAGCGCGTAGCGGCGGACGTCGGCTTCGAGCTTGGCGGCGCTCGGAAACGGGCCCTGCTGGATGAACTCGGTGGCCGGCGCGGTCGTAGAACACCGTCACCGGCGTGAACGGCGAGTCGGTGATCGCCGTGCCCAGGCGGCCGCTCTGGTCGTAGTAGCTCGGGTATCCGACCGGGTAGGCGCTCAGGAACGCGCGCCCGTCGGCGAGATTCGTATCGCGGGAATCGATGCCGAGGAACGCGACCGTCCGGCCGTACGTGACCGACGCGCGCTGAAACGCGCCGCGCTCGTCCTGGCAGGGGACGCACCACGAGGCCCACTTGTCGATCACCAGCGGGTAGCCGTGCAGCGCGGCGACCCGGGCTCGGAGCGCTGAGGCGCCGCCGGGCAGCAGCCGGCTCGCCTGGGCGTGCAGCGCGGCCAGCGGCGCGGGCGAGCCCGCCAGTCGCGCGCGCACCTGCGCGAGCGTCAGCGCCGGCGCCGAGGTGCTCGAGGACGTGGATGAGCGCGAGCTGGACCAGCCCGACGATCAGCAGCGCGACGAGGACGAGGATGGCTAGCGCCGCCAGCAGGCGGGCAGGGGCCTCGTAGATCCCGGTCATCGCGGCTGATGGTCGCAGATGCCGGGCCTCCTCCCGGCAATTCCCCCGCAACGTGCTATAAGCTGAACGTACGTCAGGCCGGTTCGCTGTGAGCATCCGGCGACGTCGCCGGCCAGGCGCCGGCAGTTCTGAGTCCCGCGGTACCCACTGTCCGCGGCGATCGTCTCGAAGTCCAGAGCCCTAGATGGCCGAGTCCACTTCAGTGGCCCTCGCGGCCGCGCCAACGCCTAGTTCCGCCGATATCGCTCGCGCGGAGGAGTTCGTGCGCGATCGTTTTCTGCACGAGGGCGAGGACGCGGCCCTGGCGCTGGCGCCGGGCACGCCTCGCCGGCGCGCCCTCGACCGGGCGCTCTCCGAGCTGGAGGAGGGCGCCAAGCATCCCTCGACCAAGTGGCGTCGCAAATACTCGCTGCTGCTGGGGCTGGAGCGGGTGCTCTCCGAGGATGAGCCCAAGCTCGCCGATGGCACGGTCCTCTCCGCGCACCAGGTCGACGCGCTCTCGGGCACGCTGACGGCACTGCTGGCGGAGGCGCAGCGGACCAACGGCAACGGCAAGGTCGCGGCGGCCGCCGCCTCGCCGGAGCTGCTGGCTTCGGCCGCGATCCTCGGCCCCGACGATCCGCCCCCGGCGGAGGGCGCCGGCGCGAGCGCGACCGCCACGGAGGCGCCGGATGACGGATACGAAGACGACGAGCCCGGCGCGAGCACCGACGAGGACGAGGACGACGAGGACGACGACGAGGATCTCGGCCCGGTCCAGCGCGCCGCCCCCGACGAGGACGATGATGACGATGAGGATGACGACGATGAGATTCTCGCCGACGACGATGACGAGGAGGAGCCGGACGAGTCCCCCGAGCTGGAGTCCGACGCCGAGGAGGAGGAGCCCAAAGACTGGGTCGATGACACCGATGACGACGAGGAGTCGCTGGCCGAGCAGCCCGAGGACCCCAACGCCGCCAAGCGCTTCTGGTTCGAGCACGCCACGGGCGCCGGCAAGACGGTCGCGGCGCTCGGGTTCGTGGAGGCCTCGCGCACCGGCGGCATCCTGATCCTCACGCACCGGCGCAACCTCGTCGACCAGTTCCACGGCGAGCTGCGCGAGCGCGGGTACTCGACCCGGATCTCGCGGCCGCTATTGCTCGGCGAGGACTCGGTCAAGGGACCGGTGACGGTCGAGACCTACCAGTGGTTCGTGCGCAACGCCGGCAAGATCTCAAGCGCCTACACGATCGTGATCTGCGACGAGGCGCATACCGCGCTGGGCGAGAAGACCAGCGCTGCGATCCGCGAGTGGACGGGGCCGATCTTCATCGGCATGACCGCCACCGGCGCGCTGATCGCCCGGCACGTGACCGACCTGTTCCCGACGCAGACCTCGCGTTTCGATCTCGCCCAGGCGGCCCGGCGCGGAGTGATCGCGCCGCTGCGGTGCGTGCGCATCTCCCCCGGCGTGGGGGTCCGCACGATCGCCAAGGTGCCGCTGCGCCGCGGCGAGGTCGACACTGAGTTCGACCAGGAGGAGCTGGCCGCGCTGCTCGACCAGCAGCCGTTCAACATGGCCGCGGCGAACCTCTACAAGACGCGCTTCAACGGCGTGCCGGGCGTCGTGTATGCGGCGGGCGTGCAGCACGCCTACAACCTCGCGGAGGCGTTCCGCGCCGAAGGGATCAAGGCGCAGGGAGTCTCGGGCGAGACGCCCAAGCGCGAGCTGGCGGAGATCCTCGCGCGCTACGAGCGCGGCGACATCGACGTGCTGATCAACGCGCAGCTGCTGGCCGAGGGCTGGAACTCGCCCCGGGCGACCGTCTGCGTGCACCTCGCGCCGACGGCCTCCAAACGCATCTACCAGCAGCGCGTCGGGCGCGTCACCCGCCGCCACCCCGGCAAGGAGGCGGGGCTGGTGGTCGACTTCGTGCACCCGGCGACCAAGAACGACGATCCGGTCGTGACGCTGCACTCGCTGCTCGATCGCGACGTCTACCGCGGCGGGGCGATCGTCGTCGGCCCGGTCCGGCGCGGGCGCGGGCGGCGGATGCGCGTGGAGCGCCGCGTGCTGCCGGTGTGCGTGGAGGAGGAGCGGCGCTTTGCGGTGTTCGAGCGCGAGCTGTGGCGGATCGCCGTGGAGTATCTCGACTACGGCGAGCAGCACGTGTGGGCGGCGCTGGCCGGTGCGCGCGTGGCGCCCGCGGGCTGGCGCAGGGCGCGGGCGATGCTGCACTACGACCGCGGCGGCGAGCTGAAGAGTCGCTTCCTGATCACCGCCGTCCAGCGCAACAAGAACCCCCAGCTGCGGCTGCGCGCGCTGGCGGACATCGCCGCGCTGCGCGACCCGGACGCGTTCGACACGGCGATCGACATCATCGGCGGCTGGCCGCGCGAGGAGCGCCGGGAGGCGTCGAAGATCATGCTGCGCGCGATGGTCGAGCGGCGGATCGGCCGTCGCGACCAGGCCAACGCCTGGATCTGGCGCCTGGCCGAGTACACGCGCGAGGTCCACGAGGAGTACGCGGTCCAGCGCTGGCCGGAGACCAAGCGCCTGCTCGGGCTGCTCGTCAACTCCTCCGGCGGCGCCCACGCGCGCAACGCGCGGCGACTGATCCACGCGGCGCGCAAGCAGGATCGCCGGCTGGCCGCGGCGCTGCTGGCTGCTGCGCTGGCGCACACGCCCGAGGCCGAGGAGGCGCTGCGCGGAGCGCGTACGCGGATGGCCCGCAAGCCCCCGGCGCTGGCGCGCGAGCTGCTGCGCAACTTCCCCAAGCGCCGCGCCCGGGGCAACCGGCGCCGGCGCAAGGGCCCGGCGAAGGGGCCCGGTGCGAACGGGGGCGCGGTCGGCACGAACAGTGTGGATGGAGCGACGGTCACAGCTACGGCCTCAGCAGCGGACGCAGCTCGTCGAGCTGGGCCGAACGGTGCCGGGGACGGCGCCCAAGATGGGGCTGCACCGAGGTCGTCGGGCAGGCGCCGTGGTGGAAGCGGCAAGCGCGGCAAGCGGGCCCAGGCGCCGAGCGATGCGGTCCTCGACGAGGCGATGACGAGCGACTCCTCCTCGCCCACCGCGAGCGAGAACGGCAGCGGGCTGGCCCCGGCTGAAGAGGGCGCGCTCGATCGCAACGTCGCCGAGGCGCTGGATCACGCGCAGGAGTAGGCGGCCGCTGGGGTTGGGAGCCGCCGGTGCAAGCGAGCCTGAAGCTCGTCAGGTGGAGCTCGTCAGGTGCACCTCGCCCGCGTCCAGCGCGGTGTGGCCGCCGGCGTCCAGCGCGACCACCAGCCGACCCTCGCCGTCGATGCCCGCGGCGCGACCGCGGCCACCGGACCAGGCGATCTCGCGCCCGCGCAGGGCGTCGCGCGTGCGATAGTCCGCGAGCAGTTGCTCCGCCGGCGCGCCCAGCCATCGTTCCAGCGTGGCCAGCAGGCGGGTGAGCGCCGGCTCGATCGCGCTGGGTGGCTGGCCGAGCGTGGCGGCGGTTCCGTGCAGCTCCGCCGGCAGATCCTCCAGCCGGACGGCCACGTTCAGCCCGATGCCGAGCACCGCCCAGCCTTCCTGGGGACGCCCCTCGACGAGGATGCCCGCGAGCTTGGCCAGGCCGGGCGGGCGGTGCAGGACGATGTCGTTCGGCCACTTGACCCGGGCTTGAGCACCGGCGACATCGCACACGGCGAGCGCCGCGATCAGCGGCAGCAGCGGCGGCAGCGGGGACCGATCGGGGGCACCGCCGCCAGGAGCGGTGGTCGGGGGCACACAGCCCGGAGGGCTGGGTCGCAGTACCAGCGACATCAGTAGCGAGCTGCCGGATGGCGCCGACCAGCGCCGGCCCTGCCTGCCGCGCCCGGCGGTCTGCGCCGAGGCGGTCACGAGCGTTCCGTGCGGCGCCCCGGAGATCGCCAATGCCCGCGCGCGGTCATTGGTCGAGTCGGTGCTGCGCAGATGCAGACGCGGGCGACCGAGTGGCGAGGGCACGCGCACGAGTAAACCAAGCACGTCACCGCCGCGGCCTCGAGGCGGTCTCGCGAGCGGCTATCCTTGTGCAATGCCCACGCTGGTGATGGATCCTGCTCCGGTCGAGATCGAGGCGCTGATCGAGCGTCGGCGCCGGCTCGGTCTCGACCACCGCGACGAGATGTGGGAGGGTGTCTACCGGATGAACCCTCCACCGTCACTCGAGCACCAGATCATTCTGCAGCAGCTCGCCGAGCTGCTCGGCCCGCTGGCCCGTCGTGCCGGTCTCGTGCCGGTGATTAACGAGTTCGGGCTGGGCGACGGCAAGGACAGCTACCGCGTGCCTGACGGGGGTCTGCACCGGCCTGGTGCCAGCGGCGTCTGGCATCCGACGGCGGCACTTGTCGTTGAGATCGTGTCGCCTGGCGACGAGAGCTGGAAGAAGCTCCCTTTCTACGCCGCCCACGACGTCGACGAGGTGCTGATCGTCGACCCCGCCAAGCGCTCGGTCGACTGGTTCGGGCTGAATAATGGCGAGTACCAACCGCTCGAGCGCAGCACCCTGATCGACCTCGGCCCAATTGAGCTGGCCGAGCAGATCGACTGGCCGTAAGCGTCGCCGGGCTGACGGCGACCATCGGTGGCACCCCGCTCGCGCGTACGCGTGTAAGCGAGCCCCGTTCCTTGGTGTCCACCTTAGAACCTCCCAAAACACGCGGTCTGGTGGGCGACATGGTTGGGTATTGCAATTCGTGCGTGGATCTGCCATAGTGTTCATGCCATCCCGTCCGGGGTGGTTTGGAAGAACATAGGATCGGGTTTGGGTCGGGCTCTCGTCAGCCGGCACTAGCGCAAGCGGGGTTTTCCCTTGGAGAGGGATCGGGTCAGAACGATGAAGGGGATGGAGTACGCGTGAAGTCGTCAGGGACATACGTTGTGGGGGATCGCTGGACGGCCGTGAGGCCCGTCTGTAGGTGCGTCGGCACCGACGCACCTCTCTCTCTCTCTCTCTCTCTCTTGCTCCTATGTCAAGCCCGGAGTTGAGTCTGGTTCTGCTCTAAGGAGGGTTGGTAGGGGCGCCGCCGGGGGCTTTTTTGGCTCTTGGTCTTGTGCTGGGTGTGGTTGTAGGGCGCGCCAGATCACGCGTGCGAGGTGTCGCTTTAGCGCGCGTAGTGCTTCGCGGCGTGTCTTTCCCTCGGTTTCCTTCTTGGCGAGGAATGTTCGTGCGGGCTGGTGCGTGCGTCCTTGCACGATTGCGATTCGGTGTAGCGCGCAGTTGAGTTGGCGGTTGCCGCCGCGGTCGAGGCGGTGGCGATTGTTTTTCCCGGAGGATGCGGGTATCGGTGCCACTCCGGCCAACCGTGCGAGCTTGGCGTCGGAGCTGAAGCGCTGCACCCCTGCGGTCTCGGCGAGGATCTTCGCGGCTGTCAGCGCGCCGCAACCGGCGAGCTCCAAGAGTTGTGGCGCCTTGGATTGCACGAGTGTCGTGATCTCGCGCTCTAGTTCGTGTGCGCGGCGGGTGTGTTGTTTGAGTGCTCGTACGAGGTCACGCGCGATACGCACGCGAGCGCAGTGCTCGGCACGGGTGAGCTTGCGGGAGATCCGCTGCAACCAGACTGCGCGGTCGAGTGCTCCGACGGGGATCTTTAGGTCTGGCCAGAGGTCGTGCAGGTGCCAGCGTAGTCGTTGTTGGTCTTGTGAGCAGGCTTTGGTGAGGTCCTCGCGATGATCGAGCAGCAGCTTGATCTCAAGCGAGACCTGGTCCAGATGGGCGGTGGGGAGGGTGTCTATTCCCTCCCGCAGCGCGGCTCTGGCGATCGCGCGGGCGTCGATAGGGTCGGACTTCCCACGGGTGCGCTCTGCTCCGCGTTCTCTGGCGGTGAGGTTGGGTGGGATACGCACGATGCGCTCTCCGGTGGCCATGAGGTAGCGCTCGAGGGGGCCGGTGAGGTGCCGGCAGTCCTCCAGCGCCCATACCCGCTCGGGGTCACCGAGGCTGCGGGCCCAGTCCAGCAGCTGGACGAACCCGGTCTTGCTCGCGGGGATCGTCTTCTCGCCGAGATGCTGCCCATTGGGCGTGTCGATGGCGGCGAGGGTGTGGGTGTGCTTGTGTGTGTCCGCTCCGATCAGGATCATTCGTACCGTCCATTCATCGATTGGTCTGTTGTTTGGGCGGATCGCCGGCTGACACGAGTCACTTGGGGCGTATTTGCCACGCTCCTATCAGGTCAAGCCGGCGGTCCTCTTCGGGCAACGGCGGCGAGCGACACAACAGAGACTGGTCAGGCCCCGGACGGGGTCGACACTCTCTCGGGGAGTCAGCTCGCCGCCGACCCGAAACACCCAACAGCCCCGGCCGGACAGCAACACCGCCAGCCAGGGAGAGCGAGCATGACAGTGACTCTCTCGGCAACTGCTGAACCGTCGCTCGGCGCCCATTTCGGCGCTCACAACCATCGTCTAGCAGACCATCGCCCCGCCCGTAAACGCGGCGGTTGTTTCGCGTCTGGATTCAGGGATGCTCGGATTGGTGGCGGTGGGTCGTGAGACGGGGTGGTGGGCGTCCGACGACTACTGCGGAGACTGGTTTCCCGGTGCGTTGTCCCGGTCCTCCGGGTCCCTTGGGTGGGAAGACGTACATTCCTGTCGCTCAGCGTGAACGGTTGCTGGATGCGGCGTTGGGGGTTGTTGTTGAGGGTGGGTATGAGGGTCTGCGGCCGCGGGTGGTGTGTGAGCGGGCGGGTATGTCACCGAAGACTTTTTATGACCTGTTCGCCGATCGCGAAGACTGCCTGCTGGCGCTGATCGATCGCGAACTGGAGCGCCTGGCGGGGGTCGTGCGCCCGGTGTATGAGTGTGAGAGTGAGTGGGTGGCGCGTATCCGTTCGGGTCTCGGCACGCTGCTGGCCTATCTGGATGCTACTCCTGCGGTGTGTGAGCTGCTCTTCGTGGCGGCGCTGGATGGGGGAGCGCGTGTGCGGGAGCGTCGCGTAGGCGTGTTGGGTGTGCTGGCGCGCGCGATCGAGGCGGATCGTGCGGGCAGTGATCCTGGTGGTTGTTCGTCGTCGTTGTTGGCTGAGGGTGTGGTCGGTGGCGCGTTCACGGTGATCCATACGCGCGTGGTGATGGCCGGTGCTCCTGCGTTGCTCGGGTTGCTGGAGGAGCTCACGGCGACGATCGTGTTGCTTTATGACGGCGCGGGGGAGTTGAGCTATGCCGCATAAGCGTGGTGAATCCAAGCGTCCGGCTAGGCGTGGTAACCGTGTGGTGCGTGGGCCCGTTAGCTCCCCATCACTCACGCCGGCTGAGCGTAATGGTCGTGTGCGGGTCTCGGAGATGCAGCGTTCCAGATTGTTGGGTGGTGCGGTCGCGGCTGTGGAGGAGTTGGGCTGGGCGAACGTGACGGTGGCAAGCATCGCCTCGCGCGCAAGGGTGTCACGTAAGACTTTTTACGACCTATTCGACGATCGTGAAGATTGTCTGCTGGAGGTCTGTGACGACACGTTGGAAAGGGTCCTCGTTGAGTTGCGCGCGGCGATGGTGGGTGATCTCGAGTGGTCTGAGCGGATACGCACGTGCCTGTGGGTGATCTTGGGTTTCTTTGATCGTGAGCTCGAGCTCGCGCGGGTGTGTGTGGTTGAGAGCGCGCATGGTGGTCCTGCGGCGCGGGCGTGGCGCGCGGATCTGTTGGGGCGCCTGATCGCGATCGTGGATGAGGGTCGTTTGCAGGATGAGCGCGCCGCGGAAGTACCGGGGTTGATGGCGGAGGGCGCTGTGGGGTCGGTGTTGATGATCCTCAACCGGCTGCTGGCGATCACCGAGAGGGAATCGCTCACGGATCTACTACCTGAGTTCACGAGCCTGATCGTGATGCCCTATATCGGTGTGAGGCGTACGCGGAGTTTGCGTGAGCGTCCGGTGCCGAGAACTCCGGCACCGGCCTCTGCTCGGTCGCGTATGTATCACGCTGGTGAGGACCCGTTGAAGGACGTTCCGATGCGCCTGACCTACAGGACCGCACGCGTCCTGGAAGCCGTCGTGCAACGTCCGGGCACCAGCAATCGTCAGATCGGCGAGCTCGCCGACATCCATGACCAGGGCCAGGTCTCAAAGCTCCTCGCGCGGTTGCAAGGCCTGGGTCTGCTCACCAACACCGCCGGTCGTGACGCCCACACCAAGGGCGCAGCCAACGCCTGGCGCCTGACGGAGCTCGGCGAACAGGTAACCAAGCAGCTGTCGCTCAACACCGACGTTCAACCGGATGATGGGGCATGACACCGGTTGGTTTCCCCACCCGTTCAGCCAGGCGGAGATGTTCACCCTGCTTAGCTGAGGTTGGCCGCGTCTCTATCGTGACCCCGTCGGCGGCGGTACGCCCAGCTGTTTGCAGATGTCGCGCGCGAGGCCGTAGCCGATCTCATTGTGGCGCGGTATCGCTGAGCGCTGCCCTTGGGGGCCGCCCCAGCGTGTGTGGTTTCCGCCCTCATCAATGGGGCGCGCGCCGTGAGTGCGGACGTGGCGTTCGAGGTCGCGTCGTTTCACGCGGCGATCGTCAGGTGCAGCGCCTCGCGCTCACGCTGGTCGTCAGCGTCGCTGGGCTCTGGCGAGAGCATGAGTGCGAGCGCGTCGATGACGTTTTCCCGTGCTTCCTTGCGCGTACGGCCCTGGCTGAGAACGCCGGGCACCTCAGGGATCGACACCGTGATCCAGCCGTCATCGCCGGGCTCGTAGACGATCGTCAGATTGAGTGGCGTGTCGTTCATGGCCTAAGCGTAGCGCAAGCCGACGGGGTCGCCAAAACGGGACACCCCACTCCAAAACCTTTCCCAACCACCCCGATGACCACCACCAGAAAGGCCCGTCCATGACCACGGCACCGAACAGGCTCACGTTCCTCCTGCACCGTCTAAGTGGTGTCGCCGAGCCTGCTCGCGTGCGTGCTTTCGGCGGGATAGCTACGTCAAAAATAAGTGTCCTGGCCCTCCCTCTAACGATCGCGATCGCAATGACGGTGGGGGTTTCCCCGGCCCTCGCCGGGACGCACGGCTACTGCGTGGCTTGCTCCTTCGGCGTTCCCGGCACGGGGGCCGGCCAGCTGGCCTTGCGGGGCTACTCGGAAGGGGTGGGGGGAAGCGGGGTCGCTGTCGATAACGAAAGCGGCGATGTGTACGTCGCGGATACGGGCAATCACCGCATCGACGAGTTCGATCCGGCCAAGCCCGCCTCGGAACGGTTCGTGCGGGCGTGGGGATTGCACGTCGGGCCTTTGGGTGAAGACGAATGCACGACGCTGTCGGGGTGCAAAGCGGCAACCTCGGGTTCTGAGCCCGGCGCGCTGGAAGCACCGGCGTTTATCGCGGTGGACAACTCCGCTACGAGCGCATCGAAAGGCGATGTGTATGTCGGCGATACGGGCGATGATCTCGTCTCGAAGTTCACGCCCGAAGGCGTGCTGGTCGCGTCGTGGGGGAACAACGGCACGGCGGGGGCCGCGAACGGGCAGCTGAACGGCGCCCCGGGCGAACCGTTCGGTGCGCTCGCGGGGATCGTGGTCAACCCGGCGGGGGAACTGTATGTCAGCAACACGCCCGGTCAGGTGTTCGTCTTCGGGCAGGAAGGCGTGTTTGAGAAAAGCTTCGGGATTCCATTTGGCATCGCGCCGGGCGGCTTCACCCTCGGGTCAGAAGGGAATGTCTACAAAACAAACTCTGAAGCTAACTCGGTGCAGTTGTGGACGCCGGGCGGCGTCGAGCTCGGTAACCTCGGCTTCGACCAGTTTGCCGATCACCCCTCCGGCTTCGCGTTCGACCCGGCCGGTGAAGAACTCTACGTCGACAACAGTGGAACTTCGTTGGAACACTTTGCCCTCGATGGCCCCGTCCATGTGATCGAGCCGGATGGCTCGATCTGCGCCGATTCTGGAGAACCCAGTGTAGGCTTCGGAGAATGCGCCCCGACCGACACGTTCGGCGCGGGCGATCTCGCGGGGGGCGCGGGGCTCGCGGTCGATTCCGTTGAACAGACGGTGTACGCGGCCGACACGGCCGCGGGGCGGATCGCTGTGTTCACGCTGCCCGGCCCGTTCGCGGACACCGACGCCGCCACGCAGATCACAGGCACGAGCGCGACATTCAACGCTCACCTCGCGCCGGTCGCCGCTAACGCGATCACTGCGTGCCGCTTCGAATACGTCGCGCAGGCAGAGTACGAAAAGGCGGTAAGGGAATCCGCCGCGGATCTCTACAGCGGCGGTGCCAGCGTCGAATGCTCGCCGGAGCCACCGTTCTCCAGTCCGGTTACCGTCAGCGCCCAGGTCAGCGGCCTGCAGGTCGGCAGCGTGTATGACTTCCGGGTGTCGGGCACCGACGCTCGCAACACACCGAACCCCGGGCCAAATCGCAGCTTCCGTACCGGCGGCCCGGAAATCGCCGCGGGATCGCAGTCGGCGGCGAACGTCGCCGCCACCTCCGCGGACCTCGATGGGGAAATCAACCCACACGGCGACACGACCACCTACGCGTTCGAATATCTGAGCGAAGCGGAATATGAGGCGAACGGCGGCAGCTTCGAAGGCTCTGAGAAACCGATGTCCGTACCGATCTCCGAGTAACTATTTAGGTCCTGCTGGTTTCGTTCGTCAGGGGTGAGCGCAGGTTCGGGTGTGGGGTGTGCAGCGTGGGGAGGTTGTTGTGGGCGGGATTCCGCCTGGTTGCAGGGAATCTTGCGGGCATGGCCGATGCAGGGCAGCTCAGTCGTGAGGAGCTTGAAGCCCGGATCACCGATCAGGATGCGGTGATCGCGGCGCTGCGGGGGCAGAGCGTCGAGCAGCAGGCGATGATCGCCGAGTTGAGGGCCGAGATCGTCGAGTTGCGGGGCAGGCTGGATGAGAACTCTAGGAACTCGAGCAAGCCGCCGTCCTCCGATGGTTACTCAAAACCGTCGCCGAAGAAGCGCAGCCTGCGGGAGCGCTCGGGGCGCAAACCGGGCGGCCAGCATGGTCATGAGGGTGCCCACTTGGAGCGGGTGGAGGTCCCCGACCGTGTGATTATCCATGAGCCCGACGTTTGCGAGGACTGCGGGCGCGATTTGGCTGACGGGGAAGAGCTTGAGGGCGGGGAGTCTCGTCAGGTTTTCGATATCCCCGAGAAGCTCGCGCTGGAAGTGATAGAGCATCTCGCGAAAGCCCGGCGCTGCAATGCTTGTGGGCTCGTGAATGAGGGTCGTTTCCCCGGCGGCGTGGCCGCTGACACACAGTACGGGGCCAACCTGCACGCCTTCGGTGTCTACCTCATCGTCTTCCAGCACATCCCCTATGAGCGCGCCCGCAACCTGATCTGCGACCTGATCGGCCCGCAGGTCTCCACAGCCACGTTGAAGGCCTGGGTGGACAAGGCCGCGCAGGGCCTGACCGATTTCGATGAGCAGTTGCGAGCACTGCTCGGTGATCAGCCGGTAGCCCACTTCGACGAGACGGGCCTGCGCATCGCAGAGCGCCTTTCCTGGGTGCACTGTGCCTCCACGCAGACGTTGACGCGCTACACGGTCCACGCCAAGCGCGGAGGGCAGGCGATGGATGACGCCGGCGTGCTGCCCGGCTTCACCGGCGTGGCCGTGCACGACGGCTTCTCCCCATATCGCGCCTACACCGACGCGGCCCACGCGCTCTGCGGCGCTCACCACCTCAGGGAGCTGATCGCCGCCACCGAAGCAGGGCAGCTCTGGGCCTCGGGCATGAGTTGTTTTCTGCTGGACACCAAGGATCTGGTCGATCAGGCCAAGACGGCCGGCCGCCAGGCGCTGGACGCCCCGGCCCTGGCAGAACTTCACCGCAACTACCGCGACCTGATCGCCTCGGGCTACGAGCAGAACCCCGGTCTGGCACAGAACGCCGGGAAGCGGATCAAGCGCTCAAAGGCGCAGAACCTGCTGCTGCGCCTGGATCGGTGCGAGCGCGAAGTGACCCTCTTCGCCCACGACTTCGCCGTTCCCTTCTCGAACAACCTCTGCGAGTCCGACCTTCGCATGGTCAAGCTGCAACAGAAGATATCCGGGTGCTTCCGCACGATGGACGGCGCCGAACGCTACCTGACAGTGCGCTCCTACATCTCCACCGCCAAAAAGCAAGGCCAGCGCCCACTACAAGCACTCGCCCAACTCGCGGCCGGACAACCATGGCTGCCGGCATCCGCGCCGGGCTGACCCAATCCGGCCGGGCCAGCAGGACGTGAATAGTTACATCTCCGAAGCGACGCTCGCCGCGGCTGAAGAATCCATAGCGATCAGCGAGCACGTGCAGGGACTGTTGCCCGCGACCGTCTACCGCTACCGACTCGAGGCGAGGAGCGCCTGCCATCTCGCCGAAGTGTGTGCCGTTACGGGCCTGCCCGCGACCTTCACGACGCAGCAGGCGGGTGGGTCGTTCAGCCTGCTCGACGGCCGCCAGTGGGAAATGGTCTCGCCACCGAGCAAGCACGGCGCCGGCCTGGAAGTGCAGGCGACCGTGAACGGCGGCCTGCCCGAGGCGGCCGTCGGTGGCGGCGCGGTCACGTACCTCTCGAGCGACCCGATTACGAGCGAACCGGAAGGCAATCGCTCGCCGGAACTGCTGCAGGTCCTGTCCCGGCGCGGGGCGGGCGGCTGGGAAACGCAGGACCTGACGTCGATCAACAACGCGCCTACGGAATTTGCTGTGGAACTTGGTATCGAGTACCGTGCTTTCTCGCCCGATCTGTCACTCGCGCTGGTGGAACCAAAAGACGAAACGCCGTTGACGGGCGAAACGAGCGAAAACACGACGTATCTGCGCAACGATTTTTATCCCACCAGTACTGGAACTGGAGGTAGCGAACCTGGCCCGTTCTGCAGCGCTGATTGCTACAAGGCGCTGATCACGCCCGCGAACACGCCGCCAAGTACGAAGCTCGACATCTCGGGAAATAGCAAATACAGTGCGGCAGCGTTTGTGGGTGGCACCCCCGATCTGAGTCATCTCGTATATCAGAGCAGCGTGCCTTTGACGGAGGAGCCCGCCGCGAAAGAAGGGCCATATGCAGGGCTGTATGAGCTGGCGGATGGGCAGTTGCAGCTCGTGAGCATTCTCCCGGGGGCCAGCAAAATACCAGCTCTTAACGCTGGTTTTGGTGGTAACAAAAGAAGCGACGATGCGCGTAACGCGATCTCCCAGGACGGCTCGCGCATCGTGTGGTACAGCGAAGGGAAGCTCTATCTGCGCGACACGGCGAAGCGCGAAACGCTGCAGTTGGCCGAATCGCTTAATACGCCTCAAGGCGAAGAACCGGTGCACTTCCAGACGGCAAACAGCGAAGAGTCCAAGATCTTTTTCACGAGAGGTGTCTCCGGCGCCGACGCAGGTCGGAGTCTCTATGAGTGTGAAGTCGTGGAAGTCGCCGGGGCGCTGGCGTGCGACACGAGCGAACTGGCGGGCGGTGTCGTGGGCTTGGTGCCCGGCTCAAGCGTTGACGGCTCGTACCTCTATTTCGTCTCCACGAGCGTGCTCGCTCACAGCGGCGCGACCAGTGCCGGGCACAACCTGTACGTCGATCGCTACGACGAAGCCACGCGTACCTGGCAGCCGACGTTCATCGCGGCGCTGGCGGGCCAAGACGGTTACGATTGGGGAGGCCCACAGGAAGAATTGGACCATTTGACCGCACGCGTCTCGGCGAACGGTCGCTTCCTGGCGTTCCAGTCGCAGCGCAGCCTCACGGGCTATGACAACCGCGATGCGACAGGGTACGAAAAAGAAGAACTCCCCCCCTCCGGGAGCAAAAAATTCGTCAATGTAGAAAAGGAAGGGAGACCGGTACCTGCGCATGACGAGGAGGTGTACCTCTACAACGCAGGATCGGGCGGGGCCGGCTCATTGGTCTGCGCCTCGTGCAACCCGACCGGCGCGCGACCGGTCGGGCTTTACGAGAATCCCGAAGAAGAAGGAACTCACCGTACCCTGGTCGATGAGTCCAGAATCTGGGCGAATCGGTGGCTCGCTGGGAGCATTCCTGGTTGGACTGACGATCTGGCGCTCCAATTCGAAGCGCGTTATCAGCCGCGGTATCTGTCCAATCAAGGTCGCTTGTTCTTCAACAGTCCGGATGCGCTCGTGCCGCAGGACGTCAACGGCACGGAGGACGTGTACGAGTACGAGCCGCAAGCGGTCGGTACGTGTGCAGGTCCGGCCAGCGCCTCCGGTGCTGTCATGTTCAAGCCCGCTCATGCCTTTGTCGGCGAAGCGGGGCGGGGGGAGGAAGCGGCCGGCTGTGTCGGCTTGATTTCCTCGGGCACGTCGCTGGAAGAATCGGCGTTCCTCGACGCGAGCGAATCGGGCGAAGACGTGTTCTTCCTGTCCTCCGCGCGCCTGGCAGCCGCAGGATCTCGACAACGCGTTTGACGTGTACGACGCGCATACGTGCAGCGCCGCGGTGCCGTGTACGAGCCCTGTCTCTTCGCCGCCCTTGTGCACGACGGCCGACGCCTGCCGGGCGGCGCCATCGCCGCAGCCGGGTATCTATGGCGCCCCGGCGAGCGCGACCTTCTCCGGCGTCGGCAACCTCACCCCGACCGCACCTGCCGTCGTAAAACCCAAGGTAAAGGTCGTGAAGTGCAAGCGGGGCTACGTCAAGAAGAAGGTTAAGAAGAAAGAGGAGTGCATCAAAAGGAAGAAATCAAATAAGTCAGCTAAGAAATCCAGCACCAACGGGAGGACAGGGCGATGAGGAATTTACGACTCGGGGCGCTTGCCACCATCCTGATGGTTTTGGGTTTCGCAACCCCGGCGTTTGCCGAAAGCGAAACGCTGTCGCCGTGGTGGCAGCTCTCCTCGAGCGCGCGCCCGACGAACCTCCGCTCAGAACCGGGGCTCTCGCCGGGTCACTCTGAGGTGCAGGAACTGCTCGCTGCGCCTGGCGCGGTTTTCGAATTGCAAGTGGGTGGCAAAAAGGTGGGGGAAGTTCCCGGGTTTCCGGTGGCGCCGGGGTTCTTTGAAGCCGAACCGTATCCGGGCCCGTTCGGGGGGCGGCCGCGCTGGCCAGCGCGCCAAATCTTCAGGTGTCCTTGGAAGCCGTGTATGGCGCGGGCAACGTGGTCGTGGAAGGAGGTCCCGGCGGGATCGAACTGACCTCGGGAAGCATCGTTCCCCTGATCGTCAAGAGCGTCGGTGCGGACTCCGACAAGGCGGTGGCGCCGCTGGAAGTCAGAAACGAAGCAGGCTCCACTACGACGAAGGTCGTGACTCACGGCGAACCGCCGGCGCGCGAGATCCTCGTGGCGGCGACGAACCTCGGCGACGGCGAAGTCGACGGCGAAACCGGGTCGCCGGTCACGATCCTCGACAAGCTCCCCGCGGGGTTGACGGCGAAGGCGCCGTCGGGGCGCTCTGGACCGTTCCACGACGCGGAATCCAAGTCCTACGGTCCGGTGCAATGCGAAACCCTGGCGGCGGGCAGCGAAGTGAAGTGCACGTACGCGGGAAAGCTGCCGCCGTATGAACGCATCTGGATCGACATCCCCGTCGAAATCGCCGGCAGCGCGATCGAACCCAGCGAAAACGAAGTGCGGATCAGCGGTGGCGGCGCTGCGGCCGCTCGCAGCACGCGCGCGGTGAGCCTCTCGAGCGCGCCGACGCCGTTCGGCGTCGAAGATTATGAACTGCGCCCGGAAAACGCCGACGGGTCGATCGATACGCAGGCGGGCTCGCACCCGTTCCAGCTGACGAGCACGATCGCACTGAACGAGACCGGCGCGTTTCCGTATCAGCCGGTGCAGCCGAAGAACCTCCAGTTCGACCTGCCGGCGGGGCTGATCGGCAACCCGATACCGTTCGCGCAGTGCACCCTGGGCGAATTCAACGCCAACGAGCGTTTGCCGAACGCGCTCTTCACGAACGGCTGTCCGGCTGACACGCAGGTCGGTGTCGCGATGATCACCGTGCAGGTCGTCGGGGAAACGCTTGGGGGTAAGATTTGTGGCCTGATCACGAACACGGTGCCGTTGTTCAACCTCGAACCCGCGCCCGGCGAGCCGGCGCGGTTCGGTTTCTACGTGTGCGGTAACCCCGTGTACCTCGATACTGCGATCCGCACGGGATCTGACTACGGCATCACGGTGAACGTCACGAACACGACGCAGCTGCCGGCGTTCCTGGCGGCGCGCGTGTCGATCTGGGGCACGCCCGGGGACCCGCGCCACGACAACTCGCGGGGCTGGACGTGCGGGTTCTCCCTGGCCAAACTGGGGGAACAACACGGCCCCGAAACGTGTGAAGCGTCGCCGTCGATCGCGCACCCGCCGCCGTTCCTGTCGCTGCCGACGTCGTGCGCGGCGCCGTTTGAAACGTCGGTCGCGATCAGCTCGTGGGCATATCCGCAGCAGCCCAGCCTGCTCACACTGCCCGTGTCCTATTCGCTGCACAACGCCGCCGGTGAAGCAACGCGTATCGACGGTTGCGATCGCCTGCCGTTCACCCCGTCGCTGGAAGTCGCCCCGGACGGGCACGCGGCGAGCAGCTCGAGCGGGTTGACGGTCGCGCAGCATATCGACCAGCAGGAGAGCCTGAACGCGAGCGGTCTGGCCGTGTCTGATGTCAGGGACGTGACCGCGGTGTTGCCGGAAGGGGTGCAGATCAACCCCTCCGGGGGGGATGGTCTGGAAGCGTGCAGTGAGGGGCAGATCGGTTTCACGGGCCTCGGGGAACTTGACCCCAAAGGCGAACCCGAAGCAAAGACGACCCAATTCACGCCGACGCTGCCCTCGCCGTTCTGTCCGGATGCGGCGAAGATCGGCACGGTGCACATCAAGACGCCGCTGCTCAAACACGAACTGGTGGGCGCGGTGTATTTGGCCGATCAGAACCAGAACCCGTTCGGGAGCCTGCTCGCGATGTATCTCGTCGCTGAAGAACCGGAATCGGGTGTGCTGTTGAAGCTTCCGGGGGAGGTGTCGCTGAGCCCGTCGGGGCGGATCACCGCGACGTTTGAAAACCTGCCGCAGGCGCCGTTCGAAGACGCCAAGCTGGAATTCTTCGGTGGCGAACGTGCGCCGCTGGCAACCCCGGCGCACTGCGGCGCGTACACGACCGAAGTGATCTTCACGCCGTGGTCGGGTAACGCGCCGGTGCGGAGCACCTCGACGTTCGACATCAGCGAAGGCCCCAACCACAGCGCCTGTCCGGGCGCCAGTTTGCCGTTCTCGCCGACGCTGACGGGCGGAAGCACGAACATCAACGCGGGTGCGTTCACGCCGCTGACGGGGACATTCGGGCGCGAAGACGGCGAACAGAACATGGCACGGGTCGCCTTCACGCTGCCGCCCGGCCTGTCGGGGATCCTCTCGCATGTCGAACTGTGCGGTGAAGCGCAGGCTAACAACGGCACGTGCGGGCCGGAATCGCTCGTCGGTGAAACGACCGTGTCCGCTGGTGTCGGCTCAGATCCCGTCAGCGTCACCGGCGGCAAGGTCTACATAACCGGCCCCTATCACGGCGCGCCGTTCGGATTGTCGGTCGTGGACCCGGTCAAGGCTGGCCCGTTCGACCTCGAGCACGACACCTCCAACCCCAGCCAGGACCCCGCGTGTGACTGCATCGTCGTGCGGGCCAGGATCGAGATCAACCCGATCACCTCGGCGCTGACGATCACGAGCAACAAGGAAAGCGAAGGCTACGCGATCCCGCACTTGATCGACGGGATCCCCGTGCAGTTGAAGCGGATCAACTTCACGACGAGCAGGAAAGAATTCCAGTTCAACCCAACGAACTGCGCAAAGATGGCGATCACGGGCACCGTCGAAAGCGACGAAGGAGCCAGCTCGCCTGTGTCCTTGCCTTTCCAGGCGACGAACTGCGCGGTGTTGAAGTTCGAACCGAAGTTCACGGCCTCGACCTCCGGCAAAACGAGCAAAGCAAACGGCGCGAGCCTGACGTTGAAGGTGACCCGCCCCAGCGGCCCCGGGTCAGGCCAGGCGAACTTCACGCTCGCGAAAATCGAACTCCCGAAGCAGTTGCCGTCGCGATTGACGACGTTGCAGAAAGCGTGCACGGCGGCGCAGTTCGACGCAAACCCGGCGGGGTGTCCCGCGGCGTCGATATCGGGCACGTCAAGGTCATCACCCCCCTGGTCCCGGTTGCACTGGAAGGCCCCGCGTACTTTGTCTCCCACGGCGGCGAAGCGTTCCCGAGCGTGATCTTCGTGTTGCAGGGCTACGGCATCACGGTCAACGTGGTTTCGACCACGTTCATCTCGAAATCGGGGATCACGAGCGCCACGATCAAGACGGTCCCCGACCAGCCGTTCACGAGCTTCGAACTGACCTTCCCCGAGAAGCAGTATTCGGCGCTCGCGGCGAACGGGAACCTCTGCAGCCTCACGAAGACGGTCACGGTCAAGAAGAAGGTCACCGTGAAGGTCAAGGGTCACAAGAAGACCGAGATGCGCAAGGTCAAGGAGACCCAGGCCGCCTCGCTGTCGATGCCGACCGAATTCGTGGCGCAGAACGGCCTCGTCATCAAGCAGACCACCCCGATCGGTGTCACGGGCTGCGTGAAGACTGTACGTCATGAGCGCAAGAAAAAGGGCGGCAACCACCGGCTGAAGAAGTGACTGTATGTACTCCCAAGGTTGGTGTCCGGTGAGTTGGTCTTGGGTGGTGCATGGTAAATAGCGCGGCGCACCATATTGGCGCACCATGGGTCAACCGAAGGACGATATGAATTAACTATCGTTATTTATACTGGAAGGATGGGGAGCAGGACGCTCAGAGATCCAGTTACTAATCGGAAGGCGATGGTTAATGACTAAGCACGCTAAACGTATAATACTTGTCGTGGTGATGGCGTTGATGGCTCCCTTGGCTTCGCTCGGGGCCGCTTCGCCGGTGCTGGCCGTGCCGCAAGGTGATTATGCTGTATTCGCGCAGTGTCCGACTGGCACACCGGGCGTAAGCATATGCTCGTTTGTTCAGATTACCAGTGGTGAATTCGTGATCGGAAAGATGTCGGTGCCTATCGACAAGACGATCATACTACAGGGCGGTTTGGTGCCGGCTCCGGAACCCATTTATGTAAGTGCGCCGGCAAAGAACGGTGAAAGCCTATCCAAAACGGAATTGAATGTTCCCGGCGGTTTGGGTGATTTGATTGGTTGCGGGAAATCCATCGTAGATGGATCTTTGATAGTGCCCAGCGGCGCCTGTGTCGAGCGGGTTTTGGGAGCAGAATGATGGGTATGACGGCGACCATCGAAGGCGTCACTGACCCGAGTAACCCTGTGCTCGTGAACTTTGAAAATTTCTTTGGCAAGTCCGGGGCGGCACTGACACTACCGGTCAGAGTTCATCTTAACGATCCGTGGTTGGGGAATGGTTGCTACATCGGGTCTGAATCGAGCCCGATAGAGCTCCAATTGACCGACGGTATCACCAGTCCGCCGGAACCTAACAAACCGATCACCGGGAATATCGGCCACTTCTCCGAAGAAGAAGAAATTCTTGTCAATGTCGAAGACTCAGTGGTGAACAACGCATTCTCGGTTCCCGCCGCCGAAGGCTGCGGCGGTCACTTCTCGTCGATTCTCGATCCTCTCATCGACACGACACTCGGCCTGCCGTCCAAAGCGGGCTACAACACGGCGATCCTCACCGGCACGCACAGGCTCGCGCCAATCGAAGCCGTAATCAAAAGCGAAGAAGATGTAGTCAAAAACAAAGAACCAGAACAGCCGAGCCCACCACCACGACGACACTGGACAGGACGGGGCCCAGAAGGAAGTCGATAACACCCCAGCATCTCCCGCGAGGAGGATCGCCACCAACAAGGCGATCCTCCTCCCGCGATCCTCAACAACGTGACGCGGCGTCATCGAGCAGCGCCTGAACGAGACCGTCGATGTCGTGATCGGAGGCCTCGATGTGCGGTTGCAACCCCTGCTCACGCAGGGCCTCGCTCGTGATCGGCCCGATCGAGACGATGCGCGCGTCGGGCGAGAAGTCAGCGGACCCCGCGGCCTGCAGGAAGAAGCGGACGGTCGAAGCGGAGGTGAACGCGATGTAGTCGGCCATGAGCGCTTCGCGCAGGATGTGCTCAGGCGGCGCCTCGGCGACCGTTTCATACAGCGTGAGCACGTCCACCTCGGCGCCCTGGGCACGCAGCGCGTCGGGCAGCACCTCGCGGCCCTCGCGCGCGCGGGCGATCAGCGCGCGGCGGACCGGCGGCTGCACGTCGGCGAGCGCAGCGACGAGTCCCTCCGCGACCGACCGGTCGGGCACTACGTCCGCGAGGATCCCATGCTCGCCCAAGGCGGCAGCCGTGCCGGGACCGATCGCGGCCACGCGCGCGCCGGCCAGCGCGCGGGCATCCACGCCGGCGGTGCGCAGGCGCTCGAACAGGGCGCCGACGCCCGCGGGGCTCGTCAGGCAGAGCAGGTCGTATGGCGCCAGCTCGGGTGCCGGGCCGGGCAGTGGCACGGTGCGGATCACGGGCGCCTGCACGACGTGCGCCCCCAGCGATTCCAGGCGTCTAGACAGTCCGCTGGCCGATGCGCGCGCGCGGGTCACGGCGACCGTCAGCCCAGCCAGCGGTGCGGGCGTAAGCCACGAGAGCTCGCTGGCCAGCTCGGCGACCGGGCCGACGACCGTGATCGCGGGTGCGCGCACGTTCTCGGCCTGGGCGAGCTCGGCGATCGTGGCGAGCGTTCCCGTGACGGTGCGCTGCCCGGGCAGCGTGCCGCGTTCCACGATCGCCACCGGCTCGGCGGCGGACCGGCCGGCGGCGATCAGCGACTGCGCGATCTGGGGCAGCTGGCGCACGCCCATGTAGAACACAAGCGTTCCCGGGAACGCCGCCAGCGCGGGCCAGGCAAGCGTTGACTCATCGGGCCCGTCCTCGCGTGTGTGTCCGGTCACGAGCGCCACGGCGGTCGCGCGACCGCGGTGGGTCACGGGGATGCCGGCGTAGGCCGGCGCAGCCACGCCGGCGCTCACGCCCGGCACCACCTCGAACGGAATGCCGGCCTCGTGCAGCGCCAGCGCCTCCTCACCACCGCGACCGAACACGAACGGGTCGCCGCCCTTCAACCGCACGACCGTCCTGCCCGCCCGGGCATGCTCCACCAGCAACGCCTCGATCTGCTCCTGCTGGCCGAAACGGGGACCGATCGGGGAGACACTCGCTACCGAGACCGGGAGACACTCGCTGACGCTCGCATCCCCGGTTCGGCCAGCATCCCCGAATCGGCCAGCGCCGGAGGCGCGTGTCTCCCGGCTTCGGTCCGACTCGCCGCCGCCCTCCTTACCGACGAACAGCACCTCGGCGTCACCCCGCGCGCCGTCCAGCGCCGCGCTCGGGATCAGGCGGTCGTACAGGATCACGTCGGCCGCGGCGATCAGCTCCAGCGCCCGCGCCGTCAAGAGGCCAGGATCGCCGGGCCCTGCGCCGACGAGATATACGCGCCCCGGGGTGTGGTCTGGCCCGTGCTCGCCGCGATGGTTCGGCGGTACGTTGGCGGGTCGTGGCCCGTCTTGCGCGTCGCGCGATGCGGCGTCTCCCGCGGATGGCGATTCAGACGCCGGCAACGGCCATCTCCTCTGCACGTGTGAGCAGCTCGCTCGCGCCGGCCGCGGTCATGCGCTCCGCCATCCGGCGCCCGAGCTCGACCGGGTCGTAGAAGCCACCGAGCAGCTCGTCCGCGACCCAGGCCGACCCGTCGGGCAGGCCGACCCAGGCGCGCAGTTGCAGGCAGCCACAGCCCGCGGGCACGGCATGCGCGCCGAGCGGGGTGTGACAGCTCGCGTTCAGCGCGTGAGCCAGCGCGCGCTCGGCGAGCAGGCAGGCGGAGGAGTCCTGGTCGAGGATCGTTGCGACGGCCTCCCGCACGCGCGCATTCCCCGTGCGCGCCTCCAGTGCGAGTGTGCCCTGTCCGGGAGCCGGCACGAACCGTGCGGGATCGAGCACGGAGCCGACGGCGTCCTCGCGGCCGAGTCGCTGCAGGCCCGCACGGGCCAGGACGATCGCGTCGAATGCGCCCTGCTCGCTCTGATTGTCCTGTGTGAGCAGCCGCAGCCGCGTGTCGACGTTGCCGGCAATCGCGACGACCTCCAAGTCCTCGCGCGCGGCGCGCAGCTGGGCGGTGCGTCGCAGGCTGCTCGTGCCGACTCGCGCGCCTGACGGCAACGCATCGAGCTCGACCCGGCCCTCCGGCCCGTGGGCGCCGCCGCACAGCACGTCCTCCGCACTCACCCGCGCGGGCGCGCCCAGCAGCGACAGCCCCTCGGCCGGCTCGCCGGGAACATCCTTGGCCGAGTGCACCGCTAGGTCGATCTCGCCAGCGATGAGCGCGTCCTCGATCCTGTCCACCCAGCGGCTCTTGTCCGCATCGGCCGGGCTAATCGGGCCGGCTGGGCCCGCCGCGTCGTGGCTGTCACGCTCGCCGGAGTTCGTGGAAGGGGCGTTGTAGTCGCCGCTGACCCGCACAACGACGACCTCGACCCCTATCCCGGGGTGTTGCTCGCCAAGCAGCGCTGCCACATGCCGGGTCTGCGCGATCGCGAGCGCACTGCCGCGGGTGCCGATGCGCAGTTCGCTCATCGCACCGAGACCGAGCTCAGGATGCGCCGGAGCCGCCGGCGCGGGTGCGGCGGGAGAGCGGGCGCACGTTGTCCGGCACCTCACCCGTGTCCGCCGCCGCGGCGGCGCGCGCGTCGGGCTCGTCGTCGCTCAGGCCGAACAGCTCGCGCACGAGCTCGATGTTGGCGTGACCGCGCTCGCCGTGGCTGCGCAGGCGGATCGTGGGCTCGTGCAGCAGCCTGCTCATGACCGCCCGCGCGATCGCCTCCACCCGCGCGAGATCGCGCGGGGAGGCCGACTCCCAGCGCCCGTCGTTCTCGGCGATCACCTGCTCGACCAGTGCGGCGCCGTGTTCGCGCAGCGCGCTGACGGTCGGCAATACGTCCAGCTGGCCGAGCCAGCGCGCAAACCGCAGGATCTCCTCCTCGACGATCTCCTGCGCGCGCGGGACCTCGCTGGCGCGCGTGTCGAGGTTGCGCGCGAGCACCGCCTGCAGGTCGTCGATGTCATACAGGCTCACGCCCTCCAGTTCGGCGCAGCCCGGGTCGATGTCGCGCGGCACGGCGATGTCGATCAGCAGCAGCGGCCTGCAGTCGCGCTGGCGCATCACCTCCGCGAGCTCTTCGCGCCCGACGATCGGGTGCGGCGAGGCGGTCGAGGAGAGCACGATGTCGGCGCGCGTCAGCTGCTCGGGCAGGCCGTCGAGCCCGACGACCGAGCCGCCGAAGCGCTGGGCCAGGTGCAGCGCCCGGTCGGCGTGGCGGTTGGCGACGAAGATCGTGCCGGCGCCCTGCTCGGCCAAGGCGCGCGCGGTCAGCTCCGAGGTCTCGCCGGCGCCGAGGATCACGACGTGACGGTCGGCCAGCCCGTCGAGCACGTTCAGCGCGAGGTCGACCGCGACCGAGGGGATGCTCGCGCGGCCGGAGCCGATCGCGGTCTCCGAGCGCACCCGCTTACCTGTCGTCAGCGCCGCTGCGAACAGCCGGTTGGACAGCGGCCCGGTGGTGCCGGCCCGCAGGGCGGCCTCGTGCGCGCGGCGGACCTGACCCTGGATCTCGGCCTCGCCGACGATCATCGACTCCAGGCCCGCCGTCACGCGGTAGAGCTGGCGCGCCGCGTCGCAGTTGCGCGGCGAGTAGATCGCCTCCGCGAGCTCGGTCGGGCGGATCTCCGCCCGCTGGGCGAGCAGGCCCAGCACGTCGCCCTCGGCGCGCACCGAGTCGCCGACGACGAGATAGACCTCGGTGCGGTTGCACGTGCAGATCACGACCGCCTCGCGCACCTCGGACGTGGCGATCGCCGACTCCGCGAACTCGACCGCCTGGGCCTCAGTGAACGCCAGCCGCTCGCGCAGCGCGACGGGCGCCGTCTTGTGGGAGACGCCGAGCGCCAGCAGCTCGCTCATCTGGCCCCCCTCGGTCGCCGCGGTTGGCGCGGGGGGATCGACTTGGGACGGGTCACCGGCCTCATACGGTCTCACGCTCGCGTGGCTGTACCTGCGTCACGTCCTGCCTGGTCTCGTCCCGATGCTGGCGCTCCGCGCGCTCGTTCAGCTCGCGCAGGCCGCGTTCCACCCGGGTCAGGCGGACCGCCATGATCGCGACGTAGATCAGGACGATCGCGAAGAACACGATGTAGGCGGCCGCCACGTAGCCGTCGCCCGTGTTTTCCGGCAGGGCCGTGGCGAGCGAGGCGATCATCGGACCTGCGCGCTCGCGCTCGCGGGCGCGCTGATCGGAGCGGACGCCGCCTCGCGCGCGGGGTCCTGGCGCGCCGTCGTGCCCGCGCTCTGGAACCCGAGGATCCGGCTGCGCGATTTCAGCAGCATGCGCGTGCGCTTGGCGGTCAGCTCATACGAGCACAGCGTCGCGAACAGCAGCGCCATCGCCACCAGCGCGACGAGCAGCGTGAACGCCATCGACGGCGGCAGGTTCGAGGAGTTGCCGAGCACGCGCGGATGCAGGTAGGCGGTCGACAGGCTGACCGCGATGTAGTTCAGCGGCACGAACGCCCCGGCCGTGATCGCGAACACCGAGGCGTAGCGCGCCTGGCGCTCGGGATCCTCGATCGCGAAGCGCAGCGGCTGGTAGGTCGCATACAGCAGCATGATGATCAGAAACGACACGAGCGTCGGCTCGCTCCACACCCACCAGTGTCCCCACGAGCCGCGCGCCCAGATCGAGCCGGTGATCAGCGTCCCGACACCGAAGATCAGGCTCATGTGGATCGCCACGTAGGAGCGCAGGTCCCAGCGCCGATCGCGCGTGCGCAGGTGCATGATCGCCAGCAGCCCGCCGAGCACGAACCCGCACAGCGTGACGATCGCCAGCGGCACGTGCAGGTAGAAGATCTTCTGCAGGAACCCTTCTTCGGGTTCGATCGGGGCGTAGAAGAACACGAGCCCGTATGCGACGCAGAAGGCCACGACGGTGACGATGCTCAGTGTGCGCAGGCCCGGCGTGCGGGATGCCGGGGTGGGGGTCGAGATCACTAGTCCTCCAGGAGGAAGTCGAACACGGCGTAGGCGATCAGCCCGAACACCAGATCATAGAGCCCGAGCAGCAACAGCCAGCGCCCAGCAGGGTGGCCCGGGTGGCTCGTGTACAGCAGCGGCTCTGTGGCCCGGGCGGCGCCGATCACGATCGGGACGAGCAACGGCAGCGCCAGCAGCGGTCCGAGCAACTCGCGCGCGCGCGTCTGCACCGCCAGCGCGGCGACGAACGTGCCGATCACCGCGATCCCGATGTCGGCGAGCACGAGCACTCCCAGCAGATCGGGCAGCGCCTGGTGCAGCGGCGGTCCGAGCAGCAGCAGGCCGAAGGCCGGGACCGCGATCAGCTCGAGCACGGCCAGGTAGGCGAGCAGCGTCAGCGCCTTGGCGGCCAGCAGCGCGGTGTGGTTCACGGGCGCCAGCAGAAAGCCGTCGAACCCGCCCTGCTCGACATCGGCGACGAACAGCCGGTTGACGCCGAGCATCGCGGCGAACAGCAGCGTCACCCACAGCACGCCCGTCGCGAGGTCCCCGTCCACGCTGGTCCGGTTCAGCGCGAAGTGAAAGACCACGAACGTGCTCACCGCGAACAGCGACATCCCGGGAACCGACTGCAGCGTGCGCAGCTCCACGAGCAGCTCCTTGCGCAGCAGCGCGCGGAGGACCGTCGCCGTTCCGGGACGTGCATGCACGTCCCGGCGGGGCGTCACATGTGACGCCCCGTGACCCGCCGCATGCGGCGGGTCTGCCGTTGGCGCATGCGCCAACGGACGAGGAGGTGCATGCACCTCCTCGGGCAGGGCCGTATACGGCCCTGCCTTCCCGGTATCGGGCGGGGTGCTCACCGGTACAGCTCCGCGATCTCGCCGGGATCGACATCCGCGGCGGCGCGCAGCAGCGCCGTCCGTCCGTCGCGCAGGCCCAGCGCCACGTCAGCCTCGGCCAATCCACCGCCGGGATCGTGACTGGAGATCACCCGCGTGCGGGGGTGGGCGGGATCGGATCCTGCGCCGATCAGCGGCTGCACCAGCTCGATCGCCGCCGGGTCGAGGTTGGCGCGCGGCTCGTCCAGCAGCAGCAGCCACGGGTCGTGCAGCACCGCGCGGGCGACCGCGACGCGCTGGACCATGCCACGCGAGAGCGTGCGCAGCGGCTCATCGGCGCGGTCGTCGAGCCCGACGCGTCCCCAGCAGCTCCTGCACGCGCGGCTCATCGACACCGTGCAGGCGGGCATGGAAGCGCAGGTTCTCGCGCGCGGTCAGCTCGCGGTAGAGCAGCGGCTCGTGCCCGAGCAGCCCGATCCGCCCGCGCACCTGCCAGGCGTCCTCGGGCAGGCGGTGCTCGAAGATGCGCACGCTGCCGGAGTGCGGTCGCAGCAGCGTCGCGAGCACGCGCAGCAGCGTCGTCTTGCCCGCGCCGTTGGGGCCGAACACGACCAGCGTCTGACCCTCCTGCCAGCGACAGCGATACGCCGGCCAGCGCCTCGCGTTCGCCGTAGGAGCGCGCGAGCCCCTCGATGCGCAGCGCCTCGCCGCGGGGGGGCAAGGGTGCACTGGCGTTCCCGACCTGCGGGCCGCCGTCCGGTACGGCACTGATCGTCGTCTCGGCGCCAGCCTCGCCCACAGCGATGACCGATCCGCTCAGGCGCCGACGGCCGCGGGCGCGTGCTCGCGCTGGGCCTGTGCGATCAGCTCGCGCACCGCCGGCTCGTCATTCGCGCGCAGTAGTTCGATCGGATCGGGCTCGCCGTTCACGATCGACTCGAAGAGCTCCTTGCGATCCTGGTAGGTCGGCAGGGTGGACTTGGCCCAGCCGCGGATCTCGTTCAGCAGGATCGCCAGGCGCGCGTAGGGCTCGCCGTAGGTCTCTGAGATCTCGCGCTTCATCCGCTTGGCCAGCGCCGGCGAGGCGCCCGCCGTGGAGATCGCGATCGCCAGTGGCCCGGTGCGGACGATCGCCGGCAGGATGAAGTTGCACAGCGGCGGCACGTCGACGACGTTCACGAGCATCGCGCGGCGCTCGGCGTCGTCGTACACGGCGATGTTCACGTCGGTGTCGTCGGTCGCGGCGATCGCCATGAACACGCCGTCCAGGTCGGCCGGCCCGGCGTAGGGGCGCCGCTCCCATGCGATCGAGCCCTCGCGCGCATACTCGGCCAGCGCCGGCTCGGCCGCGGGTGCGATCAGCGTCACATCGCCGTCGCAGGCCAGCAGCCCCTCGACCTTCTCCAGGCCGATCTCCCCGCCTCCGACGACCACGCAGCGCCGGCCGGACAGTCGCAAGCAGGCGATGTAGAACGGAGTGTCGAGCATCCCCTGCACACAGCTCTGGTCGCAGATGTCGCGACGCAGCTGGCACACGCACTGCTTGCCTGCATAAGCCTGGGCGGGCATGGTCACAGGGTAGTGCAGCCCGCAGGGCCTACCGAGGCACGCCCCGACCCAGCATCCGCGCCCCCATCCGCACGAGCGCCGGTCCTCCCCGCCGCCAGGCGCGCTCGCGGTCCGAGTCCCGCCCGGAGCGCAACTTCGCCACCGCTCGCGCCGCGCGCAGGGTCGTCTCGTCGTACGGTCCCCACCACTGCCCGCGCAGCTCGACGGGCCCCACGCGATCAGCTTCTCCTGGGCGCATGCGCGCAGCCCGGTCTCGCCCAGCGTCTTGCCGAGCCCGCCGCCCGCTCGCCGCCCCCCACGGCCCGCGCGTCAGCACCGGTCCCGGTAGGTGGTCGTTCAGCCACACCATGCCGGCGTGCAGCTCGCGCGCGATCCGTGCACCGCGATAGCGGTCGGCCGTCCACACCGACGCGCCCAGCCCGTACTCGCAGTTGCCCGCCAGCGCGATCGCCTGCTCGACCGAGTCGACGACGGTGACGGCCAGCACCGGTCCGTCCAGGGGCTCGCGCATCAGGCGCATCTCCGACGTCGCGCCGGTCACCACAGCCGGCGCGTAGAACGCCCCCGTGCAGCCCGGCGGCGCCGGGACCGGCCCGCCACAGCGCAGCTGCGCGCCCTGGGCGACCGCCTCGTCCACCAGCTCGCTCACGTGTGCCAGCCGCCGCGCGGAGGCGAGCGGGCCCACTTGCACACGCGGATCGGCGGCCGGGTCTCCCACGGTCAACCCGCGCGCCCGCGCGACCAGCCCCGCCACGAACGGCTCGGCCACCTCCCGCGCGACATACACCCGCTCGACGGCGCCCCGCGCCTGCCCGGCGCCTGCGCAGCCCGCCCACAGCGCTCCGTCCACCGCCCGCGCGAGCTCCGCATCCGCCAGCACGAGCATCGCGTCCTTGCCCCCCAGCTCGACCGTCACCTCGCGCTCGCGCGAGACGCATTCGCGCGCCACCGCCCGCCCGACGGTGGGCGAGCCGGTGAACAGCACCTTGCCGACCGGCGCCCGCGCGAGTGCGACTCCCACCTGGGCGCCGCCGTGGGCGATCGCCACCAGCCCCTCCGGCAGGCCTGCGCGTCCCACCACCCGCATGATCGCCTCGCCCGCCAGACCGGCCCGGCGCGCGGGCTTGAACACGACCCCGTTGCCCGCCAGCAGCGCTCCCGCGATCTGCCCGAGCGGCTGGGCGAACGGCGCGCTGCCTGCTCCGATCACCCCGATCGTGCCGTACGGCTCGTACGCGACCCGCGCGCGCTTGGCGATGCTCAGCGAGCGGTGCGTCCCCACGCGCCGCGCCCCGAGCACCTGCGCTCCCTCCTGCGCGATCCAGTTCAGCGCGTCGATCGCGCTGAGCAGCTCCATCGTGGCGACCTCGGCTCGGGGGCGGCCCTGCTCGCGCGCGATCGTCTCCGTGAGCGCATCGAATTCATCCACGATCGCCTGGGCCATCCGGCGCATGTATCGCGCACGGTCGATGACCCGCAGCAGCGCCCATAGCGGCTGCACCCGCGCCACGCCCGCCACGACCTCCGCGATCTGCTCCGGCGATGTGGCCCGGACCTCGCCCAGCGTGGCGCCGGTGGCCGGGTCGCGGGCCGGCAGCATGTGCGGCTCGCGCTCCTCGGATACCGGGTCGATGTCTGGTCCCGCCTTGCTGTCCGCGGCCGTACTCATCGTGCGATTATCGCCCACTCGTCACTCGTCACCCTCGGCTCATTCCTCGTCATCGTCCACCCGTCCGGTCATCGTCCGCGCATCCTGCGCACTTGCTCCAACCGTTGCGCCAGGCGCTCTTCCGCCTCGCCGGGTTGGTAGAACCGCTCCCCGACGACGCCCTCAGGCGCCAGCTCCTGCGGGGATACCTGCCCGGGATGGTCGTGCGGGTAGTCATATCCACCGACCTCCTGTCCGGGCCGCGCGCCCGGACGCAGCCATCCGGGAACGGGCGCCGCCCCGTGCTCGCGTACATGCGTGACCGCCGCGCCCAGCGCCCGGCCCGCGGCGTTTGACTTCGGCGCCAGCGCGAGATAGATCGCGGCCTGGGCGAGCGCGAATTTGGCCTCGGGCATGCCGGCGTGCTCGACCGCCTGGGCCGCCGCGACGGCCACACCGAGTGCGGCCGGATCGGCGTTGCCGATGTCCTCGGAGGCGAGGATCACCATCCGCCGCACGATGAATCTTGGGTCCTCCCCACCCTCCAGCATCACCGCCAGGTAGTACAGCGACGCGTCCGGGTCGCAGCCGCGCGTGGCCTTGATCCACGCCGAGATGTAGTCGTAGTGGCGGTCCCCGTGTTTGTCGTACAGCACCGCCCGGCGCTGCGAGCGCGTCCTGCGCCCGCTCGATGCCCACGCTGGGCTCGCCGAGCTCACCCGCGGTCTGAAGCGCCAGCTCCAGCGCGTTCAGCGCCGTGCGCGCGTCGCCGGCGCTGCGCGCGGCCAGGAACTCGATCGCCTCCTCGTCCACCTCCATCTGCGAAGGACCCTCGCCCGGTCCTCCCTCGGTCCCCTCCTGTTCGGCGTCTGCAGCCGTCCCCTCGGCCACCGCGCGGCGCAGCACCGTCGCGACCTCCTCGGTGGAGAGCTCCTGCAGCGCATACACGCGCACGCGCGAGAGCAGCGCGCCGTTGACCTCGAACGCCGGGTTCTCGGTCGTCGCCCCGATCAGCGTGATCAACCCGTCCTCGACGGCCGGCAGCAGCGCGTCCTGCTGGGCCTTGTTGAAGCGGTGGATCTCGTCCAGGAACAGCACGGTCTGGGCGGGCGGGTTGCCGATTCTCCGCCGGTGCGCGGCCCGCTCGATCACCGCGCGCACCTCCGCACGACCGGCCTGCACCGCGCTCAGCTCCTCGAACGCCGCGTCCGAGTTGCTCGCCACCATCCGCGCCAGCGTCGTCTTGCCCGAGCCCGGCGGCCCGTACAGCACCATCGAGTGCGGTCGGCCCTGCTCGATCGCCGTGCGCAGACCCGAGCCCTCGCCGAGCAGGTGACCCTGCCCGACGAACTCCCGCAGCCCCGCCGGGCGCATCCGCACCGCCAGTGGATGTTGCCCATCCGTGCTCGGCGTCTGGCGCGGGGGATCTTCCTCGAACAGTGTGTCCACGCACCCAGTATTCCGCCTATTGCGCCACGCATCTGTTCAGTTTCTTTGGGAGGCGTCCGACGAGTACGTGTCGAACCTGTACTCGGTGTTCCCTGTGACCACGACTACACGACGACCGGGAAGCTCAGCGTGAGCGCCGGTGCGGCAGAGCTGCTGCCCGGCGCTGGTGGGCGCCTGGACTTTCCCGACCTCGCGAGCGTGGGCGGGGGCTCGATCGCGGCGCGCTCGCCCCTGCAGCTGTTCTGGCGTCGCTTCCGCCGGGATCGCGTGGCGCTCGTCTCACTCGCCTTCATCGTCCTGCTGGTCGTCGTGGCGATCGCCGCGCCGCTGGTCGTATCGCTGCTCGGGCTGCCCGGCCCGGACGTGCAGAACCCCAATCTGACGAACGCGTTCGGCAGCCCGCTCGGGCCCAGTCTCGCGCACCCCTTCGGGGTGGACCCGCTCGGCCAGGACGTCGCCTCGCGCGTCATCTATGGCACGCGCGTATCGCTGATCGTCGGCCTCCTCGGCACGGGCATCGCGGCCGTCCTCGGCACGGTCGTCGGCCTGCTCGCCGGCTATTACCGCGGCTGGACCGACACGCTGCTCTCGCGCCTGACCGACGTCGCACTGGCGATCCCGGTGTTGATGCTCGGCCTCGGGCTCGGCGCCGCCTGTGCCGTGCGCGGCTGTCTGGGCGGCCACATCCAGTCGGGACTAGGCGTGATCATCTTCATCATCGCGCTCGTCAACTGGACGTACATCGCGCGGATCGTCCGCGGTCTTACGCTGTCGTTGCGCGAGCAGGAGTTCATCGAGGCCGCCCGCTCGCAGGGCGCCTCGGACGCGCGCATCATGGGACGCGAGATCCTACCCAACCTGATCGCGCCGATCGTCGTCTACTCGAGCCTGTTGGTCCCGCAGAACATCCTGCTCGAGGCGGCGCTCTCGTTTCTCGGCGTCGGCGTACGCCCGCCCACCGCCAGCTGGGGCCAGATGATCGCGGCGGCGACCCCGATCTTCAACACCGCCTGGTGGTACATGGTGTTTCCCGGCATCGCCCTGCTTTTGACCGTGCTTGCGTTCAACCTGCTCGGCGACGGGCTGCAGGACGCGCTCAACCCGAGGATCGCCCGATGACGCGGCGGTCCGCCGATACAGGAGGGGTACCAGTGTTTGAGTCGATCGACCGGTCAGCGTCGCGTGCGTTCGTCGGGGGTGCGCTGGCGGTATTGCTGGCACTCGGCCTGGCCGCGTGTGGCTCGGGCTCGGGGACGGTCTCGGGGGCGAGCGGCATCAAGGCGCCCCCGGGTGTCAAGACCCCTCAGACTGAGTCTCTGACCGGCGGCATTCGCGGCGGCACGCTGACGGTGCTCAACCACGAGGACTTCGAACACCTCGACCCCGGTCAGGCGTACTTCTCGATCGACTACGAGGCGATCTACGCGACCCAGCGCCCGCTGTACTCATACAAGCCCAACACGTTTGCCGCCCCCACCCCGGACATGGCCTCCGGTCAGCCGGAAATCTCATCCAACCGCATGACGGTCACGGTGCACATCCGCTCGGGCGTGCACTTCTCGCCGCCGGTCGACCGTGAAGTCACTTCGGCCGACGTCGCGTACGCGATCGAGCGCGGCGCCAACCCGAACGTGCCGAACCCCTACTTCTCGACCTACTTCGGGTCGCTGGTGGGCGCCAGCGCCGCCAAAGGTGGGCCGATTCCCGGGATCACCACGCCGAACTCCTCCACGATCGTCTTTCATCTGAGCGAACCGAAGGCGCCGATCCTCGCCGCCGCGCTGGTGCTGCCGCTGACCGCGCCGGTGCCCGAGGAATACGCGCGCAGGTACGACGCGCATAGCCCGACCGAATACGGCAACTACCTGGTCGCGACCGGCCCGTACATGTTCAAGTCAAACAGCGAAGGCAAGGTCCTCGGCATCGGTTACGAACCCGGCAAGTCGGCGACGCTCGTGCGCAATCCCAACTGGAACCCGGCCACCGACTTCCGCCCGGCTTACCTCAACCGGATCGACATCCAGATCGGCGGCGACCCCAACGTCATCGGCCGGCAGGTGCTCGAAGGCTCGGACATGGTCGAGAACGACGAAATCGCACAGTCGACGATCCAGCTCGCCTACGAACACTTCCGCTCGCAGCTGGAGATCTCCCCCGGCGCCGGCACCAACTACATCGCCGTCAACAGTCACCACGGTCCGTTCACCAACATCAACCTGCGCAAGGCGGTCTGGGCGGCGCTCGACCGCGTCGCGATGAACAAGGCGCGCGGCGGCGAACTCGTCACGAACGTGATGACCCACTTCCTCTACCCCGAAATTCCCGGCTTCGAACAGGCCGGTGGCCTGAAGGGCCCGCAGTTCGACTACAACGACTATCCCGAAGGCAACGCTGCGGTCGCCGCCAAGTACATGCGCCTCGCGGGCTATCCGAGTGGCAAGTACACCGCCGGCGCGACGCTGCAGATCGTCGGCGCGACCGGCAGCCCGGATGCGCAGGATGCGGAAATCGTCAACCAGACGCTCCAGAACCTGGGGTTCCACACGAAGCTCAGCCTCGTCGAAAAGTCGGTGATGTACGAAAAGTACTGCGGCACGCCCGCCGAAGAGATCGACGTCTGCCCGAGCGTCGGCTGGGCGGCGGACTTCGGCGACCCCCAGGGGGTGCTCGACGTTCCCTTCAACGGCAACCACATCGAATCCACGAACAACAACAACTACGGTCAGTTCAACGACCCGGCGATCAATCGGGCGATGGCCGCCGCCGAACCGGTCGTGGGCACGCAGGCGCGCGCACAGGCGTGGGCGAAGATCGACCGCGAACTCGTCGCCCAGGCCGCCGCGGTCCCGTTCGCTTGGGACAAGCAGCCGAACATCGAGTCCCGCGACGTGGACGGCGTCGGCGATGTGTGGAATCTCGGCGCGTGGGACTACTCGTTCACGTCGCTGCGGTGAGATGACCCGCTACGTCCTTCGCCGGGTGCTGTGGGGCGTACTGCTGCTGGTGATCGTCTCGGCGCTGATGTTCGTGCTGTTCCGGATCCTGCCGACGGCCGAACCGGCGCGGCTGCGCGCGGGCCACGACGCGAGTCCCAAGGTGATCGCCGAGCTGCGCGCCGACCTCGGGTTGAACAAACCGCTGATCACCCAGTTCTGGCTGTACATGAAGGGGCTGTTCCTGCACTTCGACCTCGGCTACAGCTACTACAGCGGCGCCTCGGTCCGCAGCCTGATCTTCAACCGCCTGCCCGCGACGCTGTCGCTGACGATCGGCTCGGCGATCATCTGGATGGGGATCGGCCTGCCGATCGGGATCCTCTCGGCGCTGCGCCGGCGCTCGCGCTCGGATCGCGCCTCGATGGGCGTCGCGCTGCTGTTCATCTCCGCTCCCGAATATTGGCTCGGGCTGATCGTGCTGTACCTGTTCGCCGCCGACATCGGTCAGCTCAAGGTGTTCCCCGGCGCCGACTCATACACCGGTCTGACGGCGGACCCGTCGAAATGGTTCACGTCGCTGATCCTGCCGTGGCTCGTGCTCGCCGCCGGGTTCGCCGCCGTGTACGCGCGCGTGATGCGCGGGAGTCTGATCGAGACGATGAGCAAGGATTACATCCGCACCGCCCGCGCCAAGGGGTTGCCCGAGCACCAGGTCGTATTGCGCCACGGCGTGCGCTCGGCAATCACGCCGATCCTGACGATCTTCGCCCTCGACGTAGGCGTGCTGCTCGGCGGCGCGGTGCTGGTCGAGACCGTGTTCGACATCCCCGGGATCGGTCGCCTCAACTACGAGGCGATCACACACGCCGACTTTCCGATCATCCAGGGCACGGTGCTGCTCGCGGCGCTGTTCATCATCGTCGCGAACATCCTCGTCGACATCGCCTATGCGTACCTCGATCCAAGGGTTCGTTACTCATGATCCGGCGGCGCCTCGTAGTCCCTGACTGCGTCCTCGGTCGCTCGCGTACCGAAGCCGGGAGACACTCGCTCCGCTCGTATCCCCGTTTCGGCCAGCACGCCACTCTCCCTGCGTCCTTGTCAGGAACGACGATCCATCCGCCGGATGGCTATCCACGGAGAGACTCATGACCGCAACGGGGGAATCCCTGCTGTGCGTGGAAGACCTGCGCGTGTCTTACTCCACCGAAGACGGCCTCGTGCAGGCCGTGGACGGGATCTCCTACGAGCTGGGCCGCGGGCGCACGCTCGGGATCGTCGGCGAGTCTGGCTCGGGCAAGACCGTGGCCGCGCTCAGCGTGCTCGGGCTGACGCGGGCGGAGGGGGCAACGGTCAGCGGGCGTGTCCGGTTCGCGGGTCGCGACCTGCTGGCGCTGGACGAGCGCGAGCTGCGGCAAGTGCGGGGCGATGAGATCGCGATGGTGTTCCAGGACCCGCTGTCAACGCTGCATCCGCTGTATCGCGTGGGAGCGCAGATCGTGGAGGCGATCCGCGCACACCGGGACATCGCCAAGTCCGCCGCGCGGGGCCAGACGATCGAGCTGCTCGACCTCGTCGGCATCCACGACCCGGCCAAGCGCGTGGATGCATACCCGCACGAGCTCTCCGGCGGTCAGCGCCAGCGGGTGATGATCGCGATGGCGCTCTGCAACGACCCGGCGCTGCTGATCGCCGATGAGCCGACGACCGCGCTGGACGTGACCGTGCAGGCGCAGATCCTCGGATTGCTGGCCCGCCTGCAACGGGAACGGGGGATGGCGCTCGTGCTCGTCACGCACGACCTCGGCGTGGTCGCCGACATGGCCGATGAGATCGCCGTCATGTATGCGGGCCAGATCGTCGAGTCCGCTCCCTCCGAGCGGGTGCTCAGCGCGCCCGAGCACCCTTACACCTGGGGTCTGCTGCGGTCGATCCCGACGCTGGACGGCCCGCGCGAGGAACTGCTGACGCCGATTCCCGGCAGTCCCCCGAGTCCGCTGGCGCCACCGCCGGGCTGCCGGTTTCATCCGCGCTGCCCCTACTCTGAGCCCGAGCACGCGCGGACCGAGCCGGTGCTGCAGGCCCTCCCGGGACAGCCCGAGCATCGGGTCGCGTGTCTACTGGAGCCGAATGTGCGCCGGCGGCTGTGGCGGGAGCTGGGCGAGGGTTCTCGCAGAAACGTTCCTGAGCAGTCCCCAGCGACCGTCGGCCCTGCAATACCGGTGGATGATCAGGGGAGCGCGGCATGAACTTGCCCGGGCCGATCGCAACCCCTGCCGCCGCTGAACCGCTCGTCCAAGTGCGAGCGCTGGTCAAGGAGTTCCCGATCGACCGCGGCGTGATGCTGCGGCGCAACGTCGGTGCGGTCAGGGCCGTGGACGGCATCGACTTCGACGTGCGCGCGGGCGAGACGTTTGGAATCGTCGGCGAGTCCGGCTCGGGCAAGAGCACGACCGCGCGGCTGATCGCACGCCTGCTCGATCCGACCGCGGGGGAGGTGCGGTTCGACGGGCAGGACATAACTGCGCTGCGCGGGTCTGCTCTGAAGCTCCTCAGGCGCGAAATGCAGATGGTGTTCCAGGACCCGTACTCCTCGCTGAACCCGCGCCGGACGATCGGCTCGATCGTGGCTGAGCCGCTGGTCATCCATCGCGTGCAGGCAGGCCGGGCCGCACGTGGGCGCGTGGTGGCGGAGCTGCTGGAGACGGTCGGGCTGAACCCCGAGCACTACAACCGCTATCCGCACGAGTTCTCCGGCGGTCAGCGCCAGCGGATCGGCATCGCGCGTGCGCTGGCACTGCGTCCAAAGCTGCTGATCGCCGACGAGCCCGTGTCCGCGCTGGACGTGTCGATCCAGGCGCAGGTGCTCAATCTGTTGCGCGAGCTGCAGCGAGAGTTTGGGTTGACGATGGTGTTCATCTCCCACGATCTGTCGGTCGTCCGGCACATGTGCGACCGGATCGCGGTCATGCACGACGGCCGCATCGTCGAGCTTCAGTGCAACGAGCAGCTGTACAGCGCGCCCCGCGACCCGTACACGCGCGAGCTGCTGGCGGCGGTGCCCGGCGCGCGGCGGGTGCGGGAGCGTACGATCCCTGCGTGACGAGCATCGACCTGGCGGGTGAGGCGACCGAGCTGCTGCGGCGGCTGATCCAGTTCAACACGGTCAACCCGCCCGGCGCCGAGCGCCCGGCGCAGGAATATCTCGCCAAGCACCTGACCGAGGCGGGGTTTGAGTGCCGGCTGCTGGGCGCCGAGCCCGACCGTCCCAATCTCGTGGCGCGCCTACATGGGGCTGGGGGCTCGGGGTGGGTCGGGCGACTCGGGTAAGACCGGTCCGACACTGTGCTACCTCGGCCACGTCGACACGGTGCTCGCCGACCCCGCCGATTGGACACGCGCCCCCTGGTCCGGGGATGTCCATGACGGATACATCTGGGGTCGGGGTGCGCTGGACATGAAGTCCCAGGTCGCGGCCGAGATCGCCGCCGCAGCCTCGCTGGCGCGTTCGGGCTGGCGGCCGGCGCGCGGGGAGCTGCTGATCGTGGCGGTCGTCGACGAGGAGACCGGAGGCTCGCTCGGCGCGCAGTGGATCACGCAGACGCACCCCGAGCAGGTGCGCTGCGACATGCTCGTCAACGAGGGCGCGGGCGCGGTGTTCGAGTATGGCGGTGCGCGCCGTTACGGGGTGTGCTGCGCCGAGAAGGGCGTATTCCGGTTCACGGTCACGACCGACGGCGTGGCGGGGCATGCGTCGATGCCAAGCATGGGCGAGAACGCGCTGCTGAAGATGGCGCCGCTGCTGGAGCGGTTGGGCGCGCGTCAGCCGGCGTATGAGCTGACCGACGTGCCGAGCGCGTTCCTGGCGGCGATCGGCGAGGACCCCGACGATCCCGCGGGCTCGGTGGCGCGGTTGCGCGCGGTCGATGAGCGCCTGACGACGATGTTCGAGCCGATGCTGGGCGTGACGTTCGCGCCGACCCGGATCAGCGCGTCGGAGAAGATCAACGTGATCCCCAGCAGGGCCGTGCTGAAAGTGGACTGCCGCGTGCCGCCGGGTCTGGGCGAGGAGGAGGTCAGGCGCGGGATCGCTGAAATATTGGGTCCCGCCCAATCCCCCGCCCACTCGGGTCTCGCCCAACCAACTGGTCGGGAGAGCGCCACCGGCGAGGGTTTCACCGGCCCCGAAGACGCATACACAATCGAGTTCACCGAGCGCATCGTCGGCAACCGCTCGCCGGTGCAGTCGCCGCTGATGGACGCGATCTCTGAGTGGGTGTCGGAGCAGGACCCGGGCGCACGCACGGCGCCGACGATCCTCCCCGGATTCACCGACTCGCGCCACTTCCGCGCCGCGTTTCCGGAGTGCGTGGCGTACGGGTTCTTCCCCCAGCGCCATCAGTCGCTGCTGGAGACTCAACCCCTGGTGCACGGCGCCGACGAGCGCATCGACGTGCGCGACCTGGCGTTCGCGACGGAGTTCTTCCGCGACTTGGCGTTGCGCTTTCTTGGTTGATCCCGCATAATGATCATCGGTAGGGCAGCGCAGCCAAGGGTGGCGACGATGAGGGAGCAAGGATGACGGCGGTGATCGCGACGTTCGCGCAGGAAATCCAGAACTGGGCTCTGAACTGGGAGCCGGTCATCGCGATTCTGTTCTTCACGGCGATCATCGTCGTGATGTGGCGGATGCTGAAAGTGATGCCGCGGGTCAAACCGCAGCAGATCAAGCCGGCATCCAACCAGGCGGTCGGCTGGAAGGACATCGCGGGGGTCGACGACGCGCGCGGCGAGCTGGAGGAGATCGTCGAGTTCCTGCGCGACCCCAAGCAGTTCGAGAAGCTTGGGGCGAAGGTGCCGAAGGGGATCCTGCTGCACGGGCCGCCGGGCACGGGCAAGACGCTGCTGGCCAAGGCGGTCGCGCACGAGTCCGGCGCGCAGTTCTTCGCCCAGTCGGCAGCGGCGTTCGTGGAGATGTTCGCCGGCCTGGGAGCCGCCCGCATCCGCAGGCTGTTCGCGATCGCCCGCAAACACGAACCGGCGATCATCTTCATCGACGAGCTCGACGCCGTCGGCGGGCGGCGCGGGATGGACATCTCCGGGGAGAAGGACCAGACGCTGAACCAGCTGCTGGTGGAGATGGACGGGTTCGCCGCAAGCGGGCGCGTGGTCGTGATCGCCGCGTCGAACCTGCTCGACAAGCTCGACCCCGCGCTGCTGCGCCCGGGACGGTTTGACCGTCAGGTGTTCGTCGCCCCGCCGGACGTGCGCGGGCGCGAAGGGGTGCTGGCGGTCCACACGCGCGACAAGCCGCTGGGTAAGGCCGACCTGGGGCTGGTCGCCCAGCAGACCAGCGGGTTGACGGGTGCGGACCTCGCGAATATCTGCAATGAGGCGGCGATCTTCGCGGCCCGGCGCGGTTCCAAAGTGATCGACGACAAGGATTTCGACTCAGCACTCGAGCGCGTGATCGCCGGCGTGCAGTCCCGGCGCGTGCTGAACGCGCACGAGAAGCGGGTCGTCGCCTATCACGAGGCCGGGCACGCACTGTGCGGAGAGCTGCTGCCGTCGGTCGATCGCGTGCACCGCATCTCGATCGTCCCGCGCGGGCGCGCGCTCGGGTACACCCTGAATCTGCCCGCCGAGGACCGGTATCTGAAGACGCGCGAGGAGCTGCTCGACTACATGACGGTCCTGCTGGGCGGGCGGATGGCCGAGCAGGTCGTGTTCGGGCAGGTCACGACCGGCGCCTCGGATGATCTCAAGCGCGTCGCGGACATCTCGCAGTCGATGGTCCACGACTTCGCGATGTCGACCGCGGGCGGCGGGCGCGTGCCGGACGGGGACGTGCGGCTGTCGGAGACGACTTTGCGCATCCGCGACGAGGAGCGCCAGGAGCTGATCGAGGAGGGCCGGCGGGCGGCGCAGAAGATGATCGTCACCCACCGCCGCCACCTCGACGCGCTGGCGAACGAGCTGCTGGAGAACGAGGTCCTCGACCGCGACGCGATCGATCGGATCATGCAGGGCGTGCCGCGCCTGGAGCGCAGTCCGGGGGTCGGGTTGCGCGTGGTGGCGGCTGCCAAGCCCGTCGATGCGCCGGTCGGCCCGGCCACGATCGACCTGCCGCCGGTCTCCCAGACCGGGTCGCCGTCGACCACTCATACACCGATGCCGCGCTCTACCGTATCCCCTCCTGTACCGGACACACCCGCCGGGTATCCATCCACGCCGGGCGCAGCTCCGAGCGAGGGCGGGGCGGGACTGCACCGATAGACTGCGCGGCGTGTTTGACCGCATCGACCATGTCGGGCTGGCCGTCGAGGAGATCGACGCCTCGCTCGAGCTCTACCGTGACATGTTCGAACTAGAGGTCGCGCACCGCGAGATCGTGCAGGAGCAAGGCGTGGAGGCCGTGCTGCTGGATGTCGGCGAGAACCACGTCGAGCTGCTCGCGCCGCTCGGCCCCGACACCCCCGTCGGGAAATTCATCGCCAAGCGCGGACCCGGAATGCATCACCTCGCCTACCAGGTATCGGACATCGATTCGACGCTCGCCACGCTTGGGCAGGCCGGACTGCGGCTGATCGACAAGCAGCCGCGCGCCGGCATCGGTTCTACGCGCGTCGCGTTCCTGCACCCCGAGGCGGCGGGTGGAGTGCTGATCGAGCTTGTCCAGCCCACCTCGGGAGCTCACTGATGGCGGCCCTCCGTCGCATCAGCATCGGCTTCCAGGGCGGTCAGGTGCTGGCGCTGCGCGTCGCTGACGCGCAGTTGAAGGAGCTGTACAAGGCGCTGGGCGACGGCGGCTGGCACGAGCTGGAGACCGAGGATGGCCCGGTGCGGGTGTATCTCGGGCAGGTCGTGTACGTGCGCGCGGAGGATGAGGATGCCCGCGTCGGCTTCGGTGCGTAGCCCTAGGACGCCGCTGACCGAAGCCGGGAGACACTCGCCTTCGACCGATTCGGTAGACACTCGCTTTGCTCGCGTCCCCGAATCGGCCAGCATCCCCGTTTCGGCCAGCAGAGCACACTTCGCTCACTGCGTCCTTGCCGATCGGAGATCGACGGGATCTCCGATCGGCCAGCATGCTCAGCGATGCCCTAGGGTGTGATGAGCATCAACGCGGACGAGCGGCTGCTGCGGGCGGCGCGCACGCGGGGCCATGGCGATCCCCGAGTCGAGCGCGCGGTGTCCGCGTTCTCGCGCATGGGCGAGCACGGCGGGGTGTGGCTGGCGATCGGCGCGGTCGGCTGGGCGCTGGACCGACCGCGCGCGGCGCAATGGCAGGGGGCGAGCGTCGGGGTCGCGGGGGTGTACGCGCTGAACACGCTGGTCAAGCTCGCAGTCCGTCGTCGTCGCCCCGAGCTGCCGGGGTTGCCGGCGCTGACTGGCACGCCGACGCAGCTGAGCTTCCCCAGCGCGCATGCCGCGACTTCGTTCGCCGCCGCTCGTATGTACACCCGCTTGGGGCTGCCTGCACCGGTGCTGTACGCATTGGCGATCAAGCTGTCGCTGTCGCGGCTGTACCTGGGCGTGCACTACCCGTCGGATGTGCTGGCTGGTGCGGCGCTGGGCACGGTGGCCGTGGGTGGCTGGGAGAGATGTTCAGCTCGCCTGACGTGCCCGCGCGAGGCTGGCGGATCGTCCACCGGAGCGATGCGGTGAGCACGCGAATCGGGATTGTGGGCATGCCCAACGCGGGCAAGTCCTCGCTGTTCAACGCACTTACCCGGGCGGGGGCGGAGGCCGCGAACTACCCGTTTACGACGATCGAACCCAACGTGGCGGTGGTTCCCGTGCGCGACACACGTCTGGAGGAGGTGGCGCGGACTGTGGGCGCGTCGGAGATCGTGTGGGACACGGTCGACTTCCACGACATCGCCGGACTAGTGGCCGGCGCCCACAAAGGCGAGGGCTTGGGCAACCGGTTCCTGGCGAACATTCGCGAGACACACGCGATCGTGCACGTCGTCCGCACACACTCAGACGACGGTGTCGTGCATCCCGAGGGCCGGGTCGATCCACTCGCGGACATCGCGACGATCGAGACCGAGCTTGCACTCGCCGATCTCGAGCAGGCCGAGCGCCGGGTCGAGCGCGTGGCCAAACAGGCACGCGGCGGGGATCGCGTCGCAGTCGCCGAGGAGGCATGGTTGCACGAGGCGATCGCTGCGTTGCAGGCCGGCCGGCCGGTGCGGACGGTGCCGCTGCCGGACGAGGCCCCCAACGCCGCACGCGATCTAGGCTCGTTGACGGCCAAGCCGGTGCTGTTCGTCGCCAACGTCGATGAGGGCTCAGACGAGGTCCCAGCGGAGATCGCCGCCCATGCCGCCGAGCAGGGCGCGCGCGGGGTGGCGGTCAGCGCGCGTATCGAGTCCGAACTGGCGGAGCTGGATGACGAGGATGCGGCCGCGATGCGTGCGGAGCTCGGTGTCAGCGAGTCCGGTCTCGAGCGGGTAGTGCGCGAGGCGTTTGCGCTGCTGCAGCTGATTGCGTTCTTCACGGCGGGTGAGGCCAAGCCCGCCCAGTCCTGGCACTTGCGCCGCGGCCTGACCGCATGGCATGCGGCTGGCGAGATTCACACAGACATCCAGAAGGGCTTCGTGCGCGCGGAAGTGATTGGCTGGCGCGAGCTCGTCGACGCCGGTGGGTACACGGGTGCGCGCGATCGGGGGACGCTGCGCCTGGAGGGTCGCGACTACGCGATGGTCGACGGGGATGTGATCACGGTCAAGTTCACGCTGTAGGGGCGCGCTCAGCCCCTGACCATCCAACAGTTTTCGCTCCACACCATCTGGTTGGAGCTGTTCATCAGCGGAGTGGTCAGTTCCAGCGAGGCGATGTTGCCGTGGACGACAACCGCGGCCGAGGGGATTGCGTGCTTCTGCGCCTGCAGTCGCGCCCGGCCTCCGGGTTCATGCAGGAGCACGGCGAGCTTGGCATTCCAGCGTTGCGCGCACGTGCGGTGGTGCTGGGTCGCCCGCAGCGGGGCGTTGAGGATCCCGCAGGCGCTCGCGCCGTTGCCGGTGAGCTCGGCGCTGACGAAGTTGGTGGCGGCCCGGCGCACCCACGCGACCTGTTCGGGAGTGCCGGTCGAGTGTGCTGCAGACGCGCTCGTGCTCGGCAGTAGCACGGCGGCGTATACGAGCCCGGCGACACAGCGACGAACGCTCATGCTCAACCTGTCGGCGCTGCGATCGTGTCCCATGAGCCTCTCCGCGTCGGATCGGTGTATGGCGGACACATATCGTAGGTATGCGTCAGGTGGCGGCCTTTTCCTCCAGTCGCTCGGCCAGGCCCTTCATCCCCAGCTCCCACGCGGCGCTTGCGCCCGCGGCGAAGTCGGTCGCACGATCCGGCGGACGTTGCACGTCGATGCGCTGCAGCGTGGCGATCTCCTTGAACGTGCGCAGCAACTCGGCGTGCTCGCGCACCGAGGCGCTCCCCGGTTTGCGGATCGGGAGATCGCCGACCTCGACGGCGGCCAGTACCGCCTCCAGTGAGCCGTAGCGCAGCAGCAGCTCGGCGGCGGTTTTGACCCCGATTCCCGGCGCGCCCGGCAGGCCGTCGGAGGGGTCGCCGCGCAGTGCGATCAGGTCCGTCACGAGCTCGGGCTCGATGCCGTGGTAGCGCTCGCGCACCTGCGCCCGGCCGATCTCTCCGGCGAAGCGGCCTTTCGCCAGCTCGACGATCGTGACGTGCTCGTCGACCGCCTGGAACAGGTCGCGGTCGGCGGTCACCAGCAGCGCCCGCCCACCCGCGTCGGCCTCCACACGCGCGTGAGAGAACATCGCGTCGTCGGCCTCCAGCTCGCCGCCGTCGCACACCGTCCAGCCCAGGCTCTGCAGCAAGGCCGGGGCTTTCTTCCACTGCGCCCTCAGCTCGGTCGGCATCGGCTCGCGGTGGGCGTGATAGGCGGGGTAGAGCCCAACCCGGTAGGTAGCCTCCTCCGCGCCGACACACGCAACGACCGCGCGCGCCGGGCGCTCATCCAGCACCGCCAGCAGCGCGTTGACCGTCCCCAGCAGCGCGTTCACGGGCTCTCCGTCCACGCCAACGATCGACCGGGGCAGCCCGAAGTACGCGCGATACAGCAGCCACGGAACGTCGGCGATCAACAGCGGTGCGGGCATCTGCCCGCAATCTACCCCGCGACAGCGCCACCCGCCGGGGACGGCTGCGGTACCGGCGCCGGCGCGGCACCGCTGTGGTCGGCCTCGGGGGTGAGCGGACCCGTGCCGGTGCGCACGCTGAAGTAGGCCCACGTGTCCTGCAGCCCCAGTCGCGCCGCCAGTTCGTCGCCGCTCACCGGGGTGTCCCCCGCCGACCCAAGTACCTCCGCGGTCAAGATGCGCGGCGAGAGCCCACGCGTGAGCACCTCGATCCCGCGCAGCGAGCCGTGCACCAGGCCGCGCAACCGGACGGCGGCGCTGGCGAAGCTCATGCTGACTGTCCAGTTGAACTGCGGTCCCACGTCATATGGGTCGGGCACGCCCTGCAGCCACGGATGCGGTTCGGAGCCGGGCCAGGCGTTCTGCACCGATTCGGTCATCCCGCCGGAGCTGGCGTAGAAGTAGGTGATCGCCGGAGCGCCCGCGTAGGTGACGATCTGCCCGGCGGTCGCGGCCACCGCGGCATTCGTCGCCGCTGTTTCGGCGCCAGCGCCGAGGTAGACCTGCGAGCGCGTGTCGTCGTACACATCGAACTGCTGGCCGATCTTCGATCGGTCCCCCGCGTGCGCGGTCAGCGCGTACGTGCGACTGGCGATCGCCTGTGCCTCCAGCGCGGCCAGCGGCCAGCCGGCCGGCATCTCGGCTGAGACGACTCCGCGCACGTACCGTTCGAGCGGGACCTTCTGCACCCGCGCGCCGACCAGCACGCGCACGATCGAGTTGGACGGCGCCTGCCCGATCGCGGTGCCGGTGTAGTAGTGGGCGAGGATCGCCGCATCGGTCCAACCGTGCTGGGCGTACCCGAGCGCGCCGTCCTGACTCATGCCGACGCCATGACCGTCGCCTGCGCCGCTGATCAAGAGCGTCTGTACCGGCGCCGCGGGCCTGGAGGATGCGGCGCGTGCTGGCGCGTGTGCGGCCGTTGCCGCCTGGGCTACAGGCGCCGCCGTCGTGGTGAGCGTCAGCCCGACGAGGGTCGCGGCCAGGATCGCCGCGAGGGCGCCTGTCACGCGGGCTGGAGTGCTTGCGATGCGGTGATAGGTTGATCCGATGGCGAGCATCCGTGCTCAGGGCAACAGGCCGTTCAGCCGAGGTCGTGGTCGGGTATAGGTATGCGCATGGGTTATTCCTCGGACGCCGCTCTCGACTGATGAGCGCCGCAAGATGACCGTCACCGCCGCCGCCGAACAGGCGGTGCTCGAGCGGGTGCCCACCGGTCTGTTCATCGCCGGCGAGTGGCGCGCCGCGACGGGCGACGGGACGCTCCCGGTCGAGGACCCCGCCACCGAGCAGACGCTCGTGGAAGTGGCCGACGGTCTCCTCGACGACGCGCTCGCCGCGCTCGCCGCCGCCGCGGACGCGCAGGCGGAGTGGGCCGCGACCGCGCCACGCGAGCGGGGCGAGATCCTGCGCCGGGCGTATGAGGCGATCGTCGCGCAGACCGACGAGCTGGCGCTGCTGATGACCCTGGAGATGGGCAAGTCCGTCGCCGAGTCCCGCGCCGAGATTGCCTACGCCGCCGAGTTCTTCCGCTGGTTCTCCGAGGAGGCGGTGCGCATCCACGGGCGCTATATGGTCAACACCTCAGGCATTGGCCGTATCCTGACGCTGCGCCAGCCCGTCGGGCCGTGTGTGTTCGTGACGCCGTGGAACTTTCCCACGGCGATGGGGACCAGAAAGATCGCCCCCGCGATCGCCGCCGGCTGCACGATGGTCGTCAAGCCCGCCCAGCAGACGCCCCTGTCGATGCTGGCCCTCGCGCAGATCCTCGAGCAGGCAGGGCTGCCGGGTGGCGTGCTGAACGTGATCACCGCGAGGCACTCGGGCGCCGTGATCGAGCCGTTGCTGAAGGACCCACGTACGCGCAAGCTGTCGTTCACCGGCTCGACCGAGGTCGGGCGCACGCTGATCGAACAGTCCGCCGAGCAGATCCTGCGCGTGTCGATGGAGCTGGGCGGCAACGCCCCGTTCGTCGTGTTCGAGGACGCCGATCTCGACGCGGCCGTCGAGGGCGCGATGACCGCCAAGATGCGCAACGTCGGCGAGGCCTGCACCGCTGCCAATCGCTTCCACGTGCACGAGTCGCTCGCCGATGAGTTCGCGCGCAGGATGGCCGAGCGCATGGGCGCGCTGAAGATCGGTCGCGGCACCGATCCCGAGGTGGACGTCGGCCCGCTGATCGACTCCGCGCAGCGCGCCAAGGTCGCAGAGCTGGTCGCGGACGCCGTCGAGCATGGCGCGCGGGTCGTGCTCGGCGCCGGACAGGGCGCGTCCGGGTTACCGCCCAGCGGCTACTTCTATGAGCCGACCGTCCTCACCGATGTGCCCGAGGACGCGCGCGTGCTGTCCGAGGAGATCTTCGGCCCGGTCGCCCCGATCGCCACGTTCATCTCCGAGGAGCAGGCCCTGCAGGCGGCCAACCGGCACCGAGTACGGGCTCGTCGCCTACCTCTACACCCGCGACTTGACCCGCGCGCTGCGCGTGTGCGAGGGAATCGAGACCGGCATGGTCGGCCTCAACCAGGGGATCGTCTCCAACCCCGCCGCTCCGTTCGGCGGCGTCAAGCAGTCGGGGTTCGGGCGTGAGGGAGGGTTCGAGGGGATCGGCGAGTACCTGGAGACCAAGTACGTCGCCGTCGCGCTGTAGCGGTCGCGTGGACAGCTCGCCAGCTGGGTGAGAGCGGAGACAGACAGTCGGGCCGATCCCGTTACGCGGGTGTCTGACGGCGGGAATGTCGTGGTCTGGTGACGAGGAGTGTAAGATCCCGCGCCATGCGCATCCATAGTCGTTGCCTCCTCGCCGTCGCCGTTCTCGCCGTCGCCATTGCCGCCTCGGCTGCCTCCGCGGCCGCGCCCGTGAAGATCACCAACTGCAACAAAGCCGTCAGCCGGCCCAAGCAGATGACGCTGACGTGCGGAGACGCCAACACCGGCCTCAGCAAGCTGAAATGGTCGAACTTTGGCGGGGCGAGCGCGAAGGGGAGCGGGACGTTTGAAACGAACACGTGCGAACCCAACTGCTCGGCTGGCAAAGTGGTCCGCTATCCGGTGACCGTGGCTGCCAGCAGTCCGCGCAGCTGCAAGGCGGGATTGCGCGTGTACGGCAAGCTCCAGCTGAAGTTCACGGGCAAAGTCCCGTCCTCGATCAGCAGCCAGAAGAACGGGCGCTGCGCTGCCCGGCCTCGCTGTAGCCAGTACTCGTCCCGTCCCCGAAGTCGCGCCCGCCGATGCTGCGCAGCATCATCGCCTCGGCCATGCGCAACAGGCCGATCGTCGTGTGGGGGCGGGCTTCGCTGGAGCGGACCGAGACGCTCGAGCCGTGGGGGCCGATGACCTCGACGATCGTGCAGACGTCGCCGATCTCGCAGTCGTCGTCGAAGCGCGATTCCAGCGCCTCCATCTGCTCGGCCACGACCTGGCCCATCTTCGTCTGATCAAGCGTCATCGTCTCGGTGGGTGTCGCCCCGCATCGCGGATTGGCGTGTGGGACACGCGGCCTCGGCCTCGGCCTTGGCCGAGACGGTCCGCCGAAGCGCCGCCTGACTCGCGCTCGGGTGGCCTGCCAGGCGGCAGCTGACTGAGGTCGATCGCGCCGGCGGGGGCCGTCGAGCGGGGTCGTCCAGTGAAGGAAATGTGGCCTGTTTCGGAGCCGCGCTTGACGATTTCGACGGGTATGGCTGGCCGCTCGTGGCCACGTACAGGGAGCCGCTCTTGGAGGCGTCGCGCAGTTCGATCACCGGCTGTCCGGCGATGGTCGTGCCGGCGCCCTTGACCAGCGTGCCACTGCTGGCGAGCGTCTGGTCGAGCAGCCGGCTGAAGTTCGTCGAGCGACGCCAACGATGCCAGTTCGCCGCCGGAGGCGGGCGCCCGCAGCCACTTACCTTGGAACAGCTGTGGCCGCGGCGGCGCCACCGAAGTGGCTGTAGAACGCGGGGCTGCCTTTGATGTAGACGGTGTCGTCGACGACGATCAATTCGAAGGAGAGCCCGCCCTCGGAGACCTTCCGCGTCCGCCATGCCCGGAGACGAGGTCCATGTCGAGCGCAGGGGCGTTCCGCCGCTGGTGAGCGAGCCGGCGACGTGCACCGAGCTGGCGTCGGCGGCGGCGGTCTTGCCGCGGCGAGGATCTCGCTGGCCGATTTGGAGGAGACGCCGTTTCCGGAGGAGCTGCTGCCACCACAGCCCGCGATCGGGCCCGCAGCGAGGGCGAGCAGGAGCGCAGCCGACGGCAGGACGTTGAGGCTCAGGGCGCGGCGACGGCGGATCGGGCGGACCGGGTGAAGCATCCCGCGCGCAGCCTAGCGGACCGGCTGGATGTGCGGCTGTGTGAACACCCGTCCGCGCATCCGCGTGCAACACTGCCTGCAGCACCTCCTGTGACACCGTCGCGACACCCCCGACACCCCGCCCAGGCGCACGAATATGGGCTGAAACAGAGCTGCGACGCTCAAGCCGAGTGCGCGAGCTGTCGAACGCGAGAGTGGGGCTGTGCGCGAGATGACCGCCGATACGAGCGAAGTGTGCAGCCGCGCGAGGGCGCCGGAAGGATCTGGCGCTGGGTGGTCGGAGTGGTGATCGCGGTTGCGGCCGGCGCGGGCGCGGTGCTCGCGCCAGGACCGACGGCGGCGATTGCGTGCGTGTTCGTGCTGGCGCTGGCGGCCGGCGCGGTCGGCTGGCTGGCCGGCGAGCGCCACCGCGAGGTGCTGCAGCGGGAGATCGGCGACCGCTCTAGCGAGCTGCGCAAGGCGCTGACCGAGCTCGAGATCGCCCAGGCGGAGACGGTCCGCAGGCTGTCGATGGCGGTCGAGTTTCGCGACGAGGACACGGGCGCGCACATCGAGCGGATCGGGCGCTTCTCGACGCTGCTGGCCGAAGCGATCGGGATGGAGGAGGAGCTGTGTGCGCGGATGGTTCACGCGGCGCCACTGCACGATGTCGGCAAGGTGGCGATCCCCGACGCGATCCTGCTCAAGCCGGCAGCGCTGACCCCGCAGGAGCGGGCGATCGTGGAGACGCACGCCGAGGAGGGACACAGGCTGCTGAAAGGGTCGAGCTCGGCGATCCTCGACCTCGCGGCGACGATCGCGCTGAGCCACCACGAGAAGTGGGACGGCAGTGGCTACCCGCGCGGGATCGTCGGCGAGGCGATTCCGATCGAGGGCCGGATCGTGGCGATCGCCGACGTGTTCGACGCGCTGACCAGCGACCGGGTGTATCGCAAGGCGTTCACGGTCGATGAGGCCGTGGCGATGATGCGCGCCGAGCGGGGCCGGCACTTCGACCCGGTGTTGCTGGATGCGTTCCTGGAGGTGCTGGGCAGCTCCGGGCCGGACGCGCGCGAGCAGGTCAGGGCCGACCCGATCGCGGTGGCGGACAGCGCCTTGGAGTCGTTCGTAACCGCGCTCGAGCGCAGCGATGCCGAGCTGGCGGAGGGCGCGGTCGCACAGGCGATCGAGGACGGCGATCGCGGCGGTGGCGCTGCCGGGCGAGGTAATCGAACCGGCGTTGCGGCAGGGTCGCCGAGCTGCGAGATCAGGGGGAGATCAACTCCGAGCGCGAGCGGCGGCGATCGAGATCGCGCGGCGGGTGCTGGCGACGTTGCGCCGCTACATCCTGGGTCGCCAGGAGGAGCCGCAGGCGCTACAGCGGATCGACGAGTCGATCGAGGTCGTCGAGGGATGCTGGAGCGGGCGGGGTCTGCGGGGGCGCACAGCCGGCGCGAGCGCACAGCCGGCGCGTAGATAGTCCGGTCGGATAGATTCCCGTCGCAGGGCAGGCACTGCGATCGTGACCGGCGGCGCCGGTTTCATCGGCTCGCACGTCGTGGACTCGCTGCTGGCGGACGGGTATGGGGTGAGGTGATCGACGACCTGTCCTCGGGCCGCGCCAGCCGGGTGGCCTGCGGGCGCGCGGCTGATCGAGCTGGACATCGTCGACGCGGCGGGCGTTGACGCGGGTCGTCGAGGAGGTGCGCCCGGAGGCGGTCTATCACCTGGCGGCGCAGGCGAGCGTGGTCGCCTCGGTGCAGGATCCGGGCCGCGATTGCGAGGTCAACGTGCGGGGGACGCTGAACGTGGTGGCGGCCGCGAATGCGGCGGGCGCGCCGGTCGTGTTCACCTCCACGGGTGGGGCGCTGTATGGGGACGACGCGCCGATGCCGACGAGCGAGGATCGCGAACCCGCGCCGCTCAGTCCCTACGGTGCGGCCAAGTGGGCGGCGGAGGCATACGTGAAGACCTGGGGGCTGGCGAACGACATCCCGAATGCCGTGGCGCGGCTCGGGAACGTGTACGGCCCGCGTCAGTCTCCGCATGGGGAGGCGGGGGTCGTCGCGATATTCACGCACAAGCTGTACAGCGGCGAGCGCCCACAGCTGTACGGGCATGGGAAGCCGACTCGGGATTATGTATACGTGGGCGACGTGGTCAGCGCGCTGCGGGCGGCGGTCGGCCGCAGCGGGACATACAACGTGGCCACAGGCGTGGAGACGGACGTACTGACCGATCTGGAACGAGCTGCGCAAGACAGCGGGCGTGGACATCGAGCCCGAGCTGGCCGACCTGCGCCCGGGCGAGCTGCAGCACAGCTGCATCGACGCGACCCGGGCGCAGCGCGAGCTCGGCTGGCACCCGGAGGTCTCGCTCGAGGACGGATTGCGCAAAACCTACGAGGCGCTCGTGCAGGAGTTCGAGGCGGGCAGGGACGCGACGTTTTCATCCGGCCGTTTCCGGCCGGCCTGAAAAGTCCGCCCTGCCTTAGCTGATTTTGTTGTGCTGGCGCCTCCGGGCTCGCTGGCCGCTATGCGGAGTCGGCCTTTCTCGCCGAACGAATGACATGTCACCCCTCGAGCTTCTCGAACTCATCGAGTAATCCACGGATCAACGTCACCACGGGGACGTCATTGCTCAGACCATCTATGGCCCGCTCGGATACTCCTCGTGCTATTGCTGCATGGACAGCCACCGAACAGCCTTGCACCGCGCTCCAGAGTCCTGCAGCAAGGCGGGGCTCTGTCTGTGTCCACCACTCCGCAACCTTGCTGGAGTCGAGTGACTCTCCCGCGCGTAAGGCGGTCACGCGCGCGGCGGAAAGACAGACGGCTGTCAAGACAAAGGGCATCGCACCGTAACTTTTCCGCACCGCGCACTTCCGTGTGTGAAACAAGTCAGAGGCGAGATCGTGCAGCGCGTCGTCGATGCTCCGCGCCCGTCGACGGGGGTCCGCGCGTATAGCGGCCGCAAGGTGTCCATGCGGATCGTACATCGGTTGTATCGTGGACGGCGACAGCCAGGAGTCGACTGCCCCGAGAGGAGTGACGAACACCTCCACCTTCAGGGGAGGTGAGCACAGAAAGGACACGGCGACTCCATGCGCACGCACGGTGCGCGTCTGACCCACGCTCATGAGGCCGGGAGGCACGAGCGCAGCGAGGTCGTTGACCGCGAACGTCACCGCGTCACAACCGTCGACTACCGCGAACAGGTCGAGGTCGGACACCGCATCGCCGACGCCCCACCCGCGGGAGCCGCCGACGCCAAAGCCGACTATCGGTGGACTGAGCCGGCGCAGCGCCTCGGCAAACCACGCTTCACACGCATCGATGCTCATCGCACCCGCTCTACCGCGACACCCAACGGCGCAGTCATGCCGCTCACAGCGCCCCTCCGTCACAGCGCTCAGCAGTTCCAGTCATGCGCGCCTGGCTCGTACGATCAAGCTTCCGCCGACTGTCGGCAACAGTTGCGCCAACGCCCGGGATCGCCAGCGCTTGCGGCCGTGCCTGCGCCAGACCACGTAGTTCGACCTGAGCCGCTCGACTCGAAATCCACTGCGCGCCAACACTCGCCTCAGCATGTCGGGAGTAAAAGGACGAACGTGCAGTTTGAGATACTCGTGGAGGGGGTCGACGTGACGTGGCGACCGGCCGGCCAAGAAGCGAGCTCGCGATTGCAGCTCGGCAAGGTTGGGAGTCGTGACTACGAGCACGCCTCCCGGCGCCAGCACTCGCGAGCATTCGTCCAAGAAGGCGGCCGGATCCAGGAGATGCTCTATCAGCTCTCCGGCGAACAGCGCCGAGGCCGTCGCGTCTCCGAGGGGAATGGCGTCGGCCACGTCTGCCACGATGAGCGGCAGTCCCGCCCGATCGAATACGTCGCGCTGCACCTCCGACGCATCGACCGCGGTCGGTGTCCACCCGCGCTCTCTGGCCGCCAGCGAGAACGCCGGAGATCCCGCACCGACGTCCAGAAGCGCCGAACGGGAGGAGTCCACCGGCGCGCCCAGCAACCCGAGGGCCACCTCGAATCGCTTCCGATGATATTTCTCCGCGAGATAATCCGCGACCACATCGCCGTCCCCATAGCGAGCCAGCTGCCGCTCGGTCCACACGTCAGACATGCCCAAGCGCCGCCAGCGCCCGCGACAGCGTGTCGAGACTGTCGTGCAGCTCCTCGCGCGTCAGCGCCGTGGTTCCGTGCGCACCGGATGCCAGCTCACGAGCGGTCAACACCGTGGTCTTCGTTTGCGCCACGGGACCCTGGGCCACGACTGTCACTGTTCCAGGGTCGCCCCATGCTTGATGGAGCACGCTATGTGGTTGAAAGTAGGCGGACCCCGTCGGCCACTCGATCTCCGACGCGGCTTTGATTCGGGCGGCGCCATCCTCGACGAGCGCGTAATCGGTTCCCACCCCCGGAGACTGATATCGGTAACGCTTGAACAGCTCTCCCCCGGGGTCGTCACGCCAATCCACGCTCACCAGTCGGCCACAGGCGATCACAGACACAAAATCCCACCTGTGATTGTGCACATTTCCGCGCGGCCGGCAGCCATCGCTCGCCCAGTGATGGATGGTCAGCTTCGCGGCCTCGCCGTCTCCGGTGGCCAGCACGATCTTGCGAAATCCGTTGTCGTGCACATAAGAGCCGGCTTTCGGCTCCCCCCGAGCGAGAGTCAACGCCCGCAGATCCGCAGCGAACTCATCGTCGCACAAGGCATCGCGCAGCCGGCTGGGGTCGGCGTTCAAGGCAAACCAGGGCGGCACTTTCATGGAGTGGAGACGGTGGACGTCAGCATGGGCAGACGAGGTATGCGAGCCATGGCCGCTCCCAAATACGATCCCCACTCACAGGCACGTTCGAGCTCCTGATCCTCGTAGAATCTTCGGTCCCGCTCTATGCTGAGGTTCTTCGCCGCCAAGCCCAAGAAGTTGTCGCGGTCCAGCGGCGATCGTGGATAACCAAGGACGCACATCCCGTGCATGAAGTACCAGTGGTGCAGCGCCCGCAGGGTGCCCATCTTGTCGCCACAGCGACCACCTCCCGCGGTGAACGCGGCGCCGACTCGACCCTGCAACTCGCCCGCGACCCATATGTCGAGGCTCCCCTCGAGGAACTCCTTCATTCGCGCGCTGATCGTCCCGAAACGCGTTGGACACCCCAGTACGATCGCGTCGAACTCCGGAAGGCACCGGACATCGACGTCTTGGACGGAGCTCAGCGTTACGTCCGGAAGATGCGTGCGGGCGGCGTCCGCGATGGCCTCCGCAAGGCACCGAATGTGGCCTTCGTCGGAGTGATAAACGACGATCATGCTCACGCTGGGGCCCTCGACTCCATCCGCTGGTCTCGATCACAACCAAAGCCTGTGTCCATGCGAATCTCACGTGCAGACATCCGGCATTTGCTCGGTTGTGAGCCCTTACAGCGCACGGCCGCCCAGCATCTGACCGCCGTCCACCTCGAGGAGCTGGCCCGTTACGTACGACGCGTCGCGTCCGACCAGAAACATCACCACCGAGGCGACCTCCTCCGGGGTCCCCAGCCGCGCGAACGGAACGTCTTCCAAAAGGCTGCTCACGACGGACGGGGGCGCTCGCCTGGTCATCCCGGCGTCAATGAGACCGGGCAGCACCGCGTTCACACGTACGTCTGGGGCAAGTTGGCGTGCTTGCAGGCGGGTCAGGTGACACAGCGCAAGCTTACTCGCCGCATACGCGGCAATCCCGGGGTCGAGACGAAAGGCGTTTGTCGAGCTCACATTCACCACCGCGCCTCCCGCCTGACGCAGATCCTCCTCGAAAGCGGCCACCAGGTCGCGTGGAGCACGCCAATGGAGATCGAAGAGCGCATCCTCCCCAGCGGGGCTCGCCTCATCCCCGCCCGGCCTCGCGCCCCTCCCGGCAGATCTCACGCTGTTGGCGTGCGCTCCCGCGTTGTTGACGAGGATTGTCACCCTCTCGTGTCGTGCGCGAACCGCCGCGTGTACACGCCGCGCGGCGTCTGGGTCGAGAAGATCGACAGAGATTGTGGGGTGATCGCTCTCTCCTCCCTGACCTGGGCGACACACGCCGACGACGTCGACGCCCGCCTGAGCAAGGCTTGCTGTGAGCGCCCTCCCCAGCCCACCGTGAGCACCGGTCACGAGCGCGACGTCACGCATCGCCACGCGCTATCCGCCGTCGCCGAGGAATTCGATCTCCCCGGGGCGAAACGGAGGCGCGAACACCGTGTAGAACCACACCGGCTGGTCGGCGAGGTTGCGGATCGAGAACGGCGTGTCAGACGGCACCTGCACGAACACCGGCCCATCGATCTCACAGTTGTGCCGCTCCAGCGCGGACATTGGAGGCTCCACTGTGAACGTACCGCGAAAGATGAAGATGTTCTCCACTCCCCCGTCGGGTCGTTGTTGCTTGTGATGACGTTGCGCTCCGCGCGGCGGGATGATCCCCACAGATGCCGATGCGTGTCCGGTCTCGGGCAGCAGGAACCCTGCGATGTTCTCGTGAGCAAACTCTAAACGTTGCTCTTGGTCGATCTTTATGATGTTGACGCCCATCGGTTGATCCTATATCACGGAGGCTCCGAAGGCATGTATCGCGCCGGACGAACCGGGCGACACGTGGATCGTGGGGCTGGGCCCGCGGCAAGCAACGATCGCCTGGCGGAGAGACCCGACGACGCTTGGATCACGGGGGCGCGGGAGCCGCGGCGAGCAAGGACCGCAGGGCGGGCAAGTCGGGGGACACGTGGACCGCGGGATCCGCGGACAGGCGTCCCAAAGCCTCGGTCAGACGATCGCGACTCTTGGCGATGCTTGTCTCGACACACCGGTGTGCCGCGGGGTCGACGTTCTGCCATAGGTCAATCAGGGTATACAGGTCGATCAGCCAGGAGCCGCTCGTAACGGGACGCTGTATCTGGTAAATCAGACTGGTAACGGTCTGCTCGTAGCGCCCTGTTTCGGCGTTGCGATCCGGCTGCGCGGGGTCCAGCGGCTGGTCGCCGAAAAACGAGTAGTGGAAGCCGAGGTTCGCCTCGTTCAGGGAGTGCGGAGGGGAATCGCGCCGCTCCTCGCGAAGCGCATCGATGTATGCGCACAGAGGCTCGTGACGGCCGGCAAACGCGAGACCGATGACGATCGAACGCCGAAACCACGGGTGCTCCTCCTGGTCCAACCGGTGCTCGAGATAGGCGATCGCTTGGTCGTTGCCGGTAACGCCCAAGAAGTAGAGGAGTTGCCCGACGGCGAGGCGGTCGCGGGGCGACAAGCGACGCGCCGAAGCGCTCTCCAGAGCCGTGAGCATGCGCTGGGCGATGCGTCGCAGCAGGTCGGGATGGGCTCGTCGGGCACCGGCGATGTACTCCTTGAAGAACTCAGAGACGACGGGCGAGCTCAGGCGCGTGAAGAACCAGAATACGTCGTCAGCGCCGCCCTCGATCGCCGCGAACAGGCGCGCGGCGATGAAGTAGTCGTGGATCGTGCGGTGGGCGAAGGCGAGATGGCCATCCGGGCGAACGTCGAGCAGGCTGTGCTCCACCAGGGTCTGGGCCGCGACCGCGCTGCCGGGCGTTACCAAGGCGAGCGCGGCTCGCAGTTCGTTGTTGGTAAACGGCACCGGTTCGACCCCTGGGTCGATGTCGTCAAAGAAATGCATCGCCACATCCGAGAGGAGCTCCGCCATCCGGTCGGCCGTAAGCCGCACGCCCGGTTTCGCGGCCTCGCGATGCAAGACCGCGTTGCTGTGTCGTCTGTACAGGCTGAGAACGTCCTCGAGCGTGCCGACCCACGGATGCTCGTCGTCGACCAGTTCCAGCGCCATCACGATGCGAAGGGGAGAGCTCGCGAGGGCCGTCCGCGACTCACTGACCAGATCTTCCGCGACTCGCCGGGCGATCTCCTCGTGGTCATGCTGAGGGATCTGCCGGCGCGACGCGGCTATCCGCATGTACACCTGCACGAACCTCCGAACCTCATCGGGGCTCCAGTTCTCGATCTCGACGATGCGACGAGATTCCGCGAAGCGAGAACCGAGTACGTTCTGCGCATAGAACGCGCTGCGGCAGGTCGCAAGTTGAGCCCTTGCGAACAGAGGCCTTCCCAAGACATCAGCGATCAGCGCATGGTCGGCCCCCTCGAAAAACTCGTCGATGGAGTCGAGAACCATGCAGACGCCGGGCGCCAGCGAGAGGTCGTTGGCCTCCAGCCATTGCAGGCTCCCGAAGTCGGCATCGCCCCGCAGGTGACGGAGGTCGTACAGGTCGAGCCGAACGATCGAGATCTCCGCAGCCGACGGCGGCGGGTCATACGTCAGGAGCATGGTCAGCAGTGACTTGCCAAAGCCCGGCGGCGAGACGACGAGCAGTCGCTCACCGTCGATCATTCCGTGAACGATCTGGTCCGTCAGGGTCTCCCCGGCCGCGAAGGCCTGGCCCTTCCAGCCGAAGGGAACGAGCAGATCGGCTGTCTCGATCATATCTCTATAGGTCAGGCGGCGCGAGCCGGAGACGTACTGGCGGAGTTGCTGATCGTGCTCGGCTGGTGCGATGGCCGGTGCGCTCGTGCTTGGCGTGGGGAGGTCGAGACGGGCGCAGAGATAGTCCAGTCGCTCGCGTATCCGACCTATCTGCGACAGTGATACGCGGTTATAAAGAGGCGAATCCGGTTTCATTGCAGTGCTTTGGAGACGCCGTCGAGCCGCGACAGGCACAGCCCCCAAAAGCTCGCCGAGGTCGATCGGGAGCGTCGCGAGGTCGAGCCCGGCCGTCTCTAAACGACCGACGAGGCCCTGCACTACATCATCATTCTCGGGGCTGATTGTGGTGGCCGTATCGAACACGGCGGCATAGTCAGCCACGATTTGGGATAAATCAGGGGGCAGGGCGTAATCCAGCACTTGCATGACGTGCGTGGGGTCTGCCGAAGCCGCGGCCGCCAGACGGTTCACTTCAGCCTCGAAGGCGTCATGTACGGCCTTTTCGACCGCCGCCGCAGCCTGCTTTTCGTTGAGGAACGGCTCTACGAAGTGCCAAGTGAGGCTGGCGAGCAGGTTGCCTCCGATCCCGATGCCAAACGTACTCACGCTGTCTCCCCCGGCAGCAGGATCGATCAGGCGCCGCGGATGTCGGGGCGGACGGACCACGGACGGATGGAGGCCGATGACAACTCAGCACCAGGGAGGCGGGCGCAGGTGCTCATTCGTCAGACCATACTTGGGATCGTCCTACCTTGTGGCCAAACGCGTCTCCTGCCGGGTCGGTGTCGCTGGAGGGAGCGGCCTGAACCAAGCACAGTGGGATCGCCGCTTCGCTGCCCCGCAAACCCTCAACCACCCTCGAGGAAAAGGACGTGAAAAGGACGCGGCGCGCAAGATAGCCCTCCTGGCGGCTCTTCCCGGCTGCATCACGCGCGGCCAGAAACCGCATGGTTGAACGGAAAACTGCCTATGGTCAGACGGAACTGGTGCGTTTGCCACGCAGCCTCCCCGTACCAATTTGAGACGTTCTCACCCCGCGCGAACGCGGACCGGCGCGGGTGCGGCGATCTCCATCATCCGCGAGGCGCGTTTCTCGACGGTCTCGACGATCCGCGTCAGAACGGGGGCAGCCCATCCTTCCTCGGCGAGGGAGGCGCTGGCCTGGTGGGCGGCTGAGGGAGATGCGTCTGCGAGCGCTCGTATTCGTCGTCGCGCCGCGGCTGGTCCGAGGCCGGCTTGCTCCAGGAGCTGGTTGAGGTGGCGTGGCTGGACGTAGTCGGGACGGTACTCGCCGCCGATGCTCATCGCCAGCTTCCGCGACAGCCCCGGATAGACGACTGTGCTCAGGAGGTCATACGCGGGGGCGAGCGTCGCCTTTGGAGAGTCGGGGAGGTACAGCAGGGAGTAGTTCTTGCCGTGCGCGTCGTTGTTGCCGATCAGGAAGCTGAGCACGACCGTGTCGAGCAGCTTGAGCGCCTCGCGAGCCGGGACGGCCACGGCTTCCCGCAATAGCGCGAAGCAGTCCACGAGCCCGGGGCCACCCTCGTTCTGGTACTTGCGTCGCGCGGAGATCCCGAGCGCCTGACAAAAGTCCTCCTGGTGTAGTCGTCGCACGGCATCCTCGGCGTGTTCGCGGTCGTAGCGCTCGACGAGCAGGAATTCACGGCCCGCGACCCGTCGTGGTGAGGTGCGCACCGTCTCGATCCCGAGGATCCTGCCGATCGCAGGGCATAGCGCCTCGTTGGCGATCGTCCCATCGTGGCCAGCGATCGGGGTCTTGAGTATGTGAGTAGACGGGGTGCGACCCTTCGTGAGGCCGATCTGCCCGTCGGCGCCGAGGACCACGGGGAGCTTGTCTTGTGCGCCGGCTAGTGAGAGGCGATACTCGCCGTCCGCATCGGCATGCAGGGGACGGCTTGGCAGTTCGTCGATCAGCTTCGCGAGTTCGCTCTCCCCGAGCCACTGGACGTCCCGACCGACGGGCGCTGGCCGCTCGCCCGGTGCGAGCAAGCTGACGGCTCCCGGAGGATGTCCCGGTCGGCGTGGAACTTCTGTGGCGGCCCGGGTGTGAATGTTCAGGCGCTGACGAGGGTAGCGGTCTCCTTGATTGCGTGAGTGACGGTGAGTGGAGCGATCTCTGCTTCGACGGCGAGCGCGAGCTTGGCGAGGTCGGCGTGACCGACGATCCGTCGGAACTGTCGCTCGGCCTCGAGCATCCCGGCGGCGGTCCAGCGTAGGCACATCTCGCCGGATTGCCAGCGCTTGACGTTGCGCGAGCTGCGCCTGACGCACTCGATCATCGACTCGCACGGGTTGGTGCTCTCCAGGGTGCGCTTCAGCGCGCCACGAACACCGAGACGGGTGACGGTGAGCGTCTCCTTCATTCCCTCTCTGAGTGACGCGGCGCCACCGGGGTGTGAGCGCTCCAGCTCGTCCGCGAGCGCTTGCAGTTCGCTCAGGGCCTTGTCGTGATCATCGCGTGCCCAGGCGCGGCGCAACCGGTGCTTGACACCGGGACGGTCACGCTCGGGTAGGTGCTCCAGCACGTTTCGTTCCTTGTGACGGACGCAGCGCTGCACCGGGATACGATCACCGAGGACGGCACGAACGGCGGCTCTGAGGGCCTTGGAGCCATCGATCACGACCAGGACGCCCTGGTTGACGTCAAGGCCACGATCGACGAGATCGGCCAGCAGCGCGGTGACGATCGTCTTGTTCTCCGTTGATCCCTCCCACAACCCGAGTGGGATCTTCACGCCCTCGGTGGTGATCCCCAACGCCACGACGTTGGTGTGGTCCTTCAAGACGATCCCGTCGAGCATCAGCACCGCCAGGCGCACATCATCAAGACGGCGTCCCATAAGCTCGGCGAGAGTCTGTGCGGTACGCGCCACGAACGAGCGGGAGATCGAGGACTTCGACGTGGAGCGCGCCTTGGTCTCGACATCCTCGCCGACGGGCTCCTGGGTGCGAGGGAAGCGTCTGGTGGAGACACCGGCGAGCATCCGCTCGAGCACCACCGCGCTCAACGGGTCGCGACTGCTGAAGTGCTCGTATGTCGAGAGCGCCACCTCGCCGCCCTCGTCCTTGGCGCGCATCCGCGGGCGCTCGACCACGACCCTCCGCGAGCCGAGAGTGACCTCTCCCTCGTCGCTGCCGTGCCGGTAGGCAGAGCGCTCAGGATCGTGCTTGCCGCGGGACCCGCAGACCTCCTGGACCTCCTCATCCATCAGCTCGTGCAGCACACCAAGCCCGACACCGACTGACATCGCGAGCAATCCCTCCCTCGCCGCCCCGACCAGCTCCCCGAGTGCGACCTGCACCCGGTCGGGCAGACCTGGCGCTCGGGCATCCTCGGGCACGGACGCGACCTGTCCAGCATGTACCTTCTTCATGGCGGTTCCTCCTGATCTCGATGGTCTCGATCGCCCTGAACGCTCCCAACAGGAGCGGACGAGGCGGGAGGACCGCCACTTCAAGTTCTACGCCAGGTGGGACAACCTCGGCTCCCGCAGTGTCACCGCCGAGGGCGGCGAGCAGTGCAAAGTCGTTGTCGGCGCTCACCCCGAGGTTGCGGGCGGCGATGTCGCGGGGAGCCTCCTCGGGCAGTAGGCCGCCGAAGAACGCGTCGACGGCAGCGATTGTGTAGGAGCCGTCTAGCGGCAGCGAATGCGATAGCGGTGGGCACCTCGCCGCACGCCAGCTCTCGACGTAGGTGAACGCGAGGCCGTTAGGCCTGTCACTGAGCATCCCAGCGTGCTCGTCGAAGCACCAGACCTCAAGCGTGCGGTCGGCCATCCGGGTCCTCGATCGAGATGCGCAGACCGAGCGAGGAGGCCACGCGCAATGTCTTCCCGAGTCGGGAGGTCGGCTTGCCGCGCTCTAGCTGACGTGCCCAGGGACGTTGCGAACGGTGTGAGGTAGGTCCGGGCCTACCGAGAGGCTGTGGGTGTCAAAGCTCACGACCGTCTCGGAGGCCCGGAATGCAACACGCTAACGCTCCACTGACCATGATCGGCAGGCTCCGCTTGGTGCTGCTGGTCGAGGAGGACGGATTCACGCTGCAGGCGGCAGCGGATGCCTGCAATGTGGCGAAGTCGACGTGCTGGGAGTGGGTGCGTCGCTGGCGCGAAGCGGATGAGCCTGATCGCGTCACGCTCGCCTGCTTGGAAGACCGCTGTTCGCGACCGCACCGAAGCCCGAACCAGGTGCCGGCCGGGGAGGCCGCGCGGATCTGTGAGCGGCGTCAGCGCACCGGCTGGAGCCCGCGGCGGCTCGCGGACGAGACTGACATCGCAAGACCCCATTCGACGATCCATCAGGTGCTGCGCCGTGGCGGCTGCTCACGCCTACCACGACCGGAGGCTCCCGCGGTCATCCGCTACGAGTGGCCGTGTCCCGGCAACCTGTTGCACATGGACGTCAAGAAGCTCGGGAAGTTCACCGAGCCCGGGCACGCCGTGACCGGCGATCGCACCAAACGCTCAAGAAGGGTCGGCTGGGAGTACGTGCATTCGATCGTCGATGACTGCTCAAGGCTGGCCTACTCGGAGATCCACAAGGACGAGACCGCTGCCACGGTCACCGCGTTCACGCGTCGCGCGCTCGACTGGTTTTTGGAGCAGGGGATCGTCTGCGAGCGAATCATGACCGACAACGCGTTCGCCTACACCAAGAGCAGGAGCTTCAAACAGTTGCTCTGGCGGCGAGCGATCGGTCACCTTCGTACACGGCCCTACACGCCCAGGACCAACGGCAAGGTCGAGCGCTTCCACCAGACCCTCACGCGGGAGTGGGCCTACGCACTCCAATACGCCTCATCCGACGCCCGCGCACAAGCCCTGCCACACTGGATCAACCACTACAACGAGCGCCGCACCCACTCAGCGCTCGGCAACCGGCCACCCCGCCACCGCGTTCGGGACGTCACCGGGCACAACATCTAGCACGCTGAGGAAGCGCACGCCCACGCCGGCACCGGCGGCGGCGTCCTCCAACCGCAACCCGCGCAGGCGGCGCGCCTCGCGCAAGGCGGCACCTAACTCGGCAGGGCTCGTGATATTTAGCTTCACAGACATTATCCCGATCGGGATATACTGTAGCAGAAAGCGAGGATTTTAGAGCAATACTCCCGTTCGGGATATTCTTCGCGAGATAGCCCTAGCGGTCAGCGGATTATCCCGATCGGGAACCCCGGAGGCGTCCGGGTCGAGCTCCTCCGTTCCGGGGCGCACGAACCGCTACGCTGGCGGCAACGCCTTGTAGCCGTCGCATTCGGCGTGCGCCTCGAGGAGCCGGTGCAGCGGCCGATGGTAGTCGCGGCTCGCAACATGAGCCGCTCAGGGTCCCAGTCGAGAATCCAGTCGTGCCTGATCGCCCATGCCCGAGCGCCGTCAAGCTCCAGCTCGACGCCTGGCCCGACGCTGGGGCCGCAGCGCTCCGGGGCTTGACGTGCTTGAAAGTAGACGTTTTGGGGCAGCCGGTGCGACGCCTGAACCTCAGGGTTGCCTCGATGATGCTGGCCGGCGCACTGCGACGCGCAGTTGACGATGACGGGTCCGTAGTGTTCGTCACCAGAGGCGGCGTGGCGATAGAGCTGCGAGCCGGCGAGAAGGCGCGCGTCACGGGTGGTGTCGATCTCGTTCTGCGCGGCGACCCCGAGTCCCTGCTCGCGCACCTCGATGCCTCTCTCACGGACGACTACGAAGAGTTCTCCTTCGAGCGCAACGAGCCCCAACCTCTGGAACTGCGCCCACACGTCAGCAGGATCCGAGTGAAAGTCGCATTCCGCACCAAGCCCTTCATGACCCTCGTCGTCGAGGTCGCTCCCGTTGAGGCCGGAGGCGATGAGATCGAAGAGATAGCTGCCCACGACCTCAGCACCATCGGCCTCGACGGCCCCGACATCATCCCAGTGCTCGCCATCCGCTGGCAGATCGCCCAGAAGCTGCACGCCGTCACCGAGCCACCACTACGACTCGGCGGGGAGAACCCCCGCTATTGGGACCTCGTCGACCCGCAACTCCTCCAAGCCCTAGTCGGGCAGAACCTCGCGCCCGTCAAAGACGCCTGCCAGCGCATATTCGCCGCACGCGGCCAGGCGATCATCTCCCGTGATCGCTGGTGGGCATATGACCATCTCGATCCCGCCCGCCGCCAAGTCTGCTGGTCGCACCTGGTGCGCGACTTCCGTTTCCACGCCGAGAGCCCGCTCGCCCACCAAAGCGAGTTCGGCGAGGCCTGCCTACGGATCGCCGAGAAGGTGTTCGAGGCCTGGCGCGCGTTCCAGCGCTCGGGTGACCGCTACCGCCTGCGCCTAGAGGTCGATCCGCTCGAGCGCGAACTGCGAGTGCTCTGCCAGGCGGGAAAGCGCAAGTCGACGCGGACCCGCTACCACCGCGGGCTCGCCCGCAACCTGATCAAGGCCTAGCCAGCCTTGTGGACCTTCGCTTCTCATGAGGGGGTTGAGCCGACCAACAACCGCGCCGAGTCGCGTCTCATGAGGGGGGATTTGATGTTGCGGGCGTAGCTGCTTGTTGAGAAGACCAAGCGATGGAGGTACGCGCATGGAGAAGGTAGCGAGCGAGAGGTTTCGCTCTGAACTGGATGAGGTCTGGCCGGTGTCGGCGAGGAGCAAGACGATCGAGACGGTTGGGCGGCTGGGAGCACGGCTGATCTTGCAGCAGGTGCTCGAGGACGAGGTCACGGAGTTCCTCGGCGCGGCGCTATGAGCGCGCTGGTATGACGGTCAGTCACGCAATGGCCACGAACCAAGACGGTGAAGACGACGAGCGGCTCGGTGACGTTGGAGCGTCGCGGGTTCGCAACGCGAGCAAGCTGGGGTTCGAGAGTGGGTCTCGGCAAGGGCGTCACGCGGACGCACGCGCTGGAGTCTTGGTGATCAGCAGCTTCCTTCGGGGACTCTCGACGCGTGATGTGGAGGCCGCGCTCCAGGAAGTCTTCGAGGAGCCGATCGCGTCAAGAGCACGGTGTCCAGGATTTGCGAGGACACCGGGAGCGATACCGCCAGTGGTGCCGGCGAGCGCTTGAGCAGCACGACATCGTGTACTGCTTCTTGGACGCGATCTATCTGAAGCTGCACCCGACGACACGCCGCGGAGGGCGTCTGGTGTGCTGGGGCGTGACGCTGGAGGGCGCAAGGTCTCCTCGGACTGGCTCTGGGAAGCCGTGAGAGCTATGACAGCTGGCTTGCCTTCGGCGGGACATGATCGCCGAGGCCTGCGGGCGCGGCGCTCGTGATCGCCGACGGAGCACCCGGGATCTGGAAGGCGACGCGGGAGCTCTGGCCCACAGCGTTGGAGCAGCGCTGCACCGTCCACGCACTCAGGAACGTCACCGGCAAGCTCCCCGAGCGCCACCACCAAGAGGTCAAGGCGCGCTGGTGGAAAGCATTCGACGACGCCCGCTCCCCGGGCGAGGCCACCCGCGAGCTGCAGGGCATGATCGCCGACTACAAAACCAGCTACCCCTGGGCGATGGCCGTCATCGAAACGGACCTCCCCGCGCTCGTCACCCATCTGCAAGTTCCCGTCCGCCCACCGCAAGCGGATTCGCACGACGAATCTCCTGGAGAGGACGTTCGTTGAGGTCCGCCGGCGCACCAAGGTCATCGGCCGGTTCCCCGGCGAGACCTCAGCATTGTCCCTGATCTGGGCCGTACTCGAGCTCTCCAGCCGCGGCTGGCGTGGAGTGAAGATGAACCCCAAGACCGTCGCGGAGATCGAGCGGCTACGCCGGCGGCTACGCGAGGACCCCGGCCCAACGGCGACCGTCGACGCCGAGGAGGTGATCGCCGCATAACATCCGCAGCCAGCGGAGCTACGCCTCGGTCCGCGCCGAGCGCGGCCTACGCCACGCCCGTCATCTACCGCAAGCTCTCCCAAGGCAGCCACTGCGAGCAAGGAGCACTCACAACCGAGCGGCTGCTCTCCGCAGCAATCAGCTGCCGCCTGCAACACCGCTCACTCTTCGCCTACCTCACCGAAGTCACACACACCTCAACCCACGACCAGCTCACACCAGCACTAGCCTAACCCCAACCCACTGAACGCTTACAGAAATAGCCGGATTTCCAGGACTTTTTAGTGGCGAGAGGCGGACTCGAACCGCCGACACCTCGATTTTCAGTCGAGTGCTCTACCGGACTGAGCTATCTCGCCGGGACCACGATCCTAGCGCCTCAGTAGGGGTTGGGCCACTACGGCTCAGCCTGCACTGTAGCCGCCGCGACGGGCTCCCCGCACCGGCATCGCCGTGCGCTCACGGCCTGGGCGTCAAGTCGTTTAGAGTCGCGCCCGGCATTGACCGACGGCGAAAGTTTTCCCCGTCAGATCGTGTGGCTCGGGGTGTCGGCGGCGAGCTTCAGCAGCGCAGTGGTCAGCGCGGCATTCACGCTCGATGAGGTTTTGCCGGGCGCTACGCGCCAGCGCCCCATCACTGGCTTCCTTTATGCCGGCGCGCTCGATCAATGCCGTGGCGATGCTGGTGTCCACGTTGACTGTCACCTCGTCGCGGGATCGGCGTGCCTGGCGCGCGAGCGCGTTGGCGAGCCCGTTCTCGGCGCGGGAGATCTGTGCGATTGCCCATCCCGGATGCCGGGCCAGATAGCCGGCTGCTTGGTCGCAGCGGTCGCAGCGGCTCACTCTCGCCGCGGTGCGGTCGCGCGGTGGACTCGCAATCGGTCCTGAAGATGACGTGGGGAAGGCTGCGCCTTCTCGGCGGCGGTCATCGCCAGCAGGACGGCTCGGAGCTCCGCCTCCGTGCTCGACTTGCATTCCACGGCCTGGCTTCGGCTTTCAAGATCCTCGCCGACGTATGCGAGTCCGGCCCAGCCCCTCGATAGGACGCATCGCAGTTGACGTAGATCATCATGGCGTCCAGGTTGCTTGTAGGGCGGCGGCTGGCCTTTTATTACGGGAGCGAACGGCCTCCCGCCGCCCTACAAGTCGCACCACGGCCGCTCCGTTAGTGGGACGCCGTGCTCTCCCGCGATGGCCACCGCCTCGCGGTAAGACTTCCACCCGAGGTTCTCTGCCTGCTCGGGCTGATAGCGGAAGCTCGTCGGCTCGAAGCTGATCGGCCAGAACTTCGGGACGCCGGTGCTCGAAAAGAACGGCAAGCCGAAGGAAGTGAAAGGCGTAGTGGTCACCGAACCCGACCCGCGCTACTTCCAGTCGCGTCCGTCCGCCACCGAAGGCGGCACTGACAACGCGGCGGCGAGCGCGTTCTCAAATCACGGGCCTAACAGCGTGAAGACCAAGGAAGCCGACGAAGAAAACATCAAGGCCTACCTCGAACTGAACAAGAGTCCGACCGCCAAGACCGAATATGACCCCGGGCTGACCGTGGCGAAGATCCCGGTTGACGCGGTCAACAGCTCGGCCTCCGGCTTTGACCCTGAAATCTCAAAGGCCAATGCGGGGATTCAAGCGCACCGCATCGCCGCGATCCGCCATCTGTCACTGGCGACCGTCGATGGTCTGATCGGGAAGTACACATCCGGTCGCGGGCTCGGCTTCTACGGCGAAGAAGGTGTGAATGTGCTCGAGCTGAACCTAGCACTCGACCGTCTGACTGGAGGCACGAGCTGATGTCTGCGCACGTTTGCAGCCACGAACGTAAGGCGATCTCGCTCTTCCAGCGTGACATCGTCGTGTGCGCGCTGATCGACAGCTTCAAGAAGCTCGATCCGCGCGTGCAGATCCGCAACCCTGTGATGTTCGTCGTGGAGATCGGCGCGCTGATCACGACCGTGACGTGGTTCATCCAGTTGGGAGGCGGTGAATCTCTCGGCGGCAAGGAGCCGGCGTGGTTCACGTTCGCGATCTCGATCTGGCTGTGGCTGACCGTCGTGTTCGCGAACATGGCCGAGGCGTTCGCGGAGGGCCGCGGGCGCGCCCAGGCGGAGACGCTGCGAGCGATGCGCAAGGAGACCGTGGCGCGGATGCGCGACGGCTCGACCAAGGCAGCCTCGGAGCTGACGCGGCGATGTCGTGGTCGTCCCAGCGGGCGAGCTGATCCCCGGTGACGGCACCGTCATCGAGGGCATCGCGACGGTCGATGAGTCGGCGATCACGGGCGAGTCGGCTCCCGTAATCCGCGAGTCCGGCGGGGACCGCAGCGCGGTGACTGGCGGCACACGCGTGACCTCTGATGCACGCCGAGTTCGTGCCGTTCACCGCGCAGACACGTATGAGCGGCGTTGACATCGACGGCCAGCAGCTACGCAAGGGCGCCGGCGACGCGATCATCGAGCTCGTCAAGACTGAAGGCGGCTCGCCGCCACCGGAGCTGCAGGTGCAGCTGGACCGCATCGGCGGCGAGGGCGGCACACCGTTGGCCGTCTCACGCGCCGGAAAGCGCGATCCTCTCCGCAATCATCTTCAACGCGCTCGTGATCCGGGCGCTGATCCCGTTGGCGCTGCGCGGCGTGCGCTACCGCCCGATCGGCGCCTCAGCGCTGTTGCGGCGCGACCTCTGGATATGGCGGCCGGTGGCGCGAGCTTCAGCTCGTGGACACCAACAGCCGCGGACAGTGGAGATACCGCTACGCCTTCACCCTGGAACCGGCACCAGGTGGGCGTTCCGCGCGATCGCCGTGCGCAACGGCAGCTACCCATTTGCAAGCCACGAAAGCGCCACGATCCACGTCGCCGTTCGCCGCTGAGACTACACGGTGGGTACGGAACGGGCGTGGTCAGCGCACCCAGCCCCACGCTCTATGATGCCGAGATCGGTCGGATCGATGGCGGTGGGTTCAACCTGGGGGAACGGCGATGTTTCGTAAAACCGGACAGCGAGGCGAGCGGGCCGGAGAGCGCTGCTATGTAGCGTGGTATCGGCCTTGGGAAGCCGAGCCCGACTACGTAACCAAGTGGACTGTTGTTGAGTTTCCGAACGGCGGCGTTCTCGCACGACGTGGTGGGTCGTCGGTGAGATCGATCGGTCCAGGTCAGCTCTTTCAAGTCTTGTACACCGAGAACGTGTTCGGCTTTGACGACGGGAAATGGGTGAGGCTTCGTCAGATTGACGAGTGGGGACGATATGTCGCGCGAGCATCCCCGAAGTTCTGGCTTTGGCAGGGAGCGAAATGTGTATGCCACGGACACGCCTGGGACCGGCCGCGAGACGGCACCACCAACGACGGGCCGCGACCGCCAGCACACCTCCTCCCGCCACCGCCCCGTTTAGCCTGGATCCACCGGTGTTGTCCGGTGGTGAGCGAAGAATGACCTCCTGATCGGGCTTGGTAGTGACAGATTGCGGCTGTCGCGGCCCGGGATCAGGAGGTCACTCAGATGGTGCATGTTGACGCGGCGGTCGGACTGGATGGTGTTGAGGTCGTCTTTGACGATGAGCGGGTCGTCTCGGACGCCGGGATCGTGCTCGTCGGGACGCTCGCGGGGCGGCTCGGGATCGAGGCTCTCACGGGCCGCCTGGTGACGCTTCGTGGTGATCGGCCGGGGGCCGCGAACGCGGGGCGGAAGGTGATGGCGTTGATCTACGCGATGTTGCTCGGCGGCGATTGCATCGATGATTGCGATGTGCTGCGCGCAGGGCGCACGCGCCGGCTGTTGGGCGGGTGGCTTCCGGCGCCATCGACATTGGGGACGTTCCTGCGGGCGTTTACCTTCGGGCAATGTCCGCCAGCTCGACCGGCTGCTCGCTGAGACGCTCAAGCGCGCGTGGCGGGCCGGTGCCGGCCCGGGCAAGGAGCGGCTCGTGGTCGACGTCGACAGTTTCATCGGTGAGATCTACGGCCACGAGAAGCAGGGCGCCGGCTTCGGATACACCAAAAAGCGCGGGTATCACCCGCTGCTCGCCAGCCGCGCTGGAACGGGCGAGGTGCTGCACATCCGCCTGCGCAAGGGCAAGGCGAACTCGAGCCGTGGAGTGCTGCGTTTCGCTGAGGAGCTGATCGCGAGGGTCGCTCGCGCGGGCGCTGGTGGCGAGAAGCTCCTGCGCGCCGACTCGGCGTTCTGGAATAACGCCCTGATGAAACGCCTGGAGAACGCCGGGTGGGTCTACTCGATCAGCATCCGCATGCAGAAGGGCGTGGCCGAACAGATCCAGGCGATCCCCGATTCCGCCTGGCAGACCCTGGAGGACTACCCCAAGGGCGGGAAGGCACAGATCGCCGAAACGACCTACGGCGCCAAGCGGATGATCGTCAGACGCACCCGGCTCGTGGGAGCACAGGCCGAGTTGTGGCCCGACTGGTGGCACTTCCCGTTCCTGACCAACCGTACCGAGGACATCACCCTCGTCGAGGCCGAGCACCGCCAGCACGCCGTCGTCGAGCTCACGATCCGCGACCTCAAAGACCAAGCCCTCGCGCACTTCCCCTCCGGCCAGTTCAACGCCAACAGCGCCTGGACCGTGATCGCCTGTCTCGCGCACAACCTGAACCGATGGACCACGGTAATCGGCCTGCCCGGCAACACCGTCCGCACCGCACGCACCCTCCGCCGCCGGCTACTGCAGATCCCCGGCCGGCTGACCCACACCGCCCGCCGGTGGACGCTTCATCTTCCCGCCCGCTGGCCGTGGAAGACCGACTTCACCAGTGCGCTCACCCGCATCCGAGTGCTCCCCGCGCCCACCTGAACAAAACCCCTCAACGCCGACGATACGAACAACCCCGCCCGTCCCACCCAGACGAGTTACCGCTGCGCGAAAACACACTCAAGAGCCCCGGAAATGCAACGCAACCCGCGTCAGATCAGCGGACGAGACACCAGACGCCCACCACACGACGCCAACCCCACCCAAACCCGCCAAAACCACGCCCACCACCAGCCAGCCGGTGGATCCAGGCTAAAACGGCCCCTGGGCCACACCGACACCCGACCAGGCACGCAAACCCCGATCTCTACAAGCACCACCGCCATCGCCACTGGCGCACACCCATCACCCACAGCAACTTTGCGCGACACTCACGACGAAAAGCGACGTTCCAGCGACCTATCGCTAACGCCGCGGATCGCGATAAGCCACTTCGGGAACGCTGCACTAGTAGTGCTCCGTTAGGTTAAAGGTGTTTGGGGTGGGATCTCGAATCTCTCGTCGATGCTGGTGTCGATTGGGGAGGTCAAGATGCAGGCTGTGGCTGGTCTTTCGCTGGGTGAGCTTGCGCGTGTGCGGGGGCGGCTGGAGGAGTTCTCTGGGGAGATGTTCGACTCGATGCGCCGGAAGGACCAGCGGCGTTGGGGCGGGGTGTATCTGCGCGGGCTGATGCTGGACGGCAAGCGCAAGTCGATCGAGCCGATGGCCGGGAGGCTCGATGACGGGGACGAGCAGTGCTTGCAGCAGTTTGTGAACCAGTCGCCGTGGGATTGGCAGCCGGTGCGTAGGGCGTTGGCGCAGCGAGTGAGCACCGAGATCGAGCCCGAGGCGTGGATCGTTGACGACACCGGGTTCCCGAAGTTCGGGAAGATGTCGGTCGGGGTCGCGCGCCAGTATTCCGGCGCGCTCGGAAAGGTCGGCAACTGTCAGCTCGGGGTGTCGATCAACGCCGCGTCAGAGCGGGCGTCGTGTCCGCTTGACTGGCGGCTGTTCATACCGCAGGAGTGGGACGAGGACAGCGAGTTCAACCATGATCGGCGTGAGAAAGCCAAGCTGCCGCAGGATGAGCACCACGTCGAGAAATGGCGGCAGGCGCTCGGGATGATCGATGAGCTCATCGGCTGGGCGATCGAGCCGGGAGTTATCCTCGGCGATGGTGCGTACGGTGATGTCACCGAGTTCCGCGAGGAGCTCGAGAAGCGCGAGCTGCGGTACGTGTTGGACGTCAAGGGTGTCACCTCCGCCTATAGCGAGCAGGTCCAGCCCGAGCGCCCGGAGTGGAAAGGCGCTGGGCGTCCACCCAAGCCGCGCTATCGCGAGGCTCCCTCTTCGCTGAGGCAGCTGGCTCTCGCCGCTGGCAAACAGACCGCTCAGATAGTCACTTGGCGGGAGGGGACGCGCGGCAGCATGACCTCGAGGTTCTTGGCGCTGCGGGTCCGCCCCGCGAACATCCACCTGCGCAACAACGCCAACAGAAACGGCGAGGAACTCGAGGTGAACTGGCTGCTGTGCGAGTGGCCCGACGGCAAGGACGAGCCGACCAAGTACTGGCTCTCCAACCTCCCGCCCGACACACCGCTGAAGACACTGGTGAAACTGGCGAAGCTGCGCTGGCGGATCGAGCACGACTACCGCGAGCTCAAGGACGCGCTCGGACTCGATCACTTCGAGGGCCGCACCTACCGCGGCTGGCACCACCACGTCACCCTCGTTTCCATCGCGCACGCATTCCTCACCCTGGAGCGAACCCGGCGCCCTCCAACCAGGGCGGCAGCCTGACCCTCTTCGGGGTCGTCCGGGAGCTACAAGAGCTCCTGGCCTGCTGGCACGGAGCCTGCCCCACCTGCCACAGAGAGCTGCCGCCCGACCACCACCTACACCCACCACCAACCTAACGGAGCACTACTAGTGATGGTGCGGGTGTCCGTGTACCGTGCGCCAGCTCTCGCGGGTGATGCGCAGGATCACCCCGGTCATGGCGAGACCGACGATGGATCGAGGATCGGGGCACCGGCCGCGATTGCGATGGCACTGGCGATAACGGCGAGCGAGACGTATGCGTCGGCGCGGGCGTGATTGCCGTCTGCGATAAGCGCGGGGCTTTTCAGCCGATGTCCAGCGCGCGTGCGTACCAGCGCCGCGAGCCAGTTGCCGGCGAACCCGAATCGCCACCGCTGTGCACCTCGCGCTCGCGATAGGAAGGTAGCTGCGCCCTGGGGTGGCTGGAATAGAGCGGCAAAGGAGCGAACGGCCTCCTACCGCTGCAGTTTGATGGTACGATCGGCTCTGTGCCTGAGTCGTCTCTGCCTCTGACCGGCGGCTGCAACTGTGGCGCGGTGCGCTTTGAGATCACCGAGCCGCCGACCCGCGCCGGATACTGCCACTGCACCCGCTGTCAACGACGAACCGGCACCGCCGCCTCGCCATCGGCTATCGCCAACGCCGGGACTTTTCGAATCGTCAGTGGCGAGGATCACATCCGGCGCTGGAACGCAGGTGACGGAGCCGACAAGGCATTCTGCGGCACCTGCGGCTCAGCGCTGTTCGGACAGCATCCGGAGAACCCGGAGACCATCAACGTTCGCATGGGATCCTTCGACAGCGACCCCGGGGTACGGCCGATGGGTCGCCTGCATGTTGCCAGCGCCGCCGTTTGGGAGCCAATTCCCGACGACGGCCTGCCCCGCCTTCCCGGACCTCTCGAAGCGTAACTCCACGCCGCGCCGGCTCGTGGCCCCTCATTGGGCCTCAACCATGATGACTTCGGGGCAGTCGGGGGTGTCCATGAGTGATCCTACGTTCTCAACGAAAGGAACCTGAGATGGCGGTCAAGACGCCGGTTGCAGAGCTCGACGCACGGTTCAGCAAGTCGGGGATGCGATAGAGCCTCGTGTCGACTGGAGTCGCAGCCCTGAGCCCAGGCGGGGTGGGAGATTCCGCCCAGGCGATGGCGAGAGGCGGACTCGAACCGCCGACACCTCGATTTTCAGTGGTGGGGCGACCAACCTGGCTCGTCATGCGGAACCTAGCAAAAAGCCCCGCGGTTGCTGGCATTTCGCGCGGCCTCCGGCAACAGCGGCGGGCCGCGCGGCCTGCCGAGATACCGGCGGATACCCGAAGATGCCGGGGGGTTTGGGCCGACGGGCGGGGTTTGTCGGCCCAAACTCCCCACTCGCAAACCGCTCGTCGCGGAACTTCTCCCAGATCTCCTTCGACTCCCAGACCGCGACGACGACCCAGCCGTTCGCGCTCGGCCCGGCGTAGTGATGGGTCTGACCGGCGGGCAGGTCACCGGGCGGGTGCACCACCGCGGTGGTGGCGTCGTACTGCTCCTTCGTACCGCCCTCGAAGTCGTTGACGATCACGTACGCCATCTCAGCCTCCAGTTCGTCGCAGGTTCGCCGGGCGGATTCCCCCGACTGAGCCACGGTAGCCCATGAGTGATGTTTGTGCCGCTCAGCGTGATTTGCGATTGTCAGCCCAACCTCATCGCCGACGCTTGGTTCGGACGGCTCCCGATGGTTCGGGCCGAGGGATCGGCACACGCCCGCTCGTGCCGGACAAAGCACAAGCGCCGGCGTCGCCGCGCCTCAAAACTCGGTTGTCGTCCCGTGCGGGAGCCTGGGGCTGGTGTCGGGGCGCGCCCACTCTCGCTACAAAGCGGGCATGCGTCTCGCCTTGCTGGCGATCCGTGATGAGTTTGTTTTATCGCGCGGTGTGTAGGGGTATTACTTGTTTCGTTCAACGGAAGGATGGTTGCTGATGGCCAGCGTTCTCGCGGGGATCACGACGTCGATCGATGGGTACATCACCGGACCCGATGATGGTCCGGGGAAAGGCCTCGGCAAGAACGGTGAGCGCTTGCACTACTGGGTCTTCGGTGGCCCGTGGACCTACGCCGAGGAGGAGCGGCGCGAGCCGGCCGGCGAGGACGCCGCCTGGCTGACCGACACCATGTCGAGGATCGGGGCGCGGGAAAGCGACTGTTCGACGGGTTCTCGCAGTCGCTCGTGCTCGAGCAGCTCGGTGTACGACAGTCGCCGCACGCGACCTTATCCAGTACCGCGTGCACGGCCATGACGACTGAGCTTGCTTGGACACGACGGTTGAGGAGGTGTTCATGCCGAGATTCGTGACCATCGGATATGGAGATCGAGCCGGGTACGACAGGACTGATCCTAAAGTCCGCGATGCGGCCCATGAGCACGACGAGCGCCTACGCGCGGAGGGAGCGTTGATGGGTATCGCCGGTGAGCCCGTGCAGGTGCGCAACCACGACGGGGCGGGCGTGGACACCATTGAGGGGCCGTTCCTGCGGTCCGACTTCCGATCGCAGGGTTCGCGGTCATCGAGGCCGCCACTCTCGAGGAGGCGGTCAGCCTCGTCTCGGCGACCCCTTGCGCGGTCGCACACGGCGTCGTCGAGGTATGGCCACTGAAGTCGACACCATAAGGTTTCGCAAACGAACGCCGAGCGATCGGTGCGGAAGGGAGCAACCATGGGACAGCCGGTCGTGCATTTCGAGATCATTGGAGCGGACCCGGAGTCGCTCCGCGCCTACTATGGCGAGCTGTTCGGTTGGGAGTTCGACTCGAGCAGCCCGGTTTCTGATGCCATCTCGGAGCCAAACGGCTACGGGTTCGTGCAGCACGACGCGACGAGCGACGGGATCGGAATCCCGGGAGGTGTCGGTGGAGGATCGGGCTACGGCACCCACACGATCTTCTACGTTGGTGTTCCCGACGTGGAGGCAGCACTCCAGCGCGCAGAGAATCTCGGCGGTACTCGGAGGCTGGGGCCCAAGCAATCCCCTTCAGGGCTCGTCATCGGCCACTTCACCGACCCCGAGGGCAACCTGATCGGGGTCGCCGGGCCAGCGTAGCCAAGCAAACAAGAAAGGCGGAAGATGGAAGATGGAAGCCCGAATCGACATAATCAGCTCGCCGTCGCCGATCTGAGCGCACCGAATGAGGCTCGACACGCGCCCGCTTGCGTCGAGCTATGCCTGAAACGGGGGCGCCTCACCCCATCCCCAGCGTGGGACTGGCGCGTGCTCCACCACCGCGGCGCCCGGCTGCGAGTTGTGCTGCGCGAGCCTGGTTCCCCACTCGACGTACGCCATGAACGCGGAGCGGAACTCCGGGTCCTCGGGGAGCTTGGCGTCGTCGGCCGCCAGGCTCATCAGCGAGGCGAAGCGGAATCGCTGCTCGGGCGTGATCGCGAGGTCGTGGTGCTTGGCGAGCATCCGCTCGTAGCCGCCGAGCTCATCGCTGTAGCGCGCCGGACCCCCGAAGACCTCACACCACCAGGCGATCACGTGCAGGCGGTGCTCCTCCCTCACTCCGCCCGGGAACACTGGCGAGAGCACCTCGTCGGCTTCGACGCGGTCATAGAAGGCGTTGATCACCCTCGTAAATGCGGCTTCGCCTCCGGCCCAGTCAAAAAGGGACGACATCGCAACCATCGTAGCGTTGGACTACAGCGCCGTTTTCATGGTGAGCGCGCGCCTGTCCCGCCGAGTGCGCACGTGGTGAGCACCACCTACAGGTCGTTTGACACGCGCCTGTAGCGAAGGTAAACGACGCGAGAGCCAAACGTCTTCGTCTCGACCAACTCCAGGTTGATCCTTTCGTCCAGGGTCGGGAAGTAGGGCGTGCCGCCGCCGAGTAGGACCGGGCTGACGAACAGCCGCCACTCGTCGATCAGCTCCAGCTCGATGCAGGTGGCGGCCAGGCCGGCGCCGCCGACGGCGATGTCCTTCCCGGACTGTTCCTTGAGCCTCGAGACCTCCTCGCCGACACCGTCCCTCGCCAGCCTGGTGTTGCCCACCACGCTCTCCAGCGTCGTGGAGAACACGACCTTCGGCAGGGCCTTCCAGATTTGGGCGAACTTGACGTGCTCCGCTGCCAGCGGACCCTCCTCAGCGGTCTCCCAGTAGACCATCGTTTCATAGAGCCGCCGTCCGCAGAGATGCACACCAGTCTCCTGTACCTGCCGGGTGTGGAACAGAAACAGCTCTTCGTCGGGCACCGACCAGTCGATCGCGCCATCGGGCCCGGCGATGTATCCGTCCAGCGACACGGTCATCGAGTAGATCAGCCTGCGCATCATGATCCTCCTTCGGTTGCGTGGGTGCTCTTGTGGACATCCGCCCCAATCACGATAATCAGCACATCCCTTCAATCGATGTTCTCGTTGACTGGACCTTCGGCGGACAGGCCTTTCTTAGGGCGGTTGCCACGCTCCTCCGTAATTCATTCGAGCGGCTTGCGGGAGGGATGATGGCCAACCGCGCCCGATGGCGGGCTGACCGTTGAAGTCACTCCTGCGGGCGGGATGAGCCGTGGGTTCCAAAGGGTCTCCCATAGGTGTCCGTCGGGATGTCTGGTGGAGGTGCGCGGGTCCAATGGTGCCGGCAAGTCGACGCTGTTGCGGATGCTGGCCGGCGCGACGCTGCCGACCCGCGGACACCGGCTCGCCGCGGCCGGCGTTGAGGTGGGTTATGGGCCGGAGCGTCTGGAGGCACCGTCCTCGTCTCCGAAATCACACCCATCCCCGCATCGGGGTTCGAGGTCGAACCGTCCCGCGAGTCGCCTACGAAGGCCTCGTCCAAGCGTGGTGATACGTCCTCGCTGTGGCGCCTCCTGAAGGACATCGCCAGAAAGCCGGACCTGCTCACGCGCGAGGTGTATGTCGCGCTCCTGAGCGAGGAGCAGGCCAGGGACGAGCTGATGGTAGAGCGAGCGAACCGAGGATGGGAAAAATGGGCCGATTCTGCCGGCATGCGGTTCGACGCGACGATCGCGAGCGCCGATGCGCGGGAGCTGGAGCGCGTTGCCCAGAGCGTGAAGGTGTATGTCGATCAGCACCTCGCGCATGACGCCACCGCACCAACCGTCGGGACCGGCGGAGCCAGCGGCGGGAGCGACTGCACGGAGTCATCACGGAGGCCGCGCTGGCGCTTTACACGTCGAGCAGGAGAGAGCCGATCACCGAGGAGGAGCTGGCGCAGATAAAGCCAGGAACCGTCGGTGCCATTGATCCCGAGACGAACCTCACAGTCGCGCCGCACGTCGAATCCACCCTCCAGGCAATGACGTTGCTGATGGTGCACTTTGGACACGACCACCTGCTTGTCGACGAGTACGTGAAGGTGATGACCGTGTCCCTCAAGGCGGAAAGTGACAAAGCGCGGCACTGGCGCCTGGCGGATGAAGCGCAGAAACTCGCGGACGTGCCCGAGATGGCGAGAACCCTCCGCGCGGCTCAGGTCGCGCGCGACGGGTGGATGCGTCTGGCTCGAGAAGAGGTCGATCTAATCTAGGACGCGCCAGACCAGGTTGGGTGGTATGGACTTCAGCTGTGGGCGCGAAGTGCCTGCGCGAAGTCGGGGACGGTGGCTGCGAGGCGGTCGAGGAGATCGTTGGTCGTCATGGGTGGGCGGTTGAGAACAGCTGCTTGGCGCTCGACGACATCGAAGACGTGGTCGCTGTCGAGGCCGTAGAGGTCGAGCAGAAAGGTGTCGGGGTGTAGCGCCTCGATCGCGAATGGCTCGCATGCCTCGGGCGGGAAGTGCTTGAGATTGAGCGTGACGACGGCTTGCGCGTCGCTTGCGACGGCGGCCGCGAGGACGTGTCGGTCTTTGGGATCGTTCGTCATCGCCGGCTCCAGTTGGGTGATCGCGTCCTCGGGGACGATCGCTTCATCGAATGCGTCGCGCATGGCGTCGATCAGCTTGCTTGCCTGCTGCTTGGTCGCGCGAGCGTCGGCGATGAGGTTGCGGGTGACCTCGTCAAGGATGCGCTGGCTCCAGCAGGGGTCAAATAGCTCGATCGAAGCGACCCGCAGGAGCGTGTCTCGAAGAGGCAGCTGATAGAGGACGCTTGTGTCGAGGACGGCGGCGAGTGGCATCGCCGCCTACGATATGCGCAGGGGCGGTCTGTGAGGCTGTCTACGGGCCGGCTTTAGCGGTAGCCGCCGGGTAGCTGCTCGGACAGTCGCGTGAGCTCGTCGAGCTTCTCTCGCCGGGTGCCGGCCCGGAGTTCGCGGTGCTCGAGGACATCCTCGATCCGCACGCGACGATGGGTGCCGACCTTGTAGTGGGGGATCGTGCCCTCGTCGAGGAGCTTTATGAGGTGTGGCCGCGAGACGTGCAGCAAGTCGGCGGCCTCCTGGGTGGTCAACTCCTTGCCATGGGGCACGAGCGTCATCGTCTGTCCGCGCGCCAGGCCTTCCACGATCAGCTTCAGCGCGTGAAACGCGGATGCGGGTATCTCCATCGTCTCGCCCTCGGGACCGACGAGCCGGGCCGTGCCATGCTCGCGGAAGATGTCGTCGATCTGGCGATGCAGCGCCTTGATCGCGTCGTCCTCCGCAGGGGTCGAGCGCAACAGGTTGTCGGGGAGCTGTGGTGCGGAAGTCGTCATGGTCGGCTCCTGGACGGAGTTCTGTCGTAGAGCATCACCTTAGCATTCAAACGAAGCAAACGCAACTATCGAAATAGTCGCAGCCTCGACGGCGTGCGATCGCATATGGTCAGCGGCGTGAAGGCCGAGTCGCAATCGCTGAAGCGCATCTTTCAAGGGGCGATGCGCTACGCAGTTCCGCTCTACCAGCGGCGGAGGACCCGTCGCTGTGTGGTGGCCGATCCGGCGCGCCGGACGAAACCCTGGAACCCTGGGTCTTGCGCTAATCCATGCTTCCGCGTGGTGCTACCCACACGGTGGGGAAAGCGAGTGGGGTGTGCTCGGCGATCGCGTCGTAGTCGTGGTCGTAGTGCAGTACCCCGATCTGGGTGGTGGCGGCGATCGCGGCGATCAGGAGGTCCACGGGCTTGACGCGGTGTAAGATCCCGGGTGTCTTGGCGAGCTCCGCCTGCGCGGTGAGGGCGGACGCCGCGGCCTCGGTGGTGAGTGGGGCGTGCGGTAGCGAGTCGAGTCGTTTGGCCGTGACCGCAAACGCCTTGCCGTCCCGAGTGCTGTAGCGCATCTCCAGCAGCGCCGGCGGACACGTCCACAGCTCACCCGTGGCGAGCGCCGTATCGAATTGCTCGCGTGGCTTACCGTTCAGGCGCCCGTCCGTTGCGCGTGCCCACACCGAGTGGTCGACCAGCAGCGGCTGGCCGTAGCCGGCGGCGGTCAACGGTGGATCCAGCCGTGCTCGCGGACCTCATACGCCGCGTCCACGTCGATCCCCTCAGCGGTATGCAGCTGACGCACCAGCTGGCGGCGAAGCTCCGCTTTGTGTGCCTCGTCGTCACGTTCGGCTTCAATCTCCCGCAGCCGCTCGCGCGCGCCGCGGATCACCAACTCGCCCATTCGCACGCGCTCGCCCCGCAGACGCAGCGCATCCAGCGCTTCACGCACGGGCGGGGTCTCGGTGACTGAATGGCGAGGGTGGCGGGTCGGCATCCGACGAGTGTAGCACCCGGAACAGCACCGGAATGATCAAGTCGCTCGGCGGGGCGGCGAGCTACAGGCCCGAGGCCTCAGAACGCCCCCCAAAGCGCTACCGTCCCTGCATGCCCCCGCTCTCCCCGCCGCCGGTCAAGGCTGAGGAGGCCACGTCTCGTCCCTGCCTCACTCGTTCAGCCCAACGACTTCCAGCAGCGCGATCCAGTCGGCCTGGCCACGCGTGAATTCAAGTTCTTCGAACCTGGTGGCGACGTGTTCGGTCCGCTCGCGCAGGCCTCGTTCCGACGGCTGTACATAGGGTTCGAGCAGGCGCCGCGGGATTTCGTGGATTTCGATCGCTTCGACGTGCTGGTCGTACGGCTCGACGTCGGACGGCATCGGTCCAAAGCCGCCGGCACGCCACGCATGGATGTCCGCACAGAGGTCCGGCACCTGCAGAGCGAGCATTTCCTGTAGGCCCCTGGCGAGCCGGCGCGCGTCGCGCGTGATCTGGGGGTTGCTCCACGTCAGCCCGTTCAGGGTGTGGACATAGGTCTGGACGATCGCCGCGTCGGTGTGGTAGCCGGTGGCCCACAGCGCGCCGGTCACCTCATAGCTGAGCTTCTGCTCTTCTTCGTTCTGCGGCGAGCCCGCGCCCGCGTCCGGGCATTCGGTCTGGAATCGAAGGTCGAGTCCGTGGATGCTCGCTTCGACCGAGGACCACGTGCTCACCGCGGTATGCAGCACCGCATAGCTGGCCGTCAGATAGGTGTGGGTCGAGGCGACGTCCCGGGACGTGGCGCCTGCCGTGGCGGGCACGACCGCGGCGGCGGCGAGCACAGCAGTGACTAAGCATCTCAGCTTCCCCATCTCCGCTTCCAAGTATATCCCGGATGGCAGCGCGGCGGTAGCGGCGGTCGAGGAGCTCGGCTGGTCGCACGTGACGGTGGCGAGCATTGCTTCGCGTGCGCGTGTGTCGAGGAAGACGTTCTATGACCTGTTCAGTGATCGCGAGGATTGTCTGCTCGCGGTCCTGCGGGACACGACCGAGCGTGTCGCCTCAGAGCTTGGGCGCGCGGATCTCGAGAAGCTGGTGTGGCGTGAGCGTGTGCGTGTGGGGTTGTGGATCGTCCTGTCGTTTTTTGATCGTGAGCCTGAGTTGGCGCGGGTGTGTGTGGTGCAGAGCGCGCGTGGTTCGCGTGGTGTGGCGCAGGCACGCGAGGAGATCATCGCGCGTTTGACGGTAATCGTGGATGAGGGTCGTTTGGGTAGCGAGCGTGCCGCGCAGGCTCCGCCGTTGACAGCGGAGGGCTCTGTCGGGGCGGTCTTGTCGATCCTGTATCGGCGCTTGCTGAACGATGAGGATGGCGAGCCGTTGAGCGGGCTGCTGGGGGACTTGATTGGTTTGATCGTCTTGCCCTACCTGGGAGCGGCCGCTGCGCCGAAGGAGCGCAAGCGCCCGATGCCCAAGACACCGGCACAGCCCGTGTCCGGTCAGGCGCGCGTGTATCGCGCCGGGGATGATCCCCTCAAGGATATCCCGATGCGGTTGACCTACCGCACCGCGCGCGTGTTGGAAGTGACCGGTGAGAACCCCGGCACCAGCAACCGCATGATCGGCGAGCTCGCGGGCATCCCCGACCAGGGTCAGATCTCGAAGCTGCTGGCGCGCCTGAAGGGTCTCGGGCTGATCGAGAACACCGGCGCGGGGCAAGTCAAAGGCGCCGCCAACGCCTGGCGGTTGACGCCCCTGGGCGAGCGCGTCACCCAGCACCTCGCGCTCGACACCGACCCGCAGCAGCAGCCGCGATGAGGCCGGTCAGCTCACCGAACCAGCCGCAAGAGCTTGTGAACCCAGCCCCCATGCCGCGGTTGATCAGGTCGGCGCGTACGTGCGCCCTCCACTGCACCCATGCGCGACCCAAATCCCCCATGTTTCCGGGCTTTGCTCCCAAAAACTTGGCGCGAAATCGTCCTTCGACCCGGCCGACTGGTGGGCCGCCACCGTCTTCGCCGGCGGTGCCGCCGATCGGTCTCGTGGCACCCACCACCTCGATCTTCCCGCGCCCTCTCGGCGCGTTGTCACACACCAACCGAGGGGCGTCGTTCGTCCCCTCCGTCCTCCAGGAGGAGACATAAACCATGTTCCATCGAGTACGTAAGCATCTGACCCCGAGCATGTTGATCGCGCTGTTGGCGCTGGTTTTCGCCGTGACCGGCGGAGCTTTTGCCGCCACAAATGGGGGAGGGAAAGCTTCAAATAAATTAACCGCCCAAACCGCCAAGTCCAAACGAGGCCCCAGGGGGCCGGCCGGCCCCGCCGGCGCCCCTGGCAAGGAAGGCAAAGCCGGCGCGACCGGTGCGACCGGTAAAGAAGGCGCCGCGGGCAAGGAAGGCCCGGCGGGCACCAATGCGAGCCTCCTCGGCCCGGCTGGCCCGGCCGGCGAAAGCGTGCTCATCTCCGCGCTCACTCCGGGCCAGGAAGGCCTCTGCGAAGAAGGCGGCTCGAAGTTCACGGTCGGCGGCAAGACAACAATGGCCTGCAACGGCGAAACGGGTCCTCCCGGCTTGAGCGTGACCAGTGTCCCGGTCCCGACCGGTATTGGTAACTATTTAGGTCCTGCTGGTTTCGTTCGTCAGGGGTGAGCGCAGGTTCGGGTGTGGGGTGTGCAGCGTGGGGAGGTTGTTGTGGGCGGGATTCCGCCTGGTTGCAGGGAATCTTGCGGGCATGGCCGATGCAGGGCAGCTCAGTCGTGAGGAGCTTGAAGCCCGGATCACCGATCAGGATGCGGTGATCGCGGCGCTGCGGGGGCAGAGCGTCGAGCAGCAGGCGATGATCGCCGAGTTGAGGGCCGAGATCGTCGAGTTGCGGGGCAGGCTGGATGAGAACTCTAGGAACTCGAGCAAGCCGCCGTCCTCCGATGGTTACTCAAAACCGTCGCCGAAGAAGCGCAGCCTGCGGGAGCGCTCGGGGCGCAAACCGGGCGGCCAGCATGGTCATGAGGGTGCCCACTTGGAGCGGGTGGAGGTCCCCGACCGTGTGATTATCCATGAGCCCGACGTTTGCGAGGACTGCGGGCGCGATTTGGCTGACGGGGAAGAGCTTGAGGGCGGGGAGTCTCGTCAGGTTTTCGATATCCCCGAGAAGCTCGCGCTGGAAGTGATAGAGCATCTCGCGAAAGCCCGGCGCTGCAATGCTTGTGGGCTCGTGAATGAGGGTCGTTTCCCCGGCGGCGTGGCCGCTGACACACAGTACGGGGCCAACCTGCACGCCTTCGGTGTCTACCTCATCGTCTTCCAGCACATCCCCTATGAGCGCGCCCGCAACCTGATCTGCGACCTGATCGGCCCGCAGGTCTCCACAGCCACGTTGAAGGCCTGGGTGGACAAGGCCGCGCAGGGCCTGACCGATTTCGATGAGCAGTTGCGAGCACTGCTCGGTGATCAGCCGGTAGCCCACTTCGACGAGACGGGCCTGCGCATCGCAGAGCGCCTTTCCTGGGTGCACTGTGCCTCCACGCAGACGTTGACGCGCTACACGGTCCACGCCAAGCGCGGAGGGCAGGCGATGGATGACGCCGGCGTGCTGCCCGGCTTCACCGGCGTGGCCGTGCACGACGGCTTCTCCCCATATCGCGCCTACACCGACGCGGCCCACGCGCTCTGCGGCGCTCACCACCTCAGGGAGCTGATCGCCGCCACCGAAGCAGGGCAGCTCTGGGCCTCGGGCATGAGTTGTTTTCTGCTGGACACCAAGGATCTGGTCGATCAGGCCAAGACGGCCGGCCGCCAGGCGCTGGACGCCCCGGCCCTGGCAGAACTTCACCGCAACTACCGCGACCTGATCGCCTCGGGCTACGAGCAGAACCCCGGTCTGGCACAGAACGCCGGGAAGCGGATCAAGCGCTCAAAGGCGCAGAACCTGCTGCTGCGCCTGGATCGGTGCGAGCGCGAAGTGACCCTCTTCGCCCACGACTTCGCCGTTCCCTTCTCGAACAACCTCTGCGAGTCCGACCTTCGCATGGTCAAGCTGCAACAGAAGATATCCGGGTGCTTCCGCACGATGGACGGCGCCGAACGCTACCTGACAGTGCGCTCCTACATCTCCACCGCCAAAAAGCAAGGCCAGCGCCCACTACAAGCACTCGCCCAACTCGCGGCCGGACAACCATGGCTGCCGGCATCCGCGCCGGGCTGACCCAATCCGGCCGGGCCAGCAGGACGTGAATAGTTACCGGTATTGCCACCTGCAACAACCAGGGTGGCGCTGAATACACCGCGTTCGACAATAACAAAACAACCATCTGCAACGGCACCGACGGCACCAATGGCGAAAGCGTGACGAGCAGGCAGTTCAAAGGCGGCAGCGAACCCACCGGGGAACCCTGCAAAACACACGGTGGCTCGGAATTCATCGCCGCCGCAGGTAACAAAACCTACGCGTGCAACGGCGAAGAAGGCTCGGGCCACGGCCCCGGGGGCGGGGGTCTACCGAAAACCCTCGGAGCAGGAGAAACCGAGACGGGCGCGTGGAACGCTCAGGCGCCCAAGGAATTCTTCACCGAAGGAAAACCCGCCTTGGCTTCGATCTCGTTTCCGATCCAGCTGGAAACCGCGCTACCCGACGCACAAACGTTCTTCATCGCACCAGGTTCAACCGAACCGGAACATTGCCCGGGGACGGTAGAAGACCCCAAGGCCGACGAAGGCGATCTCTGTGTCTATGCAACCGTGCTCATCAACCTGGCTTTGTCAAATATCCAGACCCCGGAATCGGTCGGGGGGGTCCGCGGCGCGGGTAAGAGTGGAGCGATCATCTGGCTGTCACTCGAAGCGGAAGCACTGGCTCTGGGCTTCGGCTCCTGGGCGGTGACCGGCTAACAACCACAGGCAACGCCATCTCCCCGGGCCACTCAGCGCCACGGGGAGGGTGGGCGGCCTTCCATCACCACACACACCACACCAAACCACACTTATATGAAACCTAAAAACCCCACCCAAACGAACACCTCACCCCGTGGGCGTGTCCTCGATCCCGGCGCTCACCAGATGATCGGTACGAGCTTACTGTCGCGGATGGCTTGGTCCTTGGTGACGAGTGCTATGCCCAGGACTTTGGCGGTCGCGACGATGAAGCGGTCCCAGGGGTCGGCGAGTACGACGCGGGGGATCGCGGTGGTGGCGTCGGCGACGTCCTCGTCGATCGGGTGCAGGCTGAGCTCGGGCGAAGCGGAGATCTTCTCGTCGCAGTTCGGCCAGTTCGGCGTCGGTGATGGTTTGGTGCTCTGCGTGACGTACCAGAGGTCGACGAGGCTCGCGACTGAGACGACCACGCCGTCGGTTTCTTCCGCCTGCAGCAGCGCGTCTGCCGCAACGTCCGACAGTTCCGGCGAACGTTGGGATTGCCAGATGATGGCGTGCGAGTCGGCGAGGACCCTCACGCCGAGCCGACGTCTTCGCGAGCGAGCCGGCTGGCGCGCTCAAAGTCCTCCCAGGTCACGTCTGCGAGGTGGGGCAGCGATCCGGCGAAGCTGCCGCCGGAGCGGGTGGCAGGCGTCTGCACCACACGCAGGTGCGCGCCAGGGCCGACACCCAGGTTTTTCAGCTGGGCAGCGGGAATACTCCCGTCGGCCGCCACGACCAGCTCGTGATCGATGTTCTCGTTCGTTGCCATCCGCAGATTTTAGCGCGACTCACGACATCGGCGTCCTCAACCCAACCATCTGCACCCACACCACCGAGAAAGGCACGCATATGAGCAAGTCAAGCGACATCGCCAGGTCCCTGCTGCACCGCCTCGGTGTCGCCGGGCCTGCTCGCGTGCGTGCCTCCAGAGGGAGTGGTACACCGTGGATGCGCGGTCTCGTCCCCGCCTTTCTCTTGATGGCGCTCATGCTCATCGCCTTTGGTCCAGGCACCACCCTCGCCCAAGCCAACTCCGCCCACGGCTTCCTCGGCGAACTCGGCACGGGCCCCGGTTCCGCCGCCGGCCAGCTGCAGCTCGCCGCCCCCTTCCATGAGGATTCCTGGAACGGGCCACTTTATTCTCCTGTCACGATCGCCGGCAGTGGTGTCGCGGTCAACGACCAAACCCATGATGTCTATGTCGCCGACACCGGCAACCATCGTGTCGACGAGTTCGAAGCCGACGGCAAATTCGCCCTTGCGTTCGGCAAGGACGTCGGCGGCCCGGGGATCGATACCTGCACGCTCATCCCTGGGTGTGGCGCGGGCGCGGAAGGCTCCGCACCCGGTGAACTTGCGGCCCCGCGCTTTGTCGCGGTCGACAACTCCGCCGGTCCCTCTCACGGCGACGTGTATGTCGGCGACGGTGTCGGCAAAGAAGCCCAGAACGAGGAACAGTTCGTCGAACTCAACGGTGCCACCGAAGGCACGTACACGCTCACGTTCGAAGGTGAAACGACCTCGCCGATCTCCTACAACTCCAAAGCTTATGATGGAAGCGAACGGGCCCGAGGCCCGAACGCTACGGCGGTCCGCGAAGCACTCGACGCACTGAGCAAGGTCGGCTCGGGCAATGTCAGTGTCAAAGAAGAGGAGGAATGCATTCAAGGGGAATGTCGCGGTCTGGCGCGCGGCTTGGTGGTTGAATTCAAAGGTGCGCTCGCGGAAACCGCCTTCCCACCGCTCGGTTGCGACTCATCTGCTCTCACGCCGGCTGGCGCCGGTTGTCAGCTGACGGTTGGACGGGTGGGCTCGCACTTCGCCGGGGAAATCATCTCCAAGTTCAACTCCGACGGCCAGCTGGAAGAAAGCTGGGGCGTCAAAGGCCAGCTCGATGGTTCGACGGCCTCCGAAGGCCCGTTCGCCGGCCAGCTTGACGGGATCGCGGTCGATGGTTCCAACGGCGATCTGTGGGTTCTCACGGCGGGCGGGCCCGGATTCGTGAACGAACTCATCGAGCACCATACGTACCTCTACAAGTTCGGTGAAGCCGGTACCTTCATCGAAACCGAAAACGTGAAACCGGGACAAAGTGACGCCGCGTCTGGGATCGCGATCGATGGCGAAGGCAAGCTCGTCACCGCTCCCTCCGGCGATACGGGCTTGGCTCTGGATACCGCCCCGGGCGGCGCGCTGTATCTCGACTCGGGCAGCTCGCTCCAGCAGGTCAGTCCCCATGAAGTGTTTGCTTCTGAACAGCTCGGGGCGGGTGGTGGCGCGGGCCTCGCTGTCGATTCGAGCAGCGGCGAACCGCCGTTCAGCGGGACGGTGTACGCGGCGAACACGGTTACCGATCAGGTCGATGTGTTCCCGGAGCTCGCCGAAGCCGAATCGGCGGCGGCCAGCCGAAGTCAAGACGACGAGCATGGAATTGCACGGGGTCGTCAATCCGTTGGGCTCTGACGTCGGGGAATGTTATTTCGAATACGGCACGACAAACGAATACGGCCAGAGAGTCGAATGCGCACAGACGCCGGCTGAGATCGGGAAAGGCAGTACCTCCGTACCTGTCTCCGCGAAGGTCGAAGCTCTGCGTGGCGGCACGACCTATCACTTCCGGCTCGTCGTCACCAAGGGCACGACCAGCGTTCCGGGCGACGACGTGCAGGCGCGTACCCCGACGGCGCCGGTCATCACGGGCGGGGAAGCGCCGTTGCTCGGTGTGAGGGCGACCACGGCGCAACTGCGGGCGTTCGTGAACCCGGAGGGCTTGCCGGTCACCCGCTGCCGCTTCGAATACGGCACGAGCACCGCGTATGGTCACTCGAGTGCAAGTGCGAACAGAAGCTCGCGCAGATCGGCTACGGCACCGAACCCGTACTCGTATCCGGACGCTCACCGGTCTGCAACCGAACACGACTTACCACTGGCGGCTGCGTGTCGAAGACGAACACGGCGAAGCCTACGAACCGGGTCATACGTTCGTGTATCCGACGACGGGCCAGTGAACTGCCGGATGGCAGGGCGTATGAGATGGTCTCGCCCCGTTCAGAAGAATGGCGCGTCGATCGGGACCAATGTCTTCGGTCCCCAGTACGCGGTCGCTGGGGATGGTTCGTCGGTGAAGGCCACGAGCATCCAGTGCTTCGCGGAAGCCGTCTCGTGCACGGGGAATTTGGTATCGGAGGGCGAGCCGTTTCAGTTCACGCGCACGCCTGCGGGTGCTCCGCCGAATGGAGGACGACCGCGCTCGCGCCGCCCGCGAGCCAGTTCGGCTCTGTCAATTATTTCCCGTTCTTCAGTCCAGACGAAGGGATCGGCGCTGTTCGGCGTGCCGCCGGCGCCCGGAGAATCGGACAGCTGGTATGCGCGCCAGCCCGGCCCCAGGTGCCGTTCACCGATATCGGTCCGATCAGCCAGCCGGGCGCTGTTCGGCGTGCAGAGCCTGTCGAAGGACGGAGTCGCGGCGACGGCCGATCTCTCGCATGTCTTCTGGCGCTCCGAAGATAACAACAGCAGTGGCCGTTCCGGGAACGCGGACAGGTCCTCGAGTACGTCGGGCGCGCACAACTCAGAACCGATGCTCGTCGGCGTCGAGAACGCGGGGCCGCCACCGTGGCAGGCGGGGGCCACGCACGTCAACGAAGGCGCCAAGCTGATCGGCAGCTGCACTGAGCTTGGGCTCCGAGGAGACAGAAGGTTGGAATGCCGTCTCGGCGGACGGCCGCACGGTCTATGTCAGTGCATGTGGCGGGGCGCTGTACGCGCGTGTCGACGGGGAAACGCCGGAAGCGCACACGCTCAGGATCTCTCCGGGCGCCGGCGAATTCGCGGGCGCCTCCACCGACGGCTCGAAGGCGTTCTTCACTGCGGGCGAAAGCCTGTATGAGTCCGAATGTACTGCTCATTGCGAGGGCTCCGGCGACGAAGAAAGCACGTGAAGAGCGCGCGCTGATCGACGTCTCCGCGTCCTCGCCGGCCCCCGAAGTGCAGGGCGTCGTCGCGACCTCTGCCGATGGTTCGCACGTGTATTTCGTCGCCAACGGCGTGCTGGCGGCTGGCGCGAGCCCCGGGCACTGCAACGGCGCCACGGGTATCTGCAGACCTGTATGTGTATCAGCGCGACGTTCGCTACCCGCAGGGGCATCTCGCGTTCATCGCGTCCGTGCCCCAGTCGGACGCGGAAGGATTCTCGAATTGGGGTGAGGAGCACCGGCATGCGAACGTGACGCCCGAAGGGCGCTTCCTCGTCTTTGAAAGCCTCGGTGCTCTGACCCCCGACACGTCTGCGACCGGCGCCTTCCAGATCTTTCGCTACGACGCGGATCAGACCGCGCAGGAAGCCAGCGAAAACGTGCCTGCGCTCGTGCGCGTCTCGATCGGCGACGACGGCTATAACGATAACGGTAACACGGGTGGCGGCCAGGCCAGGATCGTCCCGAGCAATGTCAGCGAGGCGTCGGCCGGTCCGCCGCGTGGCGACCCGACCATGTCCAACGACGGCTCCCGTGTCTTCTTCGAAAGCCCGGTCGGTCTGACGCCGCGCGCGCTCAACGACGTCTTCTCCGGTTATGAAACAAATAGTGACGGAGAACCGATCAAGACGCAGCCGTTCGATGCGGAGAACGTCTACGAGTGGGAGCAGGCGGGCGTCGGCAGCTGCCCGGCTGGGCAGGCGAGCGGATGCGTCTACCTGATCTCCGACGGGCACGACGTGTCCGGCGGGCGCAGCCCTTGCAAGAGCTTTTTTACGGCGGTCTGTCTGCTCGGCACCGATGAAGAAGGCAAGAACGTCTTCTTCATGACCGCCGATCAGCTCGTTCCAAAGGACACCGACACCCAGGTCGACATCTACGACGCCCGCATCTGCGAACCGGAAAACGGCAACCCCTGCATCACAGAACCCCCGCCCCCGCTCCCCCCATGCGACGGCGAAAGCTGCCACGGCATCCCCGAACCAACCCCCAGCCTACTGGCCCCCGGCAGCGCCGCGTTCAAGGGCGAAGCCAACATCGCCGCACAATCCCCATCACCATCGGTGAAAACCGTCACGAAGAAGGCAGTGAAGTGCCGAAGGGCTTCGTCAAGAACACGAAGAATAAGTGCGTCCGCAAGAAGACAAAGAAGCGAGCAAAAAAGTCATCCAAGTCAAAGCGCGGGGGTAAGTCATGAGGTTCGTTAAGCTCTAGAAGCTTCGGCTTCCTTGCCGTGATTGTGTTTTTCTTTTCGTTGTCGGGCATCTCTCACGCGGCGGTTCCTGCCCCCGGGTGGGCGATCGACGCTTCGGCGGTTCCGACCACCTTTTCCACGGCCCCGACTCCCGATTGCAACGAATCGTTCGACGCCAACTCCGAAGGTCTCTGCCAGAACCGCTATCTGGTGGTTGCGACGAACGCCGGCAGCGAACCGACGTCCGGTTTGGTCACGATCGAAGATAAGTTGCCGGCCGGGCTGAGCGTGAGTCGTTTCAAGTTTCAATTGGTTCACCCCTTCCGCAACCCGGAGGACGAAGAATTGGGGGGCTGCGGCGAATCCTCGCCGGGGGTCGTGCGCTGCACGTATGCGGGTAGCTTGGTGCCGGACGAATCGTTGCGGCTGTATGTGTATGTGGGTCTGAATGCGGGAGCGGCGGGTCCGTTCGTCGATCGTGCCATGGTCTCCGGTGGTGGCGCTGCGTCCGTCATCCACGCAGGCGAGCGCCGTGCTCGGCGCGGGCTCGCCGTTTGGCTTCTCCGGGTTCGATTTCTATAAAGCCGGCTTGGACGGCGGCCCCGAAACGCAGGCCGGCGCCCACCCTTATGAGCTGCAGACGACGATCCTCTTGAACAGCCAGTTCGAGTTGAACACGCCGATTGGCCTTCCCAGCGTCACGGGGGTCGCCCAGCCGAAGGACATCGTCGTCAACCTGCCGCTCGGGTTCGCGGGCTCCACGCTGTCCGCGCCGGAGTGTCCGCTCTCCCAGATCTCCACCGAACAGGGCTGCCCGCCCGAAACGATCGTCGGTCATCTCCTCACCGAACCGGTCCAGTACGCCTCGGTCAACAGCCCGATCTATAACCTCGTGCCCGAGCGCGGCTACCCCGCGGAGTTCGGCTTCAAGGACGCGGCCGGGGGCGCTCACGTCTTCTACGTGCACGTCGTCCCGTCCCCTGAGGGTTACGTGCTGCAGGTCGAGAACACCGACATCCCGTCGATCATCCTGCGCCGGATCGTCGCGACCTTCTACGGCGATCCCGCGGTCAGGGATGAAACGGCCAGGCCGCAGGTCCCGTTCTTCACGAACCCCACGGCCTGCTCGGACGGCGAACAGGAAGCGTCGATCTACATGGATTCGTGGGAACACCCGGGTATGTGGCGCACCCCCGGGCACGACCCGGAAATCACGACTGGCGAGGTCAGCCCGAGCTCGCTGCCGGTGACCTCGGGCCCTGGCTCCGAAGGCTGGGTATCCAAGGAATCCGTTTCCCCGCCGGTGGCCGGCTGCAACGCGCTGTCGTTCACTCCCGCGGTCGGCTCGCAGCCCACGACCCACCAGGCCGACAGCCCCTCGGGCCTCGAATTCGAACAGCGCCTGCCCCAGACCGAGAATGCCGGCGTGCCCGCGACGCCGGCGCTCAAGGACACCACGATCGTGTTCCCGCCCGGCATGACCGTCGACCCGTCCTCCGCGGACGGCTTGGGCACCTGCTCGAACGCGCAGATCGGCTGGGAAGGCCCGGCTGGCGCGGGCGCGCCCCTGTTCGACTTCACCGACGCGAAACCGGAATGCCCGGAATCCTCGAAGATCGGTATCTTGGAATTGGAAACGCCGCTGATCCCGGGCAAGCTGTATGGCGAAGTGTTCCTCGCCGCCCAGGACCAGAACCCGTTCGGGTCGGTCTTCGCGACGTACATCGTCGTCAACGACCCCACCACGGGTGTTGCTTGAAGCTCGCCGGTGAAGTCAAGCTCTGTGCGAGCGCCGGCGAACTGATCGACGGGAAATCCTGCGAAGCGCCGGGTCAGATCACCGCGACCTTTGACGAAACGCCACAGTTGCCGTTCAGCGATTTGAAGGTCCATTCTTCGGCGGCCCCCGCTCGGAGTTCGCGACCCCCCCGAATTGCGGCACCTACACCACCGACAGCGTCCTCGAACCGTGGAGCGCCCCCGACTCGGGCTTGGCTCCGATGCCGTTTGACAACTACGACATCGATGAAAACTGCGCGATCGGCTTCAACCCCGCGTTCACCGGCGGCAGCACGAACCTCCAGGCCGGCGCCTATACCACCTTCCAGGCAAGCTTCGAACGCCAGGACTCAGACCAGGAATTGGGCGGCGCGACGATCAACCTGCCGCCGGGCATGCTCGCCGACGTTCCCAGCGTCACCGAGTGCGGCGAAGCCGAACTCGCGGCCGAAGTAGCCGATGCCCCGACGGGTGGCTGTCCCGTCTCCAGCCAGGTCGGCACCGTCGAGGCCGGCGCGGGCCCGGGTCCGAACCCGTTGTTTGTCCCCGGCAAGGTGTTCTGGACCGGCCCGTACGGCGGTGGCCCGTTCGGGTTGGCGGTGGTGGTGTCGGCGAACCCGGGACCGTTTCATTTTGGCAATGTGGTGGTCAGGCAGTCGATCCGGGTCAATCCGATCACGGCGGCCGTGACCGATGTCTCCGCCCCGTTCCCCACCTTCATCGACCCCCGCGGGGCCAATGGGGATGTCAACGGCATCCCGATCAAACTCAGGCGTGTCGACGTCGAAATCAACCGGCCAGGGTTCACGTTCAACCCGACGAATTGCGCCAAAGAAACGTTCAAGGTCGGTGGCGCGATCACGAGCGTCAACGGGGCGAGCAAGACCCTGTCGACGCCGTTTCAGGTGACGAACTGCGCGCACTTGAAATTCGCGCCGTCATTCTCGGTGAGCACGTCCGGGAAGACGAGTAAAGCCGATGGTGCGAGCCTGACCGCGAAGGTGACCTATCCCAGTGGGACGCAGGGCATCTACTCCGATATCGCGAAGGTCAAAGTGGAATTGCCATTGCAACTGCCGTCCCGTCTGACGACGCTGCAGAAAGCGTGTACCGCGGCGCAGTTCGAAGCCAACCCGGCGGGCTGTCCCTCGGCGTCGAAGATCGGGTTGGCGACCGTGCACACGCCGATTCTTCCAGGGGGTCTCTCGGGCCCGGCGATCTTCGTCAGTCATGGCAACGAATCGTTCCCGTCGCTGACGATGGTGCTACAGGGTGATGGTGTCACGATCGACCTGGTGGGCAGTACGTTCATCAGCAAAGCGGGGATCACCTCGACGACGTTCAAGACGGTCCCCGACAGTCCGTTCAGCACGTTTGAATTGGTATTGCCCGAGGGTCCATATTCAGCGTTGGCGGCGAATGGGAACCTGTGTGCGCCGACCACGACCAAGACGGTCAAGAAGAAGGTGACGGTCAGGGTCAAGGGTCACAACAAGGCGGTCACGCGCAAGGTCAAGGAGACCGTCCCCGCGACCCTCGTCATGCCCAACGAATTCATCGCCCAGAACGGCACCGAAATCCACGAGGACACGACGATCAGGGTTACGGGATGCCCACCCACTCGTGGGAAGCAAATGCAGGCCAAGCACGGCAAGGGCAAGGTGCACGGCAAGCGGGGCAAGAAAAAGTGAGCACAGAGCTAATTGAATTGTGTGAATGGAGCGTCGCCGGGTGACCTCGGGTGGCGCATGACAGGTAGTGTGGTGCGCCATATTGGCGCACCACGGGGTATATGATACGCGATATTAATTAACCACCTTATTCATATTGGGAAACCAGGGAGAATGCTTCGGGTTTCCGGTGATCAATCATAAGAAGAGGCGGTTAATGATCAAGCATGCAAAAAGCATAATGCTCGTTGCAGCGACGGTGCTGGTGGTCCCCTTGGCGTCGCTGGCGCTCGCCACACCGGCGATGGCCCAGCCGCAGGGCATCTTCTCGATCTTCGCCAACTGTCCGTTGACGAAGATGAGGGAACTGGGCGTGCCGCCGGGCGCCTCGCTGTGCACCTACCACGAGGCGACGAGCGGCGAAATCACGATCGGCGCGATGGGGGTGCCGATCGACAAGACGATCACGTTCGAAGGCGGCGCGATCCCTACCGGCAACCCCGCAAACGAACGGGAATACCTAGCTCTGCCCGGCGCGAATGGTCAGGGCATATCCAAAACGGAACTCAACGTCCCGGGCGGTCTGACGGATCTCGTGGATTGCGAAGAACTCAAAGGCAAAGGCATCTGGGAAATCGTCGAGCGAGGCGCCTGTAGAGCGATCTTTGACAATAAGGTTACTGGTGTGACGGCGACGATTGAACAGGTGGCCAACGCGACGAACCCGGCGATCCTCAACATGAAAGCCCTGGGCCTGCAAGAAAATACGGCGGCGATCACGCTGCCCATGAGGGTTCATCTCAAAAACCCGTTGCTGGGCAACAGCTGCTACATCGGCTCGGAAGCGAGCCCGATTGAGCTGCACCTGACCACGGGTACCACATCCCCCAACCCCCCGAACAAACCGATCAGCGGCAAACGCGGTACGCCGGAAACACTCGAAGAAACGATCGGCGGTCATGAACTCGAGATGCTCCGCATCTCGGAAAATTCCTTGGTTGACAACGCATTCTCCGTGCCGACCGCCGAAGGCTGTGGTGAATTCTTCTCGTTCATCATCGCCCCGCTCATCGACGCTAAGCTCAAGCTTCCCTCAGAAGACGGCAACAACACCGCCATCCTCGACGGACCGCTGAACGCGTCAAACGCGGAAGAAGTAGAAGCCAACGAAAAATATCAAGCAGAAACCGAAACCAAGAAACAACAGGAAGAAGCCGAAGCGAAGAAGAAGCAGGAAGAAGCCGAAGCCAAGAAAAGACAAGAAGAACTGGAAGCCAAAAGGCGGCATTGGGGGCACTGGCCGCACTGGCAACCGGCGAGAAGGAGCAGGCGTCGCTAGCGAAAAACCCCAGACCGTAATCGGCGCGCTCGGGAGCGTCCAACAAGGCGACCAGGGGGGCCGGGAGCAATCCCGGCCCCTTCGCTGCACGTGCACCGCACGCAGAGCAATGCAGCCTCGCCCGGTGTTTTTGTGCGCCTGAGGAGTGGTTCGCGGTCAGCCAAATCGGCACCACTCCGGACGCCGTCCGGCGCGCCTCACGCCAGCAGCCGCTGCACCCGGTAGCCGCGCTCGCCGCGCGGCGTCTGCACCGCCACTGTCTCGCCGACCCCGCGCCCGAGCAGCGCCCGCCCGACCGGCGACTGCGCTGAGAGCTTGCCGTGGGCGAGATCGGCCTCGGTCGAGCCCACGATCGTCCACGTGTAGACCCGCTCGCTCGCGACGTCCAGGACCTCGGCGGTGCGACCGAAGCCGAACGCGTCATCCCCGGCGTCGGCCTCGACGATCGACGCGTTGCGCTGGCGTTCGCGCAGGCGCTTGATCCGCGTCTCCAGGTGCGCCTGATCCTCCTTGGCGATGTGGTAGTCGGCGTTCTCGCTGAGATCTCCGAGCTCGCGCGCGGCGAGGATGCGTGCGGCCATCTCCCGCCGCCCGACGGTTTCGAGCTCCTTCAGCTCGGCCTGCAGCGCGACCAGCCCGGCCGGCGTGATCGGCTCGTCGTCCGGCGCGATTGAGCTCATTCCCTCACCGTCACGCATGCTCGCAGATGACGCCCTCGCCACGTCGCGGACACACACGCGCGATCGTGCAGGGCCCGGACACACACGCGCGATCGTGCAGGGTCGTGTCCTCGACCAGGCGATCCGCGGCTGCGTGGCGCTCTGTCATGCTCCCAACATGCGCCGGCCGGCCATCCTCCTCGCGCTCTGCCTCCTCGCCGGCGCTCTGCTGAGCGCCTGCGGCAAGGGCGGCTACGTGGTCACCGCCGCCCATCCCTCCGGCACGACCGCGGCGCCCGGCACAACCGGCGCCACGCCCGGCGCCAACGCCGGCGCACCCCCCACGCGCGCCCAGGCCCTGGCGTTCGCGGGCGCCGTCAACCTGACCGCCGCCGACGTCCCAGGGTTCACGCCGACACCCAAACAGCACAGCGAATCGGCGAACGAACGGCGCCTGGAACAGGAATTCCACAGCTGCGGAGGTGCACAGGGCGCGCAGGCGGCGCAGGGCTCGCGCAACACGGTCGCCGCGGCGGCATCGCCCGACTTCGAGCTGCACCGCAGCATCCTCGATCTGACCGTGAGCTCCGAAGTGAGCGTCGCCCGCACCCCGGCCGAAGCCGCCGCCGTGCTGTCGGCGGTCCGCAGCGCCCGGGTGAAGGCCTGCTTCACGCGTTACGTCTCGCAGCTGCTGAAATCCCAGCACCTGAACGGCGCGACGGTCGTCGGGGTGACGATCGCCTCGGGAGCTCCCCCGGCCCCAGGGACGACCGGTGGCTTCGGGTGGCGCGTCACCGCGACGCTCGCCGCCCACGGCCTGCACATCTCCTTCTACCTGGACATCCTCGGCTTCATCGACGGTCCCGCCCAGGTCACGCTGTCGAGCTCGGGTACGGTCAGGCCGTTTCCGGCCTCGGCTCAGGAGCAGCTGTACTCGGGACTGCTCGCCCGCGCCAAGTCGCACAGCCTGTGATCCGGATCGGCGCTCTACGGACCCTCAGCTGACCTCGCGCAGGCGCCCGTCCTTGACCTGATAGACGAACCCGCGCACGTGCTTGCGCGGGATGAACGGACTCGCGAGGATCCGCGCGATCGACCGGCGCACAGCCTCGTCGAGGTCGTCGAACGCCTCGGCGGACCACGCGGGCTCGATCCCGGTGTCGTCCTGGATCGAGCGCTTGAATTCGTTGTCGGTGAACGTCAGCATGCCGCAGCCGGTGTGGTGGATGAGGACGATCTCCTCCGTGCCGAGCAGCCGTTGCGAGATCGCCAGCGAGCGGATCGCATCGTCGGTGATCACCCCGCCGGCGTTGCGGATCACGTGCGCGTCGCCCTCCCGCAGGCCGAGCAGGCCGTACACATTCAGCCGGGCGTCCATGCACGCCACGATCGCCACCTCGAGCGCGGGCGCCGCCGGGAGGTCTCCCTGCTCGAATGACGCGGCGTATGACTCGGCGTTGGCGAGCAGCCGATCGGTGGCGCTCATTATCTCGATCTCCTCTGAGGGGCGTGTTAGCTCATTGCTTGTGGTTCCGGTGGCGCATGCGCCACCGGCGACTCCGCACATGTGCGGAGTCGGGGACTGGCCGCATGCGGCCAGTCCTGTGATGGCGCATGCGCCATCACAACTCGATCATCGCGCCCTCCGTGGCAACGCGCACCTCCGGAGAACCCTCGGACCCCGCGCCGGTGAACCTCAGCGCGAGTTCATCCAGCGCGTCGTCGCTGCGGTCGTGGCGGTGGTGAAACAGCATCACCGACCTGGCGCCGGCGCGCCTGGCCAGCTGCACGCTGTAGTCGGCGACCGCGTGGCCGAAGTCCGCTTCCGCGGCCAGCTCGTCCGGCAGCAGCAGGGCGTCGTGGATCAGCACGTCGGTGTCGCGGGCCAGCTCGAGCGCCGCCGGGTGATACTCGCCCCAGCCGTCCTCGCCGGGGCCGAGCGTGGTCGGGCAGTGGTCGGGCATGTAGGTGAGCGTCGCGCGTCCGTCGCTGACGCGGTAGCCGAACGTGCGCCCGCCCTTGTGCGGGATTTCGCGCGCGAGCACGCTGAACCCCTCGACCTGCAGCTCGCCGGGCGCGATCGTCGCGAACTCCCACGCCCCGCGCAGCTGGGCCGGTTCGATCGGGAAGTACGGCGGGGACATCATCCCCGCGAGCACGCTCTCGGCGGAGATGCGGCTCTCCTGCTCGGGCAGCAGCACGTCGATGCGGGCGGCGAGGTCGTCGGCGGCAACGAAGAACGGCAGCCCGAGCACGTGGTCCCAGTGCAGGTGGGTCAGCAGGATCGTGCCGTCGAACGGCTCGCCCGCGAGCAGCGACGAAGCCCGCTGCAGTCCCCCGCCGGCGTCGAGGATCAGGGTGGGGCGCGCATCGTCGTCGCGGGCGAGCGCCACGCACGAGGTGTGGCCTCCGTAGCGGACGAACTCGATGCCGGGCGCAGGGCTCGATCCCCGCACGCCGCACAGGTGCACGCGCATCGCTCAGCTCCGGTCGGGCTGGGTCAGGCGGTGACAGCGCATGCTCGGCATTATTATGGATGGTCGGTCCCCTCCCGCGCCCCTTTGCTGTCCACGTCGGGACCGATCGCCCGCCCGATGACGTTACTATTTAGGTCCTGCTGGTTTCGTTCGTCAGGGGTGAGCGCAGGTTCGGGTGTGGGGTGTGCAGCGTGGGGAGGTTGTTGTGGGCAGGATTCCGCCTGGTTGCAGGGAATCTTGCGGGCATGGCCGATGCAGGGCAGCTCAGTCGTGAGGAGCTTGAAGCCCGGATCACCGATCAGGATGCGGTGATCGCGGCGCTGCGGGGGCAGAGCGTCGAGCAGCAGGCGATGATCGCCGAGTTGAGGGCCGAGATCGTCGAGTTGCGGGGCAGGCTGGATGAGAACTCTAGGAACTCGAGCAAGCCGCCGTCCTCCGATGGTTACGGAAAACCGTCGCCGAAGAAGCGCAGCCTGCGGGAGCGCTCGGGGCGCAAACCGGGCGGCCAGCATGGTCATGAGGGTGCCCACTTGGAGCGGGTGGAGGTCCCCGACCGTGTGATTATCCATGAGCCCGACGTTTGCGAGGACTGCGGGCGCGATTTGGCTGACGGGGAAGAGCTTGAGGGCGGGGAGTCTCGTCAGGTTTTCGATATCCCCGAGAAGCTCGCGCTGGAAGTGATAGAGCATCTCGCGAAAGCCCGGCGCTGCAATGCTTGTGGGCTCGTGAATGAGGGTCGTTTCCCCGGCGGCGTGGCCGCTGACACACAGTACGGGGCCAACCTGCACGCCTTCGGTGTCTACCTCATCGTCTTCCAGCACATCCCCTATGAGCGCGCCCGCAACCTGATCTGCGACCTGATCGGCCCGCAGGTCTCCACAGCCACGTTGAAGGCCTGGGTGGACAAGGCCGCGCAGGGCCTGACCGATTTCGATGAGCAGTTGCGAGCACTGCTCGGTGATCAGCCGGTAGCCCACTTCGACGAGACGGGCCTGCGCATCGCAGAGCGCCTTTCCTGGGTGCACTGTGCCTCCACGCAGACGTTGACGCGCTACACGGTCCACGCCAAGCGCGGAGGGCAGGCGATGGATGACGCCGGCGTGCTGCCCGGCTTCACCGGCGTGGCCGTGCACGACGGCTTCTCCCCATATCGCGCCTACACCGACGCGGCCCACGCGCGCTGCGGCGCTCACCACCTCAGGGAGCTGATCGCCGCCACCGAAGCAGGGCAGCTCTGGGCCTCGGGCATGAGTTGTTTTCTGCTGGACACCAAGGATCTGGTCGATCAGGCCAAGACGGCCGGCCGCCAGGTGCTGGACGCCCCGGCCCTGGCAGAACTTCACCGCAACTACCGCGACCTGATCGCCTCGGGCTACGAGCAGAACCCCGGTCTGGCACAGAACGCCGGGAAGCGGATCAAGCGCTCAAAGGCGCAGAACCTGCTGCTGCGCCTGGATCGGTGCGAGCGCGAAGTGACCCTCTTCGCCCACGACTTCGCCGTTCCCTTCGCGAACAACCTCTGCGAGTCCGACCTTCGCATGGTCAAGCTGCAACAGAAGATATCCGGGTGCTTCCGCACGATGGACGGCGCCGAACGCTACCTGACAGTGCGCTCCTACATCTCCACCGCCAAAAAGCAAGGCCAGCGCCCACTACAAGCACTCGCCCAACTCGCGGCCGGACAACCATGGCTGCCGGCATCCGCGCCGGGCTGACCCAATCCGGCCGGGCCAGCAGGACGTATCAGGCTCGCATTCGCGGCTGCGCACGGATGGACCGGGGTTTAGTTTGAGTCATACTCGGGCAGTCCCAAGGCCATGAGCTCTCAAACGACCATCCCCCGCGTAGCGCTGCGCCCCGACGTCGAGATTCCCCAGCTCGGGTTCGGCGTGTTCCAGGTTCCGCCGAAGGAGACCGAGGTGGCCGTCGCCCGGGCGCTCGAGGCCGGCTACCGCCACATCGACACCGCCGCGGCCTACGGCAACGAGGGGCCCGTCGGTCAGGCGATCCACGCCTCCGGCCTCGACCGCGGCGAGGTCTTCGTCACGACCAAGTGCTGGAACGACGACCAGGGCTACGACGCCGCCACAAAAGCGTGCAAGCGCAGCCTCGAGCGGCTGGAGCTGGAGCACCTCGATCTGTACCTGATCCACTGGCCGGTGCCGCGCCACGACCTGTACGTGGAGACCTGGCAGGCGTTCATCGAGCTGCAGTCCGCAGGGCTACGTGCGCGCGATCGGGGTGTCCAACTTCCAGCCCGCGCATCTGCGAGCGCCTGATTGCCGAGACGGGTGTCGACGCCCGCGATCAACCAGGTCGAGCTGCACCCCTACTTCCAGCAGGCCGGACTGCGCCACGAGCACGACGAGCTCGGCATCGTCACCGAGGCGTGGAGCCCGCTCGGACAGGGCCTGGAGCTGGAAGACCCGGTGATCGTCGAGATCGCCGAGGCACACGCCAGGACGCCCCGCGCAGACGATCATCCGCTGGCACATCCAGCTCGGCAACGTCGTGATCCCGAAGTCGGTCACGCCCGCGCGCATCGAGGAGAACTTCGACGTGTTCGACTTTCATCTCACCGACGCCGAGCTGGAGACGATCCGGGAGCTGGACGCGGGCACGCGGATCGGTCCGGACCCGGACACGTTCGTGCGTCCGTGATCGCCGCCCGCCCGGGTGGCTGGACTCCCGCGGACGGGCCCTGTTCGTGCGCCGCGGGCCGGTCGCGGCGCACGCCGTAGGATGAGCGGGACATGAGAGCCGCGGTCCTGCATGAGTACGGCGTTCCCCGTGCGGATGAGTTCGACGAGCCCGAGGTCGATCCCGACGCGGAGTCCGAGCAGGCGATCGTGCGGGTGCTCGCCGCGGGATTGAACCCGGTCGACGTGGCGATCTGCGCGGGGCGCTTCTACGCCGGCAAGCCGCCGCTGCCGTCGGTCGCCGGGCGCGAGGGCGTGGGCACGCTCGACGGCGAGCGCGTGTACTTCGATGCGCCGATCGTCCCGTTCGGCTCGATGGCGGAGCATGCGCTCGTCGATCCGCGCTGCACCTACCCGGTCCCCGATGCAGTCGCCGACGGCGTCGCCGTGGCGCTCGGCATCTCCGGGCTGGCGGCGTGGCTGGCGCTCACCTGGCGCGCGGAGCTGCAGGAGGGCGAGCACGTGCTCGTGCTGGGCGCCAGCGGCGTGGTCGGGCAGATCGCGGTCCAGGCCGCCAGGCTGCTCGGCGCCGGGCGGGTGGTGGCCGCGGCGCGCTCGCCGATGGGTCTCGAGCGCTGTCTGGCCCTCGGCGCGGATGCCGCCGTGCGCCTGGACGAGCCCGGGGACCTGCCGGGCGCGCTCAGCGAGGCGGCTGGCGGACGGATCGACGTGGTCGTGGACCCGCTGTTCGGCGAGCCATTCGTGGCGGCCGTCAAGGCGGCGAGCTTCGGTGCGCGAATCGTCCAGCTCGGCTCCGGCGCGGGCGATGAGGCGACGGTTCCCTCGGCGGCGATCCGCGGGAAAATGCTCGAGATCATGGGCCACAGCAACTTCGCCGCGCCGCCGGAGGTCAAGCGCGAGGCCTACCGCCGGATGGCCGAGGCCGCCGCAACGGGCAGGCTGAAGGTGGACACCGACCCGATGGCGCTCGAGGAGGTAGCCGAGGCGTGGGATCGCCTGGCCGCCGGCGCGCACCGCAAGATCGTGCTCGTGCCGTGAGCCTGGCCTGGCTACGCCCTAAGCTCCTCTGATCCCAAACGGAGGAGAGCGATGAGCGCCAAGTGGAGCAGCGAGCAGATCCCCGACCAGAGCGGCCGCACGGCGATCGTGACCGGCGCCAACAGCGGCCTCGGGCTGGCCACCGCCCGCGAGCTGGCGCGGCATGGCGCGCGCGTGGTGCTGGCCTGCCGCAACACCGCCAAGGGCGAGAGCGCGCTGGCGGAGATCCGGGCGGACGCGCCGGACGCGCAGGTGGAGCTGGCTGCGCTCGACCTGTCGAGTCTGGACTCGGTCAGGTCGTTCGCCGAGCGGTATCGCGCAGACCACGACGGGCTCGACCTGCTGATCAACAACGCCGGCCTGATGGCGCCGCCGCGGGGGGTGACGGCGGACGGCTTTGAGCTGCAGCTCGGCACCAACCACCTCGGCCACTTCGCGCTGACCGGCCGGCTGATCGGCGCGATGGAGGGCCGCACGGGCGCGCGCGTGGTCACGCTCTCCAGCGGCATGCACAAAGTCGGGCGGATCAACTTCGACGACCTGCAGTCCGAGCGTCGCTACTCGCGCTGGCGCGCCTACGGCCAGTCCAAGCTCGCCGACCTGATGAGCGCGCTGGAGCTCGACCGGCGGCTGCGGGCCGCCGGCTCGACGATCTCGAGCGTCGCGGCTCATCCGGGGTATGCCGCCACCAACCTGCAGAGCGCCGCGCCGCCGCTGGTCGATCGCCTCGCCCTGACGGTCACCAACGCGATCGTGGCCCAGTCGGCCGACATGGGCGCGCTGCCGACGCTGTATGCGGCCACCTGCCCGGACCTTGAGGGTGGCAGCTACGTCGGCCCGGACGGGCTCGGCGAGCTGCGGGGATACCCGCGCATCTGCACGCCCAGCCGTGCCGCCCGCGACGAGGCTGTCGCCGCGCGGCTGTGGAGTGTCTCCGAAGAGCTGACGGGAGCGCATTTCGATCTGGGCGCCCCCGCGCCGGCATAGGGGCACTCGCCTCGCCGGCTACTTGCTGCGCTTGGCCTGGTGCTCGATCACCTTGCTGAACGCCGTCTCCAGCTGGGTCGTCATGCGCTGCTTGAACAGCGCGAGCAACGCCTCGGAGGCGAGCGGGCGCAGCGAGCCGACGGCCTCGATCAGCTCGTCCCAACGCTCGTCGGGCCGGCCGGCCTGCTCGAAGGGCTCCCACAGCTCGCGCAGGAACAGCTTCGTAAACGCGCGTGAGATCGACTCGCAGTCGCGGCTGACCCGCTCGACGAGCACGAGCGCCGCGTGCAGGGGGATGCCCAGCGCGACGACCTCCTCGGCGTCGCGCATCAGCGCCGGGCTCGGGACTTCGAAGCGGCCGTCGCCCAGCGGCACGAGCAGCCTCAGCTTGTGCACGCGCTCGATGTCCTTGGCGTCGACCTCGCCGAAGCGCTCGGCCAGTTCCTCGGCGGTGACCATCTCCGGGGCCTCGGGCTCGAACGGGGTCGTCACGGCGATCCGCAGCCCGAGCAGGCGCTCGGCCAGACCGTCCGATCCGCTCAGCAGCCGCTCGATCGCGGCGAGGTTGAACCCGTCGGCCTGCAGGTCGAGGATCAGCCGCAGCCGGGCCACGTGCTCGGAGTTGTAGTAGCCGACCCGCGCGCGCACCTCCGGCGGTGGCAGCAGCCCGCGCGTGTGGTGGTTGCGGATGTTGCGCACCGACATCCCGACCTCGGCGGCGAGTTGCTCGATCGTCAGGTCGTATGTGCTGGATGCGGGGGTCGCTGCGGCACGTGCCATTAGCAACTAGGGTACCACTATCAATGTTCCCTCATTTGAGGTAACATGACTTTGCGTAATGATCTTTATAGCTGAACGTCATGGCTGAACGAGGCGCCGTGCCGCAGGTCTCGGCCACGCGCCGCCGGGCGCTCAGGCTGGTCCGCTCGTTCACCTCGCCGCTGCTGCCCGACGACTATCTGGAGCTGGTCAACCCGCTGTGGTCAACGCGCGAGCTGCGCGGGCGCGTCGAACGGATCGAGCGCGAGCGCGGCGGCGCGGTCACGGTGCTGATCAAGCCGGGCTGGGAGTGGCCGGGGCATGAGCCGGGGCAGTACCTGCGATTGGGCATCGAGGTCGACGGGATCCATCACTGGCGCGCCTACTCGCTGACCTCCGATCCCGGGCGCGCCGACGGGTGCATCTCGATCACGCCCAAGCTGGTCCAGTCCGGCCGCGTTTCGCCGTTTCTGTGCGCCCGCGTGCGCCCGGGCGCGATCGTGCGGCTGGGGGGCGTCGAAGGCACGTTCACGCTGCCCGACCCGTTGCCGCGGCGGCTGCTGTTCATCAGCGCCGGCAGCGGGATCACGCCGATCATGAGCATGCTGCGCAGCCTCGCCGGGCGCGACGGCGGTATCGGCGGGGGCGGCCTGCGCGATGTCGTCCACGTGCACAGCGCCCGCACCGCCGAGGGCGTCATCTTCGGTCGGGAGCTGCGTGCCCTGGATGCGCGCTACGACGGCTACCGACTGCACGAGTGGATCAGCGGGGAGCATGGCCGCGTCACCCCGGATCAGCTCGATGAGCTGTGTCCCGACTGGGCCGAGCGCGAGACGTTCCTGTGTGGTCCCGCGGGCCTGCTCGACGCGATGTCCGAGCGCTGGGTTCTGGAGGGGGATCCGGAGCGCCTGCACGTCGAGCACTTCCAACCTTACATCCAGATCGGCGAGGGCGAGCGCGGGGCGGGCGGCACGATTCGTTTCAGCTCCAGCGACCTCGATGCGGTCAGCGACGGCGGGCAGCCGATCCTCGTGGCCGGTGAGCAGGCCGGCGCGAAGATGCCATATGGCTGTCGCATGGGCATCTGTCACAGCTGCGTCGGGCGACTGCGCTCCGGTCGCGTGCGCGACCTGCGCACGGGCCGCGTGCACGGGCAGCCGGGAGAACTGCTGCAGACCTGTATCAACGCCCCCGAGGGCCCCGTCGAGATCGACCTCTGACGATGACCATCAACCCTTTCTCCATCCACACAAAGGAACCGACATGGCCGTAGCCACCCACACCGATAGTTCCCCGACGACCAGTCCACCGTTCGACGAGCCCGAGAGCCCGCTGGCGCACCTCAGCCGCGAGCAGCTCGTCGAGCTCGGGCGCGAGCTGGACGCGATCCACGACGAGGTGTTCGCCGACCTCGGCGAGCGCGACTCGCGCTACATCCGCTCGACGATCCGGCTGCACCGCCAGCTCGTGCTGGCCGCGCGCGCGCTGCTGCTGGGCTCGCGCAGCCGGCCGCTGTGGTTCGCCGGCACCGCCTCGCTGTCGGTCGCGAAGATCCTCGAGAACATGGAGATCGGCCACAACGTGATGCACGGCCAGTGGGACTGGATGAACGACCCCGACATCAACTCCCAGAACTGGGACTGGGACACGGCCTCGCCGGCCGACGCGTGGCGGCACTCGCACAACTATGAGCACCACACGTTCACGAACATCCGCGGCATGGATCGCGATCTCGGCTATGAGATCATGCGCATCGACCCGCACCAGCGCTGGCGTCCGGTGTATCTGCTCAGCCGCTGTACAACCTGCTGCTGATGGCGTTCTTCGAGTGGGGCGTGGCCGTGCACGACCTCAACTGCGACGCGATCGGCAAGGGCGAGAAGACCAGGGCGCAGGTGATCGAGGAGCTGAAGGGGATCGGCGTGAAGGCGCGCCGGCAGATCGTCAAGGACTACATCGCGTTCCCGGCGCTGTCCGCAGCCGTATCGGCCTTGGCGTCCGCGGCGGTCTCCGGGCGACCGGGGTCGCGCTCGGGAGCGGGCTCGGCCGCGCGACGCACGTTCAAGGCGACATTGGCGGCCGAATTTCACCGCGAACATCCTCCGCAACGTGTGGGCGTACTCGATCATCTTCTGCGGCCATTTCCCCGACCAGACCTACACGTTCAGCCAGGCAGAGGTCGAGCGATGAGACCCGTGGCGGCTGGTACGTGCGCCAGCTGACCGGATCGGCGAACATCGACGGCAGCCCGCTGTTTCACCTGCTCGCGGGCAACCTCAGCTTCCAGGTCGAGCACCACCTGTATCCCGACATGCCCTCCAGCCGCTACGCCGAGATCGCACCGCGCGTGCGCGACATCTGCCACCGCTACGGCCTGCCCTACAACACCGGCCCGCTCAGCCGGCAGCTCGGCGCCGTCCACCGCACGATCCTGCGCCTCGCGTTCCCGGGCGGGCGGCCGCGGCCGAAGCCGGGGCCGTACCGGCCGGAGCCCGTCTGAGCGTCTCCGACGTCAGAGGCATCGCCGATTGACGCTACTCACGACACTAGGTCCTCGACGCTCACCGCGAACGTGGCGCGGCAGCGCTCGCCCGGCGCGAGCACGCGCAGATCCTTGCCGCTGCGCAGCGCGTTGGCGGGTGCGGTCATCGGCTCGTAACAGATGAACTGTCCGCCGTGGGGGGCGTAGACCTGCGCGCACGGATACCCCTCCAGGAATTCGAGCGCGATCCGGCGCGTCCCAGCCTGAACGCTGAAGCGCGCGGGTAGAGTCACCTGGTCGAACCCGTCGTCGAACTGCTGCTCGCCGAGTTCGAACCGCCGGGCCGGCAGCTGCCGATCGGGGCCGAGCGGAATCTGCCGGGCGTCGAGCTCCAGTCGACGCAGCGGCGGCAGCTCGACCAGGTAGCGCTCGCGCGCTGCCCCCGGCGGCGACAGGTACGGATGCAGGCCAAACGCCACCGGCACGGCATCGGCACCACACGCATGCACGGTGATCGTCACCTGCAGGCGGCCGCCCGCGAGGCGGGCCTCGTACTGGAGGTCGTGCGCGAACGGGAACACCGCGAACAGCTCAGGTGTCGCGGACTCATTCCAGCGCAGTTGCGCGGTGAACGATTGGGCCTTGGGGCCGTCCGCGCGCGGGTCCTCAGCGGACGGGCGAGCGTCGAGACCTGGCACGTGTGTCAGCTCCCAGTGCTGGCGCCCGCCGATCACGCCGTGGATCGGCAGGCCGTTGCCGTCGAGCGCGATCCGGGCCGGGTCGTGCGGCACCGCCACGGTCCGTCCGGCGGCGGTGTAGTCGAAGCCCGCGAGCCGGTTCGCCCACGGATACAGCAGCGGGATGCCCATCGTCTTGCCGCGCTGCGCATAGGCGCTCACACCGGCATTCTGTGCGAGCAGCTCTGAGCCGCTGTGGCGCAGCGAGCAGCACAGCATCCCGGCGCCGGGCACGAACGTCGCGTCGAGCTGGGACTGTGAGTCGTGCAGCTGGACGGTGTCGAGTGCCTGATCAGCCATCGCCGTCTTCCATTATGAGTCGGCGTGCGCGGGTGTGCCGGAGCCGGGCGTGTCCAACTCCGCGCCCGTGAGCTGTCGCTCGTAGGGCCCGCGGCCGGTGAGGCACACCGCGCCGCAGCGCGCGGCCAGGCTCAGCGCATCCGGCCGGCGCCATGCCCGCGCCCAGGCCGTAGGTCAGCCCCGCCGCGAACGAGTCCCCGCAGCCGTAGGAGTCAACGGCGGGCCGGGCAGCGGCGCGACCGCCCCGAGCCGCTCGCGCCGGTGTGATCCCGTAGGCGCCACCGTCAGCGCCCTCGGTGCGGACGACCAGCTCGGCCTGTCCCGTGCGTGGGCGGCCTCCCGGCGCTCGGTCGCATCGTCTGCGCTCAGCACCAGCGCATCCAGGGGCAACGCCGTGCCCGAGGGCGTCGACCGCGCGCGGGCTGGCCACGAGCACCCGTGCCGCGCGCGCGGCACGCAGACGCGCCGAGGTCGCCGGCGGTGAAGTAGACGGCGTCCATTCCGCCAGCTCGCCCCACGGCAGCTCCGCGTCATCGCCCGTCGGCTCCAGGCGCGATCCGAACGTCGTGATCGTGCGCTCGCCGGCGTCGTCCACGAGCGTCACCGCGGTTCTGGTCGGCCCCGCGCGACGCGTCGCATGCACGTGGACGCCCAGCTCGCCCAAGCGCGCGACCGTACGCTGGCGCGAGCTCGTCATCGCCCAGGGCGCGTCACGAGCGTGGACTCGCCCGCCAGACGGGCCAGCTGCACGGCCGCGACGGCGCCGCCCCCGGCGGGCTCCTCGAACAGATCGCGCGCGTGGACCACCTCGCCGGCCTGGGGGACGTGAGGGACGCGCGCGAACCGCACCCACTCCACATGTCCCACCACCGCGACCCTCGGCCGGTTCGCCTGCATGGGGCGCAGTCTCACACAAGCGTCGCCGGCGGTTGCGGGCTGATGTCACGTCCGCGGGCCGCCGAGCCCGGATGTCGGCCGGCGTGTCGATGCCGCGTCTCAGCGTCCCAGCGTGCGCACGAGCTCGCGGGCGCGCCCACGCAGCTCGCCAATCAGCTCGCGTACCTCCTGCAGGCCCGCTCGCAGCTCGGCGTCGCCGACCTCGACCGGCAGCATCGAGTCCTGCAGCGCCGCCAGCTCGCCGTCGGCCCTGCCGGCGGCATCCACCGCGGCGTCGATGAATCCCTTGACGCCCGTCGAGGGAGCCCCTCCAGAGGCGCGGGCGCGAACGTACGGCCGGCAGGTCGTGACGGTCGGCAAACTCGGCGTAGGTGCGTTGCGCTCTGCCATATGCGACTCTGCACAGGCTTGAACAGCTCCCGCTCGAGCCTGTCGGCGGTCTGTTCGTCGAGCAGCTCATACGCCTCGCCGAGGGCCGCGAGTGCGACTCCGATCTCCTCGATCGCCCGCGCGAGGGCGTCGAGCAGTTGCTGTCTGCCGTCTGCGGTGGAGTAGGTCATGGAGTCCAGGTTATTCGTCGTAACGTCAGGCGTATGAACCGCATCTACCGCCCGATCGCGTCCGAGTGTCGTCCCGCTTGGCCGGAGGCCCACGCCCAGCTGGAGCGTCCACTAACCTGCTCGGCTGTGAAGGCGGTGATCCTGGCCGGCGGCTTCGGCTCGCGACTGAGCGAGGAGACCGCCGTGCGTCCCAAGCCGATGGTCGAGATCGGCGGCAAGCCGATGCTGTGGCACATCATGAAGATCTATGCCGCCCACGGTATCGAGGAGTTCGTGATCTGCCTCGGCTACAAGGGCTATCTGATCAAGGAGTATTTCGCCAACTACTACCTGCATACATGCGACGTCTCCTTCGACCTGGCAAGCGGCGACATGGAGGTCCATCGCTCGGCGACCGAGCCGTGGAAGGTAACGCTGCGTCGACACCGGGGAGGGGACGATGACGGGCGGGCGCCTGAAGCGCGTGCTGAACTACGTGGAGGATCAGGACTTCTGCTTCACCTACGGCGACGGCCTCTCCGATATCGACGTCACCGCGACGATAGCGTTTCATCGCAAGCAGGGCACGAAGGCGACCGTCACCGCGGTGCAGCCTGCGGGGCGGTTCGGGGCGATCGACGTCAAGGGCGAGCGGGTCAGCGGGTTCGAGGAGAAACCACGCGGCGATCGCGCATGGACCAACGGGGGCTTCTTCGTGCTCTCCTCCGGTGTTGCCCAGTATTTAGATGGCGACGATAGCCTCGTGTGGGAGCAGCAGCCGATGCGCACGCTGGCGGCCGACGGCGAGCTCTCGGCCTTTCGCCACGAGGGCTTCTGGCAGCCGATGGACACGCTTGCGCGACCGCCGCGAGCTCGAGGAGTTGTGGGATTCAGGCCAGGCGCCATGGCGGACGTGGACATGAGCGCCGTCGATCCGGATTTCTGGCGTGATCGTCGGGTGCTGCTCACCGGTCATACGGCTTCAAGGGCGCCTGGCTGTCGCTGTGGCTCCAGTCGCTCGGCGCGCGAGTTACGGGCTTCTCGGTCGATGTGCCCACGCAACCGTCGCTGTACGAGCTGGCCGAGGGTCGGGGAGGGCTTGGAGAGCATCGAGGGCGACATACGCGATCCCGGCGGCGGTCGCGGCGGCGGTCGCGGCGGCCGATCCGGAGGTCGTCATCCACATGGCGGCGCAGTCGCTCGTGCGTCGCTCGTTCGCCGAGCCGCGCGAGACATATGAGACGAACGTGATGGGCACCGTCAATGTGCTCGACGGGGTGCGAGTGCATGGAAGCGACGTGCGGGCGATCGTCAACGTGACATCCGACAAGTGCTACGAGAATCGCGAGTGGGAGTGGGGCTACCGCGAGCACGAGCCGATGGGGGGCTTCGATCCCTACTCGAGCTCCAAGGGTTGCGCGGAGCTCGTGACGGACGCCTTTCGCCGCTCGTTCTTCGCGGCCGCCGATGGGCCGCGCCTGGCTTCTGCTCGTGCGGGCAACGTGATCGGTGGCGGAGACTGGGGCGAGGACCGGCTGGTGCCGGACATCATGCGCGCGGCGCTTGCGGGCGAGCAGGTGCGGATGCGCAACCCGAGCTCGATTCGCCCTTGGCAGCACGTGCTCAACCCGCTCAGCGGCTACCTGGTGCTGGCCCAAGCGCTGTGGGGTGCGCCGGAGCTCGCAGAGGGCTGGAACTTCGGCCCCAGCCGACGGGGACGCTCGTCCGGTGGGCTGGATCGTGCAGCGCATCGCCGCGCTATGGCCCGATGAGCTGTGCTGGGTGCAGGACGACGGTCCCCATCCGCATGAGGCGCGCTACCTGAAGCTCGACTCCTCCAAGGCGCGCGCGCGACTGGGCTGGCGCCCGGGTCTTGCCCTGGAGGCGACCCTCGCGAGCATCGTGGACTGGTATCGCGAGCTGCGCGCCGGCGCGGATATGCGCGCGGTGACGCTCGGGCAGATCGAGACGTTCCAATACGCTGGCGCCCCGTCATGAGCCAGACCCTCTGTCGATTCTGCGGTGCTCCCGTGCAGGCTGTCTTTGCGGATCTCGGCTCCTCGCCACTGGCGAACTCGTATCTGCCGCCCGAGCAGGTCAACAGCATGGAGCCCTTCTATCCGCTGCGCGCGCTGGTCTGCGAGCAGTGCTTTCTGGTGCAGCTGGAGGAGTTCGAGACGCCCGAGCGGATCTTCTCCGATTACGCCTACTTCTCGTCCTACTCCTCGAGTTGGCTCGAGCACAGCCGCCAGTATTCCGAGCAGATGATCGAACGCCTCGCTCTGGACGATCGCAGCCATGTCGTGGAGATCGCCTCCAACGACGGCTATCTGCTGCAGTTCTTTGACGACCGTCAGATCCCCGTGCTCGGGATCGAGCCGGCGGCCAACGTCGCCAAGGTCGCGCTGCAGAAGGGCATTCCCACGCTCGTCGAGTTCTTCGGGCAGCAGACCGCCCGCTCGCTCGCGGGCGAATCGTCCGCCGATCTGCTGCTGGGCAACAACGTGCTCGCCCACGTCCCCGACCTCAACGACTTCGTCGCCGGCATGAAGATCCTGCTCAAGCAGGGCGGCGTGATCACGATGGAGTTCCCTCACCTGATGAGCCTTGTCGAGGACAATCAGTGGGACACGATCTATCACGAGCACTTCTCCTACTTCTCCTTCTTGACCGTCAGCCGCGTGTTCGAGGCCCATGGCCTGCGCCTGTTCGACGTACAGGAGCTGCCCACGCACGGCGGGTCGCTGCGCATCTACGGCTGCCACGCAGACGATGCGGATAAGCTCGAGACCGGCGCGGCCCGGGAGCTGTACGAGCGCGAGCGCGCGGCCGGCTACGAGCAGCTGGACACCTACCTCGGCTACAGCCGGAGGGTCGAGCGGGACAAGCGCCAGATCCTGAGCTTCCTGATCGACTTGAAGGAACAGGGCCTGCGCGTCGCCGGCTACGGCGCTCCGGCGAAGGGCAACACCCTGCTGAACTACTGCGGTGTGCGGAGCGACTTCATCGACTACACCTGCGATCTGAACCCGCACAAGCAGGGACACTTCCTGCCCGGCAGCCACATCCCGATCCGCTCACCGGATGCCCTGCGGGAAGACAGGCCGGACGTGGTGCTGATCCTGCCCTGGAACCTCAAGGACGAGATCGTCGAGCAGCTGGGCTTCATTCGCGAGTGGGGCGGGCGGTTTGCGGCGCGCACGCCGGAGCTGACGCTGCTCTCGTGAGTGTCCTGTCCGCCTCGCCCACCGGCCGTGCCCGCCAGCGGAAGAGGCTGCGTTGAGATTTCTCGAGACTCCCCTTCCAGGCATGTGGCTGATCGCGCCGGAGCGGATCGAAGACGAGCGCGGCTGGTTCGCGCGCACCTTCGACCAAGAGGAGTTCCGCGCTCGCGGGTTGAATCCGGAGGTTGTGCAATGCAACCACTCTCATAACCTCAGACGCGACACGCTGCGTGGCATGCACTACCAGGCCGAGCCCCACGGCGAGTCCAAGCTCGTGAGCTGCGCGCGCGGGGCGATCTTCGACGTCGCGGTCGATCTGCGCGACGGTTCGCCGACGCACGGGCGCTGGCATGGGGTCGAGCTGAGCGAGGAGAACTCCCGCGCTTTCTACATCCCGGCGGGCTTCGCACACGGCTTCCAGACTCTCGCCGACGGCAGCGAGGTCCTCTACATGATGGGCGCCGCATATGTGCCCGAGGCGGCCCGCGGCGTTCGCTGGAACGACCCTGCCTTCGGCATCCGGTGGCCCGAGGCCGTGGGGGGCCGCGTCATCTCCGAACGGGACGACTCCTATCCGGACTACCGGGCGTGACCGTCTGCTCGGAGCGCCGCGGCGGGACGCTTCCCTGCCGGCTCTGCGGCGGTCCGGCCAGGTTCAGGTTCCAGGCCGGTGATCGCAACCGGGGACTTGGGCCGGGCAGCTTCGTCTACCGTAGATGCGAGCGATGTCGCTGCACGGTCCTGCAGGACATACCCGACGATCTGGGCAGCTACTACGCCAGCGACGGTTACGGCCGTCCCGAGGAGGCCGGTATCCCGGTCTTCGTCGAGCGCGAGGAGGCGAAGCTGGCGCTGATCGGCCGCTTCGTCGCCGAGGGCAGGCTCGTGGAGGTCGGACCGGGGCCCGGGATGTTCACGCGGATGGCGAACCAGCGCGGGTATGCCGTAACGGCGATCGAGATGGATCCTCGCTACTGCGAGGTGCTTCGCGAGGAGGTCGGCGTCGAGGTCGTCCAGAGCGCAGATCCCGTCGCGGCGCTGTCCGAGCTGCCCGGGGCCGATGTCGTCGTCATGTGGCACGCGATCGAGCATCTGCCCGACCCCTGTGCTGTCCTGCAGAGGTCCGTCGAGGCTCTAAGACCCGGAGGGCTGCTGGCGATATCGACGCCCAATCCCGACTCTCTGCAGGCACGGCTGCTGGGTGCCCGCTGGGCGCATCTGGACGCTCCACGGCATCTTCAGCTCATACCGCCTGACGTCCTGCGTGATCACGCCGCGCGGCTCGGGGCGTCCCACGCGCTCACCACGACCACCGATCCCGTCGGCCTGGAGTGCAACCGGCTCGGCTGGGAGTACGCGGCGCGCCGGCACCCGGCAGAGCACCTTTCGACCGCGACGACGATGCGCATCGGATCGCTGCTGACACGGCTGCTATCGCCCGTCGAGCGTCGAGGCACCGCCGGAACCGCCTACACGTCGGTGTTCCTCCGTGAACCATCCGGATCCTGACCCGGCGCCGCGGGACGCCGCGAGCTCGGCGGCCGCCGCGGCGCTCGAGACCGAGATCGTCCTCGAGCCGGAGGACCTGCTCGGCACCCCCGCGGCCGGCTCCGCTGCCGTCCGCGGCGGAGCCCTGCGTGCCGCGGCGTTCCTCGTCAGCTCGGCGGTGGGCGTCCTCACGGCGGCGCTGCTGTTCCGGCACCTCGGCGTGGCGGACACCGGCAAGTACACGCTCGCGATCGTCCTCAGCGCCGTCGTGACGGGGCTCACCGACCTCGGCTTGACCGCTGTAGGGATCCGCGAGCTGACCGTCCTCCATGCGACCGAGCGTGCGCTCTTCAGCAGGAACCTGCTCGGCCTGAGGCTGCTGCTGACGACGGTCGGCGTGATCGGCATCACGATCTTCGCCTTCATCGTCTACGGGCACCTGCAGGCCCTCGCCGTCCTGATCGCGGGGATCGGGGTGATCGTCCAGAACGTACAGGGCACCCTGCAGGTCCCGTTGATGGCCCGGCTGCGGCTCGGCTGGGTGTCGCTGCTCGAAATCGGACGCCAGCTGGTCGGCTCGGCGATGATCCTCGTTCTGATCGTCGTGGGCGCGGGCCTGCTGCCGTTCCTGGCGACGATCGGCCTCGCGGCGGCCTGCGCACTGATCCCGACCGTCGCGCTCGTTCGTGGCGATGTCCCGCTCGTGCCCTCCTTCGACTTCGCTGCGTGGCGCGCCCTCATACGGCCGGTGCTGACCTACTCGATCGCCGTGGCGGCTGGAACGCTCTACTTCCGGATCGCCCTGGTGCTCGTCTCGGTGCTGACCGACTCGCACCAGGTCGGCTACTTCAGCGTCTCCTATCGCATCGTCGAAGTCCTCTTCACGATCCCGGGGCTGGTCGTGACGGCGGCCTTTCCGATCTTCGCGCGCGCCGCCCGAGACGATCCCGACCGGCTCGCCTATGCGATCTCGCGCGTCTTCGAGGTGCTGCTGATCGTCGGCGTCTGGGTCGCGCTGGCGCTCGCCGTCGGCGCGACCTTCGCGATCAAGGTGATCGGGGGCCCGAAGTTCGCGCCGGCCGCCGAAGTGCTCGCGGTCCAGGGCGTCGCCGCCGGGGCCACCTTCGTCAGCGCCGTCTGGGGCTTTGCGATGCTCAGCCTCCATCTGCACCGGCTGATCCTGATCTTCAACCTCTCGATGCTCGTGCTCGTCGCGGCAGCCGTCGCCGCGCTCGCGCCGCTCGACGGCGCGCAGGGCGCGGCGATTGGAATCGCCGCCGCCGAGGTCGTCGGGGCGATCGGCGCGGGCGTGCTGCTGGTACGGGGCCGAACCCACCTGAAACCGAGGCTCAGGGTCCTGCCGAGGGTCGCGCTCGCGGCGCTGCTCGCAGCGAGCCCGGTGCTCGTCCCGGGGCTCGGCAGCCTCGGCCGCGTGCTCGTCGGCACCGTGATCTACGCGGTCGTGCTGCTGGCGCTCAAGGCGCCTCCGCAGGAGCTGTATGACGTCCTACCCGCGCGGATGCGCAGGATCGCCTAGATGGCGGACACGCCCCTGACGGTCGTCCACCTCGTCCGCGCCGCCAACGGCCCGGACCCGTTCGAGGCCTTCCTCGACGCCTACCGCGCCCATCCTCCCGGCGTCGATTGCGAGCTGGTGCTCGCGATGAAGGGCTTCGGCGGTGCAGCCGGTGCCGAGCAGTACCTGGCCCGCGCCGGCGAGCTGCGCCCCACCGTCCTCTACTTCGACGACGAGGGACTCGACCTCAGCGTCTACATCGCCGCCGCCACGCAGCTGGAACGCGACCGCTACTGCTTCCTCAACTCCTTCAGCCTCCCGCTCGTCGACCACTGGCTCGCAAAGCTCGACGAGGCGCTCGCCGCTCCGGGGGTTGGGATCGCCGGGGCGACCGGCTCCTGGGCCAGCCCCGTCTCGCGGATGGCGCACCTGATGTTCCTGCCCAGCGCCTACCGGGGCGCGCTGCCCAAGCGCAAGGACACGCTCGAGCAGTTCATGGAGCTCGACGTCGAGCAGCGCGGTGTCGAGCTGCCCGCACCGGACCGGCCCGCGACGCGCAAGCTCGCCGAAAAATGGTCGGCGCTGAGCGAGGTGCCCGCGCAGACGCTCTCCTACGAGCGCTTCCCGGCCTACCATGTCCGCACGAACGCCTTCCTGGTCGGTCACGCGACGCTCGCGGCGCTGCGCTGGAAGGACGTGCGCCGCAAGCAGGACGCCTACAAGCTCGAGCACGGCCGCTACAGCATCACCCGCCAGGTCCAGCGAATGGGTCTCCGGACGGTCCTCGTCAACCGTCACGGCGTCGCCTTCGACCGTGACGAGTGGCATCGCGCGCGCGTCTTCTGGCAGGGTGACCAGGAGGGACTGCTCGTCGCCGACAACCAGACCCGCTGCTACGAAGAGGCCGCGCCGCAGCGCCGACGGCTGCTCTCGGCGTTCGCCTGGGGCCGCTTCGCCGATCCGACTCCGCCGCCGGGGGACGCGCTGCCCGGTGGCCAGACGCCCCCCGGCGGGCGCGCGCGATGAGCGGCCTGCTCCTCACCGGCGCCACCGGCTTCATCGGGCGGCCCGTGCTCGAAGCGCTCACGCGGCGCGGCTCCGTCGATGCGATCTCGACCGGGTCGCCTCCGCCGGTTCCCGGCGTCACCTGGCACCGCGTGGACCTCGCTGACGCCGCCGCGGTCACGGAGCTGCTCCAGCGCCTGCGGCCGGAGCAGCTCGTGCATCTCGCCTGGTACGTCGAGCACGGTCGCTTCTGGGAGGCTCCCGAGAACATCGCCTGGGTCGAGCGCAGCCTGCAGCTGCTGCGGGCCTTCGCCGCCGCCGGTGGCAGCCGGGCGGTGATGCTCGGCACCTGCGCCGAGTACGACTGGACCGCCGCATCCGAGCCGCTGCGCGAGGACACCTCGCCGATCGCTCCCGCCTCGCTGTACGGGATCGCCAAGGACTCGCTGCGACGCCTTGGCGAAGGGTTCGCCGGGCCTGCGGGGGTGCAGCTCGCCTGGGGGCGGCTGTTCTTCCTCTACGGACCTCGTGAAGCGCCAGGCCGGCTGGTCGCCTCGGTCGCCAGAGCCCTGCTCGCCGGCGAGCAGGCGCAGACCGGCAGCGGCCGCCAGGTGCGCGACTTCATGCACGTCGAGGACATCGCCGCCGCGATCGTCGCGCTGCTGCGCAGCACCGTCACCGGACCCGTCAACATCGCCTCCGGCGAGCCTGTCGAGCTCGGCGAGATCATCATGGCCGTCGCGGCTGCGACCGGCCGGCCAGAGCTGCTCAGGCGGGGAGCCCTGCCCGATCGGCCCGGCGATCCCCCGCGCCTCGTCGCGGACGTCACGCGCCTGCGCACCGAGGTCGGCTTCACGCCGACGATCGGTCTGCAGGAGGGCCTGGCGGCGACCGTCGCGCTGCTGCGGGAGGGAGGATGAGCGCTGGGGTCGCGGTCGTGCACCTGGTCAGAGCCGGCAACGGGCCGGAGCCGTTCAGGGCCTTCCTAGAGTCATACCGTCGCCACGATGCCGGGCTCGAGCACGAGCTGGTGCTCTTGTTCAAGGGCTTCTCGAGCGAGGCCGACGCCGCGTCCTACGTCGAGCTCGCCGGGCCGCGGGCGCCACGGGCGCTGCTGGTCCCCGACCGCGGCTTCGACCTCGGCGCCTACCGCGCGGCGGCCGAGCGCCTCGAGCACGATCGCCTGTGCTTCCTGAACTCCTTCAGCGAGGTCCTCGCCGCCGGCTGGCTGGCGAGCCTCGACCGCGCGCTGGCGCCTGCCCAGGTGGGGCTCGTCGGCGCCACGGGCTCGTGGGGCAGCATCCGCTCCTACGCGCGCTTCTCGCTCGGGCTCGGCGGCCCCTACGCGCGCGCGATGCTCGATCGCCGGCGGGCGACGGCGCTGCTGGCTGCGGTCAACGAGCGCCGCGCCGAGGCGCAGGGCGCCAGCGCGCCCAAGCGGATTCCCGGGATCACCTATGCGCGCGCGCTAGCCGAGCAGGCCTGGGGCTTCACGCCCTTTCCCTCACCACACGTTCGCACCAACGGATTCATGATCGACGCCGAGCTGATGCGGCGGCTGCGGGTCGGGCGGCTGCGCGGCAAGGGCGACGCCTACCGGCTAGAGAGCGGCCGGCACAGCATTACCAGTCAGGTGCAGGCGCTCGGGCTGGAGGCACTGCTCGTGGCCCGCGACGGCCGCTCCTTCGCGCCGGCGCAGTGGCGGCAGAGCGCGACCTTCTGGCAGGACGATCAGCAGGCGCTGCTCGTCGCCGACAACCAGACACGTGCCTACGAGATGGCCGACGAGGAGAGCCGGCGGATGCTCAGAGCCTACGCGTGGGGCGACCGGCGCCCAGCCGTCGCGTAACACGTTCATATGCCGTCCACAACCAGCGTCCGCCGCGTCGCTGTCCCAGCGCCGCAAACGTGGGCATCGTCATGTGCCAAGCGAGCGAGCGCCAGCGGATCGCCGCGAGGGGGGCTATGAACGCCAGGCACATGCGAGCGGGTAACGGCATTTCTGTGCGGTGGACCGGCGAGCGCCAGCCGATGTCCGCGAACACCTCCCAAGCAATCACGAGGTGGGGAATTCGCGCCTGCCAGCGGGGCAGGCCGAGCGTCGCCGTGAGCTTGGCGAAGTCGGCGCTCGTGCCGTCGAGCTCGCGGTTGATTGCAGTGGCGTGGACGGTTGTGAGCTTGCCCTGAGTGGCGATCGCGGCGGCGAGCAGCCAGTCGTTGCCGAGCACGTTGTGCAGCGGCGCCGCACGTTGCAACACCGCCCGGGGCATCAGTCCGTAGAAGACGCCGTTCTCATCGACCTCGTGTAGATAGGCGAGCACGCGTCGGCTCGGCGAGTCGTCCTCGAGCCGCATGTCGACTCCCTCCCTGACGACGATACCGTCGCGAACGTAGTGCGCGATACCGCATGCCAGCACGTGGCCGGGGCGTCGAGAGAGCTCGGCCAGGCAGCTGGCGACGTAGTCCTGATCGAGCCAGTCGTCGTCGGAGAGCAACATCGCGTGCTCGCCGCGCAGCTCGCCGAACAACTTGTTGAAGTTCGCCGTCGGCCCGCGGTTGATGGGCGAGCGCAGGTACCTGATCCGCGGGTCCCGCTCGCAAAACGCCCGGCAGACGGCTTTGGTGGTATCGCCGGAGGCATTATCGGAGATCACGAGCTCGAGGTTGCGATACGTCTGTGTCAGCACCGACTCGACGGCGCGCGTGAGCTTGGCCGCGCGATTGTATGTCGGTATCCCCACGCTCACCAGCGGTTCGGTCACGAGCGTCTCGGTTCTCGCCGACTCGGTCTCGAGCGGCGGAGTCGTGCGTGCTTCAGCCACGAGCGGCCGCCTGCTCCAGCGTGTGCAGGACCCCTTCGGCGAAGCGCTCCCAGGAGAACTCGCGGGCACGCACTCGCGCCAGCTCGGCCAGCATGGCGCGTCGCTGCCTGTCGCGCAGCAGCGACTGCAGCTGGGCAGCGATGTCGTCAACCCGTCTCGGGTCGGCGTAGGCGACCGCTTCGCCTCCCACCTCCGGCAGCGAGGACACGTTCGAGGTGAGCACCGCCGCGCCGGCGGCCATCGCCTCCAGCACCGGCAGCCCGAAGCCCTCGCCGAGCGATGGGTAGCAGAACACCGCGCAGCGGCGGTAGAGCTCCGCCAGGGCTGTGTCGGTGACGTACCCGAGCATGATGCAGCGCTCGGCAAGCGAGCGCAGCGCGTTCAGGGTCTCACCCGTCTCCCAGCCAAGCGCGCCGACGACCACGAGCGGATGGCGGTCCTGGAGCTCCACGGGCAGCCTGCTGTAGGCGTCGACGAGGCGGGGCAGGTTCTTGCGCGGCTCGAGCGTTCCCACGGCGAGGACAAAATCGCCGTCCGGCAACGCCGCGGATTCGCGGGCGAGCGACTGGGTGGCAGCGGCCTGCGCGCCGGCAGCGGCCTGCGGTTCGGCGCCCGCGGCTGGCTCCAGCAGCTCGTCAGACACCCCCAGTGGCGCCACTGCGATGCGTCCCGTTGCGGCCGGGAAGTGACTCGTCAGGGCCTCGGCGGTGGCCTGCGAGATCGCGATGAACGCAGCCGCGCGTCGCACTGCGATTCCCAAGGTAGCGTGCTCGATGAGAGTCGAGCGCCGGTTCGGCCGCATCGACGGCTCGAACGCCGCCAGGTCGTAGACGATCGGCACGCAGGGGATGCGCAGGAACCAGGCCGTCAGGTAGGAGTTGGAGGAGAGGAACACGTCGCATTTGCTGTTGGCAGCACGCGCTGCTCTGAGGTGCCACCAGGGATCGTCTGCCTCGATCAGATGCCAGCAGAAGCGCTCGTCGAGCTGCTGCTCCTCCCAGGCGCAACGGGCGTAGAGCACGTAGCGATGGTTGTCCTCGCCACGAGCGCTCAGTGCGCGCAGCAGCTCGCGCACGACCCGGCCACGGCCGGCGGGGACCTCCACCGCCGCGCGCGCGTCGATGCCGATGGTCAGGGAGGGAGAGGTGCTTGCGTTCACGGTAACTCGGCTTTGACCTATTGGATGGCTGCGATACGTGCGCCGCGCCGGACGTGGATCGGGGCAAAGACGTTCATGGGCACGGGAGGCTAGCCTCACACGCGCGATGCACGTCGGCTTGAACCTGATCTTCCTCGTTCCCGGGGAGACCGGAGGCACGGAGGTCGCGGCGCGCGAGCTGATCCCGGCGCTGGTGGCGCAGGCGCCCCCCGGGACGCGATTCACGGCGTTCGTCAACCGCGAGGCCGCGGCGGCCGGCGGCGGCCCGTGGGGAGAGCTGGTGCCGGCGGTGACGGTGCCGGTGAGCGCCCGCAACCGCGTGCAGTGGGTGCTCGGCGAGCAGACGTTGCTGCCGCTGCTCGCCGCCCGCGCTGGCGTAGACCTAGTGCACAGTCTCGCGAGCACAGCCCCGCTGTGGGGTCGCTTTCGCAGGGTGGTGACGGTGCACGATCTGATCTACGCGCGTTTTCCCGAGGCACACTCGGGCTTGCGCGACAAGGGAATGAGCGTGCTGGTGCCCCAGGCGGTGCGCCGCTCGCACCGGGTGATCGCCGATTCGCAGAGCACGCGCGAGGACCTGATCGCGATGGTCGGGGTGCGGTCTGAGCGGATCGACGTGGTGCCGCTCGGGCTGGGCAGCGTCCAGCGTGAGACACCGCTGCCCGAGCGCGAGGTGCGCGCGCGCTTTGAGCTGGGCGAGCGTCGGGTGCTGCTGAGCCTGTCGGCGAAGCGCCCCCACAAGAACCTGCTCGCGCTGATCGGTGCGCTGGCGCTGCTGCCTGCCGAGGGTCGCCCGCTGCTCGTGCTTCCCGGCTATCCAACCGCGCACGAGGCGCGGCTGCGTGAGTATGCTGCTGCCGCCGGGGTGGCCGGGGATGTGCGCTTTCTCTCCTGGATTTCCCCCGAGGAGCTCGAGGGCCTGTGGGCGCTCGCGGAGGCGTTCGTGTACCCGTCGCTGTACGAGGGCTTTGGGCTACCGGTGCTGGAGGCGATGGCGCGGGGAGTGCCGGTCGCGTGCTCGAACGCCTCCTCGCTGCCGGAGGTCGCGGGCGACGCCGCGATGATGTTTGACCCGCATGACGAGCGCGCGATTGTCGCGGCGATCCAAACGCTGCTCTTCCAGGCTGAGGATGCGCGCGCACGGACGGTGGCACGGGGGATAGCTCAGGTGCGGCGGTTCACCTGGGAGCGCACCGCCCGCGCCACGCTCGACAGCTACGCTCGGGCCCTCGGCGCGCGGCCACTGTCTCCGCCCTCCCCGTAGCTCGCCAACACCTTCTGCAGCGAACTCTCCAGCGATAATTCCCGCGCGTGCTGGGCAAACCAGCGCGCCGTGCTCTCGCGCAGCTGCGGTCCCGCCTCGTGCGCACGTACGATCGCATCCGCGATCCGATCTGGATCTGAGCTCGAACACACGAACCCGTTGACACCCTCCTCGATCAGCTCCACCGCCGCGTTGTCGGGGCCCGCGACCACGATGCTCGGCGTTCCCCGCGCGGCGGCCTCCACGACGACCATGCCGTAGCCCTCGCGCTTGGACGGCAGCAGCAGGCACATCGCCCTGCGCATCTCCATCTCGACAGTCTTCGCATCGGTGAACCCGGGCGCCGAGACGATCTCCCGCAGGCCGTACTGCGCGATCGCCGCCCGCACCGCCTCCCGCTCGGGTCCGTCGCCGAGCAGCACGCCTCCCAGGCCCTCGATTCGCCTGCTCGCGCGCGCGATCGCGGCCACCGCGAGCGGAGCCTGCTTCTCGGGGATCAGTCGCCCCGCAAACAGCACCGTGTCCTGCACCTCCCCCGCGCTCACCGGCTGGACCGCTCCCGCGTAGAGTCCGCGCAGGACCGTCACCTCGCCGCGCAGTCCCTGCACGCGCAGCCGCTGCGCGTGCAGCTCCGAGTAGCAGAACGCCCGCTGGCGCAGGCGCGCGCACACGCGTTGGACGAGCGCCCCGATGCGCCCGCCGACGCCGCCAAGGTACTCGCGCCAGTAGGAGTCGCTCCAGACCTCAAACCAGTCGACCGTCAGCTCGTAGCGCCCCGGCGGGCGGGCCAGCGCAGCCGCGAGCAGTGAGAAGTAGGGAAACGAGCACACTTGCACCGCGTCGTAGCGCCCGCGCCTGCGCAGCAGGTGCATGAGCACACCCAGCCCGAACACGAGCGGCGGAAGCACCCGGCGCCGGCCGTCCTGTGTGTACAGGCTCATCCGCGGCCCTGCACTGACAACCCTTGCCCGGCCGTCGGCCAGCTCGGGCGTCTCGCCGCGGTCCCACTGGCGCAGCGTCAGGTATGTGACCTCGTGCCCCTCCTGGACCAGCCGCTCGGACAGGTTCCGGTACCAGCGCTCGGCTCCGCCAACGGTATGTGGGAACAGGCAGTCGTAGACGACACATATGCGCATCCCGCTAGCATCTCATCTCGTCGGCTAACGACTACTTTCCGCCTTCGTGCACGTTATAACCGGATGGCTCGCTTTCACCCCGCCGGTAGGACACGGGCCCGGAGAGCCGACAGCCGATGAGCACACTCGCCCAGACAAGCACTCCCACCGCGCCCGATGCCCAGGACGCCGACGTGCCGCTGGTGTCGGTCGTGATCCCCTGTCTGAACGAGGCCGAGAACATCGAGTCCTGCGTTGCCGCCGCGCTGGAGGCGATCGAGCGGATGGGTGTGCGCGGCGAGGTCGTGGTCGCGGACAACAACTCCGAGGATGACTCTGCGCGCCTGGCTGAGCAGGCGGGCGCACGCGTGGTGGTCGAACGCAGGCGGGGCTACGGCAGCGCCTACCTGGCGGGGTTCGCGGCGTCAACGGGCCGCTACATCGTGATGGCGGACGCCGACCTGACGTATGACTTCGACGAGATCCCGCGCTTCGTGGCGGCGATGACAGAGGGTGCGGAGATGGTCATCGGCGATCGCATGGACAACATCAAGCCGGGTGCGATGACGTGGTCTCACCGTTATATCGGCAACCCGATCCTCACGGGTCTGCTCAACCTCTTCTTTCGCACCGGCATCAGCGACGCTCACTGCGGCATGCGCGCGCTGCGCCGCGACGTGCTGGAGCGTCTAGACCTGCGCACGACCGGCATGGAGTTCGCCTCGGAGATGGTCATCAGGGCCTCCAAGGAGAACCTGAAGATCGCTGAGTTCCCGATCGAATACCACCCCCGTGGGGGCGAGTCCAAGCTGTCGAGCTTCCGCGACGGCTGGCGCCATCTGCGGTTTCTGCTCGTGCACTCGCCCAACCACCTGTTCATTCTGCCCGGCGCTGTGCTCGCCGGATTGGGCACGTTGATCGTCGTGCTCGTGGGCGCGGGCCTTGACCTGTTCGGTCGCGCCTGGGGGGTGCACGCCCTGATCGGTGGTGCGCTGCTGATGATCGTCGGTACCCAGGTGCTCGCACTCGGACTGTGCGCGCACGCTTACGGCACCTACTTCATGGGCGAGCGCGATCCGTGGTTCGACCGCATGCGCGCGCGCTTTCGCCTCGAGCATGGCCTGCTGCTGGGGGGGCTGTTCTCGCTGATCGGGCTGGTCATGGGCGGGGTGATCCTGGCGACGTGGATCTCCCACGGCTTCGGCTCGCTGTCCGACGAACGCCTCGCGGTCGTCGCCGCATCGTTGATCATCGTCGGCATCCAGATCTTCTTTTCCTCCTTTTTGCTGTCGATCCTCGGTCTGCGCCGGCGCTGAGCGTGGGGCCTGTCAGCCGGATGCTGGCGGCCGTCTTCGCCGGCGACCGCCGCGTCTGGCGTGCGGGCGCGATCTTCGCCCTGCCGGTGCTGCTGCTGGGCGGCTTCTACTGCCTGAAGCCGCGCTTCTACTACACCGGCACCGACAGCGTCGAGGACGTGGGCTACGTGGCGACGCTCACCGCCACCGCCCCGGTCTGCGTTCCCGCGCTGGAGCTCCCCGCACACACCGCGATCGTGCGTCTGCAGACGATCTCGCCCACGAGCCCACGGCCGGCGCTGCGCCTGGCGTTGAAGAGCGGAGGTCGGACGACTTACTCCGAACTGTCCCCCCTGCGCGTGCCCGCGCACCGTCCCGCCAACGCCGACTTCCCGATTGCAGAAACGCCGGCTCATCCCGCGTCGCGCCCGGCGTCGCTGTGCGTGAGCGCCCAGGGATGGGTCAGGCTGGGTGGAACTCAGCTGACGTCGCGCACGTCCTTATCGGCGCGCCAGAGCGGGGCGGAGCTGGCCGCGCGGGTGGCGATCTGGTACATGCCGCGTGCCGGCGCGGACGAGAGCTATCTGCAGCGGGCCGGGGCGATCTTCCAGCGCGCCGCGCTGTTCCGGCCGGGCTTCGTCGGCGCCTGGACCTACCCGGTGCTGCTGCTTCTGGTGCTGCCGGCGATCGCGCTGCTCGCTCTGCGCTGCCTGGCGCTCGCGCTCGCCGGACGCACCCGCCGCCTCGCGCTCTGGCTGTTCGTGATCGCCGCCGTCAACTTCAGCTGCTGGGCGCTGATCACGCCCGTCTTCCAGGGGCCCGACGAGGTCGACCACTTCGCCTACACCCAGTCGGTCGTGCAGCGCGGCGAGAAACCGAGCGCGCAGGAAAGCTCGCCGCTGCCCCGCTGGTCGAGCTCTGAGAACCTCGCGCTGCAAGACACGAGCTTCCTGAGCGACCATCAGGTGGGGGACAGCCGCCCGCCGTGGCTTGCCGTCGAACAACGCGAGTATCGCGCGCAGGTCGCCAAGCTCCATCCGCCCTCAGACAACGGTGGCGGGTATACGACCTCGGCTGTGCACGGACCGCTCTACTACATGGCGCTGGCACCCGCATACCTGGCCGCCGCGCCCGGATCGGTGTTCTCGCAGCTGACGCTGATGCGCTTCACCTCGGCCCTGCTGGGAGCGCTCGTCGTGCTGTTCGCCTTCCTGCTCGTCCGCGAGCTCGCGCCGGGGCGTCCCTGGCTGGCGGTACTCGCCGCGCTGCTCGTGGCGTATGAGCCGATGTACGGATTCATGTCCGGGGTGGTGAACAACGACGTGGGTGTGAACGCGGGCGCGGCGGCGCTCGAGCTGCTGCTGATTCGCCTACTCAGACGAGGAATTACGGTCCCCTGGGGAGCGCTCACGGGGGCGGTGCTGATCGCGCTGCCGAGCATCAAGGGAACGGGCCTCTCGCTCTATCCGGTGGCGGCGCTGGTGTTCGTGGTGGCGATATGGCGTAACCATCGCCGTCGTGATCTCGCCGGCTGGGGCGCGCTTGCGCTCAGCGCTCTGCTCGTCGGGGAGCTCATCGCCCACGTGCTCGACCCGGCGCTCGCACCGTCGTCCAGCGCCGGCGCTGCCGGCGTGCCTTCGGCGATCGGCTCGAACGCGAGCGCCGTCGGCGAAGCGCTGCACCACATCCCCGACTTCCTCTCCTACCTGTGGCAGGTCTTCCTGCCGCGGCTGCCGTTCATGACTCCCCACTTTCCCGCGGGTGTCTACCCCGCGTTTGCGATCTTTGTGGAACGCGGCTGGGGAGCCTTCGGCTGGTATGACGTGTTCTTCCCCCACTGGGTCTATCTCGTGGTCCTCGTCGCAATGCTGCTCGCGATCCCGCTCGGCGCGTGGGCGGCGCGGCGCGAGTGGAGCTGGCTGCGGCACCACTGGATCGAGGCGCTGGTCCTGGTACTGATGCCGGTCGCGGTGATCGTCGGCTTCGAGGCGGCCTACTACACCCCCGGCTCGCGGCCCGTCCTCGCCGAATTCGGCCGCTATGCATTCCCGGCGATCGCGCCGGTCGCGGCGCTGGTGGTCGGCGCGCTCCACGCTTTCGGACGGCAAAGAATGCTCACAATCGGCATCGGGCTGCTGGTCGCGATGATCGCGCTCAGCTACGGCGCTCAGCTGTTGACGCTCACCTCGTTCTATGCGTGAGGCGCCCATCATTCGCGCGGCGCTCATCGCACCCACGCTCCGGGAGACCGCTGGTGTCTGAGGTGACCGTCGCGATCCCGGTGCGCGACGGCGGCGAGCTGTTCGCCGGTGTGTTGGGGGCTCTGTCCGCGCAGACCGTCGCACACGAGTTGCTCGTGTGCGACTCGGGCTCCACCGACGGATCGGTACAGGCGGCGCGAACATATGGGGCGCGCGTAATCGAGCTTGCGCCCGAGCACTTCACCCATGGTGGTACGCGCAACCTGCTGATGAACGAGGCCTCCGGTGCGCATGTAGCGTTCCTGACTCAGGACGCCGAGCCTGCCGACGAGCGCTGGCTGGAGCGCCTGCTGGGGGGATTCGAGCTCGCTGCGGATGTAGGACTCGTGTATGGGCCCTACCTACCCCGCCCCGACACAACGCCCGCGGTGCGCATGGAACTGGAACGCTGGTTCGCATCGCTCGCACCGGACGGCGCTCCGCGTGTGGATCGACTCGGCGAGGACGAGCGCCAAGCCCTGCCCGTGTCCGCGCTGATCGGAGCGCGCGGGTTCTACACCGACGCCAACGCGTGCGTCGCACGCGCGGCCTGGCGGCGCGTGCCGTTTCGTGGGGTGCCCTACGCCGAGGACCGGGTGCTCGCGATCGACATGCTCCGCGCCGGCTACGCCAAGGCGTACGTGCCCGACGCGGCGGTCCTGCACTCCCACACGTACACATCCACTCAGGAGCTGCGCCGCTGCTTTGACGAGTGGCGCGGCCTGCGCGAGGTCTATGGCTGGCGCGAGCCGGCCTCACCGCTGCATCTCGCCCGCAAGCTGCGCGGCGAGCTGGGCTGGGCACGGCGGGAGCTTGACTCGCGGTACGCATCGCCGTCCGAGCGCCGCGCGACGCTGATGCTGCTCGCCCGTCACCATGCCGTGCGCCTCGCCGGGGCACTGCTAGGCTCGCGCGCCGATCGGCTGCCCGCGGGTATACGCCGCAGACTCTCTTTGGAGGGTCGCTCAACGTTCGAGCCGCTCGACACCACATCCAGTGAGTAACAACGATCCGATCCAAGGCAGACCGGAAGGCGCGTTCTCGAACCTGCGCCGGCGCATCTACCTGACGTACACACATTTTGGCCTGCGCACGATCCTGTGGCGCCTGGCCACGTTCCCGCTGCGGTTCACGCCGCTGCAGCGGCGCCTGCGTCTGCGCTCGCACGCGCGTGATCAGGAACGCCGTCGCGCCACCACGTGGTATCGAGAACACCGTCGACCCGTGGACATCGTCGTTCCCAGCTACCGCGACGCCGAGCGCGTGCGCGCACTCGTGCGCAGCATCCGCAAGACGGTCCCGCACGGGATGGTCCGCACGATCGTCGCCGACGACTGCAGCGGCTCCGAGCACCTCGCCGCGCTGCGGCGGATCGAGGGGATCGACGTGCTCGTGGAGTCCGAGCACAACACGGGGTTTGCGGCGAACGTCAATCGCGGCCTGCGCGCGACCGCGCTCGATCGGGATGTGGTCGTATTGAACTCCGACGTCGAGGCTCTGCCCGGCTGGCTGGAATGCCTGCAGTACGCGGCCTACCGCGACTCCGACGTCGGCATCGTCGGTGCGCAGCTGCTGTATCCCGACGGGCGCATCCAGTTCGGCGGGACCGTGCGCAATCGCGACGCGCCCGAGTGGTTCGACCACCGCTACAGGTTCAAGCCCGACGACTGGGGCCCCGCCGCGCAGACCAGCCCGGCGCTGGCCGTGACCGGGGCGTGCATGTACGTGCGCCGCGAGGTCATCGAGCGCATCGGTGAGCTGGACGAGCGCTACCCGATGGCCTACGAGGACGTCGACTACTGCCTGCGCGCGTGGCAGGCGGGGTACAGCGTGCGCTACTTCCCGATCGCCCGGCTCGTCCATCACGAGTCGGTCACCCGCGGCACCGATGTCGGCGAGCGCGAGCGCGAGTCACAGCGCCTGTTCTGGGAGCGCTGGTCTGACTTCTTCGACGCTCGCTCGGTCTACGCCGGGTTGACGGGAGACGAGGACCAGGACAAGAGCAAGCGCGGGCCAGAGAGCTCGAGACCAGATGGCTCGTTGCGGATCGTGTACGTGACCGAGGACACCGGGGTCGGCGGTGGTCACCGCGACATATTCGAGCATCTCAACCGTCTCGCCGACCGCGGCCACGACGTGGCGCTGTACACGCTCGGCGACCCTCCCAACTGGTTCGCGCTGCGCGCACCGGTGCACAGCTTCGCCGATTACGACACGCTCGTGGCGGCGCTTGCGCCGCTGGATGCGATCAAGGTTGCGACGTGGTGGATGACAGCCCTGCCGGTGTGGCGCGCGAGCGTCGCGCGCGGCATTCCCGTGTACTTCGTCCAGGACATCGAGACCTCCTACTATCCCGACCACGAGCAGGCCCGGCACGCCGTCCTTGACTCCTACCGGCCGGAGTTCCGCTATATGACGATCTCCTCGTGGAACCGCGAGCGGCTGCGCGAGCTGGGGCTCGACGCCGAGCTGATCCCGCCGGGGATCGACCTGGACATGTTCAGACCGCGCCCCGACGTGGCACGTCGCGATGACATGGTGCTCGCGCTCGGGCGCTCGAACCCGCTGAAGAACCTCCCGCTCACGCTGGACGCCTGGCGCGCGCTGGAAGCGCCCCGTCCGGAGCTGTGCCTGTTCGGGATCGAGCCCGAGCTGGCCACCGACTCCGGTATGGGCTACGTGCAGTCACCCGGCGACGAGCAGGTCAACGAGCTCTTCAACCAGGCGACCGTGTTCGTCCAGACCTCCACCCACGAGGGGTTCGCGCTGCCGCCGCTGGAGGCGATGGCCACCGGCGCGGCTGTCGTATGCACCGACGCGCACGGCAACCGCGACTTCTGCGTGGACGGCGTCAACTGCCTGATGCCCGAGCCGAGCGCGGGCGCGGTCAGCGCGGCGCTCGCACGCCTGCTCGCCGATCCCGAGTTGCGTGCGCGGTTGGGGCGCGCCGGCATTGAGACGGCGGCGGACTATGCGTGGGAGCGTCGTATCGACACATTGGAGGGGTTCTTCGAGCGGGTCGCCGCCTCACGACGGATGGCGGTTGGCGGAGAGCTCGCACCGGATCTCCGCGCACGGACGCACTGATCGATCCCCGTGCTGACCCTCCGTACTACAGGTCCTCGGCGATGTGCGTGGCTTCGCGGTTGAACACCCAGAAGCCGACCACGATGATGATCGCGACGAGCGCCATGGGCTCGAGCAGCGCCGCCCAGCTGCCCATGATCTGACCGGCGCTGAGCGTCGCGTGGTTGATCATCGCGTGGCGGAACTGCTGGAAGATCGCGACCAGCGGGTTGAGCGTATAGATGTGGTACAGGATCTGGTTCAGCGTGCCGTGCGCAAGCGTTTCCCGCACCTTTTCGGCGGGCAGGATCACTGGAGAGGCGTAGAACAGGATCTGGCTGAACACTTCCCAGATCGGCGAGATGTCGCGGAAGCGCACGAACAGGGCCGAGAGCAGCATCGCGACCCCGGTCGTGAGCACGGTCAGCATCAGGATGATCAGTGGCAGCTCGAGCCAGCTGAGCATCGGCCGTACGCCTTCGATCGTCGCAAAGATCATCACCACGACCAGGTTCAATCCCAGATTGAAGATCGGCCAGCAACACGACCGAGATCGGGATGGCCAGTCGCGGGAACTGGATCTTGCGGACGAGGTTCTCGCGATCGACGACGCTGCGAACCGCTCCGCTGGTGGCTTCGCCGAAGAACGTGAACAGCACGATCGAGCCGAGCAGCTGCGCGCCGTAGAAGTTCGCCGCTGCGCCTGTCGCCTTGTCGACTTGAAAGACGAGGACGAAGAACACGTACAGCACGCTGAACAGCAGCAGCGGTCGCATCACCTGCCACAGGTAGCCGAGCGCCGAGCCGAAGAACTTCAGTTTGAATTCGCTGCGCGCGATGTTGTAGGCGAGGTGCCAGAAGCGGGGCCAGCTGTCGCCCAGCGCGCGCGGTCCGCGGATCGGCTGCCCGAGCGGCGCGGAGAAGGCCTGCTCTGGCGGCGGGGGCGGTTGGTCCGTCGGCGACCGGCCGAAGGGATCGGTGGTGAGGTTCGTAGTCGCGCTCACCGAGCGTCTCCGGCCGGCTGGATCGCGCTCGCCGGCGCCACGCGGATGACGTCGGTCTCGCACCGGGATCTCCACCATCCCACCGCTCGCAGTCATGCCCGAGACGACGAACGACAGCCCGCCGGTGAAGCGGTCGATGACGTCCAGGCCTTCGCCGCGGTGGGTGATCGTCAGGATCGGGTGGTAGCGCCCGGGCGCGAGCATGTTGTGAAAGGAGAAGGAGAACAGGGCCCGCTCGCCTTCCTGGAAGCCGCCGGTCTGCTCCCGATCTTTCGTGGTGGTCGCCACCACGACCGGCTGGCGGTGCTCGTTGAGCAGCGTCAGGCTCAGGGCCGGATCGAGGACGTGGGTATTGAACGTCACCAGCACCTTCAGCGTCAGCGGCTCGGACTGGGGGGCGACCGCGCGGCGTTCGCCGCGGATCGTCGCCGAGCCACACATCGCTCACGCGCGCCGCGCCATCGCCCATGCGGGCGCTGCCCACATCGGCGTCCTCGATAGCCGACCTCGCGACCGAAGGCGATCTCCAGGTAGCGGTCGGCGACGTCGCGCGGGTCGCCGATCATCACCATCTCGCCGCGCTCGAGCAGCATCGCGCGATGGCAGAAGCGCGTGACGGCGCCCATGTCGTGGGTGACGAACACGATCGTGCGTCCTTCTTCGCGCATGCGGTTGAAGACGTCGAAGCACTTCTGCTGGAACGCGGCGTCACCGACCGCGAGCACCTCGTCGATCAGGAGGATGTCGGCGTCGACCTGGATCGCCACCGAGAAGGCCAGGCGCACGTGCATGCCCGAGGAGTAGTTCTTGAGCTTGAGGTCCTGGAATTCCTCGAGTTCGGCGAACTCGATCACGCGCTTGTAGCGAGCGCGGGCCTCTTTGGGCGAGAGCCCGAGCATGATCCCGTTCAGCGCGACGTTGTCAAAGGCGGCGAGGTCGGGGTTGAAGCCGACGCCGAGCTCGATGAACGTCGACATCCGCCCGTTGCACCAGATCTTGCCCTGGTCGGTACGGTAGATGCCCGCCAGGCACTTCAACAGCGTGCTCTTGCCGCTGCCGTTGCGCCCGACGATGCCGAAGAACTCGCCTGGCTGCACCGCGAAGGAGATGTCCTTGAGCACGTGTAGCTCCTCGTGGCGCGAGCGGCGCAGCGGGTGCAGCGCCCGCTCCTTGAGCGTGTGGCTGCGTTCCTCGGGGATCTTGAAGCGCTTGTCGACTCCCCGGGCCGCAAGCGCCGGGCGTTCTTGGATGACTACCTGTTCTGAGGTCACTCTTCCTGGAGGGTATAGCGAGGGGGAGACTGGACGGGTCGGTCTGCGCTCAACGGCCCCGGCGGCGCATCCCGGGTCCAATCCGCCCGAGCGCCCGCATCGCGGCGAACAGTCGCGCCAAGCTCCCGTAAATGGGATGGCTCAACGCCGGCCGAGCACTGAGCGCGAGCAGCATGCGCTGGAGATCCTCCGGCAACGAGCCGTGCGGGCCGATCAGGCCGCGGCCCGGACCGAGCTCCTCGATGAGCTTGTCGTAGTCGCCCAGCACGAGCTGGCGTTCGTCGATCAGCTTATGCGCGACCTCCTGGTGGTAGGCGATCAGCTCTCGTTCGCGGGCGAGCGCATCGCGGCTGAGCGTCGTGGCCTCGCGCATCGGAGCAAGCGCCGCTTCGTGGTAGACCTCAACCATCGCGGCGGCCGTGCGATCCCACGTCAGCGCGCGTGCTGCGTCGGCGAGCAGTTGCACGTGCCGCGCGCGTGCCTGCGGGTCGCTCAGCAGCGCGAATGCGGCAGCGGCGCTTCGTATCGGATCCCAGGGGACGATCGTCGCGGCCTGTCCCATCGCGCCCTCCGCCAGGGACGACCTGGCTGCGAACAGGCACGGAACGCCGCGCAGGGCGCGCCTCGAACGGGACCAGCCCGAATCCCTCGTATTCCGACGGATACACGACCGCGGCGGCGTGCTCCATCAACCACTCCTTCTCGGCCTCCTCGACAGGCCCCAGCTCGATCACTGCCTCTGACAGCTCCGGATGGGCTTCCAGCTCATCGCGCTCCTCCGCTCGCGAGGAGCCGTGCTGCACGTGTGTGCCGGCGAGCACGAGCGTCCCCCGCCAACCGTGATGCTCGCGCAGGGTGGCGAGCATGCGCATCGCGAACACCCTGTTCTTGTGGCGGTAGTCGGCGCCGAGGCAGAGCAGGAACCCCGGTGCCCGCTCGTCGTCCGATCCACCCTCGACTCCGGCACGCAGCGCATCCGGCCGGCGGGGCTCACCGGCGGAGCGGTGGTCGAGACCTGGCGGTATGACCTTGATCCGCTCGGCGTCCACGAGCGCCTGCGCGATCAGCTCGTTCTGAGTGTGCTCGGAGAGGACGAGCACCCGCTCTGCTGCGATCATGCCGTGGCGAGACGCTCGCCGGTAGTCCTCCCATGCGCCCGCGTCGGGAAAGTAGCCGCCGTTGCGGTAGGCGATCAGGTCGAGTTGGCTGAGCACGACCCGCTCGCCGAGCTGCCACGCCAGGCCGATGTCCTCCTGCGAGAAAGCCTGCTGTGGGCGGTGGAGCACGGCGCTCGCGGGGGTGGTCTCATCGACCTCCTCCACCGCGAGGATCTCCGTCTCTCCCAGCTCGCGCAGCGACGCGAGCGTCTCCCGATCGATCCGCTCGGCGTAGATCAACACGCGCAGGCGCAGCGCCTGTGTGCGCGCCAGCGCGCGCGTGAGCTCGAGCACCAGGATCTGGGTGCCCATCAGGGAGCCGTCGAGCGCGCGTGCGTCGATCGTCACCCATAACATGGCGCCAGCCTACTGGCGGACGCGACTCGTTGGCGATAATGCCTGTATGCGCCGCTTTATGCGAAGGGCGTTCCCGCCGTACGCCCGCTACAGCGCCCGCCAGGCGAGCACCGCGGCCGCGCTGGAGCGCCTGGAGCGCGATTTCGAGCACGTCCGCAAGCGCCACACCGAGCAGATCGAGCGACTCGAGGACCTCGTGCGCGAGCTGGTGGCGACGGCGGAGTCGCTGCGCCGTGAGCTCGCGCGCAAGGCCGACGCTCGCGCCGGCGAGGAGGAGGACTGAAGATGCGCGTCCTTACGATCGCGACCTTGGACAGCCTGCCTCGTGCGCGCGTGCTCGCACGCTCGTTGCGTCGCCATGAGCCCGACTGGACGCACGAGGTCGTGCTCGTGGCCGGCGAGGAGACGGTTGCCGCCACCGCCGAGTCCGACCGGTCGCTGGATGTGCGCGCCGCCGGCTCAGAGCTCGACCTGGACGTCGAGGCGCTGCTGGCGTTGCACGACGAGCACGAGCTGATCGCGCTGCTGGCGCCGGCATTGCTCGCTCACAGCGCGAAGCGCGCCTCAGAGCCCGTACTGCACCTGCCGAGCACCGTCTGGGTGCTGGCCGATCTGCGACCGATCGAGTCGGCGCTGTCGTCGCACAGCGTGCTGCTGGCGCCGCGCGTGAGTGCCGAATTGCCCGCGGACGGCCTGGAACCGTCGCGTTCGCAGCTCGACCGGGCCGGGCGCATGGACGAGACGATCATCGGCGTCGACGGCTCCCCCGAGTCGCGGCGCTTCCTGCAGTGGTGGGGCGAGCACACCCAGCAGGGACTTGGATCGCTGGATGCCCGCCAAAGTGGCGAGCGCCCCGAGGATCGACCTTGGCTGGCCCGCTTGCTGGAGCTTGCGCCCGCCCGCTTCGCCGCCGCTGTGCTCGACGACCCGGGCTGCAACCTCAGTCTGTGGAATCTGCATCGACGGACGCTGCAAACGAGTGCCGATCGCATGTCGGTCGATGGACGCTGGCCGCTTCGCTTTCTGCACCTGCCTGGATTCGAGCCCGACCACCCGTCCCGTCTGGCCGCGAACGCCAGCCGGGCGCGGGTCAGTCGCTCACCGGCCCTGCACGAGCTCTGCGAGCGCTATGCGCGGGAGCTGCTCGACGCCGGCTGGAGCGACATCGACCACCACCGGGAAGTCGGCCGACGACTGGCGGACGATCTCGTCTACGACGAGTCCCTGCGCGCCGCCTACGCCACCGCGCTCGCGCTGGGAGAGCCGATCGAGGATCTGTTCGACGCGCAGCGCACCCGAGACTTCATCTCCTGGCTTGGAGGTCCGGCTCCCCGCGGCGGGTCGTACGGGATCAACCGCTACCTGTTGCATCGGATCGCCCGGGAGCGGCCCGACGTCGTGCGCAGCTACCCAGATCTCGATGGCTCCGACGGCACAGAGTTCGTCGCCTGGTGCTGGGCATACGGCCGTGAGGAGCTTGCGATCCCCGATCGCTTCATGCCTTCCCCTCCCGCCGAGCAAGCAGCGGCTACGCCGCAGACGCCGGAGCGGGACCGAGCGCAAGCCGCCGAAACGGTCCAGACCTCGACCACCGCTACGCGCTCCGACGAGGACGGCCTGGCCGTCCGTCTCACGGGCTATCTCGGCCACACTCTAGGTCTGGGGGCGGCGGCCCGCGGCTACGCACAGGCGCTGGGCGCCGCCGGCGTGCCGGTGAGAACCGTGAGCGTGCCGCTGCATCATCTCGAGCTGCCGGTCGAACTGGCTGAGGAGTACGGACGGCACGTGTTCGAGGACATGGTGCACGACGGCGTCCAACACGACTTCGAGATCGTCGCCGTCAACGCCGAAGAGCTGCCGAGCTTCGTCGAGCGGCTCGGCGATGACTACTTCCAGGGACCGAAGATCGGCATCTGGGGCTGGGAGACCGACACGATCCCTCCGCGCTGGCAGCGCGCGTTCGCACTCGTGCAGGAGATCTGGGTCTACTCGGACTTCATGGCGCAGAACATCGGCGCCGTGGCGCCGGTGCCCACGATTGCACTGCCGCCGCCCGTGCAGCCCCCCTCCGAGCCGGCCGCGCCCGAGCGGCTGGGTCTGACCGAGGATCGGTTCCTGTTCCTGTTCGTCTACGACTATCTGAGCACGATTCAACGCAAGAACCCGGTCGGTCTGATCGAGGCGTTCAAGCGCGCGTTCAGGCCCGGCGAGGGCCCGCAGCTGTTGCTCAAGACGATCAATGGGCCGTTGCGCCCGCTGGCCGAGGAGGAGGTGCTGTGGGCCGCGCACGGGCGCCCCGACATTCACGTGATCGACCGCTCGCTGACCCCGGCGCAGCTGAACGGTCTGATGGCCGGGTGCGACTGCTACGTCTCGCTGCACCGCTCCGAGGGCTTTGGACTGACGATGGCCGAGGCGATGGCGATCGGCAAGCCCGTGATCGGCACCGGCTACTCGGGCAACCTCGACTTCATGAACGCGCAGAACAGCTACCTGGTCGAATACGAGCTGGGACTCGTCGGCCCGGACTGCGAGATCTACCCGCCCGAGGGCAGTTGGGCCAAGCCAAGCGTCGAGCATGCCGCGCAGCTGATGCGCCGCGTCGTTGAGCGACCCGAGGAGACAGCCGAGATCGGCGCGCAGGCACGTAAGGACATCGTGCAGATGCTCTCCTCCCAGGCGACGGGCGCGGCCATGCGCCGGCGGCTGGAGAAGTTGAGCAATCAGAGCTGAGCGGAGGCTGCGCCCGGGTGCAGGACCTCCATCCATTCATAGCCGACCGGTGCGGCGCAGATCTTCGCCGCGGACGACGCCGGCGCCACGTGTACCCGGTAGGTCTGGGAGCCTTTGGGCAGGAGCACGACCGAGCCGAGCCGGCGCGTGTCGGGATCGATGTCATCGCCGCTTCCGGGATGCAGGCTGCCGCCGCCGCGCACCATTTCGAGCGTATGCCGTCCGGCCGCGAGTGTGACGGCGCCCACATAGAGAGACTGATTGGGGTAGCGCTCTTCGTAGGCGACCGTGCCGACGGTGTGGCCGTCGACCAGGAATTTGACAGGCCGTCCGATCGTACCTTCGATCCAGACTTCGTAGGTGGCGGTGCGCGCAAGCGTGAAGGTGGATCCGGTCATAACCGGCGCCGTAGGCGACAAGCGCGTTGCCGTCCGGTTGCCAGTAGTCGGGGTGGATGCCGGCCGCGGGCTGAACCGGTGTGCCCGTGGGGGCGGGCACATAGGCGACCGTCGCCCCCGGGCCGGCCTGCGCGCAGATCCTTCTGCAGCACGCCGCAGATCGCGGGGGTGCGCTCGTGGGGCAGCCCCGACAGCGGCAGATGCGCGTATATGTCGGCGGCGGGACGGGCGCGCCGCCAGACGTTGAAGTATGGGGTCTCGCTGCACGAGATCCCAGTTGGCGGGGGCGCGGTTGGCCAGCGGGCCGCGCGGCTGGACGATCAGGTTGAACCTCTGCAGGTAGGGCATGCTGAACTGGTTGAGGTTCAGCGAGAAGCCGACTCCACCCGGCTCGACGACGCCGGGCGCGAGATCGTATTCGCCTTTGGCCGGATTCTCGCTCGATGTGCCCTGCTCTTCGCGCAGGAAGTACTCGGCGTACTCGTCGAACGCGGGGAACAGCGCCGGACCCTGCCCGGCGTAGCGCTTGCCGATCGCGGCGAGGTCGTAGTAGCGCGCCGCGGGCGCCAGCGTGGTGTCGTGGTAGGTGATCGCGTTGCCGTACAGCACCGCCCCGGCGAGCACCGCGGCCACCAGCCACCCAAGCAGCGCCACGACGCGCCGGCGGCTCTCGTGCAGCGCGGCCGCGCCCGCGAAGGCGAGCGTGAGCGCGAACACGCCCGTGATCGTGAACGACTTGAACTGCAGCCAGGCGGTGCTGTGGGCGATGTAGTAGGCGAGCGCGATCGGAGCTGCGATGCCAAGGAAGGCGATCACCCAGCGCCGGCGGGCGAGCGCGTAGAGGATGCCGAGCACCGCGAACGCGATCACGAACACGTCCAAGCCGGTGGGTCCACGTCACGTGGACGAGCGGGAAGCGGAAGTCGCCGGTCAGCCAGACCCCGGCCGCCGACCAGTCGGGCACCGGCGCCGCGAGGTTGCCGAGGCCGAGTTCGACCGTTCCCCCGACCGCGGTTTCCGCGATCCCGCGCAGCTGCGTCACGGCGCTGATCAGCCCGGGCAGCGAGATGGCGATCGCGAGCGGCGCCCAGCAGCACCCAGTCGGCGAGCGCGCGCAGACGGTTGGGACGCAGAAGCGTGAGGACGAACAGCGCCGCCAGCACGCAGGCCGAGCCACGGTGCTACGCCGTAGCTGAACGCGGCGAACGCGCCGGAGATGGCGACGGCCGCGGGCAGCACCGACAGACGCCGCCCTTCACCGGGCAGGCGCTCGGCCAGGACTGCCACCACCGATCATCAGCAGGCGTCGCGGTCGTCAGCTCCTTGATCCCGCCCTCCAGCGCGTAGGCGTAGAGGGCGTTGGGCTGGATCGCCACGGCGGCTCCCAGCGCGCGCAGAGGCCGGCTGGCGGTGAGACGCCCGAGCAGCGAGTAGATCGCCAGCGCCCCCATCGCCGCCGCGAACGCGTGATACATCTGGTAGCACCAGGCCAGGTTGGTGTGGATCAGCTTGGCGATCGACGCCGAGCGCCGCCTGCCCGCCGCCCGGGTAGCCGATGCCGACGAGCTTCTGCACGACGACGTGGTAACGAGGATTCGTTGCCGACGGCGGCGCGCCCGGCTTCGGCCAGGTGCTGGGCGAAGTCCATCTGCAGGCCGATGTCGACGATGCGCGTGTAGCCCGTCCAGGTGGGCGTGCCGGTGAGCAGCGTCGGCGCTCCGACCGCCGTGAACGCCACGAGGCCCGCCAGCGCACCCCACGGAATGCCGTCCAAGCGCGGCAGGCGCAACGTGCCGGCTCGCCACTCCAGGGCGAATCCGGCGAGGGCGAACGCGAGCGCGATGTAGCCGGCCGCCGGGGCCAGCCAGTCGATGTAGGTCGCGAACGAGCAGACGACGACCAGCAGCGCGAAGCCGACGGGCACGATCAGGCCGGCCGGCAGCCAGCCTCCTCCGAGCCTGCGCACGAGCAGGCCGCCGCCGATGCTCAGGCCGAGCAGCACCAGCGGGAACAGGATGCAGCCGCAGATGAACGATCCGGTCAAGCGCGTATCTATATCGGCTAGATCGGCTGAGACGCGCAGCCAGGACGCGGGCGTTCGATCTGCCGAAGCGGGCCGGGAGAGGTCATACAGTCCGGCATATGCCGCTCGCCAAAGACGCTGCCAAGCCCGCGAGGACCGCCGGCTGGCACGCGATCGTCCTGAGCTGGAACGGGCGTGAAGATACGCTGCACTGCCTGGAATCGCTCACACGGGTCGAGCATTCGGAGCTCGTGATCGTGTGCGTGGACAACGGGTCCACCGACGGCACGCAGCAGGCGGTACGCGAGCGTTTCCCGCAGGTCGTGTTGATCGAAGCGGGCGCCAATCTCGGCTACTCAGGCGGCAACAACCTGGGTCTACGCTACGCACTCGAGCGCGGAGCACGTTGGATGATGCTCGTCAACAACGACGCGACGGTGGCCCCAGACGTGATCGCCGGGTTTGAGCGTGCCGCGCGACAGCATCCGAGGGCGGGGATGCTGGCCGGCAAGGTCTACTTCGCCGACCGTCCCCAGACGATCTGGTTCGCCGGGCAGCGCGTACGCGAGCTGATCGGTTACTCCGGACGGCCGCGTGGTTATGGGCGGCCTGATGGTCCGCGCTACGAGGAGGCGTGCCGCACAGACCGTGCAGTGGGCGCGCTGATGGCCGTCTCGCGTGAGGCGATCGAGGCAGCAGGTCTGCTCGATGAGGATCTGTTCGCCTACGTCGAGGATGTCGACTGGGCACTGCGCGTGCGAAGGGCCGGCTTGGAGGTGGTGTTCGCTCCCGGAGCCCGGGGTTGGCATCGCGTCTCGGCCTCTTCGGGCGGGGAGGCGGCGTCGATCCACACGCTCTACTACGGCGTGCGCAATACGGTGATCGTGCTCGAGCGCAGACGCCCGCTTGGTCGAGTAGGGACTGTGGCGCGGCGCATCGTGATCGCTGCGACGTTCGCGATGTACGCACTGGGCCGCGCCAACCGCACAGCGGCGCTTGGAGCGGTGCGGGCCGGCTTGCGCGATGCTCGTCGCGGGCGGCTCGGCCCGTGGCGAGATCAGCGCTCAGAACCCTGAGCTCGCAGCCTCGAGCGTGTCAGGGCGGTCGTCACGCCCAGCATCCCGCCGACTCCACCCGCCCCCAACGCGGCGGCCCCGTAGCGAGCAGCCGCGTGCCACTGCCGCGCGGCGGCACACCGGCGCGCCTGGCCAAGCATGATGGCGGCGATCATCGTGCGCGCCCGGCGCACAAGCTCCGGGTAGCGTGCGGTCACCAGCGCCATTGCCATCATGCCCTCCTCGTAGGAGGCGCCTGACTGATCGGCGCGCGTCGTGAAGTTGTCGGCGTGACGGCGATAGCGCACGAGCACGTCATCGATCGCGACGCACCGTCCATGCCGGAACACCTCGATGTCGAACAGCCAGTCGTTGGTATATGCCAGGCGCTCTTCGAAGCCGCCCGGGGGACACAATGCCGAGCGAATCATCGTTGCCGAGGGCAGCATCCTGTAGGTGGGGTCGAACCACAGCTCGATACCACCGCTGCGCAACGGAACCCCGCTCATCACCCGCGAGAAGCGTCCGATCGAGCGGCCGCTGTCGGAGTCGAATATCTCCGCGTCATGCGTACATCCAGCGGCGGCGGGCTCGGCGTCGAGTGCCGCGACCTGACGCTCCAACTTACCCGGCAGCATGACGTCGTCGCCGTCAAGCCATGCGATCAGCTCGCCGCGTTGAATCGTGAGTGCACGGTTCAAAGCGAATGGCTTGCCCTGATTCTGCTCGCCGCGCAGCACCCTGATGCGCTCGGGGTCGCGTTCTGCGAACGATCGCGCGATCGCCGGTGTGGCGTCCGTCGAGCCATCGTCGGAGATGATCACCTCGAAGTCGCCAAAGTCCTGGGCGAGCACGCTCTCCACGGCCTCGGCCAGGAAAGCCTCCTCGTTGTGGACGGCCATGATCACGCTCACGCGTGGGTCTGTACTCATCGTCTGAATGATGCCCAGGCGTCCGCCGGCATGCGGGGCCCTTCGCTGGACAACCTTGCCGTCACGGGCCTGGGCGGCGCCCCGACGGTCGCCTATGCTTCGCCGGTGGCACGGAGTGCGAGAGAGGCCCCGGCCCTACGTGTCGCGCTCTCCGCGCCCGACGTGGGCTTGACCGGAGGTATCGAGCGGCAGATTGCTGAAACGGCCAACTGGCTCAGTCGGGCGGGCCACGAGGTCACCGTGTATGCGGCGCATGTCGATCGCGCGGCACTCGATGACGACGTGCGTGTCCGCGTGCTGCACGTGCCGGTGAGTCAGGCGCGGGTCGGCGTCGGCTTCCGTCGTCGCGTGGCCGGGGCAATCGCTGCCGATGAACCGGACGTTCATGGTGCCTTCAGCGCGCTCTCGCCGCTTGGGGGCGTGTTCTGGGTCCCGAGCGTTCATCTCGTCGCCTACAGGCTGCTGCTCCAGTGGCGGACACCACTGCGCCGGCTGCCGGTGCAGCTCAACCCGTATCACCGCGTGCGCCTGCACCTCGAGCGCACAATGCTGGCTCGGGGAGGACACGCGAGGCTGCTGGCGCTCGCGGATGGAGCCAAGCGCGACATCGTGGACCTCTACGGGGTGCCTGCGGAGGAGATCGATGTGTTGCCCCTTGGCTTTGATCCGGGCGCGTTCGACTCTGGCAATCGGGCCGCTGCTCGCGCGCAGGCACGGGCGGGCTTTGGGTATACAGAGGATGACCGCGTGCTCGTGTTCATCGCCAACGAGCTCGAGCGCAAGGGTTTTGGCGTGCTGCTCGATGCCCTCGCACGGCTGGACGATCCGGCCGTCAAGATGCTCGGTGCGGGTCGTGTTGCACCTGAGGCCTATGCGCCACAGCTGCGGGCGCTGGGACTCACGGATCGCCTGCGTTGGGTGGGGAGCTCCGCCGATGTCGGTCTGCTGCACGCGGCCGGCGATGCCTTCGTGCTGCCGACTCGCTACGAGGCGTGGGGGCTTGTGATCGTCGAGGCGCTCGGGAGCGGGCTGCCGGTCGTGACCTCGCGCCTGGCCGGAGCGGCGATCGCCGTCAGGGATCGTGAGACGGGATGGCTGCTCGAGGATCACGAAGACGCGGTGGAGCTCGCCGCGGCGATCCGCTGGTCGCTCTCCTCTGCGCCCGCGGGTGCGCAGACGATCTCCGCCTCGGTCGACGGTTACACCTGGGAGAAGATCGTCGCGCGCTACGCGGATGTTCTGCGGGAGGTCGCATCTGAACGCTCGCCGCGCGGCCCGGCCTTGACGAAGCAATTGAGTCGATAGCTCATCGTGTCGCACGCACCGACCAACGCTGACAACTCGATCTCGGCCTGCCTGGTCGTACGCAACGAGGAGGCTGTGATCGACCGCTGCCTGCAGAGTCTCGCCGGAGTCGTGGATGAGATCGTGCTCGTGCACGACGGCGAGTGTGAGGATCGCACGCTCGAGATCGCTGAACGTCACGGGTGCCGAATCTTCGTGCGACCGCTGGTGGGTCACGCCGAGGTTGGCACGGTCTTTGCCTATGAGCATGCCCGGGGAGAGTGGATCCTGGTGCTGGACGCCGACGAATTTCTCTCCGAGCCGTTGCGGCGCGAGCTGCGCGCGCTTGTTTCAGGGGAGAATACAAACGGATATGAACTGCTCTGGAGGATCTGGAATGGCGCTCGTTATGTGAGTGAGGACGGCCCCTTTCGGCTGTCCCTCTTTCGCCGTTCGCGGGTTCATGTCCTGGGAATGATCCACGCCTTCGAGCGTGTGGATCCACCCGTCCGGCGCGTCCGGCTCGCGCTCGAACACCGTCCGCTCTACAACAACTACGCGATGCGCACAGTATTCGCCAAGCAACGTCGGTGGGCTCGTATCAATGCCAAGGAGTTCATCGGCGATCTTGCGGATCTCCCGAGCTTCAACTGGGATGGGCCGGTCTCCTGGCCACCCCGACGCCGACTGCTGAACCGACTCTCGCCGCTGCTTTTCCTCGCATACTTTCCGGTGGTTTTCGTGGTCTCGCTGGCACGAGCGCGAGGATATGCGGGCCCGCGTGAGAATGCCCGTCTGGCACTGTCTCAGGCGGTCTATGCGAGCCTCGTGCAATTCTACGTCGCGAAGTATCTCTACCTGGGAATGAATGAGCAGGATAGTCACGCTGCGGGCGATCCGCCGCGTCCCTCCGCCGTGGGTCGAGGAGGAGGCGACTGATGGGCATCGAGGCCGGCGACGTGGATTCCTCGGAGCTCGACCTCCTAGATCGTCCAGAGGCCGGCGGTAGAGCGATCCGCGGAGGGGCCATCCGCTCCGGTGCCTTTGTCCTCAACACATTGCTGATCGCGGCGACTGTGCCGCTGATGACGCGCCACCTGGGCGTTGGCGACTTCGGGCGCTTCGTGACGGCCTCGTCGGTCGTGATGATCGTCGCCGGCGTAACCGAGTTCGGTCTCAGCGGCGTCGGCACGCGTGAATATGCGCTTGCGGGAGCCGCGGATCGACGGCGGCTGCTCGGCAACCTCCTCGCCCTGCGGACCCTGCTCACGCTGGCGGGCTTGGCGGTTGCCGTCCTGCTGATGGCGGCGGCCGGATATCCGAGCGTCGTCCTCGCCGGCATGCTCATCTCCGGGCTTGGCTTGATCCTGCTCAATGCCCAGCAGACGCTGGCGCTCGTGCTCACGGCGTCGCTCAGCTGGGGGCTCTACTCCCTGTTCGAACTGGTCAATACGGTGGTGATCGCCGGCGGCACGCTCCTGCTCGTGCTGATCGGAGCGCGCCTGCTGCCGTTCTTCTACGTCAGCGCGATCTCTTCGCTCGCCGCTCTGGTGGTGACGGTCATTGTCCTGCGTGGCCATGTCGTGCGGCCTCGCTTTGACATCGGCTACTGGCGGCGGATGCTGGGCGAATCGCTCCCCTATGCCGCCGCTGCGACGGTTGGGATTCTCTATTTCCGGATTGCGCTGATCGTCGTGTCGCTCGGCTCCAGCGCGGCGCAGACGGGTTACTACTCGACTTCGTTCAAGGTCGTCGAGGTGCTCTCGGGACTTGCGTTCCTGATGGCCAGCTCCGCCTTTCCGATCTTCGCCCGGGCTGGACGCGACGACCACGAGCGGTTGCGCTATGGCGCTGGCCGAGTGGGTGACACAGCGCTGATCGTCGGGGTCTACTTCGCCCTCAGCCTCGTCATTGCGGCCCCGTTCGTGATCCAGGTGATCGGCGGTGGTGCCTACCGGCCGGCTGTGCCCGTGCTGCGCCTGCAGGCCCTCACGCTCATGGCGACCTTCATGGGGGCGACGTGGAGCTTTGCGCTGCTCTCGCTGCGAGAGCACAGGCGTCTGTTGCAGTCAAATGGGTTTGCGCTGGCAGTCGCTATCGTCCTGTCGCTGTCGCTGGTGCCTAGCTTCGGCGCACAGGGCGCCGCGATCGCCACCGTTACGACCGAGTTCGCCCTGGCTGGCGCCTACTGGTTCTCGCTGACGCGCAGCAAGGCGCAGCTCCGGCCATCGCTCGCGCTGCTGCCAAAGATTCTGCTCGCCGCCGCCGCGGCCGGCGCGCCCGCGCTGCTTCTGCTCGCTTCCAAGCATTGCCCTGTGGGCGATCGCCTCGGTCATCTATATCGCTCTGCTGTTCCTGTTGCGCGCCGTTCCCGCCGAGCTGCTCGACGCACTGCTCTCGACGCATCCAGCCGAGCCCCGGCTCATGACTTGCCCTGCGCCCGCCGATAGCTTGCGAGCGTTCCCTCGGCGGCCGCCGCCCAGCTGAACTTCGCCGCCTGGGCACGACCCCGCTCCCGCATCCGCTCGGCCAAGTCGGTGTCGGCGATCACCTCGGCGATCCGCGCCGCGATCTGCGCGGGCGCGCGCGGATCGAAGTACAGCGCCGCGTCGCCGGCCACCTCGCGCAGCGCCGGGATGTCCGAGCAGGCGACCGGAACCGAGCGCGCCATCGCCTCGAGCGACCGGCAGCCCGAAGCCCTCATGCAGCGTGGGCAGCACCAGGCAGTCGGCGAGCGCGTACAGCGAGTCGAGCTCCTCCGTCGGAGAGGCCGCCGAGCAGGCGCACATCGCTCTGCGACCCCGGCCGCGATCGTCTGCGCTCGCAGGCGCCTCGTCGTCGGTGCCGTGCCCGGCGATCACCAGCACCGGGCGCTGCTCGGCGGTGCGATCAGCGGCGAGCGCGTCGATCAGCGCTGGCAGGTTCTTGTGGGGAAGGTTGGTCGCGACGGCGAGCGCGACCGGGCGCTCGCCGAGCCGGTGGCGCTCGCGCGCACCCGCGGTCATCGACGGCTCGGCTGGCGCGGGAGCGCACGCCGTTGGGGACCACGTCGACGCGCTCTCGCTCGATGCCGAGCCCGGTGACGATCTCCTCGCCGCCGGCGGCCGAGACGGCGATGATCCGGTCGCGCCCGGCGAGCCGCGAGCGACACGAGCGCATGCGTCGCCGTGCGCACGGGCCACGAGAGCAGCTCGGGCACGGCTCGGTACTGCAGGTCGTGGATCGTGACCACGCGCCGGAACGGTCCCCACGCGGGCGCGAAGTTCGCCATCGAGTGCAGCAGCTCCACGCGTGCTCGGTGCGCCGCCACCGACACCAGCGCGAGCTCTCCGAGCGCCCACTGGGCGCGGCTGCGTGCGGAGACCGGGACGACCACGGCGCGCACTCCGTCTCCCAGCTCGGCGGCGAGCCGCGGTCCGGCGTCGCGGTTGACGAACGCGACGAGCTCGAGCTCGGGGCGCTAGCTCCAGCATCGCGGGGACGAGTTCGCGAGCGTAGGTCTCGCGCCCTCCGGTCTCGCCGGGCACCAGGTAGAGGAGGTCCAGGCCGACGCGCATCAGCGCGCCAGTAGGGACAGGATGCCGGCTGACCAGCGTCCAGTAGAGCGCCTGGGGCACGCTCAGCCAGCGGCTGTCGGCGACCGCCAGATAGGGGCTGTCCAGCGAGGAGGTCAGGCGGCTCGCGAACTCCGCGGCAGCCGATGCGTCGCGTGCCCTGCACCGCGCGCCGGCGCGTGAGCGTGCGCGGAAGGCCGGCTATCGCCGCTGCCTGGGCGCGCAGCTTCGGCCGCAGCCAGCCCTGGCGCGCGGCCACCGCGAGCAGGCCCAGCTCGGCCGCGAGCAGCGCCGGCGCGAGCAGCAGCGAGCAGCGCGGCCGGATATACCGAGAGCACCGTGCGCCAGCGGTTGCGCTCCAGCCAGAACCACTTGGCGGATGCCCTTGTCGAACTCGTAGCTGTGGGTGACGCGCGCGCGCCGGCACGAGGCCCACGCGGTGTCCGGCCAGCCACAGGCGCAGGCCGAGGTCGAGATCCTCCCCGTACATGAAGTAGTCGCGATCGAGCCCGCCAAGCTCAGCCCAGACGCTGCGTCTCACGACCATCGCCGCGCCTGACGGGAACGCAATCTCGCGATCCTCCTCGGGCAGCGTCGAGATCGGCCGCTCGCAGTCGCCAGCCCAGCCGATGCCGAGGTAGTGCACGACCCCGCCGCTCGGTGTTGATGCGCTCGTCGTCGAGCAGGACCGCGGCCTGCCAGGCGCCCCACTCGGGGTGCTCTGCGGCCGCAGCGCGCAGCCGCTCAAGGCAGCCCGGCTGCGGCTGGGAGTCTGGGTTCAGGAACAGCAGCAGCGGCGCCCGCGTCGATTCGGCGCCCGACGTGGCAGCCGCCGGCGAAGCCCAGGTTCGCGTTCGTCTCGATCACCCGTCACGCGCTCGCTGCAGCGAGCGCGCAAGCTGCGGCGTGCCGTCGGTGGAGGCGTTGTCGACGATCACCAGCTCGTCCTCGCTCGCGCAGCTGCGGCATGAGCGCCTGCAGCAGATCCGCGAGGTGGTCCGCCGACTGGTGGGTGACCACCACGACGGCGACTGCGTCCGAGACGGGCACCAGGCGCTCAGCGGCTGCGGGAGAGCTCTTCGGCGGCGACCGGCGGGCTCGGTTCGGCCGGCTCCTGCTCGACATCGTGCCTCCCGTCCGTCGACTCGCGCTGCGCCCGGCGTCTGCGCCGGTGGTCGTCTCGTCTCTTCGAGGCGGTGCTGCAGCAGGCTGAGACGCTGGGCCAGGATCTTGTTCTGGTCGGACAGGCGCGAGACGGCGAGCGAGAAGTTCAGCAGGATCATCGCGATCAGCCCGATCGCGACCGCGAACAGAGCGGACGGCGGGTAGGAGATGCCGACGTCGTGCGAGAGCGAGGTGAGCAGCCCCTTCCAGGCGGCCAGCACGAACAGCGTGGCGGCCGCGAGCAGCCACAGGATCGCGTAGCGCTCGGACAGGCGCTTGCGGCGCACCAGCTCGAACACGAGCAGCAGCAGCGCGAACGTGACGGCGATCGACAAGCGCGTGCAGGAGGGTGATCTTGGTCACGGCGACTGCTCCACGGCCTGCGTCGCGGGGCTTCTTCGGCTCGATCGTCGGCTTACGGCGGAACAGCCCCACGAACACCGCCAGCAGCACCTTGACCATGTAGTAGACCGACTGGGTCGAGGAGATCGCCGACTCTCCCGTCATGCGCGGGCGCATCTGCACCGGGATCTCGCAGCTGCGCAGTCGGTGGGCGTGCATCAGCAGGATCGCCTCGACCTCGGGATAGTCGTGCGGGTAGTCGCGCGCGAACAGCTCGATGCCCCGCCGGTTGGTCATGCGAAAGCCCGAAGTCGGGTCGGTGACGCGCTGGCCGGTGATCAGCGAGACGACGCTGGAGAAGATGCGAATGCCCATGCGCCGGGTCGCCGAGGAGCGGTAGCCCTCGCCGTCGGGGTCGAGAAAGCGCGAGCCGGTGACCATGTTCAGCTCGGGATCGCCGTGCAGGCGAGCGAGCAGGTCGTGGATGTGGCGGGGTCATGCTGCCCGTCGCCGTCGACCTGCACGGCGACCTCGTAGCCACGTTCCAGCGCGTAGATGTAGCCGCTCTGCATCGCTCCGCCGATGCCCAGGTTGAAGGGCATGCGCAGCACTTCGGCGCCCGCGCTTCGCGCCGCGCTTCGCGGTGGCGTCGATCGAGCCGTCGTCGACGACGAGCACGTCGAAGTCGGGCGCCGGCTCGTGGATCGCCGCGACGGCCGCGGACGATGGCTTCGGCCTCGTTGAAGGCGGGACGATGGCGAGATTGCGTCTCATGGAAGCTCGACGTGTGTCGCGTGCGTGTCGATAGCAACGCGTCCGCCGACGGTGAGTTGCGCACTCCGTCGGCGAGTGGGGACAAGTGTAGGGACAAGCTCCGGCGTCTCGCCGCTAACCTCGGCCGCGATGCACGCTCTGAGGGCACCTGAGGACCGAGTCGCCACGTCCAACCGTCGTCCTGTTCGCGGCTAGCGATGGACGCTCAGCGCTGGAGGGCGCAGCAGCGAAGCCTCCGTGAGGCGGTGCGGTCCTCGCGGCGTCCACCGGCCGCGAACGATACGTCTGCGGCCGAGACCACCGAGGCGGTGCTCGTGTCGGTGATCGTCGTGTGCTGGAACGCGGCTGAGGTGCTCGGGCGCTGCCTGGATCAGCTGTTCGCTCAGGATTACCCCAACTACGAGATCGTCGTCGTTGACGACGGCTCGCGAGGACGACACGCTCGCAGGTCGCAGAGCATGCGTCGCTCGAGACGAGTTGAGGATCGTGCGCAGTCCCCGCAATCGGGGCTGTCCGCACGCGCGCAACCTCGGCCTGCGGCACGCCAGGGGAGAGATCGTGGCGTTCATCGACGCCGACGGGTTCGCCGCCCCCAGCTGGCTGAGCCAGGTCGTCGCTGCGTTCGCCGCGGACGCGACGGTCGGCGGGGTGGCGTCGACGGTGTTCTTCGACGCGAACCCGCTCGTGCTCAACGGTGCGGGTGGGATCGTCAACCGCCAGGGTTGGGCGGCCGATCTGTCGATGAACGAGTCCTACGAGCGGGCGCAGATCGCCGCGTGAGGCGCTGTATCCGATGGGCTGCGGCATGGCGGTGCGACGCTCGGCGCTCGAGCGGGTCGGGCCGTTCGACGATCGCATGCTCAACTACTACGACGACGTCGACTACGGCATGCGACTGTGGCGCGCGGGCTGGCGGGTCGTGGTGGCGCCCGACGCCTGGATCGATCACGGCTTTGGGGGCGCCGGCGGCGAAGGCGACTCGAGCCGCAAGCGGCTACTGTGCGAGCGCCATCGCATGCGGGTCGTGCTCGAGCACGCCCCACACGCGCGCTGGCACGCTGGTCGGTGAACGAGGCACGCGCGCTCAGGCAGGCGCCATGGTCTCGCCGCGCGCTGAAGCTGAGGGCGATGGCATGGAACGTGCGTCACCTATCGAGCGTGTTGGCAAGCCGCCTGCGCTTGCGCGATGCTCCGGCGTCCCGAATCGGTTGGTCGATCCATCATGGGGAGACGGCTTTCCAGCGGGCGTGCCGCCGCGGCTGACGCCGCGTCCGCAGAACGCGGGCGCGCAGCATCGAGATGGCCGATGCGGCCAGCGAGGGTCAGCTGCGTACGGATGGTTCCCCGTGGAGCACGTCGATGGGCGCAGCTATCGCTGGGCCGGCGAGCGGACCGCGGCGCTGCTGACGCTGAATGCGCCCGCGAAGCGGTTGCGCCTCGATTACGCCCACGTGCCCGTCGACATCGGCGGGGTCGACGTGGGCATCCGGAGCGCTCGGCTCATCCGATCCGCTGCGCACCGGTCTGGAGCACGCGTCTGCGGTGGCAGTACATCGCGCGCTCGGTCGAGAACCACCCGCTCGCGCTGGAGGTCGGGCGACTACGAAGTCGTGTTCAGCGCCGCCAACGGCTGGACCGATCCTCCGCATGAGACCCGCTTGCTCGGCGTTCGCGCTCGCACGCATATCCGTTCGAGCGAGTCCTTCGAGATCGCCTCCGGTGGGCTGGACATGGCGGCGCCCACGGTCGAGGAGCAGCTGGTAGCGGTTGGTTTGAAGCCGAGGAGAGCGCCGGGCGCAGCTATCGGTGGGCGGCTGCTCACGCGGAGGCGATTGTGCGTGTCGCACAGAACGCGAGCAACGCTTCGCTGAGCTATCGCTTCCCGCCCGGCCCGACCGGAGGTCTGAACATCACGGTGCGCCCGGTGGGTTCAGGCGAGGTCCAATGGTCGACCCGGATCGCCTGGCGCGCGGAAGAGTGGCACGAGCAGACGCTGCCGCTGCGGCTGGCGGCGGGCGATTATGTGGTGGCGTTCGACACCGAATCGACCTGGTCTAATCCTGGACGGGAAGACCGGGATCTGCCCCCGGAGAACCGCTCGCTGGGGTTTGCTCTGTCGTCGCTGTCGCTCGGGGTGGCGTAGACGCGCGTCGCACGGCTTGCGCGTCGAATCCCCGATCTCGAGGGGGTTGAATCCCCGATTCCGAGGGGTCTGAGTCCCCGATCTCGAGGAGCCTCGATGTTCTCATAACGGTGTCCAGATCCGATCGATCGGGATCGCGTGAAGGCGGTCGTCGAGTTTGTAGGCGCGGGCGCCGGTATACAGCGCGACGCCGAGCAGGAAGCGTTCCCCGAGCGCATCGCGCAGCTTGCGCAGGTGGCGCATGTCGCGGTCTGCGACCTGACCCGCCGGCCTTGATCTCGAACGCGAGGATGCCTCCGTCGTCGCGTTCGAGCACCAGGTCGATCTCGTCGCCATCCGAGGTGCGCCAGTGCCCGATGAGTCGCGACCTTCTCCAGCCACGAGGCCTGCCTGTACGAGCTCGCCCACCACGAACGTCTCCAGCAGGTGGCCGAACTGCGACATCGAGGAGGCGTCGCGTCGGGCGAGCTTCTCTGGAGTGAGTCCCAGCAGACGTGCGGCTACGCCCGGCGTCGACCACGTGTACCTTGGGTGCGCTGGTGGCTCGTGCCCTTACGGTCGTTCCCCATGCCGGCAGGCGCATGATCAGGAACACTGCCTCGAGCAGCTTGACGTAATCGGCTGCGGTGGTGCGCTCCAATCCGGCCTGCCCAGCTGCTCTCGTGACGTTCAGGACTCCCGCGGTCTGCGCCGCCAGGCGGCGAAGCAGCGCCGGCAGCTGCTCGCGCTGGCGCAGCCTGGACAGCTCTCGCACGTCCCGCTCCAACACGAGCTCGACGTAGTCATCGAACCAGCGGTTGCGGGCCGTAGGGCTGCGCCGCGCCAAAGGGATCGGCATGCCGCCGGCAGTGATGCGCGCGATGTACTGATCCCTGGTCGTCGCCGAGACAGCTCCGCGGGGAGCGGCGCCCGCCGGATCGTCGAGCAGCGCCGCGAGCAGGTTCTCCCTGACGCCCCCGATCTCACCCTGGGTGAGAGGCCACACCGTCAGCAGATGCAGGCGGCCCGTGAGCGATTGCGCTGGCGATCGGGCAGCGCGTCATAGCGGGTGGATCCGGTGATCACGTAGCGGCCGGGTCGCAGCTCGCGGTTCAGCTCGGCCTTGATGGCATCCAGCATCGGCGGTACATGCTGGTACTCGTCGATGCACACCGGCGACGGGCCATCGACAAATGCGCCCGGGTCGGCGAGCACCGCCGCGCGCGTGGCCGGGTCGTCCAGATCCACCACCCCAACCCCGCGAGCGCGCGCCAACTCCGCTCAGCAGTGTCGACTTGCCGACCGTTCGCGGGCCCTGCAGTGCGATCACCGGCTCATCTTGCAAGCGTTCGGTCGCAACCTCCAGAAGCCGGCGTGCGACGACCCCCGAGATGGCGAAAGTGCCTATCCATGGCCTTACCGTATCATCGAATCCCCGATCTCGAGGGGGTTGAGTCCCCGATTTCGAGGGGTCTGAGTCCCCGATCTCGAGGGGGCGGAGTCAGTCATCGCCCATGTGCATCCCTAGACTCCGCCTCTCCGGCCGCGTGCTAGAGAGAGGATCGTATGCCCACAGCCATCGTCACCGGTTCGGGAGGGTTGATCGGCTCGGAGTCGGTACGACCATTTCGTGCAGGCCGGCTATCGCGGCGATCGGGTTGGAGAACGACATGCGTGCGCGGTTCTTCGGTGCGGATGCGTCTACTGCGCGCACGACGGAGGCGCTGAGCGAGCGCTATCCCGGGAGTTCCGCACGCTGGAGATCGACATCCGCGACGCGGATGGCGTGGAGCGGATATTCGCCGAGCACGCAGGCGAGATCGAGCTCGTGATCCACACCGCTGCGCAGCCCTCGCACGACTGGGCGGCGTCCGACCCGCAGACGGACTTCGGCGTCAACGCGAACGGGACGCTGAACCTGCTGGAGGCGACGCGCAAGCACGCGCCGGACGCGACGTTCGTGTTCTGCTCGACGAACAAGGTCTACGGCGATATGCCCAACTAGCTGCCGCTGGTGGAGCTGCCCGAGCGGCTGGAGCTTCCAGAGGATCACCGTTACTACCGGGGCATCGACACGACGATGTCGATCGACCAGAGCACCCACTCGCTCTTCGGCGTCTCCAAGGCGGCCGCGGATCTGCTCGTGCAGGAGTACGGGCGTTACTTCGACATGCCCACCGTCTGCTTCCGCGGCGGCTGCCTCACAGGTCCGAATCACGCGGGCACGCAGCTGCACGGGTTCCTCTCGTACCTGATGCGCTGCACGATGACGGGCGAGCACTACACCGTGTTCGGCTATGGCGGCAAGCAGGTGCGCGACAACATCCATGCGGCCGATCTGGTCGCGGCGTTTGAGGCGTTCCATCGCGCTCCTCGCGCCGCCGCGGTCTACAACATCGGCGGTGGCACGGCAGAGCAACTGCTCAATGCTGGAGGCGATCGAGCTCTGCCAGCAGATCGCCGGGCGCGAGCTGCAGTGGAGTCTCGGCGAGGACAACCGGATCGGCGATCATCGCTGGTGGATCAGCGACCTCGAGCCGTTCAAGCACGACTACCCGGAGTGGGACATCACCCACGACGTGCGCGACATCCTGACGCCAGATACATGATCGCAACGCCGAACGGTGGGTCGCGAACGCGTGAGACCGCCGGACGTCGGACGATCAGCTCCGCGTATCCCGCAGCGGATCGATCCAGCGTAGGCCCGCGAAGCGGGAGAAGTCGTTGTCGGATGAGTAGAGGGTTGCGCCGTGCTCGATCGCGAGCGCGGCCAGATGGGCGTCGCTCGTCAGGTTGCCGGCGGCGCCGAGCGGGGTGAGCAGGTCGCGCAACACCGCAACGTGGCGATCGGTGGGGTGGATCACGGTGGCTGTCGGCTGGGCCAGCCAGGCGTCGACCACGTCGAGGGCGTCGTTCGCATCCCAGGGCCGTGTGAAGATCGCCGGATTTGTGGAGATGCGAACGAATCCGACCATCACGGCCCAGGGGAACGCGACCGTCTCCGCGCCCGAGAGCGTCTCCTCGAGCCACTCGCGCGCGGTGCTCTGCCGGATGGATTCCGAGTCGTACGCGTACAGCAGGAGGTTGACGTCAGGCAGCTTCACTTGCGCAGTTCGAGCTTGCGCAGAATCTCCGCGTCTTCCATTTCCCCGGCCAGCGTGAGCGCCTTGTCAAGGTTGATGCCGGGGCGGACACCCAAGGGTCGCGCGTGCACGCGAAAGCGTTTGCTCGACTGGGAGCCCGTCGTCAGCCCGGCGCGCACGGAGTCGTTGAGCGCCTGCTTGAACGATACGCCGCGCTCGCGCATCACCGCTCGCAGCTTCGCCTCGACATCCCGATCCAGCGTCACCGTCGTCCTCATGGAGGCATCATAGCAGCAGTTAGTCAGCTGTCATGATGCTCATGTCGGTGGCGCATGCCCTCGCTATCCTTGACCAATGGCGACAAAAGTAAAGAAAGCCAAGACTAGGCGCGCGGCGGGTCGCAGCCGGGTGTCCGGCAAGCATCAGATCACGATCCCGATCGGGGCGTTCAGTGAGGCTGGGCTGCGCGAGGGGGACGTGGTGCAGGTCAGAGCCGAGGGTCGCGGGCGTGTGGTGATCGCGCGTGTGGACGATCTCGTCGATGAGTACGCGGGCGCTCTGAGCACGGGTGGCGAGTTCGGCCGAACCGTGCGCGGGCTGCGCCGGGAGTGGGATTGATCCTGCTCGATTCGACTGTGGTCGTCGGGTTTCTGGACGCCGACGATGCGCTGCACGAAGCGACCGTCGCCAGGTTCAGGGAGATCGTGGGCAGTCAATCGCTGGCGGCATCGGTCATCAGCTATGCGGAGGTCATGACCGGTGTGGCCCTCGGACATCACCCCAGGGAGCGCGTGGAGGGTTCTTCGACACGTTTGTCAAGGATCTCCTGCCGGTCGAGAAGCAGGTCGCTGCACGCGCCTCGGAGCTGCGAGGTGCGCGCAAGTCATTGCCGATGCCCGACGCGCTGATCCTCGCCGCGGCCGACCTCCAGCCGGAGGTAGAGACGGTCCTGTGCGCAGACGGCGACTGGCCGAAGGTCAAGGGGCTCAGCTGCCGAGTGGAGCTGCTCAAAGCCGACCCTGCTTGACGAATACATCAGGCACGCCGCTGTTGCTGGCAGGATCACGGCGGCGCCGGCCCGCAGCCTGTCAGCGGTTCGCTCGGTCCCGCGTGAACGAGGGTTGGCGCTGGCACGAACGGTTCGCTGTGTGCCAGGTCGAAGATCCCGAGGAAGGGTTTGCTCGCCGGGCCGTAGTCACCGCTCCAGCAGTGCACTTCACTTGGAAGCAGAGGGGCGCTTGTCGTCTGCACCACGACCAGCGCGGGCCATCGGAACGCGAGCGTGACCAGTTCTCGTCCTGCGTCGAAGCCGATCACGGCCTTCGCCGCGCCGCCCGTCACGCTGCGGACCGAGACGGTCTGGCCTTCGTGGGTGACGAGGTGCATACCCGAGACCAGCGGGGGTTCTTGTGCCGATCCAAGTCCGGCGATCCGTCCTCCGCGCGTGGAGTACAAGGCGAGGTGGAAGGGGCCCGACCACTCAGAGAGCGGAAAGTCGACTTCTTTCGGTGACGAGGGTGCCGGCACCGAGAGCACCAGCCGGTCGCGCGAGGCGAAGCCCAGGTGCCCGTCGGGCAGGTTGAACCGAGCCTGTATGCGCCTGCTGCGGACGTCGAGGATAGAGACCTCCATCTTCGCGCTGGAGAACTGGACACCGACCGCAACGAGGTTCCCTTCGGCGGCCAGTATCGGGTCAGATTCGCCGGCGAGCCAGCGCAATACACGCCATCGTCCCCCGCGCAAGCTCCTGATGAACAGCGGCTGACGTACTGAGGGGTCATCCCATTGGCATTCACCGGCCGCCACGAGGTCGTCTCCCGCGACCACGAAGTCACCGCCTGCCAGCCAGCCTCTGCATCCGCCGCCGCGCACGAGCTTGGGCTGCGCGATCGGCACGAGCCTGCTCGGCGGCACGCCACCCAGGAACTCCACGTTTTCTTCATCGCCACCCAGTACTGCCACCGCGGTAGCCGAGGAAGCGATGCGCGGCAGGCGCTCGTCTTGCGCGTCGATCGCCCCGAGACGCGTGCTGCCCGACTTGAAGCCGTCGAGCAATATGGGCCCGTCGTCGAACCAGACGACGCCCCTTTCGATCACCGCGACGGCCTGTCGCGGCGGAGGTGGCGCCGGGACGGCCAAGGCATGGTCGGTGGACACCAGGCCAGTCGCTGCGCACGCAAGTACAGCGCACGCCCAAGCACGCCAGCACCGATTCGACAGGGTGTGCGGGCGTACGGGCGGCGACGGCCTCTCCACGGCGCGATTATCCCATCTGAGTCGACCCGACGCTGCCCACAGGGGACGTGCTAGTTCAGGTAGCCTGCTGACGCCAGGCGATGCTGGGGGACGTGGACGCCGCGATCTCTGGCCTGTGCGCATCTGCGCCACAGATCGAGGCCCTCACGACCTGCCAGGTTCGGGTCTGTGCTGTAGCCGCCGAGTTCCAGCAGCCGGTCGCGCCGGATGAGGATCATGCCGTCGATCCAGTTGGTGCTCGCCAGTCGCTCGGGCTCCCAGGGAAGCGAGCTGCATAGCTCCACCGGCCGATCTGACTCGAAGACGGCGACCATTGAGTAGGCGAAGATCGCCTCGGGATCGGCGGCGAGCAGCTCGGTCATGAAGTGGCTGCCCCGGCGGGTGCTGACGAAGCAGAAGCGCATCGGCCGCCGGGAGGTTAGCTTCGCGCGGGATCGAGGGGCTCGATAAGGCGCTGGCCGGAGCTATCAGCGCTGCAGGACTTGGCGAGCGAAGGCGACCAGTTTGCCGGCGCGGCGGATCGCGCTGGTGCGGTCGTTGCTGGAGATGTTGAGGAAGCTGTAGTGGGCCTTGTCCTTGAGTCCGACGAGCCGCTCAAAGTTCTTCGCTGCGGTCTCGCCGCCGGGGGTGATCTGGCGCAGGAAGATGGCGGCGTCTTGATGGTCGGGTCCGCGGGAGCTCTCGCCCAGCGTCTTGCAGCAGGCGGCGTCCGCGGCGGCGATGCCGGCGAGCACCGCGAGTCCGGTCGCGACGTTGTGGGATTCCAGCGAGTCCTCGGTCGCGACGAGCTCTGCGACCTCCAGGTACTTCTCTGCGTCTGCGAGCCGTTTGCGCGCGTCGGCTGCGTCACATGGGCGCGAGCGCGGGTCTTTCGCGCTGCCGCGACTCATGATGTGCTTCCGAGCAGTGCGCGAACCGGCGTTCCGGCGAGGTCGATGCCGTCACGGCGGAGGTCTGTGAGGACGGGCGGGTTCTCGGCACGCATCTGCGCGATGTCCTGCTCGGTGAACTCGATGATGCTGGCATGGTTGCCCGTCCAGGCGAGGATGGCATCACCGATTTCGTGCAGCTGATTGCTCCACGTCGCGTGCTCGGGGTCCACACCGGCGGGACGGACAAGGAAGATGTCGATGTCGCTGTCGACGTCGCCATCTTGGCGGGCGGCGGATCCGAACATGGATGCGTGTGCCGGCGGAGTGCTCCAGCTCGAGAAGGCATCACGCAAACGATCGAGGAGCTCGGTGCGGATGAGGGCCATGGTCTCGACGGTGGGGGCGGCGACGTGCTGGCGGTTGAGTGTGTAAAGCGACGCGGGCGGTGCTTCCTGGCGCAGGACGAGTCCCTGGCCCACCAGCCGATCGAGCGCCTTGGCGACCGCTGCCACTGAGCCGCGTCGAGCAAGCCGAGCGACTCGGCGGCCCGTGAGCGGCTGTGTGGTTCCGGCGAGGACAACCAACACGTCTCCCTCCACGGTGGGGGCAACGGCACAGTATGCGCGGGACATGTTCATGATGTCCACTATACCAGACGATTGCCTTGCTAATCATACATTCGTAGCGCATACCAGGCGCCTCGCACACGATGATCCGCACATCGCGGCGCAGTGCTTTCAGCATGGTCGGGGAAGCTCTGCGGCGAGCTCTGCGAGCCGCTGCCCGGCGGGCTCCATCGGCAGCTCTGTACGCACGAAGTCGTAAGCTCGCTCGCGCATGATCCGCAACTGGTCGGGTTGGTCGAGCAGATGGTCGATGACGCCGGCGATGTCCTCGGTGCTCGCCGCGACGAAGTGCTCGCCCGCAACGAGCGGGTCGCTGTCGAGGCAGGGCTCGGAGACGACGACGCAGCCGTTGCAGATTGCCTCCAGGAAGCGCATCCACTCCAGGGCCGCGGAGGTCGTGCGGTGCAGGTTGAGCAGGATCTTGGTCGAGCGCAGGCGGTGGTACTTGTCGGTGCCCGTCAGAAAATCCGGCCGGGGCCGGCAGGCGACTCCTAACCGTCGGCGGGCAGCAGCGTAAACGCCTTGCCGTCGAGTGCCGTGACGGCGCGGAAGTGTCGTTCGTCGAACGTGGCGAGGGTGTGGGTAGACCACTGCTCAGCGAGCACGACGATCGAGGCGTCGGCGAGCCCGAGCTCTAGGTCTCGGTAGCGCAGACAGATCTCCCGGGCCGTTTTCAAGCCACGAGCGTCGAGCGCCTGCACTGTGTAGGTCACCGCGAGATCCTCGAGCAACGCCAGCTCGACGTCGATCCCGAGGCGTGTCAGCACCAGATGGTCCGCCTCGGCGGCCGTGAACGCGGAGACGACCAGCTCACCAGGCCAGTCCTCCAGCAGCGAGATCACCGCGCCGTGGTCGGGGTCGCGTGCGTCAGCGGCGCCGTAGAGGACGCCGGCGTCGACGATCAGCGACGTGATCGTCCAAGCTCCTCGCGCACTATCCGGTCGGCGTTGCGAGCGATCGGAGCGCCGCTGCCATGGCCGACGCCTGCGGAGCGCAGCCGCCGAGGACCCGCGGAACGCGTAGTACGAGCGATCGCCTCGCGAACGATCTCAGCCTGTGAACGACCGGATTCCGCCGCCATCCGCCGCAGCGCGGCCGCATCTCGATCATCCAAGTAGACGGTGGTCTTGATCATGCCATATATAGTACCACCTGCGCCTGTAGGTGCTGACGAAGCAGAAGCGCATCGGCTCAAACGCCTTATTTCGGCCGTGGCTCGTCGAGCGGGAAGCACCGTTGGATGAATGCTTGGAAGTGGGGAACGGCGAACTCGGTGAGGCCGTAGGAGGGGCTGTAGATGAGGCCCTTCTCGATCAGGCGCGCACGGGTCGGCGCGACGCTCGCTGGGCCGGTGTGGCCGAGTCTGGCTGCGATATCGCCTGAGCGGTAGGGGCCTTGGCCGAGGTCTGCCATAGCGGAGAGGTAGGCGAGCTCGGTCTGACCATGCCGCTTTGCGGTCGGTGGCGCTGGGAGTGCATTGAGGCGGCGAAGGTGGCCGGGGTGAGCATCCGGAGCGCGGAGTGCGGGACGGCGCTGGTTGTAGTACTCGCGCCAGTCGCCGATCACTACGCGCGCCTCGGCCAGGCTGCAGAACTCCTCGACGTCGAGCAGCTCGTCACGCACGCGAGAGTGAAAGTGCTCCACGAACGGGTTCTGCCACGGTGAGCGCGGCTCGATGAACACGGTCCCGGTCTCCGCCAGCACGCACCAGTCTTTGAGCGCGTGCGCGGTCATCTCCGGGCCGTTGTCGCACCGCAGGAGCTCCGGGGCGCCGCGCTCGCCGCACAGCCGCTCCAGCGTAGTGACGACAGTGTCAGCGTCGATCGAGCGCTCGATGAGCATCACCAGCGACTCGCGGGTGAACTCGTCGAGAACGTTCAGCAGCTTCAGCGCCCGTGAGTCGGCGGTCTGGTCGAACTGGAAGTCGAACGCCCACACGTGGTTGAGCCGCTCGGCGCGCAGCCGCTCGGCCGGGACCGTCGAGTCTCCCAGCCGCCGGCGCTTGCGCTTGCGCACAGGGACTCGCAGCCCCTCCTCGCGCCACAGGCGCTGCACACGCTTGCGGTTCACCTCGCAGCGCAGCTCCCGCAAGTGATGATGCGCACGGCGAATCCCCACCGCGGACGGTCCTTCGAGAACTCCCGCAGCTTCGGCGCGCAACGCCGCATCATCCACCGCGCACACCGGCTCGTGACGCTGAGTAGAGCGATGCTGCCGACTCCGGCATGCGCAGCGCTCGCTGACACCGAGGCGGTCGCGGAGCATCGCGACCAGCCTGGCGTTGAAACGACCGGGCCTACCAGTTTCCCCGGGAGATCTCCTTCAACGCGCGAACCTCGAGCGCTTGATCGGCGACGATCGCCTTGAGGCTCGAGTTCTCGCGCTCGAGCTCCTTCAGCCGCTTCGCGTCCTGGGCCTTCGTCGCAGTACTGGTTGCGCGAGCGGTGAAACGTCTGCTCGGAGATCCCCAGCTCCTTCGCAGCCTCCGGGATAGTCTTGCTCTCACCGAGCATACGCTCGGCCTCACGCAACTTGCGAATGACCTGCTCCGGCGTATGCCTGCATCGCTTCGTAGGAGTTCTTACTCGCACATCATCAAGGGACGCGAGAAACTCTCACAAGAGCGGACGAACTGGGGGTTGCCCGGCCGACGCGGACCGCAAAGAAGCTCTCGTCGAGCTCTAGCTGGACGAAGTCGTGCGCTTGCGTTACGTCGGCGAGTGTGATCGCCGGTCCTGTGGCTACGTTCCATACGTGCTTGCCGTACTCCTGCAGGAAGTAGGGGTAGCCATCGGTGAGGGCCAGGATCCGCTCCGTCGCCTGGGGTTGGTAGTTGACGTCTGCCGCCCGGGCCGGCAGTTCTAGCGCGTCGCGGGCAGCAGGGGCGGGAAGGCGGTCGATCGCAGGGAAGCGGAACAGTCGCTCGGAGTAGGACTTGGCGGCTCCTGTCAGTGCCGGCAGCTGTGGCAGGCCGGCGCCTGCGAGTGTGAGCGGCAGCTCGCGTTGAGAGACCTGGTGCAGTGCGGCGATCAGCGCCTCGAGCTCTCCGCGGGCGAGGAACTGGACCTCGTCGAGCAGGAACACGACGCCCGTCTCGTGTTCGGCGGCTGCCTCGCCGAGCGCCACGAACAGGTCGGAGAGATCCTCGCCCAGATCACCGGAGTCTCCGCGGCCGATGAGCGCATCGACATCGACGCCGATCTCGAATCCCTCCGGGGTGCGCAGCGTGAACGCCTTGAACACGGCGGCCGCCTGTCGGGCGCGCTCTCGCATCCGGCTGGCGGGGCTGATCGCCAGCAGCGCCCGTCGCGCCAGGCGCGCGATCAGCGGACGGAACTCGGTCTCATGGGTGATCTCGCTCTTGGCGGTCCGAAAGCCGGCCTCCTCGGCGATGGCCTCGAATGTGTTCAGCAGCACCGTCTTGCCGACACCTCTCAGCCCGGTGATCAGCATGCTCTTCTCGGGATGCCCGGCACGCAGGCGAGCAAGGAGGATCCTGAAGGTCTCGATCTCAGTGTCCCGGCCGGTGAGTGCCGGTGGGCGAGAGCCTGCCCCGGGCGTGTAGGGGTTGCGGATCGGGTCGATCGCCAGAGTATACCGACTTATAAACGGTTTAGCTAAAGTTCCTAAACCGAGCTAAACTTTGTATAGGTTACGCTGGAGGTGGCGAGTTGCAAGAGATGCCGAGCACGCGGGCGGCATGAAGCTGTCAGTCGTGTGCGGAGCCAGTGTTCACGGGATCGAGGGCGGCTTAAGATCTACTGTAAAGCTGCTGCCAAGCCGATTTGCCAGTTGTTTTACAGTAGCTACGGTCAGCTTGGGGGTAGGGACCAGGACGCTCGCGGATCTCGGGGTGACTTGCCGGTCCATACGATGAGGTTGGCGTCTCGGAGGATCTGAAGGTGCTTGCTGGCCGTTGGTCGAGAGATACCCACGGCCTCGGCGATCTCGCCGGTGCTCAGCTGACCGGCATTGCGTATGGCTGCCATGATCGTGCGGGCACCATGTGGCAGGCGTGCCTCCAGCTCTCGATCTACGGGCTCGGCCAGGAGCGTGAGCTTGACGCTTGCCGGAGTCTCCTCGTAGAGAGGATCGACAAGCCCGGCCAGGCGCATCTCCTCGAACATGCGACGGATTCCCTCGCCCAGCTCCTGCCCAAAGCTCTGGTCTGCGCATACTCTGGCGATACGGGGGTTGCGAGCGTATCGCGGCGCTCGCAGGGGGTTGGCAGAATCGACCAGCCCTGGGAATCTGCCGGGACTGGTCACCTCGATTCGGTTGGAGAAGATCTCGATGCGGATGTGGTCTCCCGCGAGACTGTAGGAGCGGTGGATCGCGGCGTTCACCAGGCCCTCGAGCCAGGCGTCTTCGGGGATCAGCGGCACTTCGTCGAAGGTGCCGGCAGCGGTCAGCGCTCGACGCCGGGGCTGCTTGTCTGCGATGACCTCACGCGCTCTGACGAGCTGTTGTGCGATCGGACCTTCGATCCTCTCGTCACTGATCAGCTGCTGCCGAGCTCCGCTCCCACGCTCGTCTCCGCGGTAGCGCAGCACGCGGATGAACGACTCCGGCAGGAAGCGTTGAGGGTTCGTGGCGAACAGCAGGGCGCCGGCCACAGTGAGCGTGTTCTCCACGGCGAGGCCGCGTGCCCGCAGCAGGCGCATCGCATCGGGGTGTCCCATCGCTTGGACGTAAGCTCCGAGCAAGGAGCGCTCCAGCATCCCCGGTGAGAACCCGTCGACCGGGCGGCCCTCGTAGGAACCGTGTCCCCGGTCGTAGAGAAGCTCTTGGCGTTGGGCGTAGGTGAGGCGCCGGTTCTCGTCGCCGATACGCAGGAACACCTCATCGCGGGCGTTGGCGTAAACGGTGTCTCCCGGGCGGATGTCGATGACGAGCAGATGGTCCTCCGTCCCGTCCTCACGCCTGCACCCGAGTAGCCAGGAGCGTGCCGGGACCGGCGGTTGGCAGTGCTGGATGTGTGCCTGCATGAGCTCGTTACGGTGGGTGACAGAGCTGTCGGTGCCTTCGACATCGCCGTCATGGATGCCGACGATCACTGTGCCCCCATCCGCGTTGGCGAACCCGACCATGACGTTTGCCAGCTCGCGTGGGGCGATGCGAAACGACTTGCGGTCGAACCACTGGTCCTCGTGGACGGCCTTGAGGGCGTCTCCCACCTCGGGGGCGGGAAGAAGAAGCGCGCGTCCTGTTTCTACGGTCGAAGACATAACTACTGTTAAACTTTATCAGTAAAAGGGCATCCGTTGAAGCTGTCGGGCGTGATCCCTCGTGGAAGGTCATCCTGCGGGCGCTGCGGAGAGGTTACGTCTGCACCCGCGGCTCTGACTGCACTGGGGTTGTGCGGAAAGTGGCGAGTTGAAAAGGGGGTGCCGAGTCCGTGACGGGAGGCGAGCAAACTCGCAGTTACCGCGGCGCAGCGCGTGCGCGAGAACGAAGCGCTTTCGATATGGATCTCATCCCCGCTGCGCAGGCTCGTGCGAGACGGGAGGTGCTTGTCGAAGACCAGCTCGGTCGTATGTCCCGCCTCCGCGGTCGCCGCTGAGAGGGCGGCGAGCAGCTCGGTCATGAAGTGGCTGCCCCGGCGGGTGCTGACGAAGCAGAAGCGCATCGGCCGCCGGGAGGTTAGCTTCGCGCGGGATCGAGGGGCTCGATAAGGCGCTGGCCGGAGCTATCAGCGCTGCAGGACTTGGCGGGCGAAGGCGACCAGTTTGCCGGCGCGGCGGATCGCGCTGGTCCTGTCTTGGCCTGAGATGTTGAGGAAGCTGTAGTGGGCCTTGTCCTTGAGTCCGACGAGCCGCTCAAAGTTCTTCGCTGCGGTCTCGCCGCCGGGGGTGATCTGGCGCAGGAAGATGGCGGCGTCTTGATGGTCGGGTCCGCGGGAGCTCTCGCCCAGCGTCTTGCAGCAGGCGGCGTCCGCGGCGGCGATGCCGGCGAGCACCGCGAGTCCGGTCGCGACGTTGTGGGATTCCAGCGAGTCCTCGGTCGCGACGAGCTCTGCGACCTCCAGGTACTTCTCTGCGTCTGCGAGCCGTTTGCGCGCGTCGGCTGCGTCACATGGGCGCGAGCGCGGGTCTTTCGCGCTGCCGCGACTCATGATGTGCTTCCGAGCAGTGCGCGAACCGGCGTTCCGGCGAGGTCGATGCCGTCACGGCGGAGGTCTGTGAGGACGGGCGGGTTCTCGGCACGCATCTGCGCGATGTCCTGCTCGGTGAACTCGATGATGCTGGCATGGTTGCCCGTCCAGGCGAGGATGGCATCACCGATTTCGTGCAGCTGATTGCTCCACGTCGCGTGCTCGGGGTCCACACCGGCGGGACGGACAAGGAAGATGTCGATGTCGCTGTCGACGTCGCCATCTTGGCGGGCGGCGGATCCGAACATGGATGCGTGTGCCGGCGGAGTGCTCCAGCTCGAGAAGGCATCACGCAAACGATCGAGGAGCTCGGTGCGGATGAGGGCCATGGTCTCGACGGTGAGGGCGGCGACGTGCTGGCGGTTGAGTGTGTAAAGCGATGCTGGCGGTGCTTCCTGGCGCAGGACGAGTCCCTGGCCCACCAGCCGATCGAGCGCCTTGGCGACCGCTGCCACTGAGCCGCGTCGAGCAAGCCGAGCGACTCGGCGGCCCGTGAGCGGCTGTGTGGTTCCGGCGAGGACAACCAACACGTCTCCCTCCACGGTGGGGGCAACGGCACAGTATGCGCGGGACATGTTCATGATGTCCACTATACCAGACGATTGCCTTGCTAATCATACATTCGTAGCGCATACCAGGCGCCTCGCATGCGCCGATCCCTCAGAGTGTGCCGAGCGGGAAGCACCGTTGGATGAATGCTTGGAAGTGGGGAACGGCGAACTCGGTGAGGCCGTAGGAGGGGCTGTAGATGAGGCCCTTCTCGATCAGGCGCGCACGGGTCGGCGCGACGCTCGCTGGGCCGGTGCGGCCGAGTCTGGCTGCGATATCGCCTGAGCGGTAGGGGCCTTGGCCGAGGTCTGCCATAGCGGAGAGGTAGGCGAGCTCGGTCTGACTTGCCCGGCCGACGCGGACCGCAAAGAAGCTCTCGTCGAGCTCTAGCTGGACGAAGTCGTGCGCTTGCGTTACGTCGGCGAGTGTGATCGCCGGTCCTGTGGCTACGTTCCATACGTGCTTGCCGTACTCCTGCAGGAAATAGGGGTAGCCATCGGTGAGGGCCAGGATCCGCTCCGTCGCCTGGGGTTGGTAGTTGACGTCTGCCGCCCGGGCCGGCAGTTCTAGCGCGTCGCGGGCAGCAGGGGCGGGAAGGCGGTCGATCGCAGGGAAGCGGAACAGTCGCTCGGAGTAGGACTTGGCGGCTCCTGTCAGTGCCGGCAGCTGTGGCAGGCCGGCGCCTGCGAGTGTGAGCGGCAGCTCGCGTTGAGAGACCTGGTGCAGTGCGGCGATCAGCGCCTCGAGCTCTCCGCGGGCGAGGAACTGGACCTCGTCGAGCAGGAACACGACGCCCGTCTCGTGTTCGGCGGCTGCCTCGCCGAGCGCCACGAACAGGTCGGAGAGATCCTCGCCCAGATCACCGGAGTCTCCGCGGCCGATGAGCGCATCGACATCGACGCCGATCTCGAATCCCTCCGGGGTGCGCAGCGTGAACGCCTTGAACACGGCGGCCGCCTGTCGGGCGCGCTCTCGCATCCGGCTGGCGGGGCTGATCGCCAGCAGCGCCCGTCGCGCCAGGCGCGCGATCAGCGGACGGAACTCGGTCTCATGGGTGATCTCGCTCTTGGCGGTCCGAAAGCCGGCCTCCTCGGCGATGGCCTCGAATGTGTTCAGCAGCACCGTCTTGCCGACACCTCTCAGCCCGGTGATCAGCATGCTCTTCTCGGGATGCCCGGCACGCAGGCGAGCAAGGAGGATCCTGAAGGTCTCGATCTCAGTGTCCCGGCCGGTGAGTGCCGGTGGGCGAGAGCCTGCCCCGGGCGTGTAGGGGTTGCGGATCGGGTCGATCGCCAGAGTATACCGACTTATAAACGGTTTAGCTAAAGTTCCTAAACCGAGCTAAACTTTGTATAGGTTACGCTGGAGGTGGCGAGTTGCAAGGGGTGCCGAGCACGCGGGCGGCATGAAGCTGTCAGTCGTGTGCGGAGCCAGTGTTCATATGACATATAGATATGGCAGGAACGCCTTTATTCAGGTAGCCTGCCGGCGCCAGGCGAGGACCTGGGACATGCACGCCGCGATCTCCGGCCTGTGCGCATCTGCACCACAGATCGAAGTCCTCACAGCCGGCCAGGTCCGGGTCGGTGCTGTAGCCGCCGAGCTCCAGCAGCCGGGCGCGCCGCAGGAGGACCATGCCGTCGATCCAGTTGCCGCTCGCCAGTCGCTCGGGCTCCCAGGGAAGCGAGCCGCGTAGCTCCACCGGTCGATCTGACTCAAAGACGGCGACCATCGAGTAGGCGAAGACCGCCCCTGGATCGGCGTCGAGCGCCGTCACGAAGCGCTGCAGGGTGGACGGGTAGATCCCGCCGGTCGGGTCGAGGATGAACAGGTACTCGCCGCGCACGCGACGGGCCAGAATGTTGCGCGAGTTGGCAGCACCACGGTTGACCCGCCGGTGCAGCCGCAGCCGTTGTGCCGGCAGCGAGGAGTGTTCGTGGAGGAAGCGACTCACCGCCGATGCATGATCGTCGCTCGGCGCCTCGTCGAGTATGAGCACCTCGAGCGCGTCGTATAGTGAAGCGGTGACGCCGGCAAGCGCCTCGGCGATGTCTTGTTCATGGCCGTGGCTGGCGACGAGGATGACGCTCACGCGTGGCTTAGCATGAGCATAGGCGGGGGTCTGAGCGATGATCCGCACATCGCGGCGCAGTGCTCTCAGCATGGCAGGGTAAGCTCTGCGGCGAGCTCGCCCAAGCGCTGGCCGGCGGGCTGCATCGGCAGCTCTGTACGCACGAAGTCGTAAGCCCGCTCGCGCATGAGGCGCAACTGGTCGGGCTGGTCGAGCAGACGGTCGATGATGCCGGCGATGTGCTCGGTGCTCGCCGCGACGAAGTGCTCGCCCGCGACGAGCGGGTCGCCGTCCAGGCAGGGCTCGGAGACGACGACGCAGCCGTTGCAGATCGCCTCCAGGAAGCGCATCCACTCCAGGGCTGCGGAGGTCGTGCGGTGCAGGTTGAGCAGGATCTTGGCCGAGCGCAGGCGGTGGTACTTGTCGGTGCCCGTCAGGAAGTCAGGGCGGGGCTGTGTCCGGGGCTCCAGGGGCGGGATCAGGAACTGGCATTGGCGCGCCCACAATTCGCCGCCCAGGCCGGCCAGGAGCGGGTCGCGCCGGGGATCGGCGGCGCCGAGGTAGAGCACGTCGATCGGGCGCTGGACGCTCTCCTCGCGGCGCCAGGTGTCCCACGCCGGGACGTAGCCCAGCTGGATGTGCTCACAGCGGATACCGCGTCGCTGAAGCTCCGCTGCGCTGGAGCGATTGATCGACACAGCGGCGGCGAACTCGGGGACTAGCTCGTAGGTCTCCTCAAACCACGATGTCCCCGGGTTCTCCGTGCACAACGCGATCGTGCGGGCGCGCTGCCGGGAGTCGGGGAATCCGTTCGGGTCGCCCCAGGCGCGAAACTCGTGCGGGATCAAGACGTAGACGACATCCTCGCGCCATGGTGGAAACTCGTCGAAGACGAGCTCTGTCGTATGTCCTGCCTCCGCGGTCGCCGCAGAGATGGCGGCGAGCAGCTCGGTCATGAAGCGGCTGCCCCGGCGGGTGCTAACGAAGCAGAAGCGCATCTTCTCGCGGGAGGTTACTCACGCTCGCCAACGGGCGTGGGCCTCGTTGTAGGGCAGCTTGCGGGCTCGTGTCTGCGGGGGCAGCCTTTATGATTGACCCGTGAGCTTTCGACGTCGTGCGGCTGCACCGCGCCTTATTGATTGGACCGGCGAGCGGTGCGTGCCGTGGGCGCCTGATGTGCAGGTCGTCTACGAGCACTTCCACCGCTACCTCTGGGCGGCGAGGCTGGTCGAGGGCCGCAGAGTGCTGGACCTGGGAAGCGGCGAAGGGTTCGGCGCAGCGATTCTCGCGGAGTCGGCGTCGCATGTGGTTGGCGTGGACGTCGATGAGCTGACCGTCGAGCACAGCCGGCTGAATTACGCCGGCCCGAATCTGGAGTTCGAGCTGGGCACAGCGGTCGCTCTCTCGGCGTTCGAGGACGGCGCCTTCGGCGCGGTGGTGGCGTTCGAGATCATCGAGCACGTCCGCGAGCAGGAACAGATGCTGGCGGAGATCGCACGAGTCATTGCCGACGATGGCATCGTGGTGATATCTACGCCGAACCGTCGGATGTACGAGCAGGCAAGGAGTGAGCCGAACCCCTTCCACGAGCGCGAGCTCGCCCTAGAGGAGTTCTTAGAGTTGCTCGGTGCGAATTTCCCACACGTCGCATCGTGGGGGCAACGGACGATCACTGGATCCCACCTCAACCCTCTGGGCTCCGCGGTCGCCGAGGATCAAGTCGGCGGGGCGTCCGAGTTCTTCATCGAGCGCGCGGGCGATGAGTGGCGTCTCGCCGATGGGCCGGCTGCGCTCTACTGCGTTGCGCTTGCATCTAAGGCTCCGCTGCCCGCTGTCGCTGCAAGCTCGACTCTCGCTGACTGCGGTATCGAGCTGGTGCGTACAAAGGAACGCGACACAGCTGCAGCGGTGAGCGAGACGGCTAAGATCGAACGAGCAAAGGAAGAGGTAAGGAAGGAGCTCACAGCTGCAAAGAAGGATTTCTCAGACGCGCTCGATCGCGAGCGCGCAGCCCATGCGCAGTTCATGCGTAAGCGCGAGGACGAAATCCGGGCAGAGCACGATCAAATGGAGCAGCGCGTCCGTGGAGCCGACGAAGATATTGCCCGGAGCGAGCGGCTGGTCGCGAGCAATCAGCAGAGAATGCTCGAGCTGCAAGCGCACATCGATTTCCTCGAGGCACAACTTGCCTCCCGGTTCAGACAAGCCGACGAGTCGAGGAATCTGTGACGTGGCAGACGTTCCAAAGATCTGCGAAGCCGGCTGTACGGCGCGATTGGCGGCGAGCAGTCACTGCTTGCCCGTATGCTAGGAGCTTCACTACGACTGGTCGGCCGGGGACTAATAAGCGCCCTCCGCCGGCCTCTGCCGTCGTTGGCGAGAGTCCCCAGCCGAATGCGCCAGACATCATCCAGCTCCCAGAACATGAGACTCCGGAAGTCTCACTGGTTATCCCGTTGTACGCGCACGCAGAGCTGACCCGAGCTTGCCTGCGCTCGATTCGTGAGCACACAACGCGCATCAGGTACGAGGTCATCCTGGTTGACGACGAAGCCGATGCGGAGACGAAACAGCTTTTGAATCTAGTGAACGGGGCACGGATCCTCCGCAATGAGCCAAATCAAGGCTACCTCAGTAGTGTGAATCGGGGTGCCGCAGCCGCACGTGGCGAGTGGCTTGTATTGTGTAACAACGACATAGAGGTGTCTTTAGATTGGCTGGGCGCGATGCTCACAAGCGCGAAATCCAGAGAGAAGGTTGGCGTCGTTGCCCCCAAGTTTGTATCACCCGACGGTCGATTGAGTGAGGCTGGAGGTATTCTCTGGAGCGACGGGACCGGTGTCAACTTTGGCCGAGGTGATGATCCGACACGCTCTCAGTACGAATATACGCGTGAGATCGACTACGGATCGGCAGCGGCGTTGATGGTACGGACCGAGCTGTGGCGGGAGATCGGCGGGTATGACGAGCGTTACGCGCCGATGTACTACGAGGATGCAGATCTATGCCTGCAGGCGCGCCAGCGTGGCTGGCATGTGTTGTATGAGCCGAGCTCAATCGTCGTGCACGTGGAGGGAGCGACAGCGGGCACCGATCCGCAAGCTGGGCACAAGCGCCACCAGGAGATCAACCGGGTCAAGTTCGTGCACAAGTGGAAGGATCTACTCGAGGCCGAGCATCTGCGACCTGGGCAGCGGCGTATCCGGACGGCGGCCAACAGGCATCGCGGTCCGCATGTGCTCGTCGTTGACTTCCGGACGCCTATGTGGGACCGCGACGCTGGCTCGCTGCGCATGTTTGAGATCATACGTTCGCTGTTGCGACTGGGTTACGGTGTGACATTTGTGCCTGACAACTCGCGCCTTATGAACCCTACACGCGTGATCTGCAGCGACTTGGTGTCGAGGTGATCTATGGTCAGATTGATCCCACGTCCGTGCTTGCCGAGATCGGGTCTAGTCTGACCGCCGCCATCCTCTCGCGTCCCCATCCCGCCAGCCGGTGGCTGGACTCCGTGCGAGAGTTCGCGCCGGGGGCTGTAGTGATCTACGACACGGTCGACCTGCATTGGGTGCGCGAGTCGCGTCGCTTCGCGCTCAGCCAGCCGGACTTGTCGAAGCGTAACGGAACGATGGTGGCTCAGGGTCCCAAGGCCGCAGCTCTGTTTGAGCTCGAGCTGGCGATGGTGCGAGCCAGCGATGTCACCGTTGCCGTCACCGAGGACGAGTGCGCCCAGATAGTGAGTTACGTACCGGATGCTCAGGTCACCATCATCCCTACGATCCATGAGGTCGCCAAGCATGTCTCTCCGCCCAACGGGCGTAAGAATGTGCTGTTCGTTGGCGGTTTCGAGCATCCCCCAAACGTTGATGCCGTTATCTATCTCGTACGTGAGGTGATGCCGAAAGTATGGCTGCTAGATGCCGACGTGTCGGTCACGATCGTTGGCGGTAGTGCGCCGGCGGAGATCGAGGAGCTCGCTGCGCCGCGAGTTGACGTCAGGGGCTGGGTGGCGGATCTCCAGCCGCTACTGGACTCCGCACGCACGATGGTGGTACCCGTCCGCTATGGGGCCGGGGTGAAGGGCAAAATCACACAGGGACTGGCGGCCGGACTCCCGGTCATCACGACCCCGGTAGGGGCCGAGGGTCTCGACGGCCGTGACGGCGAGAATATGCTCATCGGCGACGACGCAGAGGCGCTTGCCGAGAGGATCGTACGGGTGATTGAGGACGATGAGCTTTGGCAGTCGCTCTCCAGTGGTGGTCGAGAGCTGGTGGCCGAAAGATGCTCTCTGGAGGTTCTTGACGAGCGCCTAAACGAGACGCTTACCATGTGTGGACGTAAGTTTCCATCGGCCATGAGTGCCTCCGTTGCATCTGCTGAGGAAGATTAGACGTCGCCGCATCAGCCAACCCCGCAGAATTTACCTACCATTTGCAGTGCTGCGCAGAAGCATCAACATGCGCTCGTCATTCTCTGGTGTGGCCGGATCCGAACTGGCGACGTTTCCCACGTTTGCTTGGTCCAGAACGGTCCAGCCGGTGCGTCGCACAAGCCGTTCAAGACCTGTAGGTGAGAGGATCCAATAATTTGTGGGATCATTGTTAGTCTCTTGAGGTGCAACGAGGTAGCCGACCGGCAGGTCCCCGATAGGTGTCTGTGTCGGTCCCGCGAAGCGGGCTACCTTAGTGTTCAGTAAGCAGTACGATGTGCGTGTAGCGAGTTCCCTCAGCATATAGTAGGGATTCTGTAAATGGTAGAGGATCCCGAGCAAAAAGACGAGTCCGTAACGCGAGCGTGGTAGCGTAAACTGACGGTCGAGGTCGATATCATAAATCTGCACGGCAGAGCCAAAATGGTCGCGCAGTGCTCGAGCTCCGCGAAGGCCATTCATGTTCGTGGCGGCGGTGTCGACGATGTCGACTTCCCATCCGCCGATGTCCTCCACGGCGAACGCGAGATCGCCATCCGCGGCACCTATGTCGGCTACCGGAAGCCCCTGCGTGAGCATGCCCAGGTCGCGATGGGCGCCAGACAACATAGCATCGAGGTGCGCGACGTTGCCCAGAATGTCGTAGGGGTACCAAGCGATGTCGCCGCCGATTGCTGCGCGAGCTGCACGCATGCGCTCGATCTGTCCTCCGAGACCGGATGTGAGATGGTCAATGTCCATGGTGATCCGTCAGGATAGTAAGGACGCAACGAATCTGCCCGCTCATAACGATTCGGCGTCATCGAGCAGCTTGTGGCGTGCCACACAAGCCTGTCGAGAGCCAGCTACATCATTGCTATGGGCATGATGCTGGCGGGACAATGGTGCCCAAGGTACCCAACCATCGCGAGGCCGATCAGGCATACTTGCTGGCACGCAGGCACCGCCTGCAACACGTGATGCCTTCCTTGACCACCCAACTGCGAACGACGGCAAACAGCCTGCGACGTCAGACGCAGCGTCACGGGTGGCTGCGCCTACCGGCAAACCGCTCAGCGGACAAAGGCGTCAAGCCGGCCCCATACCTCCCGATCTACGAGCAGCTGCTTGTACCGATGAGAAGGCGGGCATTTACCTTGCTTGAGCTTGGCGTGTGGGGTGGCCATTCGCTTGAAATGTGGCGGGACGCCTTCCCGCGAGCCACTATCATCGGTATAGACCTAGAGCCGCCCGACATACACCTGGGTCAGCGTGTGCACATGATTCGGGGGGACCAGGCGGATGCCTCGCTCATGCAGCGCGTGCGCGAGGCTCATGCACCCGAAGGCTTCGATGTGATCGTTGATGATGCCTCCCACCTCGGCATTACGACGGCCCGATCACTCCAGGCCCTCTATCGCGAGCACCTACGCCCCGGTGGTCTGTATTTCATCGAGGACTGGGGAACCGGATATCTGCCCGACTGGCATGACGGCGGCGAGATCGCCGCTCGGTTAGACGTTGCGAACATCGACAGTTCCGCGACGGTCATGCAGTCCGAGGTGCCCACCCCTATCCCTATGCCTAGCCACGACATCGGAACCGTCGGCGTGGTTAAGCGCTTGATCGATCACACAGCGAGTGGCACCGTGCGGTGGGCGCAGCCTGACGCTGTCGGCGAGGTTCTTGTGATCGAGGCAATGACCGTGTGGGATGGGATCGTAGTACTGCGCAAGCCTGGTACCTGAGAGCGCGGCAGCGCATCACATTTGTTAACCCTGCCTAGCCTAAACTGTTTGCGACAAAATCTCCTCGCGTGTTAAGACTAACAGTGATATGTACAGTGACCCCGGTCGCTGGACATGACTCGCCAGCTGGGATCAGGTATGCCCGAGTCGCGTTGATCGGTGGTACCAAAAAGCCATCTTCCCCTGACATTGCAGCGACAAACAATGTTTGGTACTGTGCATTGAGGGCAAGATTTGCACATATCGTGCCGCTTTCTGGTGTCAGTGTCGCGACCTGTGAGCGGAACGTCGTCAGGCCATAGGCATCCCCATACGGTGACTGCACGAAGTACGAACGAATATTTGTACCCTGCCGAAAGAACAGGAACAGTGCTAGAGCTGCGGCCAGAAAGAACGCCCCTCGTAGTTGTGCAAACCGCGTAGATCGGCCGAACAGCACAGGAGATGCACCAGCGGCCAACGCACTAAAGGCGAGAAGTAATGGCATTGCGAGGTAATGAACTTCACGTTGCTGCCCCTGAATCAGCGCAGGAACCGCTGTTGCACCCGCAGTGACTAACACCGTTATTGGGAACCAGTCCCTACGGCGGACTGCGGTCACTCCACCTACTATTCCAATTACTAACACTGTGATATACACAGCCACGAGAACGTTTGTCGGTGCCAAGTTATCTCTATAATAGTGGAGGTTTTGGCGAACAAATCCAGACCATTATTGGCATAGGGGGCACTCGCTGTCTTAGCGGGATAGCCGATAGCCGCAAAATAGATGATCGGAATTAGCAAGTTCCAGAAGCCTATTGCTACGCTCAAGCTGGTTGTACTAACCCCCAGGTGTCGCATCTTCAGTACCTGGTGAAAAGCACAATAGCCCGCGAGAGGCAGCAGGCCAATGTAGAGGGGATTGCTCACGACCGCGAGTGTCCACGCCCCGCCACTCACGAGAGACCAGGGGATGCTGTTACGAACTGTTCGAGCGCTCATGCATCGTTCATGAGCCCACAGACCTGCGCCAAGAGCAAGAAACCCTCCCGAGTGAGTTATATTTGATGACCACAGGACTGTTTGAAACCAGACGGCGGTTGCGATGAACAGACCTCCTACCCACCATGCCTCAAGCGACCCCCACCTGGTTTTGGTGCCGACACGCAGCCAGATGATTAGGCCTGCTGCAAAGACAAACGTGTTGAGCAAGAGGAACGGCACTACAGATCCAGTGCCAAAGGCTAGTGTGCCGACTCCCAGAAGAGATTTGATGTGTACTCGCCTACGTTGATGTGGTCGTTTGATAGATCTCCTAGCGATCGGGCGAAATGGGTGAGGTAGAGGAAGTCATCCGCCCAGAAGCCGCTACGCGATACCGCAGTGATCCACACCATCAAGCTGAGGAGAATTGCTAGGCATGGCAGAGCGACGAGCAGAATCGTCCTTGGACTCCGCGTCGGCGATTCTATGCGTGCCGTGTCCACAAGACGCAACGTTATTGGGGGAACCCGAGCTGGAGGGCATGGGCGAGGATCACGTCGGACGGGCGAGTGCCAACCACTCGCGTTGGTGCTCCGACATTGATCGTCCAGGGCGCGATGTCCTCGCGGACGACTGGGATGAACTCGAGCACGGTCGTGACCAGACACGTCCCTAGACAGAAGCCGAGTATCGGTGCCAGGGCGAGCCGTCCTGGCGCGTCGAAGTGCTCGGAGAGTGATGCGGCTGGTGCGGCGCCGAGCGCCAGCAGCGTGAGTAGCAGCGTACCCTCGCGCGCCAGTAGATCGATCCAGATGTGCATAGCTGTCAAATAATGAGTGGGCAGAGCCGTGCGGGCGGATGGCTCCCGTGACTATGTGGTGGTCGGGTATCCTCTCGAACAGCTGGAAGGTGCAGATCATATGGTGATCTTGGAGACGATGCATCTCCAGCAGCTTCTGTCGCTTAGAGAGGGGCAGGGTGGGGCAACGGGGCACTCGCTCCACCCAGGTCCGCCGTTGTCGGCGTAGTCTTGCCTCGCGAGATGTGGTGCTCATGTTGCCGATCGTCCGCGGCGCAGGAACGCGAGGCCCAGCTCCGCGGGAGTCGCATGGCTCTAGGAGCAGCCCCCGATCCCGGGGAAGTCTGGGGGCAACCGCGGAGCGCTAGCGCTCCTTTGGCGGGTGGCGTTGAACTTGGAGAGATACTGAGCGGCAGCTGTCCGAGCTTCGTGCGAGTGTGCCTGCAGGTAATATGTTTAGCCTGCATATCACTCTGCGGATCGCAGATCGAAACAGAGGAAAGGTTCTGTGAACGAGGCCCTAAAAGCGGAGGTCGAGCAGTCCCCACCGTGGATGTAGGCGTGGCAGCTCGGTGCGGGCGTCGTCACGCCAGTGGCCGGTCCTGAGCTCCCTGACATTCATCGAACGAGAGCTGAGCTGATGGAGACGGAGGTGCGCGCGACGCTATCGGCGGCCGGGCCGGATGCCACGGTCCTCGACCTCGCCTGCAATCAGGGCCGGTCTCACCGCTTGCTCGAGTGGGGCGCGCCGGGTGCTCGGCGTAGACATACGTCAGCAGTTGATACAACGAGCGGAGCTAATACGCGAGCATTTTGGCAATTCGCGGGAGCGTTTGGAGTTTCGCTGCGACGATGTGTTCAACCTGGACGTCTCTAAGCTCGGAACCTTCGATGTGGTGCTCTGTCTGGGACTCGTCTATCACCTCGAGAACCCAATCGGAGCTATACGCATAGCACGCGCTCTCACCCAGGGTATATGCGTGATCGAGTCTCAATTGACCCGACAGGTCGATCCAGTTGTACACGGGAACGGTCGGACCGATCAGTATGAGGAGAGCTTAGCGGCTTTGCCGCGCTCGTCGAGACCGATCACGGAGCAATATGCTCGCCTCCGCGGGTGGCGTCGTGTCTCTCATTCCCAACCGAGCGGCTCTAGTTCAAGCTGCTGAGGTCTCTGGTTTTGCGGAGCTAAGGCTGGCCCAGCCCGCTCCGGGGCATAACCGGCAGTATGTCCTGGGAGATCGTGCGGTTTTGCTTGCATGGCCGAGGAAGTCTCTGGTGGTTCGTTCAACTGATGGAGCCCACGCGGATGTCACGCAACGATTCAGGATGGCGAACCGTGAATCCGCATCGGCATAGCGTCTTTTTGGGATATATCTGTGATGAATGACGCTGTGACCGGCCCGGTATTGCCTCCCGGTGTGAGCATTGGCCGCCACACCTATGGCCACGATAAATGCACGTTTCAAATTTTTATGCCTTGCGCACAAATCGAGGTCGGGGCCTTCTGCAGTATCGGCCCGGAGGTGCGTATCCTCGCTGGCAGTGAGCATGTCATGGAGCGTGTTACGACATTTCCAGTTAATGCGTTTTTGTTAATCCTGCAGGAGGAAATGCTGCCGATGCGATCGACCGAGGCACTACGGTGATCGGACACGACGTGTGGATCGGACTGGGCGCCACTGTCCTTTCTGGTGTTAGCGTTGGGCACCGGGCGGTATCGGAGCCGGGAGCGTGGTCAGTAAGTGGGTCCCTCCGTATGCCGTGGTGGCCGGTAACCCGGCGCAGGTCGTTCGGTATCGCTTCGATGCCTGAGACGCGCCGCCGCCTCCTGGCGCTTTGCTGGTGGGACTGGGAGGACGAGGAAATCCAGGCGCTCAAGTCTTGGGTTCATGGCCGATGTCAAATCGTTCCTCGACGAGGCGGAGCGCATACATGGGACATGTGACGAGGACGATTTGGTTCGTTTGCTGCGCGAAGCTCCCCCTGAGCTCGTGACCACGCACCGCCGCCAACCCCATGATGCCCCCCTGGAGTCTCGCGGTAGGTTGGCTCGCCTGTCTCGGGGTTCGTCTATGGCGGTGTTCGTCCGGCGACCTCAAGTAGGCCTGAGCACAGACAAAGTTGCGGAACTCTTCGCGAGGTTGCTCACGCGCGTTCAGCGATGGCCAGAGCATGCTCAGCGAGCTTTGTAGCAGAGCCGCCGGGAGGGGTTCCGTAACCGCACCAGATGGCTTGCGAAGACTGACTGCGCCAAGCGCATTCGCTCGTCAACTTGAACGCCGGCGAGTGCCAGTGCATGATCGTAGACGATCCGATCAGCCGCGTTGCGTTGCTCGACTAGGGCGAGGGCGTCAGCCGTGAGGAGCTTCTCTTCTGGAGGTGGGTGCCATCGGATCCTCAAGCTCTTCGGTGACGTTCAGCTTTCTCTGGCTCAAGCCTCACGTTGAACAGTCGCGCGAGTCCTTGCCATGCGACGTCCCCGAGCTCTAACACGCCGACGAAGCCCAGCGCGTCAAGCTGGGCGATCGCGTCTAAGGCGATCGCGTTGACATCGGCCTCGGAGATGAAGTCGTCGCATGGGATCCGCGGGTC
>CAVTPC010000009.1:0-12883 GCA_963736555.1 uncultured Solirubrobacterales bacterium
TGCTCACGCGTGCCCGACCTCCTGGGTGCGATGCCAGGTTGTCGGGCAGCGAATCCCGCTCAACCATACGGGATACCGGCGATCTGTGCGACCTAAAATTACCTGTGTTTTGGGGTGTTTCCGGGCGATTGGGCCCACCGTGGGGAGCTGGTGGGCCCAAACAAGCGGCACTCACTCTTGCGGCGGCAGGGCGAGCCTGCCGGTGGCCTCGCGCGCGCTGATCGCAGTGGCCGGCGACCCCAAGCTTCATTCGCTTTATTGCGGCGATTGGCTCGGTTGGCCGGAGGGTCGTTGTGTTGCCGTGGTGTGTGCGGCCGCGTGTCGCAGAAGTCGGGGGAGGATCTGACGGTGCAGAATCGATACGGGTGGCCAGAGGACTTTCGCGATCGGCTTGTCATAGCGCACGTGTGTGGAGCGTGACGCGTGCCGGTTCGGTCTGGAAGAGCAGGCGCGAGGTGAGATACCAGGAGCGTGACTCGATCGTGAGCGAGTCGGGCTCTCGGTCGACGATCGCCCAGCCGAGGACGTGCTCGGGTGATGTCCGGCGGGCCAAGCGTAGGTTGAGCCCGTAGCGGAAACCGACGAGGAGAAACCAGCGCACAAACCGTGGCGCATCCTCGAACACGGCGCGCGCCCACTGCTCGGGGGTGCGCTCGTTCGCCGCGGCGACGGACGCTTCGAAGGAGTCGTCGTAGTCGCAGCGGTATCCGGCGAGGCTGCTCGGTGTCCGCCTCACGACGCTATCTGCCCGCGCGCGTTTGGGCGCGTTTCGTTCGGGCGATCGTTCTCGAGGCGCGCGCAGGCGGCTTTCCAGGTTGCCATGTCGTGTCCGGCTCCGTGTCTGCTCCTCAGCAGAACCTGCGCTCCGCGGTTTGGCGGATAGGTGACGAAGCGCCGGCGCGGGCGCTCCGGTTTCGCATCGGGCGCCTCCAGCTCGCACTGGGCGAAGACGTGGCGCAGGATGACCTTCATCTCGAGTGTCGCAAAGGCCGCACCGATACAACGGCGCGTGCCGCCGCCGAAGGGCAGCCAGGTGTAGGTGTCCGGGGCGTCTTCCATGAAGCGCTCCGGTCGGAAGGCGTCCGGTTCGGGGTAGAGGTCGGGCCGGCTGTGTGTAAGGATCACCGAGCACGTCAGGAGCGTGCCGGCCGGGACGGTGTGGTCGCCGACGGGAAACGGCGCGTTGACCTGGCGGGCCACCAGCGGGATGACGGGGCGCAGGCGCAGGCCCTCCTTGATCAGGCAGTCCAGATACCGATCGTCGTCCTCGGCGACCGCGGTGCGCAGGCGCGCGTGGACCTCGGGCGTGCGTAGCACGCGCTCAAAGATCCACGCCAACCCCGTAGCCGTCGTCTCGTGACCGGCGAGCAGCAGCGTGACGAGCTGGTCGCGTAGCTCCTCGTCGGTCATCGCATCGCCGTGCTCGTCGCGTGCGCCGAGCAGCATCGAGAGGATGTCCTCGTGCTCGGCGAGCCTCGGGTTCGAGCGCTTACGGGCGATCTCGTCGAAGAGGATCGCGTCGACGCGCTCGCGCAGCGAGACGAAGCGTCGCCACGGGCTGCGGGCGCCCATGTCGCGCTGGAGGAACGGCCACAGCAGGGCGGGAGAGTTCAGGAGCTTCGGCAGCAGGCGCTCGAGTTCCGCACCGCGGGCGGCGTCTTCGATGCCGAGCACCGCGCGCAGGATCACGCGCAGCGTGATGCGCTGCATCGAGGTGTGCGCCGAGAACTGCTCGCCCACCGGCCAGCGCGCGATCTCCTCGTCCGCGATCTCTCCGATCAGGTCCGCGTAGACGCCCATGCGATCGCCGTGGAACGGTGGCAGCATCAGTTTGCGGCGATTGAGATGGCGCTTGCCGTCGAGCAGAAGCACCGACTCGGGCCCGGCGACGGGCTGCATCACGAGGTTGCCCTCGCCGGCGCGCAGCTGGTCGGGGTCGCTTGTGAACACGCGCTTGATCTCGGCGGGGTCGGCGATCACGACGAGGAAGCCGACGGGCCAGATCCGCAGCGAGAAGACGTCGCCGTAGCGGCGCCGGCAGCGCTCCAGCAGGTCGTGTTCGGCCAGCAGCCAGTACGCGCCGAGCAGGTGCCGGGGAACGTTGGGTCCAGGCGGCGCCTGAGAGATGTCGGCGGGCGGGACTTGCGGTTCGCGCGGCGAGACGTCGCGCCAGCGGGATCGACGGCGAGCCGGCACCGACATCGGTGCGGACGTGGTCGTGGGCGTGGCTGGGAATGTGGATGTGGCTGTGGGCGCTTCGCTGCTCATAGGGCAACCTCTGGTTGCTGGGCGCTCGGGTTGTTCTCGTTTTCTTTCCGAGGGAGGGAGATCTCTCCCGACGGCTGGTTGGGAGAGGCCTGAGACTCAGCGCATATAGCTGACCACCACCGGGAGAGCGCCTCGCTTGCTAGCCGCGTTGACGGCCCGCATGAGACACGCGCCTCCCGGTGGTGTGAGGCACCCAGAGCGGCAACAGGGCGTCGCCCCACCGAGGGCCTGTCTATGAGCACCCGCCACGGTACCTCCTGGCCAGCGTTTTTCAAGCGAACCTCGACCGAGGAGGAGGAGGACCTATGGGCGCAACCTGCGGGATCGACTGGGCCAGCGACTGGCACGACGTTCACATCAGCGACGAGCACGGGCAACTGCTCGTGGCTGAACAGTTCAGCCACGAGCAGACCGGCATCAGCGCACTGATCAGGCTGCTGCTCGCTCACTGCGTGGAGTGCTGCGCGATCGAGCGCCCCGACGGGCTCTTGGTCGGAAGGCTCCTCGCGGCAGGGATCGTCGTGCTCGCGATCCACCCTAACCAGGTCAAGGCGACGCGTGATCGCTACCGTGCGGCCGCGGGCAAGAACGACCGCTTCGACGCGTTCGTGCTGTGCGAGCTCGCCAGAACAGACCGTCACCGCTTCCCCGTGCTCGCGCCCTCCAGCGATGAGACACTGGCGCTGAAGGCGCTCGTGCGCACTCGCGAGGATCTCGTCGACGCACGCGTCGCACTCACCAACCAGCTCCGTGCCCAACTGCAAGCGTTTTGGCCCGGCGCTGAACAGATCTTCTTCGACATCGACAGCCCGATCGGGCTTGCCTTCCTTGAGCGCTACCCCAGCCCCGCCGACACCCACGGCCTCGGCGCCAAGCGCCTCGAAGGCTTCCTCGCGCGAAACGCCTACTGCGGCCGACGCACCCCCACCGAGCTGCTCGCCAAGCTGCGCAGCGCACCCAACGCCATCGTCGGCGAGCTCGAGCAGGACGCACGCCGCTCCGCCGTGATCGGCCTCGTCGCTGCTCTGCGTCCCATCGTTGAGCAGATCAGCCAGCTCACAAGCCATATCGCGGGCGCCACCCGTGCGCATCCTGACGGGGCGATCTTCCTCGCGTTCTTCCGTGACCCCAAGAGTGTCGTGACCGCCGCCGGGCTGCTCGCCGAGATCGGTGACAACCGCGCCCGCTACCCAACCAACGACTCGCTCGCCGCCGACGCCGGCCAAGCCCCAGTCACGATCCAGTCCGGCAAACGCAGCAACGCCACCTTCCGCTGGGCCTGCGACAAGCGCCTGCGCAAGCACATGAGCGTCCTCGCTGACAGCACCAGGCACTGGCATCCCTGGGCGCGAAAGGTCTACCAGCACGCCCGCGCCCGCGGCTGCACACACCCCCACGCCATACGCATCCTCGGTCGCGCCTGGACACGCGTCCTCTGACGCTGCCGGCAAGACCACACGCCCTACAACCCCGCCCAACACAAAACCCTCAACCAACTTCTCGCACAAAAAGGTTGACACAGGACGTCTCATGCGGGCTCCTTGGCTCGGAGGGTCATGCCGTCATCGATCAGCGAGAGGATCTGCCCGAAGAGGTCCTCGGGCACGGCGTCGGGCTCGGTGAGTCGTTGAATCGAAAGTCCGTCGACGAGCGCGATCACGGCGGTCGCGAGCTGCTCCGCTGTAATCGCCATCGGAACGCCGATCGCCTCGTGCCGCGCGCGCATCGACGCGGCGAGCTCCTCGCGCAGCCGCGCGTTGCGCTCGGCGTAGCGCGCGGCCACCTTGGGGTCGCGCACGGCGAGCGCGGAGTACTCGTGAAAGAGCAGCACGACATCGTGTCCGTGCTCAAGCACGGCGGAGATGTCGCGGCTCAGATCGCCGCTGATGTCACGGTCCGCCGGCGCTGACGCCGCGACGGTGATCAGCGCGCGCAGCTGCTCGTCGAGCTCATCCAGCAGCGCGAAGAACAGCTCGTCCTTGCTCGCGAAGCTCCAGTAGAGCGCGCCCTTGGAGAATCCGGCCTCGGCGGCGATCTCGCTCATCGTGGCGCCGTGGTAGCCGCTGCGCGCGAACACTCGGGAGGCCGCCGCGAGGAGTTGCTTGCGAGAGCTGCCCAGCTGTGCTGACTTCGCCTTGACCTCGGCCTGCCGATGATCGAGCTTGGCTGGCATCTCCAGGACTATACCGACTGGACGGTATGTAGTCAAATGACGCTGAACGAGATCCTCGTCCGGCCAACGGCGCAAGTCGCGTGACGACCACCCGACGCATCCGTACCATCAGGCCACGCACATCGAGGAGACGGGACATGCAGATCACCAAGAGCTCCATTGAGACCGCGACCGGGCCGACCGACTGGTTCACCGGAGCCGTCTACATCGACGCAGTCGCCGCACCGCCCGCCCCCAATCGAGCACAGGCCAACCTCGTCCACTTCACCCCCGGCGCGCGCACCGCCTGGCACACCCACCCGCTCGGGCAGAGGATCTACATCACCGAGGGCATCGGCCTCTGCCAACGCGAGGGCGGCGCCATTGAGGTCGTCCGCCCGGGCGACCGCGTGTTCTTCGAGCACGGCGAGAACCACTGGCACGGCGCCACCTCAAACCGCTTCATGGTCCACATCGCGATCCAAGGGCCGATGACTCCGGCAGCCCCGTCATCTGAGGCGAACACGTCACCGGCGAGGAGTACCAGGCCGCTCCGGTGTCGTAGTCGCCGCCCGACCGCCCGAGACGGCCACATTGCCAGCGTGAGCTGCAGTCGCCGCGCTGCTCAACAACTCCCCTGCTCCCGACGAGCAGCAGCACTGGCGGGCGTTGGGGCAAGCGCTTCTGCATCGCCCGCGGGAAGCGAGTGTGATCAAGCGAGCGGCCTCGGTGCGCCTCGTGGACTTCGTGGGCGACAGCACGGGTCAGGCCGGCCGCCGTCCCGCCCGATGCGTTGGCAAAAGGGGGACCAGATCGATCGCCAGTCAGGCCGAAGCTGCGACCGCGCGCACTTCACTGCGCACCACCGTGACCCCGGGCATCGGGTTGCTGCCGACGCTCAGTGTCTGCGAGGCTGCCTGAGCATTCTCCTCCGTGTCGTAGAGCGCCAGCGATGTTCCCGTGCCGTCCCCGAGCGGCCTGAGCCAGTATCCGGCCTGAAATCCTGGGGTCTGGCGGGCGCTGGGCACGATTTGCTCCTGCAGTGCCTTGAGCCCGACCTCTGGATCGGGCTGCCCGGTCGTGTCGACCTCAGTCAAGACTGCATGCATCGGACGCCTCCCTCGTGTGTGGAGTATGCGGATGCACGTCAAACTACCGCATGCGAGGAGCCATTGACCGAACGCCGAGCACGCATCGAGGTCGGGATGTCCGCTACGTAGCTGCTGTCCTCGTCGCTGTAGAAGAGGTCGATGTGGTAGGCCCAATGCAGCCGGCTCACCGTGTTGCAGCCCGCGGCCTCTTTTCGTAGTACACTAAATCGCGTGGAGGTCCACGACTCGGCGCGAAAGCACGATGTCGCCGACGAGGATGTCCTGCACGCCGTCGATCATGCTTTGGTTATCGAAGATCCCGACCGTTGGCTCGTCATCGGGCCTGATCGCGCGGGCAACTTCCTGGAGGTGGTCGTCATGACTACTGCCGAGGGCAACCAGCTCGCGATCCACGCCATGCCGATGCGCGCCAGGTACCGGAGGCTGCTCGAACCATGAGCGAGCCTCGCGTCTACGGCCACGCCCGAGCCGGCCGGCCGATCACCGACACCGACGTCGAGGCCCTCGCCGCCGAGGCCGAGGCGGGCTACGACGTCGATGAGCTGATCGCACGGCGGCCCAAGCGAGGTCGTCCCGCGCTGGGCTCCTCGCCGGCGAGCGTCGAGTCGGTGCGGCTCGATCCCGAGTTGCGACGGGAGCTGATCGACCGTGCGCGAGCGGATGCCACGACGACCTCCGAGGTCATCCGCGAGGCGCTGCGGCGCTTCCTTCGAGCCGCCTGAGCTTCGGTTACGCCAAGGCGATTCGCAGCATCCCTCAGCTGTCGTCTGGATCGTTGGGCGTGCCCGACCAGGGAGCGGCCGGTCAGCGCGCCGCTCCCTCTCGTCCGGGACTGCGCCTTTGGCGTGCGGTCGTGTACGTCTCAAGCCGCCAGGGCGACGCTCTCGCTGGTATCCAGGAACTGGTCTACCCACTCGCCGGTGATCTGCTTCGTGACTGCGTTTAGGCGGTTCCAGGCGTTGATCGAGAGGACGAGCCCGGCGAGTTCCTGCTCGTCGTAGTGCCGGGCCGCCTCATCCCAGATCTCGTCTGTGACCGGGTCGGAGCGGTCCGCGAGACGGGTCGCGGCCTCGGTCAGCGCCAGCGCGGCGCGCTCGGCGTCGGTGAAGTACTGGGTCTCCCTCCACGCGGCGAGCGTGAAGATGCGCTCGTCGCGCTCACCGACTGCCCTGAGCTCGCGTGAGTGTATGTCGACCAGATGCTGCAGCCGTTGATCTGGCTGGCGCGCAGAATCACAAGGTAGAGCGTGGTCTGGGCATGCCGCAGCTCTTTGCGGCCTTCCCCAGCTTCTGCAGCGCCTGCATCATGCTCGCTCTCCTTCCATCCCGACGCTCCTCGCCAGGGCCCGTCGGCATGCCCTCGACGATCTCAGTTCTAGCTCTGCCAGGACAAGACGCGTCCCGCGCCCGGAATGTGACAGCGCCGCGAGGAGTCGGCGAGCCCTCAACCTCACGTCAGATGCAGCCGGCTCGGCCGCTGCTCCACCTCGAACTCGGGCCCGCCGTTATGCGGCGGTGTTGCCAAGGTCGTCGGAGCGGCCGGCTTGCAGTCGGGGCCATTGGGCGGTGGGGCGTCCGTCTGTGCGATAGATGTACTCGTCACGGCGCGGCCAGCCGGTGGGTGAGTCCTCCCACTGCTCCTGGCGCCCGTACACTGTCAGGTCGAGCAGCTCGTAGGTGTTGTCCATCGCCTCCGCGCCGCGGCCGTTGGTCCAGTAGGTCTCGAATACCCGATCGCCATCTCGCAGATAGCACACCAGGTGGAATTTGCCGACCCGCCGACCTGTCAGGAGCGTGTCGAGCGACTGTTGGGCCGAGTACCACGGCATCGTCCAGCCCATGAAGTCGCGGTAGCGCACGCTCTCCTCGTAGGGACCCTGACACAGCGTAGCGTAGGTGACATCACGGGAATGCAGATAGGACAGCTCGGCGACCTGGGTGCTGTAGAAGGTGCAGCCCTCGCACTGCTCGGGGGCGTCTCGACCCGTGTACCACATGAAGTAATAGGCAATCAGCAATCGGCGGCCCTCGAACACATCCAGCAGCGTGACGCGCCCGTCAGGGCCGGTCAGCTCGACTGTGGCGTCGATCTCCACCATCGGGAGCCGGCGACGGGCCGCGGCGATCGCATCGCCCTCGCGGGTGTGAGCCTTCTCGCGGACGCGCAGGGCATCCAGCTCGGCCTGAAACGTCGCCCGGTCCACGACAGTGGGGACATCTGCGTGTGGGATGTCGGGTTCGTACTCCCGGTTGGTGTTCGCTTGATCATGCATGGTCACTCCTTCTACAGTTGGTGTGAGAGCATCGAGCTGACCGACTCCACGCAGTCGCCGTCCTCATGCCCCCGGGCGCGTCATCCTTGGGTTGCAGATGACCTCCCACAGGTGCCCGTCGAGGTCGCGGAAGTAGCCAGAGTAGATGCCCCATGGACGATCGTGCGGCCGGTCGGTGAGCGTCGCGCCGGCGTCCTCGGCCCGGGCGAGCAGAGCATCGACATCCGCCCGGCTGGGAACCAAGTGGCCGATGCTGAACTCGCCGCTCTGTGCCGGACCGGGCGCGATGTTGGCGTCCTTAGAGAGCTCGCTGCGCGGGTACAGCATCAGCATCAGTCCGCCCGCGAGCTTGAACATCGCCGCTGCTCCCGCTGGCATGAGATCGTCGCCGGGGTACTCTGTGCCGACCAGCTCGCCCGATTCGAGGCCAAGGCTATCGCGGTAGAACTCAAGCGAGCGCTCGAGATCGCTCACGGCAAGCGTGATCACGTCGATGTGCGGCTCCATCACCTTCCCATTCTGCCGGCGCCCGATGAGTCTCGCCTCGGGCGGCGGTCTAATCTCTCAGACCAGCGAGCATGGAGGATGACATGCCAGCGATCGATCGTGTGAGCACCGTGCGCAAGACCTACGACACCCAGGCATTATCCGCAGAAGAATCGGATCAACCGAATGGGGATCTTGATGCGGAAGTTGATCTACTCGATGAGCGTGTCGCAGGAGCGCCTGAACGATGGCGGCCTGCGTGTGGTCGGCACCGAGCAGGACGGTGAGGCACGCGTGGTTGAGCTACCCGACCGGCGCTTCTACCTCGCGACACTGTTCGTCCCGCAACTCAGCTCCCAACCCGACTCCCCGCACCCGCTGATCGTCGCCTACCTGCAAGCAGCAGTCCAGACAGAGTCAGCCATGTCACTTGGATAGTCCGAAGCCGTCGTCGGTGCGCGGGTCGGCGACCAGTTCGTACAGGCAAAGGGCGGCACCATCCGAAGATACCTGGCGCTATCCATCTCAATGGCGCACGAACCGCGCCCTGTGCCGTTGTTGCTCATAGCCGGTGGCCCGCCAGAAGCTCATCGCGGTCGGATCCTCGTCGGCGACGATTGCGGTCAGCCTGACCGCGCCCCGCTCGCGTAGGCGCCGCTCGCCCTCCCTGAGCAACATCGTCGCAAGCCCCTTGCGCCGATGCTCTGGCGAGACCGCCAGCCGGTAGAAGCTCCCACGCCAACCGTCCCACGCGGCGATCAACGAGCCGGCCAAGACACCATCGAGCTCAGCGATCAGCAGCGCCCGGGGGTCGGCGGCCAGCAGCCGGGCAAGTCCATCAGGAGAGTCGGTGGTACTAGGCAGGCTGCCGGCTGCGATCCACAGGGCGAGCACGGGCGCGATGTCGTCCTTGGTGGCGATGCGAATCTTCCAGCGAGCGTGGATGACCATCCGCTTGATCAGCCCTTCGTTGATCGAGTACCAATGCTCGACGGTGTCCTCTGAGATCAGGTTCCCGGCACGGTCGCGCACGACTTGGCGGACCGTCACGATCACTTGACCGTCGGGTAGTTGCTCTATCTGCTGCGGCTCGACGAGCGAGTCGATCAAGTCAAACTGGCGCCGCCAATACTTGCGGACCTCCCGGTAGCCGTGTAGGCGTCCGCCCTCCATCCCATTCGGCCAATCGACGTCCACGTGCATCGTCGCGAGCGCGCCGTCGATGTCGCGCGCGTTGAACGCCTCGTAGGCGCGGCGCAGCAACCGCTCGTTGGTGTCGTTCACGATGTGGGCACCCGTGCCGTGACCGCCCATACGCGATGTGGGATCGTGAGCGGGTCTTCGGGGAACCGCTCTGTCAGCATCGCGGTTAGCTCCCGGGAGCACGCCTCTACGCCCGCCTCCTCCAGCGTGCCTGCAATCGGACCGCTCGCGCGTACACGCCCGGCCCAAGCCTTGTGCGAGTAGGGGACCTGCACGTCAAACGAGAACGTCTCGATCCCGGTGAACCCCGCCTCCTGTAGATCGGTGAGCCACTGCGGGTAGACGCCTGTGCCGTGGGCGTACCGCCAAGGACCGTGGGAGGGGTCGCCGGGCGGCGTGTAGCGCAGGATGATCTCCTGGGTGGCCTCGACCGCGTTGCCTGGGAGGGCGAGCCAGTCGAAGTGCGCGATCACGACAGTGCCGTCGTAAGTGAGCAGTCTTTTGACCTCGCGCGCTGCGGCAGGTCGATCGAACCAGTGCCAGCACTGGCCCGCACTGACCACATCGAACGCCCCATCTGGCAAACCGGTCTCCTCAGTGGGAGCCTCGACATACTCGATCTCCATCCCGGCCTCGGTATCCAAGCGCCGCGCCTGTACCAGCAGCGGTCCGGCGATGTCCACGCCCGTGACTACGCACCCGTGCTGAGCGAACAGGCGCGCGAGGCTGCCCGTACCCGTTCCAAGATCGACCACGCGCGCACCCGCACGCGCGATGCCTCTCGCGGTGAGACGATCAAGCAGCTCGGGCGGAAACCCCGCGCGGTGACGCGCGTAATCCGAGGCGGTACGAGCGAAATCGGGGGAGCGAGCGGCCACAGCGACGCTCAGCATAAGCTGGATTTGACTACTCTCCGCAGCTCTGGACCCCACAAGGAGGAGGTTGTCGTGCGGTTGGCTCAGACGCAACTCGCCGGTGCTGTCGCCGATCGTGCCGAGATCACCAGGGCCGACGCCAAGCGCGTGCTCGATGCCCTCGAGGACGTCGTGCTGGATGAGATCGCGAACGCGGAGAAGGTCAAGATCGGTGGGCTCGTCCAGCTGACGGTGCGGGTGAAGCCTGCCTCGAAGGCGCGTAAAGGGCGCAATCCCGCGACCGGTGAGGAGATCACGATCGCCGCGAAACCCGCGTCAGTGGATCTGCGCGCGCGGGCGCTGACCAAGGCCAAGGGTGCGCTGCCATCGGTGCAAAAGGCACGCCGGCGACTGGGCTGACACGCACAGGCCGCTGCATACTGTCGGCGTGCCCGGCGAGGAGTGGACCAACAGGGACTGTGTCGCTCGCTACCTACCTGGTCCGAGCGGACAAGCTCCCGCACCGGATGGAAGGGGAGCGTGTCCTGCTCGAACACGTACCGCAGGACGTTCGTCGCGTCCTCGACCTCAGTACGGGCGATGGGCGTCTGCTCGCCATGCCGCAGGCCGGCCATCCGGAGATGCATGGGGTGGGTCTCGACTTCTCCGAGGTCATGCTCAACGCCGCACGCGAACGCTTCGCGGAACAGGAACGCGTCGAGCTCGTCAGGCACGACCTCTCACAGTCACTGCCCGAGCTCGGGCGATTCGATGCCGTCATCTCGTCGTTCGCCATCCACCATCTCGAGCACGCGCGCAAGCGCTCGCTCTACGGCGAGGTCTTCGACTTGCTGGCACCCGGCGGCGTGTTCGCGAAACTTCGAGCACGTGGCGGCGCCAACCCACCGCCTGCACCTCGCGTTCTTTCAAGCAATCGGCGAGCCGATCGAGAACGAGGACCCATCCGACCGACTACTCGACGTGCGCACTCAGCTCCAGTAGCTGCGCACGCTCGGCTTCGATGGCGCTTCGATGACATCGACTGCTATTGGAAGGAGGATGTCCCGGTCGGCGTGGAACTTCTGTGGCGGCCCGGGTGTGAATGTTCAGGCGCTGACGAGGGTAGCGGTCTCCTTGATTGCGTGAGTGACGGTGAGTGGAGCGATCTCTGCTTCGACGGCGAGCGCGAGCTTGGCGAGGTCGGCGTGACCGACGATCCGTCGGAACTGTCGCTCGGCCTCGAGCATCCCGGCGGCGGTCCAGCGTAGGCACATCTCGCCGGATTGCCAGCGCTTGACGTTGCGCGAGCTGCGCCTGACGCACTCGATCATCGACTCGCACGGGTTGGTGCTCTCCAGGGTGCGCTTCAGCGCGCCACGAACACCGAGACGGGTGACGGTGAGCGTCTCCTTCATTCCCTCTCTGAGTGACGCGGCGCCACCGGGGTGTGAGCGCTCCAGCTCGTCCGCGAGCGCTTGCAGTTCGCTCAGGGCCTTGTCGTGATCATCGCGTGCCCAGGCGCGGCGCAACCGGTGCTTGACACCGGGACGGTCACGCTCGGGTAGGTGCTCCAGCACGTTTCGTTCCTTGTGACGGACGCAGCGCTGCACCGGGATACGATCACCGAGGACGGCACGAACGGCGGCTCTGAGGGCCTTGGAGCCATCGATCACGACCAGGACGCCCTGGTCGACGTCAAGGCCACGATCGACGAGATCGGCCAGCAGCGCGGTGACGATCGTCTTGTTCTCCGTTGATCCCTCCCACAACCCGAGTGGGATCTTCACGCCCTCGGTGGTGATCCCCAACGCCACGACGTTGGTGTGGTCCTTCAAGACGATCCCGTCGAGCATCAGCACCGCCAGGCGCACATCATCAAGACGGCGTCCCATAAGCTCGGCGAGAGTCTGTGCGGTACGCGCCACGAACGAGCGGGAGATCGAGGACTTCGACGTGGAGCGCGCCTTGGTCTCGACATCCTCGCCGACGGGCTCCTGGGTGCGAGGGAAGCGTCTGGTGGAGACACCGGCGAGCATCCGCTCGAGCACCACCGCGCTCAACGGGTCGCGACTGCTGAAGTGCTCGTATGTCGAGAGCGCCACCTCGCCGCCCTCGTCCTTGGCGCGCATCCGCGGGCGCTCGACCACGACCCTCCGCGAGCCGAGAGTGACCTCTCCCTCGTCGCTGCCGTGCCGGTAGGCAGAGCGCTCAGGATCGTGCTTGCCGCGGGACCCGCAGACCTCCTGGACCTCCTCATCCATCAGCTCGTGCAGCACACCAAGCCCGACACCGACTGACATCGCGAGCAATCCCTCCCTCGCCGCCCCGACCAGCTCCCCGAGTGCGACCTGCACCCGGTCGGGCAGACCTGGCGCTCGGGCATCCTCGGGCACGGACGCGACCTGTCCAGCATGTACCTTCTTCATGGCGGTTCCTCCTGATCTCGATGGTCTCGATCGCCCTGAACGCTCCCAACAGGAGCGGACGAGGCGGGAGGACCGCCACTTCAAGTTCTACGCCAGGTGGGACAACCTCC
>CAVTPC010000010.1:0-86426 GCA_963736555.1 uncultured Solirubrobacterales bacterium
GTGGCGAGTTGCAAGGGGTGCCGAGTCCGTGACGGGCAGCGAGCAAGGTCGCAGTTACCGCGGCAAGGCGCGTGTGCAAGGACGAAGCGCTTTCGATATGGATCTCATCCACGCTGAGAGGGGTTGCCGGGTACCCGCAGACAGTCTGTCCTTACCGTCCCTCAGCACGGTTCGCTAGGTTCCATCCATATGGAACCTACGGTTTGCTTTGTGTCGGCCAGTCAACAGAACGTGTTCTTCGCCGAGCTGCTCGATGCGCTCGCCGATGCGCTCGCGGAGCACGGGGATCGTCGTTGAACAGCGCCGTCGACCACTTCCCCGAGCTGCGCGAGGAGCTGGTGTACGTGTTCGTCCCGCACGAGCTGATGCCGCTGCTGATGCCCGACGCGCATCCCAGCGAGCCCCAGCTTCAGCGCAGCGTGACGATCTGCACGGAGCAGCCCGGTACGCAGTGGTTCGATGAGTGCGCACGAATCTCCCAGCGCGCCGCGGCGAACCGTCGACATCAACCGCCTCGGCGTGGCCGCGCTGCAGAAGCTCGGAATCGACGCGCGGTTCCTGCAGCTGGGCTACACGCCTCGCTGGGATCACTGGCACGGCGAGCAGGACACGGAGCGGGCCTGTCGACGTCGCCTTTCTGGCCGGCGTCACGCCACGGCGGCTCACCGCGCTCGCGCGCTGCGGCTCGCCATCTGGCCGGGCGTCGTACCGAGCTGCATCTGCCCGAGGCGCTGGTTCCCCATCAGGCGGACTCGGACACTTCCTGTCCGGTGCGCGCAAGTGGGAGATGCTGCGCCGCTCCAAGCTGCTGATGAACATCCATCGCAACGAGCTCGGCTACTTCGAGTGGCAGCGGGCGATCGAGGCGATCATCAACGGTTGCGTGCTGCTAAGCGAGCATTCGCTCGGCTTCGAGCCGCTCGTTCCGGGCGAGCACTTCTTCAGCGTGTCGTACGACAGTCTCGACGTGGCGCTCGAGCGCGCTGCTGGACGACGAGGAGCGGCTCGGCGCAGATGCGCATCGTCGGCATATGAGTTTCTGCGCGACGAGCATCCGCTGTCGGCCTCGATCGAGGTGCTCGCGGAGGCTGTCGGCGAGGTTGCCGGCCGGCCGATACAGGCTGCCGGGCGTCGCGCGTCGCCAGGCCGTCCCGCGGCCGAAGCCGCCGCAGATGCCGCCCGCCGAGTATCGAGCGGATCGCGCGGCGCGGACCGAGCTGGACGTCCTGCGGATGGCGACCAAGCAGCTGCTGCTCGATCAGCGCGAGATGCGCCGCACGCTGCGCGACCTCGAGTTGACCGTCAGCGGTGAGCGTCGCACGGGAGGACGTCGTCGAGCGGTTCGGGCTCGCCGAGCGAGGATGCTCCGCGGGTGTCGGTGGTGATGACCGTTTACAACTACGCTCCCCTGGTCGGGGCTGCGATCGACAGCGTCGCGGCGAGCGAGTTCACCGACTACGAGCTGGTGATCGTCGACGACGCATCGACCGACGGCTCGGGCGATGCGATTCGCGCCGCGCTCGCCCGTGCGCCGTGGGTCGGCGCAAGCTGATCACGCGCCCGACAACGAGGGACTGGCGCGGGCGCGAAAGCTGGGGTGCAGAGACCGCCGCGGGAGAGCTGCGTGTTCATGCTGGACGCCGACAACGCCATCTATCCGCACGCGCTTGGGCGGCTCGCACAGGCGATGGACGAGATCCCGACGGCCGCGTTCGCCTACGGGATCATCGAGCAGTTCGGCATCGACGGCCCCGTCGGCCTGATGAGTTACCTGGGTTGGGATCCGGCGAGGCTTCGCTACGGGAACTTCATCGACGCGATGGCGATGATCCGCCGCTCGGCGTTGATCGAGGTCGGCGGCTACGTGACCGATCCACGCCTGTATGGCTGGGAGGACTTCGCGCTGTGGTGCGCGTTCGCCGATCGCGGCTGGGCGGGGGTGCGGGTTCCGGAGATCGTCGCCCGCTACCGGCTGGCGCTGCACTCGATGATCTCGATCACGAACATCGACTCGAGCGCCGCGTGGAGCCTGCTGCTCGACCGCTTCGCGTGTCTGGCCGCTAGCGCCGTCGCTTGAGCGCCCGCAGCGGGGCGGTGATCCGCCAGCTGATCGAGGCCTTCATCGCGGCCATGACACGATCGGCGCGCTCGACCCGCTCGCTGCATTTGGTCGGCAAACGCTCCTCGCGCATCGAGGGCCTCCTCCAGAGCAAAGATCCGGGCCTTTGACTTAGCGAGGTTCTCCTCGATTTCGAGCAGCCTTTTGGCACTGATGAGGCTGCTCTCGCGTGCTGTGGTTGCCTCTTGGCGCAGGACAGCTGACTGCCGGAGCGCCTCTTCGCGCGCGGCCGTCGCCTGCTTGCGTGCAGCGATCGCCCGCTGAAGCTCCAGGCTGGCCAATTCGTGGCCCTTGGCGCCAGCCGCTTGAACCTGCTCTTGCCACCAGCGCACCTCGAAAGGCTCACCCAAGCTCAGCAGTGCCTGCGGCGGAGGCATCTTCCGCCGGGCGGCCAAGGCGACCGTGAATATCTCCTCGCCCGGCTTCTTCGGCTCAGCCTTGATCGTACGCGATGAGAAGGACTCGCTCGCTGTGGCGAACTCGCTGTCCGAGAGGATCGCGCTTGTAAGCCATGCGGCCTGACGATGGAGCGCGACGTGCGGGAAGCGCTCGCCGAGGGCCTGCGCGAACTCCTCTGGCTCGTACTCGTGAATATGGTAGGGATTGCCAGACGGATAGACCCGCCGGTTTGGCGTGGAGATGCACAGAATGCCGTCGGCTCCGAGGACACGCGTGAGCTCGTCGAGGATGGCATCACGATCGGTGACATGCTCGATGACCTCGAAGCAGACCACCATGTCGAGCTCCCCATCGGAGAAGGGGAGCTCTCCCACGTCACCCTGGATGACCTCGATGCGGTCGCTGTCGTGCGACGCGGAAGCCTTTGCGACAGCCTCCGCGGAGATATCGATGCCGGTAACACGTGCTGCGCCTGCGTCCTGGAGAATTCGGAGCCCGTAGCCGGTACCGCAGCCCGCATCCAACACCGCCAGGCCATGTGCGAGCTGGGCTGCCCACTGGTAGCGCCCGCGGTGCTCGGCGACGATCAGCTGCCCGTCCCGCTCACCTGGATCAAGACGCTCCGGGGTGTCATCTGTCTCTGTGCCATGCGAGCAGGAGTCTATCCCGTCAGCCTAGGCTCGCGGTGGATGGGATCTCGCATTTCAGTACGCAATGCGTGTACGTGAGTGGATCTCAAGCGATTTCGCCTCGCGATCGACAACTTCACAGCCAGGAAGAGAATCACGAGCAGTGACAGCAGGCTGATCAGGCCTCCGAGTTTGAGCCCCGGCACCTCATAGTGCCAGACAACCGTATGATCTCCTGCGGGCACGTCCACCCCGCGCATCACGTCATCGACCTCGAGCGGTTGAGCATGATGTCCGTCGACCTCTACCGACCAGCCGTGGGCCCAGGCATCATCGAGCACCACGAGACCACCGCGTGTCATGTTGGCCTGTACTCTTCACTTCTGCGTCGTTTTCCCGGTCCACGACAACTGAGCCTTGGCCGGCTTGGATCTGCGCTGTGTCCGGTTGATCGTGTTCGATGATCGCCGTTCGACGCACGTCGAATGTCGGACTAGCGAGCGCCTTCAGGTCTCCTGGCTCCCCCGCGACCGTCGTGAGTGCGCAGGTACCTCGACGGGCGCGGCACGCGCCCGGGTTTTCGAAGATCAATGCGTCGCTGCCCTTATAGACCAATCGCACGGGAAGACTCGAAGGCAGTGGCGTTGTCGGTGACGTAAGCAGGTAACGGACGCCAGTAGATCCATGGCTTGCAGACCCGTCCGCGTGAGCTCCGGAGAGACGAGCCACTCGGAGGCCGCGGTCTGAGCCGGATTTGCCAACTGCCATATCCGGAGATAGCGTTCGGTGGGTTGCGGCGGGTCGTAACCGCTGGGGTCCTTGAGTCCGAAGTCCATGGAGAAGTCGACGTCGAGCTCGCCGGCCATGCCAAACACGCGATAGCCGTCGGCATGCCGCTGTAGATAGACGATTGCTGGCGTCTCCGGAGGAACCAGCCTTGTTGGCAGGGCCGATGGGCTGAAAGCCGGCGGCAAAGTGGTAGAGGTCGACAGCTGCGACGAGCACGAGGATTGCAGCAGCTGTCCGGCCCGAGATCGGGGGACGGTGCTTGCAGTGCCAAGACTTCGCCGCCGCCAGCATGAAGAAGACGAACCATCCGATCGATGTCAGGGCGAGGATAGGTGGCGTCGGAAGTTGTGGCCGGTGCGAAAGTGATTTAGGGTCGTGCGGATGTCATGCAACGACGGGTTGACGGCAGATCGCAGCGACCACCACAGCCGTTGCGGCGCCGCCGAGCACGAGCCACATTCTCCGACCAATGCCGGCCGGCGAGTCGATGATCGCCTGTAGCCCAAACGCGGCAAAACTGCCACTGCAAACTCGAACAACACCGTCATCCGCGAGTCGTCGACTGAGCTAAATGCGGGGAGATGGACGACGATCGTGTGCAGGAGCGGGAAGCCAAACGGTACGCCAAGTCCGAGGATTCCGACGGCCACAAATGGGAGCTTCCGTCGCCAACCGATCGAAACGACAATCCAACTCCGCACAGCAACAGGGCGATCGCCCCGCGTACACCGTGCGCTCGACATAGTTCAAGGGCCCACCCAAGTTACCCTCGCTAGGTCGTCCCCACCAGCCTGGGAAAAGAGCGGTCTTGAGGGTGGAGCCCGGTAGCACGGCCGCCTCCTTCCCGAAGCGATTTCCCAGCTGTGCCGGAGCTTGCCTTCAGAACAGGTATCAGAACGACTGCCATCAGCATAACCCCGAGCACGATCGCGCCGATCGACAGTCCGACCCGGCGGAGTCGCTGCGCGTCGGAGCGATGTGATGGTGCAGGCGCGAACCATCAGATATAAAGTGGCCGCCCCCATCACATGCGTCTCTGTCCCCGGATGACCCCCATTCATGGCTAGGGCGCTAAGCAGCGCGAGCACCAGAAGATCGCCTCCTCGGCCCATGACGCATGACGCGCTCCATCATCAGCACGAGCCACGGCAGACACACCGCCGTTGCCACTAGGGTCTGATGGCCTAGCCAGGTGACGTTAAAGGCGCAGAGTGCATAGCTCACGCCGGCGAGTACGCCAGGCCAGAAGCCGAGCCGCAGTTCGCGTACGAGTAGGTAGGTCCCGAAGGCACCGAACGAGAGCTTGATCCATGCGACTAGACCGAGCGCGTAATTGAGGGGGAGGATCCACAGCGGGATGTTGAACACCGACGTCAGCCCGTTCTGACTATTGGCGAAGTAGGGCGTTCCCGAGAGCACGAGCGGATTCCACGCTGGGAAGGTAGCCCACTGTGGATCGCGTGGCGATCAAGGACGTCCCACGGGTAGTGGGCCTTTGCCTGATCGATCAGCAGCTGATTATAGAAGTGGCTGAGTCCCGAGGGGGCGACTGCACTCCAGGGAGCCAATCCATACAGTGACGAGACAGCACTGAGCATCTCGCCTCCGATAACTGCTCGCCACAGGTAGATCAGCAGCAGCAGCGCAAGCAACGCGCACGCCCGCACGTGTTCGCTGTGAGCGAGTGTGCGCGCGCGGTCTATGCTACGGGCTGACAATAGTGTCTCCACGGTCTCGCGTCCAGCCTGGAGGGACCACCGGTCGAAGCTCGATTTCAATGCTTCGCGACACGAATATGGTGTGCGATGAATCTCAAGGGGCGTGTGAGGTTCCAGCTTCTGCTGTCCTCGACCGTTGACAGGCGCTGGCTGAGGTCAGCCATCTGCATTTCAAGGACCTGCCGCTGTTCGAGACCTTGGCCCAGTAGAGGGTTAAGAATCCTGACTCGTTGCGCAAGACCTTACATTCGGCCTGGAGTTGCTGGATGTTGTGGGTGAGAGCAAGCGACTCCCGCGCGTTCCCTGGTGTTACTTGCTCAAACGTCTCAGCAGTCACGGTCACGTCTCGCTTGCGCATCAATACCGAGCCGTGACCAATCGATGGCTCGCAGGCAAATCCGTCTGGAGAGAGCGAAACGATCTCGAAGCCACGACCCCAATGCTCCTCAATCCACCAGGGCGAATGCATGACCATTGGGCCTCCCAGGTCCCAGCTCTGGCCATACTTGAGGACGTTCATCCCAACCTTATCTTCGTCCCATGGTTCACCGGTGATAATCTGGGACATGCCGCTGCCCATAAATGTCAGGTAGAGGAGCCCGTTGGTGCTCAAGATCCGGTGAAGCTCGACGAGCCAGCGACTCCAGCTATCTGTCAAATGAGTGAAAACAGATATGCCCCAGATCAGGTCGAAGCTGGAGTTGGCCTGGTTGATCGGCGGCTCCGGCTCATTGAGGAAGACCTGGAAGGGAGGACTCAGGTGCTCGTTGACCCAGCGGATGCTCGGCCTGTCGATGTCGCATCCCCAGACTTCCGACTCGATCGTCTCTCCGGCAAAGTGTCTGAGCGTCCGCCCCGCCCCGCAGCCGAAGTCCAGAATGCGCTTTCCGGCGAAGCTCCAGTCCGGCGGAAGCCGGTCGATGATCTCGCTGCGCGTGCGGCGGCCTATTTCCTGGTAGTACTCCATAGGCTCGGCCGCCTGCTCCAGAGAGCCGACGCGGTTGGCCAGGTCAAGAGGCGGGTACGGTAGCAGGGGCTCAAGCATGGCCGAGAGCCTAGCCTCGATTTGAACATGGTGTCGAGCAGGTCGACCGCGAGACCCGGGTCACGGGTCGCACGCGAGCTCCGGGTCGGGGGGGAGGCAGAATCTCAGCCATCGAGCGCTTGCTCCGTCTCGGCCTTGGCTTAGGTTAGATCAGATGTGCGGTTAGAGATCGCGTGTGGCGAAGTCAAGGATGGTGGGACATCAACGCTTCGAAGGGTCGACATGGTTGGAGAGTCGCCAAGCCTTCGGTCGGCGCTGCTGTACCGTGCTATTGGGGGCGAGTCGGTCCCTTCCCTGCTCCCGTCTCTAGCAGAGCCCTTTCGATCTCGCGCAGAACCGAATCGTCGAGTGTCAGGCAGAATGCACCGGCCCAGCCGTCGACCTGCTCGGCGTTGCGGGCTCCGACTATCACCCCGCTGACTCCCGGCCAGACCAGTGTCCACGCGATGGCCAGCTCGGCCAGCGACGTGCCAAGGTCGGCAGCGATAGGTCGCAAACGCTCGAGCAGGACCAGCGTTTGGTCGACCTGTGGGCGCTGGAACTGCTTGCGTTCACGACGCCAGTCGCTCTCTGGTAGAGAGCGCAAGCGATGCATCGAGAAGTTGCCTGAAAGCAGCCCGGACTCGAGCGAGCTGTAAACGATCGTGTCCAGCCCGCGTTCCGTAGCCCAGGGCAGCAGGTCCCGGGCTGACTCGCGGCTGAGCAGCGACAGCGGAATCTGAGCCACCTCGATGGGCCGCCTGCCGGCACACCTCTCCAAGAGGGGAACGTCGAAGTTGCTCACCCCCGCCCAACGGATCTTGCCCTCGCGTTGCAGTTCCCCCAGGGTCTCCCAGGCCTGCTCGACTATGCCCGGATCGTCCACGGGCCAGTGCAGTTGATAGAGGTCGATGCACCCGAGGCCAAGACGCTTCAGAGATGCCTCACACTCGGTACGCAATGAGGTCGGACTCAGGTCGCGGTAGGTCTCGCCGGTACTTGGATCGATGCCGAGGCCAGCCTTGGTGAAGATGAGTGGTCTCTCAGCACACGCGAGATCCGAGATTGCCTTGCCCACGACCAGCTCTGCATGCCCTCCACCGTAGATCGCTGCGGTATCGATCCAGTTGACGCCCAGCTCGACGGCACGGTGGATGGCAGCGATGGAGTCGCGGTCGTCCTGTGGGCCCCAGCCCACTCCCCCAAATGCCCAGGTCCCAAGGCCCACGCGGCTCAGGGGATGCTCCTCCACGGCCTGTAGATTAGTTGGCCTTGGAGGAGTTAGCCCACACCCGCATCAGCGCCGTGATTCCCTGCTATCGGGAGGCAGAGTCGATCCCGGTCATGCACGAACGCCTGACGGCGGTCTTCGGGACGCTGGAGTCGACTGGGAGATCATCTTCGTCGGACTCTGGCAGCCCCGATCACACGCCCGAGCGTTCTCGAGGAGCTCGCCAGCGCGCGACCGGCGCGTGACGGTCGTGCAGCCACACACGTGCGTTCGGCTCCCAGAGCGCTTACTCCAGCGGCATGCGTCTGGCGCGGGGGACGCGGTGATCCTGATCGACGGCGATCTGCAGGACCCGCCCGAGCTGATCCCCACCTCGTCGCCCGCTGGCGCGAGGGCTATGAGGTCGTCTACGGCGAGCGCGTCGCGCGTGAGGGGCCTGCGCTGATGAACGCGGCGCGCAAGGCCTTCTACCGGGTCTTCCAGCGCCTGGCCTACGTTTCGATGCCGGTCGACGCTGGCGACTTCTCGCTGTTCGATCGGCGCGTGGTCGATGCGGTCAATGCGCTGCCCGAGACGCATCGCTTCGTCCGCGGCTTGCGCGCCTTCGTCGGCTATCGCCAGATCGGCGTGCCCTACGAGCGGCCCGAGCGTCTGTTCGGGCGCTCCTCGAACAACTTGATGGCCAACATGGGCTGGGCGCGCCGCGCGATCGTCTCGTTCTCCTACGCGCCGCTCGATCTGATCGGCTGGCTGGCGTTCTTCACCGACCGCGGCGGCCATCCTCGCGGCCGATCGTGGAGATCGTCTGAAGATCGTCGATCCCGGCGCTGCCCCGAAGGGATACACCACCCTGATCGTGGTCGTGCTGTTCGTCGGCGGCGTGCAGATGATCTGCTTCAGCGTGATCGGCTCCTACATGGCGCACATGTACGAGGAGATCAAGGCCCGTCCGCCCTACATCCTCGATCGTGTCCTGAACCCGCCTCGGCCCCGCGATCCATCGCAAGCGGTCTCCTCAGAATCGGAGCACGCCGACGTGCGGGTGGTGGCGGAGGAGATCGAGACCACAACTGCGCCGGAGAATTGAGCTGTCGGCCCCGCCCGGGATGATCACCGCGGCCGCTCGATCGTCGGTCGGAGCCCCTGCTAACGTGCCGAAGCAGTGTCGTACGGTCGCCGTGCTCCCGTCCAGGCAACCCGTACCTCACGGCACTTGTTAGGAGCCCAGGCATGAGCCCCGATCCCGATCTGCCGCCCAGCTACGCGGGCAGATTCTCGATCTGGTCCGCGAGTACCACGACGAGGCGTTCGCGCCTGGCGAGTTCAGGCCGGGCGAAACACAGATCCACTTCGCCGGACGCGTCTTCGACGAGCGCGAGATCGTCAACCTGGTCGACTCGTCGCTCGACTTCTGGCTGACCACCGGCCGCTACGCCGAGCAGTTCGAGAAGCGCTTCGCGCGCCTGTTCGGACTGCGCCACGCGCTGCTCGTCAACTCCGGCTCCTCGGCCAACCTGGTCGCGCTCTCGCTGCCTGACCTCGCCGCAAGCTGGGCGACCGCCGCCTCGACGCCGGGCGACGAGGTGATCACCGTCGCCGCCGGCTTTCCCACGACCGTCAACCCGATCATCCAGAACGGCCTGGTGCCGGTGTTCGTCGACGTCGACGATCCCGACGTACAACATCGACGTGCCGCATGCTCGAGGCGGCGCTGCTCGGCCCGCACGCGGGCGATCATGGTCGCGCACACGCTCGGCAACCCGTTCGATCTCGACGCCGTCACGGCGTTCGCGCGCGAAGCACGACCTGTGGCTGATCGAGGACTGCTGCGACGCGCTCGGCTCGACCTACCGCGGGCAAGACGGTCGGCACGCTTCGGCGACCTGGCGACGGTCAGCTTCTACCCCGCGCACCACATCACGATGGGCGAGGGCGGCTGCGTGCTCACCGACACGGGCCGCGCTCGAAGGTGCTGGCCGAGTCGTTCCGCGACTGGGGCCGCGATTGCTGGTGCGACGCCGGGCAAAGAGAACACGTGCGGCAAGCGCTTCGACTGGCAGCTCGGCGAGCTGCCGCACGGCTACGACCACAAGTACATCTACTCCCATATCGGCTACAACCTGAAGCTGACCGACATGCAGGCGGCCGTCGGCGTCGCGCAGCTCGACAAGCTCGCCGGCGTTCATCGACGGCGCGGCGCGCGCAACTTCGCCGCCTGCACGAGGGGCTCGCGGATCTGCGAGGACATTCTGATCCTGCCCGAGGCGACGCCGAACAGCGACCCGAGCTGGTTCGGCTTTCCGATCGCCGCTGCGCGAGGGCGCGCTGTCTCGCGATCGACGTCCTGCGCTTCATGAACGATCGCAAGATCGCCACGCGCCTGCTGTTCGGCGGGCAACCTGCTGCGCCAGCCGGCCTATCTGCGACGCCGGCACCGTCGTGTCGGCGATCTGCCAGATCGCCGACTTCGTCATGGACCAACGTCTTCTGGATCGGCGTGTATCCGGGCCTGCACGCCGACGCAGCTCGACTACATGATCGAGAGCTTCCACGACGCTTCCTGGCGCCATCGCGGCGCCACCGCGCTCGGCATCCGGCGCCGGCCGGAGTCCGCTGAACGCGTCGCAGACGACGGGCCTAGTTGCAGGCGTCGGACTGGATCGCCAAGTGTTCTGTCGCGCAGGGGTGGACGCGGTCTACGAGGTGGTGGGCGGGATGATCGCCAACTTCATCGACGCGTTCCATCGCGACGAGCAGGTGCGCCTCGTCGCCTGCCACCACGAGCAGGCGGCGGGGTTCGCCGCCGAGGGCCATGCACGGATGACGGGAGTTCCGGGTGTGGCGATGGCGCACGAGCGGTCCGGGCGCGATCAACCTCTTGACCGGCGCTCGGCAGCTGCCATTTCGACTTCGACCCCCGCCGTCTTCATCACCGGGCAGGTCAACCGCTCCGAGCAGAAGGGCGACCGACCGATCCGCCAGCTCGGCTTTCAGGAGACGGATGTCGTGGCGATGGCCGCGCCGATCGCGAAGGCCGCGATGCGCGTTGACGCGATCGAGGAGCTGCCGGCCGGCTGACCGAGGCGTTCGCGCTCGCGCGCGCCGGGCGGCCCGGCCCCGTGCTGGTGGACATTCCGCATGGACTTGCAGCGCTCGAGATCGAGCGCGCCACTGCCGGAGCTTCCGGCGGCGGCCGTGGAGCTGAACTCGAGCGACCGATCGACGACGGCGGCGATCGCGCGCATCCTCGACGAGCTCCGCAAGCCGAGCGACCATTGATTCTCGCTGGCGGTGGTATCCGCGCGGGGCGGACCGTCGAGAGCTTCCGCGAGGCTCGTCGATCGTTGGGCGTGCCGGTAGTCAACTCGCTGATGGGGGTCGACGCGCTCCCCTTTGAGCACCCTCTGCGGGTCGGGCTGATCGGCACCTACGGCAATCGCTGGGCGAACATCGCGCTCTCGCGCTGCGATGCGCTGCTGGTGCTCGGCAGCCGCTTGGACATTCGCCAGACCGGCGCCGACACAGACACGTTTGCCGCCGGACGCACGATCCACCACGTCGACTGCGACCCCGGAGAGGTCAACAACCGCGTCACCGGGTGTCACGCTCTGATCGCCCAGCTGTCCGCTGCGACCACCGCGCTCTCGCGTGCTGCCGGCGAGTACCCGAGTGGGTCGCACGAGGACTGGCGCCAGGAGATCGGCGAGTTGGCGCAGAGGTGGCCGGACACCGGCGAGCTCGTCGGGATCGAGGGCATCAATCCCAACTTGCTCATGCACCAGATCTCGGGTCAACGGGCCGCGGTGGCCTATGTGGCCGATGTCGGTCAGCATCAGATGTGGGCTGCGCAATCGCTGGAACTCGAACGCCGATCAGCGGTTTCTAACCTCCGGCGGGATGGGCGCGATGGGTTCCGGCTTGCCGATGGCCGTTGGGGCGGCGGTGGCGGGCGGCGGCCCGACCGTGCTGATCGCGGGCGACGGCGGTTTCCAGCTCAATATTCAGGAGTTGCAGACCATTGCCCGCAACGATCTCCCGGTCAAGATGGTGGTCCTCAACAACGATTGCCATGGCATGGTTCGCCAGTTTCAGGAGTCGTACTTCGATCGCCGCTACCAGTCCACCTTGTGGGGTTATTCGGCCCCGGCATTCGTGGCGGTCGCGGCTGCCTACGAGATCCCCGGACGAGCGGGTGGAGGAGCCGGCCGACGTCGAGGGTGCGATCTCGGAGATGTGGGCGACCGATGGCCCATACTGGTCGAGGTCGCGATCGACATGACGCCAACGCCTATCCCAAGATCGCCTTCGGGCATCCGATCAGCGAGATGGAGCCCTTCGTCGCGCCGAAGGCGATGGAGCGGCACCAGAGTTGGCGCCGCTCCGGCGGTGGGGCCGAGGAGGATCGTGATCCGGCACCTGCTTCCGCCACATTCGCGGATTCGGCCTAAGGGCGAGCTTGTTCGATTCGGCATGGTTGGCGGCTTGGTGACGCTGTTCTACTAGCCGTTACGACGTGCTCTTAAGGTCGTCGGACTGCCATTTCAGCCGCGCTGGCGATAGGATTCGCCTGCAGCCTGCTGCTGCACTTCACCCTTCAGCGGTGTTCGTGTGGATCCACGTCGAGGGATTCGCGCTCCCGTTTCGCAAACAGGTGGCCGGTATCTGGTATGGCAGGCTCTCAATACGGCATCACAGTGGTTTCCACCGCGGTGCTGCCGGGGGCCCTGGGGGTCTCGACCGAGATCGTCTACCTGGCGACGATGGCGGTTGTGACAACCAGCCGGCTTTCTGCTTATGCGCTTCGTCATCTTCCACGCTTATCCCGATGCCGTCGACTCTGCGTGTGGGGAGTCCCCGGTCGAGACGAACTCCACTACATCTAGCTGAGAAACCGTTCGATACGATTGACGGCTTGTGTCGTGTCCCGGTGCTGCTGATCGGCTGCGGCCTGGGAAAGGTGCACATACAAACCGGCAGCGTTGGGCGAGATCGCCCGGACGGGCTGGTCTTCTCAACGGAGTCACGATTGCGCCATAGTTCTGGCTCGATGAAGCTCTCGACACGATCATGGGTCTCATCGCTGAGTTGGGCGCTTGGGCCGCAGACAAACTCCGCCAGCCGCCTAATCTGACGGTCGGTATCGATGAAGTAATCCTCAAAGCACAAGATGAGTCGCCGCTGTCCCTGGGTATTCTCGAGCGCAGCTCGCACATAGTGGAGCCAGAGAGCGATGGAGTCCTCGAAGTAGAGATCTTTGATATCTCGCCTGGCGAGCGACGCGGCCACGTCCGCCGGGTTACGAACGCAGAGCACATAGTCCATCTCGCCGATCAAGTCTCTCCAGAACGGCAGCGTTACAGACGCGCGCGGATCCTTCCACGCCCATCGCTGCTTGCGGTACCAAACAGATCAATAAGCGAGGCGCGGGCACGGTCACGAAGCGGCAGCCAAGGCCGGCGAGCGCTCCCAGCCTGACGGAAGATCGGGCGGCCGCTCCCAGGCGCCACCGAAGGCGCGCAGTATTTCCTCGTTGATCTCGTAGATCTCCTGTTGCTCCCAATAGCCGCGGGCGTTGTCGTACGGGTCAGTGTGAAGCATCCGTTCCGTCGGGCCCAGATCGACTCCCAGGAGGCCGATGATCGCGGTGGTCAGGGATGTCCCGCAACGGCCCATCCCGGTTACGCAGATCGGAAGCCGCGAAGGTCGATACGTGTCGCGTCAGGGCTCGTCCCGGCGCTGCCGGTGTGCGCTTCCATCACCGCCGCAAGGCCGGCTTTTATCATGGAGATCTGCATGTCAGGACAGATAGAACGCAGACGACGTGAGGCCTCGGCCATCGAGGCTTGCGGCCCTCGGTGACCAGACTTTTTGCACAATGTCGCGCAGGGGTTGAGGGGCTTGCGGTCGGCGGTCTCGACTGACTCGGCGAGGGTGACAAGCCTACGCAACTCAGCGCCTGTTCTCACGACGTATGCTCCCGGCGAAGCGGCAGATTGGTCGGCTGTCGATCCTGTGTTTCCAGTTCGTCGGCTCTACGGGCAAGCTCGTATAGGGCGAGTCCGAGCGCTCGTGAGACGCGGTCGGCGACGTCCCACGTAGGGTTGGCGATGCCCCGCTCGAGACCTCGGATCGAGGTGACATCCATGTTCGCAGCGTCCGCGAGCGCCTCCTGGGTCAGTTCGACCTCTTCTCGGCGTAGGCGTATTGCGCGACCGAGGGCCACCTGAGGAGTCCGGCTGATCCGCACGTCAGAAGCCTCCGTGTCCGGACCTCCTGTGACCAGGGAACTAGTTCCCGGTAGTATCGCGCGCTATGACAACACGTCTCTTAAGCTCGCGGGCTGCTCCAGCCGCCTCCGTCCTGAAGGCCGAACCATTGCCAGTCAATGGTGCATAAGGTCCTCATGGCAGGGCCTGATGAGCCCGGTGAGAGCGGGCGTCGTATGTCGCTTGAGACACTCCGCGACGAAGTAGTCGAGCGCCTTCGATCACGACGTGCGGAGATCGAGGAGACGATCTTTGCCCATGTCCGTGACGCGGTGCCCGATCAGATAGGGGACGAGGATGTCGAGTACGCGGTAGGTCTGCGTGCGGCGGTCTCGGCAGCCGTGGACTACGGTCTCATCGGCATCGAGCGAGGAGCGGACTGGGAGGGGGCGGTACCGTCGGCGGTGATCCTCCAGGCGGAGCGTGCGGCCCGGGCGGGAGTCGGTTTGGACACGGTGCTGCTCCGCTACATCGCGGGTTATACGCTGCTGGCAGACTTCGTCATGGAGGAGGCGGAGCGGTCCGATGGCGATGGGGCGATGCTGCGCCATCTGCGTCGGAGGCAGGCGACCCTGCTCGGACGTCTCACGTCCGCGATAGCCGACGAGTACCGGCGCGAGCTGGAGCGCTCCGAACGCTCGCCGGAACAGCGACTCGCGGAGCGTGTGCAGAGGCTGCTGGTCGGTGAGCCCGCAGACGGTGCCGAGTTGGGCTACGAGCTGGACGCGTGGCACCTCGGCGTAATCGCCATGGGCGCGAACGCAGAGCAGGCGGTCCGGGGCTTGGCGGCGGAACTTGGTCGCCGGCCGCTTGTTGTATCTCGTGGGAAGGAGACGGTATGGGCTTGGTTCGGCGATCAGCGGAAACCCGCGGTTGCGGACATCGGTCGCCTGCTGCTGGCAAAAAGCCGTACGGACGTGTCGCTTACGATCGGCGAGCCGGGGAGAGGCGTCAACGGCTTCCGACTCACTCACCGCCAGGCTCAGGCGGCGCTGCGGGTCGCGCTGCGCAGGCCGCAGTGGCTCACACGATATGCCGATGTCGCGCTGCTCGCGTTCGCGTTGCGCGACAAGGCGCTGGCCAGATCGCTGGTCGACATCTACCTGTCGCCGCTCGACAATTCGCGTAGAAGCTCGCCGGTGTTACGCCAGACGCTCCGCGCCTACTTCGCCGCTGAGCGTAATGCGTCCTCGGCCGCGGCCGCGCTGGGAGTGACTCGGCACACGGTCGAAAACCGCATGCGCGAAGTTGAGGACCGACTCGGTCGCCTGCTCTCGACGTGCCTCGCCGAGCTGGAAGTCGCGCTGCGCTTGGAGGACTGTCACGACGCCGTCGAAGTAATCGAGGCCGGAGCGTCTGGTAAATGAACGCGCTCAAAGACGTCGAGGCCACGAGTGACGTGCGCGTAAATCTACCGGCTCGTCGGCGCTCCACATGGGTCCGCGAGCCCGCCCGTGCGCTGGTGGTGCTCCAGATAGCGGCGATCCTCGTCCTGGGCGCAGTCACAGTTGTCCGTTTCCATATCTTCGCCGAAGTGGACGAGCGCGCGCACCTCGCGTATGTGCAGGAAGTGGCCGAACACGGTCGCATACCTTGGGTGGGGCACGACTACGTGTCGTGGCAGGAGCTGGCGATCGAACAGGGTACGTATCCCCGGCCGAGCGGTCTGGACCCGCGGCTGCTCGGTCTGCGTGGCAGCAGCTACGAGGGGTGGCAGCCGCCGCTGTACTACGTGCTCGTCGCGCCGGCCTACCTGATCCCCAGCAACTACCGCGACAAGATCTTGGTGGTGCGGGCGTTCGATCTGCTCCTACTCCTGTCCGCTGTCGCGATCCTCGCGTTGCTGGCACGGGCCGTGTTCAAGGAAGCGCTGGCGAGCTCCGTATTGTCTGGCGCTCTCGGTGATGTTGTGGCCCGGCATGATCGTTCGCGCAATCACTATCTCGAACGCGGCGCTGGAGCTGCCACTGGTCTTGCTCTACCTGCTCGCCGTGTGGAACGCAACGGCGCGACCGCGCGCTCGGTCGTTGATGGCTGCCGGCGGACTGCTGGGGCTGTGCGTGCTGACCCAGCTGACGCTCGTGTGTCTGGCCGCCTGCTGGCCGTACCAAGGACAAGCCGCCCCACAGCGTCAAGGTGCTCCACAACTGGATCGCCACGTACGCAAAGGAGACCGGTCAGGTGCCTGAGCGCATCATGCGCTCGGTGTCTTACATGATCGCCTCGCTGGCGCTCGAACGCGCCCGGGATGAGACAGGTGCACCGCTGTTCCTCATCAAGGGAGGTGTCATGATCGAGCTGAGGCTCGGCCTGCGCGCCCGCGCCACGCGAGACCTCGATGCCGTCTTCAGAGCCGAGTTCCGCTCCTAGCTCGACCAGCTCGACGGGGCGATCCGCCGGCCGGTCGGCGACTTCACCATCACCCGCACCGAACCGGAGCAGATCAAGCGCACCAATACCCAGCGGCTGCAGCTGGTCATCGATTACCGGGGGCGCAGATGGGCGCAGATCCCACTCGAGGTCGCTCCCGCGGAAGTCCCGGAGGTCCTCGAGATCGAGCACGTGAGGCCGCTGCACGTCTCGCAACTCGGTCTGCCCGAGCACGAGTCGGTGGCGGTCGTCAGGCCCGGAAGAGCGAGAACGACAGATACCGCGACCTGATGGACCTCCTGCTCCTACGCGACCTGCTCACCGACGCCGACCTGCCCCGGGTGCGAGAGGCATGCGTGAGAATCTTCGAGGCGCGCAAAAAGCACTCCTGGCCACCAACAGTAACGGTGTATGAGTCGTGGCGAGCGCCCTACCGGGAAATGGCCCGCGACGAGCACTTCGAGATCGAGACAGTCGATGAGGCCGCCACCCTCGTCACCGAGATGATTACCCAGATCGACATAGCGACGTAATCCTTCTGAAGGAGCGATCTCATTCGGCGTGGTGCTGATCGTCGCCAGGGCGGGCACTTGGCTTATGTCCCTATCTTCACGAAATAAGCAGAATGCGCTATATTGATGCATATGGATACCACTACCCGTGTCCCGATGCACGAGCTGCCGGATCTCTTGATCTCACAGGGTCGTTACGCCGCGTCGCTGGAGGAGATCCGGGCGCTGACGGGCGGCAGCTACGCCGCCGTCACGAGCGGGCTGGGGCGGTTGCGCCGACAGCGGCGCGTGTTCTCGCCGACACGGGGGTTGTATGTGGTGGTGCCGCCGGAGTATCGCTCCTGGGGGGTGGTGCCGGCCGACTGGTTCATCGACGACCTGATGGGTCATCTCGGGCGCCAGTACTACGTGGCGCTGCTCTCGGCGGCCGCGTATCACGGTGCTGCTCACCAGGCTCCGCAGGTATTTCAGACGATGGTCGATGGACGCGTGCTCGATCGCGCGATCGGTCGTGTTCGTCTGCGCTTTTATGTCAGCGCGCACGTGGGAGGCACACCGACGCAGCCGGTGGTCACGCACACAGGGTCGGTCCCTGTGTCAACACGCGAGGCGACCGTGGTCGATCTCGTGCGTGAACCCAGCGCGAGCGGTGGGATCAGCAATGTCGCCACGATTCTCAGGGAGATCGGGGAGCTCGATGGCGCGGTGCTCGCGATGCTCGCGGCACGCCACGGTCGCGCGCTCGCCCGCCGCACGGGATGGCTGGTGGAGCACTACGGCACCTGCCAGGACCTCGGCCCGCTGCGCCTTGTCGCGATCCTGGACCTCGGGGAGCCTGCCCTGCTGAGCCCCTCAGGGCCGAGGCGTGGACCCACCGACTCAGCGTGGAGAGTGCGAGTCAATGCTGTTGTGGAGCCCGACCTGTGATCGCCCAAGCGCACCTGAACGAGTGGGCGTCCCGTGCGCCTTGGCCTGCGCCGGTCCAGATAGAGCAGGATCTGGTGCTCTCGCGCCTGATCGTCGAGATCGCCGCGCACGATCTGCTCGGTGGCGAGCTTGCCTTCCGCGGCGGTACGTGTCTGCACAAGCTGCATCTGCCCAGGCCGCTGCGCTATTCCGAAGATCTCGACTATGTCCGCAGCACACGGTCGGGCATCAAGCCCTACCTCACCGCATTCCGGGAGGTCGCTGACAATGCCGGATTGTCCGAGTACGGCACCGTTCGTAGCGGCCAGATGGTGCACATCGTGTTCGACGCGCAGGCCACGAACGCTCCCGGGCGAATCCGGGTAAAGATCGAGACGAACATCGCCGAGACCGAGTCGTTTCTCCCACACATTGCCCGTCCCTACACGGTCGACTCCCGCTGGTGGTCCGGTCGAGCCGACGTGAACACATTCCAGATCGAGGAGCTGATGGCCACAAAGCTCCGCGCCCTGTATCAGCGACGCAGAGGCCGCGATCTGTTCGACCTCTGGCACGTGCTCACCGACCTGCGCCCCGACGAGCAACTGATAATCGACGGACTCGCGCACTACATGAAAGAGGATGTCTTCACCTACCGCGAGTTAGCGGCCAACCTCGCCGCCAAGCTCGAGAACCCCGACTTCGTCGCCGATATGGACCAGCTCACGGCGGACTCCCCACTGCCCTATGACGTTCAGGCTGCAGCTGATCTGGTGATGGAACGTCTCGGCAGCAGGCTCTCGGGCGCCCCCGACCTCGACGAGATCAAGGACGGTCGCTGGCGCTCAGATCGCTGACCATACGCGTGAACTCGATGAGTTATGGCCGATAGTATTCGCTCTCGCTGTGTCAGTGGGGATGAGATCGGTGTTGCGATCGCTGTGTTTTATACACACGCTGGGTCGCGGTCACTGCGCGACGGTTCGCCGCCCGCGTGGGCTCGGCACTCTTCGACGCCAGGTGTGGCAAGCCACCTGATCATGACTTCCGCTCGGGTGGTGGGATGTCATGCGGTTCATGGGTCGTGGCGGGTGTCGAGTTGCATCCTCGTGGTTGATTGTCAGGCTTAGGCTGTGGTCACGAAGCCGAAGCGCCCGTCTCGGCCTGGTCATGACCCTGGAGGAAAGCGGGCTGTCGTTCAGTTGCAAGCGGAGTACCCCGCGTCCGGTTCGTCGTGGGAAATACCGTCGGTTCACGCGTGTCTACGCGAAGCGCGATGAGAAGGCCGGCGTTCACGATGAGGTAACTATTTAGGTCTGGCTGGTCTCGTTCGTCAAGGTCAAGCGCAGGTTCGGGTGCGTGCGCGTGGTTGGGGGGAGGTCGGGGGTGGGCAGGAGTCCGCTTGGTTGCAGGGAATCTTGCGGTCATGGCCGATGCAGGGCAGCGTGCACGGCAGCTCAGCCGCGAGGAGCTTGAAGCCCGGATCACTGAGCAGGATGCGGTGATCGCGGCGCTGATGGCTGAGAATGCCGGAGTGAGGGCACAGGTCGCCGAGTTGCAGGCCAAGCTGGATCAGAACTCAAGGAACTCGAGCAAGCCGCCGTCCTCAGACGGTTACTCGAAGCCTTCGCCGAAGAAGCGCAGCCTGCGGGAGCGCTCGGGGCGCAAACCGGGAGGCCAGGAGGGTCATGCGGGCGCGCACTTGGAGCGCGTGGAGGTTCCTGATCGTGAGATTCCCCACGAGCCCGATCTGTGTGAGGGCTGCGGGCGTGATCTGGTTGACGGGGAGGAGCTTGCGGGCGGGGAGTCCCGTCAGGTTTTCGACATCCCCGAGAAGCTCGCGCTGGAAGTGATCGAGCACGTCGCGAAGCGCAGGCGCTGTGGGCATTGTGGGCGCGTGAATGAGGGGCGTTTCCCCGAGGACGTTCTCGCTCCCGTCGGGTATGGGTGCAACCTGCGCGCGTTCGGGGTTTACCTGATCGTCTTTCAGCACATCCCCTACGATCGTGCTCACAGACTGATTTGTGATCTCACCGGGGCGGAGATCTCGACCGCCACGCTGTGCTCGTGGGTGGGCAAGGCCGCTGCGGGTCTTACCGAGTTCGATGAGCAGTTGCGCAGTCTGCTCGCGGATCAGCCGGTCGCGCACTACGACGAGACCGGGTTGCGGATCGCTGAGCGACTGCGCTGGGCGCATGCCACCTCCACCGAGATGCTCACGCGCTACACCGTCCATGAGAAGCGCGGCACCGACGCGATGGACGACGCCGGGGTGCTCCCCCGCTTCCGCGGGGTCGCCGTGCACGACGGCTTCACACCCTACCGCACCTACACCAAGGCGACCCATGCTCTCTGCGGCGCTCACCACCTGCGGGAGCTGATCGCCGCGCATGAGGCCGGCCAGGCGTGGGCCTCGGGCATGAGCTGCCTGCTGCTGGACACCAAGGAGATGGTCGATGACGCCAAGACGGCTGGCCGCAAACGGCTGCCCGAGAGCGCGCTTTTAGAACTTCACCGCAGCTACCGCGCCGTGATCGCTCAGGGCTTTGCGGAGAACCCCGGCTTGGCCGAGCACGCCGGTGAGCGGATCAAGCGCTCAAAGGCGCAGAACCTGCTGCTGCGCCTGGATCGGTGTGAGCGCGAAGCGACCCTCTTCGCCCACGACTTCTCCGTACCCTTCACGAACAACATCTGTGAGGCCGATCTTCGCATGGTGAAGCTCCAGCAAAAGATATCCGGGTGCTTTCGCACGATGGAGGGCGCGCAACGCTACCTGACGGTCCGCTCCTACATCTCCACCGCCAGAAAGCAGGGCCAAGACACCCTCGGTGTGCTCAGCGCGCTGGCGCGGGGCACACCCTGGCTGCCGGCCGCCGGGGAAACCTGAAGCCGCGCCGTCCACCACGGTGGCAATAATCGCGGGGCATGAGCAAGCGCTCCCGTCGCAACAGACCCCAACGTCAGTTGCCATCAGGCGCGGGCGCCAGCTCCCCGCCGCCGCGCGATGATCCACAGCAGACGCCAGCCCGGCCCGAGCGGCTGCTGCTCGACCAGATCGCAGCCGGAGCACTCGATCAGCACCTGACAGCGATCGCCGACGCGATCCACGCACGCCTTGACCTGCTGGAGACGGTCAACTCCGCCAAGGCACTGGCGATGCTCTCCCTCGGCGACCGCGTCCGCTTCAGCGAGCGCACCAAACCCCAATATCTGCGCGGCGTGCACGGCGTCGTGATCGAGCTTGATGAGCGCACCGCCACCGTCTGCGTGCACCAGCCCGTCGGCCGGTTCCAAAGCGGCGAGATCCGCCAATGCCCACCACTGCTTTTGGAGCGCCTGCACCCAGCCGCTTGATTATGAGAAGAGCCCGATGAGCCCCGCCCGCCAATCCGACCCAGAGCTTGACGCCCTGATCGAGGAGATCACCGTCGACTGCTACGACGAGGACGAGCAACTGATGGGATTCGAAAACGCCTTCTACGACGCAAACTTCCCATGCCCAGGCACCATCGTCGGCGAGACCGTCGACGTGCTCTCTGTCACCACCACAGGCAACCGCCGCGAGCTGATCGCCACATGCCAACGCAACGGCAAACGCTACGAGGTCGCCCTACTCGATATCCACATCGACGCGGACCCAGTCACCTCACGCCTCCTCGCCGCCTACAAACGCTGGATCGGCACCTGAATAGTTACTTATAAGGAAGGCTCCACTAGCGCTCCCAGCCCGCGGCCCGCGCTTGTAGCACCCAGCCAGGTACTCATTGACCAGGCGCGCGGTGCACGGGTCGTGGCGGGTGTCGAGTTGCATCCTCGTGAACGGATTGTCAGGCTCAGGCTGTGGTCACGAAGCCGAAGCGCCCGTCCCGGTCTGGCCATAATCTGGAGAACAAGCGGGCTTTTGTTCACCTTCACGCGAAGTACCCCGCGTCCGGTTCGTCGTGGGATAGTGTCGGATCACGCGTGCCTGCGCGAAGCGCGATGGGAAGGCCGGCACCTACGGTGAGGCTCTGGTTCGGCATCGGGGCGAGTCATCGTGTGGTTCGCTTCTTGATCGGCGTTAGGCGGAGCCTTGATTGTGGCTACGCGTGTACTCCACGGGACCGGTGATTCAATCCTTGCCTCTACGACCTGCGAATCGCCTGGAGCGGATAGTGACCGGCCCCCGTTTTTCGGTCCACCGAGTGTGAGAGCTGGTGGATAGAAGTAAGGGGGAGAGTAGCTGAGGGGGTTCGGTCGGGTCGGGTGGAGCGGAGGCCCTTGGGCCGTAGCGGAGCACGAACCCGACCCGCGCTCCCTCGCCGGGGGGGTCATGCCGCTTTGCGGTCGGTGGCGCTGGGAGTGCATTGGGCGGCGAAGGTGGCCGGGGTGAGCATCCCGAGCGCGGAGTGCGGGCGGCGCTGGTTGTAGTCCTCGCGCCAGTCGCCGATCACTACCCGCGCCTCGGCCAGGCTGCGAGCAACTCCTCGACGTCGAGCAGCTCGTCACGCACGCGAGAGTGAAAGCTCTCCACGAACGGGTTCTGCCACGGTGAGCCCGGCTCGATGAACACGGTCCCGGTCTCCGCCAGCACGCACCAGTCTTTGAGCGCGTGCGCGGTCATCTCCGGGCCGTTGTCGCACCGCAGGAGCTCCGGGGCGCCGCGCTCGCCGCACAGCCGCTCCAGCGTCGTGACGACCGTGTCAGCGTCGATCGAGCGCTCGATGAGCATCACCAGCGACTCGCGGGTGAACTCGTCGAGAACGTTCAGCAGCTTCAGCGCCCGTCCGTCGGCGGTCTGGTCGAACTGGAAGTCGAACGCCCACACGTGGTTGAGCCGCTCGGCGCGCAGCCGCTCGGCCGGGACCGTCGAGTCTCCCAGCCGCCGGCGCTTGCGCTTGCGCACAGGGACTCGCAGCCCCTCCTCGCGCCACAGGCGCTGCACACGCTTGCGGTTCACCTCCCAGCCCAGCTCCCCGCAAGTGATGATGCGCACGGCGATACCCCCACCGCGGACGGTCCTTCGAGAACTCCCGCAGCTCGGCGCGCAACGCCGCATCATCCACCGCGCACACCGGCTCGTGACGCTGCGTCGAGCGATGCTGCCCGACTACCCGGCATGCCCAGCGCTCGCTGACACCGAGGCGGTCGCGGAGCATCGCGACCGCCTGGCGTCGACGGACCGGGCCTACCAGTTTCCCCGGGAGATCTCCTTCAACGCCCGAACCTCGAGCGCTTGATCGGCGACGATCGCCTTGAGGCTCGAGTTCTCGCGCTCGAGCTCCTTCAGCCGCTTCGCGTCCTGGGCCTTCATCCCGCCGTACTGGTTGCGCCAGCGGTGAAACGTCTGCTCGGAGATCCCCAGCTCCTTCGCCGCCTCCGGGATCGTCTTGCCCTCACCGAGCATCCGCTCGGCCTCCCGCAACTTGCGAATGACCTGCTCCGGCGTATGCCTGCATCGCTTCATCAGAGTTCCTTCCTCGCCCATCATCACGGGCACGAGAAACTCTCACAAGAGCCGGACCGAACTCAGGGGGTCAGGCCAATAGTCGCGTGGTGTGAGTCGCCGAGGGCTCGAACGTGCTTGCGGTAGTCTCGGTCGGTGAAGGTCGTGCGGTGTGGCTTGCGCATGCCGTTGATGACGATGATGCTCGGTCCCTTCAGTCCTCGGCGTCGCAGCTCGGAAGGGATCGCGTTCTCGAGCATGCAGAACAGACGAAACTGCTCGCGTCCTGGCCCGGTCAGGCGGATCTCGTAGTAGCCGCCCATGTCCCCGTGCATGGCCTCCCACTTGCCGCCACCGCTGAACTTTGGTGGTGGTGCGGCGGCGACTGCGTCGAGCACGGCGTTGAACTGGGCATCGATCTTGCGGGGACACCCGTCCAGGAACTCGGCAGCGGGAACGCTGCCGTCATGATGCTTGTAGTACTCGATGTGCCAGACCACCGAGCAAGGGTAGCCTCGGGCGGTGGGGTTGCGATCAGGCGGCCGGTGAGGCCGCGCGATCTGCGTCCTGAAGCTCGCGTGCGCGGGCTTTGCGGCGGTTACGCGGGACGATGACGATATCCGCGTCGAGGTCGTTGGCGATCTGGACCACGAGCCTGAGCTCGGGGTTGGACTGCGCGGTGAACAGGCGACGGATGCTCGACGGGTTACGGCCGATACGCCGTGCAAGATCGGTCTTGCTCGTTCCCTTGCACTCGCGCAGCTCATCGAGCGAACGAACGACGGAGTCGATCTGCTCTATCTCGCTCCGCGCACGCTCGTACTCGGCGCGAAACTCCGGGTCGCGCATATGCTCGGCCTTGCGGCGCTCATGAAAGCTGGCCTGGCTCATCGTGACTCCTAACTCGCGTACCGCCCATAGCGTATCATAAATGCAACGCACCCATGCGGGGCCCCAGGATAGCCTCGCCTGCGTCGCTTCCGCGGACTTCCTGTCCCGCAGCGCACGGGTCATGGCTGGTGTCGAGTTGCATCTCCCGTGAGTGGGATTGCCAGGCTCAGGCTGTGGTCACGAAGCCGAAACGCCCGTCCCGGTATCGACTGCCGCGTGTCCGACGGACGGTCGGCCCAGGCATCCAGATGGAGTATCCTGGGGTACATGCTTGTCGATGCCACCAAGATCAAGGTGCGGGCCGTCAGCTTGGGTGAGCCGGTCACATTCAAAGATAGCGATGCGGAGGAGTTCTTGCGCGATCTCCAGGATGCCCCGCCAGCCGCCAGTCAGGCACAGTTGCGCGCGGCGGTCAAGGCTGCGGCGGCGGTCCAGACAAGCAGGACCGCGAGCGAGCTGCTTCACTAGGGGCCGGGTCGCGTGGCGTTGAGTGTGGCTCGGCTGGAGTCATCGATCGATGACGAGTTGGCGCAGGCCCTGGAGCGCTTCGATTGCGTGGTGCGGTACACCGACGAGCGGCCGGACCCTGGCGAGCTGATGGTCCGCGAGTTCCTCGCTCACGGCGCCGTTCCCGGAGCGCAGGCCGGGACGAGCACCACCTATCTTGCGCTCGACCCGCAATTGGCGCCCGGCGTGATTCTCGCCTACGTCACTCTCACGCTCAGCCACATCAGGCTCACCACGGGCGAGCAGCGAGCCGGCGCGATGCAGCAGACATGGGGAGCCGACTTCGGGGCCCTGCGGATAGGAATGATCGGCACAGACCATCGCTTCGCCGGTCACGGTTTCGGCCATGCCCTCATGCAGACCGTGATCCGCAAGGCCGTTTTGATGAGCGAGCAGGTGACCATACGGTTCGTCATCGCCGATGCGGTTGACACGCAGCGCGTGTGGTACGAACGCCAGGGGTTCGTGGAGAACCGGTCGCGTGCGGAGCAGGAGCGCCTCGCGCGGGCCAGAGAGAACACCGGGGTCCCTGCCACGAGCATGCGTCTCGACCTTGGTGCCGATCCACGCCTTCTCGCCACCGATTAACTGCGACTTGGTAACTTTGATTTCTCCGACGGACCCGGCGCCAGTCGGTACTTCATCCTCGCCACCGTGACGATGAGCAACTGTCAGGCCGGTGACCGACTCCAGGCGCTGCGGCGGCGTCTGGCTTGGCGAGGCGTGCATCTCGGCGCCGTCCTGCACGCCACGGAGGACCCGCAATCCGTCCGAGACGCCGTCTTCCAAACGCTCGCTCGCTGTGAGTTGAGGATCGACGCGACAATCGTCAGGAAGCGCTCGATTCCTGAGGCGATGCGCAACCCGCACGACCTCTATGGTCACGTCTGGCATGAGCACTTCGCGCGGATCGCCCGCGACATTGCGCAACCGGGCGATCGGCTGCTGGCTGTCGCCTCGGATCTCGGGACCCGCAAGCGCAGGGGCGCGTTCCACGTCGCCGTCGATGAGGCAGTTCGTGCGTCCGCGCAATGCACCCACCGTGTCGCGTTCTGGCCGAACATGAGCGAGCCGTGTCTCGTGGTCGCCGACTACTGCACTTGGGCAATCCAGCGCAAGTGGGAGCGCAACGACGGCCGCTCCCAGATCCTGCTCCAAGACAAAATCTCTTCAGAAACGGAGATCGAGGTGTCCGGCAACGAATAAGACCCCCGTCAGCTAGCCGCTTGCACGGCAGAGCCCAGGGGCTCTTTCGCTGGTGAGGGTCCAACAGGAGTTTAGAGCATCCCGCGTTTCCTGGCAACCCCAGACATGTCCTGTGTTCTGGCCAGATAAAGAGGCTTTCATGCGGTGCAGGGGTTGTGGCGGGTGTCGAGTTGCATCTTCGTGGGCGGACTGTCAGGTTCAGGCTGTGGTCACGAAGCCAAAGCGCCCGTTCCGGTCTGAGGGGTGCCGTCCGTGGTGGTTATGTCCTGTGAGTCTGGCACTCTCGGGACATGAATGATGGAAAGGACGAGTCGAGCCAAGCGTCTGCGAGGTCGCGCCAGAACAGATTTCTGCGACCCGTCACTCGTGAGGAGCAAAAGCGCCAGGCGCGCGCGGTTGACGCCGCCCGGACGACGTTCTCGAAGCCTCGCGACCGTGATGGGTCGGCATACTTCTGCGCCGATAACCTGACGCCGGAGGAGACGAGTAGGCGGCTCGTCGAGGAGATCATGCGTGTCGCCGCGATCCTGGGGACCGAAGCCGCCGATGGTGGATCGCTGTGCGCTGGCGATCTGGAGCTGATCCACCGAGGAGTCTTCGAACCCGTCTTCGGTGAAAAGACCCTGAGCTTTCGGGGACTCGATCATCCAGGTGTCACCTATCCCGTATGGGGACCGGGCGCGCGTGGCCAGCCGCAGATGCGAGTCCAGTCCGGGAGCGCTCCGAAGCAGATCCGGCGCGCCATCGGCAGAGCATTCACGCGTCTCGAACGTGATGTCGCCGATCTGGCACTGCGGGGTCAGCGCTCTGATGAGATCCCGCTGCGTGACGCGGTACTGCCGGCTGTGCGGATCTATGCCCAGATCGTCGCCATTCATCCGTGGGAGGATGGGAATGGTCGCACCGCTTGGCTGGTCCTGAATCACACCCTGGTTCGCTGTGGTGTTCTGGCCGTAGCCACCGACCCGTCGCGGGAGACCAGAGTGGCCCTCGGTCGAGCGATCACCAAGACGGGGCGGCGTGATCTTCAACCTCTCGCCGAGCTGCTGGTCGAGACCATCAGGGCTTCATCTAAAGGCACCCGACGTTGACGCGAACACAGGGCGGTCTATACTGAGAGTCATGCTGAAGCTCAAGTTCTCTGATTACGACGGACCGACCGGTCTTTTCGTTGCGACCGGCAAAGAGATCCTGCCCATGACGTCGGTCGCCGGTGAGATCGTCCTCGCGGGTGCCGGTATGCAGGCCGGTATTGGCGATCCCGTGGTCGCGAAAGAGCTCCAGCACGAGATCGACCAAGCGGTCGAGCAGGCCAAATCTCTGTAGGTGACTTGCTACAACTTTCGTCCGCACGGTGCGTTTGAGCAGCTATCTTTATACGGGGGAAGCACCACCTAAATCCACGGGTTCGACGTCTTGGCCTGCCGTCCGTGGGCTCGGTGCTTGTCGACGCCAGGGTGTAGCAATCACCCCGATCGTGACTTCCGCTCGGGTGGTGGGGTGTCATGCGGTCCACGGTAGTGGCAGGAGTCGAGTTGAGCTGGGGCAGCGGCTTGTTCATCACCAGCAGGCTCTCGCCGGGCAGGGTTGCAGCACGCGATAGATCTGGCCAGAGCCAGATGCATCCTCGTGGGCGGATTGCCAGGCTCAGGCTGTGGTCACGAAGCCAAAGACGCCCATTCCGGTCTGGCCATGACCCTGGAGGAAGCGGGCCGTCGTTCAGTTGCACGTGAAGTACCCCGCGCCCCGGTTCGTCGTGGGGAAGTGCCGTCGGATCGCGCATGCCTGCGCGAAGCGCGATGGGAATGCCGGCACCTACGATGAGGTGCTGGTCCTACGTCGGGGCAGAGGACGAGTACGAGTACGTGCCTTCTTCTCGACCATCGGGCCGTTCGACACATGCAGTCCAGGTCGCGACCTGATCGCCATGGCATCGGAAGCGAGCTGTGCTTCGGATGCCCCAGGTTGACTTATCCCCATAGAACGGCGATCGGCGCGGCGGTGATTTTCTTGTCGAGCTCGTATGCGCGCGGGCCTGTGTGCAGGACGATGCCTGCGAGGAAGCGCTCGCCGAGCTCGTCGTGCAGCCAGCGCAGGTGCTTGGCGTCCTTGAGCGTTGGGGCGGAGCTGGCCTTGACCTCGATGCCGACGACCCTCTGCCCCGCGAGCTCGGCGATCAGGTCGATCTCGTGCCGGCCCTGCTCTGTGCGCAGATGGTGCAGTCGTGGGCGGGTCGCGGAGATCGCCAGCTCGGGACGCAGCTGGGCGGCGACGAAGGTGTCGAGGATGCGGCCCAGCAGATCGCCGTCGTTTATCACTCCCTGCTCGTCGAGCCGCAGCGCCGTGGCGATCAACGCTGCGTCGATCAGGTAGCGCTTGGGCCGGTGAACGAGTCGCTTGAGCCGGTTTGACGTCCACGCCGGTACGTTCTCGGCGATCAGCAGGCTCGCGAGGAGCTCGTCGTAGGCGCGAGCCGTCGCCTTGTTGACCTGGGCGGCGTCATAGATCGTCTTGTGCTCGGCGACACCGGCGGAGTTGAGCGCGTACGCCTCCAGGTAGCGGCGCAGCCGCTGCGTGTCCCGTCGTCTGCCGAGGGTCTCCTCGAGCTGCTCCACGTCATGGCTGAGCAGATCCTCTATGTAGCTCTCCAGCCACATCTCTCGTGCGCGGCCTGTCAGGCGCAGGGCCGCGTCGGGGAAGCCGCTGCGCAGCGCGAGCTCGATGTAGCCGCGTAGGTCTGGAGGATCCTCGGGAACGGTCAGCTCTTGGCCGTTCGCGAGCTTGTCGAGCAGGAGTGGGCCGCTGTGACCGAGCTGCTCTGCGACCGTCATCGGATACATCGTCAGGCGTACGAGCCGGCCGGTTCCCGGCCAGACCTCGTGCTCCAGCTCGGCACGCACGGAACCCGTGACGTAGAAGCGGTTCGGATGAGGGTCGGCTTCGACGGCGCGTCTGACCGCGCCGAGGACCCCCGGCACGTGCTGCCACTCATCGAGCAGCACCGGCTCGGGAAGACCACGCAGCGCAACGTCGGGATCCGCTTCGAAACGCCGCTGCCCCCGTCTGCCGATCGAGCCTTACGACCGTCGCCGCGCGTCGCGCCAGGGTCGTCGTCTTGCCCGCCGTGCGAGGGCCGAGCACCAGCATCGCGGGCAGCTGCGCGAGCAGCTCGTCCAGCAGTGGGTCGATCAGACGCGGCCGGTATTGGGTCGCACTGGCACTAACCATCATACGCACAAGATAATAGCCACTTCACGCAAGAGATAGCAACCTTCTCACGCAATCCAGCCAGATCATCCTCCTGGTCGTGGATCAGCTCGCAAACCCCTACTCGATGGCCGCCGGCAACCCCCCGCGTGTCCTGACTGGTTGCGAGGCGACTCTTCGTGGACGTATCGGCCATGCCCTGGGCTGGGCCGTCGCACGAGGAGGCAAGCATGACGGGTCGGGACGCAGCTGCGACATCAGAGGGCGTTTTGCTCAACCAAGGCGATTGGCACCGGCGCATCCCTATGGCTCGCCGCACGATGCTCGTGGTGTTGTCGGCCGTTGTTCTGCTCCTGGGTGTTGCCTCGGTGGCGTCCGCTACGTCGAGCTTCTATTGGTATGGCAACGGCGACTCGACGTGCTGGCAGACCGGGGGACTTGGCTCACCATCCGAAGCCTGTAGCGACGTAGGTGCCGGATACCTGCCGACTCCGGGTGGTCATACAGGTGGGCTGGAATGGATGAGCGAAGGAGGGATCGGCACGAACAAAACCCTCTCTCCAAGTGGAGATTATTGCAGTTATGCACGACTCGGCGGCGAACTGAAGTATCAGGATTCCACAAACGAAGGCGGACTCTCCGGCTTTACGACACCGGAACCCATACAGCAGTTACCAAGAGGGCGATAAAACATCAAGCGTGTATAACGCCTGTCAAGCGGATGGCGCGCACTGGGCGGCAGTTGGTCTGCCTTGCGTATCGGTCTCGTGATGTATGGGCTAGTATTCCCATATATAGCAGTTTGCCCTATACTGCCCTATAAACCGCGAGAAAGCAAGTCTGAACGTGGCGCGAGGCAAAGGTACGTATAACCCGTATACCCCCGATTCTGGTGTTCGTCCACCGGCGCTGACCGGTCGCGACGCGGAGCTTGCGCGCCTCGCGAGCATCGTGTCGCAGTTGACGGCCGGGGGCACCGAGCGGCACGTTTTGATCACCGGCCTTCGTGGCGTGGGCAAGACGGTTCTGCTCAACGAGTTTGAGGTCTTCTGCCAGGAAGCCGGGTGGCCTGCCGAGACCAAGGAGGTCGGGCGCAGCACATCGCTGGCCACGCTGATCGGCCGTACTGCTCGGAAGGCGCTGCTGCAGATGAGCGCCCGCAAGCGCGCCGGTGAGATGCTGCGCAGAGCGCTCGGCGCCCTGAAGGCATTTGAGGTGACGGTCGGCGATGTGTCCTTCAAGCTCGATGTGTCCGCCGTGGCGGGGATCGCGGACTCCGGCGACTTGGTCGAAGACCTGCGCGATCTGCTCGTGGCGGTGGGTGAGGCGGCACACGAGTCGGGGCTCGGTTTTGCATTGATCCTGGACGAGATCCAAAACCTGAGCCGGAATGACTATGAGGCGCTGATCATGGCGCTGCACAGGGCCAAGCAGCGTCGCCTGCCGGTCGCCTTTGTCGGTGCCGGCCTTCCGCTCATCCCGTCACTGACCGCCGAGGCCAAGTCCTATGCCGAGCGGATGTTCGTGTATCCCGCGATCGGGAAGCTCTCCGAATCGGCGGCGCGCGACGCACTCATCGAGCCCGCGGAGCAGCAGGGTGTGTCCTGGGACGCCGACGGGGTTGATGAGGTTCTCGCATATACTGAGGGTTACCCCTATTTCATCCAGGAGTACGGGCGTCGTGCGTGGTCGTTGAACACCGGCACGCGCATTACCTTGGATGACACTATCGCCGCCAGATTGCTCGTGGAGGCCGATCTCGACGAGAGCTTCTTCGAGGGACGCATCGGGCGATTGACGGGCGCAGAGAAGGTCTACGTGGGTGCGATGGCAGCGCTCGGCGATGGTCCACAGCAGAGCAGGCGGGTCGCTGAGCTTCTTGGGCGCAAGCCGACCTCGTTGTCACCGGTCCGTGACGAGCTGATGCGCAACGCCGTCATCTACGCGCCCCGACGGGGCACGATCGATTTCACAGTGCCGCACTGCGCCGCGTTCGTGCGCCGCCGCTATCCATTCGATCGGAAACGCTCAGAGCTGTAGTCCGGTCAGCGCGCGCCGGTTCGGCTCGCGTGGGTTTGGCGCTCTTCCACGCCAGGGTGTGACAAGTCACTCTAGTTGTGATTTCCGTTCGGGTGGTGGGGTGTGATGTGGTGCACTGGCCTGTGACTCGCTTGTTGACCGACCGGGGTGTTGATCGTTGCTGTGCCGGTAGAGATCATCTGACGATCGATTGGGTGCTCGCAGGAGGCCCTCGCCGGCACGATGACTCCCAGCGACTTTGGTCCGCCGCATCGTGATGGACGAAGATCTCATCGTCGCTGGCTGCCTACATGTCGTAATCGCGAACATGCGTGGCGTCGTGTCCCGCAGCTGTCAGGCGCTCGGCGACCACTGGCGATAGCGCATTGTCGATCAGGAACTTCACGCGGAGGCGACGAGCGGCAGCTCGCGCTCACTGACGGCCTCTGCGGCGTAGCGCATCGCCTCGCGAATGTCCTCGGCCTCCAGGTCCGGGTATGCCGCGAGGATCTCCGCATTGCTCATACCGTCAGCGAGCATCCCGACCACGGTCGCGACCGGAATCCGCAGACCACGGATGCATGGAACGCCACCCATCTGATCGGCTCGCACTGTGATCCTTGCGAAGCTCATGGCTGCTCAGTCTACCGCGCAAATGGCCCGCCTGTTTTAGCCTGGATCCACCGGTGTTGTCCGGTGGTGAGCGAAGAATGACCTCCTGATCGGGCTTGGTAGTGACAGATTGCGGCTGTCGCGGCCCGGGATCAGGAGGTCACTCAGATGGTGCATGTTGACGCGGCGGTCGGACTGGATGGTGTTGAGGTCGTCTTTGACGATGAGCGGGTCGTCTCGGATGCCGGGATCGTGCTCGTCGGGACGCTCGCGGGGCGGCTCGGGATCGAGGCTCTCACGGGCCGCCTGGTGACGCTTCGTGGTGATCGGCCGGGGGCCGCGAACGCGGGGCGGAAGGTGATGGCGTTGATCTACGCGATGTTGCTCGGCGGCGATTGCATCGATGATTGCGATGTGCTGCGCGCAGGGCGCACGCGCCGGCTGTTGGGCGGGTGGCTTCCGGCGCCATCGACATTGGGGACGTTCCTGCGGGCGTTTACCTTCGGGCAATGTCCGCCAGCTCGACCGGCTGCTCGCTGAGACGCTCAAGCGCGCGTGGCGGGCCGGTGCCGGCCCGGGCAAGGAGCGGCTCGTGGTCGACGTCGACAGTTTCATCGGTGAGATCTACGGCCACGAGAAGCAGGGCGCCGGCTTCGGATACACCAAAAAGCGCGGGTATCACCCGCTGCTCGCCAGCCGCGCTGGAACGGGCGAGGTGTTGCACATCCGCCTGCGCAAGGGCAAGGCGAACTCGAGCCGTGGAGTGCTGCGTTTCGCTGAGGAGCTGATCGCGAGGGTCGCTCGCGCGGGCGCTGGTGGCGAGAAGCTCCTGCGCGCCGACTCGGCGTTCTGGAATAACGCCCTGATGAAACGCCTGGAGAACGCCGGGTGGGTCTACTCGATCAGCATCCGCATGCAGAAGGGCGTGGCCGAACAGATCCAGGCGATCCCCGATTCCGCCTGGCAGACCCTGGAGGACTACCCCAAGGGCGGGAAGGCACAGATCGCCGAAACGACCTACGGCGCCAAGCGGATGATCGTCAGACGCACCCGGCTCGTGGGAGCACAGGCCGAGTTGTGGCCCGACTGGTGGCACTTCCCGTTCCTGACCAACCGTACCGAGGACATCACCCTCGTCGAGGCCGAGCACCGCCAGCACGCCGTCGTCGAGCTCACGATCCGCGACCTCAAAGACCAAGCCCTCGCGCACTTCCCCTCCGGCCAGTTCAACGCCAACAGCGCCTGGACCGTGATCGCCTGTCTCGCGCACAACCTGAACCGATGGACCACGGTAATCGGCCTGCCCGGCAACACCGTCCGCACCGCACGCACCCTCCGCCGCCGGCTACTGCAGATCCCCGGCCGGCTGACCCACACCGCCCGCCGGTGGACGCTTCATCTTCCCGCCCGCTGGCCGTGGAAGACCGACTTCACCAGTGCGCTCACCCGCATCCGAGTGCTCCCCGCGCCCACCTGAACAAAACCCCTCAACGCCGACGATACGAACAACCCCGCCCGTCCCACCCAGACGAGTTACCGCTGCGCGAAAACACACTCAAGAGCCCCGGAAATGCAACGCAACCCGCGTCAGATCAGCGGACGAGACACCAGACGCCCACCACACGACGCCAACCCCACCCAAACCCGCCAAAACCACGCCCACCACCAGCCAGCCGGTGGATCCAGGCTAAAGTATCCGTTGAAATGCAGACGTTCAGGCATCACGAGCGCATCCTCGATCCCGTGCCCGGTGCGATCGTCCAGGCTCTCGGGGCACTTGAGCATGCCGCCGGGCCGGCGGTGCAATCGAAGTGGTGCAGCGAGGCCGCTATGCTCGCTACCGCCGGCTGCACACCAATTTCTAAGCCCAAGCGCCGGGCCGCGGTCACCGCGCCTTGGCTCGCCGCCAGCGTGGGCTCGCGTTCTCAGACTGTCGAGACGTCTGGGCAGGTCTATGCGTCGAAGAACCTGCGCATGATCTTAAGCGTGCCATCCATCTGCCGATTCAAATGGCGATGCTCAGCCATGCAGCCAGTCCCAGTTCGCGACGGAGGGTTGGCCAGCTGGCGGCAGGTCTCCTGCTTGCCGGCCTCCTGGCGCTTCTGGCGCCTGCAAGCGGCCGGGGCGCCATCACGACCTTCGGCAGTCCCCTGTCGGTGCCAGCCACCCTGAACACCGCCGAAAATCTCGCCTACCAGGGCACCTACACGCCTGTGCCGCCCAACCCGGAAGCTCCCAACGGGCTCTTCCACACGTTCCACTACGGCGCGGACACGGTCCTCTGGAACGTCGCGTCGGCCGCCGGCTCAGTCCAGGCCCCTGCCGCCGGCCAGGCCGTGAAGGTCAGTTTGGAGGGCTGCGCTCAGGCTGCTTCCGGCGGCCCCTCGCCTCTGACGCAGATCCACTTCCAGGACCTTTCCCCGCTGCCCGGCGGGACCGGCGTCAAGGTCAACATCACCTCCCAGGCCTTCGAAATCCCGGTCTGCGGGCAGAACGGCGCGAGCGGATCGACGGTTAGCACCTATGAACCCATCAACCTATGCGTGAGCGCGGGCGACTACGTCGCCTTCAACGACGAGGGCGGATACGTGCCCAACGTCTACCGCGCCGGAGTGCCCTACCAGGTGATGGGCTCGGTCAGCAGATCCACGATGGACTCGTTCCTGAAGAACAACGGCACGGGCAACGGCGCGACCCTGTCCCCCTCGGAACTGAGCGCCAACGAAGGCTTCGCGGTCAACCGCGGCGCGGAACTGATGATGAGCGTCACGCTCGGAACCGGCCCGAATGCAACGCACATCTGCACGGGAGGAACGGCTGGTCGCCCCGCTCCGCTGCCGGTCATCAGGATCAGTCCCCAGACAGACGGCATCAACGCCCAGCGGATCGTCGCGGTGGCCATCTACTGCAGGCCCGCCACCGGTTGCAATGGGGTCTCCACGATGAGCTTCGGGGGCCACCAGGCAAGCGTCGGCAACAGCAAGTTCAGCCTGCCGGGCAACACGACCAGCCACCTGCCGATCCGCCTTGCCCCGAGGCTGCTGGGACTGATCCGCAAGCACAACGGCGTCGATGCCACGCTGACCGCCGTGGTGGACGGCAAGACGTTCACGCAGACGATCGCCGTGAAGATCCTCTAGCCCAAGCGCCGACCCGCGGTCTGTCGGTGGGGTGGTACTTACTCCTGCGGGCGGTCCCCCATCTCGTTGATGCTCACGAGCCGTAGACGCCCATTCGCAGACGCCGCCCGCCTGAGCGTGTCGTTGTAGCCGCTGCGTGAGAACAGCAGGACCTGCAGGTCCCCGTCGATCTCATAGCCGGCTTGGCGCAGCGCGGGAAGCTTGTAGTTGTCGATCTCCCCGAGGATGGCGCCGTCCATTGTTTTGTTACGCCAGCGGCACTCGCCGATCACCGTCACCCGAGAGCCGGCGAGTCCGACAATGTCGATCTCCTCGGTCGTGCGTTGTCCGGTGCGGCGCAGGTCGTTACGAGCGTTGCCCCACCAGCCGCCGAAGCGCTGCGCCGCCCGTCCATAGCGTGTGCGCGTCCAGTCGCGGCAGAGATCCTCGAATACGGGCGCCACGTGATCGCTCAGCGCGGGCTCGACGGTGCTCTGCCACAGGTCCTTGGGTTTGAGGCCGCTCTCGAGCTCGGCTTGGAAGGGGAAGACGAAGCGAAACCAGAAGCGCAGGAACGGATCGCTCAGCTCCCAGTGGCCTCCACGGCTGGAGGGCGCGGCGCCGGCGGGGAGCTTGCGGTGGACGATCCGCAACTCGGCGAGCGTCGCCAGATAGCGACTGACGGTCGCGTTCTCGATTCGGGCGCCGGATGCGATTCGCTCGACCTGCTTCTCCCCGGTAGCGAGTTGCTCGAGAATCGAGAAGTAGACGCCCGGCTGTGTCAGCTCCTGCTCCAGAACCGCGCGCGCCTCATTCCACAGCGGGCCGTCGCGATCGAGGACGCGTGAGCAGATCACGTTCTCCAGGGCTCCTCGCCCGAGCTCGCTCAGGTATCGGGGCATGCCGCCGGCGATCGCAAAGCGCTCGATGCGCCGCACGGGATCGAGCGTGTCGAGGAACCCTTGTGCCTGGGGGTAGCGCAAAGGACGGATCTCCAGCGCTCGCAGACGCCCATGCAGGGGGCCGCGCTCTGACATCAGCGCTTGCATCTGTGCGATTGCCGAACCGCACAGGATCAGCTTCAGTCGCGAGCTATCGCGCTCCTCCTCCATCACCGCCTGAATTGAGCTGAGCGCTCGCTCGATCTCCGCCTCGGTACCAGGGAGCAGCAAGGGGAGCTCGTCTATGACCACGAGCACCCTGGTTTTGCTCGCGAGCCGGTAGACGACGCGAAACAGCGTGGACAGATCGGGGATCTCCGGTCGTACACCGAGTCCAGGTTCCAGCAGCGCCGCGAACCGCGAGAGCTGGGTCCCCGGCGCGAGCTGCTCCGAGGCCAGGATCACCGCGGGCTTGTTGTGGGCGAATCGTCGCGACATCCACGACTTTCCAATGCGGCGCCGTCCGTACATGTTGATCGGCATGCGCTCGGGGCTCTCCCACCACTCCTCCAAGCGCGCGAGCTCGTCCTCGCGATCGAGGAACTCATCGACGAGCGGCCAGCTGTACGGGTCCATGCTCCGTACTATAACATACGTTAGCATTAGTTACGCCTGCGTATGTTAGTTGCCTGAGGTCGGCGCCTGAACGCCGAAGGCCCCGCGCACAGTACGGCTCGGATGAGACGTTCACGACGCCGCCCGCTCCGGCATAGCCCCTGGCATACCCTCCCACGCGCGGGCCGGATACGCTCTCGCCCCATGCGCACCATCTCCTTCCGCCTGCCCGACATGACCGTGATCGAGCCCGCCGTGTACGCCGACGAGCGCGGGTTCTTCACCGAGACCTACCGCCGGGAGTGGCACGAGTCAGCCGGCATCCCGGCGTGGGAGGAGTTCGTCCAGGACAACCACTCGCGCTCCAGCAGAGGCGTCGTGCGCGGCATGCACTTCCACATCGGCGCGGGCGTCGCCAAGCTCGTGCGCTGCGCGCGCGGACGGATCCTCGACGTCGCCGTCGATCTGCGCCGCGGCTCGCCCACGTACGGACAGTGGGAGGGGGTCGAGCTCGACGACGAGACTATGCGCGTGCTCTACGTCCCCGTCGGCTTCGCCCACGGGTTCTGCGTGCTGTCGGACATCGCCGACGTGATCTATAAGCAGACCGCCTACTACGACCCCGCGATCGAGCGCGGGATCGCCTGGGATGACCCGGACATCGCGATCGAGTGGCCGCTGCCCGTCTCCGAGCTGATCGTCTCCGAGCGCGACTCCGCCGCCCCGCGCCTGAGCGAGCTGGCCGGCGAGCTGCCGTTCGAGTACAGCACCTGAGCCTCGTCCGCCAGGGTTCGGCAGGACAACTCGCACGCCTCGCCGCCCTGCACCGCGACGGTCGCGACCGCGCGGGGACCGACATCCACCGCGGCTGTCCACTGCCCGATGCCCAGGTCGCCCTCGCTCGCAGCCGCCCTGCACGGGGTTCGGCACGAGTGCACGTGGTATCCACCTGCCTCCGCGCGCATCGCGCCCAGCCCAACACCCAGGCACTTGACGATCGCCTCGCGCACGGTCCACTCGCGCAGGAAATCGGCCGGGCGACGGTCGCTGACAAGCTCCACATCGACACCCACCTCCCGCCCGGCGGTCACGGCCACCAACATCAGCTCGCCCGAGTGCGACAGGTTGAAGCGCAGGCCCGACGCCCCACCTGCATCGCCATACAGCGCAGGCTTGCCGTGTGCGCCCAGCGCGAACCGCAGCTCGCGCGGGTCGGCCTCGAGGTAGCGCCCGAGCAGCGCTCGCAGCATGCCGCGCGAGCGTGCCCACAGGACCCGCCTGTGCTCCACGGCAATCCGTGCGGCGCGCGCGCGCTCCTCCTCGCACAGCAGGTCCATGAGCCCGTCTGCCGTCGCGCTCTCTGCAGCCGCGCTCAGGTCCGCCCGCCAGACATCGACTACGCCCGGGATCGCCCACAGGGCTGGCGCCGCCGCGCTGCCGCGCGCATCGATCACAATGTCCACTCGGCCCATTATCGCCACGGGCGGTGAACACTCGCACGGGAGTTGGCAGACTTATGCTGGTGAGCACCGCGACGAGCACCCGCTGGGAACGCCTGCGCGAACGCACCGACGGCTATACCCTCACCCCCAAGCAGTACGCGGTCGTGGCATACATCGCGCTGGGCGCGCTCACGCTGATCGTGCTCACGGGTGCCGCCGTGCGCCTGAGCGGATCCGGACTCGGCTGCCCCACCTGGCCAAAGTGCTACGGGAACGTCTATCCGCCACTGCGAACCCACGCGGTGATCGAGTTCTCCAACCGGCTGATCACAGTGCCCGTGTGTATCGCCGCGGGTCTGGCCTGGCTGGGCGCCCTGCGCCGCCGGCCCTACCGGCGCGATCTGATGTGGTTGGGCGCGCTGCTCCCGCTCGGCGTGCTCGCCCAGGCGGTGCTCGGCGGTCTGACGGTGCGCGGCGAGCTCGACTACGGCTGGGTGATGGCCCACTTCGCGCTGTCGATGCTGATCCTCATCGCCGCGGTCGTACTCGTGTGGCGCGCCCGGCAAGAGCCCCTCGAGGACGCGGCGGCGGAAGACCGGCGCCAGGCCCGGCTGGGTGGCATCCTGGGCGGCGCTGCTCGCCGCTGGCGTGCGCTGCTCGTGCCGCTCCGCCCGGCTGACGGTCAGGGCAGCACTGCGACCGATCCCACGATCGTCAAGGGCGCGCGCGGGCTCGTGGCGCTTGGCGCGCTCACCATCTTCGCTGGCACGGCTGCCACCGCGGCGGGCCCCCACGCGGGCGGCGAACCGGGCCAGAAGATCAATCGGCTGAGCTTCGACGGGCGCGGCACGATGGACTTCGTCATTCACCGTCACGCGGAGATCGCGTTCGTGTTCAGCATCGCCGTGGTGGCCCTGTGGTGGCTGGCGCGCCGGCGCCCTGCCACGCCGACGGTGCAGCGCTCGCTGACGGTTCTGTGCGTGCTGCTCGCGGTGCAGGGAGCGGTGGGGCTCGACCAGTACGAGACGCACCTGCCGACCGAGCTCGTGTGGGTGCATGTGACGCTTGCATGCGCCTGCTGGCTTTCGGTGCTGTGGGCGGCCCTCGCCGCGGGACGCCTGGCTCCTCAGCCGATCAGAGATCGGCCAGCACCGGGGAGCGAGGAGCGCCACGTGGCTCCGCCCGCGCGGGTCTCAGCCTGATCGGCTCGGTCGTGCGTCCGCGCCCGAGCGCCGCCTGGCCCCGCCGGCACGCGTTTCGGCCTGATTCTGCGGCCATGCGCGGCCTCGAGCAGCCATCTACGGCTGCCAGACGCGCCGCTCTCCATCCGTCCGGCATGCGCGAACTTCGGCCGAAATCGCCCTGAATTCGGGGCCGTGTGGACGGGAATCCCGGAAATTAGGGCTTCTATCGAGTCCAGATCGGGCAATTTCGCGTGCCATCGTCCTCGCCAGCGGTTAGCCTGCGGTCAGTAACGAACCCGAGAAGGGAGTGCCAATGACCAAGAACGATCTGGCCGACAAGGTCGCGGGGAAGACGGGGATGGCCGCAAGCCATGCCCGCGAGGCCCTGGAGGCGGCGATCGAGGCGGTAACGGACGAGCTGGCCGCTGGGGGTGAGGTCGCGCTGGCAGGCTTCGGCAAGTTCAGCGTCAGCCATCGGGCTGCTCGCCAGGGGCGTAACCCGTCCACTGGCGAGACGATCAACATCTCCGCCAGCAAGGCAGCGAAGTTCTCCGCGGCGAGCGCACTGAAGAAGCGTCTGAACCCGTAGACGCAGGCAAGGGTTCTTGGCGCGGGTCCCGGTGTCACCGGCCTGTCGTGGGCCGGTGACGTCTGGGTGGATCCGGGCATCGAGGACGTGCGAGAGTACCTCCGGTGGGCAGTGAGGCGGATCGTGAGTACCGGCTGGACGGCGAGCGTCGTCTGGCGCGTCGCGAAGCACGTCGCCTGGAGCTGGCGCGCCGCCGCCGTCGTACGCTTGCCGGTCTGAGCCTGGTGTTCGTGGCCGCGGCAGTGGCGGCGGTGGTACTCCTGGGCAGTGGAGGGGGCCCCGCCGCATCCACCCCCCGAGTTGTGGGATCGCGCGCCTCGGCGCGCCATCCTGCCTCCACGAGCCCTTCGCGGAGCACGGCGCGCTCCACGGCCGGCACGGGCACGGGGACCGGCAAGCCCGGAACCGAGCGGGCGCCGATCCTGATGTATCACGTGATCAACCCGCCCCCGGCGGGCGCCCCATTCCCCGGGCTGTACGTGTCCGCGAGCGAATTCGCTGCGCAGATGCAGGCGCTTGCGAACGCGGGGTATCACGCGGTCACGCTCGATCAGCTGTGGTCCTACTGGAAGCACGGCACGCCGCTGCCTCCTGGCAAACCGATCGTGGTGAGCTTCGACAACGGTTATCGCTCGCAGTACTCAAACGCCCTGCCCGTGCTGCGCCGCCTGGGCTGGGTCGGCGATGAGAACCTGCAGTTGACGGGCCTGCCCCCATCCCAGGGCGGACTGTCCGAAGCTCAGGTCCGGGAACTGGTCGCAGCCGGCTGGGAGCTCGATACGCAGGGCTTCAGCCATGCCGACCTGATCACCCTCGACGCAGAACAGCTCGCCTACCAGGTCTCCACGGCGCGGACTGTCGTCCAGCACCGCTACGGCGTCCCCGTGAACTGGTTCTGCTACCCCTCCGGCCACTACGACGCGACGGTCATCGCGGCCGTCAGGGCGGCGGGCTATGACGGCTCGACCACGGTCGTCCCGGGCTGGGCGGGCCCCGCCAGCGACCCCTACCGACTGCCGCGCCTGCGCGTGCTCGGCGGCACCAGCCCCGAATCCCTGCTCAGCGAGATCACGGCGATCAGGGAAGATCCTTCGCCGCCCGCCTCTTACAGCGCCTGATCAGCCACAACCTGTGTTGTTGCCGCATGACGAACACGTGTAGCAGCTGCCGGTGCGCTGCATCATGCCCCCGCACTGGCTGCACGCCGGGCCGAGGTCCAGTCCTTTCATGCGGGCGGGGACGACAGGTGGTGTGTCGGTCAGCGCCGAGGTGGCGGAAGCATCAGCTGCACCGTTGCCGGCGGATGCGCTGGGCGTGCCGGCAACGGGCGAGGGTGAGGCGGAGTCCTCGGTCGCGCCGGCGGCGCTCGGGCCTGCCGTGTCTGAAGCGATCATCGACTGGGCGGCCTCCTCGGCGGACTTGCGCGCACGCACCTCCTGCGTGAGGATGCCCAGGTCCTCCTGGATGTCGGGGTCGAGGAAGCGCGAGGCGAGGAAGCGCATGATGTAGTCGGGCATCGACTTGGCGAACGGGATCTCTGGGTTCTGGGTGATCCCCTCGGGCTCGAAGCGCATGTAGCTGAACTTGCGCACGAGTGTCTCCAGCGGCACGCCGTACTGCAGCGCGATCGAGATCGCGGTCGCGAACGAGTTCATCATGCCTCGCAGCGTCGAGCCCTCCTTGCCGATGTCGGTGAGGAAGATCTCACCGACCGTGCCGTCCTCGTACATGCCGGCGGTGATGTAGCCCTCGTGGCCGGCGATCGAGAACTTGTGCGTGATCGACCGGCGCTCTACCGGCATGCGCTTGCGCCGCGGGCCGGCCTCGGCCAGCGCTTTGGCGACTGCCTGCTCGACGATCGCGTCGATGTCTGCCTGTGTCCTAGCCTCCGCGCTCGCGTTCTTGCCCTGGCCCGCGTCGGTGCGCAGCGCCTGCGCGGTCTTGGAGCCGTCGCGGTAGATCGCCAATGCCTTGATTCCGAGGTGCCACGCCTGGGTATAGGCGTCGGCGATGTCCTCGACGGTGGCGTCCTGGGGAAGGTTGACGGTCTTGGAGATTGCGCCGGAGATGAATGGCTGCACCGCGCCCATCATCTTGATGTGGCCCATGTGGGAGATCGCGCGCTCGCCGACGGCCACGTCGAACACGGGCAGGTGCTCGGCGGCGAGGCCGGGCGCACCGATGATCGTGCCGTGCTCGGCCAGGTGCGCCTCGATCTGCTCGATCTGCGGCTCGGAGTAGCCGAGCGTCTGGAGCGCCAGTGGGACGGTGCGGTTGACGATCGTCATCTGTCCGCCGCCGACGAGCTCCTTGAACTTCACGAGCGAGAAGTCGGGCTCGACGCCGGTCGTGTCGCAGTCCATCAGGAAGCTGATCGTCCCGGTCGGCGCGAGCACGGTCGCCTGCGCGTTGCGATAACCATTGCGCTCGCCGAGCTCCACGGCCTCGTCCCACGAGCGGCACGCGGCCGCGAGCAGCTCCGTGTCGGTGCTGTCGGTCTTTGGGATCGCGTACGCGGCGTCGCGGTGCATCTCCATCACGTGGTTGTGCTCGGCGCGGTTCTCGGCGTAGCGCTCGTACGGTCCGAGAGTGCCGGCGACGCGCGCGGACTCGCGGTAGGCACGGCTGGTCATCAGCGCGGTGATCGCTGCCGCCGTGTCGCGTCCGGAGTCGGAGTCGTAGGGCATGCCGTTGCTCATCAGGTACGCGCCGAGGTTGGCGTAGCCGAGGCCCAGCTGACGGAATGCGCGCGCATTGGCGCCGATCTCCTCGGTCGGGTAGCTGGAGGGTGAGACGACGATCTCCTGCGCGAGCAGCACGATGTCGACGGCGTGCTCGAAGGATTCGACGTCCAGCGTCCCGTCGGCGCGGCGGAACTTCATCAGGTTCAGCGAGGCGAGGTTGCAGGCGGAGTCGTCGACGTGCATGTACTCGCTGCACGGGTTAGACGCGTTGATCCGGCCCGAGACGGGGCAGGTGTGCCAGCGGTTGATCGTCGTGTCGTACTGCACGCCCGGGTCCGCGCAGCGCCAGGCGGCCTCGGCGATCTCGCGCATCAGCTCGCGTGCGCTGACCGGCTGGCCCACCGGATCGCCGGTGACGCGGGACGTGAGGTGCCACTCGCGGTCCTCCGCTACGGCCTGCATGAACTCGTCGGTGACCCGGACCGAGTTGTTGGCGTTCTGGTACTGGATCGACTTGAACCCGTCGCCGTCGATCGACATGTCAAAGCCGGCGTCGCGCAACGCCTGCGCCTTGTCCTCCTCGCGTGCCTTGCACCAGATGAACTCGCGGATGTCGGGGTGGTCGACATCGAGCACGACCATCTTCGCCGCGCGACGGGTCTTGCCACCGGACTTGATCGTGCCCGCCCAGGAGTCGGCACCGCGCATGAAGGAGACGGGCCCGGATGCGGTGCCGCCCTTGGCGAGATGCTCCATCGAGCCGCGGATGTTCGACAGGTTGATGCCCGAGCCGGAGCCGCCGCGGAAGATCATCCCCTCGTGGGTGTTCCACTCGAGGATCGACTCCATCGTGTCCTGCACGGACAGGATGAAGCAGGCCGAGCACTGCGGGGACTCCTCGAAGCCGACGTTGAACCAGACGGGCGAGTTGAACGCGGCCATCTGGTGCAGCAGGATGTGGGTCAGCTCGGCCTCGAAGGCGTCCGCGTCGGAGTTCGAGGCGAAGTAGCCTCGCTCACGACCCCAGCCGGCGATCGTGCCGGCGACGCGGCTGATCATCTGCTTGACCGAGCGCTCCCGCGCGGGATGGCCGAGCTGACCGCGGAAGTACTTCTGGGTGACGATGTTCGTCGCGTTCTGCGACCACGTAACGGGGAACTCGACGTCGGTCTGCTCGAACGCGACGCGATCGCCGTGGCCGATCCGCGCGTCGCGCAGCTCCCACTCGATGGCGTCGAACGGATGCGTGTCCGGCGAGGTGAAGAAGCGCTCGATCGCGAGCCCGGCGACCGGGTGCCGTCTGAAGGGTGGTGGGGTGCGTCGTTGTGTCCATCGGCAATGCTCCTTCCGCGCCGCCGCCGCACGACGAACGCCCACTCGACTCTGTTTGCTTGGGCCGAGCATCATCCCGCCCGGGTCGGACGGAAAAACGAGTCGCACTTCTCATTTTAGAAGGCCCGACAGGCCTTCAGGCGGCTATCTGCCGAGGCGGGCCCAGTCCGTGAATTCGGCCCATGTGGCGGAAGTGCGATAGCCGGCCTCGGCCATCGCGTGGCGCAGCGAGACGCAACCAGTGCGGCTCATATGCGCGCGAGCGCGCGAACGCCCAGGCGGCGCACGCGAGCAGCAGCAGGACGGCGATCGCGGCAAGCACGACGGCCTCGGTCGAGAGATGTGTCGAACCGCTTGAATGCGCGCGCGCCCGGGCGCCCGCGTTAACGGCCGTCGAGGAGAAAGGTTTCACCGCCGCGGCCCCTGTCGAGGTGGTGCTCAGCACGGTCGCCGACCCGCCCGTCGAGGTGGTGCTCGGCAGAGTCCTCGTCGACGCCGGTGTCGTCACAGTCGGCGTCGTAGCCGTCGTGCTCGAGTGGACCCGAGCGGATGCAGGCATAGGGAAGGCCGGCGTGGACACGGCCGTGGTGGTCGCAGTCGAGAGCGTGTGGGGCACGGCGATACTCATAGTAGGTCCTCGATCGCACGCAGCGCGTCGGCGAGCACGCGGGTCGGCGGCAGCGAGGCGTCGAGCACGTGAAAGCGCTCGGGCTCGGCGGCGGCGAGCTCGTCGTAGGCGGCGGCGATGCGCTCGAAGAAGGGCTCGTCCTCGCGCTCCAGGCGGTCGGGCTCGGAGGCGCGGACGTCCTGACGGGCGCGGCCATCGGCGGGGGAGATGCGCAACAGCAGCGTGCGGTCGGGCGCAGGAGGGAGCCGGTGGCGAAGCAGGTTGATCGCGCGAACCTCGCTCGATCCCGAGCTCGCGGCCGGCGCCCTGGTAGGCCAGCGAGGAGTCGACGAAGCGGTCGAGCAGGACGAAGGACGCCGGCGTCGAGCAGCGGGCGCAGGCGCTCGCGCACGAGCTGGGCGCGGGCCGCCGCGTAGAGCAGCGCCTCGGCGCGCGGGTCCACCGCGAACGCGGGGTCCATGACGAGCGCGCGGATGCGCTCGGACAGGGCCACGCCCCCGGGCTCGCGCAGGAGCTCGACGCGGACGCCGCGTTCGCCCAGCGCGCAGTGCAGGCCGAGGGCGAGCGTGGACTTGCCGGCGCCGTCGAGTCCCTCGATCGTGATCAGCCGGCCGCGGGCCACGGGCGGGACGGTAGCGCCTGGCGACAGCGGCGCGCGCGCGTCCACGGTGCCGATCCTCGCCTACGATGGCGACGTGAGCACCCCGTCCACTGTCCCCCGCCGGCTCGCCCGCCGATCTGGCCGCGGCGCTGCCCGGGATCGAGGCGCACCCGCACGCGCGCGCGGTCCTGGGCTCCGCGCTGCCGCCGAGCGGCAGGCCATCGCACGCATATCTGCTGCACGGCCCGGCGGGGGCGGGCAAGCGGGCGATCGCGCGGGCGTTCGCCGGCCGCGCTGCTGGCCGACGGGTGCGCCCGACGCGGAGACGGCGCGCGCGGTGCGGGACAGGGTGCAGCGGGGGACGCACCCGGACCTGACGTGGGTGACGCCGAGCGGGGCGGCGGAGATGCTGGTGAGCGACATCGACGAGCCGGTCGTGGCCGCGGCGGCGCGGACGCCGTTTGAGGCGAGCAGGCGGGTGTTCGTGATCGAGGGCGCGGAGACGATGAACGAGCAGGCGGCGAACAGGCTGCTGAAGACGCTGGAGGAGCCGCCGCGTACGCGCACCTGCTGCTGGTGAGCGACCGCCGGGAGGAAGTGCTGGCGACGATCGCGTCGCGGTGCGTGCACGTGCGGTTCGACGCGCCGACGCGCGGAGACGATCGCGCGGGGGCTGGCGGCGGAGGGGACGAAGATGGCGCGCGCGTGCGCGAGGCTGGCGCTGGGGGACGCGAGCCGGGCACGGATGCTGGCGGGCGAGCAGGGCGGGCGTTGCGGCGGGCCGCGGAGGGGTACGTGCGCTCGGCGCTGGCGGGCGAGACGGGCGAGCGCCGTGGGTGGATCTGCTCGAGGCCGCGAAGGGCGCGGGGGCGGGCGCGGGCGAGCGGGCTGACGGCGAGGCCTGGCAGAGCGAGCTGGAGCTGGCGCCGAGCAAGGAGCGCAAAAGGCTGGAGCGGGAAGCGCAGGAGGGCAGGCGCAGGGCGGAGCGCAGGGCGCGCGCGCGGGCGCTGGATCAGGGGCTGCAGGTGGTGGAGCTGTGGCTGCGGGACGTGGTGTGCGTGCAGGAGGGGGCGCGGGAGCTCGTGTATGCCGTGGACAGGATGGCGGAGCTGAAGGAGGACGCGGCGAGTGCACGGCGGCGCGAGGCGGGGATCGAGCTGGTGCGCGAGACGCGGCGCGGCTCGCGGTGAACGTGGGCGAGGAGCTGGCGCTCGAAGCGCTGGCGTATCGGCTGCAAGCGCTCGGCGGTGACGTCTGAGGGTGGCTGCTCTTGCGGGGGTCGATTTTTTGGGGCGGTCGTGCAGTGGCGTCTCCACCGATGCGAGGTGTCGCGCACAACTAGTTCGGGCGGTCCTGACTCAGCGGAGATAGTGGTCCTAGGTTCGGCTTCAGGCCGTAGGTCTCGAACGCGAGGAAGCGCGAGAACAGGCGGTTGTCCGGGCCGTGGAAGTCCGAGGAGCCCGTGCTGAGCAGGTCGAGCTCGGCGCAGCGGGCGGCCAGAAGCTCGGTCTGCTCGCGGGTGTGGGTGACGTAGAAGGCCTCGACGCCGTCGATCCCCAGGCCGCGAAAGCGGTCGACCATCGCCAGGGATCTCGTCCGCGTCGGAGACGTCCCAGAAGGGGTGCGCCCAGACGCCGACGCCGCCGGCGGCGTGGATCGCCTCGATCGCCTCGGCGACGGTGGGGGTCTCGCGCAGGCGGAAGGCGGGGCGGCCCTCGATCAGGTAGGCGCGGATCAGAGAGCCGATGTCGTCGATGTTCTCCTCGCGCAGCCGCGCGGCGTTGGCGGGCGCGGACAGGACGGCTTCGGCCAGGTGGGGGCGCCCGATCGGCTGGCCGGCGTGGACGCGCTCGGAGATCGCGGCGTCGTCGAGCTCCAGGCCCTGCTCGCGCAGAGCGTCGGCCATGCGCAGGGTGCGGCGCTCGCGGTCGGCGAGGAAGTCGGCGAGGGTCGCGGCGAAAGCGGGGTCGGCGTGGTCGATCAGGTAGCCGAGGATGTGCAGTTCGCGCGGCAGTGCCGGCGCGTCCTGCGCCGGGTCGTCGATCGAGGAGATCTCCACGGCGGGCACGACGCGCACCCCAAGCCGCGCGCCCGCGTGGAAGGCCTCGGAGACGCCGGAGACGGTGTCGTGGTCGGAGAGCGCCAGCAGCTCGACGCCGGCCTCGGCGGCGCGCTGCGACGACCTCGGCGGCCGGCAACGCCCCGTCGGAGTGGGTCGAGTGGGATTGCAGATCGAAGGCGAGCGGCATCAGCGAGCCGGGCAGCCTACGCGATGGGCTCCAGGATGGAAGTCAGCCGAGCGAGCCCGACGCTCAGGCCAGCTGACCCGCGGAGCGGGCGTCCCGCCGCGTGCTCGTGCGCGCGCGTCGGAAGCGCGATGCCCGGGGCGGCGATGAGCGCGGAGACGTGCCGGGCGACGGCCTCGCGCAGGGAGCGCACGGCCGCGTGGTAGCTGCGGGCCTTGGACGGCAGGGTCTCCTCGGTGTCCGGGGCGGCGTCGTCCAGCGCCGCGAAGGCGGCGTCGGTCTCGGCGGCGAGCCTGCTGGCCTCCAGCCAGGTGACCTCCAGGTAGGCGAGCGCGGCGCCGAGCTGCTCCTCGGGGAGCTCGCTCGGGTGTCTGCAGCTGGCGCAGCACGGGGACGACCTCGCGGCTCAGCCAGCGCTGCTCCGCGTGGGCGCGCAGCAGCAGACAGACATCGGAAGGTGGGGATGGGTCGGAATAGTGGGACATGCGAGGCATCCGTGCTCACAGGGTGGCGTCTGCTCAGGGCTTCGACCGGCGGGGGCCGGGGCTTTAGAAGATCGGCGCGAGTTTCCACGCTTCTTGGGGCATTTTTAGCTCGACTCGAGGGATTCGACGGGCGCACAATCGTCCAGACAGCGTCCAGCGATCGTCCGACGGCGAGGAGGAGCGAGCTCCTAAGGAGCGAGCTCGGATGGACCGATGTAGAAGGAAGAGCGATGCTCAACCACGCGATCGCCCACGACCCCGACCACACGCGCGCCCGGGCAGCACACGCGCGCGATCGTCCAAGCGCCTGCGCCTGCGCACGCTCGTCGCGCTCGGGGTGCTGGCGGTCGCGACGGCGCTGCTCGGGCGGACGTTCGGCCTGCGCGACATCACGTTCATCGGCTCGGAGATCGGGCTGCTGGCGGCGATGTTCGTCGTGCTGCGCTACGTGCTGCCGCTCGTCGAGCGCCACGATCGCGGCGCCACGGGCGAGGAGCAGGTCGGCAGCCTGCTGGACGGGCTGGGCAGACGGCTGGCACGCGATCCACGACGCGAGCCTCGGCAACGGCAACGTCGACCACATCCTGATCGGGCCGGCGGGCGTGTTCACGGTCGAGACCAAGAGCAATCCCGGCCCAGTGCGGGTCGCGCGCATGCACGGCGCGACGCTCAGCCAGGCCCAGGCCCAGCGCAGGGCGATCGAGCGCGTGACGGGCATGGAGGTGCGAGCCGCTGCTCGTCTACAGCCGCGCCTGGGTGGACCGTCCGCTGGCCCGGCGCAAGGGCGTGAGGGTGCTGCCGGCGCGGATGCTCGCGGGATATCTGGACCGGCGCAAGGCGACGCTGGCTCCCGAGCAGGTTGGGCGCGCCCGCGCGCAGGTGGCGGAGGCGCTGCGCGAGCACCGCGCCCGCGAAGGCCGTCGGCCGATCGGCCGACGCGCCGTTGGATAGGCCCAAGCAGATGGGCGCCTGTCGTACGGGACACAACCCACAAGTGACGCGCTGAGGCGCGGCTGGACGCGAGCCGTACTATACGGTCGAGCCTTGCGGTTGCACCACCATCGAGGCTCGCTCTGAAGCCATGGCCACCGCCACCGCAACCATCTCAGCACCCGCTCGCCTGGACGAGCCCCCTGCGCGACTGTTGCCGCCCGGCCCCCGGATGCCCGTCGTCATGCAAACGCTTGTCTGGGCGCTTGCCCCGACCGTCCTGATGGATCGCTGCCGTCGTAAGCTCGGCGAGGCGTTCACGCTGACGTTCTCCCCCAGTGGCCGTCACCTGGTGATGATCAGCGATCCGGCCGCCGTGCGCACGGTGCTGAGCGCGCCCCCTGAGGTCGCACCCTCGGCTGCCGGTGACACGCCGATCGCCGCGGTCCTGGGGCCGCGCTCTGTCATCACCCTGACGGGTCCCGAGCACATGCGTCAGCGCAAGCTGTTGCTGCCCCCCTTCCACGGCGAGCGCATGCGCGCGTATGAGGACACGATCGTGGCGGCGACCCGGCGGGACATGGCGGGCTGGCCTGTGGGTGAGACGATGCGCCTGAGTGCCCACACGCGCGCGATCACGCTCGAGGTGATTCTGCGTGCGGTGTTCGGTGTCGAGGCCGAGCGCATGTCAGAGCTGGCGCGCGCGATCGGCCAGCTCGCCGAACCGATGCGCCCGTTGATGATGCTGCGCCTGATGATGTCGCGACCAAGCAACGATCGCCCACCTGCCGAGCTCGGCCAGGCGCTCGAGCGGCTGGACGGTCTGATCTACGCCGAGGTCGCCCGCCGACGCGAGCAGGCCGATCTGGCGGACCGCGAGGACATCATGTCGCTGCTGTTGCAGGCGCGCGACGAGGACGGCCAGGCGATGACCGACGCCGAGTTGCGCGACGAGCTCGTCTCGCTGCTGCTGGCCGGACACGAGACGACGGCGACCGCCACCGCCTGGGCGATCGAGCGGCTGGTCCGCCATCCGCGCGCGCTGGCTCGCCTGCAGGCCGAGCTCGACGCGGGCGATGGGGACGTGTACATGCAGGCGGTCATTCACGAGACGCTGCGCTGCCGCCCGGTTGTGCCTGGTGTCGTGCGGCTGTTGCAGGAACCGTTGGTCGTCGGCGGCCACGAGCTGCCCGCGGGTACGCGCGTGGTGTGCTCGATCTACCTGACGAACAGCAACCCGCGCGTCTACGCCGACCCACGCGAGTTCCGTCCCGAGCGGTTTCTCGACCAGGCGCCCGACACGTTCGCCTGGATTCCGTTCGGTGGCGGCATCCGCCGTTGCATCGGCGCCTCGTTCGCGATGCTCGAGATGCGGGTGATGCTCCGCACGATGCTCTCTCGAGTTGTACCCAAGCGTTCCCCGCGGGAGCGTCTGGCGTCGGGGCGAGTGGACCCGCCGGCGCGCGATCACGCTCGTGCCGGCCGGCGGGGCGCGCGTGGTCTGGACACGGCGCGCCTGAGTCACCGATCCGGTCCCCTCCGAGGCGGCGAGTAACTTGCCTGGAATGGACTCTCCCGAGACACTGCTGCGGCGGTTCGGGCTCGACGCGTTCCGGCCCGGACAGCGCGAGGCCGTGGCGGCTGCGCTTATGGGGCGCGACTCGCTGGTCGTGATGCCCACCGGCGGCGGCAAGTCCCTGTGCTATCAGCTGCCCGCGCTGGCCGGCGACGGTCTCGTGGTCGTCGTCAGCCCGCTGATCGCGCTGATGGCCGACCAGCTGCGCCGGCTGCGTGAGGCGGGCGTGCCCGCCGCGATGCTCGCCTCCGGCATGGCCGACGGACACAACGCGGCGGCCCTGCGCGCCATCGCCTCCGGCGATACCTCAGCTCGTGCTCGCCGCGCCCGAGCGCTTCGCCTCGGGCGCGTTCCGCGAGGCTCTGGCCCAGCGGCGCATCTCGCTGTTCGTCGTCGACGAGGCCCACTGCGTCACCGAGTGGGGCCACGACTTCCGCCCCGACTACCTGCGCCTGCACGACGCGATCGCCTCGCTCGGTCGCCCGCCCGTGATGGCTGCCACCGCGACCGCCACTCCGCGCGTGGCCGAACGAGATCGCCGCGCGCCTCGGTCTGCGCGAGTGGGTGTCGGTCCGCGCCGGGTTCGATCGACCCAACCTCTCCTTCGACGTCGTCTCGCTGGAGGGCGCCGGAACCGTCGCGCGCAAGCGCGCCGCCCTGCTGCACGTGCTCTCCGATTCCGCCGCCCGTCCGGCGATCGTCTACTGCGGCACGCGCCGCGACACCGATGACGTCGCCTCGCTGCTCTCCGACCGCGGGATCCCGACGGTCGCCTATCACGCGGGCATGTCGCCCGACGCCCGGCGCGCCAGCCAGGAGGCGTTCATGGCCGACGCCGCCGAGGTGGTCGTCGCGACAAACGCGTTCGGCATGGGCGTCGACAAGGCGTCCGTGCGCACCGTCGCCCACTGGGCGCTGCCGACGAGCCTCGAGGCCTACTACCAGGAGGCCGGTCGCGCCGGACGCGACGGCGCTCCTGCCCGTGCGCTGCTGCTGGCCGCGCGCATGGATCTCGGCCGGCTGATCCGCTTCAACACCCAGCGCACGACGCACGGTCGATGACGTGAAGGCCTACGTCGCCGCGCTGCGCCGGCGGACCGCTATCGAGGGCGGTGTGGCCACGATCGGTCACGGCGAGCTCGACGAGCGCGACCGCGTGCTGCTGTCGATCGCCGAGCGCGCCGGCGCCGTCGAGCTCTCAGCCCGGCGGCTCGAGCGGGCTGCTCGCGCGGCCGACCGGTGAGGGCAGCCCGCGTCTGGCCGCTGCCGCGATCCAGGCCGCCAAGAACCGCGGCTGGGAGTCCTATCGCTCGATCGAGCGCTACATGTCCGGCTCGTCCACGTGCCGGCGCCGGCAGATCCTCGACCACTTCGGCGACTCCTCCGCCGGGGCCCCCATCGGTCGCTGCTGTGACGTCTGCGACCCCGACCCCGAGCTCGCACGGGCGCTGACGGCCGCACCGGTATCCTCCGCGCGTCGCGGCTCGTCCCAGTCGACAAAGCCTCTGCGCGAGCGGTATGCGGACAGGCGCCCGAGCGCCGATCCAGTCTCTGGAAGCCCTGTGCCACTGGCTGATCCCGTCGACGAGCGCGAGTTCGAGCGCTTGCGCCAGTGGCGCTGGGCCCGCGCCGAGGGCAAGCCCGCGTTCACGGTCGCCGCCAACTCGGTGCTCGAGGAGATCCTGCGCCGGCGTCCACACACCACCGAGGCGCTGCTTCAGATCCGCGGGATCGGACCGGCGTTCTGCGCCAAGCACGGCGACTCGCTGCTGGCCGAGCTCGGCGAAGTGTGGGCGGATGCCCCGCGGGAGACGTCCAATGCCGGGACCGCGGCGATAGCATCGGTACCCGCGCCGACGTAGCTCAGCTGGTAGAGCACCACTCTCGTAAGCGACCCCGCCAAAGGCGCTCGATGTCTAGGCTGAGCGCCATTTTCTGCTCCTTTGCGGGTGTTTCGTTGCTGTCGCACCGTGGACAGCCCCGGACAAATGCTGCAAAAAACTATAACAAATTGCGGTGACCCTGCGGTAAAAACTGGGGGTGTTTTCGGCGGAGCCGACGCCCGGAATCGAACCGGGGACCTCATCTTTACGAGAGATGCGCTCTACCAGCTGAGCTACGTCGGCGGGACATCTCATCGTACAGTGAGATGGCTCGTTGCCGCCCCGGCGAACCACGCTCGCGAGGGGTGCGCCGCACCAGCAAGAGACGATGCGGGCTCCCAGTCAGGGGGCGGACGGCTACTGGCGGGCAACTATTCCAAGACCGACTTTCGCCAATTGCGCAAGCAGGATTGACCATACGCGCAGGGTTCGGAGGCTTGTAGTAGCCGAGCTTGCGGGTAGAGCGGTAGGCGCCTATCCGCCAAACTGCTGCTTTGCGGGTTCGTCAAGCGTTGACGACGCCGCGCGCCCCGCTTAGCGCACAGGCATTTCCATGCTACACTTGTCATTACTTCGCAGAGAGTAAGGTTTAGCGATGAGTACACAACAAGAGAGATTGAAGTTCGTCAGCACTGTGGTCGACCGTCCGCGGCGGCGTGGCCGGACGGCGCGCGGCACCCGGGCTGAGGGCGCCGCTGGGGAGCTTCGACGGTACTTCCGTTCGGCATCACAGCTGGCGTCGGCGTTGGGGACTTCGCGCGACACTCTGCGTGCGTGGAGCACGCCCGATGCTCCCGCGCGCCCGCGGGTGGAGCTGCTCGATGCGGCTGAGCTGCTGCTCGCGTTGTGCCGCGCGACTCGGCGCTACGTAGCCACGGACCTCCAGGTCGGTGAGTGGGTGAACGCGCCGGACCCGCGTCTGGGTGGCTGCTCGCCGGCGCAGGCGCTGCGGCGCTACGGTCGCGATGGTCTTGGAGTACTGCTCGCCGGTCTCGCTGTCGTAGCCCCACCGAGGCCGGAAGGGCCCGTCGAGTTGCCCTCGCTGGAGGATCTACGCACAGCGTTCGCGCGCGGTATCGGCATCGAGGCGGCACGACGGATCGAAGGGATCGCAACTGCCGAGCCGATTGTGTTCAGCGACATTGAGTTGGACGCCGAGTTGGCGTCGGTGGACGCCGAGCAGGAGCCCGACGAGCGCGAAGGTCGGGATTCAGGGTCGCGCTAGAAAGCGCGCTCCCCAAGCCACGCACCCCTCGTCCAATCAGCCGCCACAGGCGGCGGCTGATATTTCGTAAAAAGTGGGGGTCCGGGGTTCGAGTCCCCGCGTCGGCTCTGGCAAATGGGCTTGTGTTGAAGGTGGGGGGCTCGTGGGGGGAGCCTGCTCCCCCACGCCGGGGTCCGGGGTTCGAGTCCCCGCGTCGGCTTGGTTCTGGCGGTTCATCGTGATCGTCGCCGTTCAGGTCGCGACCCAGCTCTTGGCCTCCTCGAGCTGGTCGAGCCCGTAGACCTTGACTTCGCCTGGGGTTATCCAAGCGAATAGCTGGTAGGCCTTGGCGATCCAGTCCACGTTGGTGACGATTGCCGAGCGCTTCCATGCGGTGTGGTGTCCGATGCCGAGCCCGAGTCCGGTTTTGATGTCGTCGAACCACGCCGCGGGCTGGAGTCCCTCGAAGTCGGTGAGCGTGAAGAGCATGCGGATCTCTCCTGACTCCGCGGCTTCGCGTAGGACGGGCTCAAGGATGTTGCGGTAGTCATCGCGGGTGAGCTTGCCCTTGGCGCGGAAGCCGATCGTTCCTGCTGGCATGTCGTCGATGCGTTCGATCATGGTGGTTCCTTTCTAGTGGATCTGGACGGGTGTGCCGGATAGTTGGGCCACACCGATCGTACGCACGAGCCAGTCGATCGCGGTGTTTGCGAGGCGGAGGCAGCCGTGGCTGCGGTCTGAGCCGAGCGGGTCGAGCAGGCTCGTGCCGCCTCGGCCGTGAATGCCGATGCGCCCGTCGCCGCCGTCGAATTCGTGCAGCACGTCGCTGTGGGCGGTGAGCGCGAGGATCCACGAGCCGAGGAACGCGTTGGGCGGTGAGCGCCAGGCGCCGACGATCGCGAAGAGGCCCGTGGGTGTGGGGGTTGCGGGGGCTCCGGTCACGACCCTGATGCGTCGTGTCGTGGTGCCGGCGTGGTCGAGCGTGAGCGTGCGGGTGGTGAGCGAAACGTTGATTCTCCAGGCGGTAGGGCGCAGCAGCATCGGTGCGGCGTCGATCCAGGCGTCGGCGTCGTTGGGGCGTTCGGGGAGGCGTACCTGGACCCAGCAGCGTCCCTCGCGGTCGCGGGCGGCGGCGAGCACGAGCAGCCACGAGGGTGAGGATCGGGTCGGGAAGCCGTGGCGGGGCGAGCCGGCCTGGGAGAGCTTGCCGTAGGCCTCGGCCGGTTCGAGCAGCAGCGCGCGCCAGGCGAGCCTGGTCGTTGGCCGTCCGACGGTGGTTGCGGTTGTTGCGGTCGCGGCGCCTGTGCCTGTGCCGGCGCCGCAGGTGGAGGCCGGCGCGGCGAGGGATGACGCACCGCCGCCGGTCAGTCCCAGCACGCTCCAGGCCAACAGCAGGGCCACGCATCGAAGTGGCGTTCTCACCGGTCTACTCCCAGACCCACATAGACGACGTTTTCCAAACTATCACCGTTTCATGGGCGCTGGCGGTGGCATCCCGAACATTCGTCCAGGCGGTTGACATTCATGCTATGAAAGCGCTAACGTTATTCCGGTCGTTGTGATGATTCAGCTTTGATCCCCAGGAAGGGGGTCGGGTTATTACCTGCTACTCAGGGGAGGCACAACGAGACAGATCGGTATTGACGGCGGTAAGGCGGACGTGCTGGAGGCCCGCGTGTCGCCCAACGCTCGATACAGCTCACGTCGATACAGCCCGCCACGATCACGCTGTCGGCGGGCGGGTGTCGTCTTGGTCGTGGTGCTCTCGCTCAGCTTTGGTGTCTTGGTTGCAGGGGCGGGGGCGACCGTGCCCGGTCATCCGGGCGTGCCGCAGTCGCCGACAATCGTTTACTCCGAGAACTTCGAGAACGGGGTCGGCAGGACGCCGGTTCCGCTCACGGCATACACGGGCGCGCCGCCCCTGCTGAAGAAATACACAGCTGCCGCGCCGTTTTTGAAGAACTGCAACGGTGACATCGTGGAGTTCGAAAGCAACGAACGGAAAGTCACCGACTGTGAAGAAGTGGCCTTCAACAGGGTGCGGCAGATGGCGTGGACGCTGGGGAAGCTCAGGGGCGTCGACCCGACGACGAATCATGCCGTGACGGCCTACACCGATGGAGGCGGCACGCTGCCAGCGAACTCGGTGCAATTCGAAACCGTGACGCCGATCTTGCTTGCCGCGAGCACCCGCTTCATCACGTTCTCAGTCGATGCGGCCGAGACCAATTGCAAACACAGCCACGCGGAATTCAAGTTCTATCTCCTCAGCGGATCGCTCGAAACCCCTACATTCACCAGCCCAATCGATCCATGTACTGACAAGAACGCAGAAATCTTTGAACCGCCAAAATTGGGAACCAAGCCGTCGGAACCCTTCAAGGCCGGCAGCTTCGCGGGCAACAACGCCACGCTGTTCAATGGCTCTGCGCTCGGTATCAGGATGAGAAACGGACAGACCAGTGAAGACGGCAACGACGCATCGTTCGACAACATCGAGGTTCTGGACGCGACGCCGCAACTGGACAAGTCGTTCAGTCCGAGTGTGCTGAACGTGGGGGAAACCTCGCTCTTGACGTTCACGATCACGAACACGAGCGAGCTCGCGGCGAAGGAAGGCTGGTCGTTCAAAGACACGCTCCCCGCCGGCCTGGTCGTGGCGAGCCCGGCTGCCGCGTCGAGCACGTGCGCCTCCCCGACGACCGTGATCGCCACCGCGGGTGGGGGCACGATCGCGGTGAAGGGGAGCCTCGCCGCGGAAATGAACTCCTGCACCGTGAACGTCAACGTCACCTCCGCAACCGCGGGCACATACACCAACGGCCCGACGGACATCTCTGAAGAAGTCGGTATCAACCCGCCGGGGCCCGCGACCGTGCAGTTCGGGGAAAACGCCGATCTGCAGATCGAAAAGACGGCCGCGCCCTCCCCGGCGACGCCGGGCACCGACGAGACGTTCACGCTGAAGGTGACCAACCACGGTCCGAACACGGCCGCGAACGTGCTCGTCTCAGACCCGCTGCCCGCGGGGTTGACGTTCGTCTCCGCGAGCCCGGGCTGCGACCAGGCGGTCACGTGCACGCTCCCCTCGCTGGGGGTGGGCCAGTCGGTCACGTTCACGATCGTCGCGCACATCCCGGACACGGCGACCGAAGGCATCGTCAACACCGCGACCGTGACGAGCAGCACGCCGGACCCCGACCTTTCGAACAACGAAGACACCGTGACCGTCCCCCTCGCTGAACGGGAAGACGCCGACCTGGCGGTTGAAAAGATCGCGTCGCTGAGCACGGTGACGGCGGGCGGACAGCTGAGCTACACGCTGATCGTCACGAACAACGGCCCGCACGCCGGCACCGGCGTGACGGTCACGGACCCCGTGCCGCCGGAGCTGAGCGTGATCTCCGCGCAACCCAGCCAGGGCAGCTGCGACACCACCACGGGCGTGCGATGCGCGCTCGGGACGATCGCCAACGGGGGCAGCGCGCAGATCCTGATCACCGCGAACGTCGCGGCGGACGCGCACGGCACGCTCACGAACACCGCGGTCGTGGCCGGCAACGAGCCCGACCCCGATCCCGGCAACAACACCTCCACTGCGACGACCCCCGTGACCCCGCTCACGCCCCAGCCGCTGCCCGACCCGCCGGCGCCGCTCACCCCCCTGCCGGCGACTGCCCAGCTCGTCTCCGACCTGGAGATCGTCAAGCACGTCGACCGCCCCACCAGCCATCCCGGCCAGCTGTTGAGGTACACGCTGCACATCACCAACCACGGCCTCGACGACGCGCCCGACGTGCAGGTCACCGACAGCTCCAGCGTCAACCTGCGGATCGTCTCCGTCCACGCGACGCAGGGCAGCTGCACGGTCGCGCGCCCGATCCGCTGCTCGCTGGGGACGATCGACCGCGACGCCGGCGCGAACATCACGGTGCTCGCGATTGCCGGGCGCGCCGGCACCGAGCGCAACACGGCCGGCGTCACCAGTTCGAACAGGGACCCGAACCCCAGCAACAACCAGTCGAGTGTTGAAACCAAGATTCTGCACAGACCCAGACGGCCACCTCCGCCCCCACCTCCGGTCACTGGCTAGACGCTAGACGCGATGGCTCGCTCGACTCTCCCCGCAGCCAGGCTAGCCATCCCCGCGAACGATGCAGCGGAAGCCGATGTGGCTGGTGGAGGTGTCGATCGCCTCGGGCTGCCGCGCGGCGGGGCGGTAGCGCAGGCAGTAGCTCGGTGCGCAGAGATGCGAGCCGCCCTTGATCACCCGGCGAGGAATGCTCGCCCCGGGATGTCCGAGGTCGTAGCTCCCGCCGGGGGTCTCTACACGCGGGTTGACCGGCGGCTTGCAGCACGCGCTCGGGGTCTCCTCCGCGCCCGGCCCGCGGATCGAGTAGTAGTCGCTGGTCCACTCCCAGACGTTGCCCGCGACGTCGTGCAGTCCGTAGCCGTTGGCCGGGAACAGGCCCACCGGTGAGGTGCCGCGCCAGCCCCGCGCGCCGGTGTTGCGCCACGGGAACTCGCCCTGCCAGTGGTTGGCCATCAGCTCACCGTCCGGGCGCTCCCGCTCGCCCCAGGCGAAGGTCGCGCCATCGAGACCGCCGCGCGCGGCATACTCCCACTCCGCCTCGCTCGGGAGCGCCTTGCCGGCCCACTGCGCGTACTCATCGGCGTCCTCGTATGCAACGTGGGTGACGGGATGCTCGGCGCGCTCGGAATTGTCGCTGTCGGGTCCCCATGGGTGCTGCCAGCAGGCGCCCGGGACGTATGCCCACCAGCGCGTTGGGTCGTTCAGCGGCACCGGGCCGGGCGTGGGATGGAACACGACCGACCCAGCGCGCAGGAGCGAGGGATGGGCGTCAGGGTAGGCGGCCGGGTCGGGCGCGCGCTCGGCGAGCGTGAGATACCCGGTCTCCTCGGCGAAGCGCGCGAACTGCGCGACCGTGACCGGAGTACGGTCGATTGCGAAGGCCTCGATCTCGACCTCGTGCACGGGCGCCTCTTCGGGGTAGAAGTCGGCTGAGCCCATCCGGAAGCTCCCGGCCGGTAGCTCGATCATGCCCTCGCGGCTCATCTTCACAAATCGTAGAAGCCTGCTCAGCGAAATCGGCGTAGGCTCAGCAGCAACAGCTTCAGATCGTCCATTCGTCTCGAGTTGCGCATCCAGCTCGAGAGCAACGACAGGAGGATGAGCTCATGACCGTGCCGTTCAATGGCATCGTCAACGTCGATATGCGGGACTCGGTCCCCGACTGGGCGCCGTTCGAGCCGCCGCGCGCGCCCGACGGGGCGACGAACGTCCTCTACATCGTGCTGGACGACGTCGGCTTTTCGGCGATGAGCTGCTACGGCGGGCCGATCGAGACGCCGAACATCGACCGGATCGTCGACGCGGGCGTGCGCTACACCCAGTTCCACACGACGGCGCTGTGCTCGCCTACGCGTTCGTGCCTGCTGACCGGGCGCAACCACACGCGCAACAGCATGGCGTGCATCACCGAGGCGGCGATCGGCTACCCGAACGCGAGCGGGACTATCCCGTCGGAGAACGGGATGCTTTCTGAGATCCTCGGCGAGCGCGGCTGGAACACGTACATGGTCGGCAAGTGGCACCTTTGCCCGACCGACGAGATGAACCTCGCTGCGCCGCGGCGCAACTGGCCGACGGGGCGGGGCTTTGAGCGCTGGTACGGCTTCCTCGGCGCGGAGACGAACCAGTGGTATCCGGATCTCGTCTACGACAACCACCTGGCCGACCAGCCGAAGACGCCGGAGGAGGGCTACCACCTCACCGAGGACATCACCGACAAGGCGCTGGAGTTCATCCAGGACTCGAAGGCCGTCGCTCCGGAGAAGCCTTTCTTCCTCTACTACGCGCCGGGCGCGTGCCATGCGCCCCATCACGCGCCGAGGGAGTGGATCGACAAGTTCAAGGGCCGTTTCGACAAGGGCTACGAGGCGATCCGCGAGCAGGTCCTTGCGCGCCAGAAGGAGCTAGGGATCGTCCCGCAGGACACCGAGCTTCCGCCGATCAATCCGATCGGGACGCCCGAGACACGCACGGGCCCGAAGGGCCAGCCGTTCCCCGAACTCGACTACACGCGCCCGTGGGACTCGCTGAACGACGACGAGAAGCGGCTGTTCTGCCGCATGGCCGAGGTTTACGCCGGTTTCCTCGCGCACGCCGACTACCACATCGGGCGGCTGCTCGACTACCTCGAGGCGAGCGAGGAGCTCGAGAACACGATGATCGTCGTCGTGTCCGACAACGGCGCGAGCGGCGAGGGCGGGCCGAACGGCTCGGTCAACGAGATGAAGTTCGCCAACGGCGTCCCCGACGACCTCGAGCAGAACCTGGCGATGATCGACGAGCTCGGCGGCACGAGGACCTACAACCACTACCCGACCGGCTGGGCGATGGCTTTCAACACGCCGTTCAAGATGTGGAAGCGCTACGAGTTCAACGGCGGGACCTCAGACCCGTGCATCGTCTCGTGGCCGGCGGGCATCAAGGCTCGGGGCGAGGTCCGCGAGCAGTACTGCCACGCGATCGACCTCGTGCCGACGATCCTCGACGTGCTCGGCGTCGAGGCGCCGGAGACGATCAAGGGGCACACGCAGTCGCCGATCGACGGCGTGAGCATGCGCGACAGCTTCGAAGACGCAGCCGCCGAGTCGAAGCGGAAGACGCAGTTCTACGCGATGCTCGGGTCGCGTTCGGTCTGGCACGAAGGCTGGAAGGCCGTCACCACGCATCCGACGCTCGCCGGCTGGGGCAACTTCAACGACGACGAGTGGGAGCTCTACCACACCGATGTCGATCGGGCCGAGGTGAACAATCTCGCGGCCGAGCAGCCAGACAAGCTGCGGGAACTCGTCAACGTCTGGTTCTCGGAGGCCGGCGCGAACGCGGCGTTCCCGCTCGACGACCGCACGCGGTCGAGATCCTGAGGGAACCTCGCCCGCAGCTCGCCGCCCCGCGCAACCGCTACGTCTACTACCCCGGCAACGCGCCCGTGCCCGAGTGGCAGGCGGTCAACACGCGCAACCGCTCGTTCGTGATCGGGGCGCTCGTCGACATCCCCGGGCCGGGAGCGGAGGGTGTGATCTTCGCGCACGGGACCCGCTTCGGCGGACACGCCCTCTACGTCAAGGAGCAACAGGCTCCACTACGTGAACAACTTCGTCGGCGCGGAGGAGCAGATGATCGTCGCGACCGAGGACCTGCCGACGGGCGAGAAGCTGATCCTGTCGGCGTCGTTCGAGAAGGAGGGCAACGAGCCGACCTGCGCCAAGGGCACGCTGACGCTCTACCACGGCGATCAGCGAGGTCGGCAAGGGGACGATCAAGACGCAGCTCGGGCGCCTTCGCGGTCGCCGGCGCGCCGCCTCTTCGTAGGGCGCCAGGCGGGGGAGCCGGTGACCGACGACTACCCGGGCGAGTCCCCCTATGCGTTCACCGGCGGCGAGGATCGACCGAGTCGCCGTCGACGTCAGCGGCGAGCCGTACGTCGACCTCGAGCGCGAAGCAGAGACGCTGCTCAAGCACCAGTGATGCGTGGCGTATGGCCTGATTGCGCAGCCTGCGCTTGCGCTTGTGATCGGAGCGTTCATCACCGCGATCGGAGCGTGCGATGAACGACGCGCTGGAGTCCTGGAACGACACGCCAACGCGACGGGCGATCGTCGAGTTCGTGGAGCGGGTGACGCACCGACGGGCAGCGCCGACTACGTCCCGCTGGCCGACCGGATCGCCGTCTTCGACAACGACGGCACGCTGTGGTGGGAGAAGCCGATGCCGATCGAGCTGGGCTTCATCCTCGTACGGCTCGCCGAGATGGCGCGAGGCCGATGAGTCGTTGCGCGAGCGGCAGCCCTGGAAGGCCGCCCACGAGCGCGACTACGCTTGGCTGGGCGAGGCGATCACCAAGCACTACCACGGCGACGACGGCGACATGAAGCTGCTGATGGGCGGGGTGCTGCACGCGTACGCCGGCAAGACGGTGGAGCGACTATGCCGCGGCCGCGCGACACGTTCCTGCAGCCGGGGACAGGCATCCGACGCTCGACCGCCGCTACCGCGACTGCGGCTACGCTGCCGATGATCGAGCTGCTGCGCTATCTCGAGGCCAACGGCTTCACCAACTTCATCGCCTCCGGCGGCGACCGCGACTTCATGCGCCCGGTGACCGATGAGATCTACGGCATCCCGGCCGAGCGTGTGATCGGCAGCTCCGACGGCGCTGCGCTACGAGGAGGACGAGCACGGCGGCAACCTCGTCTACATGGCCGAGATGGAGTGTTCGACGACGGCCCGGTCAAGCCGGTGCGGATCTGGAGCGCGCATCGGTCGGCGGCCGATCGTCGCCGGCGGCAACTCCAACGGCGACATCGCGATGCTCCGCTATGCGGGCGGGCAGGGGCCGCCCGGCGCTGCGGCTGCTGCGTCAACCACGACGACGCCGAGCGCGAGTTCGACTACACGGCCGGCGCCGAGACAGTCGCTCGAGCGAGCCGATCAGGAAGGCTGGACCGTCGTCAGCATCAAGGACGACTGGGCGACCGTCTTCGCCGACAGCGGGCGATAGACGACCGCTGAGGCGCTGTGGGTTCCGCGATCGGCCAAGTTCTCTCCTTCGGTGTGGGGGTCGCGCTTAGCCCGGTGCCGATCATCGCAGTGGTGTCGATGCTCTCAACACCAGACGGCCGCGTGAGCGTTTGAGAGCACCGGGTGCGCTGGCTATTTCCCTCCCTGCACGGCTATCGCCGCGTCTGGCTGCGCGGCGATTTGATCGCGGGGCTGACGGTATGGGCGGTGCTGGTGCCCGAGGCGCTCGCCTACGCCTCGATCGCCGGCGTCTCCCCGGTCGTGGGCCTGTACGCGGCGCCGGGCGCGTTGATCCTCTACGCCGCGCTCGGCAGCTCACGGCAGCTGATAGCCGGCCCGATGTCCGCGACCGCGGCGCTGTCGGCGGCGACCGTCGCGGCGCTCGTGCCAGTCGGCGGCGATCGCTTCACCGCGATGACCGCCGCGCTGGCGATCACTACCGGCCTGGCGGCGCTGCTGGCCGGTGTGCTGCGCCTGGGGTTCGTCGCGAGCTTCATCTCCGAGCCGGTGATCAAGGGCTTCATCGTCGGGCTGGCGCTGACGATCATCATCGGCCAGGTCCCAAGCTGTTCGGCATCAAGAAGGGCACCGGCGACTTCTTCCAGCAGCTCTGGCATGTCATCGTCCACCTCGGCGACACGCAGGGCACGACGCTGCTCGTCGGCGCGCTGTCGCTCGCTGTGATCCTCGCGCTGCGGCGTCTCGCGCCGGTCGTGCCCGGATCGCTGGTCGCGGTGCTGCTCGGCATCATCGCCGTCAAGCTGCTGCACCTGGACGAGCACGGCGTCTCGATCGTCGGTCCGATCAAGAGCGGCCTGCCGAGCTCGGCACCCCCAACGTCCACCTGCGCGACTTCGGCACACTCGTCGCCGGCGGCATCGGCGTGATGCTCGTCGGGTTCGCCGAGGGCCTCGGCGCGGCCAAGACCTATGCCGCGCGCGAGCACTACGAGATCGACGCCAACCGCGAGCTGCTCGGCCTCGGCGGCGCGAACATCGCCGCCGGGCTCTCGAGCGGCATGGTCGTCAACGGCAGCCTCTCAAAGACCGCCGTCAACGGATCGGCCGGCGCGCGCACGCAGCTCTCCGGGCTGATCGTCGCGGCGCTGACGATCCTCACGCTGCTCGCGCTCACCGGGCTGTTCGAAGACCTCCCCGAGACAACGCTCGCCGCGATCGTGATCGCGGCCGTGATCGAGCTCGTGGATTACCGCGCGCTGATCGAGCTCTACCGCGCACACACGCGAGCGCCTCGGACACGAGTTCGGGTTTGCCTCGCGCCCGACTTCATCGCCGCGGTCGCGGCGCTGCTCGGCGTCACCGTCTTTGACACCCTTCCCGGGCTGTTCATCGGCATCGGCATCTCGCTGCTGCTTCTGATCTACCGCGCATCGCGTCCATACATCGCGACCCTCGGACGCGAACCGGGCCCGACGGCCGCTACAGCGACATCGACCGTCATCCCGGCAACGAGCTACCGTCGCACGTCGCGGTGCTGCGGATCGAGAGCAGCCTGTACTTCGCCAACGCCGACGCGATCCGGGCCCGCATCATGCACGCCGCCGAGGCGGATGGCATCACCGCTGTCGTCCTCGACGCCGAGACGATCCCCTTCGTCGACGTCACCGCCGCACGGATGCTCGCCACCCTCGCGGAAGACCTGGACCGGCGAGACGTGCGACTGCTGCTCGCCCGCGACATCGGGCAGGTCCGCGACGTCCTGCAAAGCGTGATCGACGACCCGGCCATCACCCACTTCTACCCACCGTGCAGGCCGCGGTGACCGCAGCCCAGAAACAAACATAGCCGTTTGCTGCTTTGTGCAGCAAGTCGTCATCCTCTCGTAAAGTGGGGGTCCGGGGTTCGAGTCCCCGCGTCGGCTCTGGCAAATGGGCTTGTGTTGAAGGTGGGGGGCTCGTGGGGGGAGCCTGCTCCCCCCCACGCCGGGGTTCGGGGTTCGAGTCCCCGCGTCGGCTTGGGTTCTGGAGGGTTTCATCGTGGCGCGAGGGGATTGAGGTCGTGGGCCTGGGCGGCGGCGTGCAGGTCGCTGTCGTAGATGAACATGGCTCCGAGATCGTTGCGCATCGTGAGCGCCGTGGCCAGATGGATCGCGTCCATCGCTCGTAGTGTTGGTGTGTATGCCTCGGTGGCGCGCTCGATGATCTCTGGTGTCAGTGGGATCAGGTTGATCTGCTCGACCGCTTGCATTGCGCGCGTAAGGACGTCCTCGTCGCCGAGTCGCCTCGCTGTGCATATGGCCTCGACGCGGATCAGCTCGCTCGCGACCTGCACCGGCCAGTCGCTGAGTGCTGTGCGCAGGGCAACGGTCTCTGGCTCTGCCTTGAATAGCTTGACGAGCGCGGAGGCGTCGATGTAGGCGGCGTTCACTCGCCGCGAGCCCACTGCAATGCTTTAGATGCTGGCGCGGCGGGGTCTGGTCGGCCGGGCGGGATGTCCAGTTCCAGCAGACTGCCCCGGGCGGGTTTGGCTCCGTAGCGCTCAGCCAACCGGGCTTGCAGCTGGGATGCTGAGCTGGCGCTGGCGAGTACGGCCTGCGCGCCCCGCAACGTGAGTGCGCGGATCTGTGCCGCCGCGGAGCGTGTCTCGGCGGGGTCGAGCAGTGGTTGGGTGAGGGTAAGGGCGCGCTGCATCTCGGGGTCGCGTTCGACGCCCAGGCGGGGGTGGCGAGAGGCCATACCCTAGAGATGGTAGCACTCTTATGTCGCACTCGAGAAGGCTCGGAACTGTGTGTGCGCATTGGGCACCAGCGCAGTGGATGCCTGCAATCACCGGGCGAAGGCGGGCGTGAGCGGGTTGATACACAGGATTGCCTCAAGTCGTCCGCTGCGTGGTAGCGCGGCGTAGGCCGCGGACCGGACACTCCGCGCCCTCGCTTTCGCGGTCTGTCCTACACGATCGGCGGCGGTTTGCCTTCGGCGCTGGCGGTGAGCGCCGGATCCCAGTCGCAGACAGCACAGGCATAGCGGAACGCGGATCGTGCGAACTCGAGTGCGCTTGCATGCGGGTCGGGGCTGGAGTGGATGTCCTCCCAGTCCAAGACGTACTCGCCGAGCTCCGCGCTCCAGTGTGCGGCCGCGGGAGCGAGCGTCGCATTGGCGAACCCGTCCGGCGCAGGGTGCGCGTAGGCGTAGAACGCCGCCTTCCCGTAGCGCGCATCGCCAGGCCACCAACCGACGGCGACCTCCTGAGAGTCCATCGCGTTGCGCATGATGAAATCATCCGAGGGCGGGTTGGCCGGCTCGCCCGAGAACAGGCTGACCGCGAGGTCGAACGAACCCCACCACGCGTTGACCGGCGTACAGCGCCCGCGATACGGCGCGCGGAACGCAGCGAGGACAAGCGCCGCCTGGGTCGCGGCGGCGAAGTAGGAGGCGACCTGCGCGGGGTCGTAACGCGCGTGCTCGTCGTCCTCGTCGAGCGGCACGCTCCAGGCGACCTCCTGCGGCGTCGGGTCGATCTCGACGGCGCCCCCGAGACCGCGGACCGCGTCCAGCAGTTCGCGTGTGACCTCACCCACCGGTCGGTCCGGGGCGAGCACGACGCGCCGCACGCCACCCCCGCTGTGCTCGACAACCGCCTCGTGGGTGCGCAGGTCGAGCGCGACGACGAGCGCCCCCGAACCGTCTGGCGCCGGCAGCGGAGCGGTCTCCCACCCCCGCGCGGTCAAGCGCAGCGCCGCGTGCTGGAGCTGTGGTTCGGGCGGAGCGAGCACCACCGCCAGCTTGCCGAGGACCTGGGTGTGCGCATGCAGCGTGTCACAGGTCTCGTGCCACTGCTCGTAGGAAAGCGCGGGACACTCATCGGACATCAGTCACACGCTACCCCTCAAACGCCCGAAATGCCCGGCCGGAGCGCGATGTGCTTGCGGCAGCAGAGGCGAGTCGAACGGAGCTGCTGTTTCAACGTGCTCACCGGCCAGGTGGCCGAGCAACTGGGATTCGTTTGCAGCGAGCATGTCGAGCTGGATCCGGACTACAGCAGCTCAACCTGACGAAGGATCGACACCGAGTCTGAGTAGACGTCCTTGCGCTTGACCTTGCCATTCTCGAAGGGGATCACGTCCATGCCCTCCCATTCGATGCGCTTACCCGACGGTTCAGCAACTATCTCGCCACGGCGCAGCGGCTTGACGTGTGTCGCCCTGGCAGTCCACTCCTGCACCACGAGGTCCTCGCGGACGTAAAGCCTGCGTGTCTGGAACTCGATGTCGGGCCACGACTCGAAGATGCCGGCGATGTGCCTGAGCGCCTCCTTGCCCTCGGCTCGCTCGCCGGCGGTGTGATTCTCGAACACCATGTCCGGCGCGTGCATCAACGCGATCCGGTCCACGTCGTGCGCGTTCCAAGCATCGTTGTAAGCGGCGATCGTCTCGCCCAACTGCTCCGTCGCACTGCTCATGCCCAGTCCATGGGTTCGTATCCGCTCGACCTTGGCGCGGAGATGATGAGCACGCTCGTCTGCTCGTCGCCGTCGTTGCGCACGGTGCGCCTGTGCTCGGGGTCGAGCCGCGCGAACGTCCCAGCACGCGTGGGATGCTCCTCGCCGTCGATCACCAGCGCCGGGCTGCCGCTGAGGACGTAGAACACCTCCTCTTGGTCGCGGTCGGTCTCGTCGTGCTCGGGAATCTGCTCGCCGGGAGGTATCTCGACGACATTGATCCCGAATGCCCCCAGCTCGAGCGTGCGGCGAACGAGCTGCCAGTTGCCGGCCGTCTGGCAATCGTCCCGGTGGGCGAGCCTGAAGCTCATGACGACGCACCGTACCAGTCGACGACAATCACCCAGTTCGTCGTCGGCCGGCAGGCCGCGGGCGTGATCTACGAGACGTACCTCGTCGGATGAGTGAGTCGCTCCAGGGCAGATAGATGGAACCGATTATCCCGGCCGCGCCACCTTCGGCGCGGCCGGTCTCAGGTTGATGACGCGAATAACTTGCAGTCTCAGTCGCCGATGAACGCGGCGGGCAGTTCTCTGCCGGGCACTTCGTCGGGCAGGTAGATCTTCGGGTCGCCCGGGTAGGCCACGCTCCAGTCGTGCGCGGAGTACCAGTCGAAGCGGTTGAACAGCACCGGCTTGGCCGCGTCCGGGATGGCGTCCGGCCCGAGGAAGCGCTGATGCTGCTTCCAGCTGATCCAGGCGTTGTAGACCCCCTGCATCGAGGCCGGCACCGCGCCCTGGACAGACCCGCCCGTCGTGCCCGTCCCCGTCGTGCCCGTCTCCGTCGTGCCCGTCTCCGTCGTCGCCGTCGAGGGGAAGCCCGCGACGCCGAGCGTCAGCGGGATTTCGTTGGGAGCGGCGGTGAACGGTTCGAAGTTCGGGGTTTCGGTGAAGGCCCCGTACATCGGTTCGGCGGCGTAGTCCTCCTGGTTCATCGGCTGGATCCCCAGGATCTGCTCGACCGTGCGCACCATGTTCAGCTGCGTCTCATATTCGTCCTCCACACCGCCCTTCGCGTACGGGCTGATCACGAACGCCGGGCCGCGGTGCCCGTCGACGTGGTCGACGCCGTTCTGCGTGTCGTCCTCGACGCCGAAGATCGCCGAGTCCTTCCACACCTTGCTGTGGGAGATCGTTTCCACGATCCGCCCGAACGCGAGGTCGTTGTCGGCCACCTGGGCCACCGGGTCCGGCGCGCCGCCGGTGTGGTCGTCGGGCAGCCAGATCAGCGTCAGGTCGGGAACGGCGCCCGAGCTTTCCTCGTGTTCGAATTCGCCCTTCCAGATGTCGTACCGGTACTGGTCGGGAATTTCGAGGTCGAATCTTGGGTAGGCGGGGTCGGTGATTTCGTTCAACGACGGGATGTCCGAGCTGGTCTTGTATTCGGTGGTCGGAATCGGCAGCGGCCCGCTGACCTTCCCTTCCAGGATCTGCGAATCTTCGTACCATTCCTTCCAGGTGCCGCCAGTGCCGGACCCGGTGGTGGTGATGTACCTGTTGTACTCACCGAAGTCCTTGACGCTCTGCCCCGCCTTCTGCGCCGCGTTCCAGAGGAACCCATCGCGCTGGTAGGCGAGCGCGTCGCCGCCTTCGGCGGGATAGGAGCGGTAGAACGCTCCGAACTCCTTTTCGACGTAGTCGTTGGCCTCGGCCTGCACGATCCAGTTATGCCCGTCGGCCGACAGCGTCCCCTCGTCGTAGAAGTCGTCGAGGTCGCCGAACCGCTTGGCCAGCGCGTGCGCGTTGGGGGTGATCTTCTGGCCGAACTGCGCCAGTTCGGGGTCGCCGTTGCCCTCGCCGAGGTCGCCGAGCACCTGGTCGTAGGTGCGGTTCTCTTTGACGACTATGAATACGTGCTTGATCGGCGAGTGGCCTCCGATCTGCCTCGGGATCACACCCGGCACCGTGTCGCCCGCGCCGCTGTTGACCTGCGGGACGTGGCTCCAGTCGTTGTCGGTGAAGACGGCGCTGGTGTACTTCGCCAGTTCACCTTCGGCCGGCAGCTTGAACGTCGTCACCGTGCCGGTGTCGTCGTAGGTGTTATAGCCCTTCGCACATTCGGGAGCCGGCGAGGTTTCCGTGCCCTTGCAGATCTTCGCCTGCGGGCCGCGGTCGCCGATGCCCCTGTCGTTGGTGACGACGATCTCTCCACTTCCGAGCGCCGGGTCGGGTTGCACTCCGACCGGGTACCAGTCGGTCGGCAGCAGACCCTCGAACTGGAGCGGCTGCGCCGGGCCCCTGTGCCATCCTCCGAAGCCTCCGTGCCTCCCTCTCGTAAGACCGCTGTACTTGTAGACGGCGATCGCGTTGTCGCGGCCGATGCTGACGAGCACGTGTTCGGGGTCGGGCATCGTGATCGCGTTCGCGTAGCTGCCCACGCTGGCGCCTGGAAGCGGATTGGTGCTCGCCGTCTGCACGACCGTGTTGGTTGCGGTGTCGATCAGCGAGATGCTGTCGTCGTTGGAGTTGGCGACGAGGAGCGCTCCTGCGCTCTCATACAGCGCGGTCGGCTCGAGCCCCACGGGGATTTCCTGCACCTGTTTGCCCGTGGTCAGGTTGACGACCGAGACCGTGCCGGTCGTGGCGGCGCCCGTGACGGGGCTGGAGACGATCGGAGTTCCGTCGGAGAGGTTGGTGGTGTCGCCGGACCGTGCGGGACGGCCGCCCTCGTTAGAGACGTAGGCGGTGTTGCCGTCGAGAACCACCTGGCGCGGCGCGTTGCCGACGGGGATTTCTTTTTCAACCTCATTTGTCGAGGTGTTGATCACGCCGAGCGTGTTGGACCCGTTGAAGGCTACGTAGAGCTTGCTGCCGTCGGAGGAGAGCGCCATGCCCGAGGGCTCGGCTTCGCCGGGGTGGGTCGCTTCGGTGCTGTATTCCGGCGCCGGGCCGTTCGCGGCCTTCGGCATAGTGATGATCACCTTTTCCGACACCGTGCCCGTTTCCGGATTGACTGTGAACTTGGCGATGTCGCCAGTCTGCGGGACCCACATAGTTTTTCCGTCCGGCGAGTAGAGCGGCCCGTCGGCCGCGACCTCTTCGCCGGGTTCGCCGGCCCCGGGGTCGAGGGTGTTGGGATAGCCGCCTTCTTCCTGTACGATCTTGCCCGTCTTCAGGTCGAAGATCGTGAGGTAGCCCGTGAACTCGTTCCAAGTCAGCGCCGCCATGTACTGGCCGTCCGGGCTGAGCGTGCTCGAGACGATCCGCCCGTACGGGTCCTCGATCCGGGTTCCGATCGGCGAGATCCACTGGTTCGTCGGCAGCAGCAGCGCGCCGTTGTAGGTCTGGCCGACTTCGCCTGAGCCAAACGGGTTGACGCCGCCGAACTCAGCGGAGGCCACGCCCACAGCGGCCACGAAGGCCACCAAGACGGCGACCGCGCCCAGACGTCTGCGCCGGGAGTTACGACGAATACCATTAGTGTGGATCGGAACCGAGCTGGCCACGGTCAAATACCTCCCAAGTAGAAGACGCTGGGTTAAGACGCTGGTTGTAAATGCAACAAAATCAACGGGGCAAACTGTGCACCGCTCGGTTTACCCGCGTGTAGGTTTCCTTTGTTACCCTGCGGTGAAGATCGGGGTGAAATTTCTCGTTCTTTGCAGTGCTGTCACGCGTTCTTCGCAGTATCTTCACCTATCGTTTACAGATAACTCACTGACGTTTACGGATGCTTCACGAGCTGCGGAGTGGGCGCGGGTAAGCTCACAGTTGTGGATGCCGTTCGAGCAAGCGGATTGGTCAAGCGCTTCGGGGCGAGGACCGCGGTTGACGGCGTCGAGTTGAGCGTCGCTCCGGGGCAGGTTCGGGGCCTGCTCGGCCCCAACGGCGCGGGCAAGACGACGCTGCTGCGGATGCTGTTCGGGCTGATCCACCCGGATGCCGGTTCGGTCGAGCTGCTGGGACGGGCGTTCGACGGGCTGGGCGGCGAGGCCCTGCAGGAGGTGGGCGGGTTCGTCGAGGAGCCGGCCTTCTACCCCTACCTGTCCGGGCGCGCAAACCTTTCTCTGCTCGCGCGGCTGGACGCCGGCCCGACCGCGGCCGCGGTCGAGCGCGCGCTCGCACGGGTGGGCCTGGAGCGGCGGGGCGATGATCGCGTGGCCGGCTATTCCACCGGCATGCGCCAACGGCTCGGGCTCGCAGCCGCGTTGCTGCGCTCGCCGCGCCTGCTGCTGCTGGACGAGCCGACGAGCGGGCTCGACCCGAGCGGGACACGGACCGTCGCGGCGCTCGTACGCGAGCTGGCCGCCGAGGGGGTCGCCGTGCTGCTCTCGAGCCACCAGATCGGGGAGCTCGAGCGGGTGTGCGACGCCTACACGGTCATGCGCGAGGGGCGGGTCGTGTGGGACGGGTCGGCGGCAGAGCTCGTCGCCCAGGCGCCGGCGTCCGCGTACGCGCTGGCGAGTAGCGATGACGAGCAGGCCCTGAGGATCGCCGCGGACCAGGTCGGTGTGCGGGCCGGGCGCTCGAGCAGCGGAGAGCTCGCGCTGGCGGTGCACGAGGGCTGCTTGGACGCGTTCGTGTTCGCGCTCGGGGACGCGCGCGTGGCGATCCGGCGACTCGAGGCGCTCGCGAGCCCGCTGGAGACGATGTTCTTCGCCCTCACCTCCGACGGCGCCGCGCTCGACGAGCTCGAGCCCGAGGAGCTGGCCGAGACGGTGCTGGCAGGGCTATGAAAGACGTTATATGAGCGCGATCGCCCCCGCGGCGCCCTCCCCCCGGCAACGCTTCCGCTCGGCGGAGAGGACGCGATCTGGAACGCGTTCCGGACCGAGCTGCAGAAGCTGGGCGCCCAGCTCACCAGCCGGCTGCTGGCAGTGATCTGCGTCGCCGGGCCCTTCGCCTTTGCCGCCGTGCTGAAGGTGCAGAGCGGGACTCCCTCGGACGCGCTGTTCGGCGTCTGGGTGCACTCCTCTGGATTCGCGATCTCGCTCGTGATCCTCAGCTTCGCCGGGAACTGGGGGCTGCCGCTGATCGCCGGGCTGCTCGGGGGCGACCTGTTCGCCTCCGAGGATCGGCACGGGACCTGGAAGACGATCCTGACCCGTTCCTGTACCCGCACCGATCTTTACGCGGGCAAGCTCCTCGCCGCCGGGGCCCTCGCCGTCACGTTCACGTTGCTGCTCGCCGTCTCGAGCGTGCTCGCCGGCGTCCTGCTGATGGGGGCGCACTCGCTCGTCGATCTCAGCGGAGTCCTGACCCCGCCGGGCCGGCTGCTCGGCCTAACGCTGCTCAGCTGGCTGTTGTGCCTGCTGCCGACGCTGGCGTACACCAGCGTGGCGATCCTGTTCTCGGTCGCGACGCGCAACGGGATCGTCGGCGTGCTCGGCCCACTGCTCGTCGCGCTGCTCACCCAGCTGCTGGACCTGATCGGCAAGGGTGTAATCGTGCACCTGCTCCTGATTGGCTCGGCCTTCGAGGGCTGGCACGGCCTCTTCACCACCCACCCCTTCTATGGGCCGCTGGCGATCTCGAGCCTCGTGAGCGTCGCCTGGATCGTCGCCTGCATCGCCGCGAGCTGGAGGATCCTCCGGCGCCGCGACTTCCTGGCGAGCACGGTAAACCGCAGTCCCGACTGGCGAATCCCCGTGCGGGTCGTTGCGATCGCCACCGCCCTCGTCGCCGTGCTCGCTCTGCTCTCAGGCGTCGGTCCCACCGGCGACACGGACCACCGCCTCAGCGCGGCGATCGGGGAAGAGTTCAACAACGTCACGCTGCTCCAGCAGCAACTGATCGGGCGGCGAGTGCCGGCCGGCGCACAGCTCGACATCCTGCCCAACTGCAACCGCCGCGCCGCCAAGGCCGTCGGCCCGGGAGACTGGAACTGCACCCTGGACGTGTACCTACCTCAAGCGCAGTCGGTGCCGTTCCAACAGACCTCTGTCGAGTACGACGTGAGCGTGGAATCCGACGGCTGCTACAAGGCCCAATCCCCGCCCGCGTTCATCGGCGGCCCGACGATGCTCGACACTCACGGGCGCAGCGTCACAAATCCGCTGTACATCGTGTACGGATGCTTCAACACCCTCTGAGTCCATAGCACCCAGCCCTATGCCTGTGTCAGGGTGCCCGTCCTCAGGCAGATGCTCCGGCGCTGAATGAGGCAAAAGCTGTTCCGGCGGGCTGGCATCGTCTGCTAAAGCGCCCACCGTCGCTCGCTATCCTGAGGTCGAGCCTCGACAATGAGCACGAGCCAGATCGTCGACCCAACCGTCGCCGCCGAGTCCTCGGACGGCCGCCACGACACGATCGAGCTCGATGTCTCCGGCATGAGTTGCGGCTCGTGCGCGGCGCGGGTGCAGCGCACGCTGGACGGCCAGCCGGGCGTGAGCGAAGCGCTCGTCAACTACGCGACCGGGCGCGCCACGGTGCACCTGCGAGCCGGGAGCGCCCGAGCCGGGACTGAACCCCGATCGGCTGATCGAGGCGGTCCGGGGCGCGGGCTATGACGCCTCGCCCGCCGCCCCGAGTGCAGGTGAGCAGGCACGCACGTTCGCCGCGCTCGAACGCGAACAGGCGCGCGAACAGGCCGATCTGGTGCGGCGCATCGCGCTGGCGGTGCCGCTCGCCACGGCGATTGCCGTCCTGACCTACACATATCCGCACGATCAGACCGCGCGCTGGATCACGGCCGCGCTCGCGGTGCCGGTCCAGTTCTGGTGCGGATTGCCGTTCCTGCGCTCCGCCTACACACGCGCGCGTGTGCGCGCCACGAACATGGACACGCTGATCGCGCTCTCGACGCTCGCGAGCTTCGTCTACTCGACCGTGATGCTGCTCACTGCCGACGCCGTCTATCGGAACGGCGTCCCGGTCGGCAAGTTCGACATGCCGCTGGACTACGACATGGGGGCGATCATCATCGCGGCGCTGCTGATCGCCCGCTGGTGCGAGGCCGCTGCGCGCGGTCGCTCCGGGGCGGCGGTCCGCGAGCTGGCCGCGCTCGGCGCGACCCAGGCGCGCGTGCTCGACGATCCCGAGGATCGATCGGGGATCGGCCAGCACGCCCCCGAGCGGATGGTGGCGGTCGAGGATGTCCACCGCGGCGACGTGTTCCGCGTACGCCCGGGCGACCGCATCCCGGTCGACGGGATCGTGATCGACGGCGCATCGGCCGTCGACGAGTCGATGCTGACCGGCGAGTCGCTGCCCGTGGAGAAGTCCGCCGGCGCGCTGCTGGCCGGCGCGACCGTCAACGTCGACGGTGTCCTTACGGCCCGGGCGACCGCGGTCGGGGCGGATACCGCCCTGTCCCAGCTGGTGGCGCTCGTCGAGCGCGCGCAGGCCTCCAAGCCGAAGATCCAGCGGCTGGCCGATGAGATTGCGCGCTACTTCGTGCCCGCTGTGATCGTGCTCGCCGCGCTGACCGCGCTCGCGTGGGTGCTCACCGGACAGGGCCTGCAGGGCATGTTCGCCTCGATGCACCTGCAGCGCGGCATGGACGCGACGATCGCGGTACTGATCGTCGCCTGCCCCTGTGCGCTCGGCCTGGCCACGCCCGTGGCGATCCTCGTCGGCACCGGACGCGGTGCCAGCCTCGGCCTGCTGATCTCGAGCGCCGAGATCCTCGAGCGCAGCCAGGAGCTCGACACGATCGTGCTCGACAAGACGGGCACCGTCACGACCGGTGAGCTGTCGGTCGCCGACATCTGGGCGGTCCCGGGCGAGGATGCCGATCGGGTGCTCTGCCTCGCCGCCGGCGCCGAGGCCGGCTCCGAGCACCCCGTGGCGCTCGCCGTCGTCGCCGCTGCGCGCGAGCGCAGCCTGCAGATGCCGCCCGCAGCCGAATTCCGCTCGACTCCCGGCCGGGGCGTGCGCGCGCTCCTGGACGGCGCCGCTGTGTGGGTGGGGCGACCCGGGGGGGCGACAGGAGGACCCGGGGAAGTGCACTCTTCGTCCCAGCCCGCGTCGTCCCCGTCCCAGCTCGCGTCATCGCCCTCGCCACAACTCACGCACGTGCTGGAGGAGTGGGAGTCGGCCGGGCGCACCGCGGTCGTGGTCGAACGCGACGAGCGGATACTCGGCGCGATCGCGCTCGCGGACACCGTCAAGCCCGAGGCGCCCGCGGCGATCGCCGGCCTGCGCGCGATGGGGATCGAGGTCGAGCTGCTCACGGGTGATAACCACCGCGCGGCGCACGCCGTGGCCGAGGCGGTCGGCATCGAGCACGTGCGTGCCGGAGTCGATCCGCGCGGCAAGCTGCAGGAGATCGCCCGCCTGCAGCGCGAGGGCCACCGCGTCGGGATGGTCGGCGACGGCATCAACGACGCCGCCGCCCTCACCCAGGCCGACCTCGGGATCGCGATGGGAACCGGCGTCGGCGCCGCGATCGAGGCGGCCGACATCAGCGTGCTCTCCGGGGATCTGCGCGGCGTCGCGCGCGCGCTGCGCCTGGCGCGGGAGACCTACACGATCGTCCTGCAGAACCTCGGCTGGGCGTTTGGCTACAACCTGATCGCGCTGCCGCTGGCGATGACCGGGCTGCTCAGTCCCGCCCTGGCGGCGGTCGCGATGGGTGTCTCCAGCATCACGGTCGTCACCAACAGCCTGCGCCTGCGCCGCTTCGGAGCGCCCGGGCGCCCGACGCCGGTGCGCACCGCGCGCCGGCGCCTTGTGAGCATCGCCGTCGCGGCGACGATCCCGGCGCTGCTGCTCGGCGGGCTGGTGCTCGCCGATCCGAACTCCTTCGCCGTTCCGAGCGCCGCCTCGTTCACGCTCACTCAGCCCGCCGGGGAGACGCTCGAGGTCTACGTCCTGCCGCTGCGTCCCGGCGACGTCAACCTGCACCTCTACCTGCAGTCCGCCGCCGCCGCGCGGCCGCGCTTCCGGGCGATCTCGATGCTCGCGACCTCCGCCACCGGGAGGCACGCACGGGTCGTCTTCTATGACGCCGGCCCCGGCCACGAGATCGCCGAAGTCCACCTCACGCGCGGCGTCTGGAGTTTTCACATCGCCGGTGCCGACACCGCCGGACACTCCCTGAGCGGATCGTTCGCGGTCCCGATCAACTGATCTCCGTCCTATGGACAGACCGCGCATGCGCGGTCTGTGGCAGGGCCGCATGCGACCCTGCCTGACGGGCCGCATGCGGCCCGTCTCGGCCGGCGCATGCGCCGGCCGGACCACGGTGCATGCACCGTGGTCAATATCATCCGCTACATCGCCAGCTGCATGGCGGCGAACATGTATGCCATGCCGAGCGTCATCGCGAACATCGACACGCGCAGATCGCGAAAGCAGACCAGCGGCTCGGCGGCGGACATCGCGACTGCGCCGTCGGGTGTGACCGAGAACCCGCCTCCCAGCAGCGTCTTGTGGTCGACCTCGCGCATCCGGTCGGTGATCCACAGCAGCGACTGCACGAGAAAGTAGGCCACCAGCAGCCAGGTGAGCGGCGCCTGAAACCCGCTCGGCGACCACATGTAGGCCATCGCTCCCAGGTCGATCGCCATCACCAGCCACAGCACGTTGATCGCGCGCCGGCTGAGCGCTTGGGCCAGCATCCAGGCGAGGATCGCGAGCGCGCCGTTGGCGAACACGAGCTGCCAGAACCCGCTCGGGATGTCGAAGTGATCGATCGAGGCCGGCGCGAACATGAACGCCATGCCGAGCGCCATCAGCACGTGCCCGGAGTGCCAGAGCCGTCGCTGGCCGTGCGTGTCACGCAGGTGCAACGCGTGAATCACGACGACCGCAACGAACACGAGCGTCCAGATCACCGCCAACCACTCGGGCAGGATGTTCGTGGCGCCGTGCCCGCCGATGCTCATCGACATGCCCCCGACTGTTGCGGAGCCGTGGCCGCCACCAGTCGGGTGGCTCATGCTCATGCCGCTCATGCTGCCCATGACCGCGCGAATCTACCACACGCCAGTCGCGGCGTAAGCAGCTGTGCCGTCCCATGTCATGCCGTGTCGAGTGTTGGTGGCGGCCCGGCGCCATGGCCCCCATCGCTGGGCTATGATTGCCGCTCGATGAGCGGCCTCTGCTCTGTTTTCAAGCCCGTGAGCGCATATGTATGGCGCTTGGCGCAGGCCCCGCCGTCATGAGCGCCCCGTTCAGCAGCCGCATCCGCATTACCACCCGCGGCGTGCAGATCGCGCTCGGCCTGATCTGGCTGCTCGTCGGGCTGCTCCAGTTCCAGAGCTTCATGTATACGCACGGCATCGTCGCCGAAGTCTTCGGGCCGGCAGCCGAAAAACAGTGGTCGGTCGTCGGTGGGCCGATGAAAACGATCGACAGCTTCTACGGGCGCGACCTGACGCTGTGGAACACGCTCGCCGCCGAGATCCAGTGCGCGATCGGGCTCGGGCTGATCCTCAGTCGCAAGACGGTCCGGCCCGCGCTGCTGGTCTCCTTTGGCTGGGCGCTGGCCGTCTGGTGGTTCGGCGAGGGCTTCGGCGGGCTCACCTCGAACACGCTGCCCTCGCCACTGATGGGCGCTCCGGGCGCCGTGATCGTGTACGCGATCGTCGGCCTGCTCGTATATCCCACGACCAAGCGCGAGGGCAGCTCCCCAGCGGACATGGGACCGCTCGGCGACCGCGGCGGCCTGTGTGCCTGGTCGGCGCTGTGGGCGCTCTCGGCGGGCCTGTGGCTGGCGAACGTCAACCGCGCCGCCGGTGCGACCCACGAAATGATCAAGGGCATGGCCGCAGCGTCGCCACACTGGCTGGCCAAGTTTCAGAACTCGGTCGGGGGCCACACGCAGGGTCAAGGCGGCACGATCGCGATTGTGCTCGTGATCGTCTCACTCGCTGTCGCGCTCGGCGTGTGGTGGGCGCCGCTACGCTGGCCGGCGCTCGCGACTGGGATCGTCGTATCGCTCGCCTACTGGGTGCTCGGGCAGAGCCTCGGCGGACCGTTCTGGATCGGCAACGCGACCGACGTCAACGCGGGACCGCTGTTCGTGCTGCTTGCCGTCGCGCTGTTCCCGGTCGCGCAGGTCGCGATCGCCACGCGGCGCGAGCCCGCCGTGGATTCGGTTGCCGCCGAAGTGGCACTGCCGTCAGGCTGACGTCGATCCGGCATGGCGGCCGTTTTGAAACAAGCTCTTATGCCGGCACCGAAGAGGATCTGAAACTCTACCGTGCTTGACACAGCGACGGCGAAGCCATCGCCGGCCGCCGGTGTTCCTCTCATCGCACATGCGTCGCAACCGACTCATCATCCTGCTGGTTGGCGCGCTCGCGTGTATCGCGGCCGTCGTCGTGCTGAGCACCGGCGTGCTCGGTACATCCGGCTCGCACAGCTCGACGGCCCAGAGCGCCGGCTCGCCATCGTGCCTGCCGGCGACGCTCGAACATAGCGCGAGCCTGCCCGGCACTGGCGTCGACGTCTCGCCGGCGCCCGAAACCGACACGGCGAATCCGCACACACAGATCAGCTTCCTGGGCGTGCCGATCGCACAGATCAGGGACGTCTCGGTGCGAGGCTCGCGTAGCGGTGCTCACCCCGGTCGTCTGCACGGCTACTCCCAGGGCGACGGCGCGAGCTTCGTGCCCGACACCCCGTTCGATCCCGGCGAGCGCGTGACCGTCAGCGCCGTGTTCGACGCGAGCGCGAACGCCCTCGCGTCCCTGCCTGTGCCCGCGGGCGTGAGGTTGCGGGAGCGGACGCTTGCGTTCTCCTTCCGCGTCGACACCCCATATCCGACGACGACCGTCTCAGAATTTCCCAACCCGGCGGCGGCGCCCGCCGACTATCAGAGCTTCGCCACGATGCCGGGGGTCCAGGCCCCGATCATGACCGTCACCGTGCCCGATCGCGATCCGGCGGCAGGCGACATCCTCACGACCAATGGCCCCGGTCCGGGCCAGTACGGACCGCTGATCTACACGCCGCAGGGACAGCTCGTCTGGTTCGAGCAGCTGTCGGGAGGCGAAGCGGCGGAGGACCTGAACGAGCAGACATATGCGGGTCAGCATGACCTGACGTGGTGGCGGGGGCGCGTGCTGTCACTGGGATTCGGCCAGGGCGAAGACATCGTCATGAACTCCCACTACCAGACGGTCGCCAGGATCCCCGGCGGCAATGGCTTGAAGGCGGACCTGCACGACTTTCAGATCACGGGGAACGGCATCGCCTACATCACGGCGTTCAACCCGATCCGCTGCGACCTCTCCCCGGTGAAAGGGGTGCACAACGGCGCGATCATCGACACGGCGGTCCAGGAGATCGATATGCACACCGGGCTCGTGCGCTGGGAATGGCACAGCCTCGACCACGTCGGCGTGCAAGAGTCAGAGACCGAAACCCCGAGCAGCGCGACCCCGTGGGACTGGTTTCACATCAACTCGATCGATCCGCAGGACGACGGGGACATCCTGATCTCTGCCCGCAGCACCTGGGCGGGCTATCAGCTGCAAGGCGGCACCGGCAAGATCCTCTGGCGTCTCGGTGGTCTGAAGAGCTCGTTCAAGATGGGGCCCGGCACGGAAACCGCGTGGCAGCATGACGGCCGCATGCTTGCCAACGGAGACATCACGTTCTTCGACGATGGCTCGAACCCGCCGATCCACAGCCAGTCGCGCGCCATTCAAATCGCGCTCGACTTCAGGACCCATGAAGCGCACCTCGTCTCCACCTATACGCACCCCAGTCCACCGCTGCTCGCCGCCAGCCAGGGCAACATGCAGACGCTCGTGAGCGGCAATGCCGTCGTCGGCTATGGCGCGGTGCCCCAGATCACCGAGTTCGCAGGCAATGACAGCGCCGGCAGCGGCAGCGGTTCGCTGTTGTTCGACGCGCATCTGCCGCTGGAGGAGACCTTCTACCGGGCGTTTCGCTACCCCTGGAGCGGGCGTCCCTCGACCCCGCCGGCGGTGCTCGCCAACCTCAACAGCACCGGCGAAGAGACGATCGTGCACGCGAGCTGGAACGGCGCGACCGAAGTCGCCTCCTGGCGGGTGCTCGCCGGGGAACATTCCGATTCGCTCAGCGCACAGGCCACGATCGGCTCGACCGGATTCGAAAGCTCGACGATCCTGCCCAAGAAGTACGCCTACGCAGCGGTCCAGGCGCTCGACTCGACCGGGCAGGTGATCGGCACCTCGCACACGGCACAGACGATCAGCTACGCCGCCTCGCTCCCGAGCGCTCGGGGCTCAGGGTGAGGGCGATGCTCAGTAGGCCGCTTTGGTGGAGTGCTTGTGCGGAGCCGTCGTGGTCGTCGGGGTGCTCGTCGTCGGCGTGGAGGTCGAATTGCTGGTTGATTTCCCGCCGCACCCTGCCACCGCCAGCGTGGCCGCGATCGTGGCCAGCAGCGTTAGCATGGCGGCCAGTGACGTTCGTTTCATCTGCCGGCCTCCTGTTGTCGCTCTCAGACTACGAGCCGCACCCTACCAGCAGGCGCCCCTCGCGCCGGCTGGTTCGGCCGGTTACGGACGATCGCTCGTCGGTGGGCCGGCCGGCATGAGACGTCCTGTGTCAACCTTTTTGTGCGAGAAGTTGGTTGAGGGTTTTGTGTTGGGCGGGGTTGTAGGGCGTGTGGTCTTGCCGGCAGCGTCAGAGGACGCGTGTCCAGGCGCGACCGAGGATGCGTATGGCGTGGGGGTGTGTGCAGCCGCGGGCGCGGGCGTGCTGGTAGACCTTTCGCGCCCAGGGATGCCAGTGCCTGGTGCTGTCAGCGAGGACGCTCATGTGCTTGCGCAGGCGCTTGTCGCAGGCCCAGCGGAAGGTGGCGTTGCTGCGTTTGCCGGACTGGATCGTGACTGGGGCTTGGCCGGCGTCGGCGGCGAGCGAGTCGTTGGTTGGGTAGCGGGCGCGGTTGTCACCGATCTCGGCGAGCAGCCCGGCGGCGGTCACGACACTCTTGGGGTCACGGAAGAACGCGAGGAAGATCGCCCCGTCAGGATGCGCACGGGTGGCGCCCGCGATATGGCTTGTGAGCTGGCTGATCTGCTCAACGATGGGACGCAGAGCAGCGACGAGGCCGATCACGGCGGAGCGGCGTGCGTCCTGCTCGAGCTCGCCGACGATGGCGTTGGGTGCGCTGCGCAGCTTGGCGAGCAGCTCGGTGGGGGTGCGTCGGCCGCAGTAGGCGTTTCGCGCGAGGAAGCCTTCGAGGCGCTTGGCGCCGAGGCCGTGGGTGTCGGCGGGGCTGGGGTAGCGCTCAAGGAAGGCAAGCCCGATCGGGCTGTCGATGTCGAAGAAGATCTGTTCAGCGCCGGGCCAAAACGCTTGCAGTTGGGCACGGAGCTGGTTGGTGAGTGCGACGCGTGCGTCGACGAGATCCTCGCGAGTGCGCACGAGCGCCTTCAGCGCCAGTGTCTCATCGCTGGAGGGCGCGAGCACGGGGAAGCGGTGACGGTCTGTTCTGGCGAGCTCGCACAGCACGAACGCGTCGAAGCGGTCGTTCTTGCCCGCGGCCGCACGGTAGCGATCACGCGTCGCCTTGACCTGGTTAGGGTGGATCGCGAGCACGACGATCCCTGCCGCGAGGAGCCTTCCGACCAAGAGCCCGTCGGGGCGCTCGATCGCGCAGCACTCCACGCAGTGAGCGAGCAGCAGCCTGATCAGTGCGCTGATGCCGGTCTGCTCGTGGCTGAACTGTTCAGCCACGAGCAGTTGCCCGTGCTCGTCGCTGATGTGAACGTCGTGCCAGTCGTTGGCCCAGTCGATCCCGCAGGTTGCGCCCATAGGTCCTCCTCCTCCTCGGTCGAGGTTCGCTTGAAAAACGCTGGCCAGGAGGTACCGTGGCGGGTGCTCATAGACAGGCCCTCGGTGGGGCGACGCCCTGTTGCCGCTCTGGGTGCCTCACACCACCGGGAGGCGCGTGTCTCATGCGGGCCGTCAACGCGGCTAGCAAGCGAGGCGCTCTCCCGGTGGTGGTCAGCTATATGCGCTGAGTCTCAGGCCTCTCCCAACCAGCCGTCGGGAGAGATCTCCCTCCCTCGGAAAGAAAACGAGAACAACCCGAGCGCCCAGCAACCAGAGGTTGCCCTATGAGCACCGTCACACCGACAGGCCCGGGCCTTGAGGTGGTGGAGTCCCAGCAGCCGGCTGGACGCAGGCTGGGCTCGCGCACGACGTGGCTGTTGATCGTCTGCTGCGTGGCGCAGTTCATGGTCATCCTCGACCTGTCGATCGTCAACGTCGCGCTGCCCTCGATCCAGTCGAGCCTCGGTTTCACCGCGCCCGAACTGCAGTGGATCGTCGACGCGTACGCGATCACGTTCGCAGGCTTTCTGATGTTCGGCGGGCGCGCCGCCGACCACTTCGGCCAGCGGCGGATGTTCGTGCTGGCGCTACTGCTGTTCGCGCTCGCCTCGCTCGCCGGCGGCCTCGCGCCCGACCGCGTGACGCTCGTCGCCGCACGCGCGGTCCAGGGCCTCGGCGGCGCCCTGATGGCGGCCTGCTCGCTGGCGGTCATCACCTCCTCGTTCGCGCCCGGCCCGCCGCTGCATCGCGCGATCGGCGCCTGGGCGTCGATGAACGGGCTCGGCGGCGCCGCGGGGATGCTGTTCGGGGGGATCATCACCCAGGAGCTCACCTGGCGCTGGGTGCTGCTGATCAACCCGCCGATCGGGATCGCGGCCGCGATCATTGCCTACGCCGTCGTGAGCGAGCGTCATAGCCGCGCGCCCGGCCGCAGCTTCGACCTCGCCGGTGCGCTGACGTTGACGATCGGTCAGATGGTGCTCGTGTTCGGGATCGTCGAAGCGGGCCTCGCCGGCCTGGGCACGTTCGCCGCGCTCGGCCCGATCGGCGTCGGCATCGCGTTGCTCGTCGTGTTCGTCGTGATCGAGACACGGGTGGCCTCCGAACCGCTGATCCCGTTCGCAGAGCTGACCAAGCCGCTGCGGGTCGCCAACAACATCGTGCTGCTGTTCAGCGCGTCGCTGTTTCCGATGTGGTTCGTCAGCTCGTTGTACCTGCAGCAGGTGCTGTACCTCTCGCCGCTGCACACCGGGTTGATCTTCCTGCCGATGACGCTCGTTATCATGCTCGTCGCCTCGCGCACGGGCAGGCTCGTCAGCCACTTCGGGGTCCGTCCGGTGCTCGGCGGCGGCCTCGTGATGCTGACGGCCGGGATGCTGCTGCTCGCGAAAGTCGGCTCCAGCGGCAGCCCGATCGTGTACATCATGCTCCCCGGGCTGCTCACCGCGGCGGGGATCGCGATGTCGATCGTGCCCTCGACGATCGCCGCCACCCAGGGCGCCAAGGAGGGGCAGGCGGGGCTCGCCTCCGGCCTCGTGAACACCTCGCGCCAGATCGGCGGCGGGCTCGGGCTGGCGATCCTCGTCACGCTCGCGACCTCGCGCTCGAGCCATCTGATCGGCGCTGGCCACGGGGTGGCCGCAGTCGCTGACCGACGGCTTCCGGCTCGCGTATCTGATCGGCGGCGGCCTGGCCGCGGCGGCGGCGCTCGTGACGTTCACGGCGCTGCCCAAGCCCGACGGGCGTGGTGTTGCCGGCGGCGAGGCGCCTGGCGGTCGCGGTCGTGGTTGTCGTGGTGGGCTTCGTCGCGCTCGACACGGCGTTCGCGGGCTCGCACGGCGCGCCGGTCGGCGCGTACACCACGCGCGGCGCCTACAGCTTCGTGACCGCGCCCTCACTGCACCCGCCGATACTGCGCCAGAACAGTCCGAGCGCCACCGGCGAGCTGGCGCCGCGGCTACATCTTCACCACCAACTTCTACAACCTCAACTATCCGCCCCTGGTCGGCCAGAGCGGGCCGCTGATCCTCGACGACAAGCTGCAGCCGGTGTGGTTCAGGCCGGTGCCGGAAAAGCTCGTCGCGTCCAACCTCAGCCTGCAGACCTATGAAGGCAAGCCCGCGCTCGCCTGGTGGCAGGGGGTCGTCACGAGCACCGGCTCGACGGAAAGCGGCGAAGACGTGGTCGTCAACCAGCACTACCAGACGGTCGCGAGGATTCGCGGCAAGGACGGCTGGAAGCTCACGCTGCACGCGATCGACATCTCAGGCGTTGACATCTGGGTCACGGCCAACAAGAACATCGCCAAGAACCTCTCCAGCTATGGCGGCGCCTACAACGGCGCGCTGATCGACTCGGCCGTGCAGGAGTACAACCTCAAGACCGGCAAGCTGCTGCTCAGCTGGGACGCGCTCGAACACATCCCGCTGGGGGACTCGCGCGCGACCGTGCCCACCAACGGGTTCCCGTGGGACGCCTACCACGTCAACGCCATCGACCTGACAGGCAACGGGAGCTTCCTGGTCTCCATGCGCAACACCTGGGCCGCATACATGGTCAACATCCAGACCGGCAAGATCGAATGGACGCTCGGCGGCAAGCACTCGAGCTTCAAGTTCGGCCGGGGGGCGGAATTCCAGTGGCAGCACGACGTGGCGCTGGGGGCGGGCGGGCATCCGGTTACGATCACCGTGTTCGACGACCACTGCTGTCAGCTCACCGGTGGTGGCACGTCCGTCCCCGCCACCGGGCCGTCTCGCGGCCTCGTGCTCAAGTTGAACCAGAGCACGCACGTCGCGACGCTCGCGGCTCAGTACGGCAACCGCGAAGGGTTCAAGTCCGAATACATGGGCGACACGCAGCCGCTGGCAAACAGCAATACGTTCATCGGCTGGGGATCGGCGCCGTACTTCACCGAGTACAGCGCCGCGGGCAAGCTGCTGCTGGAAGCGGAATTTCCCGGGCAGCGACCTGAGCTATCGCACGATGGTGGAGCCATGGGTGGGCCTGCCGCTCACCGCGCCTGCCGGCGCGGCGCCCGCAGACAGGCGGCAAGACCACGGTGTACGCGAGCTGGAACGGCGCCACCCAGGTCGTCTCCTGGCGGGTCCTGGCCGGCGCCGGTGCCGGCAGGCTGGCCGCCGTGGCCACCACCGCAAAGTCCGGGTTCGAGACGGCTATCGCCGTGCCACGCGGGCTACGAAGCTTCGAGGTGCAGGCGCTCGACGCGGGCGGCACGTGATCGGAACTTCCCGGCGCTTCTCGGGTTCGACTCAATGATGAGCGCGCGACAGCAGTCCTTCGGCTGCGTGGCGATGTGTATCGGCCTGGCCGCGTGCGGGCCGTACCTCCTCGGCGAGCCCCGCTGCGGTCTGCCCGCGCCGCGTCTGCTGGCCGACGTCCGCGCCGCGCCGCGGCCAACCCGGTGGCCGTCTCGCCCCAGCCCGGTACCCGATGCTTCCCCGACGCACGCAGATCAGCTTCCTCGGGCCCCGGGCACGCACGTATCCGACGTACGCGTCTCGGCTCGCACAGCGGCACCCACGGCGGTCGCGCTGCGGGCCTACTCGACCGGTACCGGCGAAAGCTTCCTGCCATCGCATCCGTTCGTCGGCGGGCGAGCGCGTGACGGTCAGCGCCATAGTACAGTGCGGCGCCGAGCACCTACACGGAGAGCACCAACTTCACGGTCGCCCACCAAGCGCGGTCAGCCAGAAAGAGTTCCCAACAACGCGGGCAACTCGAGCGAAGTGCAGCACTACAGCTCCGCGCCCACGCTGACGCCCTCGACGGTGCGCATCACCACGCCCGCCAAGGCGGGGCATCCCCGGAGACCTGTTCCTCGCGCCCTACCAGGGCGACGGCACGCCCGGGCCGATGATCACCGAACAGGGCGGCAACCTGATCTGGTTTCACCCGCTGCCGGCGGGCGAGTCGTCGACGAACCTCCAGGCGCAGCTACGAAGGCAAGCCGGTGTTGACATGGTGGCAGGGGCGGATCCTCGAGGTGGGCTTCGGCCAGGGCGAAGACGTGATCTACAACACCTCCTACCAGAAGGTCGCAGCGGTCCGGGCGGGCAACGGCTACAGCGCCGACCTGCACGAATTCCGGCTTACGCCCGAAGGCACAGCCTGGATCGACATCTTCGACCCGATCGACATGAACCTGTCCTCCGTCGGCGGTCGCACCGACGGCGTCCTCACCGACTCGGTGATCGAGGAGGTCGACGTGAAGACCGGCCTGGTCATGTGGCAGTGGCACGCGCTCGGGCACATCGCGATCAGCGAATCCCACAACCCGGCGCCCACGAGCCAGCTACCCGTGGGACTACGTGCACATCAACTCGATCTCCCGACCGGTGAGCCGGCGGGAGCCAATCAACCCGGGGAAGTGCTGCTGTCCTCGCGCAACACCTGGACGCTGTATGACGTGGACATCGACAGCGGCGGCGTACGCTGGCGTCTGGGCGACCGCGACTCGAGCTTCAAGCTCGGTCCGGCACGCGCACCTACTGGCAGCACGACGCCGAATGGCAGCCGGGCGGGCTGATCTCGGTGTTCGACAACGGCTCGGACCCGCCGAAGGAGAAGCAGTCACGCGGGCTGGTGCTCGACCCGAACCTGCCAACCACACGGTCACGCTCGTCAAACAGTTCACCAACCCCACGCAAAACGCTGCTGGCATCGAGCCAGGGCAACATGCTGAACCTGCTCGACGCCGACCGGCGGCAACTGGATGATGGGCTACGGCGGTCTGCCCAACTTCACCGAGTACAACACCTCGGGCCAGTGCTGCTCGACGGCACGCTCGGCAAGAACGTGCAGGACTTCAGGACATACCTCTCGCCCTGGAGCGGCCATCCCACGACCACCCCCTCGCTGGCGGTCCAGTCCGGTGCCGGCAAGCTGACGGTCGCCGCCAGCTGGAACGGGGCGAGTGAAGTCGCCTCCTGGCAGGTGCTAGGCGGAACCTCGGCGACCTCGCTTACGCCGGTCGCGACGGCGCCGCGGCGCGGGTTTCAAACCGGCATCCCTCTTGCCTCCAGTTCCGCGGACTCGCCGTTCAGGCGCTCGACCCGCCGGTGCGGTAATCGGCGCTCGCCGACGGTCAAGGCGTGACGCGCGCGCGGACGGCCGCGGCCGCCAGCTCCTGTTCGCGGCGTTCGTAGGCGCGCAGGGTCGAACGGACGGAGACCGTGAAGTAGTTGTCAAACCCCCGCGCCTGCGCGGGCTGCAGAACGAGTGGCAGCGGCTGGCGCAGCTCCTGCACGTAGGCCTGCTGCATCAGGGCGTCCAGCGCGCCTTCCAGCGGGCTTTCGCCGACGCTGTTGTGGATCTCCCAGCGCCCGCTGTCGTCGCTGTAGTCGTAGAGCTCGCGCTCCTGGCCTTCGGCGAGCGGGATGATTTCTTCGCCGTTCCAGTTGGAGTAGGTCGCGTACTTGGCCTGCGGCGTGCGCAGCGCGATCACGT
>CAVTPC010000011.1:0-230835 GCA_963736555.1 uncultured Solirubrobacterales bacterium
GAAAACCTTAACCAAATGACGGAGCGCGCTCATCGAATATCCACCCGCCGGCCCGATGACCTCGGCGCACCATGCGCCGAGGCGCGTTGGCTGACGGTCTCACGGGCCTAATTCTGGGCGGCCTGCTCGCGTAGCCGCTCATTGGTCTCGCGCAGCTCCGGCGTCAGCTGCTCGCGAAGTCGTCGGCCTCGAAGATCTGGCGCAGCTCGATCTCGACACCACCGTCGAACGGTGCTCGCTTGAGCCACTCGATCGCCTCTTCGCGCGAGGAGCACTCCCAGACCCAGTAGCCCGCGACAATCTCCTTGGCCTCGGTGAACGGACCGTCGATAACGGTGCGCTCGCCGCCGTTGAAGCGGACCTTTGCGCCCCTGGAGGTCGGGTGCAGACCCTCGCCGGCCAGCATCACGCCTGACTTGACGAGCTCTTCGTTGTACTTCGTCATTGCCCCCAGGATCTCGGTGCTGGGCATCTCGCCCGCCTCGGACTCGGGGCTCCCGGGGACCAGAACCATGAAACGCATTGGTATCTCCTTGTGGTAGGTGGGGTGGTTACTACACGCACGTCGAACGAGGTCAGCCGAAATCGACACCGCCCGGTCGGCCGGCTCGCGTGCCGTTAGTGGGACGTGTTCGGCGAGGGCGGATGGGTGGCGGGTTTCGCTTACGCCACCTGCGTGGTGGCGGACAGCCGGTCAACCTCCGCGGGCGTCAGCTTTAGCCTGGCGGCGGGCAGGATCTGCTCGAGCTGCTCTGTCGTTCGCGCGCTGGCGATCGGGGCGACGACCCGCGGCTGGGCGAGCAACCAGGCGAGCGCGACGGCGGCGACCGCCGTCTCGTGGGCCGCCGCGACCTCGTCGAGCGCCTCCAGTACCGCCGCGCCCCCGTTGTCAGGTAAGCACGGGCGGCCTCGGCGCGCTCGGACTCCACGGTCTCGCCGCCAGGCCGGTACTTGCCGGTCAGAAAGCCCTTGGCCAGTGCGAAGTAGGGCAACACGGCAAGATCCCAGGCCTCGGCGACAGGCAGCAGCGTGCGCTCAAAGTCGCGCTCGAGGAGGTTGTAGTGCGGTTGCAGGACCGTGAACTCCGCAAGCCCATGCGTGCGCTGGAAATCGAGTGCCGCGGCGAGCCGCTGCGCCGTGTAGTTGGAGGCGCCGAGGTAGCGGACCGTGCCCGCCTTGACGAGTGCGTCGAAGGCGCGCAGCGACTCCTCCAGCGGCGTCTCCTTGTCGTCGAAGTGCGCGTAGTAGAGGTCGATGCGGTCGGTCTGCAGGCGCTCAAGCGAGGCGTGCGCCTCGCGCTCGATCGTGTCCGCCCGTAGGTTGCGGACCGCTCCGTGGCCGCCGCCGACCTTCGTGGCCAGGACGATCTGGTCACGGTTCCCGCGAGCGGCGATCCAGCGCCCGATGATCGTCTCCGAGCGGCCGTGCTCGACCAGGTAGGAGTTCGCGGTGTCGATGAAGTTGCCGCCCGCGCCGGTGTACGCGTCGAGGATGGCGTGAGACTGCGGCTCGTCAGCGGTCCAGCCGAACACGTTGCCGCCGAGGCAGATTCGGAATACGTCGAGGTCGGTGCGTCCGAGAGCGGTCATGTTCCCACGGTAGCCGTTGCCGGCGTCGCGGCTCGCTACTCCGAATCTGCTCTCTTAGCGGTGCGGCGTCTCGCCGAACGTCGCCCGGAACTGGCGGCTGAAGTGCGCTGGCGAGATGTGGGCGACCGCGCGAGCGCCGGCACGTCAAGCGACTGCGCGAATGCACGGTCCATCGTGTCGCGAGTCCGCAACATGCGGCGGTTGCGGCCCTCGATGGCACGCGACATCGCTCAAGCCTACGACTCGCCCAGTCGCAATCGGGTTGGAAAGGGACATAGGCCAGTGTGGCTGCGGGCGGCCATCGCTGGGCGGCGCCCGCCGAACCGGTGTGGACACGCTCTGGCTCCTATCTGCTCATGCCGTGGTCGGCGATGGGTTCTTGGTGGTAGCGGCGATTTCGTCGAGGTGGGCGGTCAGCTCGTCGGGCTTTGAGAAGTAGGCGGAGTGGCTGGCCGCGATCGAGCGAACTGCTGCGCACGGCATCGCGGAGTGCATCCGTTTCTGCAGCACCGGGGTGACGGCTCGGTCTTCGAGCAATTCGATGTAGGTACGCGGGATCGTGCCGTAGCGCCCCTCGCTGATCGCGATCGGGGTGCGCGACGGTGCGGCGGGCTCGGGGGTGAGCAGCAGGTGCGCAAGCGCAACGTCTGCGGGTGAGCAGTCCGCGTAGAGGGCCGGCTCGAACGCCTCGGCCTTCAGCATGTCCCAGTGGCCGTCGGGGTCGAAGTAGAGGTTGGGCAGACCAGCGAGTCGGTGTCGTGAGGCACGTGGTCCAGGACGGTCTCGCCGTCGGCCAGGAGGTAGGCGGCGAGATAGAGGAGGTGGCTGATCTTCTCGTGGCGCTGCTCGGCGGCCTGTGAGGTGGGGATCCCACCGCGGCTGTGTGCCACCACGACGACCGGTCCCGGGACGCGATCGATCGCCTCGGCAATGCACTCGGAGTAGGTGTCGAGCGTGATCTCCTCGGGGTTGGTCCGGTCGCGCCCGTGGCCGGGAATGTCAATCGCCTCGCACGGAGTGGCCGAGGGCGCGCAAGCGCGGGACGATCTTGTACCAGCACCAGGCGCCGTGCCAGGAACCGTGAACGAGGATGAAGTTGCTCATGCGTTTCCTCCGGTCATCGTTAGCGGGAAGGCCACCACCGCCATCACCGTGACACACACAACCCGCTGCATCTAGCGAAAAACAGACTTCGCTGTCCACCTGAATGCGCAAAACGAAACCTGATCCACCGACCCGGTCGGCGAGGTGATCACGAGAGCGTGCCTGTACCTCGAGGAGCATGTCGAGGACCCTGCCACCAGGTTGTCCGTGCCAACGGCACATTACGCGACACCCACCGCGCTAAGCGAGAGTCGCGCCACCGCACGGTGGCCCGGGACGGCGGGTGTTTAGCTGGCCGGCTCAGGCCGGCGTGATGTCGCCGAGCTTCCAGCTGTGGTCGAAGTACGGCTCAAGCGGGCCGTAGAACCGGACGTAGGAGAACCAGTGTCCGCCGGGGATTGTCTGGATCCAGTTGCTCTCGTGGCCCGTGGGCGCGATCGGGCCGAAGAGCAGGTCGACGGAGCCGTCGTCGTTCACCCGGAGGTCCTGGTCTCGAGAGCCACGGTCGCCACGCCCCAGTTCGTTGTTGATAAGGCAGCGGGTGTGCGCGTCGTAGACCGTTGCCGACCAGAACAGCTGTGCCGGCGGGTCGGCGGGGACGTGGAGCGTGTAGGCACGGCCGCCGTCGAGCCACTCACCGTTCGCATCGGTGTACGCACCGAGGTATGCCTGTCCCTTGCCGGGTGTCTGACTCTTCATGGCCGCCGAGAAGCTCACCGCCTCGTAGAACCAGGCGGCACGCTCGAGCAGTTCGTCGTAGAAGGCGCCACGTTGGGCAGAGTTGTCCATGGGGAGCACGAGGTCCCAGTTGCGGTTGGGCCAGTAGCGCGAGCCGGCGAACCTCTTGGCGAACGTGTTGGCCTGAGCCATCAGCTCGCCGGCGGCGCTTGCGTCGGTCAGGATCCCGCGTAGGCGCTGATCGGGCTCGAACGGCTTGCCGGGCTCGATCCCGAGCTGGCGAAGCATCGCCAGGTAGAAGCGGTCGCGCTCGTCGACGATCTCGCGCTGGTAGATGTCGTGGAGCCGAACCCAGTAGTCAAGCCCGCGCGGCTGGTCGCCATCCCACACGCGGCCTTTTGGCGAGATCACGCGCGTGGCCGGGGGATCGTCACGCCGCGAGTACGGGTAGATGCGGACCGCGTCGACGAGCGCTTGCGCCCGCTCCGGGTCGGGGTCCAGCGTGCGGAAGCCGAACATCACGTTCATCCCTGTCGCCAGCAGGACATGCACGTCGGTGCTGTTGGGCGGCTCCTGGCCGGGCGGCACAACCAGGTGCTTGCCGCCTTTGCCGGCGTCAGGGCCCATCTCGCCCATAACACCGATCTCACGCTGCCAGAAGTCCGAGACTCCGCCGGCAGTCGGACCGGGCGGCAGCTCCACTACCAGGGGTCCGGTTTCGCCGAGATCGATGAAGTTCAGGATGTATGGCGTGGTGGCGTTCGCCGTGATCAGGCCGAGCCTGTCGGTATAGGTGACGTAGTGGACGATGTCGGTATTCGTCGCGCCGAAGATCTCGCGGTGCTGCAACTGCCACTGTGCATAGGAGACAAGCGGAAGCGCCCACAGGTACGCCTGGCAGGCGAGTTGGTAGTCGAGCTCGTCGAAGATCCTGGGCAGGTCGGCCCGACGCGGCAGCTCGTCGTCCATCGCAACAGAACCGAGACGACCGGGTAGCGAGCGAGACGACATATGAGCTCCTCCAATGGATCGGTGGGACTGGTCGGCTGTGCCCCAAGGCACGCATGGGACAAGGTACATGCCCGCAGCCAAAGGACCTCGTGCACCACGCTTCCCAGACCCGAACGCCGGCGGGGGCTTCCTCTTCCACGCGCGCGCTGGATTGATCAATTCGCCCTTGTTCAAGGCGGCACAGGCGAAGTGCCACAAGCTCCTGCCGGAAGGTCCCGGCTCAGGGGCCCCACCCTCCGCGCAGACGCTGGCGCATTTTCTGAAGGTCGCACAGTGCATGCGCAAGAACGGCGTCTACGACTTCCCCGACCCTCGGATCTCGGTCCCGCCCAACCCGTTCGGCTCCGGCGGCGCGGGCGTGATCAGCGATATTGAAGGAGTGATCCTCGTGTTCCCGAGCACGATCGACCAGCAGTCGCCGGCGTTCACAAGGGCGGCGACCGCGTGCGCGTTCCCGCTGCACAACCACTGACGAGAAGAGCACACGACGCCACCGACAGCGGGTCAGGAAGCTAACACGATGTCTTCTGGCGAGCGTTCAGGGTTGACCCTCCGGGCGCAGACCCGGACAGCTGGCGTGGTCAGATACATCGCGGCCCGCGCTCACCGGTAGCCTTCCCGGCCTGATGAGCACTGAGCGTCAACCGATCGGGGTGATCGGCACCGGCTACGTCGGCCTCGTGACAGCCGCCGGCTTCGCCGAGCTGGGCAGCGCGGTCTACTGCGTCGACATCGACCCGGACAAGATCGCGCGGCTGCGGCGCGGCGAGGTGCCGATCTATGAGCCCGGCCTGGAGGAGCTGCTTCAGCGCAACTCGCAGCGCCTGCGCTTCTCCACCGACCTGGCCGAGGCGCTCGAGCGCGCGCGGCTGCTGTTCGTCGCCGTGGGGACGCCGCCGACCTACAGCGGCGATGCGGATCTGTCCGCGGTGCACGCGGTCGTCGACGCGATCCCGGCCTCTGACAGGCACGCGCTGGTGATGAAGTCGACGGTTCCCTGCGGCACCGGCGCGGCGATCCGGCGCGGATTTGGTGAGCGCGGCAAGGACGGCCTGCGCTACGTGTCCTGCCCGGAGTTCCTGAAGGAGGGCTCGGCGGTCGCCGACTTCCTCGGACCCGACCGGGTGGTCGTGGGCGACGAGGGCGACTGGGCGGGCGAGGCGGTGGTCGAGCTGTACCGGCCGCTGTTGAGCGCCGAGCACGGCGGCAGCGGCCCGGGCGAGCTGGTGCGTACCGATATCGCCAGCGCGGAGATGGTCAAGCTCGCCTCGAACGCGTTCCTGGCGACGAAGATCTCGTTCATCAACGAGATCGCCAACGTCTGCGAGGAGACGGGCGCCGACGTGGTCGAGGTCGCGCGCGGGATGGGCCTGGACGAGCGCATTGGGCCGAAGTTCCTGCAGGCCGGGATCGGCTTTGGCGGCAGCTGCTTCCCCAAGGATGTCGACGCGCTCAAGCAGCTGGCGGGCAACTCGGGCTATCACTTCCAGCTGCTGACGGCCGTGATCGAGGTCAACGAGCTGCAGAAGCGCCGCGTGATCGGCAAGCTGCACAAGCACCTCGGCGGACTCGTAGGTAAGCGTGTGGCGCTGCTGGGACTCGCGTTCAAGCCGAACACCGACGATATGCGCGAGGCCTCCTCGCTGGTGCTCGCCGCCCGCCTGAGCGCCGACGGGGCCGCGGTCATGGCGTATGATCCGGTGGCCGAGGAGCAGGCGCGCCAGCTGATGGGTGGCCTGCAGCTCGCGGACTCCGCCCTTGGGGCCGTCACGAACGCCGACGCCGTAGTCTTGGTCACCGAGTGGCCCGAGTTCATCGAGCTGGACTGGAACGTAGTTGCGCAGGCGATGCGGGGTACGCTCGTGATCGATGGGCGCAACGCGCTGGATGCCCCCGCGATCCAGGCCGCCGGGCTCACCTACGAAGGAATCGGTAGGGGGTCAGTCGTCTGATGCAGGCGGTGATACTCGTGGGGGGCGAGGGTACACGCCTGCGCCCGCTGACCTCCACCGTGCCCAAGCCCGTGGTCCCGCTCGTGGATCGCCCGTTTATCGCGTTCATGCTCGAGTGGCTGCGCGGGCACGGGATCGACGACGTGATCATGTCCTGCGGGTTCCTGGCCACGTCCGTGCGCAACGTGCTCGGCGATGGCTCGGGCTACGGGATCAAGCTGCGGTTCGTCGAGGAGCCCGACCCGCGCGGCACGGCCGGCGCGTTGAAGTACGCCGAGCGGCTGCTCGACGAGCGGTTTCTGATGCTCAACGGCGATGTGCTGACCGACATCGACCTGACCGGCCAGATCGCCCAGCACGAGCGCACCGGTGCAAAGGCGACGCTCGCACTCGCGCCCGTCGCGGACCCGAGTGCGTACGGGCTGGTGCGCCTGAACGAGGACCGCTCGGTCAAGGACTTCGTCGAGAAGCCGAGCCCCGATCGGATCGACACGAACCTGATCTCGGCGGGCGCGTACGTGCTGCAGCGCGAGATCCTCGAGCTGGTCCCGCCCGATCGCAACGTCTCGATCGAGCGCGAGGTCTGGCCGCTGTTGATCGGCGCCGGGCTGTACGGGTTTCCGGCGGATGCCTATTGGCTTGACATCGGTACGCCCGAGCGCTACCTGCAGGGCACGTTCGACATCATCGAGGGCAACGTCGAGACGGCCGTGCGTGCGCGCCTGGGCGAGAGTTGGCTGGCGGTTGCGGAGGGTGCGCAGATCCACGGGCGGGCGATTCCCCCCGCGGTGATCGAGCGCGGCGTGCATGTCGCTCCGGGCGCGCACGTCGGCAGCCTGGTCGTGCTCGGCGAGAACGTGCGCGTCGGACCCGGCTCGACGGTCGAGCGCTCGGTGATCCTCAGCGGCGCGGAGATCGGCGCGGGCTGCACGCTGCGCGACTGCATCGTCGCGGCCGGGGCGCGGGTCGGAGATCGCAGCCGCGTCGAAGGTGGGTCGGTGCTCGGCGAGGGCGTAACGGTGGGGGCGGACAACACGATCGCCCACGGTGCGCGTATCTTCCCGGGCGTGAGTTTGCCCGATGGAGCGATCAAGTTCTGATGAGCACGCCGCAGGCGCCCGAGCAGGATGGGACGACCCCGGACGCACGCGAGCTCTCGCGTGAGGCGATCGCGCGCGTGGACTCCTCGGGCCAGCTGGACGATGTGCTGGCACTGCCCGAGCACCTGCGCGACGCGCTGTGGCGGGTGGAGTCGGCGATCATGCAGGGCTGGGACACCTCCTCGGGGCTGGTCGTCGCGGGGATGGGCGGCTCGGCGATCGGTGGGGCGCTGGCTCGCGCCGCGCTGGGCGATCACGCCTCACGGCCGATCTTCGTGACCCGCGCCTACGGGCTGCCTCCGTGGACGACCCCGGACACGATGGTGCTGTGCGCGAGCTACTCGGGCAACACCGAGGAGACGCTCGCCTGTTATGAGTCCGCCGGTGCGCTCGGTGCCCAGCGTGTGGTGGTGACGACCGGGGGACGCCTAGCGGAGATGGCGCGCGCGGACGGGGTGCCGGTGATCCCGCTGCCCGGTGGGTTTCAGCCGCGCGCAGCGGTCGCCTACATGACGGTCGCCGCGCTCGAGGTCGCCGCGCTGTGCGGAGCTGGGCCACGGCTGACCTCGGAGATCGACGTGGCCGCCTCCCACACCGAGCAGCTCGTGGCCGAGTGGGGTCCCGACGCGGGCGAGGACTCGCCCGCGAAGACCGTCGCCCGCGGTCTGCTGGGCACGATCCCGGTCGTCGCCGGCGCCGGTCTGACCACGCCGATCGCCTACCGCTGGAAGACGCAGATCAACGAGAACTCCAAGCTGCCGTGCTTCACCCACGAACTGCCCGAGCTCGATCACAACGAGCTCGTCGGGCTGGGAAGGCGCCGGGGAATTGAACCCACCCGCCCGGTTCGCGGCGGTGTTCCTCGACGACTCCGACGCCCACCCGCGCGTGAAGGAGCGGATGGCCTTGACCGAGCAGCTGATCGCTCCCCACGCCGCGGCGAGCTTCCATCTGGAAACGCGCGGGCAGACCACGATCGAGCGGGTGATCTCGCTCGTGCTGCTGGGCGATCTGGTGTCGATCTACCTGGCGGCGATGCGCGGGGTCGATCCCGGCCCGGTGAAGGCGATCGACGATCTGAAGGCGGCGCTCGAGCGTCGTTGAGCCCGGTCGGGGGGTGTGATACCTTCGAGGTCGGCCGAGGAGCGCTGCGACGGGCCCCGATCCGCCACGCTCGGCCTTTCCTCTGCAGCAAGGGCGCTCACCTGATCGGACAGGAGGCTCCTGCGATGCCAGCAATAACCCCCCCGCAACCACCGCGGTGCCCACAGCGCAACCACGCCGATCGAACGACTTCAAGGTCGCCGATCTCTCCCTGGCCGAGTTCGGCCGCAAGGAGATCACGCTCGCCGAGCACGAGATGCCGGGCCTGATGGCGATCCGTCGCGAGTATGCGGCCGCGCAGCCGCTGCAGGGCGCCCGCATCATGGGCTCGCTGCACATGACGATCCAGACGGCCGTGCTGATCGAGACGCTGATCGCGCTCGGCGCTGACGTGCGCTGGTGCAGCTGCAACATCTTCTCCACCCAGGATCACGCCGCCGCGGCGGTGGCCGTCGGCCCCGAGGGCACGCCCGAGGACCCGCGCGGGGTGCCGGTGTTCGCGTGGAAGGGCGAGACGCTCGATGAGTACTGGTGGTGCACCGAGCAGGCGCTCCGCTGGCCGGGCGAGGATCGGCCCGAACATGATCCTCGACGACGGCGGCGATGCGACGCTGCTCGTGCACAAGGGCACCGAGTACGAGGCGGCCGGCGCGGTGCCCGATCCCTCCGGCGCGGACTCCGAGGAGCTCGCAGTGATCCTCTCGCTGCTCACGCGCTCGCTGGCGGAGGACCCGCAGCGCTGGACGAAGCTGGCGCAGGGCATCAAAGGCGTGACCGAGGAGACGACGACCGGCGTGCACCGGCTGTACCAGATGGTCGAGACGTGGCGAGCTGCTGTTCCCGGCGATCAACGTCAACGACTCGGTGACGAAGTCGAAGTTCGACAACCTCTACGGCTGCCGGCACTCGCTGATCGACGGCATCAACCGCGCGACCGACGTGATGATCGGCGGCAAGGTCGCCGTCGTGTGCGGCTTCGGCGACGTCGGCAAGGGCTGCGCCGAATCGCTGCGCGGCCAGGGTGCGCGCGTGGTGATCACCGAGATCGACCCGATCTGCGCGCTGCAGGCCGCGATGCAGGGCTACGAGGTCAAGACGCTCGAGGATGTGGTCTCGAGCGCGGACATCTTCATCACGACGACCGGCAACAAGGACATCATCACCGCCGAGCAGATGGGGCGGATGAAGCACCAGGCGATCGTCGGCAACATCGGGCACTTCGACAACGAGATCGACATCGCCGGCCTGGCGAGCGTGCCCGGGATCGAGCGCGATCAACATCAAGCCGCAGGTCGACAAGTGGGTGTTCGGCGACGGCCACGCGATCATCATGCTGTCCGAGGGCCGGCTGCTGAACCTCGGCAACGCGACGGGCCATCCGTCGCTTCGTGATGAGCAACTCGTTCTCCAACCAGACGATCGCCCAGATCGAGCTGTTCACGAAGAACGAGGAGTACGAGAAGCGCGTGTACGTGCTGCCCAAGCACCTCGACGAGAAGGTCGCGCGCCTGCATCTCGACGCGCTCGGCGTGCGGCTGACGAAGCTCACCGACGAGCAGGCCGCGTACATCGGCGTGCCCGTCGATGGCCCGTACAAGCCGGACCACTACCGCTACTAACCCGCCCATGGCCGTGTCGGTCCGCGCCGGCGTGAGTTCGTCGCGGGCGATCCGATAGCTTGCACGCGCGATGAGAGCGATGGTCCTCGCGGCTGGTCTGGGCACGCGCCTGCGCCCGCTGACGTACGAGATCACCAAGCCGATGGTGCCGGTGCTCGACCGGCCGGTGATGGCGCACATCCTCGACCTGCTGCGACCGGCATGGGTTCGAGCAGACGATCGCCAACCTGCACTACTTCCCCGACTCGATCCGCGAGTACTTCGGCGAGCGCCTCAGCTATCGCTACGAGGAGGAGCTGCTCGGCACTGCGGGCGGCGTGCGCGCGTGCGCGGAGTTCTTCGGCGACGAGCTCGTTCCTGGTGATCTCGGGCGACGCGCTGACCGACATCGACCTGAGCGCGCTCGCGGCCAGGCACCGCGAGTCGGGCGGGATCGCGACGCTGGCCGTCAAGCAGGTGCCCGACACGCGCGAGTTCGGCGTCGTGCTGCACGACCGCGACGGGCGGATCACCGGCTTTCAGGAGAAGCCCGCGCCCGAGGAGGCGCTGTCGGATCTCGGCAACTGCGGGATCTACGTGTTCGAGCCCGCAGATCTTCGACTATTTCCCCGAGCGCCCGTTCGTCGACTGGGCCAAAGACGTGTTCCCGGCGCTGCTCGACAAACGACGTGCCGTTCCACATCCACGAGGTGCGCGAGTACTGGAACGACGTCGGCTCGCTGGGCGAGCTGCGTCAGGGCACGTTCGACGCGCTGCGCGGCGAGCTGCGGCTTGGAGGTCGAGGGCGAGGAGCTCGGCCCCGGGCGTCGTCGTCGCCGGCGGGCGCGCGCTGCCCGCAGGACGCCGAGGTCGAAGGGCCGGCTGGATCGGCGCGGGACGTGCGGATCGGCGCGGGCGTGCGTCTGATGGGCCCGGTCGTGCTGGGCGACGGCGCGACGGTCGGCGACGGCGCGCAGCTGCGCGAGAGCGATCGTGTTCCCGGGCACCGAGGTCGCCGCCGAGTCGATCCTGATCGGCGCGATCTCCGGTCACGCGGGGATCCTGCAAAGTCTGCGCTGCCCTGCGGCATCCGTGACGAACACCGCTAGACATCCGCCGCGCAGCGGCGTAGCATCAGGACGAGCACGCATCACATATCGACCGAAGGAGCCTGTGATGCAGATCGACATCAAGGGTCGCAACGTCCCGGTCACCGACGAGCTGCGCGCGCACGCCGAGCGCCGTCTGGCGCAAGGTCGCGCGGCAGGTCTCCGAACTGGCCCGCCTGGAGGTCGAGATCTACAAGGAGCGCAATCCCTCGATCGCCGATCGCCAGGTCGCCGAGGCGACGCTGTATCTGAAGGGCGTGACGCTGCGTGCGCGCGACGCCTCGCCGGAGATGGACCATTCGCTGAAGCTGGTCGCGACGAGCTCGCGCGCCAGGTCAAGCGCCACCGCGACAAACTCCGCCATCGGCGCGAGGCCCGCGCGCGCGCCGACAGCGATGGCGGTTCGCGCGGGTCGATCCGTCGATCTGGCGCTCAGCCGGCCGGCTGAGCCGGCCCGCGCAGCAATCTGCGCGCGTTGAGACAGGGCTGGGGCCGCTCCCGCAGGAGGCATCAGTCGCTAACCTGAAGCGCAGTGTCCCCTCCCTGCTCGATCGCGCGCTGAACGTCGGCGAGGCCAAGAAGTTCAAGACCTACCAGAAGCGCGTCGCCCTGATCAACGCGTTCGAGGCCGAGCTCGAACACGATCACGACGCTGAGCTGCGCGAGCGGATGGACGAGCTGCGCGAGCGCGCGCGCGAGGGCGAGTCGCTGGACGAGCTGCTGCCGGAGTGCTTTGCGATCGTGCGCGAGACGGGCAAGCGCACGATGGGGATGCGTCACTTCGACGTGCAGCTGATCGGCGGCATGGTGCTGCACGACGGGCTGCATCGCCGAGATGAAGACCGGCGAGGGCAAGACGCTGACCGCGACGCTGGCGGTCGTGCTCAACTCGCTGGCGGTGCGCGACCCGGACCCCGAGAATCCGGACGTAGAGGCGGGCGGGGCCCTGAGCGCAAGGGCGTGCACGTGGTCACCGTCAACGACTACCTGGCCACCGCGACGCCGAATGGATGAGCCCGATCTACGAGGCGCTCGGGGTGTCGGTCGGGGTGCTGCAGAACATGCAGCCGTACGAGGAGAAGCAGGCGGCGTACGCGTGCGACGTCGTGTACGGGACCAACTCGGAGTTCGGCTTCGACTACCTGCGCGACAACATGGCCAAGGACCTCGGCGAAAAGGTCCAGCGCGGCCACTGCGTTCGCGATCGTCGACGAGGTCGACAACATCCTGATCGACGAGGCGCGCACGCCGCTGATCATCTCCGGCGCGCCCGAACAGGCCGCCGACCTGTACGTGAAGTTCGCGCGACTGGCGCCGCGGATGATCGCCGGCAGAGACCCCCGACAGGCATGGATCCGCGCACGAAGAAGCAGTTCATGGCCGACTTCGACTTCGAGATCGACGAGAAGCACAAGACGGTGGCCGATCACCGAGCAGGGCGTCGCCAAGGCCGAGCGCTTCCTCGGCATCGACCACCTGTACCGCGCCGAGAACGGGCACCTGGTCAACCACCTGATCCAGGCGCTGCGCGCGCGAGGCGCTGTACAAGCGCGACGTCGACTACGCGGTGATCGACGGCGAGGTCAAGATCATCGACGAGTTCACCGGGCGCATCCTCGACGGGCGGCGCTGGTCGGAGGGTCTGCACCAGGCGATCGAGGCCAAGGAGGGGGTGCGCATCCAGGAGGAGAACCAGACGCTCGCGACGATCACCTACCAGAACTACTTCCGCCTGTACGACAAGCTCGCTGGTATGACCGGGACGGCGCTGACCGAGGCGACCGAGTTCATGAAGATCTACGAGCTGCCGGTCGTGCAGGTGCCGACGAACATGCCGATGGTCCGCGACGACCGCAACGATCAGGTCTACAAGACCAAGGACGGCAAGTGGAGCGCGGTCGTCAAAGAGATCGTCCCGCGCCACGAGGCCGGCCAGCCGGTGCTGGTCGGCACGATCTCCGTCGAGGTGTCAGAGCTGCTGTCCGAGCGGCTGAAGCAACGCGGGATCGAGCACGCCGTGCTCAACGCGAAACCCGAGTACGCCGCGCGCGAGGCGGAGACGGTCGCCGAGGCCGGTCAGCCGGGGGCGGTGACGATCGCGACGAACATGGCCGGGCGCGGCGTGGACATCAAGCTGGGCGGCAACCCCGAGCACCTGGCGCGCCAGCGAGCTGGCGAAGGAGGGGATCGAGCCCGGGCGCCGAAGGGTATGAGCGCGCGCTTGCAGGCGCTGCTGCCGGAGATCGAGCGCGACGTGGCCGGCGGTCGCGAGCGGGTGATGGCCGCGGGCGGGCTGTTCATCTGCGGCACCGAGCGCCACGAGTCGCGGCGGATCGACAACCAGCTGCGCGGGCGCTCCGGCCGCCAGGGCGACCCGGGCGAGTCCCGCTTTTTCCTGTCCGCCGAGGACGACCTGGTGCGGCTGTTCGCGGGCGATCGCATCTACCGGATCCTCGACAAACTGGGCGGCGATCGACGAGGAGGGCAACGAGGAACCGATCGAGGCGGGGATGCTGTCCAAGCAGATCGAGAAAGCCCAGAAGAAGGTCGAGGAGCAGAACTTCCTGCATCCGCAAACGCGTGCTCGAGTACGACGACGTGATGAACGAGCAGCGGCGCGTGATCTACGCGTATCGCGACGAGGTGCTCGAGGGCAAGCGATCGGCGAGGAGGCCCGCGAGGAGGTCGCGAACGTGCTCGAGCGCACGATCGAGCAGTACACGCCGGGCGACTATCATGGAGGACTGGGACATCGACGGGCTGTTCGTGGCGCTCGGGCAGTTCTTCCCGCGTCGATCTCGACGACGAGGACCTTGAACCCGCGATACGGCCGACCGCGACGTCAGCTGATCGACGGCGTCGACCGAGTTCGCGCTGAAGCGCTACGACGCGCGCGAAACCGAGCTCGGCGAGGAGCTGATGGGCGCGCTGGAGCGGTTCCTGCTGCTGCAGATCATCGACGAGCGCTGGCGTGAGCACCTGTACGACATGGACTACCTGCGCGAGGGCATCCACCTGCGCGGGTTCGCCCAGATCGACCCGCTCGTCGCATACAAGAACGAGGCGTTCACGCTGTTCGGCGACCTGATGAACAGCGTGTGGGCGGACTACACGCGGATGATCTTCAACGTCCAGGTCAACGTCGAAGGCCAGAACGGTGCCGCCAACGGCGCTGGAGCAGGCGGGGCGGGCCCTGCCCCGTTCGCGGCCTCGGGCAGCGCCACGCGCGCCGGGCGCGTGTCCTACTCGGGCGGGCGCAGCCTGGCGGGCGCCGGAGCGATCGCGGCCGCCGCGGCCGCCGCCAGGGTGGGTCCCAGGCCTCCGCGGTAGGCGCCTACTCCGAGAACGGAGGCGAAGTCGAGCCGGAGCTGGTGCCGGTCGTCGAGCAGCGCGTGATCGACGAGGAGCACCAGGTCGGCCGCAACGATCCGTGCTGGTGCGGTTCGGGTAAGAAGTTCAAGAAGTGCCACGGCGCGTAGGACGGGCGTGGACGCGGCGCATAGCTGCGTCCTCGGTCGCTCGCGTGCGTAGCACGCCACGCTTCCTGCGTCCTTGCTCTGCTTGGTCCACGACCGTCCTACAAGGTTTGTGTTTCGGATACGGGGGTGGCACTGATAGCGTGGAGCGATGACCACAGCCCCAGTCGAGTCCACTCCGCAGCGCCTGGCCGCGATCGCGAGCAGTTGAAGCTGCTCGCGGACTATCTTTGACCCGGCTGGCGTTGAGCGAGCGCGTGGCCGCGCTCGAAGCGGAGATGGGGGCAGCGGGGCTTCTGGGATGACTCCGACCGCGCGGCGGCGGTGTCCGCCGAGCACGCGCGCGCGTCGCGGCGCCTGGAGATGTTCAGCACGCTGCAGTCCGACGTCGAGGATCTGGACGGGCTCGCCGAGATGGCTGCCGAGGACATGTCGCTGGAGGCGGAGGTCGATGAGCAGATAGCGTCGGTCGAGGCGCGCCTGGCGGAGCTCGAGGAGCAGCGCCTGTTCTCGGGGCGCTACGACTCGGGCGACGCGCTCGTGACCGTGAACGCCGGAGCGGGAGGCACCGACGCGCAGGACTGGGCTGAGATGGTGCTGCGGATGCTGATGCGCTGGGCCGAACGCAGGGGCTTCGAGGTCGAGCTGCTCGAGGCGAGCGCGGGGGAGGAAGCGGGGATCAAGTCGGCCACGTTCAGGGCCTCGGGCGAGAACGCGTACGGTCTTTTCGGCGCCGAGCGCGGCGTTCACCGGCTGGTTCGCCTGTCGCCGTTCGACTCCGCCCACCGCCGGCAGACGGGCTTCGCCGGCGTGGAGGTCGCGCCGGTCGTCAAGGACACGGGCGAGATCGAGATCAACGAGGACGACCTGCAGGTCGATACCTACAGGGCCTCCGGCGCGGGTGGCCAGCACGTCAACAAGACCGACTCGGCGGTGCGTATCACTCACCGTCCGACGGGCATCGTGGTGCAGTGCCAGAACGAGCGCTCGCAGTCCTCCAACCGTGCGACCGCGATGGCGATGCTGCGCGCAAAGCTGCTCGAACGCAAGGAGCGCGAACGCCAGGAGGAGATCGCGCGCGAGAAGGGCGAGGCGCAGGACGTCAACTTTGGCTCGCAGATCCGCTCCTACGTGATGCACCCGTACACGCTCGTCAAGGACACGCGCACCGGCTACGAGATGGGCGATGTCCAGCGCGTCCTGGATGGGGATCTGGATGGATTCGTGCGGGCATATCTATTGATGGCCGCGGCATCCGGAGGACGCGAGTGATCCCCCCGCGGCGGAGACTCAGATCGTGAGTCTCGAGTTGCCACCGCAGGAACAGGAGAAGCAGTGGGGCTCAGGCGGCGAGCCATCGCTGCCGCCGCGCGCGGAGCTGGGGGCGATGGTTAGGCACGCGCTGAAGGAGGACATCGGCTCCGGCGACGTGACGACTGACGCGATCGTCCCTGCAGATGCACGGGCGAAGGGGCTGATCATGCAGAAGGCCGCGGGCTCGGTGTACGGGCTGCAGATGGCCGAGCTGACATTCCTGGCGCTAGATCCGGAGGCGCGGTTCGAGCGGTTGGTGCGCGAGGGCTACTGGCGGGCGGAAGGCGGGCCGGTGCTCATGGTCGAGGGTACGGCGCGGGCACTGCTGACGGCAGAGCGGACCGCGTTGAACTTTCTCGGGCACCTGTCTGGCGTGGCCTCGTTCGCGGCACGGGCGGCCAGCGCGACGAGTGGGACCGGGGCGAAGACGCTGGACACGCGCAAGACGACGCCGGGGCTGCGCGCACTGGAGAAGGCCGCGGTCGCGGCCGGGGGTGGGCGCAATCACAGGTTCGGGTTGTATGACGCGATTCTGATCAAGGACAACCACATCGCGATCGCGGGGGGGATCACCGCGGCGATAGAGCTCGCGCGCGAGGCTCATCCCGAGCTCGCGGACACGCTCGAGGTCGAGGTGCGCACGTTGGAGGAGATCGACGAGGCGCTGGCGGCCGGCGCGCCGAGGCTGCTGTTGGACAACATGGACGTGGACGAGCTGCGCGCCGCCGTGGATCGCGTCGCCGGGCGCGCCGCGATGGAGGCCAGCGGGAACGTGACGCTGGACACCCTCCGGTCGCGGGCGGAGACCGGGGTAGACTGGATCTCGATGGGCGCGCTGACGCATTCGTCGCGCGCACTGGATCTGTCTCTCGCACTGGAGGTGTTGCCATGAACCCGCTTCCCATGGCCCCAACCCTGTCAATGATCCCTGAGCAGGCCCCGGCGCCTGAACTCACCCCCGCGGAGATCGAGGCGCTGTCCGCAGAGGTGTGCGCGCTCGCCGCCGAGCGCAACGCGACGATTCTTGCGCACAACTACCAGGTGCCCGAGGTGCAGGACGTCGCCGACTATGTGGGGGACTCGCTCGGGCTGTCCCGCCGCGCCGCCGCCGGCGACGCCGAGGTGATCGCGTTCTGCGGTGTGCACTTCATGGCCGAGACCGCTTCGATCCTGTGTCCCGAGAAGACGGTGCTGATTCCCGACCTCGACGCTGGGTGCTCGCTGGCCGCGTCGATTGACGCCGAGCAGCTTGCGGCCTGGCGCGCGGAATATCCAGACGGCGTGGTCGTCATGTACGTGAACACGACCGCGGAGGTCAAGGCGCTGACCGACTACTGCTGCACGTCGGCCAATGCGGTCGACGTGGTGCGGCACATCTACGAGACGCATGGTCCCGAGACCGAGGTGCTGTTCGGCCCGGACATGTGGCTGGGCGCGTACGTAGAGAGAGAGATTGGGTCCCCACCCACCCGGCGCATGCACGTGTGGGACGGCGAGTGCCACGTGCACGCGGGGATCCGACCATCCGACATCGATGCCACGCGTGCCGCGCATCCCGGGGCGGATCTCCTGATCCACCCGGAGTGCGGATGTTCGACCAGCGTGATGGAGTATGTCGCCGCCGGGGACATCTCCGGAGAGGGCGTGCACATGCTGTCGACGGGCGGAATGCTCAAGTACGCCGAGCAGCTGGAGCGCGTCGCGGGCGGCGCCGCGAATGGTGTCGATACGAGCGTCGTCGCGAAGGAGGTCGCGGGCGATGTGGACGGTGTGGCGGGCGGCGATTACGAGTCCTCGGCAACCCGGCCGCGCGAGGCGATCGTGGCCACCGAGACGGGCATGCTGTATCCGCTGCGGATGGCGGCGCCGGACGTCGAGTTCATCCCCGCGAACCCGCGCGCGGCGTGCGTTTATATGAAGATGATCACGCTGCCAAAGCTCAGGGATGCCCTGCGCGACATGAAGTATGAGGTGCGCGTGCCACCGGAGATCGCCGAGAGGGCGCGGGTGCCGATCGACCGGATGGTCGCGCTAGGTTAAAATTCGTCGGCCGAGTGCGGTCCGACGCAGGCGACTGCCAGGTTGTCCGCGATACCCGCCGCGACCGAGCGAACCTCCTCGAAGGTGACCTCATCCAGCGAGGCGATCGCCAGGTCCGGGTCGATGTCCTCGCCGAAGACGATTGAGCGTCCGGCGGCGTAGCGGGCCACTGCGTTCGTGTTCTCGAACGCCAGCACGAGTCGCCCGGCGGCATAGGCGCGGGCGCGAGCGACCTCCTCCTCGGTCGGGCCGTCGTCGCGCAGCTCGGTGACGATCTCGCGCATGCGCGTGTAGGCCTCGATGCACTTCCCTGAATCCAGGCCAGAGCCCAGCTGCAACACTGGCACGTCCGCGAAGGCGTGGTCGAGCGCATAGACCGAGTAGCAGAGGCCGCGGCGCTCGCGGATCTCATCGAACAGACGCGAACCCATCGAGCCGCCCAAAAGGGTCGCGTAGATCGACATGGCGGCGCGCGCCCGCAGATCGGAGACGTCGATCTCGGGGCGGTAGATCATGCGCAGATGCGACTGGTTGGTGTCGCGCTGCTCCACGAGCGTCTGCGGGGCAAACTCAGGCGCGGGCACGTACGGCTCGGGCTCGGGCAGCGAGGGGAAGCGGCCGAAGCGCTCGACCAGCTCGGACTCGTCGGGCAGGCTGTCGATGTTCCCCGCCAGGAAGGCGCCGCCACGGGCGCCCGACCAGCGGCGCTCGCGAAACGCGACGATCGCCTCGCGCGCGAACGTGCGCAGGTGCTCCTCCGGCCCCAAGACGGTGCGTCCGAGCGGGTGATCGCCGAACGCGGCGCGGTCGATCAGGTACTCGGCGACCGTCGAGGGCTGGTCGTAGGAGCGGTTGATCTCCTGGATTACGACCCCCCGCTCGCGGTCGAGCTCCTCGGCGTCCAGGCGCGGGCGTCCGACGAAGTCTGAGAGCAGGTCGATCGCCTCCGGCGCGGACTCCGCACGTACGGTGATGTGGAAGGCGACGAGGTCGTGGCTCGTGTACGCGTTCAATACGCCCCCGAGCCGCTCGGCGGTCTCGTTGACGGCGCGGTAGCTGTCGTACTTCTCGCCCCCCTTGAACACGAGGTGCTCGAGGAAGTGGGCCATCCCGTTCTCCTCCGGGCGCTCGGTGCGGGCGCCGGCGTCGAAGGCGACGAGGACGGTCAGGGCGCGAGTGCCGGGGATCGCGATGCTGTGGACGGGGAGCCCGTTCGCGGGGACGGTTGTGGTGTTGATCGTGGCCATTGGTAAGGCCACCTTATCCGACCGTCTCAGGGGTTCTGCCGCTCGACTCGTGGCCCATTTCGAAAGTTCGCTGGTGTTTCCCGGCGCCTGCCCACGCCTGAGTCTCGCCGCCGACTCGCCCGTACTACCGGTACGGGCTTCGTCGTCGTCGAACCTCAGACGCAGACCATCCACTCGGCAAACCCTCAACGAACTTTCGAAATGAACCACTAGGCTTGCCGGGTGTCCTCGCCCAAGCGCCTGACGTATGTGCTGCTGGTGATGCTGCCGATCCTGCTGGTCCTCGGGGTCTGGTGGGGTGAGCACCCCGAAGACCTGCCCGCATTCGCGCGGTCGACGCATGGCGAAACGAAGGTCATCGATGAAGCGATCGAACGGATAGCCGACGACTACTACCGCCCGGTGTCGACCAGCTCGCTGGCGAACGCGTCGATCGCGGGCGCTGTCGCGAGCCTGCGCGACCGTTTCTCGCACTATCTGAGCCCGCAGGAATTTCATGAATTCGACTCACCGCCCAGCTTTACCGGCATCGGCGTGGAGGTCGCCCCCGAAAAACGGGGTCTAACGATCGAGCGCGTGTTCAACGACTCGCCGGCCGCGCGCGCGGGGCTGAAGTCCGGCGAAACGATTGTCGGGGCCAGTGGGCGCAAGCTCGAAGGACTCTCGCCCGACGCTGCCACCGGGCTGATCAAGGGCTCGCCCGGGACCGATGTGCAACTCCAGGTCGAAGGCCCGCCCCACGGTCACTCCAAGCGGGGGCCGATCCGCAGCCTCACGGTCACCAGGGCGACGATCTCAGAGCCCGTCGTCGCCTCGACCGTCCAGACCGTGCACGGGATCAAGCTGGGGGTCGTCGCGCTCGCCTCGTTCAGCCCCGGATCGCACGGGGAAGTCAGGGAAGCGGTCGAACGCGTGCTGCACGAAGGCGCGCGCGGGATCGTGTTCGACCTGCGCGACAATGGTGGCGGGCTGGTCGCCGAAGCGCAGCTGATCGCGAGCATCTTCATCCCGCACGGCGTGATCGTGACCACGCGCGGGCGCGTGCAGCCGACGCAGACGCTGTATGCGGTCGGGGGCGCCATCAGCCCTCAGGTCCCGATGGTCGTGCTGGTCGACTCGAACACCGCATCGTCCTCGGAGATCGTCACGGCCGCGCTGCAGGATCACCACCGTGCGACGGTCGTCGGAACGCACACGTTCGGCAAGGGCGTGTTCCAGGAGGAGATGCCGCTGTCCAACGGCGGCGCACTGGACATCACGGTCGGCGAGTACTACACCCCCAACGGGCGCAACCTCGGCGGCGGCGGGATCAAACAGGGCGCGGGCGTGGAGCCCGAAGTGAAGGTCGCCCACGGCGTGGATACCCCGTACGGGCTGGCGGTCGCCCTGAATACGCTCGCGGCGAAAGTGAAGTGAGCGACCGGCGAGGGCGATCGGGTTCGCGCAACCCGAGGCGCCGGGGCGGCGGCCGGGACGTACGGGTCGTGTGGCCGCCGCAGGAGCGCCAGACCGCGCGGGAGGCGATCGAGGCGTTCATGCGCGAGCGCGGGCTGGCGCGGGAGTTCGACCCAGCCGTGCTCAGGGCGGCCGAGCGGGCGTGCGAGCGAGGTTTGGACCGCGCCGAGCGCGAGGTTGCCGGCGGGCGCAGGCGCGACCTGCGCGAGCTGGCGACGTTCACGATCGACCCGGCGAGTGCGCAGGACTTCGACGATGCGATCTCCGCACAGTGGCTGGGTCCGGGCGAGGGCGTACCGGAGGGAAATGGGCCTGACTCCGGCAGCGCGGTGGGGGATGTACCAGGCGACGTGCGTGTGTGGGTGCACATCGCCGACGTGGCGGCGTACGTGCCCGAGGGGTCGGTCATCGACGAGGAGGCACGCAAGCGCGGAACGAGCGTGTACGTGCCGGGCGCGGTCGAGCCGATGCTGCCGCAGGCGCTGTCCAACGATGCCTGCTCGCTCGTGCCGGGGGCCGAGCGCGCGGCAGTTACCGTGGAGCTTGATATGCGCGGGGCGGAGGTCGTGCGGAGCGAGTTCTACCGCTCGCTGATCAGATCCGACGCGCGCCTGGAGTACGAGCGCGTGGATCGCGTGTTCGCCGGGCAGGAGCGCGCGGAGGACCCGTGGGCGCAGCCGCTGCAGGCCGCGCGCGAGGTGAGCGCACAGCTGGGCAGGGCGCGCGAGCGGGCCGGTGGACTGGTGCTCGACTCCGAGGAGCCCGAAGTTGTGTTCGACGAGGAGGGGAACGTGCGCGAGATAGTCACGCGCACGCAGACCGAGTCGCATCGGCTGATCGAGCACCTGATGATCGCCGCCAACGAAGCGGTCGCGCGACATCTGTCCGAGCACAGGGTGCCGTGCCTGTACCGCGTGCACGAGCGCCCCGACCCTGCGCGGGTGGCGCGCTTGGTCGAGCAGCTCGCCTCGCTTCAGGTGCCGACCCCGGCCGTGCCCGACTCGATGAGCTCGTCGCAGGCGGCGGAGTTGATGGGCGAGGTGAGCCGGCGTGTGGAGCGACACGTGCAGATCGCGCTGCGGCGGAGGGAGGAGGCGAAAGACGCGAAGGTCGGACCGTGGGGCGGGCGGATCGCGTTGAGCTCGCTCGTGCTGCGCTCGCTGCAGCAGGCGTACTACTCGCCGAAGAACCTCGGTCACGCCGGGCTGCGCTCGGCCTGCTACTGCCACTTCACTTCGCCGATCAGGCGCTACCCGGACCTCGTGTGCCACCGCGCGCTTGTGTCGACTCTGGGCGGTCATGAGCGTGCACATCGCGCCGGCGAGCTGGGGGAGCTGGGCGAGTGGACCTCAGAACGCGAGCGCGAGGCGATGAAGATCGAGCGCGACGCGGACGACATCGCGCAGTGTTACGCGCTGGAGCAGGCGTTGTACACGGGCGGTTGGGAGCAAACGTTCGTGGGGGAGGTCACGGGGCTGATCTCCGCGGGTGCGTTCGTCGCGTTCGGTCCGGGTGCAGAACCCACATACGAGGGGATGCTGCCGGTGAGAAGGATGCGTGTGCAGGACGGACGCGACTGGTGGGAGCTGAACGAGGTGGGGACGATCCTGCACGGGGAGCGTTCGGGTGCGACGCTGCGGTTGGGCGATCCGATCGAGGTGCGGGTCGCGCGCGTGGATACGGCTCGCGGGCGGGTGGATTTGGATCTGGCCCCGGTCGAGTGATCTCTCCTCGGCGCGCCAGGACCGTCTAGGCTCGAAAAACCATGGCCAAAACCAAGAAAGGCAAGCGCAAGATCGGCGCGGGGGACGTTGCGTCGAACCGGTACGCATCGTATCGGTATGAGCTGATCGAGCGGATCGAGTGCGGGATCGTGCTGGAGGGCACCGAGGTCAAGGCGCTGCGCGAGTCCGGCGCGCAGCTGAAGGACGGGTACGCCGCGATCTCGAGCGGCGAGCTGTGGCTGCACTCCGTGCACATCCCTCCGTACGGGCCGGCCTCGCGCGAAAACCACGAGCCCGAGCGCCCGCGCAAGCTGCTGGTGCATCGTCGCGAGCTGGATCGGCTGGCCGCGAAAGTGTCCGAGCGCGGCTGGACGCTTGTTCCGACCAGGATCTACTTCGCCGGCTCGCACGCCAAGGTCGAGATCGCGCTCGCACGCGGCAAGGACCTGTACGACAAACGCCACGCGATCCGCGATCGCGAGTCCAAGCGGGATATGGAACGGGCGGTCCGGGAAGCGCGGCGGTAGGTCAGGAAGCTCGGGCGAGAGCTGCCTGGCAGGCTGCTCGAGCTGGTTGCCGAGCGCGCCGCACGTTGCCGGCGGCTGCTCGAGCAGCGTGGCGCGAGCGAGACGATCAGATAGAGCCGAACGAATGGCCGCCCGAGGTCAGGATGTGCGTCTCGGACATCCCGAACACGAGCAACGCGATCAGCCCGATGTAGACCGCGCCGACGATCGCCCGGTTGCGGGGGGCGACGCGGTAGTAGGCGGCCTGCTCCAGCGAGCGTGTGCTGGCGCTGCTGCCAGCGATGCCAGGATTGGTAGCCGGCGAAGATGACGATGATCAGCAGGATCGGGTTGCCGGGCTCGAGGATCGCCAGTGCGACCAGCGCGCCGAAGCCGAGGAACCACATCCACGGCGCCATCGCGGCCATCGCGCGACCGCCGTCGAGGGGTACGACGGGGAGCAGGTTGAACAGGTTGATGAAGAAGCCGAAGTAGGCGAGCGCGATCAGCAGCGAGCTGCCGGTGAGCTCGCCGATCGCCAGCCACGATCGCGGCGGCGATGCTGCCGAGGATCGGGCCGGCCAAGCCGACGCGCGCCTCCGCGAGCGCGTTGTCGCCGAGCGAGCGCGAGAAGATCATCGCGCCCATGAACGGGACGAACATCGGCGCGCTCGCCTTGATCCCCTCGCGGCGCAGCTGCGATCACATGACCCATCTCGTGCACGAACAGCAGCACCACGAACCCGGCGGCGAACTCCCAGCCGAAGAAGATGCTGTACGCGGCGACCGACACGAGCGCTGTGCCTGCGGTCACGAACAGCTTGGCTTTCGGCAGCAGCAGGATCACGCCTTTGATCACCGCCCAGAACTTCGCGATCGCCGCTCCGATCGCCGCCAGCATGCTGCCGATCCGCTTGCGCAGCGACTGGATGCGCGAACGGCGTTCTGCTGCCGAACGGGTCCTCGCCGGCGGCTGGCGCCGGAACGTGCACCGGCGCGGGCTGGATCGCCACTGGGCGGGAGTGCGACGGGTAGGACTCGAGCGGCGCCGTCGACAGGCGGTGTCGGAAGCGAGAGATCGCCGCTGTCCATGTAGCTCCATTGTGGCAGCACCGATAAGCGTTGCCTAACGAGGTTGCACGGTCGCGGATGGGACCCTCGCATGAGGTATGGACCGGGGCGCCAGACGGGGAGCGGGCGGGGCACGATGGCGGGAGTGGGCAGCGATGGCGGGAGCGGGCAGGCGCGCGAACGCGGCCAGGACGATTTTTTCGCAACGTGCGGGATCAACGTGCGCGGGGGTTGCAATCGCCCGAGGGGCGAGCTAGGTTGAATCCAGACGCGGAACCGAGCCGCAAAGAGCGAGGCCACTGAGGTGTGAGGCCGCGCCACCCGAACCGAAAGGCCTCCGGGCCGGACCGGAGCGGGTTCCTCGAAGCGGCCCGGGACCGCGTCGCTTTGCGTCTGTGGGTCTCCAGTCGGGTTTCCATCCGCCCGGCCCCAGGGATGAGATCTGTTTTGAAAGCGCCGGTTGTCACGGACGCGCTGGGCTGCGGTCACCGAGAGTGGGTCCACCGGGCGATCCGTGTCTCTGCATCTCGATACACTGGCATGAGCAGAACATCCACGGGGACGACAGGCTTCGACGCGGTCGGCTCGTGTGGATGGTGGCGAGTCGAGGTCCCGGGCGGCCTCGTAAAACACCCGGGAAAACCATAAGTGCGGACTCTCACGAGTACGCCCTCGCCGTTAGTTAAGAGCTAGACGCGAGGTCTCGGGCCCCGCTTGCCTGCGGCGGGGAAGGCCGGGATCAGAAAGCAGGCTCACCCGGCGCGGCCCGCTCTCCGCCAATCCGGGGACCTCTCAGGGAGCTGGTCCCCCGCAACCCCGCCGGCGAGGCGAGCGAGGGATGAGATCAGAGCGCCGGCTACGCTCGTAGAAGCCATTCATACGCGATCGCGGACGCGGGTTCGATTCCCGCCGTCTCCACTTTTTCTGACGTTGCGCAAACCCCGGCCGTGTGGGCGCGGTCGGGCGTGATGATGCGGTAGGTGGGCTGGATGTCGGTCTTGCCGTTGACGCGCAGCTCGGCGATGAGGATGCGCAGGAGCGCCTTGGCTTGCTCGGGCTCGCCGTCTGCGATGACGGATTCGAGTTGGCTGGCGGTCGCGGCGAGGTCGGCTGCTGTGGGCGCGTGTGCGGCCTCGTCGGCGCCGTTGTCGGCGAGCTCGGCCTGTTGGGCGCGGAGGTCGTCGAGGCGGGCGTTCAGGCGCGCGACGCGCTGTTCGCAGCGCTCGGGGGAGAGCCGGCCTTGCTCGAAGGCCTCGAAGTAGCGCTCGGTCGAGCGTTCGACACGGGTGATCTCGGCGGTGATCGCGCGGCGTTGCTCATCGAGCGCTGGTCGCTCGCGCTGCGCTTGCTCTTGGGCGGCGCCGAGGGCGTCGTGGATGAGCGGGCCGTCGCGGTAGATGCCGGTGAGTTGGCGCAGGACGGCGGTCTCGAGCTTCTCGCGCGGGACGCGCTCACCTTGGCAGGCTTTGGGGCCGTACTTCTGGCGGGCGGTGCAGGCGTAGTAGTGGTAGGTGCCGCCTTTGCCGCGCGCTGACATGCCGATGTAGGCGCGTCCGCAGTGGCCGCAGCGGATCACGCCGGAGAGCAGGAAGTCCGAGCGGTTGCCGCGGCGGCGGGATGCGTCGCTGCCGCGCTCGGCGAGGATCGCCTGGGCGTGGTCGAAGGTGGCTTGGTCGATCAGTGGCTCGTGCTCGGACGCGAAGTCCTGGTCGCGCCAGCGGATGCGTCCGAGATAGGTCGGGTTGGTGAGGACGCGGTGGACGGCCGGGTGGCCCCAGCCGGCGCACGGTGCCGGTGCGTGCTCGGCGCGTAGCTGGTGGGCGATCGCGATTGTGCCGAGCCGGTCCTGCGTGTAGAGCTGGTAGATGCGCCGGACGATCGGCGCGGTGATCGGGTCGGGTGCGAGCTGGCCGTCGTGGAGGGTGTATCCGAAGGGTGGGCGTCCGCTGTACCAGCGGCCTTCCTTGGCGCGGCGTTCGATCCCGGCGGTGATGCGGTCGACGATGGTGGCGTGCTCGAACTCGGCGAACACGCCGAGCATCTGCAGCATCATCCGGCCGGCTGGTGAGCCGGTGTCGAATGGCTCGGTCGCCGAGCGCAGGATCACGCCGAGCGTGTCCAGCTCCTCGGCGATGCTGGCGAGTTGGCGAACCTTGCGGCTGAAGCGGTCGATGCGGTAGACGAGCAGCTGGTCGATCTGCCCTGGCGTGCGAGGTCGAGCGCGGCTTGCAGGCCGGGCCGGTCGAGCTTCGTGCCGGTCGCGCGGTCTTCGTGGTGGGCGACGATCCGCCAGTCCTCCTGCACCTTGCAGAACGCCTCCAGCCGTTCGTGCTGGGAGGCGAGCGAGGTCGGCTGGTTCTCCTCGTCGGTGGAGATGCGGGTGTAGAGGCAGATGCGCGTCATGGGATGGCCTCCCGCTCGTAGTCGTCGTGGCTGTGGGGCTGGTCGATCAGATCAGATCCGTCGTCAGGCTTCAAGTCCTCAACCTCGCCGCCGCCGGGGTCTTCCGGGCGGCGGTGCAGCGGGGAGAGCCGATCCCAGAAGCCGGGCTGCTCGTGACGCCAGCGGCGCCCGAGCGCGCACGCCAGGTCGGCCGGTCCCAGGGCATGGCTGACGGGCAGCTCGCCGAGCGCGACTGGCGGCTGAGTGGGGTCGGCGATCGACTCCCAGACTCTGCTCAGCGGCCCTGCGTCGTGCAGCGCGGTCGTGGTTGTGGCGAGTATCGGCCAGCGACCGTCGAGGTTGACCAGAGAGCTGTCCTGACGGTGGCGTTCTCGCTTGGGCTCAAGCGCGTCATACGCGCGGCGTAGCGTGTCGATCCGGCTCGGTCCGGGTACGACGAACAGGACGTTGCACATCTGCGTCTCGTCGTGCAGGCGGGCCTCGGCGAGCTGGTAGCGCTCGATCTTTTCCTCAAGGCGCTGCTGTGTCTCGGTGGCACGGTCCCACTCAAGGAAGCACTCGATCGCGCCGGCGGGAACGTCGAGGATGAGGCCCGCGTCGGGCCGCACAAGCTCGACAGGCCCGCCGCTGTCAAGACGCGCGGCGGCGCGGCGGGTCGAGTCCCAGGCGGTCACGCCCATGTGCGGGTCGGGCAGGGTCGCGGCGATCAGGTCGCACACGAACTGGTTTGCTCCCAGGCGGTGCGCGAGCTGCGTGTGCGAGGCCCAGTCCTCGCGGCGCTGCCAGCCGAGCCGCTTGGGCTCCACGCCGAGGCTTGAGGCGACGAGGATCGCGCCGGCCTCATCGAGCAGCCAGTGCGCCTGCGGCTTGCCCAACCCGAACGGGCCGTGCGGGTAGAAGCGGTCGATCACACGATCGCGGTAGAGGAACAGCAGCCGGTCCTGGCAGCGACGACGCGAGGAGAAGAACAACAGCTCCAGCTGGCCGGTGCTGAGAATCTGATGGTCGTAAAGGCACTGGCGATCTCGCGGTCACGCCACGTCAAATGCCGCGCAAGCTCGAACACGCGATCCGCGCTCACACGCACCCCACGCCGCTGTGCGGCCCTCGATCTTGAGGAACGATCGCTCGTCCTTATTTGTCGGGGCTTGCTCACCGGCCCGATCACTTGCTCCCGTGCGGCTTTTCGGGCCTCCCAGCCGGTGGGGTCGCGCTGCCGAAAGCGCCGGGGCAAACGCCGTCCAAAGCGCCGCCGCAAACGCCGGCCCCATCCCTGCGGGCCGCGTCATGCAGCAACCCCGCGAGCAGCGCCGTCGCCTCGCTCTCCTGCTCAGATGAGAGCGAGACCAACCGCGGCGCTCTCATGCGAACGCCGTGGTGGTCGTTGTTGTGCGCGGATGTTGATGCCCGCCTGCGCGGGCGGCGAGTGTCTTGGCTCAGAGTGTCTGGTGCCGGCGGAAGACCCTGCAAGGAGGAAGCCCGGAAGGAACTCCCTCCAATAGTTAAAGGTCTTTTGACTACCAAAATGGGACGGCTCACGGCAAAGATTTAGGAATTTTTAGCTTCGGAGCCGGAGCTTGCACGGTGATCTCTCGATTTCGCGGTCAACCATCGGGTACGCCGACATCCAGACGGCATCACGCTACCTCCAACTGGCCGAGCCACCGCGCAGGCCGAGCGATTTCTCGGCGGCGTCGGTCTCAACGGCGGCTGTGCCGCTGCGTATGTCTTACCTTCCATGCCGGCTACAGGGTCGATCGAGATGCACCGATCGAGAGCAGACGTCGTGTTGCGCCGAAGCGACCGGTGCCACAGCGACGTGGGCGCTTCGGATTCCGAGGTGACCGCGCGTGCATGGCTGCTATCGTTATCTGCGGCTCGTCACCACCGGGCCTTCTACGAGCAGCAACCGCACTCGACACGCCGCCTCCTTCGGGAGTTCGGATCTCGAATGCGGGCTCTGACGAAGGGACCGGGGTGACAACCGAATGGAGCACACCGCAATCGCGATTGCGGACAGCAGCCATCGGGTGTCTACCTCGTGCTCAGCGGCGCGGGCAGCACCTGACAAGCAATCAGGGCGCCCTAGCGCCAATACCCAATACGCACGAGGACATCAGACACCTGAATCAGCACTCGACAGAACGCCCACATCGCGATGTCGTGCGGACCTAGAGGTTGATCGTTGCGACGCGTCATCTTCGCGGGTTCGTGATCAGGGCGATCGGCCGAAGGCTGGTACTCGTGCGGGACCATGAGGAGCCACTCATATGGACGTAAACCCATCCGCCCACTCCGACCAGGAAGAGTTCCCGATCGGCGGTGGCAAGTTTCTGCATCTGCCGACGGTCGCCAAGGGGCAGTCGGTTACCGCCGCCGCGCGTAAGTTGACCCGTGGGGTCGACTTCGGCGACGGCGTCGTTCTCACCGTCCCGGAGCCGGAGGCGATGGCGATCGCCACGGCGGTCGTCGACCCGACGCAGTTGCGGCTCGACATTGAGCGCAAGCGCGTCTCCCTTCACCTCACCCCGTCGGGCGAGACACTCGTCTCCGTGCAGGGGCGCGTCTGGTCTGCCGCTGCCTCGGCGGACGGCGCAAACGGTCGGGGACGCCTCGAAGCAAAGCTCGCCGGGCGAGCTGTCTGGCCGCTTCCTGTGGATGGTGATGGCAAGCCGTCAATGCGCTACGTCACCCGTGAAATCGATCGCATGCGGGAGGCCGTCCGTGACAACGCCGCCAGGATCGCGAATTCGGACCTGACCATGCGGGTGCGGGAACATCCGCACGGCGTCTGGAACCCGGTCTTCCTCGTGCCCGGGCGCGCCGTTGTGCAGCCGCAGGCTGACGGCGAGGTGGAGACGGAATCGGCATTCGTCCACACGGCCGAGGGGTTGACGCGGCTCGTCACGTGCCAGGCGGGAATCGGCCTCGACCGCGATCTCCCGCTGAGCTTCGCAGGCAACACTCTCGACCTGGTCCGCCGCGCGCGCGCCGGGATCGCGCAGCGCCTCGCCCTTTCGCCGACGGCTGAGGACGTCCACCATGCGGTGAAGGTCGCGAGTCTCCCGGCGCACATCATCATCGGCGTTCTGGGTCCGGACGGATTGCCGTCCACGACCGCTTTTCCCGAGGTCATCTCGGAGTTCGTCCAGTCCATTCACGAGGAGCCCCGCCCGTGGAATGCGCTTGCGCAGGGTGGTGTGCGAGGCGAGCGCCTAGTGCTCGACCTCGCCGAGCACGGCTACATCCCTAAGGACGTTGCCGCGGACATCGTTGGGCGCGACGAACACCACCAAGTCGCGAGCGTGCCGAATGTGATCGCTGGCCGGCTGCTGCGAGCTACGAGCCACCCGGACGCGCGCGAGTCGGTGCGGCACGCCGTGCTCGAGGATCCGAGTCGCCAGCAGCTGACCCGCAAGCGGTACGCACAGACCGTCGGGCCGCTCCTCCTGACGATCTACCGCGACACGCAGGACAAGCAAAAGAACGCGGTAGCGGCTCTTACTCAGGAGTTTCAACCGGTACAGCTAGAGGGGCGCGATTGGTCGGTCCACCCAGATCGGACCGTTCGCGACCTGCTCGATCAGGCGCTCCAGCACCTTGAGGACCATCCCGCCACGTGGTCACCGGCTGCGCGCGAGCTGTGCGCCCGCTCGCTCGGGGCGCTGGCCCAGCTAGGCATGGTTTACTCCGACCAGGGAAGCCAGGTCTCGGAGGCGTGGCTGCGAGGCTCGGTCGCGAAGATCCTCAACGGCTTGGCCCTCTGCCCGGGAGGCCTCAAGATCTTGTGCGAGGCAGCGGAAAAGGCGGAGGACCCAGGGAAGCTGATGCCGACCCTATACAACTCGGATGGCACGGCCGTTCTCGGTGAAGATGACCAGCCGGTTCACCTGCACCCCGACCAGAACGCAAACGTGCGACTCCGAGAACTCGCCCTCCGGGACAGTCGCCCAGCGGACGACGACGCGGACGACGACGATGGAGAACCCTCTCCGCACGACAAGTTTGTCGAGGCGCAGCGACGTGCACTGAGCATGACCTCCCAGTTGAAGCAGGTTATAGACGAGCTTTTCGAGATTCGCGACGCGGACGGACGGCCGCTCATCGATAAGTACGGCCTCGACCGGACGATCGTTGGGGAGCTGCCCGCCTGCCTGTCGGACATCCGCGACAACGTCCTCATCAGCATCGCCGAAGAGCCCGAGGGCCTCGACGAAGAGGACGATCACGAGGCCATTGAAGCGTTGGAGAGCGCCCTGGTCGGCGTAGACGAAGATCACTCCACAGGGGTCGGATCGAGTGGCGGGACTGCTGAGAAAGAAGGAGTCTGAAATGGAGCCTAAGGCAAGCACGGTGCGAAAGGTAAAGGCCGCACCTGCGAACAAGCGCGCGCCCAAGTATCCCCGCCACAACGTCGAGCGCGCGCTGAGGATCCCGCAGGCGATCTACGATCAGAATGGCGGGAAACCGGCGACGGCCGCAGAAGCGGTGAAGTTCGCAGGCGGCTCCGCGCTGAGCGGCGCCTGGCAGCTGGAGCTGAGTTCGGCGAAGAAGTATGGCTTCTTGCAGTCGGCCGACGATGGACGTGTTGAGCCAACCGAACGAGCCCGCCGCGCCGTTGCCCCTCAAACGGATAAGGACCGGCTGGATTCGCTGCGTGAGGCGATCCTCGCCGCGCCCGATATCTCGGACGTGTACAACCACTACCGTGGCGAGAGCCTTCCCGACCATGAGTTCTTCGTGAACGCGCTGGTCAACCGGTTCAAACTGCCTCCGGACAAGGTGCCGGAGTTTCTGGCCATCTTCAACGAGGACATGCAGAGCGCGCAGCTACTACTCCGGGCCAGTAAACGTCCGACGGTCATGGTAGGTTTTGGTGTGTGAGGACTCGGGATGCGAGGCGGTTGGGGCAGGCGGCTCAGGAGGAGCTTCGTCGGCGTGCTGTTGCGTTGGTCGGTGAGGGGCGCTCCCAGACGGAGGTCGCGGGGCTGCTTGATGTTTCGCGTCAGTCGGTGAGTGAGTGGACACGCGCTCAGCGCCTTGGCGGGGACGAGGCGCTCGCGGCTGGTAAGCGTGGCCGTCGGCCTGGTGAGAAGACGGCGCTCACACCGTCTCAGCAGGCGCAGATCGCCAAGGCGATCCGGGAGAAGAACCCTGACCAGCTGAAGCTGCCGGGGTTTCTGTGGACCAGGGCGTTGGTGTGCGAGTTGATCGACCGGCGGTATGGGATCCGTGTCGCTGAGAAGACCGCGGGCCGGTATCTGCGGGCGTGGGGGTTCAGCCCGCAGAAGCCCGCCAGACGCGCGTTTGAGCAGAACCCCGAGATCGTCACGCGGTGGCTTTCAGAGCGCTACCCCGCGATCAAAGAGCGTGCTCACCGCGAGAAATCCCTGATCTTGTGGGCGGATGAGATGGGTTTGCGCTCTGATCACACCGCCGGCAGGTCCTGGTCGCTGGTCGGGAAGACCCCGGTGATCGAGGGCACCGGTCAGCGGTTCGGTGCGAATGTGATCTCGGTGATCTCCAACAAGGGGCACCTCTCCTTCCGGGTGTTCAAGGAGAAATTCGTAGCCGGCGTGTTCATTGACTTCCTAAACCGTCTGATCCGCCAGAGCAAAGGCCAGAAGATCATCCTGATCCTTGACGGGCACCCCGTGCACCGCGCCAAAAAGGTGAAACGCTGGGTGGAAGCCCACGCTGATCAGATCGAGCTTCAGTTTCTGCCGGGCTACGCACCAGAGCTGAACCCCACCGAGCTGCTCAACCAGGACGTCAAGACCAACGCCCTCGGCCGCCGCCGACCCCACACCCAGAAGGAGCTGATCGACGACACCCGCAGCTACCTACGCTCCCGCAGCGAACGACCACGCATCGTCGCCAACTACTTCGAGGAGAAACAAGTCAGCTACGCAAAAGCCGCCTGACGGCTATTTACTGGGCCGGGGTAGTAGTTGACGAAGCCGGTGATCGTCCTCGCCTCATCGACATGGGACGCGATGAGGATCAGCGGCCGAGGAAGTCCGAACAGGTAGCGCGCAAGGCGACCAAGGCAGGCACGACCTGCTTCGTAATGCAGCCGTTCGCCGCTCCTCTCGGCGGGTATTTCGAGCTGATCTTCAAGCCCGCGATTGAGCAGGCAGGCCTCAAAGCCGTCCGGGCCGACGCCGACATCTTTCACACCGGGAAGATCATGGATCAGGTTTGGCAAGGTATCCGCTCCGCCGAGGTGCTTGTCGCTGAGCTGACGACGAAGAACCCGAACGTGTTCTATGAGCTGGGGCTTGCCCACGCGCTCGAGAAGCCGGTCGTGCTCGTCTCGTCGAATCAGGAGGACGTCCCCTTCGATCTCCGTCACATTCGCGTCATCCTCTACGACCAGAGTGATCCCTTTTGGGGGCAGAAGCTGGTGAACAAGCTCGCCGACAACATTCAGTCGGCACTCACTGATTCTGAGGAGGCCATCTTTCGGGTGGATGAAACTGCGAGCTAGGCACGGTCGTGGCTCGCCGGTGGGAGGGGGTCCCGCTATGAGCGGGGCTATCGCTGTCGTCCTTGATCAGCGCAGGACGACTGTCACTCGGAGCGAATACGTCTTGTATGGCGAATTGGCTGAAAGATCCGGCGGAGTGGCAGCCGGACATCGACCGAAGTGTTGCCGAGTACGACGAGTGGTATCTCGCCGAGTCACCGGGGATGTTCGCGGATGCGAGGGGGCGTGCCGTCGTCGAGGTCGAGGAGGCGATGCTGGCCACAAACGACTTCCGCGTGTTCGACACGGATGCGCTGATCGCTCGGCCGAGCGCACTCTTCGTCGCGCGTATGTGCGTCTCGCCTCCGATGGCCAGGGATCGCTTCGTCGGCTTCTCCGGGGCGAACAAGAGCCTCGTCACGGCGATGGAGCGGGACGGGATGATCCCGGCCAGGATCCGCCGGCTCGGAATACAGCTCCAGGTGATGTGTGATTTCCTCCGACCGTTGCTCGATCCAGGACTCTTCTGCTGGCTTGAGAATGACCGTGTGCCGACTGCCGAGGAGCGAGACAAGGCGCTCCTGGTGATCGGCGAGCGGCTGGCGAGTGCCTTCTACCTGCCGGCACTTCGGAATGCGCAGGAGGCGAGGCAGAAGGAGTTGCTGCGGGCCTACCTCGAAGGAGAAGGATTCGAGGAGTCTCGCGATCCGCCGTTTGAGATGCCGCCCGGCACGTTCGGCTTCGGCCGGAACGTGCGGGTGGTCCGCGAGGATGGCGAGCCGCAGAACCTCCCAGTGGACTGCGTGGTGTCTGCGCTCGATGCGCACCTGCCGCTGGCCTGCGTCGAGCTGAAGTCGGCGGGTGACTTCACGAACGTCAACAAGCGGCGCAAGGAGGAGTCCGACAAGCATGACGCGCTCAAGCGAGCACATGGCGACAGTGCCGTGTTCCTACTCCAGCTCTTCGGCTACTTCAACCGTCCCTACCTCGGCTTCGAGGCCGCGGTAGGGATTGACTGGGCGTGGGATCACCGGCTCGGCGATCTCGCGCCGTACTTCGGGATCGAGTAGGAGCCGTCAGAGCAGCCGTCCCTGCCCGGGAGGCTCGACGCCCACCGGCGGACGGATCGGCAGCGCCACCAGGTCGCCGGGCTCGATCTTGGCCAGGCCGCCGCCATAGGTCCGGCCGAACTCGCGCAGGAGCTGCGCATTGGTTGGGTCTTCGAGCGACGGTCGCAGGGCTTCGGGGTCAACGCCGGGTTGCGCCCACACGTTGAGCAGTGAGGTCATGCAGCGCGCGCCGATCAGGTTGCGCACGATGCGGGCCCGGTTGCGCGACATGTAAGTCGTGAAGAAGTCGGCCGGCGGGACCGGCTCTACTCCGTACCACGGGTTGCGCGTACGACAGTTGAAGCGCTCATACAGGCCGAGCTCGAGCCCGTGTTCGATGTAACGCAGCGCATTCGTCCCGCGCAGCGCCTCAATCGGTTCGTGGCAGAAGAAGAGCAGGCCGCGTGCCCCCTCTGCGATGCGCGAAGCGTGGAAGTTCGCGTCCAGCGGCCCCTCGTGGGGGAGGTCCTTTGATCCGAGGACGACCGGGACGAGGAATCGCTCCTCGATGTTCCATTGCTCGACCTCGGCGCGTGTCATGGCGAAGAACGAGTTGTCGCCGGTCGCTATCCCGCGCCGCACCCGGCAGTAGTCACCAAGCTTCGCCGTGCGCCCCTGAAGAAGGGGAGCGATGCGCTCAGCGCGAGACGGAAGCAGCGGTGTCCACGGCAGCGCAGCCGGTGTGCTCTCGGCGGCCAGCTCGACCTTTCGTCCCTTCTCGATCGAGCCGTTGAGCTTGCCCTCCACGAGCCGGAAACGCCGGGACGGAGCCTCGCGCTTCGTCGCGACCGTGATGGCCGAAGTCGTCAACACGCCCTCGAACGCGAGCTCGTCCATCTCCAGCACGAGGATCTCGTCGATCTCGCAGTGACCCAGCAGTGCTTCCTTGACGGCTTGCCCGTAACGCACGTCGAGGAACTCCGTCGGCGTGACGAACACAAGCCGGCCACCGTCGTTCAGCCGCAGAAGCGCCTCCAGGAAGAAGTAGACGTAGCTGCCCGACAGGCTCGACACCTTCAGACCGAACCGACCCGAGTAGTGGCGAGCCAGCAGCTTGTGCTCCGCTGAGAGATTGTGATGGCGGACGTAGGGCGGATTCGCGATCACCGCATCAAAGCTCGCCTCGCTGAGCGGCCAGCGTTCGGCGTCGAGGAAGTCGCCCACAGCGATCTCGTGCTCGCCCGGCATAGACTCGGCCGAGAGCTCCACGGCCGCTGTGTCGATGTCGAGACCGAAGAGTCGCGGACCCTCCCCGACCGCGCGCAAGAGAACGCCGCCCCCGATCCCCGGATCGAGAACCGTCGCGGGCTCGATCTCGCGGACCGCCTCGGCCATCAGCGCGGCTATCGGATCTGGTGTGAAGAATTGCCCGATCTCATAGCGTCGCTCGCGCGGATTCAGCCGCTCTAGCTCAGCCTCGGGAGTCGTGGTTGGCAAGAACATATGTTCGATCCTACGGCGTGCCTCGGACGAAACGCTACATCGGATGTTTTGCTCGGAGGCCCCGAGGGACCAGGATGCCAGGCACGGCGGCGAAACGACATCCATACCCGATAGCTCTTGATCTCCTCGTCCATCACGAGACATCGAGCAATGGAGCGTGGATGACCACGGGGTTTGCGCAACGTACGGTCCTCTCCACTTTTTGGATCATCGACCGTCGTGTATGACGACGCTCGCCTCGCTGATTTCGACGAGGGAGGCGTTCTCGAAGGCGTTAGCGATCAAGCTGAGGTTGGCCTCGAACAGGGCGAGCAGGTCGTCGTTGGCAATGTTGCCGGTGGCGACCACGAGGAGCCGGCGTGGCAGGTTGTGCAGCAGGTGACTATCGCGGAAGTCGCGGTCCTTTGTGACCACCACGCGGTGCTCGCTGTCGGCGATGTCCGCAAGCTGGCGGTCGCTGGTTCTATTGCCGTCTGGCAGGCCGGAGGTATGGATGCTGTCGTGATCGGCTTCAGCCAGCAGGTTGGACAGCCGTAGCGGGAGTTGAGCATCGATCAGGAATTTCATGCCGCGCTGAGCGGCACGACCCGGTGCCCGCCGGCGGCCAGCGCTGCGAACTCCAGAGCGGCGAGCAGATCCTCGCGTTCGAGGTCTTGATGATCGGCGATGATCTGCTCGATCGTCATGCCCGAAGCCAGGAGCTCCAGAAGGCTCTCGACCGGGTAGCGTAGACCACGGATCGTGGGCTGCCCGTGGCAGATGTCCGGGACGGTGGTGATGCGATCCAGCCGTGACATGCTCTCAGCGTACCGGCTCGAACGGTGACTGCGGGGCTATTCTGACAGGCGAACGCCCCAGTGCGCCTCTCTCCCTCGGGATGACGCGGCTGGGGCTCTTTGCGTCGTCAGCCGCCCCTCACGTGCGTCGCTGACGATCGTATCGTCCGCGCCCGGGGTTGCGGCTCTCCGTGTCGGCGTTCTACGCCAAGCTCAGCGTCGCCGCCCGCACCGTCACAGGGTTTGCGCAACGTACGGCCCTCTCCACTTCTCGAACGGGCTACCACTCGGGCCGGCTCCGGGGTCGGCTGTGCTACTCACTACGGTCCAACCGTGTCCTCGCCAGCCGACCCCGACCCCGAGCCCCCAAACACCGCCACGTCCAGCGCAGAGCACGTGGCGCTACTGCGTGCGGTGAACGTGGGCGGGCGCAACCGCGTCGCGATGGCGCAGCTGCGCGAGTTGCTGAGCGGGCTTGGCTACGGAGACGTGCGGACGCATCTGCAGAGCGGCAACGCCGTGTTCACGGCTGCCGAGACCTCACCGGAGCAGGTGGCGCTCCAGATCGAAGGTGCGCTCGAGTCTGAGCTGGGCTTGGCGGCGCGAGTACTCGTGCGTACGCGGGCCGAGCTTCAGCGGGTGGTCGCGGAGAACCCGCTGCTGGATGTCGCCGACGATCACGCGCGGCTGCTGGTCGTGTTCCTGTCGGGCGAGTTCGATCGCGCGGCCGTGAGTGAGCTGGCGCCCGCCGACTTCGAGCCCGACGTGTTCGCGCTCGGCGAGCGGGAGATCTACGCGTTCTACCCGGACGGCGTGCATGCGACGAGGCTGAGCAACGCGTTCTGGGAGCGGCGGCTGGGGCTCGCCGCGACGGGACGCAACTGGAACACCGTCACGCGGCTGCTGGAGATGATGGGGGAGTAGGCGGGGAACGGTCAGGCGAGCAGTAGCGACCCGCACGGCATCGCATCGCGGCTCGCATCCCCATCGCGGCTCGCACCCGATCCCCCCGACTCGCATCCGATCCCAACTCGCATTCCATCCTACCCGGGCACGACCTCGATCCAATCGAACCGCCCGCCACACAACGACCGCCACTGAGCGGGCGCGAGGACGTGCAGCGTGTCCGTGTCAGGGGCGTCGGCGGGTGTCAGGAATACCTCGTGCACGATCGCCCAGCCGCCGTCGCCGGGACTCAGGTTGACACCTCCGCGCGCGATCGTCAGGCGGTGGCGCCCGGCTGAGAGCCTCACTCGTAGTGGTGCCGTCGTACCGGGATTATGCGGGTTGCCGTCAATCTCACCGCCGATCGAGGCGATCGCGTGTCCATCCACGCTCACGCTGAACGTAGGCATGAACTGGCCCTTCAGCCATATCTCCCACAGGCCTGCGTACGGCAGCGTGAACGCCATGGTCATCTGACCCGCGCCCGTCATTTCTAGGCCGGGATGGGTGTACGTCCAGTTCGGCGTGTGTCGGGAGTCGGCCACGCCGGCCATCGCCGTCTCGGGTGGCGTCGCCGCGACCAGTTGCGCACCGTGAGACTCGGCGACCTGAGCCAATCGCTGGACGCTCGAGCACTGGACGGGCCGGGTGCTCGACAGGCCGAGGTGATCGATCGCCGCTGGAGCTCCCGGCCGGCGTGCCCACACCTGGTAGTACGCACCCTGCCACGCCAGGCGGTAGGCCGACGGCGGCTCGCTGGCGGTCGGATCGCGGCGCATGAGGATCAGTGGATATGCGCGCAGCGCCGCCGGCGGGACGTGGTCCAGGTCGACCGGATATCCGTGGCCCTTCATCGTCCGCAGTCCGACCGGCGGGTACATGAAGTCCAGACCGCCCACGTCCATGTCGCGCAGCTCATACAGCGTGTATTCGTCGAAGTCGGTCACGAGCGTCGGCCCGTGTCCAGCGAACCGCCGGTTGATCGATTCGAGTTCGTCATAGCGTGCGGTCGGCGCCAGGTTGGAGGCGTGATACTGCAGCGCGTCGGACACCCCGATCCCACCCGCGAGCACGAGCGCCGGCAGCACGATCGCCGGCGGCAGCGCCCAACGGTAGGACGAGCGCCGCGCCGAGACGCGCAGCCCGGCGATCCCGCCCCACGCCAGCAGCACGAGCACCGGCGAGCTGAGCATGAACGTCTTGGCGTTCACCCAGGCCGTCGTGGAGGCGGTCAGCGCGATCCCGGTCACGACGATCAGCGCGATCCAGCCGGCCAGCGCATACTCGCCCATGTACACGACCCGCAGCATGCCCAGCACGGCCGCGAGCAGCGTGAGTGCCGCGATCGCATAGGACAGCCCCAGCAGCCAGCCGCTCGGCGTCTGCTCATAGCCGCCGATGAGCCATGTCCCGAACGCCTGCACCGGGTGCAACGCCCCCTGCAGGTTGCCCGGATTGGTTGTCGCGGCGATGTTCGTGGCGACATGCAGCGAGCCCGTCAGGTCGGCCCACGTGCTCAGCGTGCAGACGATCGTGACGATCCCACCGATCGCGATCACCGCCAGTAGCTCGCGCACGCTCCGCCGGCCGGCCACGACGTCGCGCACCGCGATCGCCGCCAGGACCGCGACCGCCGCCAATCCCCACGCGCCGAACCCGACGCCGAGCGCAGAGAGTCCGGCGGCGAGCACGATCGCCGTCGGCAGAACGCCCAGCGCGACGACGCCCGATCCAGCGTCCCCCGACCCGCCGTTCCCCAACTTCTCCGCCGGTTTGCGCCACAGCCAGCGTGGATGCAGTGCCACGAGCGCACCCAGCGCGAGGATCATCGACAGCGCGACGATCTCCTTGACCGAGGCGACCAGCTCATATCCGTACACGAGCGCCGGCACGGTGGCGGTCAGCGTTGCCAGTGCCGCCCATCCCCCGGTGAGACCTATGCGCCGCGCCAGCACCCAAACCGGGCCGGTGGTGATCGCGAGCATGAACGCATTGAACGGCTGGAACGCCCAGGTCAGGGGTAGGCCGAGGATGAACGCGCTGCCGCCGAACAGCGTGTCCGCGCCGGAGGGATAGCTCGTGCCGTAGTAGTCGTGGACGTACTGGCCGTATGAGTTGCGCAGGTCCAGGTGCGCGTACTCCTGGCCGTGGCGCATCAGGTAGTCGGCGCCCAGCATGTGCACCGCCGAGTCGGTCAGCGCCTGATACCCGGAGAAGCTCGGCCGGCCGGCGAGCAGGATCGGCGCCAAGGCGATCACGTAGGCGAGCACACCCACGGCGGTCTGCCACCCGTACCGGCGCCATCCCCGCGCGAACCCTCTCAACCGCTGCCACCCCAGCGCGAACCCGGCCACCGCGACGGCCGCCAGCGCATACGGCGTGGCCGCCGCGGCGAACGTCACATAGGTCGTCAGCTGAGACACGGCGATCAGCGCCGCGGCGCCCACGACCGCCAGCAGCATCCCCGGCAGCCAGCTCCCGCTCACCCGATCGATGAGCAGCCCGGCGCCGATGCACAGCAGCGCAAGCACGCACGGATATGCCAGCGCCGTCAGGGCGAACATGACAGTGTCAGGACGGCATGTATGGCGCCAGCTCGCGGCGGGCGATCGAGAGCTTGTGGACCTCGTCGGGACCGTCGGCCAGGCGCAGGGTGCGCAGGTGGGCATAGGTCCAGGCGAGTGTGTGGTCGTCGGATACGCCCCCGCCGCCGTGTACCTGGATCGCGCGGTCCACGACCTTCAGTGCGATGTTGGGCGCGGCCACCTTGATCGCCGCGATCTCCATGCGGGCATGGCGATTGCCGACCGTGTCCATCAGCCAGGCGGCCTTCAGCGTCAGCAGGCGCGCCATCTCGATCTCGATCCGCGACTCGGCGATCCAGTCCTGGATGTTCGCGCGCGCGGCCAGCGGCTGGCCGAACGTGACGCGCGATACGGAGCGCGAGCACATCGCCTCCAGCGCCCGCTCGGCGGCGCCGATCGCGCGCATGCAGTGATGGATGCGACCCGGACCCAGGCGCGCTTGGGCGATCATGAACCCATCGCCTTCGCCGGCGATCAGATTCGACGCGGGCACGCGCACGTCGGCGAAGTCGACTTCGGCATGACCCTCGTGGTCGTAGTAGCCGAACACCGGTAGTCCCCGCAGGATCGTGACGCCCGGGGTGTCGAGTGGCACGAGGATCTGGCTCTGCTGGCGGTGGCGCGGGGCGTCCGGTCCGGTAACGCCCATCACGATCAGGATCCGGCAGTGCGGGTGCAGGGCGTTGGAGGTCCACCACTTGCGCCCGTTGAGCACGTACTCATCGCCGTTGCGCTCGATCCGCAGCGCGATGTTCGTCGCATCGGAGCTCGCGACGTCGGGCTCGGTCATCGCAAACGCCGAGCGGATCTCGCCGTCCAGCAGCGGCGTCAGCCAGCGGTCCCGCTGCTCGGGCGTGCCGAACTGGCTCAGCACCTCCATGTTGCCGGTGTCCGGCGCCGAGCAGTTGCAGGCCTCCGAGGCGATGTGGCTGCGTCCCAGGATCTCCGCCAGTGGGGCATAGTCGGCGTTCGACAGTCCCGCCCCGTACTCGGGATCGGGGTGGAACATGTTCCACAGCCCCGCCTCGCGCGCGCGTGTCTTGAGCTCCTCCATGATCTGGGGCTGGATAGAGATCCCGCCCGCCCTGCCCGCCTCGCGCAGCTGGCGCTCGTAGACGGCCTCCGCCGGGTAGACGTGCTCGTCCATGAACGCGCGCAGGCGCTCGGCGAATTCGGTGCAGCGATCGCTCGGCTGGAAGTCCATCGGTTCTCCTCGCTGACGGCGTTGGGCTTAGGATCATCGCCGATGTCGCACGATCGAGCCAGCTACCGCGATGCGGGCGTAAATTACGAGACGCTTGACGAGGGCAAGCGCCTGGCGATGGCCCATGCGCTTGAGACCTCGTCGCTGCTGAGCGCTCACGACGCGCGCGCGCTCGACGCCTCGCGGGGCGAGCCGGCGTTCGCGTTCGAGCTGGACGGCCGCACGCTGGCGCTCGTGGTCGAGGGCCTGGGAACGAAGTCGATCATCGCCCGGCAGGTGCTGGAGGAGCAGGGGATCGACCGCTTCGCCGACGTGGCCTACGACACGGTCGCGGCGATCGTCAACGATCTGTGCTGCGTCGGCGCGCTGCCGCTGGTCGTGAACGCCTACTTCGCGACGGGCGCCTCGGAGTGGTACCGCGAGGGCGGGCGCGTCGCCTCGCTGCTGCAGGGCTGGCGGCGGGCATGCACCGACGCCGGCTGCGCATGGGGAGGCGGGGAGTCGCCCTCGTTGCCGGGGATGGTGGACGCCCGCGAGATCGAGCTCGCGGGAGCGGCCGTCGGCGCGGTGCCGCAGGGCCGTGCGCCGATCCTGGGCGAGCAGCTGAGACCGGGCGATGAGATCGTGCTGGTGGCCTCCAGCGGGTTGCACGCCAACGGGGCCTCGCTGGCGCGACTGGTCGCGAGCAGGCTGGACGATGGGTACGGGACCACGCTGCCGAGCGGGGCGACGCTGGGCAAGGCGCTGCTGGCGCCCTCGGTCATGTATGTCGGGTTGGTGGCCGAGCTGCTGCGCCGCGAGCTGCCGTTGACGTACATCAGCCACATCACGGGACACGGGCTGCTCAAGCTGATGCGCCGGCCGGCCGCGCTGCGATACCGCATCCGGGAGCTGCCGCCGGTGCCGGAGGTGTTGGAGCTACTGGCCGCAGAGGCCGGGCTGGATGCGAAGGCGGCGTACTCGACGTTCAACATGGGCGCGGGCTATGCGCTGTATTGCACGGCGGGCACGGGCGCGAGCATCGTCGAGGTGGCTGCGGGCCTGGGGCTGTCGGCATGGGTTGCGGGCGCCGTCGAGGAGGGACCGCGCGAAGTGGTGCTCGAGCCGGTGGGCGTTAGGTTCGGCGGAGGCGAGCTGGAGCTATCGGCCTGAGTTGCAGCTCTCCACCTGATCCGCAGGCAGAATATAAGCGTAAAGTAGAGCTTTAGTCTTCATATAGATCGAATCTCAGTGGTTCCTACGGACTGCAAGTCGATGACCGCGGAGTGCTCGATCTTGAACGTATCGTCCGCGACAGCTAATGTTCCGGGTGGAAATCGCCATTGTTCTCCGGCGTGGGTCGTCGGAGATCTCGATATCGCCGGACCGGCATGGCTCCGGAGCTACCCGGATCGAGGCGGACCTGTCCATCAAACAGAGGAGAGAAAACTGATGCGCAGAGCATCCACCTGTCTGGTCGTGCTCGGCCTTGCCGTCCTGGGCCTCTCGGCCACGGCGTCGGCGGCGCCTACGATCACGCTGAAAGGGGAAGCCGTGCCGATCCCGGGCTTCCCGCACACCGGCAACATCCTTGGCGCGGGCACCGCGTTCAAGGCCGTGTACACGATCTCGGGGACCGAATACGGAGGCTTCCCGGCACCGCTGATCGGGGTCAAATTCTACGGACCGGCCGGCGCGAAGCTGAGCCCGCAGGGGTTCGCCACGTGCTCACCGACCGTGATCGAAACGAAAGGGCCGGGGCCGTGCCCAAAGGGATCGATCGCAGGCCCGAAGGGATCTGCCAGCGGTGTCGTGAGCTTCGGTACCGAACGCGTCAGCGAGACGTTGTCGGTGCAGCCGTTCTTCGCTCCGGGAGGCAACCTTGAGTTCTTCGCGGACGGAACTTCGCCTGTCTCGATCGAACTGTTGTCCAAGGGCAGCGTGGTCAGCACCTCGCCGCCGTTCGGCCCGACGGTCACCGCCACGGTGCCGCTGGTCGAAACGGTGCCGGGGGCGCTCGACGGGTCGGCCAAAGAAATCAGCGTGGTGGTCGGCGCGGCATACAAGAAGGGCGGGAAGACGCACTACTACCTCACGGTGCCGAAGAAGTGCCCGAAGGGCGGGTTCCCGTTGAAGACCATCATGGAATTCGGAAACGTCAGCAATCCCAAGGAACCGGGCGAAAAGGCGGAAGCCATCTACAAAGCACCGTGCCCTAAGAAGTAAGACGCAGACGACAGCGGCGGGCTCGCGCGCAAAGAGCCATGAGTCCAGCCGGAGCACAAGCGAGACGGGCGGCCCCGATGCAGGGGTCGCCCGCCGCGCTGTTGAGAACAGTGGGAAGGATCTCGGGTTGAGCCAGACCAGCGGGTGCAGGAGAGGGAGGGTCGTGATCGTCGGTGCGCAGTGCGCCGTCGTGCTGGTCGCGGCCACGCTGCTCCTCGGCGGCTGCGGCGGCTCGGGCGGTGGCGGCTACACCGTGCGTGCGATCTTCGACGACGCCGCCAACATCATCCCCGGCGAGACCGTCAAGATCGACGGCGTCAAGGTCGGGACCGTGGGATCGGTCACGCCGACGCCGCAGCAGAAGGCCGCGGTCGAGCTGAACATCACCGCTGCCGGATTTCAGGACTTCCGCGCCGACGCGAGTTGCACGATCGAACCGGAGGCGCTGATCGGCGAGAAGTTCGTCAACTGCCTGCCGACCCAGCCGCGCGCCGAAGGCACGCCGCTGCCACCGCCGCTGCCGAAGATCCCCGGCGGTCGGGAAGGCGAAGGGCAATACCTGCTGCCGGTGACGAACACCTCCAGTCCGGTCGACGTCGACCTGCTCGGCGACATCAACAGGCTGCCCGTGCGCGAGCGGTTCACGATCATCCTCAACGAACTCGGCGCCGGTCTGGCCGGACGCGGGAGCGACCTGAACGTGGTCATCCGCCGCGCCGACCCGGCGCTGCGCGAACTCGACACGGTCGTCGGCATCCTCGCTAAACAGAACAAGCTGCTCGCGAAACTGGCCGTGGACTCCAACCAGGCGCTGGCGCCGATCCCGGGGGTCAAAGAACAGATCTCGGGCTTCATTGCTGGGAGCGACGCGGTTTCCAGGGCGACGGCCAATCAGCGCGGCGCGCTCGCGCAAATCTTTCCGAACTTCCCGCCGTTCCTTCGGCAGCTAAATCCGGCGATGGAACGGTTCGGGCGCCTGGCCGAACAGACCACGCCGGCGTTCACCGACCTGAAAGTCGCGGCGCCAGGGATCAACCAGCTGTTCAGGCAGATCCCGGCGTTCTCGAACAGCTCGACCACGTTCTTTACGAGCCTCGGCAAGACCGCAAAGCTCTCGGGGCCGGCGCTCGCGGCGCTGCAGCCTTTCTTGGCCCGCGTGAAGAAGGTGGGCAGTGCCGCCCAGCCGTTCAGCTCAAACCTCTCGGAACTGTTCACGAGCCTGCGCAACACCGGCGGGCTGGAGCGTCTGATGGACTTCATCTTCCTCGGCGCGGGCTCGACGAACGGCTATGACGCGCTCGGGCACTTCCTGCGCGCCGAACTGGTCGCCAACGCCTGTCTGACCTACGCGCTCACTCCCGTGTCGGGGTGCAGCGCCAAACTGTTCAACACCAATGGCCTCTCCTCGACGGAAAGCGGTAGCGGCGAAAGCGGTGCCGGCACGAGCAAGGCGAGCGCAAGTAAGGCTGGCACGACCAGTCTGGTGATGGAGCGCACGCTGGCGGTGATCAAAGGCGCGACGCCGGCCCAGGCGATCGCGAAATACCCGGGCTCGATCTCGGCCGCCGAAGCAACCGCCGGCGCGGGCGGGACGGGTGCCACCGCAGAAGGCGCCACGAGCGCCCAGCCGGTCGGCGGCTCGAGCTCCGGCACCACCTACTACACGCCCTCGCCCGAAAGCTCCGGTACGAGCGGAATGCTGCTCAACTACCTGCTCGGCAACTGAGATGACGACCATGACACCACCCTCGCTCCGATCGTCCTCACAGTTCAGGTGGGCTCGGTCGCGCACGCTCGTGTCGCGGCTGACGGCCATGCTCGTGCCGGCGCCTGTGCTGCTCGCACTGGTACTGGCACTGGCACTGATGCTGATGCTGACGGCCACGGTGAGCGCCGCGGAATCGAGCACGACCACACCGACGACCTCGACGCCGACGACGACGCCTGCGACCCAACCCGCGCCGGGCGAAACGACCGTCCCGGGCGCCACGACCACGACCGTGGTTCCAGCGGCGCCCGCGCCGGCGACGCCGGGATCGAGCGAAGCGGGCGCGGAAACTGGTTCCGAAGCCGGTGGACCGCAGGTGCAAGCCAAGCACGTGCAGAGTGCGACCCCAGGCACGTCCTCCGGCAAGGGCGGTGCTCACGCGAAGACGCGCGGCGAAGGTGCGGGCACAGGCGGCGCAGGCACTCCGGGCGCCGGCTCTCAGACCCAGACGACCGGGGGGTCATCCGAAGCGGGCGAGCGCGCGAATCACAGGGCGCCGGCTCCCTCGACCCTGACCCCGAAGCTGCCGCTCTCGCTCGGAGGATCGCTCTCCGGCGTGTCCGGCTTCTTCGTCGAAAGCTTCCAGATCCCGCCATTTTTGCTGCCGATCTACCAGGCCGCGGGCACCGCCTACGGCATCCCTTGGCAGGTGCTGGCGGCGATCAACGAGGTCGAGACCGACTACGGCCGCGATCTGAGCGTCTCCAGCGCCGGCGCGGAGGGGTGGATGCAGTTCCTGCCCTCGACCTGGGCCCAGTACGGCGTCGACGCCAACGGCGCCGGGTACAGGGATCCGTACAACCCGGCCGACGCGATCTTCGCCGCTGCCCACTACCTGCGTGCGGCCGGCGGGGACACGAACATCAGGGCGGCCGTGTATTCCTACAACCACTCCCAGGCGTACGTCGACACCGTGATGCTGCGCGCGCAACTGCTCGGCGGCACCCCGCCGGAACTGCTCGGCGCGATCACAGGCCTGACCGAGTCGCAATTCCCGGTGCACGCGCCCTCGCACTACAGCGACGGCTTTCAGACGATCCCCGCGCAGGGGTCCAGCCCGGCGAAGACGCTCGCCGGTACGACGATCTATTCTCAGGACGGGGCGCCGATCGTCGCGGTGCAGGATGGAGAAGTCGTACAGGTAGGCGACTCGCCCTCGCTGGGGCGGTTCGTGTCGCTGCGCGACGCCTACGGCAACACGTACGTGTACGCGGGGCTGGGCAGCGTCGCCGCGGTGTATCCGGTGCTCCAGCCACACGAGCACACAGCCGTGAGCGCGCGGATCGCCCAGTCTGCGGTCACGGCCGCCGAACCGGCGCCCAGCGGTCCCGCTACGGCCGGCGCGCAGCCGCGCTCGCCACTGTCGGCTGGGGCGACCGTGTCAGGGCTGGCGCTGGGAGCCGCTGCGAACCTGGAATCGGCTCCGAGCACGCCCGCGCCCGCGCCGGCTCCCTCCACCCAGCCGGTCAAGCCGCCGACGCCGCCCGCGAACGTGCGGGAGTTCACCTCCGGCCCGGACGACGTCTACCTGCACACGTTGCACGTGGGCGTGCAGGTGCTTGCGGGAACCGTGCTCGGTCACCTCGGCGCGGAAACCGCCGGTGCGGGCGAACCGCACATGTTCTTCCAGATCAAACCGGCCGGTGTGGGTGCCCCGCTGATTGATCCCAAGCCGATCCTCGACGGCTGGGTGGCGCTGCAGGACACGTCGATCTTCGGAGCCAGGGGCGAGAACCCGTTCCTGGCGACATCGCCGACCGTCGGACAGGTGCTGCTGGAGTCAAAGCAGCAGCTGCAGCAGCAGGTGGCGCACGATGCGAGCATCCACATGCGCCTGTGCGAGCGCCAGGAGATCCAGACCGGCAAGGTCGACAAGCCGGTGCTGGCGGCGCTCGAGTACCTGTCGGTGTCGGGGCTGAAGCCGACTGTGTCTGGCTTGAAGTGTCCCGGGGCGGTGCCCGCAAGCGAAGGCAACGCATCCGCAAGCTCCGGCAACATGGTCAAGATCATCGCCGTCAATGGTGTGCCGATCGACGGCCATCAGGGCCCGGGCTCGATCACGGACGCCACGATTCGCAAGCTGCTGATGCTGGAGGGCCTGAACCGGCCGCGGCAGATCGTCAGCCTGACGAGCATCCCCGGGACGACGAACACGTTCGCCAAGCCGAGCGCGCGCAAGTTCATCAAGATCGCCTTCACCTCGGCCGGCAGCGGCGCCGGCGGTGCGCACGTCGCAAGCGCGCCCAATTCGGCGCTGACGCCAAGCGAATGGGTCAAGCTGATCGCGCGATTGGGGGAGATCCCCGACCCGACCGTCTCGAGCGGTCCCTCGGCGGCGGCGATTCCCGACAAGCCGGGCGCGGGCGAAGGAGCAGCCGGTGGCAACGGTTAGCCCCCCCAGCCCTCCAGCCTCGCCGCCTCCTCCGCGCGATCCCTCGGCCCCTGCTCCGCGCGGGCGCTCTCGGTCGTCCGCTGTCGGACGTGCACTTGCGGTCGGTGCGCTTGGGATCGTGGTGCTGATCGTCGCCTACCTCGTGTTCGCCGGCGGGGGCGGGACCAACTACTACCTGGAAATGAACGAAGCGGGGCAGTTGGTCAGGGGCGATCAGGTGCAGGTCGGCGGGGTGCCGGTGGGCAGCGTCACCGACATCGCGCTCACGTCGGACTTCAAAGCGCGGATCACGATCCACGTCGACTCCTCGCTGACGCCGCTGCACGAAGGCACGATCTCCGAAATCAGGGTGCCCTCGCTGACGGGTGTCGCCAACCGCTACGTGGCGCTGACGCCCGGCCCCAACAATCGGCTGGCGCTCCCAGCAGGGGCGACGCTACCGGCCAAAGACACGCGCGAAGTGGTCGATCTCGACCAGCTGTTCAACACGCTGAACGCGCCGACGCGCAAGGGGTTGCAGCAGTTCATCCAGGGCTCGGCCGAACAGTACGCCGGGGCGGGTAAGGCCCTGGGCAAGGCGACCGAATATTTCGCGCCGTCGTTCGCGGCGACCGATCACTTCTTCTCTGAGCTCGTGCGCGACCAGTCGACGTTCACGAGCTTTCTCGTCGAATCGGCGAAGGCGCTGACGACGATCGCGGCGCGCAAGGAATCACTGAGCGACCTGGTTGAACACGCCGATCAGACGTTCCAGGCGATCGGCTCGCAGCAGTCCAACCTCGTGCGCGGTCTGCGCGAACTGCCGGGAGTGCTGAACAAGGGCAGCAAGGTGTTCGCCGAAGAGCCACGAACGCTCGCCGTGCTTACGCAGCTGACAAACGCGCAGCAGCCGAACACGAAGGCGCTCACCACCCTGTTCGCGAAGCTGCAACCGCTCGTGGTCACGGCCACGCCGGTCGTGAGCAACTTCAGCCAGGCAATCTCACGGCCCGGCGCGAACAACGACCTGACCGAAGCGTTCGCGGTGCTGCCGGCGCTTGCGCGGGAGCTGACGAGCGCCTCGCCCGACAACGTGAAGGCACTGCAGGAATCGGTGCCGATCACCGCCTTCTTCGGCCCCTACTCACCCGAGCTGGTGGGGACGTTCCGGACATTCGGCCAGGCGAGCGCCTACTACGACGCCAACGGACACTACGCGCGCATCAGCCCAGTTGCGCCCTCGTTCAAGCTGGGCGCCCACGAAAACCTCACGCCCGCGAGCGCCCAGCAGGCCCTGGAAGGCCTGCAGACCGGTCAGCTGCGCCGCTGCCCGGGCGCGGCGACCCAGCCCTCGGCCGACGGTTCGGCGCCGTTCACGGACAATGGCCAGCTCAGCTGCGATCCGACGGAGACGCCGAAATGAACCCCCGCCGCCGTGGATCCCTGGCCGGAACGCCGCTCCTTATCGGTGCGCTGACGACGCTGATCGTCGTCGTGGCAGTGTTCCTGTCCTACAACGCCAACAACGGGCTGCCGTTTGTGCCGACGTACGACATCAAGGTCGAACTGCCCGAAACATCGGGGTTGCAGAAGGCCAACCAGGTGCGGATCGCGGGGACGCGGGTGGGAATCGTCAGCGAACTGACCCCGCGCCAGAACCCGGCGACGGGGCGCTTCACCGCGATTGCGGAACTGAAGCTCGAAAAGGGCGTGCAGCCGCTGCCGGCCGACACGAAAGCGATCGTGCAGTCGGTGTCGGCGATCGGGCTGAAGTATCTGGAACTGGAAAAGGGCACCTCGCGCCAGACGATCAAGCCGGGGCAGACGATCCCGGCCACGCAGGTGCGCGAACCGGTGGACATCGTCTCGCTGTTCAACATGTTCGATCAGAAGACGCGCACCGCGATCCAAAACAACACGATCAACTTCGGCGACGGTCTTGCCGCCCGCGGGATCGGGCTGAACGAAACGATCTCGACGCTGCGCCCGCTCGTGACCAACGCGATTCCGGTGCTCGCCAACATCGCCTCGCCGCAGACGAACTTTCGCAACCTGTTCCCGGCACTCGACCGGGTTGCCTCGCAGGTGGCGCCGGTCGCGGACACGCAAGCCGCCGGGTTCAGGGCGCTCGACACCTTCTTCTCGGCCTGGGCGAGCGTCGCATCATCGCTGGAACGGACGATCGAAGGTGGCCCGGCGGCGCTGCGACAGGCGACGTACTCGCTCCCATATGAGGCGCCGCTGATCGAAAAGGCCACCGAATTCATGCACCTGCTGCGCCCGAGCGCGAGCGCGCTGCGCACCGTCGCCCCACAGCTCGCTCACGCGTTCGCCGTGGGCGCCGTCAACCTGCGCGCGGCCACCGCGTTGAACCAGAGCGTGGCGGAATCCTCGCAGGCCTTCCAGGCGTTCGCTCAGAACCCCGTCGTGACACTCGGCCTGGAAGACCTCACGCAAACGGCCGAAATCGGCGAGCCGCTGCTGGCTGGGCTTGCTCCCGCGCAGGCGTACTGCAACTACCTCACGCTGACGTTCCGCAACGTCGCGAACCTGCAGTCTGAGAACATCGGCATCGGCACGCTGGCGCGGGCGGGAGTGGTGCTGTCCCCGATCGGGCCCAACGCCGAGGGCTTCCCCTCGACCGCGCCGGCGACCGGTCCATCGGTCGAACACGGTGTCGGCAGCTCGGCGATCATCAACAACAACTACGTGCACGTCAACCCATACCCGAACGTCGCGGGTCCGGGTCAGCCGCGGGTGTGCGAAGCGGGCAACGAGACCTTCCTGCCGGGCAAGGCCGTGATCGGCAACCTGCCGGCGAGCAGCGTGACGAACAACCGCGAAATCACCTCGCGCGAACAGGACCTGTTCGGTGAAAAGTATCCGAGCTCGACGCTGCAGGCTCTCGGGCTAACGAAGGGCTCCACGCGTACCGGCGCAAGCAAGCCCAGGACCGCTAACGGAAAGAGGAAGTCATGAGCGGTTTGCGCTTCTGGCGCCGTCACGACGAAATCCCGGTGGTCGAGCTGCGCCGCCTGAATCCGATGCGAACAGGCATCGTGTTTCTCGTGGTGCTGGTTATCGCCGTGTACTTCGGCTTCACCAAGCGCCTCCCTTTCAAACACGGCTTTCGCATGCAGGCCGTGTTCGCCACGGCCGTCAACATCAAACCCTCCTCGCCGGTGCGCATAGCCGGCGTCGACGTGGGCAAGGTCACCTCGATCCGGCGGGAGGGCAGCGCCGGGTTGGTGAACATGGAAATCGAACCGAAAGGCCTGCCGATCCACACCGACGCGACGCTGAAGATCCGCCCGCGACTGTTCTTGGAAGGCAACTGGTTCATCGAACTGCAGCCGGGCACCCCCACCGCGCCGACGATCTCCTCGGGCTACACGGTCCCGATCACCCAGACCGCCGATCCGGTCCAGCTCGACCAGGTACTCGACGCGCTCAACACCGACACGCGCGCCAACCTGCAGAACTTCCTGCAGGGCTACGGCGACGGGCTGACACGCAAACCGGATGCCGCCGAAAACGCCGAACAGGACCCCGAAGTGAGCGGTCTGACCGCGGCGGCGGCGCTGAACCAGACCTACCATCGCGCGCCCTCGGCGCTGCGCGGCTCGGGGATCGTCCAGCAGGCGGTCACGGGCACCGAACCGCACGATCTCTCCGAGTTGATCGCGGCGATCGGCAAAGTCACGGCGGCGCTGAACCTGCACGAGCAGGCGCTGAGCGAATGGGTCCCCAACTTCGACGCGTTCTTCGCTTCGTTCGCCGCTCAGGCCCCGAGCCTGAGCGCCACGGTCGCGCACCTGCCGGGGGCGCTGCATAATGCCAATCGGGCGTTGACCGCGCTGCACACCGCGTTCCCCTCGGTCCGCTCCTTCGCCACGGCGCTCCTCCCGGGCGTCGAGCAGCAGGGTCCGACGATCAGCGCCGCGCTGCCGTGGATCGAACAGGTGCAGGCCTCGCTCGCGCCGAGCGAGCTGGGCGGAGTCGCCCAGGGCCTCGACGAAGCGGCGCCGACGCTCGCCCAGCTCTTCAGTGAATCGGTGCCGTTCTATAAGCAGACCGATGCGTTCAGCAAGTGCCTGACCAAAGTCTTCTACCCGGCCGGCAACACCAAGCTGCAGGATGGGTCGAGCACCTCGGGCGTGGAAGTGTATAAGGAATTCTGGTATGCGTTCACCGGCCTGGCCGGGATCGGCCAGAGCTTCTCCGGCAACGGCGTGATGGACCACTTCCTGGTCGGCAACAGCGGACAGACGCTCAAGTCGGGGCCGACGTCGATCCTCGGCACGACACTGAAAGGTGTGCCGCTGCTCGCCCATGCGCCGCTGCAACCGCTGGGCACGCGCCCGACATTCCCGGCGCAGGAGCCACCGTATCAGCCGCTCGTGCCGTGCGATACGCAGGCGCTGCCGGAATTCAACGGCCCGCTGTCACAGGGTCCCGCCGATGGGAGTGGAGGCTGATGGCCCCCGGCGAGAACGACCACGGAAGCCCTGGCGTGACCAATCACCAGAATGGCCACCAGAGCCATAGCCACGAGGGCGGGCTGAGCGTTCGTGAACAGATCGAGCGCTACCGTACGGCGTTTGTTGCGGTCGTGACGATGATCGTGGTCGCGGCGCTGGTCGGCGGGTACATCCTCGCGCACGAGAATCTGAAGCTGCCGGGCTGGGTGCCGGTGCTGGGTCGCAATTACTTCATTCTGAAGGCCGAATTCCAGACCGCGCAGGCGGTCACTCCGGGACAGGGCCAGGCGGTCACGATCGCCGGCGCGAAGATCGGCGAAGTCGCAAGCGTGGATCTGCGCAACGGGGTTGGGGTAGTGACGATGAAGGTGACCCCGAAATACGCGCTGATCTATCACGACGCGACCGTGCTGCTGCGCCCCAAGACCCAGCTGCAGGACATCACGATCGAGGTCGACCCGGGCAATCCATCCTCGGGTCGCCTGCACAGCGGTGAAACGATCCCGCTGGCGCAGACTGCCCCCGACATCGACTTCGACGAATTTCTCGCGGGATTCGACACCGAAACGCGTGCCTACCTACAGTTGCTGCTGGCGGGCGCGGGCGAAGGGTTCAAGGACAACGGCAAGGCATTCTCGGCGACGCTCAAGCGCTTCGACCCGCTCGCGCGCGACGCGCAGCTGATCGCCCAGGAGCTCGAAACCCGCCATGAAGACATCGCGCACTCGATCCACAACTTCAAGGTACTGATGGAAGCGTTCGGCGCCAAGGACGCACATCTGGCCGACTTGATTCAGTCCTCCAACGCGGTGTTCAAGGTGTTCGGCGAAGAGGATCAGAACGTACAGAGAACGCTGCAGCTGCTGCCGGGCGCGTTGAGCAAGACCGAACAGGGTCTCGGCAAGATCGCCACGGCGTTCAACGTGGTCGGGCCGACGCTCAAGGAGCTGCACCCGTTTGCCGCCGCGGTGGCCCCCGCCGAGGAAGCCTCGCGCGCGTCGTTCAAGACGACGACGCCGATCTTCAAGAACGACATCCGGCCGTTCGCGCGCGAAATCCTACCCACGATCAACGCGCTGGCGCCCAGCCTGCAGGGTCTGGCTGCCTCGTTCCCCAAGCTTGCGAGCAGCTTCTCGGTGTTCAATGAACTGTTCAACGAGATCGCCTACAACCCCGGCAAGAACGTCGGCGGGTTCCTGTTCTTCCTGGACTGGGACTCGCACAACCTCAACAGCGTCGTCAGCTCGGCCGACGCGAACGGGGTGCTCGGGCGCACCCTGGTGTACTTCAACTGCAAAGTCCTGCCGATCCTGTCCGGCGTCGCGACGATCAACCCGACGGTCAACATCCTCGTCGGTCTGACCAACCCGCCGTCGAAGGCGGCGTGCGCGAACGCCGGTATCCTCGAAGGCGCGACGGCAGCCGCTGCGCGCGGCTCCTCCAAGGCGCCCGCCGCCGGTGTGTTCTCCGGGCTGAACGCCCCCGTGTTTGGAACGAAAGGCTGAGCTGATGCAGAAGCGCGCCCCCACGCTCGGCAACATCCTCGTGATCGTCCTGTTCGCGCTCAGCTGCTTCGGGCTGCTGCTGTTCCTGTGGGAGTCATTCGGCGGGCCCGTGCCGCTGAAGCCGAAGGGGTATCAGTTCACGATCGCATTCCCGCGCTCGCTGGCGCTGGCCGAACAGTCGGATGTGCGCATCGCCGGCGTCGACGTCGGTCACGTGGTCGCGCTGAAACTGGGCAAGGAAGGGCGCACCGTCGCGACGCTGGAACTCTCCAGCGAGTACGCGCCGATCCGGGCCGATATGCACGCGATCCTGCGCCAGAAGACGCTGCTGGGCGAGACCTACGTGCAGCTGATTCCCCAGCGGGTGCACGGATCATTGAACGCGGGGCCGTACCTTCCCGACGGCGGCAGGCTTACGCAGAGCCAGGTCGAACCGTCGGTGACGCTCGATGACATCCTGTCGCTGTTCGACGCGAAGACGCGCAAGGACTTCGACGTATGGATGCAGTCGGCCGCCGAAGGTATCACCGGCCGTGGCGAACAGATCAACGCCGACTTCGCCGAGCTGCAGCCGTTCTCCGAACACGCCAACCAGCTTGTGGGCATCCTGGCCTCCCAGGAAGGCGCCGTCACAGCGCTGGTGAAGAACACGGGCGAAGTGTTCGACGCACTCTCCGAACGCGACCATCAGTTCCAAGGGCTGATCGTCAACGGGGAGCGGACGTTTCACGCGGCGGCCCAAGAGAGCCAAGCGTTCGCTGCCGCGTGGCAGGCTTGGCCGGAATTCGATTACAACTCGCGGATAGCGTTCAAAGCATACGATCGATTCTCCAGGATCGCCAACCCGTTCCTGGACGAATTTCGCTCGACCGAGCGCGCGCTCTCATCGCTGCTGCAGTCGGCGAAGCCGTTTGCGCCCAAGTTCAACGGCTTCCTGACGGCGCTCGGGCCGCTGACGAGCGCCGCGAAGAAGGGGCTGCCGACGGTCAAACAGCAGCTCGATCTGACCGTGCCCCTGCTGGAAAACTTCCGTCCGGTACTGCACAACTTCGACCCGTTCCTGCAGTTCCTCGGCGAGTACCTGCCCGAGGTGCAGGCGTTCTTCGCCAACTTCACCGCCTCCACGCAGGCCCATCTCGGCAACAGCAACACCGCCGGCCAGGGTCCGCCGCTGCACTACCTGCGCTCGATGCAGATCCTCGGCCCGGAAAGCCTCGCGATCTACACGAAACGGATCGGCGTCAACCGGGCCAACCCCTACTTCCAGCCGGGTGCGTTTCGCGCGCTGGGCAACGGCGGCCTGCAGGTGTTCGAAGGCGGCGCGTGCGCGCCTTCGGCGCCCTCGGTGAGCGGACCCGCGAACGAAACGATCTCCGAAGGCCTGATCGAAGACCTGATCAAATATCACATCGCCAACGCGCCCGAAACGCCCAATGCCGTCCCCGCGCCAGCCTGCAACAAACAGGCGCCGTTCACGTTCAACGGCCGGACAAGCCAGTACCCGCAGGTGGTCTACAGCGGGAAATAGTCAGCGCGCGGTCGTGGCCGAGATAGGGCATCAGCGCGAAGTACAGAAGATCGGGCAGCAGATCGGGCAGCTCGTCGGTATGACGTTCGAGCGCGCGGCGGTGCAGGATCGAAGCGATCCCGCCGGCGATCGCTTCGGAGATCTGTGGAGGCAGGTGCTCGGTGTCGATGCCGGCGGCCTCGGGGCAGCTGAGTCCTTGCTCGAGGGCCGGTACACAGCCGGCGACGGCGCGATGCAGGCGTGCTACAGCAGGCTCGCCGGCGGCGAGGCACTCGACGAGCGCCAGGCGCGTTCCCTCGGGGTCGCAGGCGAGCGTCTCCAGCAGTGCCAGCAGGCCGCGATGTACCCTCCCAGGCCAGGTCTCCGATCGTGCGGCGTACTTGGAGACCGCGTTCTCGATCCAGCACAACTGCTCATCGAGCGCGGCCAGCATGCAGTCCTGTAGGTCCTCGAAGTGCTCGTAGAAGACTGGCTCCGGAACTTTGGCGCGCACGAACACGCCCTCGATTGTGGTGTGCTCATAGCCAACGCGTGCGACCGTCCGCACGAACTCGTCCAGGACGCGCCGGCGTGGATCCCGGCTGGGGGACGACGGCTCGAGTGCGACCGCGCAACGTCTGCGATCCAGCATGGTTGATCCCTCCCTGTGCCCCCTCCGGCTATAAACCAGTTCTGACGCCATACCATAGACCGTGCGACGAGGGGTGTCAAGCTGCGAGTCCGGAGGTCGCGGTTGCCAGTCGCATAGCGGGCGACTAGTATCCAGGAGATGGAGGAGCCGGACGGGATGCAACGCGAAGATACTCAGCGCATCGACGCTCAGCGCGCCGAGTCCCAGCGCGAAGAGGCCGCCGAGTTCGAGTATCACTCGCGCGAGGTCGATCTGCTCGGAGACCCCGACGACGCGCGCTGGTCGATCCGCTGCCTGGACGTGCACAAGCGCTTGGGCGGGGCGGCTGTGCTGAACGGTCTGAACGTCGCGATCCCGGACGAGACGATCACCGTCGTGCTGGGCCCGTCGGGCACCGGCAAGAGCGTGCTGATCAAGCACCTGATCGGACTGATGTTCCCTGACTCTGGCGACATCATCGTCAAGGGCGAATCGGTTCCGACCCTGACGCTGCCCAAGCTGCTGGCGCTGCGGCGCAAGATCGGCGTGCTGTTTCAGGACGGCGCGCTGTTCGGGTCGATGTCGGTATACGACAACATCGCGTTCCCGCTGCGCCAGCACACCGACATGCCCGAGGCGCAGATCTCGGAGATCGTCAGACAGCGCCTGTCCGATGTCGGGCTGATGGAGGCGATCGACTTCATGCCTAACCAGCTCTCCGGAGGTATGCGCAAGCGCGCCGGGTTCGCCCGCGCACTCGTGATGGAGCCGGAGATCGTGATCTTCGACGAGCCTGACTCGGGCCTGGACCCGGTGCGCACGGCGCTGCTGTGCGATCTGATCCAGGAGATGCATCAGATCTACGGCGGTACGTACATCGTCGTGACCCACAACATCGCCTCGGCGCGCCAGATCGGCGAGTACATCGCGTTGCTGTGGCGGGGGCGGATCGTGGAGGCGGGCGATGCCGAGCGGATGTTCTCCTCGGACAACCCGTTCGTGCGCCAGTTCCTTAGCGGGTCGGCTGAGGGGCCGTTGACGATGGATTGAGTGACCCGCGTGTCCCCGGTCGAGCCGGGAGCGCGATCGACGTGAGCACCAATCCGTCGCGAATGAGCCACCGCCCCGAGAACCCCGTCAGGCGCCGGCTGCCCAGCGGCGGCCCGGGGACCAGCAGCCGCGCGGCGAAGGTCTCTGCGGAGGTGTCGAGTGTAACGATTACATCCTCGAAGCCGAGCCACCGCTTGGCGAGGGGAAACCAGGCCTTGTAGATGGACTCCTTCGCGCTGAAAAGCAGGCGATCCCAGTGCACGTGCGGCATGTCGCGCCCGCGCTCGCTCAACCAGGACAGCTCCTGGATCCCGGCGATGTCAGACAGCACACCCTCCGGCAGCGCGGCGTGAAGCTCGGCGTCAATCCCGATCGACAGGATGTCGGTCGAGTGCGCGATTGCGCATGCCCGGTAGCCGTCGCAATGCGTGATGCTTCCAACCACACCTGAGGGCCAGTGCGGCTCGCCACGTTCGCCGCTGGGGATGGCAGACGGGGGCAGGCCAAGTTGCGAGAGCGCCGCGCGCGCGCATGCGCGCGCGGTCGTAAACTCGCGGCGTCGCTTCTCGACCGCCTGCCCTACCGAAGCCTCCTCTGCTGGGAACAGCAGGATGTCGACCGGGTCCTCCCGAGCCTCGACGGCAATCACCGTGCCGGGTAGAATCGCCTCGATCATGCATCCTCCACAGGCAATATTCGCCGCAGTACCTCGCGGGCGCCTCTCCGGCGCTGCCACTCACGCGGATAGCCAAGTGAGACCTCCTCAAATCTGACTCCGTCATGCCAGCTGGTGCGTGGGATGTGAAGATGCCCGTATACGACAACAGCCGCGCGGAATCGCCGATGCCAATCGGCAGTGCGTTCGGTCCCGCACCACTGCGCAAACTCTGGATGCCACAGCATCCGAGTCACGTCATCGATCAGGGGAAAATGACTGACCAGCACGGTTGGGATGTCCGTATCACAGGCCGCGAGGCGAAGTTCAGTCTCTTGCACTCGTGCATGACACCATGCCTCCCTGCTTGGATATGGGTCCGGGTGAAGTACGAACTCATCACTGCACACGACCCCCGCTTCGTGAGCTCGCGCGAGCGACTCCCGCTTCGTTCGGGCTATGTTATGACCGAACGTATAATCGTAAAGGAGAAACAGGGGGGCGATCGTCATCGGACCTTCGGCTCCGTCCCAAACCGGGTATGAATCCTCCGGCGTAGTAACTCCGACGCGGCGGCACATCTCTACGAGGTGCAAATATCGCTGCTCGCCGCGCAGGTCCGTCGTGTCGCCCGGGAGGGTCCAAAGCTCATGATTGCCGGGCACCCACACGACTCTCGCGAACCGCTCACTCAGTAAACTCAGCGTCCACTCCACATCCGCCGGTGTCTCACTGATATCCCCGCACACCAGCAGCCAATCGGCCGGGGAATGCGGCCGAAGGGCTTCCACGACTCGGCGATTATCGGGGTGGGTGACGTGCAGGTCACTGACTCCGAGTAGAGCTCTCCGGGGAGCGGGATGTGTAAGCATCATCGAAGCCATCATATAGCCGGCCCGGATGTGGAGAGCACGGCAATGTTTTATGGGCTACCGATGACAAGCCAACTTGACCCCCATATCTCTTCTCACTTGCCAGTCCGGATCTTCTGGTCTTCCGCCGGCGCTCGTAATGACCGCGGAGTTCGATCCGTTGCGCGACGGGGTATTGCGTATGCCGAGAAGCTCGCGCGCGCCGGCGTGACCGTTGATCATCTACACGCCGACGATCAGATGCACGGTTTTCTGATGTTGAGCAGGGCGGTGACAAGGGCCGGCCAGCTTGTCGATCACTTGGCCGATGCTCTCGCGTCACACCGAGTCAAGCATCGGGCTGCCGGATCGCTGCATCTGAGATAGCCAGGCAAGGATTGCATTTGCCAAGTCGGCAGTCTTTGCTGTATCATAAACATCGACAGGAGCTACAATCAAAGATTCGCGGCCGCAGGCGGGAGGAGGTTGCGGGAAAGTTGCCGAGCCGTCCCAAAGCATAGTTTTGTCTAAATCGATAGCGACGCGTCGCTAGGCAACAGGTCGAGTAGTCGTCAGCATCCGGGGAGCGTGATGACTGGAGAGGATACGCCAGGTCGTGAGGAGGTGCTCGAGGTAGTCCGTGCGGGGTTGGTCGAGCGGTTGCGGGCACGGCTGCCGGAGATCGAGAAGGCGATCTTCGTGAGTATCCGTGATGGGGTTGCCGGTCCGGCGGGAGGCCAGGACGCCGAGTATGTGGGGGGTTTGCGCGCGACGATCGCGGCGGTCTTGGACTATGTGCTCACGGGCATCGAGCAGGGAGAGGAATGGTCGGGGCCGATTCCAGCAGCGGCTGTCGCACAAGCACGTCGGGCGGCGCGTAATGATGTGGGTCTTGAGACGGTGCTCTTGCGCTATACCGTCGGTAGCAGGCTGCTCAATGGCTTTGTCATGGATGAAGGCGATCGCTTCCCGAGCCAGACGCTGCGCCAGATACTGGATATGCAGGGCGGGTTGGTCGAGCACCTCATGGTCGCGATCTCCTCCGAGTACAAGCTCGAGCTCGAGCGCGCCGGACGCTCGCTGGAGCAACGCCGCGGGGAACGTGTGCGGAGGCTGCTCGCAGGCGAGTCTATCGACCTGGGGGAGTTTGATTATGAGTTTGAGAATGCTTGGCATCTGGGCGTAATCGTCGTGGGAGCACGGGCGCGGGAGGTGGTCCGGAGTCTGCGGGCATGCCTGGATCGCGATATCTTGCCTGTATCGCACGGTGAGCAGACTATGTGGGCATGGCTTGGGGGCGAGAGCCGGCTCGCCGTCACCGATATCGAGCAGCAACTGTCGGCGATGGTGGACATGGGAGTGTTGCTGGCGATCGGCGAGCCGAGCAGGGGGACTCACGGGTGGCGCCTCACGCACCGGCAGGCGCAGGCAGCGCTGCTGGTCGCGCTGCGCCAGCGACAAGGTATCACGCGGTATGCCGAGGACATGCTGCTTGCGGCCGCACTGCAGGACGAAACACTGGCCACGTCGCTGTACGAGATATTCATGTCGCCGCTCGCCAACCAGCGAGACGGTGGCGCGGTTTCGCGCGAAACGCTGCGGGTCTACTTTGAGGTGACGAGTAACGCCGCTACAGCGGCTGTGAGGCTCAAAGTAGACCGGCATACGGTCGAACGCCGCCTGCAAAAGATCGAGGAGAGACTCGGCCGCCTGCTCCCGACATGTCAGGCTGAGTTGCAAGTGGCGCTGCGCCTGCACGAGCTTGGGACCAAGGCAGGCGCCGATAGCGTAGCCCGCGCTGTGGGTCAGCGCACGGGCGAAACCGGTTGAGCCCTGTGGGACGATCCGGCGCACTCGAGGCAGCTCAGTGCGCCACATAGGCGTACTAAACGCTACTCAAAGCCGACACTGACAAGTATGATCATTGTGCGAATTGGTCCTTTCTAGTGCGTTGCGCTGCTGCGCTGTTGCACTGATCGGCGTTAATTAGGACGATATTGTGGTGGTGCTCCGTGATGTATATGCAAAACGGGCGAACGGAGTCGCCCGAGGGTGTTAGTGCTGGGGTGGTGGCGCGGCTGCGTTTGCGGCACGTCGCGATTGAGGAGGTGATCTATGCTCGCATCCGCGACCCCGCGTCGTTCGGCTCTGCGGGTAGTGAAGATACCGAGTATTTGGCGGGTTTGCGGGCGACGGTCGCCGCGGTGGTGGACTACGTCCTCACCGGCATCGAGCAGGGAGAGGAATGGTCGGGGTCGATCCCATCGGTCGCCGTGACACAAGCACGCCGAGCGGCGGGCTGTGGCGTCAGCCTGGATACGCTGGTGCTCCGATATATAGCCGGCCATCGGCTGCTGGGCGAGTTCGTCAAGGACGAGGCCGATCGCGCCGGCTATTCGAGTCACGGTCATGCTCTGCACCAATTGCGCAGGACGCAGGAGTCGCTGCTCGAGCGTCTTACGGCGGTGATCGCCAGCGAGTACCAGCAGGAGCGCGAGCGGATGGAGCGCTCGCCCGATCAGTGCCGCCGGGAGCTCGTGCAGAAGCTGCTCGCCGGTGAACCTGTCGATTATTCTACCGGGCTGGACTACGAGTTCGATGCTTGGCATCTCGGTGTGATCGCAACTGGCACTAGAGCGGAGAAGGCCGTCCGAATTATGGCGAATGGCCTTGGGCGCCAGCTCTTGGCCATCGTGTGTGGCGAGGGCACTATATGGGCGTGGCTCGGTGGGCACCGCAAGCTCGCGATGAAAGACATCGAGCACCTGCTGCTCGTCAACGAGATTTCCAGCGTGCCGCTCGCGATTGGGGAGCTGCGCAGGGGAATCGACGGATGGCGTCTGACGCATCGGGAAGCCCAGGCCGCGCTGCCGGTGGCACTGAGCGGGCCGCAGACGCTCACCCGGTGCGCCGATGTCCCCCTGGAGGCTGCGCTGCTGCGACATGAGCTGCTGGCAGGCTTGCTGGTCAAGAACTATCTCTCGCCGCTCAGCAGCCAAAAGGATGGGGGCGTGGTGTTGCGCGAAACGCTGCGTGCCTATTTTGCCAAGGAGTGCAACGCGGCCAAGGCCGGAGTTGTGCTCCAAGTGGACCGGCACACCGTTGGACGCCGTCTGCGTACTATCGAGGAGGCGCTCGGTCGTTTGATTCCTACGTGTCGCGCCGAGTTGGAACTGGCGCTGCGTCTGGAGGAGTTCGGCGATGCTGACGACTTATCGCGTGGCGCGTGGGCGGTGAGATAGGCGATGAGATAAGCTCCGTTAGCACGCACGCATGGGACGGTACGGCACGTGATCGGGGATGCGCTGCACCATGCTGGTGCAGCATGGTCGTCTCGGAGGCACTGTACAATTAGCCGGTCGCTATCCATCATGCTGTTCGGGAAGGGGTCGTGTGGGCAAGTCATTTTCGCGACGGGTGGGCAAGGGGCGCGCTCGATGAGCAGCAGCGTCGCTTCAGCTTGGTCGACCGAGCAGGTCGTCAGCGCCGCTCAGCAGGGCGATCCCGATGCGATAACGACACTTGTGTGCGACTCGCATGCACACGTGCAACGCTTCGCCCGGACCCTCTGTTCAACGCCCGAGGATGCAGAGGATGCGGCGCAAGAGGCGCTGATCGTCCTGTATCGGAAGATCGGAAGCTTGCGTGCAACCGCGGCACTCGGATCATGGATGTTCCAAATTGTCCGCAACGAGTGCATCCGTAGATCCCGAATCACACTCCACAAGCCCACGTCTGCCGTGACTGTCGAGCCCTCCGCTGAAGACGCCGCGCTCGTTCGCTTGGAGATCGAGCGGATCGTCGAGTCGATCGCAGAGCTCCCCGCTGAGCAGCGTGCCGTCCTGGTTCTTCGTGACATCCAAGGTCTCTCGGGATCGGATACCGCTCAGGCTCTGGGTCTCAGCCGTACCGCCATGAAGTCACGCTTGCACCGCGGACGCAAGATACTGCACTCACAACTCAGCACACGGTAGGGAGATATGGCCCGGAGTGGGGCTCGACGCGGAGTAGAGCTGGCGAATAGGCTCGAGGACTCCTCAGGGGATTATTACGACCTTGCCGACGTTGCGCCGCTCACTGATCATCCGATGTGCATCGCCGGCTTGCTCAAATGCGAAGGCCTCAGCCACGACCGGTTTGATCGTGCCGTCGGCGAGCAGCTCCTCCAACGGATCGACCCAGGGCGTGACCGTGCCGCGATCTGTCCAGAGGGTGCGCATGTTCAGCCCGATGACCACCTTGGATTCGGTTATCTGCTTGGCCAAGCTGAAGCGCGGCATTTGTGCCAGCGTACGCAGCGCTGTGAGGCGATTGCGTTTTTCGCCTGACATGACGGCCGACGCGCCGAAGGCTACGAGTCGTCCACCCGGACGGAGCATGGAGTAGCTTCGTCGGAAGCTCTTGCCGCCGATCGAATCTAGGACGATGTCGAACTTCGGCAACCCCGACTCCCAGCCCTCGCACGTGTAGTCGAGCGGATGATCCACGCCGAGCTCGGCGATGCGCTCATGCTTGCCGGGCGAGGCAGTGCCATAGACCTCGGCATGGTGGCGCTTGGCGATCTGCGCGGCGGCGATGCCGACACCACCGGCTGCGGCGTGTATCAACACACGCTCACCGGGCTGCAGGTTGCCGTAGCCGATCAGGGCCGCCCACGCCGTTGGGTAGTTGACGGGAATCGCGGCGCCCTGCTCGAAAGTGAGATCCTCGGGCAGCGCTCTCACATCGTCGGTGACCGCCACCGCCTGGGAAGCGTGACCTCCGAACTTGGTGCCTGCCATCACTCGCTGGCCATGGCTGAGATTCTCAACGCCCTCACCCAGCTCGACGATCGTGCCGGCCACCTCATAGCCCACCACGCAAGGCGGCTTCGGGGCCGCACCATAGAGGCCGACTCGAGCCATCACGTCGGAGAAGGTGATCCCGCTCGCGGCGACCTCGATCCGGACCTCGCCTGCGCCCGGGCTGGGATCGTCTCGCTCCTGGACCTGCAAAACCTCAGGCCCACCATATTTAGTGATCACTACTGCTCGCATATTCGCGGCGAGCCTATCACTGAAGTGCGGCGCTCGTCGCCTTCAGCATCTCCGGCACGATCGCTCACACACCCAGCCTTACGGCGGATCGACTCAAACGATCCCATACAGACAACCACAACTCTTACAGTTGCGCCATTTTGGGACGACATGGCGCATGGTATGTGGCGTGGCACACCACATTGGCATGACATGAGCTCGCTCGGGGGACATATAAGTTGGTTTGCGTATGATTAGTCCAAATTGTTGCAAAACACGTTGCAAAACATGTCTCCGCGGACGGGTGCACATGGCAGTTGAGGCGTCGCACATCCGTTCGCTCGACGATCTGCCGGGGCCGCCAAGACTGCCGTTGATCGGCAACGCCCATCAGCTCCGCCCCTACTCGAGCATGCATCTGACTTTCGAGAAGTGGGCGAAGCGATACGGTCCGATAGCCCGTATCTATGTCGGCCGACGGCGCGCGATCGTCGTCAGCGACGTCGACGAGATAAACGTGATCCTGCGCAATCGTCCTGAGGGATTTCGGCGCTGGTCAGAACAGCAGAAGATCAGCCAGGAAATGATGAGTTCCCGCAGTCTCATCTACGCTGAAGGCGACGACTGGAAGCATCAGAGGCGTCTCGTCGTTACGGCATTGAACACCCACCACCTGCATAGTTTCTTTCACATCATCTCCAAGAGCACCGAGCGGCTGTACCGGCGCCTGGCAGAGGCGGCGCACACCGGGCGGGTGCTTGATATCCAGCAAGAGCTGACGTCCTACAATGTCGATATCACCTCCGCGCTGGCATTTGGGGAGGATCTCAATACGCTCGAGCGCGGCGAGAACGAGCTCCAGGGACACATTCACCGACTCCTGCAGATGACAGCGCGCCGGCTCGCCTTGCCCATCCCGTACTGGCGCTGGTTCAAGCTGCCCTCGGATCGTGCCTTGGACCACTCGGTGGAGGAGATCCGCAGTGCGGTACTCGGGTTCATCGAGCAGGCGCGGGCGCGGGTCGGCGAACGGCCCGAGTTGCGGGAGGCGCCAGAGAACTTTCTGGAGGGCATGGTCGTCGCCCAGGAGGCAGACGACGACAGCTATACCGATAATGAAATCATCGGCAATACGCTTGCCATTCTCACGGCCGGCGAGGACACGACCGCGCTCACGATGGGCTGGGCGGTCTGGTTTCTCGCGTCGCGGCCCGACATCCAGACGCGGCTTGCCCAGGAGGTTTGCGAGGTACTGGGTGAGGATCCATTTCCTCGTGAGCACGAGAGTGTCGCGCGTATGCGCTACACCGAGGCGGTGCTGCGCGAGACGATGCGACTAAAGAGCGTTGTTCCGGTGCTGGCCCTCGAGCCGCTCATGGATACCACTATTTGTAACACCCACATCCCGGCGGGAACGCGCATGCTGCTGCTCACTCACTATGCCGGCCTGCAGTCGTCTGGCATCCCCAAACGGACGAGCTTCGACCCCGAGCGTTGGCTACGGGACGGAGACGGCGAGCATCAGGCGCCCGACCAAAAGTCGTTCCTCGGTTTCGGCGCCGGGCCACGTTTCTGTCCCGGACACAATCTGGCGTTTCTCGAGGCGAAGACAGCGTTGGCTATGTTCGTTCGCAATTTCCAGGTCGAGCTCGATGACTCCCAGGGGCCGGTGCAGGAGTACTACACCTTCACGAGGGCTCCCCAGGGTCTGCGCGTGCGGCTGCGTGAGCGGGCCGCAACGCAACCGATGGTGCCCATCGGTGCAGCTGGGTAGTACCGCGGGGCGCGTGGTCACCGGCTCACCTGTGTCAGGGATCGGCGAAATTACTCAGCGGTGCTCATGAACATCCCTCCTGGGTTGAGGGCAAACTCCAGGCGCGCATTGGAGTTCAGAGAACGTGTGATCGGTGCCGGAACAATGGGGCTGCCCGATAGCGGCATGGTCGCGTCTGGTCACTTATCGTCTGGTCGCTTATAAGAGTGCGTCGCGGCTTGCCTGCGGCGCTGAGCGGCATTGCGGGTTTGCCTGGGACACTGTGGCGCATTTTGCTAACTCGCTGCGCCATATTGGGCATCACAGATTTCCCTGGGGACGATATAAATAACTGGCTCCTTAGGGAGGAGTCGGGTCTCTTGATATGAGAGCGAGTTCTCCGTGCATGGGGCCTGATCGAGCATCTAGCTATGTCTATGCCAAGCCCATCATCAAGTCTTCAAATCCCATGAGCCACCATGGCCGGATGCCTGATTGCTGGGTTAGATCGGTCCTGCCTTCCTGATGTCTGCTGTATCGACACCGGCGACAGAGCCGCCCGCTCTCCTGCCTAAAGAGACAAGGGTCGCCGGTACCACCGTGCTGTGCCTTTGCAGCAGTCTCTCTGAGCCGGCGTGAGCACCAACGAGTTCCTTCAGACCTGGGCCGACGATAGGCTGAGCGACGAGGTACCCAATGCGAGCGCTGTAATTGAGCCGGTGCCCGAAACGGTCGGTACTGCCTTGGCGCGGCTGCATGCGCTACTTGACGCCGGCACGTTTCATCCATGGCGCTCGGCGGTTGGTGATGGTGTGATTGCCGGCTCGGCACGAGTGCAGGGTCGTCCGGTGTGCGTGTGGGCGCAGGACATCAACCATCATGGCGGTTCCCTGGGGTCCGCCGGTGGCGAAACGATCGCGCGCACAATTCGACACGCAAGCCGCGCCGGTGTACCGGTCATCGGCGTTCCGCACTCGGGTGGGGCGCGCCTGCAGGAGGGCGTTGCCGCCCTGAGCGCATATGGTGCGATCTTTCGCGAGCAGGCGCTCGCGCGCGTGCCACAGATAACCCTGATCCCAGGTGTCTGTGCCGGTGGAGCGGCCTACTCGTCGTCACTTGGTGACTTCGTCATGATGATTCACCCGCACGGGCGCATGTTCCTGACCGGTCCCAGAGTCGTCCAGCAAGTTACACGTGAACAGATCAGTGCCGAGCAGCTCGGTGGCCCGCGTGTTCACACCGCCAACGGCGTCGCCCAGCTCGTTGCCGATTGCGAGGATTCTGCCGCCAGGCTGCTGCGCGATCTGCTGAGTTATATTCCGTCGACCCTCGGCGGACCATTGCCGCTCGTTCCACCGGTCGACCCACCGGTGGGAAGCCCGGGCGATTACGTGCCATCCAGCGCCCGTCACGTATATGACGTACGTCAGGTGATTATGTGTCTACTCGACGGAGGGCGTCACCTGGAGCTTTCGGCTCGGTGGGCCCGCAACCTGGTCACGACGCTCGGCCACCTCGATGGGCGCCCGGTCGGTGTCATCGCAAACCAGCCGCACTACCTGGGCGGCACGATCGACAGCGCGGCTTCTGAGAAGGGACGGTGGTTCGTTGACCTCTGCGATCGCCTCGTGCTGCCGATCGTGGTCCTCGTGGACACGCCCGGCTTTCTACCGGGTGCAAACCAGGAGCAAGCGGGGGTGATCCGCCATGGCGCCACTTTGCTGCGGGCATTCGCGCGCGCGACCACGCCAAAGGTGACGGTCACTCTGCGCCAAGCCTACGGGGGCGCACACATCGTCATGAACTCGCGCGATCTGGGAGCCGATCTCACGCTGGCTTGGCCGGATGCACGGATTGGAGTGATGGGCGCGCCCCAGGCCGTGGCGATCACTGGGCGCCGGGCGATCGCCGATGGCGCTGATGCACAGGAGCTGGCAGAGGTGTATGCGTCCGAGCGACTTGGCGTCGACTTCGCTGCAGTCAACGGCTTCGTCGATGAGATCGTGGCGCCGTACGAGACACGCGAGCGTTTGATCCGGGCGTTGGAGGTGCACGCGTGAGGACAATCATGAGCCCTCTCCCGGAGGGCTTCGCTTGTGTCATCCAGCGTGTCGTCGCCGAACCAGCGACGGTCGTAACGCTTGTAGGAAATAGCGACTCGAAGTGGACGACGACGTAATGCGGATCGCCGGCTTACGCACACGTGATGGAGAGTCGAGAGCGACTTCGGTGGCGGCCGTCGATGAGCCGATTGCGGTGGTGGGCATTGCCTGTCGTGTCCCCGGGGCATCAAGCCCGGCTGACTTTTGGCACCTCTTGCGAGCGGGCGTGGACGCCGTCACCGAGATCTCCGAGCAGCGACAAGCACTCGTTGGGGGCTCGGCGGTCTTCAGGCCACTGTCTGAGCAGAACCCGATTGTGAGGCAGGGTGGATTTCTCGATGACATAGATCTGTTCGATGCCACCTTCTTTGGCGTCTCACCGCGAGAGGCCGCCGCCATGGATCCTCAACAGCGGCTGATGCTCGAGCTGAGCTGGGAGGCGATCGAGAATGCCGGCGTGCTTCCCACTCAGCTCAACGGCAGTCAGACGGGCGTGTTCGTCGGCGCTATCTCCAGCGACTATGGAGACCTACTGCAGTCCAGCGGCCACGAAGCTGTCACACGTCACACACTGACGGGATTGCACAAAAGCATAATCGCCAACCGAGTGTCCTACACACTCGGTCTGTGCGGCCCAAGTCTGACCGTGGACACGGGCCAGTCCTCGTCACTGGTCGCCGTTCACCTCGCGTGCGAAAGCCTGCGCAGGGGTGAGTCACAGCTCGCGCTCGCGTGCGGCGTGCATCTGAACATCTCGCCGAACAGCGCCATGGTGGCCTCCAGATTCGAAGGACTCTCCCCGGACGGACGTTGCTTCACGTTCGATGCTCGAGCCAACGGCTATGTCCGGGGTGAGGGCGGCGCCGTGGTCGTGCTCGAGCCGCTCGCCGATGCCCTCGCCGCCGGCGAGCACGTGTACTGTGTGATCCACGGCGGCGCGGTCAACAACGATGGTGGCGGCGACGGCCTGACGGCGCCCAGCCAGCTTGCGCAGGAAGAGGTCCTGCGACTCGCCTACCACCGGGCGGGCATCAAGCCCGGCGATATCCAGTACGTGGAGCTGCACGGCACCGGCACCAGGTTGGGCGATCGGACTGAGGCCGCGGCCCTCGGTGCGGCGCTTGGAGCCGGCCGACCAGCGTTCAGACCGCTGCCGGTCGGCTCGGTCAAGACCAATATAGGGCACCTGGAGGGCGCCGCCGGCATCGTCGGGCTGATCAAGACGGTGCTCGCGATCGAGCATCGTGAGCTTCCGGCGAGTCTGAACTTTCAGACACCCGGTCCGGACATCCCGCTGGACGATCTGCGGCTGACCGTGCAGTCGAAGCTCGATGCCTGGTCGAGCGTGGACAGGCCACTGCTGGCGGGTGTCAGCTCGTTCGGCGTGGGTGGAACGAACTGCCACTTGGTGCTGGGTGAGCCGCCCGTGGGTGAGCCGAGCGCCTCCAAGCTCGAGTGTCCAGCCGCCGCGGCGCAGACCGGTGGCGGTCCGCTCGGCGATGATGTGTTCGCCTGGATTTTGTCGGGCCGCGGGGAACAGGCCCTGCGTGCGCAGGCACGGCGGCTCGGTGAACATCCCGGCGTCGATGGTGAGCTCGATCCCGGCGATGTGGGTTATTCGCTGGCCGTTGGTCGCACGGAGTTTGATCGCCGGGCGGTGATCGTCGGAGATGGCCGCGAGGAGCTGCTTGCGGGTCTTGGCAGGCTGGCTCGTGAGGAGCCTGCGGGGAATGTGATCGAGGGCATGGGACCCGGCGGTGGAGACGGAGTCGTATTCGTGTTTCCGGGTCAGGGATCGCAGTGGGAGGGGATGGCACTGGGACTCCTCGAGCGATCGCCTGTCTTCGCGGAGCGGATTCATGTATGCGCGGAGGTGCTTACCGAGTATGTGGACTGGTCACTGCTGGACGTGCTGCACGGTGCGGAGCATGCACCGAAGCTCGATCGCCTCGATGTCGTCCAGCCGGTGCTGTTCGCGGTCATGGTGTCGCTTGCGGAGCTGTGGCGAGCTTGCGGAGTAGAGCCAGTCGCGGTGCTGGGACACTCCCAGGGGGAGATCGCCGCGGCGTATGTGGCGGGAGGTCTGTCGCTGGAGGATGCGGTTCGCGTGGTGGCGTTGCGCAGCCGTGTGTTGAGTGGGTTGGTTGGAAAGGGTGGGGTGCTGTCCATCGCGGCATCCGCCGATTGGGTTCAGGAACGCCTTCAGCAGTGGGGCGGCAGGATCTCGATTGGAGGCATGAACAGCCCCGGCTCGGTGGGGGTCGTGGGCGACATGGAGGCCCTCTCCGGGCTGCTGGAAGAGTGTGGCAGGGAGGGAATCCGTGCGCGTCATGTGCCGGCGACTGTGGCCTCCCACTCGCCGCAGGTGGAGCCTCTGCGCGAGGAGCTGCTGGGGGTGCTTGCGGGCATAGTGCCGCGTTCGGGTGACGTGCCGTTCTATTCGACTGTCACGGGAGGATTGCTCGATACCGCGGAATTGGATGGCGAGTACTGGTATCGCAACACGCGCGAACCGGTCCAGTTCGAACGCACCATTCGCGGTGTGCTCGAGAGCGCCCCGAGGGCGTTTGCAGAGGTCAGTCCGCACCCGGTGCTCACGGCCGGTATGCAGGAAGTCATCCACGAGAGCGTGGGCGAGCGAGCCACTCGCGACGCACCGGAGGAGACGACGGTGCTGGGCACGCTCGGTCGCGATCACGGAGATGTGCGGCGCTTCCTGTGCTCGCTCGCCGAGGCGTGGGTGGCCGGAGTGCCCGTCGACTGGGGCTCGGTCACGCGACGAGCGGGTGCCCGGCGCGTGGAGTTGCCGACATATCCGTTTCAGCGTGAGCGACACTGGCTGCAAGCTTCGGTGAGCGAGCGCCGTGCGGCCACAGACGGCGTCCATGCGGGTCTCTCGACCGGCAAGGGTGCCGCGCGCGAGAGTACCGGCGGGTTCGACGACGGCTACGCAGACGTAAGCGAGGAGGATGGGACCGAGGATGCTCAGGGCGACGCCGCCTCGAGCCGATCGCCGCTTGGACGGCGTCTCATGGGCGTTCCGATCGCAGACCGAGACTCCACCGTGCTCGAGCTGGTGCGTGCTCAGGTCGCAATCGTATTGGGGCACGACTCGCCCGAGGCTGTCGAGAGCCGGCGAGCATTCAAGGAGCTCGGTGTCGATTCGCGCGCTGCAATGGAGATTCGCAACCGTCTGAGGGTACTCACATGGCTGCGCCTGCCGCCCACGCTGCTGTTCGACTATCCCACACCCGTCTCACTTGCCGCCCACCTGCTTGGCGAGTTCTCCGGCCGGCAGCGGGAGACCTTCAAGCCATCGGTCTCGGCGGCGGCGCTCGATGAGCCGATTGCGATCGTGGGGATGAGTTGCCGCTATCCGGGTGGGGTCTCCTCGCCTCAGGGTCTGTGGGACCTGGTCGCCTCCGGTGCCGATGCGATCGGGGAGTTCCCCGGCGATCGCGGCTGGGAAGTCGAGCGCCTGTATGACCCCGATCCGGATCAGACGGGCACGAGCTATACCCGCAGCGGGGGATTCCTCTATGACGCGGGAGAGTTCGACGCCGATTTCTTCGGGATCAGCCCACGAGAGTCGCTCACGATGGATCCCCAGCAGCGCCTGCTGCTCGAATCCGCCTGGGAAGCATTCGAAGATGCGAGTATCGATCCCACTACGCTGCGTGGCAGTCAGACCGGGGTGTTCGCCGGTTTGATGTATCACGACTATGGCCTCGGTCTGGCTGGGTCAACGTCCGAGGGCCTCGAGGGTTACGGATTGACCGGTGGCGCCGGCAGTGTTGTCTCGGGTCGCGTGGCCTACGCGTTTGGGTTGGAGGGGCCCGCGGTGACGGTCGACACCGCGTGCTCGTCATCGCTGGTCGCGTTGCATCTAGCCTGCCAGTCGTTGCGTGCCGGTGAGTGTTCGCTGGCGCTGGCCGGGGGGGTGACGGTGCTTGCCTCGCCGGAGATATTTGTGAGCTTCAGCCGTCAGCGTGGTCTTGCGCCCGATGGGCGATGCAAGTCGTTCGCGCATGCGGCGGACGGCACCGGCTGGTCTGAGGGTGTGGGCGTGGTGCTGCTCGAGCGGCTCTCCGAGGCTCGCCGCCTGAGTCATCCGGTGCTGGCGGTGGTGCGAGGCAGCGCTGTGAACCAAGATGGTGCAAGTAACGGGTTGACGGCCCCCAACGGACTATCTCAGCAGCGGGTGATCGCCCAGGCGCTGGCGAATGCCAGGCTCTCACCGGCACAGGTCGACGTGGTCGAGGCTCACGGCACGGGGACGACGCTTGGCGATCCGATCGAGGCGCAGGCGTTGCTGGCGACCTACGGGCAGGACCGCGAGCGTCCGTTGTGGCTTGGCTCGATCAAGTCGAACATCGGTCATACCCAGGCTGCCGCCGGCGTGGCAGGGGTGATCAAGATGGTGATGGCGATGCGCCATGGCGTGTTACCGCGGACGCTGCACGTGGATGAGCCGTCGAGCAACGTCGACTGGTCTGCCGGCGCGGTCTCGTTGCTGTTGCAACAGGCCCCGTGGGAGAGCGGCGGGGAGGCACGGCGGGCGGGAGTGTCCTCGTTCGGGATCAGCGGCACCAACGCGCACGTGATCTTGGAGGAGGCTCCGGCGGGCGCACCGATGACACTCGCGGTGGGCGTTGACGGCGGTGACAGGACCGGCGCCTCCGAGGTCGAGCTTGCCGCCGACGTCAAGCTCCCGGCTACAGACACAGCCGGCGGCTTGGCTGTTGCCGAGCATGGTGTCACCGAGGACGATCCCGCTCTCCTCGGCAACGGCGAGCTTGGCGCCGGCGTGCTGCCGTGGCTGCTCTCAGGCAAGGGCGCTCCCGCGCTGCGAGCTCAGGCGCAGAGGTTACGAGAGTTCGTGCACGGCGATCCCGAGCTCGAGCTGACGGACGTTGGGTTCTCTCTTACCTCTCGCTCCGTGTTCGAGCACCGTGCGGTCGTGCTCGGGAGCGACCGCGAGGAGTTGCTGGGCGCTCTTGCGGCGCTTGCCGCCGGTGAGTCCGCGGCGGGTGTGGTGCGGGGCCTGGCGCCCGCCTCCTCCACTGGAGGACTGGCTTTTCTGTTCACCGGCCAAGGCGCTCAGCGTGTGGGTATGGGCGAAGAGCTCTATCGGACCTTTGCGGTCTTCAGGGACGCCCTGGATGCGGTGTGCGCGGAGCTTGATCACCACCTGGGGCATTCGTTGCTCGATGTGCTCTTTGCGGATAAGGAGTTCCCCGCGCCCGGGGATCGCCCCGCTGCTGGGCTCTTGGATCAGACGCTCTATACCCAAGCCTCGCTGTTCGTCCTCGAGGTGGCCTTGTTCAGGCTCGTCCAGTCATGGGGCGTGCGCCCGGACTTTCTGATGGGCCATTCGATCGGTGAGCTGGCGGCTGCGCATGTGGCGGGGGTTTTCTCGCTCGCCGATGCATGCGCGTTGGTCGCAGCACGTGGACGCTTGATGGGCGCTCTGCCCGAGGGTGGGGCGATGGTGTCCATCCAGGCCTCCGAGCGGGAGGTCGCCAAGACCCTCGAGGAGCTCGAGGAACGCGTTTCACTGGCGGCGGTCAATGGTCCCTCCTCGGTTGTGATATCCGGCGATGAGGATGCTGTCTTGGATCTGGCGGGCCTCTGGGGAGAGCGGGGTCGTAAGACCAAGCGCCTGCGGGTCTCCCACGCCTTCCACTCCCCGCGGATGGATGCGATGCTCGAGGAGTTCGCCCACGTCGCCGAGGGCATGGTCTTCCAGGCGCCCGAGATTCCGATCGTCTCGAACGTGAGCGGCGAGCAACTGTCTGCTGAGCTGGTCTGTACTGCGCAGTACTGGGTTAGCCACGTGCGCGAGCCGGTGCGCTTCTCGGACGGGGTGCGCTGGCTTCATGCCCACGGAGTCGATTGCTTTTTGGAGCTCGGCCCCGATGGTGTGCTGAGCGCGATGGCCCAGGAGGGACTGGCATCGGAGCAGGGCGCCCAGGATGTAACCGATGTCGATGCCATAAATGTCAATGCTGCTGCCGACGCGCATGGAGTCGCTGACGGCGCCGGTCCGAGCGCCGTCGTGGCGGTGCCGCTGCTGCGTGGCGAGCGCCCGGAGACCCATGCGCTGCTCGGTGCTCTGGCTGAGACGTGGACCCACGGCTTCGATGTCGACTGGGCCAAGTTGTTTGCGGGCGCGCGCGCCAAGCGTGTCGGTCTCCCCACCTATGCCTTCCAGCGTGAGCGCTACTGGCTCGAGCCGCTGGTCGCTGCCGGGAATCTCGCCTCAGCCGGTCAGACCTCGGCCGATCATCCGCTGCTGGGCGCCGCAGTTGAACTGGCCGATGACGAGGCGCGTCTGTTCACCGGCCGATGGTCGTTGCAGGCGCCGGCGTGGGTTGCCGATCACGTGGTGCTCGACGTGGTGGTGGTACCGGGAGCGGCGTTCGTCGAGGTTGCTCTATGGGCCGGCGGCCAGGTGGGGTGCGATCTGCTGGAGGAGCTCGTCATCGAAGCACCACTGGTGCTGAACGAGCAGACCGGCGTGCAGTTGCAGGTCGCGGTTGGTGAGCCGGATGAGTCCGGTGGACGGCCGCTGAGCATCTACTCTCGCCCGGAGGGGTCTGTGAGTGACCGCCAGGGTGTGTGGACGCGTCACGCCAGCGGGGTACTCTCCGGCGCCGAGGCGACGCCGGGAGATCACGCGGGCATGGAGGAGCAGGCCGCGGCGCTTGCTGGAAATGTCTGGCCTCCGGAGGGTGCCGTCGCGATGGACGTCGATGGCTTCTATAGTCATCTGACCGAGATCGGGCTGGACTATGGGCCGGCGTTCTTTGGTGTCAGGGCTGTGTGGCAACGGGGAGGAGAGCTGTACGCCGAGTTGTCCCTGGCTGACGAGGAGCAGACGCAGGCCGGTGATTACTGTCTGCACCCGGCGCTGTTCGACGCTGGAGTTCAGTTGATTGTTGCGAGCCTGACCGGCATCGGTGCGGATGCGCAGGAGAAGCAGCTGCGGCTGCCATTTTCATTTACCGGCATGAGGGTTTACGCCGCGGGCGCCGGCGCCCTGCGGATCCGCGTGTCGCCGGCAGGCGTCGACGGGATGTCGATGGTGGCGGCCGACGAGCAGGGCACGCTCGTCGCGTCGATGCGGGCGCTGGTGTTGCGGGCGGCTTCTCGAGAGCAACTCGCACGCGCACGGGGCGGCCGCCGGGAGCCGCTGCTTCGACTGCACTGGACCGCGGTTCAGCAAGCGGCGACATCGCAGATGGCTCCAGGAGAGTGGGCGCTGCTCGGCACCGACGGGGAGGGTTTCGCGGAAACGCTGCGCGAAGTCGGCACCTGCACGGAGGTGTATGGGGACCTGAGCTCGTTGAGCATGGCGCTGGATGGAGCAGGAGAGGCGCCAGGCACGGTCCTGGTGGACTGTACGCTGGGTGGCGCTGAGGCTGATGATGGAGCGGCTGGTGAGCTGAACGCAGATGCGATACACAGTGTTGTCAGGCACATCTTGGGTCTGATACAGGATTGGCTTGCCGACCAGCGGTTAGCCAGTTCGCGGTTGGTGTTGCTGACCAGGGGCGCCGTCGCAGCCCACGTCGGAGAGGACGTTACCGGGCTGTCCCAGTCGCCGGTATGGGGACTGGTGCGCTCAGCGCAATCAGAGCATCCAGGCCGATTCACATTGGTCGATTTGGATCACGAGGATGCGTCCTGTGCGGCGCTGCCCGCCGCGCTGGCGAGCGATGAGCAGCAGCTCGCTATCCGGGCCGGCAGCGTGTACGCGCCGCGACTTGCGCGGGTCGCCCCGACGGACCTGAAAGGCTCGGCTGAGGAGAGTAGCGCAGGATTTGACTCTCAGAGCACGGTGTTGATCACCGGCGGTACGGGCGAGCTTGGCGGGCTACTGGCAAAACACCTGGTAACAGCACACGGGGTGCGCCATCTGCTGCTGGTCAGCCGCCAGGGGCGTGAGGCTTCGGGCGCAAGCGGGCTGGAGCGGGAGCTGGTCGAGCTGGGCGCCCAGGTGACGGTCGCGACCTGTGACGTGACCGACCGCCGGCAGCTGCAGATGTTGATCGACTCAGTGCCGGCTGAGCGACCGCTCAACGCGGTCGTGCATGTCGCAGGCGTACTCGATGATGGCGTGATCGAGTCGTTGACGGATGAGCAGCTCGATCGGGTGCTCCGCCCCAAGGTCGATGCGGCGCTGCATCTGCATGAGCTGACCCGGGACCTGGACCTGGCGGCGTTTGTGCTGTTCTCCTCGTTCACGGCCACGCTGGGTGCTCGAGGACAGGGCAATTACGCAGCGGCAAACGCGTTCCTGGATGCGTTGGCGATGCATCGCCGGGCGCGCGGCCTTGCCGGCACCTCGATGGCCTGGGGGCTATGGGATGTGGCCGGCGGTATGAGCGGTGGGCTCGGTGAGGCGGATCTGGCGCGGATGGCCGGCTCGGGGATTGGCGCGTTGTCGGCCGGAGAAGGTCTCGAGCTGTTCGATATCGCGAATGCGATGGATGAGGCGCTGGTGCTCCCCGTGCGTCTCGATGCCGCGGCATTGCGCGCGCAGGCAGTGGATGGAACGCTCCCGGCGGTGTTTGGCGACCTGATTCGCGTTCCCACCCGACGCACAGACAAGGAGGCCGGGTCGCTCGCACGGCGTCTGGCCGGTGTGCCTGAGAGTGAGCACGAGGGTGTCGTACTCGAGGTGGTACGCACCGAGGTGGCGGTTGTGTTGGGACATGCCTCGCCCGGGACGATCGGAGCGCAGCGGGCGTTCAAGGAGCTTGGGTTCGATTCGCTCGCGGCGCTGGCACTACGCAATCGGTTGAACGCTGTCACCGGACTGCGTCTGTCAACAACGCTCGTGTTCGACTATCCGACCCCGGCCGCACTCGCCGCCCACCTGCTGGAGCAGGTCTCCGACGTAGAGGTGAATGTCGACAGACTTGCAGTGCCATCCGTGTCGGTGGTGGCGGTCGACGAGCCGATTGCGATTGTAGGCATGGGGTGTCGTTTTCCAGGTGGCGTGCGTTCTCCCGATGACCTGTGGGAGCTCGTGGTGGGTGGTGTAGATGCGATCTCGGAGTTTCCGGACGATCGTGGTTGGGATCTGGGGGGTCTGTATGACGATGGATCCAGTGATCCGGGGACCTGTTATGCGCGTGAGGGCGGATTCATCTATGACGTAGGGGATTTCGATGCGGACTTCTTTGGGATCAGCCCCCGCGAGGCGCTCGCGATGGACCCTCAGCAAAGGCTGCTGCTGGAAACCTCGTGGGAAGCATTCGAAGATGCCGGTATCGATCCAATCTCGTTCGCGGCAGTCAGACCGGAGTGTTCGCCGGAGTTACCTCGTTCGATTTCGGAGCCGGTTTGTGGTCTGCGTTCGATGGTCTGGAGAATCTCGCCGGGTACTGGCTGACGGGGACCATCGGCAGTGTTGTTTCCGGTCGTGTGTCCTATGCGTTTGGGCTGGAGGGTCCCGCGGTCTCCGTCGACACCGCGTGCTCCTCTTCGTCGGTGGCGTTGCATCTGGCGTGTGGGGCGTTGCGGGCTGGAGAGTGTTCGCTCGCGCTCACCGGCGGTGTCACGATTCTGGATACGCCGGGGTTGTTCGTGCAGTTCAGTGGTCAGCGTGGTCTTGCCAGGGATGGGCGGTGCAAGTCTTTTGCCGATGCGGCTGATGGTGTCGGCTGGGGTGAGGGTGCGGGCATGGTTGTGTTGGAGCGTCTTGCGGATGCTCAGCGCAACGGGCATGAGGTGTTGGGACTGGTGCGCGGCAGCGCCGTCAACCAGGATGGCGCGAGCAATGGGTTGACGGCACCCAACGGCCCGTCTCAGCAACGCGTGATCGCCCAGGCGCTCGCCAGCGCTCGGCTCTCGCCGGGACAGGTGGATGTGGTCGAGGCTCATGGTACCGGTACCACGCTCGGCGATCCGATTGAGGCGCAGGCGTTGCTGGCCACGTATGGGCGGGATCGTCCACAGGAGCGTCCGTTGTGGTTGGGGTCGGTGAAGTCGAATATTGGCCATACCGGTGCTGCGGCCGGTGTGGCTGGGGTGATCAAGATGGTGATGGCGATGCGTCACGGCGTGTTGCCGCGGACGTTGCATGTCGATGAGCCCTCGACGAAGGTCGACTGGTCTATGGGTTCGGTTGCGCTGCTGACTGAGCAGACGCCGTGGGAGGGCAATGGTGAGCCTCGCCGCGCGGGCGTGTCCTCGTTCGGGGTCAGCGGCACCAACGCACACGTCATCCTGGAGGAGGCGCCACCTGCGGTTTCCCTCACCCCGGCGACGAACACGTCCGTGGGTAACGTCCTGCTCAGCGCCAACGTGCTGCCGTGGTTGGTCTCGGGCAAGAGTGGGTCTGCGCTATGTGCTCAGGCCGAGCGCCTGTGCGAGTACGTGGGTGATACGCAGATGCTGGATATTGCCGACGTGGGTCTCTCGCTGGCGTGCCGCTCCGCCTTCGAGCACAGGGCGGTGGTGATGGGCGCCGACCGCGAGGAGCTGTTGGGTGGTCTGGGCGCGGTGGCGTCTGGGCAACCTGCGCGACACGTCGTCGAGGGTGTGGCGCCTGTGGCTGGTGCCGGGTTGGCGTTCTTGTTTACCGGTCAGGGCGCGCAGCGGGTGGGTATGGGCCGCGAGCTGTATGGGGCTTTCGATGTGTTCAGGGACACGCTGGATGAGGTGTGCGCGGGGTTGGACGCTCATCTGGGGCGCGCCTTGTTGGATGTGCTTTTTGCGGATAAGGAGCTTGGGGGCTCGTCGGAGGAGGCTTCTGGAGCGGGGTTGCTGGACCAGACGCTCTTTACTCAGGCTGGGTTGTTTGCGCTCGAGGTCGCTTTGTTCCGGCTGGTGGAGGGTTGGGGCGTGCGTCCTGATTTCTTGGTTGGTCATTCGATTGGTGAGTTGGCGGCCGCCTATGTGGGGGGTGTGTTCTCGCTCGAGGATGCGTGCTCGTTGGTGGCGGCGCGTGGCAGGTTGATGGGGGAGTTGCCCGAGGGTGGGGCAATGGTTTCGATCCAGGCCGCGGAGCGGGAGGTGGCGCAGACGCTCGAGGGTTGTGAGGGCCGGGTCGCTGTGGCGGCGGTGAACGGGCCCGCCTCGGTGGTGATCTCCGGCGATGAGGATGCCGTGCTGGGTTTGGCCGGCGTGTGGCGGGAGCGGGGGGCGAAGACCAAGCGCCTCAGGGTTTCACATGCGTTTCATTCCCCCCGTATGGACGCGATGCTGGACGAGTTTGCCGAGGTGGCCGAGGGTATCTCTTTCTCTGTACCACGGATCCCGATCGTTTCCAACCTGACCGGTGAGCCCGTGGCGGCCGAGCGTATCTGCACGTCTGAGTATTGGGTTGAGCATGTGCGTGAGCCGGTGCGTTTCATGGACGGGGTGCGCTGGTTGGAGGGTCAGGGAGTGAGGAGCTTCCTCGAGTTGGGGCCTGATGGCGTGCTCAGCGCGATGGTCCAGGACTGTCTCGGCGAGTATGAGGCACAGCGAGAGTTGTTGGATGGCGTCGAGGAGCAGGAGAAGCAGGAGACCGTCGATGGTCGCGAGAGCGGCGTTCTGGATGGAGCTCCGGTGGTGGCGGTGCCGCTGTTGCGTGGCGAGCGACCTGAGACGCAGACGTTGATCGGCGCCTTGGCGGAGGTGTGGACACGCGGCGTGGATGTTGATTGGCCGGTGTTGTTTGAGGGGACCGGTACGCAGCGTGTGAGGCTTCCCACTTATGCGTTCCAGCGTGAGCGTTTTTGGCTTTCCGGTGGAGCTCCGGATGCAAGCAGCCTGGCTTCTGCCGGGCAGTCCGAGGTTGCTTATCCGCTGCTGGGTGCGGCGGTACAGGCGGCCGAGGGCGGGCAGTGGTTGTTCACGGGGCAAGTTGCTTTGCGGGAGCATGCATGGTTGGGTGACCATGCTGTGCTGGGTCGTGTGTTGCTGCCGGGGACCGCGTTGCTCGACCTCGCTTTCTGTGTCGGTGAGCGAGTTGGGTGCGCCGAGGTGCGGGAGCTCACGTTGGAGGCGCCGCTGTTGTTCGTCGGCGACGATGCGGCGGTGCAGTTGCAGGTCTCGGTTGGAGGGCCCGATGAGTCTGGCGCGCGTTCGTTGGGTATTTATTCTCGGCCAGGCGACGTTGAAAGCGTGTCGGTCGAGGAGCAGCAATGGACGCGTCACGCCAGTGGCGCGTTGGTTGCAGCCGATGGCGGGACCGAGTTCGATGGCGGGACCGAGTTCGTCGTTCAAGAGCAGGCGGGATTGTCGGTTGATGACCCCTGGCCACCGTATGACGCGCAGGCGATCGATATCGATGGTCTATACGACGTCTTGGCGGAGCGCGGTTTTGAATATGGTCCCGCGTTTCAGGGGCTGCAAGCTGTTTGGCGGCGCGGTGGGGATCTCTTCGCGGAGGTGGCGCTGCCGCCCGAGCAAGCGCGAGACGACAGTGGGTCTTTTGGCATTCATCCAGCATTGCTGGATGCTGCGTTTCATGCAGGGCTGAGTGCACTGCTGGGCACGCAGGCCGAGGAAGAGGGACAAGCAGATCGCGGTGTGCGCCTGCCGTTTGCCTTCAGTGGCGCGCGGCTCTATGTCACGGATGCAACTTCGCTGCGAGTCTCGCTCTCCGTGGTGGCGGATGACACGATCTCTTTGCTTGTCGCTAACGAGGCTGGTCGACTCGTCGCCTCGGTCGACTCGCTGGTGGTGCGTGAGAGTTCGGCGGCGCAGTTGGGTACGACTCGTGGTGCGCACCGCGATTCGCTGTTCACGATTGACTGGACGGCGCTCCCGGTCTCGGCGGCCGCCAATGCGGTCGACCTGGCGGTGCTGGGTGCCGAGGACTCGCTGCTGGTCGGCGCCCTGGGCGAGGCCGGGCACAAAATTGACGTGTATAAGGATCTGAAGGCGCTTGGCGAAGCGCTGGATGAGGGCAGCGGGGTACCACCTGCAGCAGTGCTCTATGACTGCACGCAAACCGGGGTCGGTGATGCCTCCACACAGGGAATCTCTGGTGGGGATGCCTCTGTTGGCGATGGCGCAGACCACAGCACGCCGGTGTTGGTACGCGAAACGGCACACCGCGTGCTGGCATTGGTCCAGGAGTGGCTCTCGGACGAGCGCTGCTCGGGCTCTCGCCTAGCGCTGCTCACCGGAAGCGCTGTGGATGTGGGGTCCGGGGAGGATCTATCCGGACTAGCTCAATCGCCGGTATGGGGACTTGTACGTAGCGCACAGTCAGAGCACCCCGATCGGCTGCTGCTCATCGACGTCGACAAGTACGATGCCTCCTCTTGCGGTGTGCTGAGTGACGCTCTGGCCCTGGGAGAGGCACAGCTTGCAATACGCGCAGGAAAGGTGTTCGCCCCCCGACTAGCACGGCCGGGCTCTGGCGATGGATTGGCAGTGCCAGCAGGTGTGACGGAGTGGCGTTTGCGTGCGGGCGCCGGGGAAACGCTCGAGGATCTCTCGCTAGCGCCAGCGCCGGGGATGGCAGAGCCGCTTGGCTCAGGGCAGGTGCGTATCGGCGTGCGTGCGGGTGGCCTGAATTTTCGCGACGTGTTGATCGCGCTTGGTATGTACCCGGAAGAGGCGGCTGTGGGTGGTGAGGGCGCCGGTGTTGTCCTGGGGATCGGTCCGGGGGTACGCGAGGGGCTGGCCGTAGGGGATCGGGTGATGGGGCTGTTCTCCGGGTTTGGCCCGGTAGCTGTCGCCGATCATCGCTTGATCGCCAGGATGCCAGAGGAGTGGTCCTTTGCGCAGGCAGCGTCGGTGTCGACCGCGTTTTTGACGGCCTACTACGGGCTGGTCGATCTAGCAGGCCTGGAATCGGGTGAGAGGGTGCTGGTACATGCGGGGACCGGCGGCGTCGGCATGGCGGCGGTGCAGTTGGCCAGGTACCTGGGGGCTGAGGTGTTCGCTACCGCGAGCCCCTCGAAGTGGCATGCGCTTCGATCGCTCGGGCTGGATGAGGCGCATATTGCCTCCTCTCGTACGCTCGAGTTCAAGGAGTGTTTCCTGGAGGAGACCGATGGGCGGGGAATGGATGTCGTCCTCGATTCACTCGCCGGGGAGTTTGTGGACGCCTCGCTCGACCTGTTGGCCGAGAATGGCCGGTTCATCGAGATGGGCAAGACCGACATCCGTGATCCGGCTGAGATTGCAGAGACCCATCCGGGAGTGGCTTACCAGGCGTTTGATTTGATCGGGGCAGGCTTCGAGCGCATCCAGGAGATGCTTGATGAGCTGCTCGAGCTTTTTGCATCCGACATGCTCCGCCCGCTGCCGGTCAGGGCGTGGGACGTGCGTCGTGCGCCGCAGGCGTTCCGCTTCATGAGTCAGGCGCGTCATATCGGCAAGATCGTCTTGAGCGTGCCGGCATCTGCGATCGATCCGTGTGGCACGGTTCTCATCACCGGTGGTACGGGCACGTTGGGCGCTCTGCTGGCGCGTCACCTGGTCTCAGGGCACGGTGCGAGTCGCCTCTTGCTGGCCAGTCGCCGGGGACCGGAGGCCGAGGGCGCCATCGAGCTCAAATCCGAGCTCGAGTCCTTGGGTGCAAACGTCACGATCGTCGCCTGTGATGTCTCCCAACGCGAGGATCTAGCGAGTTTGCTCGCCTTGATCCCAGCGGAACATCCCCTCGATGCCGTGGTGCACGCGGCTGGGCTACTAGATGACGGCGTGATCGGTTCCCTGACACCCGAGCGTCTTGATCGGGTACTGCTCGCGAAGACGGACGCTGCGTGGCACTTGCACGAGCTGACAGAGCATTTGGACCTCTCGGCGTTCGTGCTGTTCTCCTCGGCTGCGTCGGCGCTCGGCAGTCCCGGTCAGGGTAACTATGCGGCTGCCAACGCATTCCTCGATGCGCTGGCAGCGCATCGCCGCGCACGGGGTCTGGCTGGCACCTCGCTCGCCTGGGGGCTCTGGCAAGGGACAGGCGGGATGAGCGGTGGTTTGAGTGAGGCGGATATCTCGCGGATGGCGCGCTCTGGCCTGCGCACGCTCGGGGTTCGGGTGGGATTGGACCTCTTCGATGCTGCTCTCGCCTGCGGGGAGGCGTTGATGCTCCCCATTCCTCTGGATCTACAGATGCTGCGCGTGCAGGCCAGGGCTGGCGAGCTGCCGATGCTGTTCAGTGACCTGGTTCGTGTGCCCACCCGTCGCTCCAGCGAAGAGGGTAGGTCGCTCGCGCAACGCCTGGCCACCACGTCACAGGACCAGCACGAGAGCGTAGTGCTCGACCTCGTCAGGGCCCAAGTCGCCATCGTGCTGGGGCACGCCTCTCCGGAGGCGATCAACACAAAGAGAACCTTCAAGGAGCTCGGGTTTGACTCGCTCGCCGCCGTGGAGCTGCGCAACCGTCTCAGTGCAACGGCCGGTGTGCGTCTCCCGGCCACTCTTGTGTTTGACTACCCCACCACCTCCGCGGTGACCTGGTACCTCCTGGGTGAGGTTGCCCAGGATCGGACTGTGATCCCTGGGGAAGCTGAGTTTGACAGGTTGGAGCATGTGCTCCCATCGCTGGCGTCGGATCACGGTGAACGCGCCAGGATCACAAGCCGGCTCCACGCGCTCCTATCCAAGGTGGATCAATCTCGGCAGATCGATGGCGGCGTCACGGTCGTCGAGAAGATCGATTCGGCATCAGACGATGAGCTGTTCAGGTATCTCGACGAGAAGACCTATGCCGCTCGTGCTGTTCGCACGGAAACGCTTGATTCCCCAGATGAGCGAGATCCACGATGAGCGATGACGAGAAGCTGCGCGACTATCTAAAGCGGGCCACGGTCGATCTGCACGATGCCCACGAGCGTCTGCGGGAGGTGGAAGATCAAGCGCGTGAGCCGATCGCGATCATCGGCATGAGCTGCCGGTATCCCGGTGGAGTGCGTTCGCCCGAGGAGCTCTGGCGGCTCATCGCGCAGGGCGTCGATGGAATCTCCTCCTTCCCCTCGGACCGTGGTTGGGACCTCGACGCTCTCTACGACCCCGACCCCGATCGGCCGCGCACGATCTATACTCGCGAGGGCGGATTTCTCCATGACGCGGGTGCGTTCGACGCTGGGTTCTTCGGGATCGGCCGGCGCGAGGCGCTGGCGATGGATCCCCAGCAGCGACTGCTGCTGGAAGGGGCTTGGGAGGCCGTCGAGGATGCGGGTATCAACCCCGAGTCGCTGAAAGGCAGTCAGACGGGCGTGTTCGCGGGAGTGATCTCCTCGGATTACGGCTCGGATCTCTTCGGGTCGACTTCCGAGGAGCTCGAGGGTTACCGCTTGACGGGCGGAACGGGCAGTGTCGCTTCGGGCCGTGTGGCTTTTGCCTTCGGTCTGGAGGGACCGGCGGTCTCGGTCGATACGGCATGCTCCTCCTCACTGGTGGCGTTGCATCTGGCGTGTCAGTCCTTGCGGGGGAGGGAGTGCTCGCTGGCGCTGGCAGGAGGCGTGACGGTGCTGGCCACTCCGGGATTGTTCCTGGAGTTCAGCCGTCAGCGTGGCCTTTCGCCCGATGGGAGGTGCAGGTCCTTTGCGAGCGCGGCGGACGGCACAGGCTTCTCTGAGGGCATGGGTGTTCTGGTGCTGGAGCGTCTCTCCGATGCCCGACGTAATGGCCATCAGATGCTCGCCCTTCTGCGTGCCAGTGCCGTGAACCAAGATGGCGCCTCAAACGGTCTGACTGCGCCCAACGGTCCATCTCAGCAGCGGGTGATCACCCAGGCCCTGGCGAGCGCCGGCCTCTCGCCGGGCCAGATCGATGCGGTCGAGGGTCATGGCACGGGTACCACCCTTGGCGATCCGGTCGAGGCTCAGGCTCTGATCGCCACCTACGGACAGAATCGTCCCGAGGATCGTCCGCTGTGGCTGGGGTCGATCAAGTCGAACATCGGTCACAGCGTGGCCGCGGCTGGTGTGGCCGGGGTGATCAAGATGGTGATGGCGATGCGTAACGGCATGCTGCCGAGGACATTGCACGTCGATGAGCCATCCACCAAAGTGGATTGGACCGCCGGTGCGGTCTCTCTGTTGAGCGAGGCGCGATCGTGGCAGCGAAGCGGTGAGCCTCGTCGGGCGGGGGTCTCCTCGTTTGGCATCAGCGGCACCAATGCGCATGCGATTCTCGAAGAGGCCCCGGCGGGCGACGGCACCACGGTCCTTTTGAATCTCGCCGGTGACGATGGTCGTGCCGTGTCCGCGGATGGTATCGCGGGTATGGATGATGTCGCTGCGGGCGCAGGGAGTGTCGCTGTGGGTGGCGCGGGAGAGGGTGTGGTAGGGGTTGGTCTGGTGCCGTGGGTGCTCTCGGCGAAGGATGATGTGGCGTTGTGTGATCAGGCGCGGCGTCTGCTCGAGCGTGTCGATGGTGATGCTGGGCTTGGGTTGTTGGATATTGGGTACTCGTTGGTTGGGCGTTCGATATTTGAGCATCGTGCGGTGGTGTGGGGCGATGACCGGGAGGGGTTGTTGGGGGGCCTGCAGGCGTTGGCTGGTGGTGGGTCTGCGCGGGGTTTGGTGCGGGGGATCGATGATGGCCAGGATCGTCTGGCGTGTTTGTTCACCGGTCAGGGCGCTCAGCGTGTGGGTATGGGCCGAGAGTTGTATGAGTCTTTCGCGGTCTTCAGGGATGCATTGGACGATGTTTGTGTCGAGCTTGATAGGCACTTGCGGTGTCCCTTGCGCGAGGTGCTCTTCGCTGATGCACGGCCCGGGGAGTCCTCGCTGGAGGACTCTTCTGTTGCGGTGTCCTTCTCTGAGCGGCCCCTGCAGCGGTCATCCGCCGTGGGGCTGATAGATCAGACGGCTTATACCCAGGCCGCTTTGTTTGCCTTGGAGGTGGCGTTGTTCAGGCTCATCGAGAGCTTCGGGGTGCGCCCGGCCTTTCTGATGGGTCATTCGATCGGTGAGCTGAGCGCTGCCCACGTAGCGGGAGCTCTCTCGCTGAAGGATGCGTGTATGTTGGTGGCGGCTCGTGGGCGGTTGATGGGGAATTTGCCCGAGGGTGGTGCGATGGTGTCGATCCAGGTCTCGGAGGGAGATGTGCTGGAGACGCTCGAGGGCTTCAGGGATAGGGTTGCCCTTGCGGCGGTCAACGGTCCGTCCTCGGTGGTGGTTTCCGGTGATGAGGACGCTGTCCTCGAGATCGAGGGTATTTGGCGGGAGCGTGGCGTCAAGGCTAAGCGTCTGCATGTCAGTCATGCGTTTCATTCTCAGCGGATGGACGGGATGCTCGATGAGTTCAGAGAGGTAGCCGAAGGTGTCTCCTTTTCCCCGCCGCGAATCCCGATTGTTTCCAACGTTACGGGTGAGCTGATCGCGCCCGAGCGTATCTGCACCGCTGCGTACTGGGTCCAGCATGTGCGTGAGCCTGTGCGCTTCTTTGATGGGATGCGCTGGTTGGCAGCCAACGGTGTTGGTAGCTTCTTGGAGTTGGGTCCCGACGGCGTACTCAGCGCGATCGCTCAGGACTGCCTGGTCGAGGAGACCACAACTACTACCACCAGCAGCGGCAGCGGGACTGTCGCCGGGACCGCTGTCTTGGCGGTCCCGGTGTTGCGTGGTGAGCGTCCCGAGGCCGAAGCCCTGCTCGGGGCGCTGGCTGAGATATGGGTCCACGGCAACGGCGTGGACTGGACTGAGATCTTCAAAGACTCCAACGCTAAACGAGTCTCACTACCAACCTACGCCTTCCAACGCGAACGCTACTGGCTAACCCGAACAATCCCGGACACCAACAACATGACCTCCGCAGGGCAGTCGTCGGCAGAGCACCCGTTGTTGGGTGCGATGGTCGAGTTGGCCGATGGTGAGCAGTGGTTGTTCACCGGGCGTATCTCGCTTCATGGTCATCCGTGGCTTTTGGATCACACAGTGTTGGGTGGGGTGTTGTTACCGGGGACGGCGTTCCTCGAGCTGGCGCTGGCCGCGGGTGAGCGGGTTGGGTGCGCTGGTGTGCAGGAGCTCACATTGGAGGCTCCATTGTTGCTTGCCGGGGATGAGGCGGCGGTTCAGTTGCAGCTCTCGGTTGGCGAGCCCGATGAGTCCGGTGCGCGCTCGCTTGCCGTCCACTCCCGGCCGGAGCGGAACGTTGCCGAGGACACGGTCGTTGCAGAGGCGTGGACGCGTCATGCCAGTGGTGTGCTGGCTCCAGTGGGGGCAGGGTTGAATGGTCGGGTCGCAGTCGTGGGGGAGCGAGCGGGGCTGTTGGTGGATGGCGCTTGGCCACCGCCGGGTGCGCAGATGGTCGATCTCGACGGTCTTTACGATCTCCTGGCCGAGCGGGGGTTTGAATATGGTCCGGTCTTTCAAGGTCTGCGGGCTGCTTGGCGTAGCGGGGAGGATCTCTTCGCTGAGGTTGAGTTGCCCGAGCAGGCGCGGGATGAGGCCGGATCTTATGGTGTGCATCCAGCATTGCTGGACGCGGCTTTCCATGCCGGGTTGAGCTCACTGGTGGGTACTGTGCCCGAGGGGGAGGGTCAGGAGCGTGGTGGTGTGCGTCTGCCGTTCTCCTTCAGCGGTGTTGAGCTCCATGCATCGGGTGCTGTTTCGTTGCGAGTCTCGCTCTCACCGGTAGGGGATGACGCGATCTCTTTGGTGGTCGCTGATGAGGCTGGTGGGATCGTCGCGTCGGTTGACTCGCTGGTGGTGCGCGAGGTCTCGACAGCGCAGTTGGGCGTCGCTCGTGCCGCGCACCGCGATTCATTGTTCGCGATGGGCTGGAGTGCGCTCCCGGTCTCCGTGCCGGCTGCCGCGAGTGATGTGGCGGTGTTGGGTGTCAAGGGGGTCTCTTTGCTGGCCGGTTCTCTGAGTCGGGCTGGGCACGCCGTCGAGGTGTATGAAGATCTGGGGGTTCTGGGTGAGGCCCTGGATGGGGGGGCTTCGCTGCCCGGGGTTGTGCTCTTTGACTGTGGCGCCGGCGATCATGGTGAGCTCAGTGAGCCGGCCTGGGTGCATCGCTGTGCCCGAGAAGTGCTTGCTCTGGTGCAGGCTTGGCTTGTGGACGAGCGTTTCTCTGGTGCTCGCATGGTGCTGGTCTCCAGGGGCGCTGTGGGTGCGGGTGTCGGTGCTGGGGTGGATGTCCCCGGGCTGGTGCAATCACCGGTATGGGGTTTGGTGCGCAGTGCGCAGTCGGAGAATCCCGATCGATTTTTGCTCGTCGATATCGATGGCAACGATGCCTCCAGTGTGGCGCTGGGTGACGTCCTGGCTGTGGGAGAGCCACAGCTCGCGATTCGCGAGGGAGAGGTGTTCGCTCCCCGTCTGGTACGGGCGGGGTCTGGTGGAGCGTTGGTGGCTCCGGCTGGTGTTGTGGGGTGGCGTTTGCGTGCGGGCGGTGGGGGGACGCTCGAGGATCTGGCGCTTGTGCCGGCTGCGGAGGTGGCGGAGCCGCTTGGTCCGGGGGAGGTGCGTATTGGTGTGCGTGCTGGGGGCCTGAATTTTCGTGATGTATTGATCGCGCTTGGCATGTATCCAGAACAGGCCGCCGTGGGCGGTGAGGGCTCGGGTGTTGTCTTGGAGATCGGTCGGGGAGTGCGCGAGGGTCTGGCCGTGGGGGATCGGGTGATGGGGTTGTTTTCCGGGTTCGGTCCGGTGGCTGTGGCCAATCAGCGTGTGCTTGTGCGAGTGCCGGAGGGGTGGTCTTTTGCGCAGGCCGCGTCGGTACCGACCGCGTTCTTGACGGCTTATTACGCGCTGGCCGATCTCGCTGGTCTGGAGTCGGGTGAGAGGGTGCTGGTGCATGCGGGGACCGGCGGCGTCGGTATGGCGGCGGTGCAGTTGGCCAGATACCTGGGGGCTGAGGTGTTCGCTACCGCGAGTCCCGCGAAGTGGCCGGCGCTTCGGTCTCTCGGGTTGGATGATGCGCATATCGCTTCTTCGCGTTCGCTCGAGTTCAGGGAGCGCTTCCTGGAGGAGACTGGGGGGCGGGGCGTGGATGTCGTGCTTGATTCTCTCGCCGGGGAGTTTGTGGACGCCTCGCTTGACCTGTTGGCCGAGAATGGCCGGTTCATCGAGATGGGCAAGACCGACGTTCGCGATCCGGGTGAGGTCGCAGAGGCCTATCCAGGGGTGGCCTATCAGGCGTTTGACTTGCTCGAAGCCGGTCCGGAGCGCATCCAGGGGATGCTTGGTGAGCTGCTCGAGCTCTTCGGGTCCGGTGTGCTGGAGCCGTTGCCTGCCAGGGCGTGGGATGTGCGTCATGCGCCGCAGGCGTTTCGTTTCATGAGCCAGGCGCGTCATATCGGCAAGATCGTGTTGAGCGTGCCAGCCCCGATCGCTCCGGATGGCACGGTCCTGATCACCGGTGGTACGGGCACGTTGGGTGCTCTGCTGGCGCGTCACCTGGTCTCAGGGCACGGTGTGAGTCGCCTCTTGCTGGCCAGTCGCCGGGGACCGGAGGCCGAGGGCGCCATCGAGCTCAAATCCGAGCTCGAGTCCTTGGGTGCAAACGTCACGATCGCCGCCTGTGATGTCTCTCGACGCGAGGATCTGGCGAGCTTGCTGGACTCGATCCCAGCGGAGTATCCCCTCGATGCGGTGGTGCACGCCGCTGGGGTGCTCGATGATGGTGTGATTGGCTCTTTGACACCGGAGCGTCTGGAGCGGGTACTGCTCGCGAAGACCGACGCCGCTTGGCACTTGCACGAGCTGACAGAGCACATGGACCTATCGATGTTCGTGCTGTTCTCCTCGGCCGCGGCAGCGTTCGGCAGTCCCGGCCAGGGCAACTACGCGGCCGCCAACGCGTTCCTCGATGCGTTGGCGATGCATCGCCGCGCACGAGGTCTGCCCGGTATCTCGCTTGCCTGGGGATTGTGGGAAGAGGCCAGTGGGATGACGGTGGACCTGGGCGAGGCGGATATCTCCCGCATGACACGCTCCGGTCTGCGCGCGCTCGGCTCCCAGGAGGGACTGGCGCTCTTCGATGCCGCCCTGGAGGGGAGCGAGACGCTGATGCTCCCCATCCCCCTGGATTTCAAGGTGATGCGCGCCCAGGCGAGAACGGGAACGCTCCCAAAGATCTTCAGCGACCTCGTACGTGCACCCACTCGCCGCTCCAGCGAAGAGGGCAGATCACTCGCGCAACGCCTGGCCGCAACGTCACCGGACGAGCGCGAGAGCGTCGTGCTCGAGCTCGTCAGAACTGAGGTCGCCACTGTGCTCGGTCACGCCTCCCCAGATACAGTCGACACACAACGAACCTTCAAGGAGCTCGGGTTTGACTCACTCGCCGCGGTGGAGCTGCGCAACCGCCTCGGCACGATTGCCGGTCTGCGCCTACCCGCCACCCTGGTGTTTGACTACCCCACCACCTCCGAGGTAGCTTCCTACGTACTGGGACAGGCGTCTCCAAATGGCCCCAGAGCCGGCGACTCAGATCGCGGAGAAGCTGGAATTCGTCGAGCCATTGCCTCCATTCCGCTTAACCGTCTTCGGGAGGCGGGACTGTTGGAGGTCCTACTGCAATTGGCCGGTCGCGATAGTGAACTGTCGATCGATAACGACGACATGCATCTGATTGACATGATGGATGTCGAGAGTCTCGTGCAGAGGGCGGTGGGTGTACCCGCGGTACAGGCGGGGGAGGGGTGAGCGATGCCGACCGCTAATGAGGATGTTGTCAACGCGCTGCGAAAATCGGTCAAGGAGGTGGAGCGTCTCAGGCAGCAGAACCGTCATCTCCTGGCGATGTCACATGAGCCTCTGGCGATTGTCGGTATGAGCTGTCGTCTACCGGGTGGTGTGCGCTCCCCGCAGCAGCTTTGGCGGCTGGTGAGCTCTGGGACCGATGCCATCGGCAGGTTCCCCCCAGATCGCGGCTGGGACCTGGAGCGGCTGTATCATCCAGACCCCGAGCATTCCGGTACGAGCTATACGCGCGAAGGTGGCTTTGTCTGTGACGCCGATAAGTTCGACGCCGGGTTCTTCGGTATCAACCCCAGGGAGTCTCTGGCGATGGACCCCCAGCAGCGCCTGTTGCTGGAAAGTGCGTGGGAGGTTTTTGAAGACGCCGGCATCGATCCAGCGTCCCTGAAGGGCAGCCAGACCGGAGTATTTGCAGGGGTGCTCTCCTCAGAGTACGGCGCGGCTGGGTTGACTATCGACGGTATCGAGGGGTATGGCTTTACGGGGGCCACCAACAGCGTTGTCTCGGGTCGCCTCGCTCATATCTTCGGCCTGGAGGGTCCGGCTGTCTCGGTCGACACGGCCTGCTCATCCTCGCTCGTGGCGCTGCATCTGGCCAGCCAGGCGCTTCGCTTCGGAGAGTGCTCGATGGCGTTGGCTGGTGGCGTGACCGTGATAGTCACGCCGGGAGGATTCATCGATTTCTCCCGCCAGCGCGGTCTGGCCCCCGATGGTCGTTGCAAGTCCTTCGCCGCGGGGGCGAACGGAACGGGTTTTGCTGAGGGCGTGGGGATGCTCCTGCTCGAGCGCCTTTCAGATGCCCAGCGCAACGGCCATCAGGTGTTGGGGTTGGTGCGGGGTAGTGCTGTGAATCAGGATGGCGCGAGCAATGGGTTGACAGCGCCCAATGGTCCCTCCCAGCAGCGTGTAATCGCTCAGGCGCTGGCGAACGCTCGTCTCTCAGCGGGTCAGGTGGATGTGGTCGAGGGTCACGGTACGGGCACGACGCTTGGCGATCCGATCGAGGCTCAGGCGCTGCTTGCCATCTATGGACAGAACCGTCCCGAGGATCATCCGCTGTGGCTCGGGTCGGTCAAGTCGAATATCGGTCATACCCAGGCCGCGGCTGGTGTGGCTGGGGTGATCAAGATGGTGATGGCGATGCGTCATCGCGTGCTGCCAAAGACGCTGCACATCGATCAGCCATCCTCACAGGTCGACTGGTCAACTGGAGCGATCTCCTTGCTCACAGAGCGGCTGCCCTGGGAAAGCAATGGCGAGCCTCGCCGTGCAGGGGTGTCCTCTTTCGGGATCAGCGGCACCAACGCGCACGTGATCCTCGAAGAGGCGCCGGCGCTCCCAGATGAGACGTCTTCTGCGCGGGACCTGAAATCTGGTGCCCTGCCATGGCTGCTGTCAGCCAAGAGCGAGCCGGCTCTACGCGCCCAGGCCGAGCGCTTGAGGCAGTATCTGAGGGACACAGCAGAGGACTCCCCAGAGTTGAAGAGCGCCGACGTAGCCATCTCGCTGCAGGGTCGCTCGGTTTTCGAGCATCGCGCGGTGGTGCTCGCCGGTGAGCACGAGGGCTTTCTCGAGGGTCTTGGCGCGCTGGCGACAGGAGCACCCGCAGGGGGCGTGGTGGAAGGTATCGCTCCCACGACCGCTGGCGGTCTGGCGTTCCTCTTCACCGGCCAGGGTGCGCAACGAGCGGGCATGGGCAGAGAACTCTATGACACGTTCCCGGTCTACAGGGATGCGCTCGATGGGCTCTGCGCCGAGCTCGATACACACCTCGAGGAACCCCTGCGGGAGATCCTCTTCGCCGTCGAGGGTTCATCGCAGGCGTCGCTGATCGATGATACGCAATACACCCAGGCGGGGCTGTTCGCGCTCGAGGTTGCGCTGTTCAGGCTGCTCGAGAGCTGGGGTGTGCGTCCCGGTTTTTTGCTGGGTCATTCGATTGGTGAGTTGGCTGCGGCGCATGTGGCGGATGTGTTCTCTCTGCAGGATGCGTGTGTGCTGGTCGCAGCTCGTGGCCGGTTGATGGGTGCGTTGCCTGGGGGTGGGGCGATGGTCTCGATCCAGGCCGCCGAGCGGGAGGTGTTGGGGACACTTGGGGATGTCGAGGGCCGGGTCTCGCTGGCGGCGGTGAATGGGCCTTCCTCGGTCGTGGTCTCGGGCGATGAGGATGCCGTGTTGGATTTGGCGGGTCTCTGGGGCGAGCGGGGTCGTAAGACCAAGCGGTTGCGAGTCTCTCACGCGTTTCATTCCCCGCGGATGGACGCGATGCTGGGCGAGTTCGCCGAGGTGGCCGGCAGCGTGTCTTTTTCTGCGCCGCGGATTCCGATCGTCTCCAACGTACGGGGTGAGCCGGTGCCTGTTGCGGAGATCTGCTCGGCGGAGTATTGGGTGCATCATGTGCGTGAGCCGGTGCGTTTCTCCGATGGGGTGAGCTGGTTGGAGACTCAGGGGGTGAGACGCTTCTTGGAGCTCGGTCCTGATGGTGTGCTCAGCGCGATGACTCAGGACTGCCTTGGCGAGCGAGACGCACGGAGGCCGGGCGGCGTTGACGGCGATGGGGCTGGCGGTGGCGGTGTGGAGGGGCTGGGGGGGGATCCTGTCCTGGCGGTGCCACTGTTGCGTGGCGAGCGTCCGCAGGTCCAGGCGTTGATGAGCTCTTTGGCCGCGCTCTGGGTTCGTGGTGTTGGGGTCGATTGGGGTGCTTTGTTCGAGGACTCCGGCGCGAAGCGTGTTGGATTGCCTACTTATGCCTTTCAGCGCGAGCGCTATTGGTTGAGGACTGGTTCTGGTGCTGGGGCAGGTGCTGCATCCATTGGCCAGATCTCATCCGATCATCCGCTCCTGGGTGCAGCTGTGGCTTTGGCCGACGATCGGGGCTGGTTGTTCACGGGCCGGTTGTCGCTGGAGTCTCATTCGTGGCTTTCAGATCACGCGGTGTTGGGAAGTGTGTTGTTGCCGGGAACCGCGTTCCTCGATCTGGCTCTCAGCGCCGGTGAGCGGGTCGGATGTGCGGTTGTGCGGGAGCTGACGCTGGAGACCCCGTTGCTGCTCTCTGGGGATGGTGCGGTTCAGTTGCAGCTCTCGGTTGGTGAGCCCGACGAGTCCGGGGGACGCCCGTTGGGTATCTATTCCCGCCCGGAGGGCTTTGGCGAGGGTGCGCCGGTCGAGGAGTCCTGGACGCGTCATGCCAGCGGTGTGCTGGCTGCCACGGGTGCTGTGTTGAATGGTCGGGCCGCGGCGCTCGAGGAGCGTGTGGGTGTGCTGGCTGGAGAGTCTTGGCCTCCGGAGGGCTCAGAGGTTATCCCGGTCGACGGTCTGTATGACGCTCTGGCTGAACGCGGTCTTGAATATGGGCCGGTTTTCCAGGGGTTGCGGGCAGTGTGGCGGTGTGGGGATGAGCTCTTCGCGGAGGTGGCTCTGTCAGCTGAGCAGCGCAACGAGGCTGCTGCCTTTGGTGTGCACCCCGCGCTGCTGGATTCGGCGTTTCATGCTGGATTGAGCTCGTTGGTGGACTCACAGGCCGTGGGCGGGAGCCAAGAGGATGGAGGTGTGCGTCTCCCGTTCTCGTTCAATGGCGTCGAGCTTTACGCCGCAGGGGCTTTCTCGTTGCGGGTCTCGCTCGCTCCGATAGCGGCCGACGCGGTCTCTTTGCTGGTCGCCGATGAGGCTGGCGGACTGGTCGCCTCGGTCGACTCGCTGGTGGTGCGTGAGGTCTCGGCGACCCAATTGGGTAGTGCTCGTGGTGCGGATCACGATTCGCTGTTCAGGATCGAGTGGAACGCGGTCCCGATCCCTCCTGCGCAGCAGGCCTCGGCGGCGACGCTGGTGCTCTTGGGTGGTGGGGACTCGCTGCTGGCCAAGTCGCTGAGCAGGGTTGGGTACTCGATCGAGGCGCATGCGGATCTGCGGGCTCTGGGTGAGGCGCTGGATGGAGTAGTCCCGCTTCCTGAGGCGGTGCTCTGCGAGTGCGGGCTCGACGCGATCGATGGCGCTGAGCCCGGCGGCGAGCCGGTCTTGGTCCACCGGTATGTCCAGCGGGCGCTCGAGCTGGTGCAGTTCTGGCTCGCGGACGAGCGCTTCTCGGATGCTCGTCTGGTGCTGCTCACCAAAGGCGCTGTATCAGTGCGCTCGGGAGAGGACGTGCCCGGCTTGGCTCAGTCACCGGTGTGGGGTTTGGTGCGCAGTGCGCAGGCGGAGAACCCCGAGCGGCTCGTTTTGATCGACATCGACGATGACGAGGATTCCCTCGGCGTGCTTGACAGCGCCCTTGCCCTGGGTGAGCCGCAGCTGGCGATACGTGCTGGCGCCATGCTCACCCCCCGGCTCGCACGAACGGGTACCGGTGCTGTCTTGGCTGTTCCCGAGGGTGCTGTGGAGTGGCGTCTGGACGTGGGTGTTGGGGGGACGCTCGAGGATTTCTCGCTCGTGCCCAGTCCCGAGGCTGGGCGCTCGCTCGAGTGGGGGCAGGTTCGTGTCGGTGTGCGTGCCGGGGGCCTGAACTTCCGTGATGTCCTGATCGCGCTTGGCATGTATCCGGGCGAGGCTGTCGTTGGTGGCGAGGGCGCAGGGGTCCTGCTGGAGCTCGGCCCGGGGGTGGAGGGCCTGGCTGTCGGGGATCGGGTGATGGGCCTGTGCTCGGGATTGGGCTCGATCTCGGTCGCCGACTGTCGCGTGATCACCCGGGTACCCGAGGGGTGGTCATTTGCGCAGGCCGCGTCGGTGCCGATTGTGTTCTTGACGGCCTGTTACGGCCTCATCGATCTGGCCGCTCTCGAACCTGGTGAGAAGCTGTTGGTGCACGCGGCGGCCGGCGGTGTCGGTATGGCTGCTGTGCAGTTGGCCAGGCATCTGGGGGTTGAGGTGTTTGCCACCGCCAGTCCAGGCAAGTGGGAGACCCTTCGGCAACTGGGGCTGGATGAGGCCCATATAGCTTCTTCTCGTACGCTCGAGTTCAAGGAGCGCTTCCTGGAGGAGACCGATGGGCAGGGCATGGATGTCGTCCTGAATTCTCTTGCCGGGGAGTTCGTGGACGTTTCGCTTGATCTGCTTGCGCAGGGCGGTCGTTTCATCGAGATGGGCAAGACCGATATTCGCGATCCCGACGCACTCGCCGAGAGCCATCCGCGTTTGTCCTATCGAGCGTTTGACCTGATGGATGTCGGTCCGGAGCGTATCCGGGGGATGCTTGGTGAGCTGCTCGACCTGTTTGGGGCGGGTGCGCTCGAGCCGCTGCCGGTTACCGCGTGGGATGTGCGTCGCGCACCGGAGGCCTTCCGCTTCATGAGCCAGGCGCGTCATACCGGCAAGATCGTGCTGGATCTGCCCTCAGCCATCGACCCGCGGGGCACGGTCCTGATCACTGGTGGCACGGGCGCCCTGGGTGCGCTCATCGCGCGCCATCTGGTGACCCGGTACGGCGTGGGTCATCTGTTGCTGGCCAGTCGCCGGGGGCCGAACGCTGAGGGTGCGCCCGAGTTGCAGGCGCAGCTCGAGTCCCTGGGCGCCCGGGTGAGGATCGCGGCGTGTGATGTATCCGAGCGGGATCAGCTGGAGGCGCTGTTGGAGTCGATCGCAGAGGAGCATCCGCTCAGTGCGGTGGTGCACGCCGCCGGGGTACTCGACGACGGCGTGATCGGGTCGTTGACGGCCGAGAGCCTCGAGCGGGTACTGACTCCCAAGGCAGACACCGCGTGGTACTTGCACGAGCTCACGGAGCACATGGATTTGGACGCGTTTGTGCTGTTCTCCTCCGCGGCGGGCGCACTCGGCAGCCCCGGCCAGGGCAATTATGCCGCTGCCAACGCATTTCTCGATGCCCTGGCGGCTCATCGTCGAACGCTGGGTCTCGCGGGTTCCTCGATCGCGTGGGGGCTCTGGGAAGACGCTAGTGGGATGGCCGGAGGCTTGAGCGAGGCCGACCGCTCGCGGATGACGCGCGCGGGCATAGGTGCGCTCTCCTCCGCGCAGGGGCTCGAGCTCTTCGATGGCGCGCTCGGCGCCGGCGAGGCGTTGACGCTCCCGGTCTCGCTGGATTTTCAGACGTTGCGTGCCCAGGTCAGGATCGGGGTGCTGCCGGTGCTGTTCAGCGACCTGGTGCGTGTGTCCACTCCTCGCTCCAGCGAGCAGGGCGCCTCGCTGGCACGACGCCTGGCCACTACACCCGAGGCCGAGCGTGACGGCCTCGTGCTCGATCTGGTCAGAGCTCAGGTGGCGATGGTCCTGGGGCACGCCTCCCCGGAGGCGATCGATACGCAGCGTACGTTCAAGGATTTGGGCTTTGATTCGCTGACCGCGGTGGAGCTCCGTAATCGCCTGAACCAGGCGACCGGGCTGCGTCTGCCCGCCACGCTGGTGTTCGACTGTCCGACCACTTCGGCGGTGACTGCCTATCTGCTGGGGGAGCTCTCGGGTACGGGACTCGGCGTCGTCAAGCCCGTGGCCTCGACCGCGACGCCAGATGAGCCGGTTGCGATCGTTGGTATGAGTTGTCGGTTCCCCGGTGGCGTGCTATCGCCAGAGGGGTTGTGGGGTTTGGTTGCGTCTGGTGGCGATGGCGTTGGTCTGTTCCCGTCTGATCGTGGTTGGGATTTGGATGGACTGTTTGATCCCGATCCCGATCATCCCGGTACCAGTTATGTGCGTCAGGGCGGTTTTGTTGTTGACGCCGATAAGTTTGACACCGGGTTTTTTGATATCAGTCCGAGGGAGTCCTTGGCGATGGATCCTCAGCAGCGGTTGTTGCTGGAGGGTGCATGGGAGGCTTTTGAGGATGCGGGTATCGATCCTGTGTCTTTGCGGGGTAGTCAGACCGGCGTGTTCGCGGGCGTCAGTTCGTCTTATTACGGTATAGGCCTGGGCGGGGCGTTGGGCGATCTTGGCGGATATGGGTTGACTGGTGCTACCAGCAGTGTTGTCTCTGGTCGGTTGGCTTATACCTTTGGCTTGGAGGGGCCGGCCGTTTCGGTTGATACGGCGTGCTCGTCTTCGCTTGTGGCGTTGCATCTGGCGTGCCAATCGTTGCGTTCGGGGGAGTGTGAGCTGACGCTGACTGGTGGTGTGACTGTGATGGCTACGCCTGGGATCTTTATTGATTTCTCTCGCCAGCGCGGTTTGTCTCCGGACGGTCGGTGTAAGTCTTTTGCTGATGGTGCGGATGGCACTGGTTTTTCTGAGGGTGTGGGGTTGTTGGTGTTGGAGCGTTTGTCTGATGCTGTGCGTAATGGTCATGAGGTGTTGGGGTTGGTGCGTGGTAGTGCTGTGAATCAGGATGGTGCTTCTAATGGGTTGACGGCGCCGAATGGTCCTTCTCAGCGGCGTGTGATTGTTCAGGCGTTGGCGAATGCGCGTGTTTCACCGGACCAGGTTGATGTGGTCGAGGGTCATGGTACTGGTACGAGATTGGGCGATCCGATCGAGGCTCAGGCGTTGTTGGCTACGTATGGGCGTGATCGCCCTGCGGAGCGTCCGCTGTGGCTTGGTTCTGTGAAGTCGAATATTGGTCATACCGCGGCTGCGGCTGGTGTGGCTGGTGTGATCAAGATGGTGATGGCGATGCGTCATGGTGTATTGCCTCAGACGTTGCATGTCGATGCGCCTTCTTCGCACGTCGATTGGTCGATGGGCGGGGTTTCGCTGTTGACACAGGAGCGCCCGTGGGAGAAGAACGGGGAGCCGCGCCGAGCGGGCGTTTCCTCTTTTGGTATCAGCGGCACCAATGCGCACGTGATCCTCGAGGAGCCACCGCGCCAGGATTCCAGCACGCCTGTGGTGGGTACTGGTCTGCTTGGTGCTGGTGTGGTGCCGTGGGTGCTCTCGGGTAAGAGCAAGGGTGCGCTGCGTGCTCAGGCTGAGCGGTTGCGGGAGTTTGTGGCCGGCGATCCTGGGCTGGGAATGATGGATGTGGGTAGTTCTCTGGCTTCTCGTTCTGTGTTTGGGCACCGTGCGGTCCTGTTGGGTGATGGGCGCGAGGGGCTGCTCGGTGGTCTTGGCGCTTTGGCTGGGGGGGAGCCGGCGGCGGGGATGGTTGAGGGCGTGGCGTCGGTGGCCGGTGGTGCTGGGGTTGTGTTCTTGTTCCCGGGTCAGGGTTCGCAGTGGGAGGGTATGGCGCTGGAGTTGTTGGAGTGCTCGCCTGTGTTCGCTGAGCGGATGGGTGCTTGTGGTGAGGCTCTTTCAGAGCATGTGGATTGGTCGCTCGAGGATGTGTTGCGGGGTGTGGGTGGCGCTCCGGGTTTGGATCGGGTGGATGTCGTGCAGCCAGTGTTGTGGGCGGTGATGGTGTCGTTGGCTGGGTTGTGGCGCTCGTGTGGTGTGCGTCCAGGGGTGGTGGTGGGCCATTCTCAGGGCGAGATCGCTGCTGCTCATATTGCTGGTGGTTTGTCGCTGCAGGATGCTGCGCGGGTGGTGGCGTTGCGTAGTCGTGCGTTGGTCGCTTTGGCTGGGAGGGGCGGGATGGTCTCGGTCGCGTTGCCGGTCGAGGAGCTGGAGGAGCGTCTCGAGCGCTGGGATGCTCGCATCGGGGTCGCGGCGGTGAACGGGCCTTCCTCGGTCGTGGTTTCTGGTGATCGGGTCCCGCTCGAGAAGTTTCTCGGTGAGTGCGAGGCTGATGGTGTCAGGGCGCGAGCGATACCGGTTGATTATGCGGCTCATTCGGTGGATGTGCAGGAGATTCGTGAGGAGTTGTTGCAGGGGTGTGCTGGGATCGCTCCACGGTGTGGTGATGTTCCGTTCTTCTCGACTGTGACGGGAGGGCTGCTTGACACCTCGGAGCTCGATGGTGAGTACTGGTATCGCAATCTGCGTGAGACCGTCCAGTTTGAGCGCGCGACCGCGGCGCTGCTCGGGGATGGGTATCGAGCGTTCGTCGAGGTCAGCCCCCACCCGGTGCTGACGATGGGCGTCCAGGAGACCGTTGACGCTCTGACGGATACCGATCTGGCCGGTCCCGGTTTGGCTGATCCTGTTCCGGCTGGCGCTGGTGATGCGCGGGGGGTGGCGGTCACCGGCTCGTTGCGTCGTGATGATGGTGGCCTCGCGCGTTTCCTGGGTTCTTTGGCTGAGCTCTGGATTCGCGGTGTCGAGGTTGATTGGGCTGGAATGTTCAGTGGTTCTGGCGCTCGGAGGGCGAAGTTGCCTACCTACGCCTTCCAGCGTGAGCGTTACTGGCTGCTACCAGGGCAGGGCTCGGGAGATCTCACCTCGATCGGTCAGTCTTCGGCCGGCGATCATCCGTTGTTGGGTGCTGCTGTGGCGTTGGCTGACGATCGGGGCTGGTTGTTCACGGGGCGTATCTCGCTGGCGACTCACCCGTGGTTTGCTGATCACGCCGTAATGGGCAGCGTGTTGCTGCCGGGGACGGCATTTCTGGATCTGGCACTGTCTGCCGGCGAGCGTGTCGGGTGCGCCGCTGTGCGGGAGCTCACGTTGCAGGCCCCGTTATTGCTCGCTGAACAGGACGCGGTGCAGATCCAGCTCTCCGTTGGTGAGACTGATCAAGCCGGCGAGCGCTCGCTGATCATCCATTCCCGGCTGGAGAGAGCCATGGATGATGTTTCCAGTGAGGAGCAGTGGACATGCCACGCAAGCGGCATTCTCGCACCTGTAGAGCCGGTTATGAACGGTCACGCCGCGGCGCTGAGCGAGCGTATGGGCGCGCTGGCTTCAGGATCTTGGCCTCCTGAAGGGTCTGAGGTTGTGCCGGTCGATGATCTCTATGACGCGCTGGCTGAATTGGGTTTTGAATACGGGCCGGTCTTTCAAGGCCTGCAGACCGTTTGGCGGTGCGGGGAAGAGCTATACGCCGAGGTCGCGTTAGCCCCGGAGCAACAGGACGATGCTGCTGCTTTTGGTATGCACCCCGCGCTACTGGACTCGGCCCTACACGCCGGGCTGAGCTCACTCACGAACAGCGAGACCGAAAAGCAAGACCAAGAGAACGACGGTATACGCCTACCATTCTCCTTCAACGGCGTAGAACTGCACACCCGTGGCGCTTCCTTGCCGCTACGGGTAGCGCTCACCCCCGCAGGCAACGAGGCGATCTCGCTGGTACTCACCGACGAAACGGGCAGGCTCGTAGCCTCCATCGACTCACTGACCACACGCGAGATCTCGGCAACACAACTACGCACTACCCCAAACACACAACACGACTCGCTATTCCGCCTAGCCTGGAACGAGATACCAGCCACCCCAGAGACCACCACACAAGAACTAACACTACTGGCAAACAAGAACTCACCACTGGCTACCTCTCTCGGTGAGACAACCAGTTCCGTCAAGACCTACGCGGATCTCCAAGCCCTCGGCGAAGCGCTGGACCAAGGAGCCACGCCACCCGAGGTGGTGCTCTTTGACTGCGGTGATGATCGAGACAAGCCCCCCCCCGGAGAGGAGAGAGGCGTTGGCGCTGAGCATAATGACGCCAACGAGCTGGCGATAACGCATCAGAGCACCAGGCGGGTGCTTTCCGCGCTGCAAACCTGGCTCTCGGATGAGCGCCTCTCGGGTTCGCGCCTGGTGCTGCTCACCACGCGCGCCATGGCCATGGAAGCCGGGGAAGGCGTCCCCGGACTCGCCCAATCACCAATATGGGGCCTGGTACGCAGCGCCCAATCAGAGAATCCCGAACAATTTCACCTCATCGACATCGATGACAACGACGCCTCCCGGAACGTACTATCCACAGTACTGAACACAACCCAAGAGCCTCAACTCGCAATACGCGAAGGTACAACATTCGCACCCCGCCTGGCACGAGCAGGCTCCGGTGGTGTTTTGACGGCTCCCGAGGATACCGGGGAGTGGTGTTTGCAAGCAGGTGCCGGTGGGACACTCGAGGATCTGTCACTCGTGTGCACTCCTGAGATGGCGAGGCCGCTTGCGGCGGGGCAGGTTCGTGTCGGTGTACGTGCCGGGGGTCTGAACTTCCGTGATGTCATGGTCACTTTGGGACTGGTGCCCGGGGATGGGACCACCGTCGGTGGTGAGGGTGCGGGTGTTGTGTTGGGGCTCGGCCCGGGGGTGGAGAGGCTGGCTGTCGGGGATCGGGTGATGGGTTTGATGCCCGGGTTGGGTACTGTCTCGGTCACCGATCACGGCTTGGTCCTCCGGGTGCCGGAGGGGTGGTCCTTTGCCCAGGCCGCGTCGGTGCCGGTCGTTTTCTTGACCGCCTATTACGGGCTGGTCGATCTCGCTGGGCTGAGAGAGGGTGAGCGAGTGTTGGTGCACGCTGCGGCGGGCGGGGTCGGCATGGCTGCAGTTCAGCTGGCCAGGCATCTGGGTGCTGAGGTGTTCGTCACCGCGAGCCCGTCGAAGTGGCAGACGCTGCGGCTGCTGGGGTTCGACGATGCGCATATCGCTTCTTCTCGCACACTCGAGTTCAAGGAGCGCTTCCTGGAGGAGACAGGTGGGCGCGGTGTGGATGTCGTGCTCGATTCTCTAGCCGGGGAGTTCGTGGACGCCTCGCTCGATCTGCTGCCCAACGGCGGTCGTTTCATCGAGATGGGCAAGACCGACATCCGCGACCCCGGCGAGGTCGCCGAGAGTCATCCGGGGGTGTCCTATCGAGCGTTTGACTTGGTGGAAGCGGGCCCCGAGCGCCTCCACGAGCTGCTCGGTGAGCTGCTCGCGCTCTTTGAGGCGAATGTGCTCGAGCCCCTGCCCGTCAGGGCGTGGGATGTGCACCGCGCATCGCAGGCGTTCCGGTTCATGAGCCAGGCGCGCCATACCGGCAAGATCGTGCTGAGCCTGCCGTCGGCCATCGACCCGGAGGGTACGGTCCTGATCACCGGTGGCACCGGCACGTTGGGTGCTTTGCTGGCGCGTCGCCTGGTTTCGGGGCATGGTGTGGGTCGCCTCCTCCTGGTCAGCCGCCGGGGCGAGCGTGCCGAGGGCGCCGGCGAGCTGCGGGCGGGGCTCGAGTCCCTGGGCGCCGAGGTCAGGATCGTCGCCTGCGACGTCTCCCTGCGCGAGGATCTGGTGGGGCTGCTCGAGTCGATACCCGAGGAGCATCCCCTCTGTGGGGTGGTTCATGCCGCGGGCGTGCTCGATGATGGTGTGATTGGTTCGATGACCGCGGAGCGTCTCGAGCGGACGCTTGCTGCGAAGGCGGACGCGGCGTGGCATTTGCATGAGCTCACAGGGCACATGGATCTGTCGATGTTTGTGCTGTTCTCTTCCGCGGCGGCGGCATTTGGCAGCCCCGGCCAGGGCAATTACGCGGCGGCCAACGCGTTCCTGGATGCGTTGGCGGCTCATCGTCGAGCGCTGGGTCTCCCGGGTATCTCGATGGCGTGGGGGCTCTGGGAAGAGGCCAGCGGGATGACTGGGGATCTGGGTGGGGCCGATATCTCGCGGATGGCGCGTTCTGGCTTGCGGATGGTTCCTTCTGAGGAGGGTCTCGAGCTCTTCGATAGCGCTCTGACTATGGGCGAGGCTTTGCTGCTCCCCGTGCCCTTGGATCTCAAGGTGTTGCGTGCCCAGGCCAGAATGGGAGTGCTCCCGGCGTTGTTCAGCGATTTGGTGGGTGTGCCTACTCGCCGCTACGGCGACGATGGCGCTTCGCTGGCGCGGCGTTTGGCTGCCATGCCGCAGGCCGAGCGTGAGGGTGTCGTGCTCGAGCTCGTCAGGTCCCAGGTCGCCACGGTCATAGGGCATGCCTCCCCGGAGGTGATCGACACACAGCGCGCCTTCAAGGAGCTCGGGTTTGATTCGCTGACCGCCGTGGAGCTACGCAACCGCCTGAACGCAGCGACAGGACTACGATTGCCCGCCACCCTCGTGTTCGACTACCCTACGCCCGACGCCATCGTCGGATACCTGCTCGGCCAGGTCTCGCGGGACGGAAGGGTGACAGCGGGTTCGCTCAACGCCGAGCTCGACAAGCTGGGGGTCATGCTTTCCTCGATCGGCGCGGATGATGCAGGAAGGCGTCAAGTCACAGCACGCCTCGAGACGTTCCTGTCCCAATTGGATAGCCACCAAGAGTCGCCAGATCGTGCTGTCCTCGCCGAGAAGATGCACTCGGCATCGGCCGACGAGGTGTTTGACTTCATCGATAAAGGCCTGAATCAATTGGAGTTGCAAACCGCAGAATCTCGTGACTACATAAATGGAGAGGATCGTAATGGCGGATAACGAGAAGCTTCTTGGCTACCTGAAGCAAGTCACCGTCGATCTGCACGATGCTCGCCTGCGCCTGCGAGAAGTGGAAGATCAGGCACGTGAGCCGATTGCGGTTGTGGGTATGAGTTGTCGTTATCCTGGTGGTGTTTCCTCGCCGGAGGAGTTTTGGGAGTTGGTCGCGTCTGGTGCTGATGCGATTGCTCCGTTTCCGTCTGATCGTGGTTGGGATCTGGAGCGTCTTTATGATCCTGACCCTGATCATCCTGGGACGAGTTATGCGCGTGAGGGTGGGTTTTTGGATGGTGCTGATGGGTTTGATGCTGGTTTTTTCAGGATCAGTCCGAGGGAGGCGCTGGCGATGGATCCGCAGCAGCGGTTGTTGCTGGAAGGCGCATGGGAGGCGCTGGAAGACGCCGGTATCGATCCCGCCTCGCTGCGCGGCAGCCAGACCGGCGTGTTCGCGGGAATCGTCGCCTCGGGTTACGGAGCGGGTCTGGTCGGGTCGTCCTCCGCGGGTCTCGAGGGCTATGGGTTGACGAGCGCGATCAGCAGCGTGGCGTCGGGTCGTGTGTCTTATACCTTTGGTTTTGAGGGTCCTGCGGTGTCGGTTGATACTGCGTGTTCGTCTTCGCTTGTGGCTATGCATCTGGCGTGTCAGGCATTGCACAGCGGGGAGTGCGAGCTGGCGCTGGCCGGCGGTGTGACGGTGCTCTCCACCCCGGGGGGATTCGTTGTCTTCAGCCGTCAGCGTGGTCTTGCTGGGGATGGTCGTTGTAAGTCTTTTGCGGAGGCGGCTGATGGGACTGGTTTTTCTGAGGGTGTGGGTGTGGTGGTGTTGGAGCGTTTGTCTGATGCTGAGCGTAATGGTCATTTGGTGTTGGCGTTGTTGCGTGGCAGTGCTGTGAATCAGGATGGCGCTTCGAATGGTTTGTCGGCGCCTAATGGGCCTTCTCAGGAGCGTGTGATTGCGCAGGCGTTGGCGAGTGCGAGGCTTTCTGCTGGGGATGTGGATGTGGTTGAGGCTCATGGGACGGGTACTACTCTTGGTGATCCGATCGAGGCGCAGGCGTTGTTGGCGAGCTATGGTCAGGGGCGAGTGAACGGTCCTTTGTATTTGGGGTCTGTGAAGTCGAATATTGGTCATACGCAGGCTGCTGCTGGTGTGGCTGGTGTGATCAAGATGGTGCAGGCGATGCGTCATGGTGTGTTGCCGAAGACCTTGCACGTGGATGAGCCATCCATGCATGTGGACTGGTCAGCCGGCGCAGTCTCGCTACTGACAGAGAAGCGGCCATGGGAGCGCAATGGGCGGCCCCGTAGAGCAGGAGTCTCCTCGTTCGGCATCTCGGGCACGAATGCGCACGTGATTCTCGAGGAGGCCCCGCCCTCGGATTCGGTCGTGCCTGAGGCGAGCGTTGTGATTACTGGGGATGGTGGTGGTGTGCTTGGTGGTGGTGTGTTGCCGTGGGTGCTCTCGGGTAAGAGCACTCTCGCGCTTCGCGCTCAGGCTCAGAGGTTGTTGAGGTTTGTCGATAGTGATCCGGGGCTTTTGGTGGGGGATGTTGGTTTTTCTTTGGCTGGGGGGCGTTCTGTGTTTGAGCATCGTGCTGTTGTGTTTGGTGGTGACCGGGAGGGGTTGCTTGGGGGTTTGGGTGCGTTGGCGGTGGGTGAGTCTGTGGGTGGTGTGGTTGAGGGTGTGGCTTCTGTGTCTTCTGTTGGTGGGTTGGCGTTCCTTTTCACTGGTCAGGGTGCTCAGCGTGTGGGTATGGGCCGCGGGCTCTATGGCGCATTCCCGGTTTTCAGGGAGGCATTGGATGAGGTGTGCTCGGAGCTGGATGTGCATCTAGGGCGCTCGTTGCTCGAGGTGCTTTTTGCGGGCGAGTCATCCTCGTCTGAGGTTTCTTCTCCTGAGGGTTCGCCCGATGTGGGGCTCTTGGATCGGACGTTGTATACGCAGGCTGGGTTGTTTGCGTTGGAGGTGGCGTTGTTTAGGTTGGTGGAGAGTTGGGGTGTGTGTCCTGATTTTTTGATTGGTCATTCGATTGGTGAGTTGGTGGCGGCGTATGTGGCGGGGGTTTTCTCGTTGGGGGATGCGTGTGTGTTGGTGGCGGCTCGTGGACGGTTGATGGGTGAGCTGCCGGGTGGTGGGGCGATGGTGTCTGTTCAGGCTTCTGAGCAGGAGGTCTCTCAGACGCTTGAGGGGTTTGAGGGTCGTGTCTGTGTGGCGGCGGTCAATGGTCCTTGTGCGGTGGTGGTCTCGGGTGATGAGGACGCGGTGTTGGATTTGGCTGGTCTGTGGGGTGAGCGTGGTCGTAAGACTAAGCGTTTGCAGGTCTCTCATGCTTTTCATTCTCAGCGTATGGACGCGATGCTCGATGAGTTCAAAGAGGTGGCTGAGGGTATTTCCTTCGGTGCGCCGCGGATCCCGATCGTTTCTAATGTGCGTGGTGAGCCGGTGCCTGTTGAGGAGATCTGCTCGGCGGAGTACTGGGTGGGGCATGTGCGTGAGCCGGTGCGTTTCTGTGATGGGGTGCGCTGGTTGGAGGCTCAGGGGGTCAGCAGCTTCTTGGAGCTCGGGCCCGATGGTGTGTTGAGCGCGATCGTCCAGGACTGCCTGGTCGCAGGGCTGGGCGCTGAGCAAGGAATTGGTGCTGGCGGTAGTGGTGCTGATAGCGGTGCTGATGGTGGTAATGGCGTTGTGGGTGGTGATACTGGTCTTGGTTCTGGTGTTGGTGGGTGTTCTGTGGTGGCGGTGCCGTTGTTGCGTGGTGAGCGTCTGGAGGCCCAGGCGTTGCTTGGTGGGTTGGCGGAGGTATGGACGCGTGGTGTCGATGTCGATTGGTCGGTGTTGTTCGCCGGTTCCGGTGCTCGACGGGTCGGGTTGCCGACGTATGCTTTCCAGCGCGAGCGTTACTGGCTTTTGCCGGCTCAGGGCGCGGGTGATGTCGTCTCGATCGGTCAGGCCTCGGCCGATCATCCGCTGTTGAGCGCTGCGGTTGCCTTGGCTGATGATCGGGGCTGGTTGTTCACTGCTCGTCTGTCGCTTCAGTCTCATCCGTGGCTCTCAGATCACGCGGTGTTGGGCACAGTGCTGTTACCGGGCACGGCGTTCGTTGAGTTGGCTCTGCACGCCGGTAACCAGGTTGGTGCTGGTGTCATCTCAGAGCTAACGTTGGAGGCCCCGTTGTTGCTGCCAGAGCACGGCGGTGGTGCTGTGCAGTTGCAGCTCTCTGTGGGGGAGCCGGATGAGTCCGGTGGTGGTCGGCCGGTGGGTATCTACTCTCGTTTGGAGGACGCTTGCAGTGATGGTGAGCTATCTGAACGGGAGTGGACACGTCACGCCAGTGGCGTGCTGGTCTCGGAGGAGGAGGGGGAGGAGCTCGCCGTTTCCAGCGAGCGCGCTGTGCTTAGGGAGCGCGCGGAGGTGCTCACCGGTGCCTCTTGGCCTCCGGAGGGCGCAGAGGTCGTGGAGGTCGATGATCTCTACGATCGCTTGGTCGAGGAGGGCTTTGAATATGGTCCCGCTTTCCAGGGCATCCGTGCTGCCTGGAGGCGCGGGGATGAGCTCTTCACCGAGGTATCGCTTCCAGAGCAGCAACAGGATGAGGCCTCCTCCTTCGGTGTGCACCCAGCGCTGCTCGATTCAGTGTTTCACGCGTTCCTGGACTGGCCCCTGGGCGAGACCGAGCGTGAGGGGCCGCGCCTGCCGTTCTCCTTCAACGGCGTTGAGCTCCACGCCGCGGGCGCTTCTTCGCTACGAGCATCTCTCCGCACAACGGGCGCCGACACTATCTCCTTGATAGTCGCCGACGCCGAAACCGGTGGGCTTGTGGCCTCCGTCGACTCACTGATAGCACGCGAGGTCTCAACAGCCCAACTAGGAAACGCTCGCGCCACCGACAACAACGACAACGCATTGTTCAAGATCGACTGGAACGCGGTCCCACTACCCCCCGAAACACCCACCAGCGAAATAACGATACTAGGCACCGAGGACACCGCACTAGCCCAATCCCTGACCGCCAACGGGCACACAATCACAACACACACCAACCTACAAACACTCACCCAAACACCAAACACAAACAACACAACACCACAAACAATCATCATCGACTGCAGCGACGGTGCTGCTGCGGAGAGCGCCGACGGATTGCCGGGGACGGCGCGTGAGATTCTTTACCGGTCGCTTGCTCTCGTTCAGGCGTGGCTTTCCGATGAGCGTTTCTCTGTTTGCCGGATGGTGTTGTTGACTCGGGGCGCGGTGGCCGCGCGCCCTGAGGATGAGGTCCCCGATCTGGCCGCGGCGCCGCTATGGGGCCTTGTGCGCTCCGCGCAGTCCGAGCATCCCGAGCGTTTCCTGATCGTCGACATCGACGGCGATGAGGCCTCCCTCGGGGCGCTGGGCGGCGCACTGACCTTGGACGAGCCCCAGCTGGCGCTGCGTGAGGGCGGCGTCTTCGTTCCGCGGCTGGCTCGGGTCGAGTCTGGGAGGAGCGAGCAGCCGCCCGTCCTCAGTGGCAACGGCACGGTGTTGATCACTGGTGGCTTGGGTGGCCTGGGCGGCCTGGTGGCCAGGCATTTGGTGGTTGAGTACGGGGTTGGCCACCTGCTGCTGGTCGGCCGTCGAGGATCCGAGACCGAAGGCGCCCCCGAGCTGAAGGCAGAGCTCGAAGAGCTCGGTGCGCGGATCACGGTGGCGGCCTGCGACGTCGCCGATCGCGAGCGGCTGAAGCTCCTGCTCGACTCGATTCCCGCAGAGTATCCGCTCAGCGCGGTGGTGCATGCGGCAGGCACCGCCGATAACGCCATGGTCGATTCGCTGACCCCGGAGAAGATCGACTGGGCGCTTACGCCCAAGCTCGATGGGGCACTGCATCTGCACGAGCTCACCGAGCACGCCGAGCTCGAGGCGTTCGTGCTGTTCTCCTCGATGGCCGGTACCCTGGGCGGGCCAGGTCAGGGTAACTACGCGGCCGGGAACGTCTTCTTGGATGCGCTGGCAGCGCACCGGCGCTCGCGTGGCCTGATCGCCATCTCGATGGCATGGCCGCTGTGGGCCGGTGTCGGCGGAGGCCGCTATATGGACGCGGCCGACATGAGGCGGATGGCGGGTTCGGCGAGCTTTGGCACGCTCTCTGCGGGAGAGGGTCTTGCGCTCTTCGATCGGGCTCTGGCCGGCGATGATGGCGCGGTCGTTCCGGTGCATCTCGACAGCCGTGTGTTGCGTGCGGAGGCCAGAGCAGGTCTGCTGCCGGTGCTGCTGCGCGGCCTGACGCCCATGTCATCGCGACGGATGAGTAACACGGCTTCCAGCGGGTCGCTGGCGCGACGTCTGGCCGATGTTCCCGAGGGCGAGCGTAAGCGTGTGGTTCTCGATCTCGTTCGTGCCCAGGTCGCCGCGGTGCTGGGACATGCTTCCCCGAACGCTGTGGATCCTCAACGCGCGTTCAAGGAGATGGGCTTCGACTCGCTGGCAGCCGTCGAGCTGCGCAACCGCTTGAACCAGGTCACCGGGCTGCGCCTGCCGGCGACGCTCGTGTTCGACTATCCGGCCCCTGCTGCACTTGCCGGATACCTGCTGGGGGCAGTCTCCGGCACACAGATGAGCGTCCGCACGCCTTCGGTTTCGCTGGTGGCAAGCGAGGAGCCGATTGCGGTTGTGGGTATGAGTTGTCGTTATCCTGGTGGTGTTTCCTCGCCGGAGGAGTTTTGGGAGTTGGTCGCGTCTGGTGCTGATGCGATTGCTCCGTTTCCGTCTGATCGTGGTTGGGATCTGGAGCGTCTTTATGATCCTGACCCTGATCATCCTGGGACGAGTTATGCGCGTGAGGGTGGGTTTTTGGATGGTGCTGATGGGTTTGATGCTGGTTTTTTCAGGATCAGTCCGAGGGAGGCGCTGGCGATGGATCCGCAGCAGCGGTTGTTGCTGGAAGGCGCATGGGAGGCGCTGGAAGACGCCGGTATCGATCCCGCCTCGCTGCGCGGCAGCCAGACCGGCGTGTTCGCGGGCGTGATGACCTACGACTATGGGATGAGCTCGCTGCCTACCGAGCGCGATGGCTTTGCCACCGCCAGCCTCGGTGGCGGTGTCCTCTCGGGTCGTGTGTCTTATACCTTTGGTTTTGAGGGTCCTGCGGTGTCGGTTGATACTGCGTGTTCGTCTTCGCTTGTGGCTATGCATCTGGCGTGTCAGGCATTGCACAGCGGGGAGTGCGAGCTGGCGCTGGCCGGCGGTGTGACGGTGCTCTCCACTCCGGGCATGTTCCTCTATTTCTCTCGTCAGCGTGGTCTTGCTGGGGATGGTCGTTGTAAGTCTTTTGCGGAGGCGGCTGATGGGACTGGTTTTTCTGAGGGTGTGGGTGTGGTGGTGTTGGAGCGTTTGTCTGATGCTGAGCGTAATGGTCATTTGGTGTTGGCGTTGTTGCGTGGCAGTGCTGTGAATCAGGATGGCGCTTCGAATGGTTTGTCGGCGCCTAATGGGCCTTCTCAGGAGCGTGTGATTGCGCAGGCGTTGGCGAGCGCGAGGCTTTCTGCTGGGGATGTGGATGTGGTTGAGGCTCATGGGACGGGTACTACTCTTGGTGATCCGATCGAGGCGCAGGCGTTGTTGGCGAGCTATGGTCAGGGGCGAGTGAACGGTCCTTTGTATTTGGGGTCTGTGAAGTCGAATATTGGTCATACGCAGGCTGCTGCTGGTGTGGCTGGTGTGATCAAGATGGTGCAGGCGATGCGTCATGGTGTGTTGCCGAAGACCTTGCACGTGGATGAGCCATCCATGCATGTGGACTGGTCGGCGGGTGCTGTGTCGCTGTTGACTGAGAAGCGGCCAGTGGGAGCGCAATGGGCGGCCCCGTAGAGCAGGAGTCTCCTCGTTCGGTGCGAGCGGTACCAATGCACATGTGATTCTCGAGGAGGCGCCACTCCCGGTCGAGCAGGCCCCAGCCCCAGATCCGGTCGCACCCGCTGCGGATGTTGTGATTACTGGGGATGGTGGTGGTGTGCTTGGTGGTGGTGTGTTGCCGTGGGTGCTCTCGGGTAAGAGCACTCTCGCGCTTCGCGCTCAGGCTCAGAGGTTGTTGAGGTTTGTCGATAGTGATCCGGGGCTTTTGGTGGGGGATGTTGGTTTTTCTTTGGCTGGGGGGCGTTCTGTGTTTGAGCATCGTGCTGTTGTGCTTGGTGGTGACCGGGAGGGGTTGCTTGGGGGTTTGGGTGCGTTGGCGGTGGGTGAGTCTGTGGGTGGTGTGGTTGAGGGTGTGGCTTCTGTGTCTTCTGTTGGTGGGTTGGCGTTCCTTTTCACTGGTCAGGGTGCTCAGCGTGTGGGTATGGGCCGCGGGCTCTATGGCGCATTCCCGGTTTTCAGGGAGGCATTGGATGAGGTGTGCTCGGAGCTGGATGTGCATCTAGGGCGCTCGTTGCTCGAGGTGCTTTTTGCGGGCGAGTCATCCTCGTCTGAGGTTTCTTCTCCTGAGGGTTCGCCCGATGTGGGGCTCTTGGATCGGACGTTGTATACGCAGGCTGGGTTGTTTGCGTTGGAGGTGGCGTTGTTTAGGTTGGTGGAGAGTTGGGGTGTGTGTCCTGATTTTTTGATTGGTCATTCGATTGGTGAGTTGGTGGCGGCGTATGTGGCGGGGGTTTTCTCGTTGGGGGATGCGTGTGTGTTGGTGGCGGCTCGTGGACGGTTGATGGGTGAGCTGCCGGGTGGTGGGGCGATGGTGTCTGTTCAGGCTTCTGAGCAGGAGGTCTCTCAGACGCTTGAGGGGTTTGAGGGTCGTGTCTGTGTGGCGGCGGTCAATGGTCCTTGTGCGGTGGTGGTCTCGGGTGATGAGGACGCGGTGTTGGATTTGGCTGGTCTGTGGGGTGAGCGTGGTCGTAAGACTAAGCGTTTGCAGGTCTCTCATGCTTTTCATTCTCAGCGTATGGACGCGATGCTCGATGAGTTCAAAGAGGTGGCTGAGGGTATTTCCTTCGGTGCGCCGCGGATCCCGATCGTTTCTAATGTGCGTGGTGAGCCGGTGCCTGTTGAGGAGATCTGCTCGGCGGAGTACTGGGTGGGGCATGTGCGTGAGCCGGTGCGTTTCTGTGATGGGGTGCGCTGGTTGGAGGCTCAGGGGGTCAGCAGCTTCTTGGAGCTCGGGCCCGATGGTGTGTTGAGCGCGATCGTCCAGGACTGCCTGGTCGCAGGGCTGGGCGCTGAGCAAGGAATTGGTGCTGGCGGTAGTGGTGCTGATAGCGGTGCTGATGGTGGTAATGGCGTTGTGGGTGGTGATACTGGTCTTGGTTCTGGTGTTGGTGGGTGTTCTGTGGTGGCGGTGCCGTTGTTGCGTGGTGAGCGTCTGGAGGCCCAGGCGTTGCTTGGTGGGTTGGCGGAGGTATGGACGCGTGGTGTCGATGTCGATTGGTCGGTGTTGTTCGCCGGTTCCGGTGCTCGACGGGTCGGGTTGCCGACGTATGCTTTCCAGCGCGAGCGTTACTGGCTTTTGCCGGCTCAGGGCGCGGGTGATGTCGTCTCGATCGGTCAGGCCTCGGCCGATCATCCGCTGTTGAGCGCTGCGGTTGCCTTGGCTGATGATCGGGGCTGGTTGTTCACTGCTCGTCTGTCGCTTCAGTCTCATCCGTGGCTCTCAGATCACGCGGTGTTGGGCACAGTGCTGTTACCGGGCACGGCGTTCGTTGAGTTGGCTCTGCACGCCGGTAACCAGGTTGGTGCTGGTGTCATCTCAGAGCTAACGTTGGAGGCCCCGTTGTTGCTGCCAGAGCACGGCGGTGGTGCTGTGCAGTTGCAGCTCTCTGTGGGGGAGCCGGATGAGTCCGGTGGTGGTCGGCCGGTGGGTATCTACTCTCGTTTGGAGGACGCTTGCAGTGATGGTGAGCTATCTGAACGGGAGTGGACACGTCACGCCAGTGGCGTGCTGGTCTCGGAGGAGGAGGGGGAGGAGCTCGCCGTTTCCAGCGAGCGCGCTGTGCTTAGGGAGCGCGCGGAGGTGCTCACCGGTGCCTCTTGGCCTCCGGAGGGCGCAGAGGTCGTGGAGGTCGATGATCTCTACGATCGCTTGGTCGAGGAGGGCTTTGAATATGGTCCCGCTTTCCAGGGCATCCGTGCTGCCTGGAGGCGCGGGGATGAGCTCTTCACCGAGGTATCGCTTCCAGAGCAGCAACAGGATGAGGCCTCCTCCTTCGGTGTGCACCCAGCGCTGCTCGATTCAGTGTTTCACGCGTTCCTGGACTGGCCCCTGGGCGAGACCGAGCGTGAGGGGCCGCGCCTGCCGTTCTCCTTCAACGGCGTTGAGCTCCACGCCGCGGGCGCTTCTTCGCTACGAGCATCTCTCCGCACAACGGGCGCCGACACTATCTCCTTGATAGTCGCCGACGCCGAAACCGGTGGGCTTGTGGCCTCCGTCGACTCACTGATAGCACGCGAGGTCTCAACAGCCCAACTAGGAAACGCTCGCGCCACCGACAACAACGACAACGCATTGTTCAAGATCGACTGGAACGCGGTCCCACTACCCCCCGAAACACCCACCAGCGAAATAACGATACTAGGCACCGAGGACACCGCACTAGCCCAATCCCTGACCGCCAACGGGCACACAATCACAACACACACCAACCTACAAACACTCACCCAAACACCAAACACAAACAACACAACACCACAAACAATCATCATCGACTGCACGCCGGATGGGATGCAGGAGTTCGCGCGGGGAGGCTCCGTCGAGGTGACCTCTGTCGAGGGCGATTGTCGCAGTGAGCTGGTGTCGATGCACGAGACCGCGCATCGGGTGCTGGAGCTGCTGCAGGATTGGCTTACCGATGAGCGCTTCGCCGATTCGCGACTGGTGCTGTTGACCAGGGGCGCCGTGTCGGTGCGCGCTGGGGAGGATGTGCCGGCGCTCGCCCAGTCGCCGGTGTGGGGTTTGGTGCGAAGTGCGCAGTCCGAGCATCCCGAGCGTTTCCTGATCGTCGACATCGACGGCGATGAGGCCTCCCTCGGGGCGCTGGGCGGCGCACTGACCTTGGACGAGCCCCAGCTGGCGATCAGGCAGGGCGGCGTGCTGGCTCCCCGGCTTGCGCGCGCGGGCTCAGGTGGTGTCTTGGCGGCCCCCGCTGGTGTTGCGCACTGGTGTTTGAGCGCGGGTGAGCACGGGACGCTCGAGGATCTTGCGCTCGTGCCTTGCCCTGAGGCGGCAGCGCCGCTCGAGCCGGGACAGGTTCGCGTCGGCGTGCGTGCCGGGGGCCTGAACTTCCGTGATGTGATGGTCACCTTGGGCCTCGTTCCTCAAGATGAGAGGGCGGTGGGTGGTGAGGGCGCCGGGGTCCTGCTGGAGGTCGGTCCGGGGGTCGAGGGTCTGGCTGTCGGCGATCGCGTGATGGGATTGCTGGCCGGCGGGTTTGGTCCGGTCTCGCCGGGCGATCATCGTCTGGTCGTGCGGGTGCCCGACGGCTGGTCCTTTGCACAGGCCGCGTCGGTGCCGGTCGCGTTCTTGACGGCCTCCTACGGGCTCACCGATCTGGCGGGTCTGAAGCCGGGGGAGAGGGTGCTGGTGCACGCGGCGGCCGGTGGTGTCGGCATGGCCGCCGTGCAGTTGGCAAGGCATCTGGGTGCGGAGGTGTTCGCCACCGCCAGTCCGGGGAAGTGGGATGCCCTGCGGCGACTGGGGCTGGATGAGGCGCACATCGCCTCCTCTCGCACGCTGCAGTTCAAGGAGCGCTTTCTTGGCGAGACCGGTGGGCAGGGCATGGATGTCGTCCTGGATTCTCTAGCCGGGGAATTCGTGGACGCCTCGCTCGGTCTGCTGGCAGAGGGCGGCCGCTTCATCGAGATGGGCAAGACCGACATCCGCGACCCGGACGAGGTTGCGAAGGCCCATCCGGGCGTGATCTACAGGTCGTTCGATGTGATGGAAGCAGGCCCGGAGCGCATCCAGGAGCTGCTGGGCGAGCTGCTCGAGCTCTTTGGGGCGGGCGTGCTCGAACCGCTGCCGGTCAGGGCATGGGATATCCGTTGCGCACCGGAGGCTTTCCGATTCATGAGCCAGGCGCGTCACACCGGCAAGATCGTGCTGAGCCTGCCGTCCATCATCGACCCGCAGGGCACCGTCCTGCTAACCGGCGCCACAGGCACACTGGGCGCTCTCGTGGCACGGCATCTGGTGACCCGGCACGGTGCGCGTCATCTGCTGCTGGCCAGCCGCAGGGGACCGGACGCCGAAGGCGCCGCTGAGCTGCAAGCAGAGCTCGAATCATTGGGCGCCAACGTCAGGATCGCCGCCTGCGATGTCTCTCGACGTGAGGCGCTGCAGGCGCTGCTCGACTCGATCGTGGCCGAGCACCCCCTCGATGCGGTGGTGCATACCGCCGGAGTGCTCGACGATGGTGTGATCGGTTCGCTGACCGCACAACGCATGGACGGGGTACTGGCTCCCAAGGCCGACGCGGCATTTCATCTGCATGAGCTCACAGAGCACATGGACCTGTCGATGTTCGTGCTGTTCTCCTCGGGGGCGGGTGTGCTCGGCAGCCCGGGTCAGGGTAATTACGCGGCCGCGAACGCGTTTCTGGATGCCTTGGCGGCCCATCGTCGAGCGCTGGGTCTGGCAGGTTCCTCGATGGCGTGGGGGCTCTGGGAAGAGGCAAGCGGGATGACCGGTGGCCTGAGCGAGTCCGATATTTCGCGGATGACGCGCTCGGGCGTCCTCGCGCTCTCCTCCGAGCGGGGCCTCGAGCTCTTCGATGGCGCGCTCGGTGCGGGTGAGGCGTTGATGCTCCCGGTCCCGTTGGATCTTCAGACGTTGCGCGCACAGGCCAGGATCGGAGCGCTGCCGGCGATGCTCGCGGGTTTGGTGCGTGTACCCAAACACCGCTCGAGCGAGCAGGGCGCCTCGCTGGCACGACGGCTGACAACCATGCCCGAGGCCGAGCGTGAGGGCGCCGTCCTCGAGATCGTCCGTGGCCAGGTCGCCGTGGTGCTGGGGCACGCCTCGGCAGAGGCGATCCCTGAGCAGCGCGCCTTCAAGGACCTTGGCTTTGACTCGCTGGCCGCCGTTGAGCTGCGCAACCGCCTGAGCACAGCGACCGGGCTGCGATTGCTCGCCACGCTCGTGTTCGACTACCCGACGCCCGCTGCGCTTGCCGGATACCTGCTGGGCGAGCTCGCCCAGCATGGAGTACTCACAGGATTTCCGGCGGAGGCAGAGCTCGACAAGCTCGAGCGCATCCTCTCCTCGACAGCCGCAGAGCACGCTGAGCGCGCAAAGATCACAGCCCGCCTCCAGGCGATGCTGTTGAGATTCGGCGATCCAAGCATCGGTGGGGATGCTGACACTGTCGAGGATGCTGACCTCGAATCGGCGACCGGCGATGAGATGTTCGAGCTCATCGATAGAGAGCTTGGGGGAGTTTGAGTTGCCCGACATAAAGCTTTTATCTTTCCCAATGGATACGATCTAAAATGAATGAGAACGACAAGCTTCGCGATTATCTGAGGCGGGTCACGGTCGACCTGCGCAAGGCTCGCCGGCGTTTGCTCGAGGTGGAGGAGCGGGATTACGAGCCAATTGCGATCGTGGGGATGAGCTGCCGCTACCCGGGTGGTGTGTCTTCACCGGGGGGGTTGTGGGAGTTGGTCGTGTCGGGCGTTGACGGGATTAGCTCATTTCCGTCTGATCGTGGTTGGGACTTGGATGCTCTATATGACCCCGATCCCGATCATCCCGGTACGAGCTATACGCGTGCGGGTGGTTTTGTCGACGGGGCTGACGGGTTCGATGCCGGGTTCTTCGATATCAGCCCGAGGGAGTCCTTGGCGATGGATCCTCAGCAGCGGTTGTTGCTGGAGGGTGCATGGGAGGCGTTTGAGGATGCGGGTATCGATCCTGTGTCTTTGCGGGGTAGTCAGACCGGTGTGTTCGCGGGTGTCAGCTCATCTTATTATGGTGTGGGTTCGCGCGGGGCGGCATCCGGCGATCTCGAAGGGTATGGGTTGACGGGTGCTACCAGCAGTGTCGCTTCTGGCCGGTTGGCTTATACCTTTGGCTTGGAGGGGCCGGCTGTTTCGGTTGATACGGCGTGCTCGTCGTCGCTTGTGGCGTTGCATTTGGCGTGTCAATCGTTGCGTTCCGGGGAGTGTGAGCTGGCGCTGGCCGGTGGTGTGACGGTGATGGTTACGCCTGGGATTTTTGTTGAGTTTTCTCGTCAGCGTGGTTTGTCTGTGGATGGTCGGTGTAAGCCTTTTGCGGAGGCGGCTGATGGTACTGGTTTTGCTGAGGGTGTGGGGTTGTTGGTGTTGGAGCGTTTGTCTGATGCTGTGCGTAGTGGTCATGGGGTGTTGGGGTTGGTGCGTGGTAGTGCTGTGAATCAGGATGGTGCTTCTAATGGGTTGACGGCGCCGAATGGTCCTTCTCAGCGGCGTGTGATTGTTCAGGCGTTGGCGAATGCGCGTGTTTCACCGGACCAGGTTGATGTGGTTGAGGGTCATGGTACGGGTACGAGGTTGGGCGATCCGATCGAGGCTCAGGCGTTGTTGGCTACGTATGGGCGTGATCGTCCTGTGGAGCGTCCGCTGTGGCTTGGTTCTGTGAAGTCTAATATTGGTCATACCGCGGCTGCGGCTGGTGTGGCTGGTGTGATCAAGATGGTGATGGCGATGCGTCATGGTGTGTTGCCTCAGACGTTGCATGTCGATGCGCCTTCTTCGCATGTCGATTGGTCGATGGGCGGGGTTTCGTTGTTGACACAGGAGCGCCCGTGGGAGAAGAACGGTGAGCCGCGCCGGGCGGGGGTGTCCTCTTTTGGTATCAGCGGCACCAACGCGCACGTGATACTCGAGGAGGCACCGCTCGAGGGTGCCGGGAAGCCTCTAGCGGGTGTCAGCGGGAGCGTGGATGATGTTTCCGCGGAGCGCTTGGTTGGTGATGAAAGTGGTGCTGTCGTCGGGGGTCTCGGCAGCGGCGTGACCGCGGATGGTCTTCTCGGTGTTGTTGTGCCGTTGGTGCTCTCCGGTAAGGGCGAGGGCGCCTTGTGTGCGCAGGCTGAGCAGCTACGGAAGTTCGTGGTCGGTGATCCTGAGCTGGAGACGATGGACGTAGGTGGCGCGCTGGCCTCTCGTTCTGTATTCATGCACCGCGCGGTGTTGCTGGGTGATGGTCGCCAGGGGCTGGTGGGTGGTCTTTCCGCGCTGGCAAAGGGGGAGTCGGTGGGGGGCGTGGTTGAGGGTGTGGCTTCTTTGGTTGGTGGTGTTGGTGTTGTGTTTTTGTTTCCGGGTCAGGGTTCGCAGTGGGTGGGTATGGCGCTTGAGTTGTTGGATTGTTCGCGTGTGTTCGTTGAGCGTATGGGGGAGTGTGGTGAGGCTCTTTCGGAGCATGTGGATTGGTCGCTTGAGGGTGTGTTGCGGGGTGTGGGTGGTGCTCCGGGTTTGGATCGGGTGGATGTCGTGCAGCCGGTGTTGTGGGCGGTGATGGTGTCGTTGGCTGGGTTGTGGCGCTCGTGTGGTGTGTGTCCAGGGGTGGTTGTTGGTCATTCTCAGGGCGAGATCGCTGCTGCGTGTGTGGCTGGTGGTTTGTCGCTGCAGGATGCTGCGCAAGTGGTGGCGTTGCGTAGTCGTGCGTTGGTCGCTTTGGCCGGGAGGGGTGGGATGGTCTCGGTCGCGTTACCGATCAAGGAGCTCGAGGAGCGTCTGGAGCGTTGGGGTGATCGTATTGGGGTGGCCGCTGTGAATGGGCCTGCTTCGGTGGTGGTCTCTGGTGAGCGTGGCGCGCTCGAGGAGTTCCTCGGGGAGTGCGAGGCCGATGGTGTCAGGGCACGGAAGATACCGGTTGATTATGCGGCTCATTCGGTGGATGTGCAGGAGATTCGCGAGGAGTTGTTGGAGGGGTGTGCTGGGATCGCTCCACGGTGTGGTGATGTTCCGTTCTTCTCGACTGTGACGGGAGGGCTGCTTGACACCTCGGAGCTGGATGGTGAGTACTGGTATCGCAATTTGCGTGAGACCGTCCAGTTTGAGCAGGCTACCGCTGCGCTGCTAGGTGAGGGGTATCGAGCGTTCGTCGAGGTCAGCCCGCACCCGGTATTGACGATGGGTGTCCAGGAAACCGTCGATGCTCTGGCCGGTTCCGCTCAGGCTGATCCCGCTCCGGCTGATCTTGGTGCTGGGGGTTGGTTGGGTGATGCGCGGGGGGTTGTGGTCACGGGCTCGTTGCGTCGTGGTGATGGTGGCCCTGAGCGTTTCCTTGGTTCTTTGGCTGAGCTCTGGGTTCGTGGTGTCGATGTCGATTGGGCTGGGATGTTCAGCGGTACTGGTGCTCGCGGGAGGGTGAGGTTGCCTACCTACGCCTTTCAGCGTGAGCGTTACTGGCTGCTACCAGCACCTGGCTCGGGAGACGCGGCCTCTATTGGTCTGTCTTCGGCCGGTGATCATCCGTTGTTGGGTGCTGTTGTGGCGTTGGCTGATGATCGGGGCTGGTTGTTCACGGGGCGTATCTCGCTGGCGACTCATCCGTGGCTGGTTGATCATGCCGTGCTGGGTAGCGTGCTGTTGCCGGGTACCGCGTTTCTCGATCTGGCATTGACCGCTGGTGAGCGTGTTGGGTGTGCTGTTGTGCGGGAGCTCACGTTACAGGCCCCGTTGGTGCTCGCTGAGCAGGACGCGGTGCAGATCCAGCTCTCGATCGGTGAGCCCGATCAGTCCGGGGAGCGCTCGCTGATGATCCACTCCCGCCCAGAGCATGCCATGGATGATGTTTCCGGTGAGGAGCAGTGGACGCGTCACGCGAGCGGCGTGCTCGCTTCAGCGGAGCCCATCCTGAACGGTCACGCCGCGGCGCTGAGCGAGCGTATGGGTGTCCTGGGCGGGGAGTCTTGGCCCCCCGAGGGTGCAGAGGTCGTGCCGGTCGATGGTCTCTATGACACGCTGGCTGAGTTGGGCTTTGAATACGGGCCGGTCTTTCAAGGCCTGCAGGCCGTTTGGCGACGCGGGGAAGAGCTATACGCGGAGGTCGCGTTAGCCCCGGAGCAACAGGACGATGCTGCTGCATACGGGATGCACCCCGCGCTACTGGACTCAGCCCTACACGCCGGGCTGAGCTCACTCACGAATAGCGAGACCGAAAAGCAAGACCAAGAGGACGGCGGGATACGCCTACCGTTCTCCTTCAACGGCGTAGAGCTACACACCCGTGGCGCTACCTCACCACTACGGGTAGCACTCACCCCCGCAGACAACGACGCGATCTCGCTGGTACTCACCGACGAAACGGGCAGGCTCATAGCCTCCATCGACTCACTAGCCGCACGTGAGATCCCAACACTAAATACCACCAAGACCAAACACCACGACTCACTATTCCGCTTAGCCTGGAACGAGATACCGGCCACCCCGCACTCCACTCCCAATGCGGAACTGGCGCTGCTGGCCAGTGAAGACTCCCCACTGGCCAAGGCTCTGCAAGGTACCGGGACCGCTGTCGAGAGATACACCGACCTCCAGTCCCTGAGTGACACGCTGCACGCCGGAGTCACACTCCCAGAAACAGTGCTTCTCGACTGCGATCTCGATTGGTCCGGGGGCTCGGGGGAGAGGACGTCCGGGGAGGGGCGCGCGATCGATGACGGCGACGGCGCCGGCGAGTTGGCGCTGGCACACCACGGCGTCCGGCAAGTGCTGGGATTGCTGCAGGACTGGCTCTCCGATGAGCGCTTCGCGGGCGCCCGTCTGGTTCTGGCAACCAAAGGCGCCGTGGCTGTCCAGGCTGGGGATGACGTGCCCGGGCTCGCCCAAGCACCGGTATGGGGGCTGGTACGCAGCGCCCAGTCAGAGAACCCCGAGCGATTCACGCTGATCGACGTCGACGGCAGCGACGCTTCCCTGAATGTCCTATCCAGCGTGGTGAGCTCGAGCGAACCCCAGCTCGCGGTGCGTGAGGGTGTGGTGCTCGCTCCACGGCTCGCACGCGCGAGCTCCTCGGTTCCCGATCGGGATGTCTCGACGTTAGGCCCCGGGGGCACGGTCTTGATCACCGGTGGTACGGGCATGCTCGGTGCTCTGATCGCGCGTCACCTGGTTACGGGGCACGGTGTCGATCATCTGCTGCTGGCCAGTCGTCGGGGCATGGACGCCGAGGGCGCCGGGGAGCTTCAGGGGGAGCTCGAGTCCCTGGGCGCCAGTGTCAGGATCGCTGCTTGCGATGTGAGTAAGCGTGAGGATTTGGTGGGGCTGCTCGACTCGATCTCCGAGGAGCATCCGCTGCGGGGCGTCGTGCATGTCGCTGGGGCGCTCGACGATGGTGTGATCGGCTCCTTGAACGCGCAACGCATAGACGACGTTTTGGCGCCCAAGGCAGACGCGGCGTGGTACCTGCACGAGCTCACCGAGCACATGGATCTGTCGATGTTTGTCCTGTTCTCCTCGGCGGCAGCGGCACTTGGCAGCCCCGGCCAGGGCAATTATGCGGCGGCGAACGCGTTTCTCGATGCGCTGGCGGCTCATCGCCGCGCGCGGGGTCTGCCCGGCAGCTCGCTTGCCTGGGGGTTGTGGGAGCAGGCAAGCGGCATGACGGGGGGCTTGAGCGAGGCCGACATCTCACGGCTGGCGCGTGCCGGCTTGCGTGTGCTCGCATCCGCTGAGGGCCTCGAGCTGTTTGACGATGCACTGGGGGCGGGCGAGGCGTTGATGCTCCCCGTGCCCCTGGATCTTCAGGCGTTGCGTGCTCAGGCCAGGATGGGGGCTCTCCCGGCGCTGTTCAGCGGCCTGGTGCGGGTGAGCAGTCATCGTTCGACCGACGCGGGCAGATCGTTGGCGCGGCGCTTGGCGGCCACGCCCGAGGCAGAGCGCGAAGGCGTCGTGCTCGAGCTCGCCAGAGCCCAGGTTGCGAGCGTTCTGGGGCATGCCTCTCCGGAGGCCGTCGATACGCAGCTGACCTTCAAGGAGCTCGGCTTTGATTCCCTGACCGCGGTCGAGCTACGCAATCGCCTGAGCGCAACGACCGGTCTGAGCCTGCCGGCCACGCTCGTGTTCGACTACCCCACGATCTCTGCGGTCGCTGTCCATCTGCTGGGAGAGCTCTCGGGGACGCGGCTCAGCGTCGCTGCGCCATACACCTCCACGCGGGCACTCGATGAGCCTCTGGCCGTTATCGGCATGAGCTGCCGCTACCCGGGTAGCGTGTCCTCGCCGCAGGGACTGTGGGAGTTGATTATCTCGGGCGTCGATGGGATCTGTTCGTTTCCCGCGGATCGTGGCTGGGATCTGGAGGGTCTCTATGACCCGGACCCGGATCGGGCCGGCACGAGTTATGCGCGCGAGGGCGGCTTTCTGCATGACGCTGACAGATTCGATGCCGGGTTCTTCGGTATCAGCCCCAGAGAGGCGCTGGCGATGGACCCCCAGCAGCGATTGTTGCTGGAAGGCGCCTGGGAGACCTTTGAAGATGCGGGCATCGATCCGTCCTCGCTGCACGGAAGCAGGACCGGGGTATTTGCGGGGGTTATGTATCACGACTATGGCGTGAATCTTGCCGGTGGGTCGATCCCTGAGAGTATGGAAGGCTATCTGGGGACGGGTATCTCGGGCAGCGTTGTATCGGGTCGTGTGGCTTATACCTTTGGTTTGGAGGGTCCAGCCGTTTCAGTGGACACGGCGTGCTCCTCCTCGCTTGTGGCGTTGCATCTGGCGTGCCAGTCGTTGCGTTCCGGGGAGTGTTCGCTGGCGCTGGCCGGCGGTGTGACGGTGCTGGCTTCGCCCGGGGTGTTTGTCGAGTTCGCTCGTCAGCGTAATCTTGCGCCTGATGGCCGGTGTAAGTCCTTTGCTGATTTTGCGGATGGCACCGGCTTCTCCGAGGGCATGGGTGTGGTGCTGCTCGAGCGTCTCTCGGACGCCGAGCGCAATGGTCATGCGGTGCTGGGGTTGGTGCGTGGCAGTGCTGTGAATCAGGATGGTGCTTCCAATGGGTTGACGGCGCCGAATGGTCCCTCTCAGCAGCGTGTGATCGCTCAGGCGCTGGCGAATGCGCGTCTCTCGCCGGGTCAGGTGGATGTGGTCGAGGGGCACGGTACAGGGACGACTTTGGGCGATCCGATCGAGGCGCAGGCGTTGTTGGCTGCCTATGGGCGAGATCGCCCGGAGGAGCGTCCGCTCTGGCTTGGGTCTGTGAAGTCGAATATCGGCCACACCCAGGCTGCCGCCGGGGTGGCGGGGGTGATCAAGATGGTGATGGCGATGCGTAATCGTGTGTTGCCGCGGACGTTGCATGTCGATGCACCCTCTTCGCATGTGGATTGGTCGGCGGGCAGGGTTTCGCTCTTGACCGAGGAGCGGCAGTGGGAGAGTGGCGGTGAGCCTCGCCGGGCGGGGGTCTCCTCCTTCGGCATCAGCGGCACCAACGCGCACGTGATCCTCGAGGAGGCTCCCGCGATCGCCCAGAGCCCGGACACCGATCGGGGCTCGGAGACCGATGGATCCAGCGAAGCAGCTCGCGTTACCGTCAGGGGGAGCTCTGGCGCGGCTGTCCTGGATAGCTCTGCCCTCAGCACGAACGCGATGCCCTGGGTGCTCTCGGGTAAGAGCGAGGAGGCCCTGCGTGCCCAGGCCGAGCGGTTGCGCGAGTACCTGAACAGCGCCCCTGAACTGGGACTGACAGATATCGGCTACTCCTTGAGCACCCGACCGAGCTTCGCGGACCGAGCGGTCATACTCGGCAGCGACCGCCAGGAACTGCTGGACGGGCTTGGCGCCGTAGCCTCAGGTGGCACTGCACCGAACACGATCCAAGGCCACGCATCCGTGAACACCACAGGAGTCGCGTTCCTGTTTCCGGGTCAGGGTTCGCAGTGGAGCGGGATGGCGCTGGAGCTGCTGGACAGTTCGTCTGTGTTCGCCGCGCAGATGCATGCTTGTGAGGAAGCGCTTTCTGAGCACCTGGACTGGTCGCTGGAGGATGTGTTGCGCGGTGTGCAGAGCGCTCCGGGACTCGAGCGCATCGATGTCCTGCAGCCCGTGCTGTTCGCGGTGGTGATGTCGCTGGCGAGCATGTGGCGGTCCGTCGGTGTGCGCTGCACGGCTGTGGCAGGGCATTCTCAGGGTGAGATCGCCGCCGTGTATATGGCCGGGGGGCTCTCCTTGGAGGATGCGGCACGGATAGTCGCGCTCCGCAGTCGCGCACTGACGGGTCTCGTGGGCAGAGGAGCGATTGCGTCGGTTGCGCTCGGCCTGCAGGATCTGCAATCGCGCCTTGGCAGATGGGGCGATCGGATCACGGTTTCTGCGGTCAACGGACCCTCGTCGGTTGGGGTCGCCGGTGATTTGCAGACACTCGAGGAACTGCTCGAGGAACTCGCGGCCGATGGCGTCAGAGCGCGGGCGGTTGCGGCAACCGTCGCGACCCATTCTCCACAGGCTGAGGCTATACGCGAGGAGCTGTTGGAGGTGCTCGGGCCGATTGCTCCGTGCTCGGGCGATGTTCCGTTTTTCTCGACAGTGACAGGCGGGCTGCTCGACACCTCGGAGCTCGACATTGGGTACTGGTATCGCAACGTGCGTGAGCCTGTCCAGTTCGAGCGGGTCATCCGTACATTGCTCGAGGAAGGGCATCGCGCGTTCATCGAGATCAGCCCGCACCCGGTGCTCACGTTGGGAGTCCAGGAAACCGTCGACGAGGCCCTCCAGGATGCGAGCGATGCCGTGGTGGTGGGCACGCTACGCCGCGAACAGGGTGGCCCTCAGCGCTTCCTGATGTCTTTGGCCGAGGTGTGGACGCGCGGGGTGAATGTCGATTGGCCGGCGCTGTTCGCCGGCGCCGAGACCCACAGGGTGGGCCTTCCCACCTACGCCTTTCAGCGCGAGCGCTACTGGCTTACGCCGACGCCGGGTTCAGGTGATGCCAGCTCGATCGGCCTGTCCTCGGCCGATCACCCGCTGCTTGGCGCCGCCGTTACGCGGGCCGACGATCGGGGCTGGATGTTCACGGGACGCGTTTCGCTCGAGTCCCACCCATGGCTGGGAGACCATACGATCGTGGGCCAGGCCCTGATGCCGGGCGCCGGCTTCCTCGAGCTTGCGCTGGCCGCCGGGGAGAGGGTCGGCGCCGGGGTGCTCGAGGAGCTCACGTTGGAGCGCGCGCTGCTGCTCGGGGGGGAGGATGCCGTTCAACTGCAGCTCTCGGTTTCCGAGCCCGATGAGGGGGGCAAACGGTCACTTGGCATTTACGCTCGCTCGGAGGGCGTCGCGGGAGGCGAGCCGGAAGCGCAGGCGTGGGTTCGTCATGCCTCGGGCGTGCTCAGCGAGAGTGATCATGATTCGTCTGTGAATGGCCAAGGCGGGCTTGGCGAGGAGGGGTTCGAGGGGCTGGTGGGCGATGTATGGCCGCCCGCGGGTGCGCAGCAGCTCGATACGGAGTTCCTCTATGAGCGTCTGGCGGACGCGGGCTATAGCTATGGCCCCATGTTCCAAGGCCTCCGTGCTGCGTGGCGAGTGGGAGATGAGCTTTGTGCCGAGGTGCAGCTCGAGGTTGGGCAGGCGTCGGATGCGGAGAGGTTCGATGTGCACCCTGCGCTGTGCGATGCCATGTGGCATGCCGCGCTTTTGGATGCATTGGATGACGGGCAGAGCAGTGAGCTCGAGTTGCCGTCCGCGTTCTCGGGTGTGCGCCGCTTCGGGCGTGGTGCCGCGAGTGCGCTGCGTGTGCGCATCGGCAGAACTACGGGGGAGGGTGGGCTTAGTCTGCATGCCTGCGACGAGGATGGGGCTCCGGTGCTCTCGATTCGGGCGCTGCAGACGCGGCCCATCGATCAAAGCCAGCTGAAGCTGGCCGGATACGCGCACCGCAACGCTCTTTACGAGCTTCGGTGGGTGCAGCTCCAGAGCGTGCCCGCCAATGGCTCACAGCTCCAGGCGATTGTGCTCGGCGCGAGCGACGGTCTGCAGGCGGCGGGCGTCGAGTTGAAGCGCCAAGCGGACCTGCGAGCGCTCGAGGACGCGGTCGGGGCGGGCCTGCCTGCGCCCGAGCTCGTGCTGATCAGGGCCGACACGATCGATGAGCATCCAGCATCTCGGGAGCGTGACGCCACCGCCGATGAGCTCTTGGAGCGCGTTCACCGAGTAACGACACGTACGCTCGACTTGCTGCAGGCGTGGATCGCAGCAAAGGCGCTCGCGGAGGCGAAGCTTCTGCTGGTGACTGAAAATGCGGTCACCGTCGCAAGGGTCGATGTGCCCAACCTTGCTCAGGCCGCGCTCATCGGTCTCATGCGCTCAGCCCAGTCGGAGCATCCCGATCGGTTTGGCGTGATCGATCTCGATGGCAGCGAGGCTGCCATGGGCTCGCTCTACGGCGCACTGCTGAGCGACGAGCCCGAGCTCGCGCTGCGTGAGGGCTCTATATATGCGCCGCGGCTCGCGCGCGTGGAAGCGGAGGATCCGATTCCGGTGGCCGCACTCGACTCCGAGGGTACGATGCTGATCACCGACGGCACAGGCCGGATGGGGGCGCTTTTGGCGCGTCATCTGGTAATCGATCATCACGCTCGTCGCCTGTTGCTTGTGAGCCCCGGCGGCTTGGAGGCCGAGGGCGCAAAGGAGCTCGCGGCAGAGTTGCAGGAGCTCGGTTGCGATGCGCGGATAGCGGCCTGCGAGGTGTCACAGAAGGGGCAGCTCGCGGACTTGCTGGACTCGATCCCGGCGGAGCATCCTCTCAGCGTGGTGGTTCACACCGCAGGTGTGCTCGACGATGGAGTGATCGAGGCGTTGGACAGCGAGCGTCTGGAGCGGGTGATGGTCCCCAAGGTCGATGCGGCAGTCCACCTGCACGAGCTGGCCGGCCAGGCTGAGATCATCCTGTGCTCCTCGGCTGTGGCAGTGCTGGGCGCCTCGGGGCAGGCCAACCACGCGGCTGCCAGCTCGTTCCTGAACGCGCTTGCATGCAGTCGTCGCGCGTATGGCCTCGCCGGAATGTCCCTGGCTTGGGGTGACTGGGATCGGACCGCCGGCATCATCGGAGAGCCTGGTGGCGCCGATCGTGTGCGCTTGGAGCGCCAGGGGATGCGTCCTCTGTCCGATGAGCAGGGGCTCGAGCTGTTCGACTTCGCTCGGGGTATCGGCGATTCTCTGCTGCTGCCGATGCGCTTGGATACGGCTGCCCTGCATGCCCGGGCCAAGGCTGGAGTGCTGCCGGCGGTCTTGCGCGGAGTGATAAGCACCTCTATCTACCATGCCTCCGGCGCTCGGGATACGCTCGCGGAAAAGCTTGCCAACTCGCCCGAATCGGAATGGGATGGCATCGTCCTGAAGCTGGTCAGAGACCACGTCGCGGGCGTTCTCGGTCACGCCTCGTCCGAGACAGTCGATCCGCGGCGTCCCTTCAAGGAGGCGGGCTTTGACTCGCTGACCGCCGTGGAGCTCAGAAACCGTCTGGGGCACGCGAGCGGGCTTAAGCTGCCATCCACGCTGATCTTCGATCATCCCACCCCGGCCGCGGTAGCGGAGTTTCTGCGTTTGAAGGTGGCCGACGACGGAGCGGGACGAGGGGGGATCGACGAGGAGATCGACCAGCTGGAGAGGATGCTCACCGCGACCGTGGGCGATGGCGGCGAGCGCGAGCGGATCAGCGGACGCCTGCGCTCGCTGCTGGCGAAGCTGGCCGATGACGGGGAGGCGTATGACGACACCGACGACGGCGCCGTCACCGTCGAGATGATCCAGTCGGCTTCAGTCGATGAGATCGTGGAGCTGATTCAAATGGACCTCACAGAGTCATGATCGGCACAACTGACGAGGACAGGCTGCTCCCGCACCTGAAGCGCGTCATGGTCGAGTTGCAGCAGACGCGTGCTCAGCTGCGGGGGTTTGAGCGACGCGACAGCGAGCCGATCGCGATCGTGGGCATGAGTTGCCGCTACCCCGGTGGGGTCTCATCGCCCGAAGAGCTGTGGGAGCTGGTTTGCTCGGGCGAGGAGGCCATCGGTCCCTTCCCGTCCGACCGTGGCTGGGATCTCGAGCGTCTGTTCGATCCGGATCCGGATCATCCGGGTACGAGCTATGCCCGTCATGGGGGCTTTCTCGATGACGTCGGCGGATTCGATGCCGCCTTCTTCGGGATCGACCCGCACGAGGCGCTGACGATGGATCCTCAGCAGCGGCTGCTGCTGGAATGCGCGTGGGAGGCATGCGAAGACGCGGGGATCGACCCGCAAGGGTTGATCGGCAGCCAGACGGGAGTCTTTGCGGGGGCCGCCTTTTCAGACTACGGTCTGGACGCCGACCCGCCTGAGCTCCAGCATCTTCGTCTCACCGGCAGCGCCACGAGCATCGTCTCGGCGCGCCTGGCCTACACCTTCGGCCTCGAGGGACCGGCGGTCAGTATCGACACCGCCTGCTCCTCCTCGCTCGTGGCGATCCATCTTGCCAGCCAGGCGCTGCGCGCGGGGGAATGCTCGCTGGCGCTGGCGGGCGGAGTGACGGTGCTCTCGACACCGACCTTGTTCATCCCCCTCTCCCGCCAGCGCGGCCTCGCCCCGGATGGGCGCTGCAAGTCCTTTGGCGCAGGCGCGGATGGTGCGGGCTTCTCCGAGGGCGTGGGCCTTTTGCTGTTGGAGCGCCTCTCCGATGCCCGCGCGCATGACCACAGCGTGCTTGCGCTGCTGCGCGGCTCGGCGATCAACCAGGATGGCGCCTCGAACGGCCTCACCGCGCACAATGGTCCCGCCCAGGAGAAGGTGATCCGCCGGGCGCTCGCGAAGGCCGGCCTCGCGCCGACCGACGTCGACGTGGTCGAGGCCCACAGCACCGGCACTCCTCTGGGCGATCCGATCGAGGCGCGGGCGATCATGGCGACCTACGGGCAGCAGCGCACCAACGGAGCGGTGCGGCTCGGCACGGTCAAGTCCAATATCGGCCACACCCAGCTTGCCTCGGGCGTGGCCGGGGTGATCAAGATGGTGATGGCGATGCGCCACGGGCTGCTGCCAAAGACCCTGCATGCAGACGAGCCCTCCTCGCTTATAGATTGGTCGGAGGGCGAGGTGGCGCTGCTCAGCTCACCGGTGAGCTGGCCCGCGGGCGATCGTCCGCGCCGCGCGGGTATCTCTTCGTTTGGGATGAGCGGCACCAATGCGCACGCGATCTTGGAGGAGGCTCCCCGGGCACAGGAGGTCGAGATAGCCTGCGCGACCGACGCGGCGCCGGCGCTCTCAGTCTTGCCGTTTGTGGTCTCGGCCAAGAGCCATGACGCCCTCATCGCCCAGGCCATGCGCCTGCGCGCACATCTGCTGGCGCACGCGGAGCTCGAGCTGTTCCGTGTCGCCGCGACGCTTGCGCTGCACCGAGCACATCTCCCCGAGCGCGCGGCGATCCTGGCCGTGGACCGCGCGGAGCTGCTCGTGGGCCTCGACGCGCTGGTGGATGACAGGCCGGCGGCGAATCTCATCCAGGGGGTGGCCCCGCGCGAGGCGTACGAGGTCCTCGATCCAGACCTGGAGAGCTCCCTGCAGCAGCTCTTCACAATGACCGAGGACGAGGTAAGGGAGCTCTTGCGTCGCTTGGCCCAAGCCCACGTCCAGGGTGTGGCGGTCGACTGGCATCCGCTCTTTCCCATGAAGAGTCACGGGCACGCGGCGCTTCCCACCTACGCCTTCCAACGATGCCGTTACTGGCTCTCGTCCGCGAAGAGACGGAGAGACCCCATCATGCTCGGGCAAACCTGACAAAGATTCTCATTACACCGTTATTTTCGACAGCAACAAAGGAGCCACATGTCATCCACCTTCGCCAAGCTCGCCGACCTGCCGCTGGAGATCGAGTCCTGCAGCCTGCAAGGACTGTCAAGGGACATCGGCTTTGAGAGATTGACGACCGTCGTGTGCCTGCGAGGCGGCGGTGAGGAAGGCGTCGGCGAGGATATCACCACCTTGAACGAGGACCAGCTTGCGTTCCAGCGTGTCGGCGCTCCGGACCTGGCCGGATCGTGGACGCTGGCCGAGCTGGGCGCTCACATCGACGGGCTGGACCTGTTCCCGACAGAGCCCCTGCTCCGCGCTTGCCGGGTGTGGCGGCGTTGGGCGTTTCACTCGGCCGCGCTCGACCTCGCGCTGCGCCAGGCCGGCCGTGCACTGCACGAGGTGGTCGGATTGGAGCCGCAACCGATGGAGTTCGTGTTCTCGGCGCGCCTCGGCGAGCCACCCTCGGCCGACGGGATGCGCAAGATGCTCGACCGTTATCCGGGTCTGCGCCTGAAGCTCAACGCGTTCGCCTGGGGCGATCGGCTCGTGGACGAACTCGCCGAGCTGAATGCACTCGACACGGTCGACTTCAAGGGCTTTGCCCCGGATCTCAACGAGGGATGCCCGGCCGACCCCGTTCTGTACCGGCAGGTGGCCGAGGTCTTCCCGAACGTCTGGATGGAGGACCCCAATCTGGCCACTCCGGAGGCTGACGCCGCGCTCGCGCCGTATCGCGATCGGATCACCTGGGATGCGCCGATCGGCTCGATCGCCGACATCGAAGCGCTGCCGTTTGCACCGCGAATGCTCAACATCAAGCCATCGCGTTTCGGCTCGCTCGAGGATGTGTGCGGTGTGTATGCCTTCTGCGCCGAGCAGGGCATCGGCGTCTACGGCGGGGGCATGTTCGAGCTGGGCCCCGGTCGTGGTCAGGCGCAGTACCTCGCCTCCATCTTTCACCCCGAGACTCCGAACGACATCACCCCGACGGGCTACTACGACACCGTGACAGATGACGAGGGCGCCGCTGGGATCGACGGGCGGCCCTCCGCGCTGCCCGACGGGCTGCCCTCGAGTCCACTGACGCCAGCGCCCGCTGCTACAGGGTTTCGCTGGGAGGAATGACCGGATCGGCGTATGGCACACCCGCTCGCTGTGGGAGCTCCACGGCGAGCGCGAGATACCTACCGTGCCGACACCGGCAGGCGCGCATCCTCCGAGCGCGGTGCGGCGAAACTCCTGCGCCCGCCACGGCGCCGGCGCTTGCGCTCGCGCTGGAGGGCGTGCAGGTAGGGGAAGTAGTCGACGTGGATCGGGTGTCTGCCGGCCGAGCCGAAGCGCTTGCGCCGTCGGCGATCTTCCTGAGCGATGGCCTGCTGCATCTGTGAGCGTGACGGCAAGCCAACCTTGCCCTCGAGGAGGTCGGCGACCCACGCTGTTTGCAGCTCTGATAGTGGGTTCACCGGACCCTGCACGTCGATCAGCCCGATGAAGTACAGGCCCGGTCGATCGGGATGCACGACCCGCTTGTAGAGAGGCGCCGCGTTGTCCTTGGGGTCGATGATCTCATTCGCGAGAAAGGGCAGGGTGACCTTGTAGCCGGTGCAATAGACGATGCTGTCGACCTCCTCGGCCGAGTCGTCCTCGAAGCGGACTCGGTCTCCATCGAGCCGTGAGATCCACGGCTTCGGTCGCACCCGGCCATGCCCGATTCGCAACAGGATCTCAGGGGAGGCCGTTGCGTTGGCGCGTGCCAGTCCGCCGTCCGGCTTTGGCAGCCCGTGATCCTCGGGCCGTCCGTGGATCGAGGCGATCCTCCGCGCGAGCAGCGAGCTGCCAACGTTGAGCAGCACCCCGGTCGCCACCTCGCGAGCGATCGGGACACGGGACTGGAGTTTGCTGCTGACCAGGTCGATCGGTTCGCCGCCGAGGTATTTCGGAATGATCCAAGCGCCTCGCCGGGCGGCGAGAAATGTCATCCGCGAGACTCGGGAGGTGTCGCAGGCGATGTCCATCGCCGAGTCGCCGTTCCCGACCACGAGCACGTTCTGACCCGCGAAGCTCTCTGCGGTCCGATAGAAGTGGGAGTGGATCTCCCTCCCCGCGAACGTTCCCGGGAGGGCGGGGTCGAGCCGGCGGGGATCCCAGTGGTGTCCGCTGGCGACGAGCACCGCGGCGTAGCGCTCGCTCCGCGTCTCGTCCGTCGGAGGCTCGCGATTGCACCTCCCAAGCGCCGTCGACGGGCTGCACGCGCATGACCTCGGTGCGGAAATGGATCCTGTCCCTGAAGCCAAAGTGCTCGACATAGGCCTCGAGGTAGGAGAGCATCTGCGTGTGATGGGGAAAGTCGGGGTAGTCGTCCGGCATCGGGTAGCTCGCGTACCGCGCCATCTCGCGAGATGTATTGAGGTGCAGACAGCGGTATGCCGACGCCAGTGCGTTGTCGTTTTCGTATCTCCACAGGCCGCCGACATCCGATCCCTTCTCAAAGCAGTCAAAGGGGATTTTCCGCTCGTCCAAAACCTGGCACGCCGCGATGCCCGAGGAGCCGGCGCCGATGATGGCAACCTTGTCGTTGATCATGGCGAGCTATTGCGTGTGATGGGAGTAGCGCCTGATGGAGAGCGGGATCGTCACGAGCAGGATGGCGGCGATGGTGGCGAGCGCGGCGAGGATTTCGTGTGTCACGTGACCGCTGGCGCTCGTCGTAAGCATGCGCAGCGCGTTGTCGACGTGCGTGACCGGGCTTGCATTGGCGACACCCTGCAGCCAGGAGGGCATCGTGGAGACCGGTACAAAGCCGGAGGAGAGGAAGCCTGACAGGATGAAGATGAGAATTGTAATGCCCTGGGTCGCCTCGATCGAGCCGCTCCATAGGCCCACCAACATCGAGATCCAGGCAAACGCAACTCCGAGCGCAAGCACCAGGGCACACCCGAGAATTATGTTGACGGCAGTACCGCTGAAATGGAACCCGACCGCCAGTCCGAGTAGCCACATCAGCGGGATGACGAACATATTTCTCACCGTGTCATACAAGATGCGAGAGGTGAGATACGACGAACGCGTGATCGGCAGGACACGTAGGCGATCCAGGGAGCCTGACACGAGATCCTCGGTCAGTCCTCCGCCGAGCGCTGACGACGCGTTGATGATGGCGAGTGTGATCACGGCCGGCGTGAGGTACTCGACATAGTCTACTCCCGGTATGTGTATGGCGCCGCCGATGACATAGCGAAACAGCAGCAGCAATATAAATGGCTGGATGAGTATGAATACGATCACATCGGGTCTGCGCTGATAGCGGATGAGGCTGCGTTGCATCAGCGTGATCACGTCTGCCGTCGCCCGCCCCAATGAGCCCGACATGCCTATCGTGTCTCCAGCGCCGGCTCACGCTCGGGCGCGTCGTCAGCCTTACGGGTGAGGTGCAGGAACGCCTCGTCGAGCGTTGGACGGCGCACGATCACATCGCTCACCGCGACGTTGTCTGTGTCCAAGCGCTGCAAGATCGTGAGCAGTGGAGGGCTGGACGGCAGCAGGACGAAGCCCAATACCTCCGGTCTTTCCCTCGGAGGTGATGGATCGCCTGCTCCCGCAAGGCATGCCATCGCCGCATCTCTCTGATCGGGGTCCGCCAGAGTCAACTCCACGACACTGCCCCCGATCGTATCCTTCAGCGCATTGGGCGTACCACGCTCGATGACCTGTCCCCGCGCGAGCACGATGACCGACTTGGCGAGCGCGTCCGCCTCCTCCATGTACTGCGTGGTGAGCAGCACGGTCGCACCCTCGTGTGCGCGCCGGCGAATCGCATCCCACATGCGCTCGCGGCTGTGTGGATCGAGGCCGGTGGAGGGCTCATCCAGAAACAGCACAAGCGGTCTGCCGACGAGACTGGTCGCGACGTCCAGGCGCCGGCGCATCCCACCCGAGTAGCCGCCGATCGGGGATCGTGCCACCTCGTCCAGCTCGAACTCGGTCAAGAGCGCAGCGATTTCTCGCTTGCGCCGCGGAGGAGGTATGTGGCGCAGGCGTGCGACGATTTCGAGGTACTCCTTGCCGGTGAGAAAGCTGTCAAGAATCGTTTCTTGGGCCGTCAGTCCGATTACCCGTCGGACCCGCGTCGCGTTGCCGACGACATCCCTGCCGGCGACGCGCGCCGAACCGGAGTCCGGTGTGGACAGGGTCGTGAGGATCCGCACGGTCGTCGTCTTGCCCGAGCCGTTTGGACCCAGGAGCGCGAGGATCTCGCCAGGCTCGGCCACGAACGACACGCCGTCGAGGGCCTTGACCTCGCCGTAGGACTTGCGCAGCTCCTCACATTCAATCCCCTGCATGCGGCAACGCTCTCGTCGTTGTGGCGGTCGGGGGTCTACGCAGCGCGCAGCTGCTCTCGGTGCAGGCGCGCTGGAGGCGCCCGGCGGAGACGGTCTCGATCAACCCGGCGATCCAGCAGGTGGGGCAGCCACCGAGTGCGATCAGCCCGGGGGGTGCGAGCAGGAGCGCGGCTGGGCCGACGCTCGGCAGCAGCGCCACCGCCAAGCTGATCAGCCCGAAGCCGATCGCTCCGCGCGCGAGGTGGCGGGCGATGGAGGCGCTGGCAAGCGGGCCGCGGTCAGCCACGAGAGCGGGCCCTGCCGATATAGACGCAGCCACAGACGACGGCCGCGGCCGCGATGAGATAGACGATGATCACGATGAGCCTCCCCTTCTGACGGTCGATTGAGTATCGAGGTACACATAGGAGGGCTGCGGTCGCAAAAAGGATTCTCAGCGTGGTTGAACGACGAGCGTCTGAAACGCGCGCCCCACCGGGCCGTGCTCGTCGTGGAGCACGCTTTCGGCCGTGCCCGTGCCGCCGTCCATCAGCACCGTCTTCGCGTCCAGCCCGATCCACTCGCCCCGCGGCGCCCGCCACAGGTGGATCGTCAGGTCGGCGTTGATGAACAGGTAGGAGTCGAACCGCAGCTCCGCGCTGATCCCGTTGCCGAAGTCCGCGGTCGCCACCAACCTGACCAGCGGCGATGCCTCCTCGCCCGGCACGATCGGCTCGCGCAGGCGCATCCACACCCTGCCCGGTCCAAGCGCCCATGGATCGGTGAGCCAGCTCATCTCCATGCCAGTCGTCGCCAGACTGCTCGCCTCGAGGTCGTTCAGCGCGAACTTCACGACCTGGCCCTGCTCCGGACCGGGCAGTGCCTGTACCGGCTCGGGGCCCGGCCGTTGACGACGATCGTCGGGATCGGGCAGTCCCTCTGCAACGGCCTGGATGCGCAGCGCGCTGGCCCGCCCGATCAGCTCGCCGGCCGAGTCCTCGCCGTCGTCAGAGGCGGTTCTCAGCTCGGCGGTCAGCTCCTGCACGCGCCTGCCGGGGCGTACGATCTCCGTCGTCACCTCCAACTCGGCGAACGGGATCGGCCGCAGGAACTCGAACCCGAGCCGCGCGATCGGCAGCTCCTCGCCTGGTGTCGTGCGCTCGAACGCCCTGGCGATCAGCGCCGCCGGGGCGCCTCCGTGCAGCGCGTTCGGGTCCCACGGACCACGCGCGTGCTCGGTCGGCTCGAATCGCCCGTCGGCGGAGGATACGAAGATGCTTTGCGCCATCGCTCAGTCGGCGGGCAACTGCGCGACGAAATCAGCCAGCTTGTCCGGATCGCGCAGCGGCGGGCCGTGCCCGAAGCACGCTAGCGCCGGTCGCAGCTCGGCCAGTCGGCGTGCCGAGGCGCGGTTGCGCACCGGGTCGGGGGTGGCGAACGCGAGCGGTTCGTGCAGGCCGGTGATGCCGGTGCTCAGGTTCATGTTTGTGAGCACGTCGCCGGCGATCAGCACCCGGTCGTGCTCGCGCCAGAAGGAGACGTGACCGGGTGTATGGCCCGGCGTCTCGAGCACCGTGAAGCCGGCCACCTCGTCTCCATCGGTCAGCGCGCGGGCCACCGGGTGGGGAGGGCCGACCCAGAAGCGTTCTTGAAAGCCCCTGACGACTCGTGGTGCATTGCGCGCGATCACGCTGCCCGGGACCTCCATCGCCGGCACGTCGTTCTGTCCGCACCACAGCGGGATGCCGAGCTGCTCGCAGATCGCGTGGCTCGATCCCTGATGGTCTGGGTGTGCGTGGGTGAGCGCGTGCGCGTTGATCGTTCTGCCGTCGACCTGGCGCATGATCCGCTTCTCGGCCTGGCGCGTCGCCGCGTCGATCAGCACGTCGCCGATCACGTACACGTTGATCGCGTTCTTCGGCCAGCCCTTCAGTTGATACACATCCTCGGCCAACCGCTGCATGTGTGCTCCCCCTTCGCTCCTCGATCGCGCGTCCGCCATGGTCTGGCGTCATGGGCCCGGCGTAAGGCTTCGCAGCACAGCCTATCCGCGCCGCTGCTCCCACGTGAATCCCCGCACCGCCAGCCAGATCCCGAACACGCCCCACAGCCCGATCACGGCCAGCGCGTCGAGGTTGCTCTGCAGGCCCGAGCCACTCACCATCGCCGCGTACAGCCCGTCGATCAGCGGCTTCAGCGGTAGTGCGTCGGCGAGAGTGCGCACGAATTCCGGGGCCGATGAGGTGTCGAACGCGTAGAAGGAGACGAACACGACCGGCAGGAACACGGCGTTGACGTACGCGGCGGTGGACTCGAAGTTCGGGATGGCATGCGCGAACGCGACGCCGAGGGCGGCCAAGCAGATGACCCCCGCGAGGACGAACACGATCAGCTCCGCCCAGTCCCGAGGCCAGCCGATGCCGAAGACCAGCCGTCCGGCGAGCACGATGATCGCGATCTGGAGCGACGTATTCGTGACCGCGTTGGCCGCCACGCCGCCGAAGTAGGAGCCCGTCGGCAGCGGTGTGCCCCTGATCCGCTTCAGCACGCCGCGCTCGCGCAGGAACACGATGTTGTAGGCGAGCGCGGTAAACGTCGTCGACATCACGCTCATGCCGGCGATCGCCGGCACCAGCTTGTTCAGCTGGCTCTGATTGCCGTGCAGGATCGCACCGCCGCCGAGCAAAAACAGCAGCGGCAAGACGAAGTTGAAGAACGCCGCGCTCGGGTTGCGCCAGAACATGCGCCGCTCAAGGCGGTACTGGCGCCACGTGAGTGCCATCGCGTCAGGCATCCGCGGTCAGCTCCAGGTACACATCCTCGAGCGTCGGGCGGCCGACGCTCAGCTCCTCCAGACGCTCGCCCCTGGCCAGCGCCTCGGCGGTGAGCTCGTTCAGCAGGCGCGTCGGATCGTCGGTCTGGCGTTCGATCGTCTCGCCGGACCCGTTACGCCACGCGACCCGATATTGCGACGCCCCGACGTGCAGCTCGCGTGGCGCTCCGATCGCCAGGATCCGTCCGTCCTTGACGATCGCCACCCTGTCTGCCAGCGCCTGCGCCTCGTCGAGATAGTGCGTCGTCAGCAGCACGGTCTTGCCCAGCTCACGGAGCTTGCGCACGGTCTCCCACGCGTCGCGTCTGGCCTCGGGATCGAACCCGGTCGTCGGCTCGTCGAGGAACATCAGCTCCGGGTCGCCGACCAGCGCCAGCGCCAGGTCCAGCCGCCTGAGCTGGCCGCCCGAGAGCTTGCGACTGCGGACGTCCGCCTTCTCCGTCAGCCCGGCCAGCTGCAGGACCTCTTCGACGTCGCGTGGTCGTGGGTAGAACCGCGCCCAGTGGCGCAGCGCCTCGCGCGGGGTGACGTGGCTGTAGATCCCGCCGGACTGCAGCACGATCCCGATCCGCCGGCGCAGCTCGATCTGCCGCCTGGCCGGGTCATACCCCAGCACCGACACCTCGCCGCTCGTGCGCCGCCGGTACCCCTCGAGAATCTCGACCGTCGTCGTCTTGCCCGCGCCGTTGGGCCCCAACAGGCCGAACACCTCTCCGCGCCGCACGTCTATGTCGATCCCGCGCACCGCCTCATACTCGCCGTAGCGCTTGTGCAGGCCGCGCACCTCGATCGCGTTGTCCTGCGCGGCTACCAGTGCACGCCCCGCGTCAGCGTGGCCATCGCGATCTGCTCGAACGAGGCCCGCTCCTCGACGTCGCGCTGACCCTTCGAGGCCGCCGAGTCCGGGAATACGCGGTAGGCGAGGTGCAGCAGGCGATCGACCGCTTTCGGCGACAGCGCGTAGGCGACCTCGCCGAACGTGCCCAGGCGGGTGCCCATGTGCTTGGGGCGCGCGCGCAGCGCCTCGCAGATCATGTCTCCCGCCTCGTCCGGGGTGATCGCCGGAAACGCGTCATACATCTTCGTCGGGGCGATCATCGGGGTGCGCACGAGCGGCATGTGGATCGTCGTGAACGTGACCCCGTCTCCCACCACCTCCGAGGCGACCACGCGCGTGAACGCGTCGAGCGCCGCCTTGGAGGCGACGTAGGCCGAGAACCGGGGTGGGTTGGTCTGCACGCCGATCGAGGAGATGTTCACGATGTGCCCGGACCCGCGGTCGCGCATGTGCGGCAACAGGCCGATGATCAGCTTGACGGCGCCGAAGTAGTTCAGCTGCATCGTCCGTTCGAAGTCGTGAAAGCGTTCGTAGCTGAGCGCGATCGAGCGGCGGATCGAGCGCCCGGCGTTGTTGACGAGCATGTCGACGTTGCGATGATCGGCCAATACGCGCTCCACCAGCCGGTCGACCGACTCCATGTCCGACAGGTCGGCCGCGTATACGTACGCCGTCCCGCCGGCCGCGACGATCTCCGCGCGCGCCTCCTCCAGCTTCTCGACGTTGCGCGCCACCAGCAGCGGCACCCCGCCCGCGGCGGCGACCTTCAGCGCGGTCGAGCGCCCGATCCCCGAGGAGGCGCCGGTGATCATCACGTGCCGGCCCTCGAGCGCCTCTTGGAGCGTACGTCCGCGCGCCATGCCCTGGTCCATGTCGCGCTCCCAGTAGTCCCACAGTCGCGCGGCGTAGTCGTGCAGCGGGGGCGGCTCTGCAAGCGGCGAGCCAGCGAGTGCCCGGCTCGCCTGGAGGGTGTCAAACCGGGGCACGAGCTCCATGTGCTCGAGCACCTCCTGGGGAATGCCCAGCTCGCGCAACGCGAGGTTTCTGACCTGGCGCCACGGCGGCAGCGCCAAGGCGAGCTGCAATGGCCACTTGGGCAGCGGGTCGGTCAGGCGTTTGTCGATGCTCACCGCGATCCTGGGCGCGTGGGCGGCCCGGGCGAGCTCGTTGATCAGCTCGTCCACGCGCTGGCGGCGCGGGTCGGTCAGATGGAACGCGTGTCCGTCGAGGTCGGGCTCGTGGGCGATGTGCTCGAGCGCGCATGCCACCCAGTCGACCGGCACGACGTTCGTGTTGCCCAGGTCGAGGCCGACGAGCGGCGTCCACTCCGGCAGCAGCTGGCGCATCCGCTGGATCGCCTTGAAGAAGTAGTACGGCCCGTCGATCTTGTCCATCTCCCCGGTGCGCGAGTCGCCGACGACGATCCCCGGGCGGTAGACGCGCCACGGCACGTATGGCTGCTCGCGCACGATCCGCTCGGACTCGAACTTCGTGCGGTGGTACGGCGAGGGCAGGCGCTGGCCCTCGTCGAACATGTCCTCCTCGAACATTCCCTTGTATGTGCCGGCGACCGCGATCGAGGAGACATGGTGCAGCCGGCCCGCCTCCAGCGCGCGCGCCAGTTCGACCGCGTGCGTCGTCCCGCCGACGTTCACCGCGGTGTTCTGCTCCACCGGCGCGGTCATGTCGTAGATCGCGGCCAGATGAAAGAAGTGCTCGATCTTCCCGCGCAGCTCCTCCACGCGCTCCTGCTCCGCCCCCAGCAGCGGCCGGCGCAGATCGCCGATCACCGGAACCACACGTTTTCTGACGCCCACACCCGCGACCGCGGCCCAGCGCTCGATCAGGTCGTCCAGCCTGTCCGTCGAGCTCTCGCGGACCAGTGCATACACCTTGCCCTGGCGCTTGTCGAGCAGTTGCTCCACGAGCCTGCGTCCGATGAACCCGGTCGCGCCTGTTACGAAGTACGCCATCGTCAGCCGAGGATATCGGTGCGACCACTCACAGGGGTCGAGGCTCGGCTGGCGGTGTTGGGCGGTGTCAGGCGGGGTGGATGGGGAGGGGTGTGTGTTGCAATTTTAAAACTGGGTATAACAATGGTACTAGATATATACTAAAGATATACAGGGGCAAGATAAAGAGCCCGATATCTTTTGTATATACCTAGAACTATTGTTATACCGAGCAAAAAAATAAACAACACCGAGCCCTCCCCACCTACTCCACTCCCCACCTACTCACCTACCTAGTAGTGCTCCGTTAGGTTAAAGGTCTTTGGGGTGGGATCTCGAATCTCTCGTCGATGCTGGTGTCGATTGGGGAGGTCAAGATGCAGGCTGTGGCTGGTCTTTCGCTGGGTGAGCTTGCGCGTGTGCGGGGGCGGCTGGAGGAGTTCTCTGGGGAGATGTTCGACTCGATGCGCCGGAAGGACCAGCGGCGTTGGGGCGGGGTGTATCTGCGCGGGCTGATGCTGGACGGCAAGCGCAAGTCGATCGAGCCGATGGCCGGGAGGCTCGATGACGGGGACGAGCAGTGCTTGCAGCAGTTTGTGAACCAGTCGCCGTGGGATTGGCAGCCGGTGCGTAGGGCGTTGGCGCAGCGAGTGAGCACCGAGATCGAGCCCGAGGCGTGGATCGTTGACGACACCGGGTTCCCGAAGTTCGGGAAGATGTCGGTCGGGGTCGCGCGCCAGTATTCCGGCGCGCTCGGAAAGGTCGGCAACTGTCAGCTCGGGGTGTCGATCAACGCCGCGTCAGAGCGGGCGTCGTGTCCGCTTGACTGGCGGCTGTTCATACCGCAGGAGTGGGACGAGGACAGCGAGTTCAACCATGATCGGCGTGAGAAAGCCAAGCTGCCGCAGGATGAGCACCACGTCGAGAAATGGCGGCAGGCGCTCGGGATGATCGATGAGCTCATCGGCTGGGCGATCGAGCCGGGGAGTTATCCTCGGCGATGGTGCGTACGGTGATGTCACCGAGTTCCGCGAGGAGCTCGAGAAGCGCGAGCTGCGGTACGTGTTGGACGTCAAGGGTGTCACCTCCGCCTATAGCGAGCAGGTCCAGCCCGAGCGCCCGGAGTGGAAAGGCGCTGGGCGTCCACCCAAGCCGCGCTATCGCGAGGCTCCCTCTTCGCTGAGGCAGCTGGCTCTCGCCGCTGGCAAACAGACCGCTCAGATAGTCACTTGGCGGGAGGGGACGCGCGGCAGCATGACCTCGAGGTTCTTGGCGCTGCGGGTCCGCCCCGCGAACATCCACCTGCGCAACAACGCCAACAGAAACGGCGAGGAACTCGAGGTGAACTGGCTGCTGTGCGAGTGGCCCGACGGCAAGGACGAGCCGACCAAGTACTGGCTCTCCAACCTCCCGCCCGACACACCGCTGAAGACACTGGTGAAACTGGCGAAGCTGCGCTGGCGGATCGAGCACGACTACCGCGAGCTCAAGGACGCGCTCGGACTCGATCACTTCGAGGGCCGCACCTACCGCGGCTGGCACCACCACGTCACCCTCGTTTCCATCGCGCACGCATTCCTCACCCTGGAGCGAACCCGGCGCCCTCCAACCAGGGCGGCAGCCTGACCCTCTTCGGGGTCGTCCGGGAGCTACAAGAGCTCCTGGCCTGCTGGCACGGAGCCTGCCCCACCTGCCACAGAGAGCTGCCGCCCGACCACCACCTACACCCACCACCAACCTAACGGAGCACTACTAGACACCCGCGCCTAAACACCCGCGCCGGCCCCGCCGCGGCCCTCACCCGCGGCGAACCGTCTGGCGCCCTGTGCGCCATCCTCGAACACCTCTGGTCCGGCCTGCGCCTCCAGCTCGAGCCCGTCCGCGAGCGGCATCCCCAATCCCTCGATCGCCGCGCGCCGATCGGCGAGCATCGTCCGCTGCGGAAACCGCGCCAGCCCCTCAGCAAGCGCGAGCGCCCGCTCCAGGTGCGCGCCCGCCGGCACGACCTCGGTCAGCAACCCCATGTCCAGCGCTTCACGCGCGTCGATCATGCGCCCCGTCAGGATCAGATCGAGCGCCCGCCCCAACCCAACGATCCGCGGCAGCCGCTGCGTTCCGCCATCGATCAGCGGCACGCCCCAGCGCCGCTCTGGATACCCGAGCGTCGAGCCCTCGGTGGCGATCCGCAGGTCGCACCACAACGCCAGCTCCAGGCCGCCCGCCAGGCAGAATCCCGCGATCGCCGCGATCGCCGGCTTGGACGGCGTCAGCCTGGTGAACCCCATCGGCCCCTCCGCCGACATCAGCCTGCCGGCCATCGTGTCCGTCGCCTTCAGGTCGGCTCCGGCGCAGAACGACACCCCACCGGCGCCCGTCAGCACCAGCACGCGCGCATCGTCATCGGCCTCGAACCGCAGGTACGCCTCGTGCAGGCGCGCGGCCGTGGCGCCGTCCACCGCATTGCGCCGGTGGGGGCGGTCGATCGTGATCACCGCCGCGGCGCCCACGCGTTCGTAGCGAACGGCGTCGGGCTCCTGAACGGCGTCCGGCTCCTCGGCGTCCTGCGGCTGATCACTCATCGGGCGCGATCCCGAATTCAGGGGCCCGCCCGCACGCCCGGCGGGTCTACCAGCCGCCGCGGTAGTCGGCTGCGCCGAGGTGCTTCTTGGCGGCCTTGGCCGCTTCCTTGCGCTTCTCCAGATGGCGCTGGATCATGCTCATCGTGAACACGAACAGCGGAAAGAACACGATCACGATGAAGCCCGCGTAGGTGACGACTTCGTCGTCGGTGGCCCCGTAGAACCCGCGCCCGTCGTTTTCGGCCAGGGCGGCCGGGGCGAGCACGAGCAGCATCAGCATGGATGTGCTCACGGTGGTCAGCAGGGTCCTCAGCGGGCGGCGCATCGCGCGCCGGATGCTAGCGCAGCACGCGGCCGGCGCGCTCGTCCGGGGACTCTCGGGTCTCACCATCCGCGCCCCGCAGGCCGACTCGCCGTGCCTCATCCCAGTCTGCCTGGCCGGACGGCGATGACCCGGCGCCTACCATCAGCAGCCGATGGCCCTACTGATCGCATCCGACCTGCACGTCGACATGGCCGGGCAGCCGTTGCTGCGCGGCGTCTCGTTCAAGCTCGAGCGCCGCGAACGGATGACGATCGCTGCTCGCAACGGCGCCGGCAAGACCACGCTGCTGCGGATGCTGGCGGGCGAGAGCTCGTTCGATCGCGGCGAGCTGAGCGTCGGGAAGGGCGTCAGGATCGCCCTGCACGATCAGCGTCCTCCGCGGGAGCGCGGGATGCCATTGCGCGAGTACATCCTGTCGGGGTGCTCCGAGGAGCTGCAGATCGAGGGTGAGCTCACCGAGCTGGAGGCGCGCATGGCCGCGGGCACGGCCGACGAGGCAACGCTCGATCGGTACGCCCGCGCACAGGCCAAGCTGGAGACGCGCGGAGGGTATCTGTGGCGCGACCGTGCCACCGCGATGGCCCACGGACTCGGGTTCGCCGACGGAGATCTCGATCGTGCGCTGGACACGTTCTCCGGCGGCCAGCTCACACGCGCCTCGCTGGCTCGCGCCTTGGCCACGAGCGCCGACGTGCTGCTGCTGGACGAGCCCACCAACCACCTCGACATCGAGTCGCTGGAGTGGCTCGAGCAGACGCTCGTCTCCCTCGATGCGGTCGTCGTGCTGGTCGCGCACGACCGCTGGTTCCTGGAGGCCGTCGGCACGTCGGTGCTCGAGCTCGAGGCCGGCCGGTCCAGGTTCTTCGCCGGCAGCTGGCACGCCTGGCGTCGCGAGCAGGCCGCGCGCGAGATCGCGCTCGGCAAGGCGATCGACAAGCAGCAGGCCGAGATCGCGCGCATGGAACGGTTCATCGAGCGGTTTCGCGCCAAGGCGACCAAGGCGCGCCAGGCGCAGTCGCGCGTCAAGCAGCTGTCGAAGATCGAGCGCATCGAGCGGGGGGTGGGTGGGCCCGAATCAAAGCAGGGCCTGGAGTTCGCGTTCAAGGCGCCCGAGCGCTCCGGACGGGTCGTGTTCGAGCTGACAGATGCTCGTGTCGAGGTCGGCGCGGCGGGCGAGCCGCCGCTGACCCTGCTCGAGCAGGCCGAGCTGTGGCTGGAGCGCGGCGAGCACGTCTCGCTCGTCGGACCGAACGGGTCCGGCAAGACGACGCTGATCGAGACGCTCAGCGGGCGTCGTCCGCTGGCGGCGGGCAGGCTGAGCACCGGGCACAACGTCACGGTCGGGTATCTGTCCCAGCACGCCGACGAGCTCGGCGCGGGCGGTCAGCCCGGCCAGAGCGTGCTGGAGGCCGCTCAGCGGGCCACGGGCTTGACACCGAACAAGGCGCGGGCGCTGCTCGGGCGGTTCCTGTTCTCCGGCGAGGCCGCCGAAAAACCCCTGGACGGGCTCTCCGGTGGGGAGCGCCGGCGCCTGTCGCTGGCGGTGCTGGTTCATTCCGGCGCCAATGTGCTGATTCTCGACGAGCCCACGAACCATCTCGACATCGAGTCCCGCGAGGCGCTGGAGGACGCGTTGCGCGGGTTCACGGGTGCGATCCTGCTCGTCTCCCACGACCGGGCGCTGCTCGACGCGGTCGGCACGCGTACGGTCGCCGTCGAGGATGGGGCGCTGCGCAGCTATGTCGGCGGCTGGCCCGAGTACGTGCGGGTTCGAGACGAACGTCGTAGCGAATTGGGTGGGACCTTGCCGCATGCGGCAAGTCCACAGGGCCCGCATGCAGCAAAAGGCGTAGGCGCGCATGCGCGCATTAATAAGCTGAAGCCCGACCCGCATGCGGGTCGGGCGACCGGGACGCATGCGTCCCGGTCTGGGAGCGCGCATGCGCGCTCCCACGATGCGGCGCATGCGCCGCATCGCCATCCGGCGCATGCGCCGGATGGAACAACACCAGCTTCTACAAAGCACGCGGACCGGTCTACGTCGGCGTCCGCACCCGACGGGACCAGTAGCGGGAACGGGTCCAAGCGCAAGCCCAAGTCCAAGCCAGCCGGCCCGTCGAAGAACCGTCTCTCGGCCCAAGCCGCCGCCGAGCTCGCGGTCGAACAGGCCGAGGCGGCGATGCGCGAGCTCGAGGACCAGCTCGCCGATCCGGCCGCCTGGGCGACGCAATACGAGTCGGCCAAGTCCGAGGCCCGCCACACTGCCGCGCACCGGGCGGTCGAGGAGGCCTACGCGCGATTGGAGGCGCTGGTGGAGTGAGACTGGCGGGACAGTCTTGGACTTGGTCTACGCTCCAGACGTGAGCAGCGAGCTCAAAATGACCCGCAACGTCGCGATCGTGGTGCTGATCGCCGCGGCGGTCTACTTCCTGCCGTCGGGCGGACAGGTGACGAACACGTTCGAAGCGCTGCTCTACATCGGGTTCGGTGTCGCGATCGGCTATCTCGGGCTGCGGTTCTACCGCGAAAACCGCGTCGCCCTGCACAGCCTCGGCGACCGCTACCGGGGGCTGTTGTACGGGGCGATCGCCCTCGCCGTGCTGCTGTGGATGTCACGCGCGCGCATGTGGCAGAACGGCCTCGGCGAGCTGCTCTGGTTCATGCTCGTCGCCGGGATCGTCTATGCGCTGGTCGCGGTCGTCAGGCGCTGGCGGGCGTACTGATCGAGCGGACCTCGCCGCGCCGGTCGGCGCCTATCCTCGAACACATGCCCACCGAGGCGCCCGCCGAGAACACGACCGACTCCACCGAGACCCCCGCGAGCAGCCTCGCCGCGCAACGGCGCGCGCTGCCGGACCAACCCGGCGTGTATCTGTTCCGGGACGAGCGCGGCCGGGTCATCTATGTCGGCAAGGCCGTGTCGATCCGCAAGCGCGTGGCCTCGCACTTCTCCAAAGCCCAGGGCGGGCGGGGGACGGGATCCCCCGGGCACGCCGAGATGGTCGCGGCGGTCGCCCATGTCGAGTGCGTGGTCGTCGCCTCGCGAGTCCGAGGCGCTGCTGACCGAGCAGGGGTTCATCAAGCAGTACCGCCCGCGGTTCAACATCCGGCTGCGCGACGACAAGTCGTATCCGTTCATCGCAATCTCGCTCGACGAGCCGTATCCACGCGTGTACTTCACGCGCGAGCGCCATCGCCCGGGCCGGGCGTACTTCGGGCCGTACTCGAACGCCAAGCGCGTGCGCGCCACGCTGGAGGTGCTGGCGAAGGTGTTCATGTTCCGCTCCTGCACCGGTCCCGAGCCCGGCCGGCGCAGCGGCAGCCCGTGTCTGGACTACTACATCAAGCGCTGCACAGCGCCCTGCGTCGACTACATCTCCCGCGAGGACTACCGCGCGAGCATCGGCCAGGTGACCGACTTCCTGTCCGGCCGGTACGCTGCGATCGAGCGCGACCTCGAGACCCGGATGCGCGCCGCCGCTGCCGCGGAGGAGTTCGAGCAGGCCACGCTCGAGCGCAACCGCCTGCGCGCGGTTCATTCGCTGCTCGAGCGCCGGCGCGTGGCCAACGCGTCGGCCGGCACGTTCGACGCGGTCGCGGTGGCGATCGACGGGCGCGAGGCGAACGCGCAGGTGTTCCAGATCCGCGACGGCGTGCTCAGCGACAGGCAGTCGTTCTACCTCACCAACGAGACCGAGCGCGGCGTGGCCGACGTGGCCGAGGAGTTCATGCTCCAGTACTACGCCGGCCATCTGTCGATTCCGGCGCTGATCGTCGTCCAGCGCGAGCTGGCCTGCGACGATGCCGAGGTGCAGCCGCTGGCCGAGGCGCTCGCCAGCCGCCGCGACGGTCCCGTGGAGATCCGCGCCGCCGAGCGCGGGGAGAAGCGCCGGATCCTGGAGCTGGCCGATCGCAACGCGCTGCTCGCGCTCGACACCGAGCGCCTGCGCGCCGAGCGCCGCCGCCAGAGCCGGGTCGACGCGCTCGACGGCCTGCAGCAGGCGCTCGGCCTGGACGCCCCGCCGATCCGGATCGAGTGCTACGACATCTCCCATCTCGGCGGCGATCACACGGTTGCCTCGATGGTCGTGTTCGAGGGCGGCGCGCCGCGCAAGTCCGACTACCGGCGCTTTCGCATCCGCTCGCTGCCGGCAGGCGCCTCCGACGACTACGCCGCGATGGCCGAGGTCCTGCGGCGCCGCCACGCCCAGTGGCAGGCCCAGGCCGACATCTCTCCGCACGACTCGGCCTATGACGCGAGCTTTGCCACGCTGCCGAACCTCGTCGTGATCGACGGCGGACCCGGGCAGCTCGCGGCCGGTCTGCAGCCGCTGCGTGGCTGGCGTGAGCGGGGGGTCGCGGTCGTCTCGCTGGCCAAGCGCATCGAGGAGGTGTTCATGCCGGGCCGGCGAGCGCCGCTGGTGCTCGATCACTCCACCCCTGAGCTGCAGCTGCTGCAGCGCGTGCGCGACGAGGCGCACCGCTTCGCCGTCACCCACCATCGCATCCGCCGCGACCGCGCGATGACCGGTTCGCTGCTGGACGACCTGCCCGGTGTCGGCCCGGCGCGCAAGCGCGCGCTGCTCACGCACTTCGGCTCGCCCGAGGCCGTCGCGAGCGCCTCCAGCGAGGAGCTGCAGGCGGTCCCGGGCCTGCCCGCGAAGGTCGCGCGGGAGCTGTACGGGTACCTGCACCGCGTGGGCGAGTGAACCGGAAGAGGGAGAGAGAGCAGTAAAGTGACACGCCCGTCCGCCCCACGCGGCACAATCAGAGCGTAATGGCCGTCATCAGGCCCCTCCGACCCCTGCGCGGCGCGGCAAAGCCGGCCGTGGAGTCGCGCCTACAGGACCTCGTCGTGATCACCGGGTTCTCCGGCGCCGGCAAGTCGACCGCGATGAACGTGTTCGAGGACGCCGGCTACTTCTGCGTGGACAACCTGCCGCCCGAGATGATCCGCTCGCTGGTCGAGCTGTTCGTACACGGCGGCTCCAAGGTAGAGCGCGCCGCGGTCGTGTCCGACGTGCGGGGAGGCGTCTACTTCGAGGCGCTGCGGGCCGTTGTCGACGATCTCGACGCGCTCGGGATCAACCATCACGTGCTGTTCCTGGAGGCCGCCGAGCAGACGCTCGTCACCCGCTACAAGGAGACACGTCGCCGTCACCCGCTGGCCCCGGAGGGCAGCGTCGCCGCGGGCGTCGCCGCCGAGCGCGCGCTGCTGGAGCCGCTGCGCAGCCGCGCCGATCTCGTGCTCGACACGACCGGCATGTCCACCGCGATCCTGCGCGGGCGCATCGCCGACGAGCTGCTGCCCCGCCAGAACGCCGGCCGCCTGGCGGTCACGTTCATGAGCTTCGGCTTCAAGCACGGCCCGCCGCGCGACGAGGACCTCGCGATCGACGTGCGCTTCCTGCCCAACCCCCACTACGAGTCCGAGTTGCGCGAGCTCACCGGTCACGACGAGCGCGTGGTGCAGTACATCGCGCGGGACGGGCGTCTGGACGAGCTGTATGTGCGGTTGCACGCGCTGCTGGACTTCCTGCTGGGAGAGTATGTCGCCGAGGGCAAGGCGCATCTGGTGATCGCGATCGGCTGCACCGGCGGGCGCCACCGCTCGGTCGCGATCGCCGAGCACCTGGCCGAGCGCTATCGCGACCACGACGAGCTCGACATCACGGTCGCCCACCGCGACATCGAGAAGGCCTCCAGGGCTCGCTGATAGCCTTCCCCGGGCAAGCCGGGCACGGGACCGATCGCGAATCGAATGCGATCTACGATCGGCCAACCCTTCGATGGTCCGGCCTCGTTTACGTTCGCGCGACTAGGAGGCCGTGCAGATGGCAGTACGGGTGGGAATCAACGGATTCGGCCGGATTGGCCGGAACGTGTTCCGCGCAGCCCAAGTCAGGGATGACGCGGAGGAGATCGAGTGGGTCGCGGTCAACGATCTGACCGACTCGGCCACACTGGCGCATCTGTTGCACTACGACTCGATCCTCGGCCCCTACCCGGGCGAGGTCCGGGCTCGCGAGGGCGCGATCGAGATCGACGGCCGCGCGCTGAAGGTGTTCGCCGAGCGCGACCCGGCCGCGCTGCCGTGGGGCGAGCTCGGCGTGGACGTCGTGATCGAGTCGACCGGCCTGTTCACCGATCGCGACAGCGCCGCCAAGCACCTAGAGCGGGGCGCCAAGAAGGTGATCATCTCCGCTCCGGCGACGGACCCCGACGCGACCGTCGTGCTCGGCGTGAACTTCGACGAGGTCTATGACCGTGCGCGCCACGACATAATCTCCAACGCGTCGTGCACGACCAACTGCCTGGCGCCGGTGGCGAAGGTGGTCAACGACACGGTCGGCATCAAGCACGGCCTGATGACGACGATCCACGCATACACCGCCGACCAGCGCCTGCAGGATCTGCCCCACAAAGACCTGCGCCGCGCGCGGGCCGCAGCTATCAACCTGATCCCCGCATCGACCGGCGCGGCCAAGGCGATCGGCCTGGTGATCCCAGAGCTCCAGGGCAAGCTGCACGGCTTCGCGGTGCGGGCCCCCGTGCCGACGGGCTCGGTCGTGGACTTGACGGTGGAGTGCCCGCGCGAGACGAGCGTGGAGGAGGTCAACTCGGCGCTGAGGGCAGCGTCTCAGACCGGCCCGCTGGAGGGGATCCTGCAGTACACCGAGGACCCGATCGTCTCCAGCGACATCGTGCAGTCGCCGTTCTCCTCGATCGTGGACTCGCAGCTGACGGCGGTGGTGGACGGCACGATGCTGAAGGTGGTCGCCTGGTATGACAACGAGTGGGGCTACTCCAACCGGGTCGTCGATCTCGTGCAGAGGGTGCTGTGAGCCGGTGAGAAGCCTCGACGACCTCGACGTGCATGGGCGGCGGGTGCTCGTGCGGGTCGACTTCAACGTGCCGTTGGACGCGGACGCGGATCATGGTCCGACGACCGGCGGCGTTCCGCTCGTCAGCGACGACACGCGGATCGCGGCGGCGTTGGCGACGATCGAAGAGCTTCGTGCACGGGGGGCGCGACTGGTGCTGGTCTCGCATTTGGGCAGGCCGAAGGGGAAACGCGCGCCGGGGCTGTCGCTGGCGCCGGTGGCGGATCGCCTGCGCGAGCTGACCGGCGCGCAGGTGACGCTGGCGCCGGCGGTGGTGGGCGATGAGGTGACGGGGCTGGCCGAGGAACTGGGCGACGGAGACATCCTGGTGCTCGAGAACGTGCGCTTCGAGCCGGGGGAGACGAGCAACGATCCCGAGCTCGCCTCAGAACTGGCGGCGCTGGCGGATGTCTATGTGGACGACGCCTTCGGTGTCGCGCACCGCGCGCATGCGAGCAACGAGGGGATCACACACCTGCTGCCGAGCGCGGCTGGACGGCTGCTGGAGCGCGAGGTCAAGACGCTGACGGGGATCCTCGATCATCCCGAGCACCCGCTGGTGGCGATCGTCGGTGGCGCGAAGGTGGCGGACAAGATCAAGGTGATCGAGCGCTTCCTGGCGGTCGCGGACGTAGTGATGATCGGTGGCGCGATGTGCTTCCCGTTTCTGTGCGCGCAGGGGCACGCGGTCGGCAAGTCGCTGTGTGATGACGAGGACGTGGAGCACGCGCGCAGCGCACTGGCGCGAGCGAGCGATACGCACTCTCCGCAGGCCGGCCGGGCACGCCTGCTGGTGCCAAGCGACCTCGTGATCGGTGACCGCCTGGCGGAGGACGCGGAGCACCGCATCCTCGACGGCGTGGAGGTGCCGAAGGGCTGGATGGGCCTGGACATCGGCCCGAAGACGGCGGAGCGCTACGCCAACGTGATCGCGCACGCGGGCACGGTCTTCTGGAACGGTCCGATGGGGGCATTCGAGCTCGAGCCGTTCGCGGTGGGCACGCGCGCGGTGGCGGAAGCGGTGGCGAGCGCACCGGGCCTGACGGTGGTCGGCGGCGGCGACTCGGCGGCGGCGCTGGCGGAGTTCGGGCTGGAGCACGCGGTCGATCACCTCTCAACGGGCGGCGGCGCGACGCTCGAGCTGGTGGAGGGCAGGACGCTTCCGGGCGTGCAGGCGCTGGAAGGCGCGGGAGTGGTCTTGAGATGAGTCGTACACCGCTGATCGCGGGCAACTGGAAGATGTACAAGACCGAAGCCGAGGCCGAGCAGTACATCCAGGCGCTGCTGCCACGCGTGTCCGCGATCGACGGCGTCGATGTCGCGATCTGCGTGCCCTACACCGATCTGCGCGCGATGGTCAACTCCGCGCGCGGCTCGCGCGTGGCGGTATACGCCCAGAACATGCACTCCGAGCCCGAGGGCGCCTACACCGGCGAGATCTCCGCGCCGATGCTGTGCGAGCTCGACGTCCAGGGCGTCGTGCTCGGCCACTCCGAGCGCCGCGAGCTGTTCGGCGAGACCGACCGGGCGCTTGCGGCGAAGGTTCCCGCGGCGCTCGCCGCCGGCCTGCAGCCGATCCTGTGCGTGGGGGAGAGCGAGTCAGAGCGCGACGACGGCGACACCCAGCGCAAGCTGCGCCAGCAGGTCCGCGACGGTCTCGCCTCCGTGCCCGACGAGCGCTTGGCGGACGTGACGATCGCATACGAGCCGATCTGGGCGATCGGCACCGGTCGCGTCGCCACGGCCGAGCTGACCCAGGAGGCGATCAGTTTCATCCGCGCGCTCGTCGGCGACCGCGACGCGCAGGCCGCTGCGCGCGTGCGGGTTCTATACGGAGGGTCGGTCAAGCGCGAGAACGCCGCCGAGCTGCTGGCGCTGCCCGACGTCGACGGCGCGCTCGTCGGTGGGGCCTCGCTCCAGGCCGAGTCGTTTGCGGCGATCGTAGGTGCTGCAGCGGCATGAGTCGCGTCTGCCTGGTCGTGCTCGACGGCTGGGGGCTGGCCGAGCCCGGTCCGGGCAACGCCGTCTCGCTGGCGCACACACCCGTGTTCGACGAGCTGTGGCAGATGTGCCCGCACACGACCCTGCTCGCGTGCGGACGCGCGGTGGGCCTGCCCGACGGCCAGATGGGCAACAGCGAGGTCGGCCACCTGAACATCGGCGCCGGCGCGGTCGTACGCCAGGATCTGGTCCGCATCGACGACGCGATCGCCGACGGCTCGTTCGCGGCCAACCCGGTCCTGCGGAGTGCGCTGGAGGATGTGGATCGCGTGCACCTGATCGGGCTGGTGTCCGACGGCGGGGTGCACTCATCGCTCGAGCACCTGCTGGCGCTGATCGCCTGTGCTCGCGAACACCCCGCCGCCAGCACCGGCGAGCGCAAAGACGTGATCGTGCATGCGTTCACCGACGGGCGCGACACGCTGCCTCACGCCGGGGCCGGCTATCTGGCTCAGCTCGACGCGACCGAGGGGGTGCGCGTGGGCTCGGTCGTCGGTCGCTACTGGGCGATGGATCGCGACCGGCGCTGGGAGCGCACCCAGCGCGCGTATGACCTGCTCGTCCATGCCCGCGCTCCGCACAGCGCCTCCGGCGGCGAGGAGGCCGTGCGGGCCGCATATGAGCGCGGACAGACCGATGAGTTCATCGATCCGACCGTTGTCGGCGCGGATACGGCGATCAGGCCGGGCGACAGCGTGATCGCGTTCAACTTTCGTCCCGATCGCATGCGTCAGCTCACTCGAGCCCTGGCCGAGCCGGGATTCGGCGAGGCGGCGGGCGCCGACAGCAGGGCCGACGGCGCCCCGAGCGCGGACGGCGAGGGCGAGGCGGGCCGGGACGGTGAGGCGGCGAAGACGCTGCCGGGGTGGACCGGGCGGGACGGCGCCGGGCCGGTGGATCGGTACGCGACGCTGGCCGAGTACGAGGAAGACTGGCACTACCCGGTGGCGTTCACGCCCGAGCGCCCCTCGATCACGCTCGCTGCGACGATCGCGGGCACGGGCGCGCGTCAGCTGCATGTAGCGGAGACCGAGAAGTACGCGCACGTGACCTACTTCTTCAACGGCGGCCTGGAGGCCCCGCAGCCCGGCGAACACCGCGAGCTGGCGCCCTCGCCCCGGGACGTGCCGACATATGACCATGCTCCCGAGATGAGCGCCGCGCGCGTGGCGGAGCTGTTCGTGCGTGCCTGGCGCGAGGACGGGGCGGGCGGGTTTCAATTTGGGGTCATCAACTTCGCCAACGCCGACATGGTCGGCCACACCGGCGTGATCCCTGCGGCCGTGCGCGCGATCGAGACGGTCGATGGGTGTCTCGGACAGGTCGTCTCCGCGGTACGCGAGTCCGGCGGCGTGTGCGTGATCACAGCCGACCATGGCAACGCCGATCACATGCTCGAGCCCGACGGCAGCCCCAACACGGCGCACTCGCTGAACCCGGTCCCGCTGATCGTGACGGCGCAGGGCGAGGTTTCGCTGCGCGCCGAGGGCGGCATCCTCGCCGACGTCGCCCCAACCGTGCTCGAGCTGCTCGGCATCGACCAGCCGGCGGCGATGACCGGGCGCTCGCTGATCGAAACGGGGACCGATTAGGGAGACACACGCTACCGAGCCCGGGAGACACTCGCTGACGCTCGCATCCCCGGTTCGGGACAGCATCCCCGAATCGGCCAACACCATTTAGGGCGGGTGTCTCCCGGCTTCGGTCGAGCGAGGGTAGCGATGTGCCGATGTGCCGCGAACTGCTAAATATGGCGCGATGAGTCGCTCACGCAGACTGCTCGGCGCATTCTTCGTCGGCTCGGGAATCAATCACTTCGTGATCCCGGGCTCCTACGAATCGATCGTGCCGCCGAGCATGCGTGGCGAGGCCAAGCGCCTGGTCGTGATCAGCGGTGTCGCTGAGATCGCGGGCGGTGTTGGAGTGCTGCTGCCCCGCACGCGGCGGCTCGCCGGCCTCGGTCTGATCGCGCTGCTGGCGGCCGTGTTTCCGGCCAACCTGCACATGGCCCGCAACCCCGGCGAGTATCGCCGCATTCCGCGCTGGGCGCTGTACGCGCGACTGCCACTGCAGCCCCTGATGATGCGCTGGGCGTGGCGCGCGACGCGCCGATGAGCCGGCCGGTGCCCGAGACCCGCCCCTGACGCTGCTATGTTCGATTAAGCAGGGTTTTCGTATCAATTGTCATCATGTCGACCGCGACCGCAGTCAAGATTCCACCAGGGGAGCAGGAGTCTCTCAGCGAAGGCGAGCTCCGCGCGTGGCGCGGTCTGCTGCGAGCGCACGCATGTCTGGCCAAGCGCCTCGACACCGAGCTCGAGCGTGAGCACGGCCTGCCGATGACCTCATACGAGGTGCTCCACCGCCTCGACGACGCCGGGGCGGGGCGGATGCGCATGTGCGACCTCGCCGAGCAGGCGCAGCTCTCGCGCAGCGGCCTGACCCGGCTGGTCGATCGGCTGGAGCGCGACGGCCTGCTGGAGCGCTGCTCCTGCGAACACGACGCGCGCGGCTCTTACGCCTGCCTGACAGAGCTCGGGCGCGAACGGTTGAGCCAGGCTCGCACGACGCACCTTGCGGTCGTGCGCGAGCACTTCTTCTCACGCTTCTCCGAGCCGGAGCTCAGCGCGCTGGCGGACCTGTGGGATCGCATCGCGCCATGCGGGAACGGGAACGGGCACATCGACGGCTGTTGAGGCGCAGCCCGGCCAGGCTGAAGCCAGCTAACTGTCGGGGTCGCCGGGAGCGATGTCGCCACGTGCGCTCGCCGTAGATCTGGCGTGACGCCGGTGGCGGCGGTGCGCGACCAGGACACCGCCGATGGCGATCAGCACGGCGACGAGCCCGTAGATACCAAACGCCTCGATGACATTGCCGGCTGCGTGACCCAGGAAGTAGGCGAGCAGCCCGATCCCCGTCGCCCAGCAGATCCCTCCGAGCGCGTTCCATGCCACGAACGAGCGCCAGCGCATATGTGTCGCGCCCGCCAGCCACGAGGCCCACACACGCAACCCGAGCACGAACCGGCCAAGAAATACGGCCTTGGGGCCGTGACGCTCGAAGAACGCCTCTCCGTCGGTCAGCGCCTGCAGGCGCTGACTCTGAAAGCGCCCGGGCCGCTCCAGCAGCCAGCGTCCTCCCCGGCGGCCGATCAGGTAGCCGATGTTGTCGCCCACGATCGCACCGGCGGCGGCGATCGGGATGACCAGCTCGATCTGGAGTTTGCCGCCGCTGGCAAGAACCGCCGCGGTGATCAGCGCGGTCTCGCCCGGGATCGGCACGCCGCTCGACTCCGCCATCACCGCTACAAACAGCAGCGGGTAGCCGAACACTTCAACTAGGTGGCTGACGTTGACGATCGCGGCGAGCATGGTTGGGTAATTCTGAGCGGCGGGAGTCAGCCGGCCGGGCGATCCTCTGGGCGGGCTCGCGCGCGTGGTCGTCTCATGCTCTTAGGATGGCGCACCGGTGTCCGCTTTCACGATCCATGCCCGCGACGCGTCTTCACGCGCCCGCGCGGGCACGCTGAGTACGGCCCACGGCGATGTTCGCACACCCGCATTCACGCCCCTGGCGACGAAGGCCACCGTCAAGGGCTTACTGCCCGAGGAGGTCGCCTCGCTCGGGTACGACATGGTGCTCGGCAACACGTTCCATCTGCTGTTGCGCCCCGGTCCTGAGCTGATCGAGCGCTTCGGCGGTCTCGGTGCGTTCATGGGGTGGTCGGGGCCGACGATCACCGACTCGGGCGGGTTTCAGGTGTTCTCGATGGGACACGGCACCGTCGCCGAGGAGATCAAGGGCCGTGCGCGGGGTCGCGCCGGATCGCGCGCACGCGAGAGGGATGGCGCGAGTGGAGCCTCTGGTGGCGGGAGTGCTGCTTCCGGCGAGCGCGAGGGAGCGATCCTCGAGATCGGCGAGTCCGGGGTGCGATTTCGCTCATACGTGGACGGCCGCGTGCGGTTCATGTCCCCGGAGGACTCGATGGCCACCCAGGCCGCCCTGGGCTCGGACATCGCGCTCGTGTTTGACGAGTGCACACCGTTCCACGTCGACCGCGACTACACGCAGCGCTCGACCGAGCGTACCCACCGCTGGCTGGCGCGCTGTCTGGACTGGCACTCCGAGCACGGCCCCGAGTGGCAACTCGTGTACGGGATCGTGCAGGGCGGTGTATACGAGGACCTGCGCCGCGAGTCCGCGCAGACCGTCGCCGTGAGCGGGTGCGACGGCATCGCGATCGGTGGGTCGCTGGGTGCGGAGAAGGCGCAGATGTATGAGGTCGTCTCCTGGGCGACCGCCGAGCTCGGCGGCAAGCACGAGCTCAAGCCCCGTCACCTGCTCGGGATCGGCGAGGTCGACGATCTGATCGCGGGCGTCGAGCTCGGGATCGACACGTTCGACTGCGCGATGCCCACCCGTCTGGGCCGGCACGGCACCGCGCTCGTGCCCGATCCGGACGCGCGCTGGCGCCTGGACCTGACCAAGGCCGGCTCGCGCGAGTCCGATCGGCCGCTGCTGGAGGGTTGTACCTGTCCGGCCTGCGCGAAAGGGTTCTCCCGGGCCTACCTCAGCTATCTCGCCCGCGCCGGCGAGCTGACTGGGACGCGGTTGATCACGATGCACAACCTCGCTTTTCTGGCGCGCCTGATGAGTGATTTGCGGCGGGGAATCCTAGACGGGGACTTGGATCGTGTGGCACGCGCGTGGCGCGCCGGAGTTTGCTAGCCTTGCAGACAATACGTGACAGGTGTCCAGCGAGAGGCTCGCGCACAAGCGGCCTCTCGTCTGTTCAGGTGCGCCGGGGACTCACTTCGTGTTTTCGCTGATCAGCTGTTTCAGCGCTTCGGCCGATTCGTGGACGTCTTCGTAGACGACGTTGCGCAGCGTGATCTTGGTCGGCGCCGGCGCGGTGATCGCGGCGATCACGCCGGCGAGCGCGAGCAGGCACAGCAGCGCGAGCGCCAGCCGCCGCGCGCCGCGTCCCCTGGGCTTGGACGAGGAGGCGGCCACGGGCTGCCTCGCAGCGACAGCAGGGCTGCGCGCCGGTCCCGGCCGGGGCTGGCGGGGGGTGACAGCGGCTCTGGTCTTGGGAGCACCCGATCCACGCGTGGCGCCACCGCTCAGCACGCTCGTGGCCTCGGTCGGTCGGTCCGCGCCGTGGGCCAGGCGCTGTGCCACGGCGGTGCCTGAGGACTCCAGCGGAGAGATCCCGTCCGCGCCGTCGCTGATCGCGCGGCCCATCTCGCGTGCTGTCTGGTAGCGGTCGCGAGGGTCTAGGGCGAGTGCCAGTGCGACCGCCTCGGCCAGCTCGGAACCGACGGCCGCGACGAGGGTGTCGAGCATCGCCGGCTCCTCGCGCTGCTGCTTGAGCGCCAGCTCCGTCAGCGACGTCGCCTCGTACGGCAGCCGCCCGGAGATCAGCTGGTAGGCGACGACGCCGAGTGCGTACAGGTCCGCGCGCGGACCCGCCTCCTCGCCACGCGCCTGCTCGGGAGCAAGGTATGCGGCGGTGCCGAGCACCGAGCCGACCTGGGTGATGCTCGACTGCTCGGTCGCCTTGGCGATGCCGAAGTCCGCCAGCTTGACCTCGCCCTCGCGTGAGCGCAGCAGGTTGCCGGGCTTGACGTCGCGGTGGACGACCCCGTGGCGGTGGGCATAGTGCAGGCCCTCGCACGCCTGTTCGATGATCGCGACGGCCTCGTCGACCTGTAGCCAGCCGTCGTCGCGCAGGATCTCCGCGCAGGAATGGCCCTCGATGTACTCCATCACGATGAAATGCCTGCCGGACTGCTCGTCCAGGCCGGAGTCGAAGATCTGCACGATGTTCGGGTGCACGAGGCGCGCGGCGGCCTGGGCCTCGCGCTGGAATCGCGAAACGAATGTCGGATCCTCGGCCAGGTGCTCGGCCAGCAGCTTGACCGCGACGCGCCGTTCCAGGCGCATATCGAACGCGAGGTGCACCGTTGACATCCCGCCGAACCCGAGCCTGCCCTCCAGGCGGTAGCGCCCGGCGATCACATCGCCCTCACTCATTGACCGTTTCCGTTCCCGTTCCCAGGACCGTGTCCCAGGTCGCCCCCGGCGCTACCAGCTTCCCCTGCTTCCCCGGCCCCGGTGCCGCCTCCCGGGCCGACGCCGGGCGGGCTTTCGGTCCCGGGCGCGGCGGTGCCGCCTCCGTTGTTCGGCGGCGTCGGGGTCGGTGTGGTCGGCGTCGTGGGTGTGGTCGGCGCAGGTGTGGTTGGTGTTGTGGTCGGGGTGGTGCTCGTCGTCTGGGTTTTCGTCGGGGTGGGTGTGGTTGTCGTGCGCGGTGTGCTCGTGGTCTGGGCGAGCGGTTGCGCGCACAGGGCCAGCGCGCGTTCGCGCAGGTTGGAGATGCCCTGGCTGAGCCTGCTGCGCAGCCCCGCGTCGATCGTCGAGGGCAGCGCGGCGAAGTCCTGCTCGGTTTTGTTGATCGCTTCGGTCGTCGCCGTGCAGTTGCCGTTCCCGGCCTGTGCGGCCTTGGCGACAGCTTCGAAGTCGCTCTGCAGCGGTCCCGCGCTTTCAGCCGGTATCAGGCCGCTGGTCGAGCTCCCGCACGACACGAGCACGGCGGCGGAGATGCCCAGCAGGCCGACCACGAGCAGGCGCAGTCCCACTGACCAGGGTCGTGCGTGGGGGCGGGAGCGATGATTCATGCTCACTGACCGTACTCCAGCCGCTCGGCGAGCGAGTCCGGCAGGCGCGCCGCACGAATCGCGGCAGCCGCACCCGCGACGTCATAGTCGGTGCGCCGAAACGAGGCGGTCAGGCCATCGAGATCCAGCAGCAGCCAGGAGGCGCGCGGGTCGCCGTCGCGCGGTTGACCCACGCTGCCGGGGTTCAGCAGCCATTCGCCGTCGGAGATGTCCAGCTGCACGCCCTCCCGGCGCGGTTCGCCGCTGGCCAGCTCGCCCTCGTGGCGCACGAACGACAGAGCGACGTGCGAGTGGCCGATCAGGCAGACGCGGCTCGGCTGCCTGTCCAGGCACAGCTCCGCAAGCAGCGCCGAGAGCACGTACTCCCATACGGGGTCGCGCGGGCTGGCGTGGTAGAGGCCGATCGGACCCTCCTGACCCTCCGGTCGCAGCCCGGCGAGGAAGTCGCGGTGCTCGGAGGAGATCACCTCCTGGGTCCACTGGGCCGCAAGGCTGGCGCCGCGAGAGAACTCCTCGAAGGAGACCTCGCCCGTGACGGCGAGGTCGTGGTTGCCGGCCAGGCACACGGCGGCGTGCTCTGAGGCGAGCGCCACGCACGCATCCGGCTCGGCGCCATAGCCGACCAGGTCTCCCAGGCACCACAGCTCAGCGGCGTCGCTGGCCGCGACCGCGTCGAGCACCGCCTCGAAGGCGTGCCGGTTGCCATGGATGTCGGAGATGACCGCAACCTTCATGGACGGCCGATGGCGCTTCGCGAGGCTGCGTCCTCAGTCGCTCGCGTGCCGAGCACGCCACGCTCCTTGCGTCCTTGTCTCGCTCGACCCTCGACCGTCCATGTGACTGGGTGTCCCGACTGGCACAATTCCCTACTCTCCTTCTTGCTCACCCGCCTCGGCGCCGCCGTACTCGGGTAGGTTCTTGATGCCCTCGCGGGTTCGCCACTTGGAGTAGTTGTCCTCCATCGCGTCGATCAGCTCGCGCATGAACCGTGGCGAGAGGTTGACTCGTGAGACGACTACGCCGGGTACCTCCTCGGCCTCGACCTCGTGGTCGACACGGGCGAAGGTGACCGTGAACTCGTAGTCGGAGTGGCTGACGTTGGCGAAGTTCGCGTATACGCCCCCCATGATCTCGGGGGACAGGTGGATGTTTATGTGGCGCTCGGCGCCAGGATCTTGCTCATTCACGGCGTTGTCTTTCTCGGGGGTGGTCAAGATGGAGGCCCGCCCACCCTGACCCCCTCCCGGTCTATTGGCGCTCGGCGCCTGGGTCTTGGTCGTTCACGTAGTTAGTATCCCAATCCGTGAGCCAGATGGATGCGACGGGTGCGAGCACCCTGGTACAGGAGCTGCGCGAGGCCGTCCTGGCCGCAGCGGGAGAGCTGGCGGGCGCCGGCGGCGACGGTGTTGGAGGGGAGACCAGGCCCGGCGCAGACACCACAGTCACCGAGGCTGGCTCGTCGCTGAGCCGGCCCGAGGCGATCGTGCTCGAGCGCCCGCCCAAGGCCGAGTTTGGCGACTACGCGACCAACGCCGCACTGCTGCTCGCGCCCTCGCTCGGCGCTGCACCGCGCGAGGTGGCCGAGCGTCTGGGCGCGGAGCTCGCGCGCCGGCTGGGCGAGCGTCTGCAGCGCTATGAGGTCGCCGGTCCCGGGTTCCTGAACCTGTGGCTGGCCGACTCCTGGCTGCGCGACGGGTTGGCTCGCGCGCTGGCGGCGGACGACGCCTACGGCGCCGGCGAGACATCGCGGCCGGAGCGCATCCTGGTGGAGTTCGTCTCGGCCAACCCCACTGGGCCGATGCACGTCGGCCACGCGCGCAACGCCGCCTACGGAGACTCGCTGGCCCGTGTGCTCGCATACCACGGGCATGAGGTCGAACGCGAGTTCTACGTCAACGACGCCGGTTCACAGATCCGGGCGCTCGGCGAGTCGATTCGCGCGCTGGGGCGGGGCGAGGAGGTCCCCGAGGGCGGCTATCGCGGCGATTACGTCCACGAGCTCGCCACCGAGCTGGACGACGCGTCCACGGCGGATCCCGCCGAGCTCGGGCGTGCCGCCGTCGGCGTGATGGTCCAACGGATGCAGGCCTCGCTGCAGGCGTTCGCGGTCAAGGGGTTCGACCACTGGCAGTTCGAGAGCGCTCTGCACGCAGGCGATCCGAGCGCGGTGGCGCACACGCTGGCGCTGCTGCAACAAAGCGGGCACACCTACCGCAGCGAGGGTGCGCTGTGGCTGCGCACCACCGACTACGGCGACGACAAGGACCGCGTGCTGGTTCGCTCCAGCGGCGAGCACACGTATTTCGCCTCAGACATCGCCTACCACCAGGCCAAGCGCGAGCGCGGGTTCGAGCGCCAGATCGACGTCTGGGGCGCCGACCACCACGGGTATCTGGCGCGGATGCGAGCCGCCTATGCCGCGCTCGGCGGCGATCCCGAGCACCTGGAGATGTTGACGATGCAGCTCGTCCATCTCGTGCGTAGGGGTGAGCGCGCGCAGATGTCCAAGCGCTCGGGCGAGTTCGTCACGCTCGAGGATCTCGTCTCCGAGGTCGGCGTCGACGCGGCGCGCTGGTTTCTGCTGTCGCGCTCGCACGACACGACGATCGACCTCGACCTCGATCTCGCCCGCGAGCAGTCCAACGAGAACCCGGTCTACTATGTGCAGTACGCGCATGCCCGGATCGTCTCGGTACTCGCGCTGGCGGGTCCCGAGCGCGTCACGGCCGCACTGGCCGATGTCGCGGATGCGGGTGCAGGTTTGGGTATGGGTGCTGGTTCGAATGTGGGGGAGGGCCAAGGTGGCGCCCTGGACCCGGCCGAGCGCGCGCTGATCAAGCGGCTGCTGGCGCTGCCCGAGGAGGTGTCCGAGGCCGCGCAGCGTCGCGCGCCACACCGGATCGCCACCTACGCGCTCGAGCTGGCCCAGGACTTTACGGCGTTCTACCGCGACTGCCGCGTCGTCGGCGTGGAGCCGGAGAGCGTCGAATCGCTGCGCCTGGCGGTGTCCGTGGCCGCGCAGCGGACGATCGCGCGCTGCCTGGATCTGCTTGGGGTCGGCGCGCCGCGGGAGATGTAGGCGCGTGCGGGCCGCGCGCGACACATCTCGTCAGCGGTCGAACCGCGCCAGATCGGCATCCAGGCGCGCCGTATCGGCGGCGGTGAGCTCCGGGGTCGTCCCCGAGACCCCTCCTGATGCCTGGTTCCAGGCCGACTGCTGTGCATGTGCACGCCGGCGCCAGCGGGGCAGTAACAGTGCAAGCGTCGCCACCAGGGCCAGGACGGCGGCAAGCGGCACCAGATAGACGGTCAGGTCAAACCCGTGCGCGCTCGGCAGCCCGAGCGCAGCAGGGCCGTACTGGCCGACCATCGCGCGTTCAATCTGCGGCTCGGTCAGGCCTTCGGCGATCAGGCCCCGGATGTATGTCCGCTCGCTGTTGGCCTGGGGCGACTGGGCGACGATCAGGGGGATTTTGCAGGTCACGCACATGACCCTGCGTTCGATCGTCGGCAGCGAGGCTCGGGGCGGCGCGGATGCAGTCGCGACGGGGGTAGTCGCAAGCAGGACCCCGATCGCGATCCCGGCGATACCCATCGCCAGTCTCCCGGGTTTCAGCGGCACGATCCCATCTCTCGGTCGCATCCTCTCAACCTGGCGCTCCGTCAGCCACCGTCGGACGCTCATGCGCTGCTTTCCGCGAGCTTGATCGCGTGGCTCAAGAACGCCTGGTCGATCTCGCCTCGGGAGATCGCGACGACGTCGCCGGAGCGGTTGATCACGAAGCTCTCCGGCAGCTGATCGGTGCCATAGGCGTGTGCGAATTCGCCGGTCGTGTCGCGCAGGCTCGGATAGGTGATGTGGTGTTCGTGCACGAACACCAGCGAGTCGGTCGAGGCGTCCAGGTAGGTCACGCCGAGCACCGTTCCGCGGTGGGCCGCCAGCGCGCTCTGGGCGTGCTCGAGCAGTGGCGCCTCGTCCTGGCAGGGCGGACACCAGGAGGCCCAGAAGTTCAGCACCACGACCTGGCCTCGATAGGAGGCGAGCGAGCCGGTCGTGCCGCCGGTATCCGCGATCGCCGAGGCGCCGCCACCGGACAGCACGGGCAGCCTGCGCGTGGCCTGCGGCGCCACCGGAGTCAGCCCTTGCGCAACAGCCTGATCGAGCGTGCGGTTGGCCGCGGGCTTGCTCACCCCGTACACCAGCAGCCCGATCAGGCAGGCGCCCGCCAGCGAGACGAGGATCGGGACGAGGCGGCGACGCACGGGCTTCAGGATAGATGGGCGGTCCTCCAGCCGGCGAGGTGGGCGGCGGTCCAGCTGGCGCGCCGATCGTGCATGTACGGGCAGCTCTCAGGGTCTAAGATTCCCCCGCGTGCGGTGGTAGCTCAGTTGGTAGAGCGCAAGCTTCCCAAGCTTGAGGTCGCGGGTTCGACCCCCGTCCGCCGCTTTATCCGGGAGAATCACCAACAATGCACGTAACCGCCAAGGCCGACTATGCCGTGCGCGCCGTCATCGAGCTCGCCTCCGGCAGCCGCGACTCGCCGCGCAAGGTCGACGAGCTCGCCCAAGCGCAGGGGATACCGGTGTCGTTCCTGGAGAACATCCTCACGCAGCTGCGTTCGTCGGGGATCGTGCGCAGCCAGCGCGGTCCCGAGGGTGGCTACTGGCTCGCGCATCCGCCCGAGGAGGTCAATCTCGCGCAGGTGATCCGTGCGGTCGAGGGTCCGCTCGTGGGCGTGCGCGGGCTGCGTCCCGAGGAGGTCTCGTATGTGGGCTCGGCCGAGTCGCTGCAACAGGTCTGGCTGGCGCTGCGCGCGAACCTGCGCAAAGTCTTGGAGCACGTCACGCTCGCGGACGTCGCCTCGGGCAAGCTGCCGAAGGAGATCGTCGCACTGACCAAAGAAGAGGAAGCCTGGGAGACGCGCTAGCCGGCCCGCGTGCATCCGCACGCGAAGAAGGTCCAACTCCCATCAATACCGTAGATCAAATCCGGATTAGGCAGATTCGATGATGTCCTCATTTTTGGTTACCCGATTTGAGGTTGTCCTCAGTTTGGGCTACGCTTAACGTCCAAGGCTCGTTCCGGCTCTCGTGTCGTGGGGCGTCAGTTCCGCCTCATGCCGGCGGCCTCGTGCGAGTCGTTTCCGCGGCCGCCCGGCGTTCCGCTACGTCCGTCCATTACCGAAGGAGATCCCGCCAGATGCCAGCCACGACCACCCCAGTCGCGACACCCCCGGAGGAGCGGAATACCGAGGCCGCCGAGGCGGCCGTCGAGGCGATCACCAGCTCGGCCAACCAGGACGCGACGTTCTCGCTCGCGCTGACCCAGGACCAGAAGGACATCCGCGACTGGGTCCATGGGTTCGCCGCCGACGTGATGCGCCCGGCCGCGCACGAGTGGGACGAGCGCGAGCAGACGCCGTGGCCGATCATCCAGGAGGCCGCCAAGATCGGGCTGTACGGGTTCGAGGGGCTCGCCCAGTTCTTCGCCGACCCGACCGGCCTGACGTTGCCGATCGTCAACGAGGAGCTGTTCTGGGGTGACGCCGGCATCGGCATGTCGATCATGGGCACCGCGCTGGCCGTGGCCGCGATCTTCGGGCAGGGCTCGGGCGAGCAGATCGGCGAGTGGATTCCGCGCTGCTTCGGTACGCCCGACGACCTCAAGGTCGCCGCGTTCTGCGCCTCGGAGCCCAACGCCGGCTCGGACGTCTCCGGTGTGCGCTCGCGCGCGAAGTTCGACGAATCCGCGGGCGAGTGGGTGATCAACGGCCAGAAGGCGTGGGCGACCAACGGCGGCATCGCCGACGTGCACGTGATCATCGCTACCGTCGATCCCGAGCTCGGCTCCAAAGGACACGCCGCGTTCGTCGTGCCGATGAGCGAATCGTCCGGCATCTCCCAGGGGACGAAGGTCTCCAAGCACGGTCTGCGCGCGTCGCACACCGCCGACGTGTTCCTCGACGATTGTCGCGTCCCCGCCTCCCACGTGCTCGGCGGCAAGGACAAGCTCGACGAGCGCCTCGCCCGTGTGCGCGAGGGCAAGCGCAGCAACTCCCAGGCGGCGATGCAGACGTTTGAGTCCTCGCGCCCGACCGTCGGCTCGCAAGCGCTGGGGATCGCCCGCGCCGCGTATGAGTACTCCCTGGAGTACGCCAAGGAGCGCGAGCAGTTCGGCCGCAAGATCATCGAGAACCAGTCGATCGCGTTCACACTGGCGCGGATGAAGCTGGAGATCGACGCCGCCCGGCTGCTGGTGTGGCGCGCCTCGTGGATGGGCCGAAACCAGGTCCCGTTCGAGAACGCCGAGGGCTCGATGTCAAAGCTCAAGGCCGGCGAGGTCGCCGTGTGGGCGACCGAGCGCGCGATCCAGATTCTCGGCGGAAATGGATACACCCGCGAGTTTCCCGTCGAGCGCTGGCACCGCGACGCGAAGATCTACGACATCTTCGAGGGCACCGCTGAGATCCAGCAGCTGGTGATCTCGCGCGCGATCAGCGGGATGTACATCCGGTAGGCCTACTACCAGGCCTGGTCGGCGCCGCAGTGCGGACAGGCCACCGTGGTCGAGACCGACGCGGCGAACACGAATCCGCAGGAGCACGTGTAGCAGGCGTTGTCGATCGGCCCGCCGGCGTTGCGCACTCGAGCCACAGCCGGATCCTGGTTTGGGGTAGCCGCCTGGTTCTGACCAGAGACCGGCGCCGGCGCCACCACGCGGAGCTCAGCCGTATGGGCCGCGATTGCGCGCTTGCGCCGGTAGCGACGCGGGCGGCGGCCACGCTCGGTGTCGGTCGGGTGGGGTAGACGTTGCAGTAATGCCGCAGCTCTCATGGTGATCTATCCATAAAGACTCGCGGCACGCCCAAATGTTTCGCTCCGAGCGCATGTTTTCCTTGGCGCGTACCGCCGATCATGGACGGATAGGCCACCGGCGCGGGCCAGATCGCAGCCGGACTGGGAATGATCGCCGGAGGGCGTGGGCTGGATCGCCGCCGGATACGTACACGCGCGCCTCGGGCATGGACGCATCGCCCACGGACACAGGTGGCGCGAGCCGATCGAGCGACGCCGAGGCGCTCGGCGCGTGGAATACTGCACAGCGATGAACCCCGCGCGCAAGCGAACTGTGCGGCTGACGGTGGCCCTCAGCGCGGCCGTTGTGCTGGCATCGGCGCTGATCTATACGAGCTTCAGCGCCGCCTCGCCGGCGCTCACGCCGAGCCAGCTGGTCCGCCAGGCCCAGCCCGGTCGCAGCTACCAGCTGACGGGGACGGTTGTGGCCGGGTCGGTCCACCGCAACGGCGCAACGCTGGACTTCAGCGTCGAGGACCGCGCGGGTGGAACGGCTGTCCCGATCGCCTACACCGGCACGGTTCCGGACCCGTTCCGCGAAGGGCGTGAGGTGATCGTGACCGTGCAGAAGCAGGGTAGCTCTTACGTCGGCGAAGAGAACTCCCTGATCACGAAGTGCCCGTCCAAGTACAAGGTCACGCCGACCCCCGCCTCCGGCGGCGGTGCCCGCCCGAAGCAGAGCTCCTAGATGGCCGGCCTGGGCTACGCATGCCTGCTGCTGGCGCTCGCCGTGTGCGTGTACGGGATCGGCGCATCGCTGTACGGGGTGCGGAGCGGGCGTGCCGAGTATTCGGACTCCGGGCGGCGCGCGGTCTATGCGCTGGCGGGGATCCTGACGGTCGCGTTCGTCGTGCTGGAGGCCGCGTTCATGCGCAACGACTTCACGTTCAACACCGTCGCCGACACCTCCAGCCGGACCACGCCGGCCTTCTACCGGGCCGCCGCGGTGTGGGCCTCCCAGGAAGGTTCGCTGCTGCTGTGGGCGTGGCTGATGTCCATGTGGTCCAGCCTCGCGCTGTTCCTGACGCGCAAGCGCCTGCGCGATGTGGCCGCATATGCGACCGCGATCATGCTCGGCTTCGGCGCGTTCTTCGTGGGGCTGATGGTGTTCTACGCCAACCCGTTCGCGACCACCAGCCCGGCGCCGCCGGAAGGCGTTGGACTCGATCCGCTGCTGCGGTTCCCGACGATGATGATCCACCCGCCGATGCTGTACTCGGGCTACACGCTGTGCACGATCCCGTTCGCCTTCGGCATGGGGGCGCTGCTGGCGCGCAGGGTCGACGCGGATTGGATCAAAGCGATCCGCCGGTTCGCGTTCGCGGCGTGGCTGTTCCTGGGCATGGGCATTCTGCTGGGCGCCCTGTGGTCCTACTCGGAGCTCGGCTGGGGTGGCTACTGGGGCTGGGACGCCGTCGAGAACGCCTCGCTGATGCCGTGGCTGACCGGCACCGCCTTCCTGCACTCGCTGATGATCCAGGAGAAGCGGGGGATGCTGAAGGTGTGGAACGTGTCGCTCGTGCTGGGTACCGGCACGCTGGCGATCATGGGCACGTTCCTGGTGCGCAGCGGGATCCTCGATTCGATCCACGCGTTTGGCGGGCATACGCTGGGTGTGCCGTTCGTCTGCCTGATCGCGGTGATGATCGCCGGCTCGATCTACCTGGTCGTCTCCCGCCGGTCGCTGCTGCGCTCCGAGCATCGTCTGGACTCGCTGATCTCGCGCGAGTCGATGTTCCTGGCCAATAACGTCGTGCTCGTCGGACTGTGCTTCGTGATCCTGTGGGGCACCTACTTCCCGCTGATCTCCGAGGCGCTGACCGGCCAGGAAGCCTCCGTGGGACCGCCCTGGTTCGATCGCTACACCGTGCCGCTGGCGTTGATCCTGGTATTGCTCAGCGGCATCGGGCCGGTGATCGCCTGGCGGCGCGCGACGCTGGCCAACGCCAGGCGCAACTTCATGGTGCCGGCGGCGAGCGCGCTGCTCACGCTGGTGGTGTTACTGGCGGCCGGAGTAACTCAGAAGCCGCTGGCGATCGCGATGTTCTGCTGTGCGGCGTTCGTGCTCGGCAGCGTCGGACAGGAGTTCTACCGCGGCGCGCGCGCGCGGCGGGCGATGGCGGGCGAGCCCGCGCCGCTGGCGCTGCTGGCGCTCGTGCGGCGCAACCGCCGTCGCTACGGCGGCTACATCGTGCACATCGGGATCGCCGTGTTGTTCGTCGGCGTCGCCGCGTCCTCCTCGTTTCAGCACACCTCCGAGCTGAGCCTCTCGCCGGGCCAGTCCACGCGGGTGGGCGCGTACACGGTCCGCTACGTGCGACCGACCGCGACGCTCACGCCCAAATACGACGCCGCCCACACGGGCTCGACGCTCAGCCTGGGTGCCGTGCTGGACGTCACCAAGAACGGCGCCCATGTGGCAACGCTGAGCCCCAGCGAGGGGTTCTATTCTTCCGGGGAAGCCGCCCAGGGCTCGGTCGGCAGCCTGATCGGCGGTCAGCCCGTCAGCCACGTGGGCATGGACGTGGGGATCACGCGCAACATCTGGACGGCGATCCAGCCCGACATCGAAACCCCCGCGCTGAAGCGGATCGTCACTGTGGGCGACAGGACGCTGCCGCCCGAAGAGGGGATCATCGCGATCGCCTATCTGGCGCGCGCGTATCTGAAGCACCCACCGCGCGCCCAGTTCAACCTGCTCGTATCGCCGCTGGTGATGTGGATCTGGATCGGCGGATTGATCGCCTTCGGTGGCGGGCTGATCGCGCTGTGGCCCGCTCCGAGCGCAGTGCGCCGCCGCGTGTCGGTGCTGGCGCGAGGCGGTCGTCGCCGCGCCCGTGCGCAGCCCGAGCAGGGCCTGGCACGCGCCTGAGCAGCTGGTGAGCGTCCTGATCGCAGTCCTCACGATCGTGCTGCTCGGCGTGGTCGTGCTCGTCGTCAGCGCGCCGCTGCGCGCCGCTCGCCGTCCTGGGGTGGGTGGGGTCCGCATCGATGAGTCCAGCGCGGATCCAGCGGATCTGGCGGATCTGCAGGCGGCGCGCGAGGCCAAGTATCGCGAGATCCGCGACGCCGAGATGGACTACCGCACGGGCAAGCTCTCCCAAGAGGACTACGCCGCGGTGGACGGGACGCTGCGCTCCGAAGCCGTGGAGATCCTCGATCGGCTCACGGCGCTCGGAGGCAAGGCCGGGGAGGAGTCCCGAGACGAGGCCCGTGAGACTTCCTGAGCGTTTATGCCCAGGGCCGCTTGAGTAGGACGACTGCGTTCAGGGCGAACAGGACGGCGAAGAAGATCGTCCAGCGGTTGAGGTTGCGCTCGACCATCGAGCCGCCGCCGAGCGGACCCTGTCCGCTGCCGACCCCAAAGGCGCCGGACAATCCGGAGTCCTTGCCGGAGTGCATCAGCACGAGAAAGATCAGGACCACGCAGATGATGACCTGGAGGACTGAGAGGATCGTTTCCACGCGCTCAGATTATCGCGTCGCGTCGCGACACGCCCGGGCGAGACCGTGCCGGCTCACTTCGCCGGGCAGGGGATCTTGACCGTGCTTTTGACGGTCGAGCCGTCCTCGAACGTGAATTCCGAGGCGCCCGGCCAGCCCCCGCGCGGACAGGTCTTGGGCGTGATGATGCCCTTGACGTGCAGCAGTTTGCGCTTGCCGTGGATCCTCTTGTAGTAGGCGACGTCGTCGGCGCCCGCCGTGAAGAAGGCGCTGAGTGCGGAGGCGTCGGAGGCTTCGGGCAGGACTTTGATGAGCGGCACTTCGAGGCTGAAGCCGAGACCGTAGGGCTTGGGGAACTGGGTCACCGGCGCATTGAACACGAGCTGGATCGAGACAGGGCTCGAGCCGTCGAGGTAGATCAGCAGCGCGACGTGGCCCGGCTTGTTGTCGGCGAGGAAGAAGTCGACCGTGTAGTTCTCGTGGATGATTTCGTGGGCGATTTCATACGCGCCCACGCCGCCGCCGAACCCGCCCTTGGAGTCGGCGGGACAGGCCTGGGGGCCGGTGTTTTCGAGAATCGCCGCGGTGCACGTGCCGGTGCCTTCCAGGTTCAGGGTCAGCCCAGCCGGACCCATCACGTTGATGTGGGTGATCGGCGAGGGCACGGGCAGGTTGGTCGAGCCGATCGTCGCGGCGCCGAACACGTTCGTCGGCACCCCGAGCAGGTCCGGCGAGAAGCCGGCCTTGGTGATCGTCACGGTCTCTTCGGCCTGCGCCACGCTCGCCCCGGCGAGCAGGAGCGCGCAACCGGCCAGCGTTGCGGCAACGATCCGAACCCCCGATGTCTTGAGCATCAGCATCAAGCGCCTCTCCCCGTCTCCATCTTCCTTTCCCTCTCTCTTGTATCGACCCGCCAGACCATCGCCGGCTCCGCTGGCAGAACAGTAAACCCTCGAGCACAAAGAATAGAGCGGTTGCGAGCAGGAGGGCAGCCGGTACGCGCGAAGATACGAAGATCGTCACCGCCCGCGACGCCACCCGTGCGCTCGCATGGCGCCGGCCGACCCGCGACATTCCGCCTCGGGCATCGGTACCGTGCGATATCCAAGCATGCGAGGTAGCCACCCCGAAGACACAGCCCGGCCAGGCGCGATTACGAATCCTTTACGGGTTGGTGCTTGTCTGCCGATATGACTACCGGTGGCGTGCCCCGCGATCGTGGGTCTGCGGCGCCAACCGACGATCTACGATGAACACAATCGACCGCACGATAACCAGCCCCGAAGGCGGCCGCCGATGAGCGGCCTGCGCGGCGTGGGTCCGCGTCGCGCGAGCTGGCGCATGATCCTCTCGGCGCTGGCTGGCGGCGGGCTGAGCGTTGCCGGTCTCGGCGGCCCTCTGGTCGGCGGTGCGCTGGGCGCGGAAGCACCCGCTGGCTCGACCACCGGGGAAGGCGCCGAGCCCCCGGTCACCTCGACGACCCCGGAAGCGGGTACCTCCACGACGGGCTCATCCACGACGAGCACATCGACAACGCCGTCGAGCAGCACGACATCGACGACGCCCACGACCACGCCCACGACGACGCAGCCATCCACACCGGCGCCGGTCGCCACCCAGCCTGCCGGGGAACGGGAGCGCCCCCGACGGTCGTGTTGCGACACTCCCAGCAGGCGACGCCGAGCAAGCCCGCGCATCGCGGCAGCACTCAGACCAAATCCAAGTCCACCACGACAAGCTCCAACAACGCCTCGACCTCGTCCGGGACGAGCACGACGGCCTCCGGCCCGAGCAACGTGGCGCCCGCGCCGCAGCTCGTGGCGGGTCAGGCCGAAGCGCTGGCGGCGATGCTGGACGGCGCGGGCGGCGCCTCCGCGCAGGCGCTGGATTTCTACCGCATCCCGCTGTTCCTGCTGCCGATCTACCAGGCCGCCGCCGTCCAGTACGACGTGCCCTGGCCGATCCTCGCCGCGATCAACGAAATCGAGACCGACTACGGCACCGACCTGTCCGTCTCGAGCGCCGGCGCCGAGGGGTGGATGCAGTTCGAGCCTTCGACCTGGTTGCAGTACGGGGTGGACGCGCTGAACGCCGGATACGCCGATCCGTACAACCCAGTCGACGCGATCTTCGCAGCCGCCCGCTATCTGAACGCCGCCGGCGCCGCGCACAACCTGAGCGCGGCGATCCTCGCCTACAACCACTCCCAGGAATACGTCGAATCGGTGCTGCTGCGCGCGAAGCTGATCGCCGCCTATCCCGATCAGGTGATCGCGACGCTGACCGGCCTGATCGATGGGCGCCCGCCCGTCACCGGCAAGCACATCGGCTGGGGCGCGCCCTCGCCGGCCGCGGGGACACAGCTGCCGTCCTCCTCCAGCGCGACCGCGGGCGCGAGCGCCGCTGCGCCGTCCACCAGCGGCAACGCTGCGGCGAGCACCGGTCCCTCCGCCGCGACATCGGGTTCCGTCGCTACGCCCGCGGCCACGTCGACCACCACACCGGGCTCATCGCCCGCACCCGCTCCGGCGAGCGCTGCCGGCAGCGCGACGGTGACCGGGGCGGGGCTACAGCTGGTGGACGTCACGAGCGAACCGGACGCGCATGTCGTGGCGGTGCAGGACGGGCGCATCCTCAAGCTCGGCTACTCGCGCAAGCTCGGCAAGTATGTGGTTCTGCAGGACGTGGACGGCGACGTGTTCACTTATGCTGGGCTCGGCGGCATTGCGCACAGCTATGAGCTGCCCAAGTCCGACGCCGCCGCGTCGGCCGCGAGCGTCTCAGCCCAGAGCTCCGGCGCCTTGGCGCAGGGCGGCCAGGGATCGGCGGCTGCGGCGTCGGTGAGCGAACCGAGCTCCGGCGAATCGAGCTCGAGCGCGACCGGCTCCGGCAAGGTGCGCGTGTTCGCCCATCCCGGCAACCCCGACGCTCGGGCGGCGCTCGCTCGTGCTAGGAGCGCGGGAGCGGCCTTGCCCGGCAGGGGGCGCCAGGCGCTGCGCCGCGGATCGATCGTCGCCGAGGGCACGGTGCTCGGTCACGTCGCCACGCCCGCCGGCGCCGCGGACGGTCATCTGCGCTTTGCGATCCGCCCGGCAGGCGACTCGAACACGATCGATCCGCGCGCGATCCTCGCGAACTGGACCCAGCTCGACGCCGCGCTGCATCCGCGGGGAGCGAAGGGCAACCCCAGCCTGCTCGGTGCGACCGCGAGCGACGTGTTCCTGCTGTCCAAGAGCGAGCTCGAGCGCTCGGTGCTCTCAGACCCGAGCATCGCGCTGTCCGCCTGCTCGCGCCACGAGGTCGCCTCCGGAGCGGTCGACAAGCGCGCGCTGGCGCTGGTCGCGTTCCTGTCGCGCAGCGGCCTGAAGCCGACCGTCGGCACGCTGCCGTGCGGCCCGTACGCGGCGACGGGCTACGTGTCGTCCGGTCACGCCGGCGACGCGGTTGCGATCGTCGCGATCAACGGCGTCCCGATCGCCGGTCATCAGGGCGCTGGCTCGATCACCGACACGACGATCCGCACGCTGCTGACGCTCCAGGGCAAATTTGCCCCCGCGCGCATCGTCAGCCTGATGCAGTACCCGGGCGCCCCGACTACGCTTGCACGCGCCGATCACGGCAACTACATCGAGATCGTCTTCGCTCCTGCGGCCGGCCGGGCACGCGTGGCCGGCGCCGCGCACGCGGCCGCGACGGGCAAGAGCGCGAGCGCCCCGGCGCCGGCGGCGGTCGTCGGCGAGCTGAGCGCCGCGCAGTGGGAACAGCTGGTCACACGCATCGCGGCCCTGCCCGCGCCGAATGTCGCGGTCAAGCCGAGCTCCGCTGCGATCCCCGACCACTGAGCCGGACTCCGTCGCGGGTCGGTGAACCGGCCGTGCCCGCGGACACCAGGGCCGCGTAAAACAACCGCGGCCTGGGTTGGGGTCCATGTGAGCCGCCCTCGGGCGGGGTGGCTGGGTCAGCCGGTGCTGGTGCCGCCGCCGCTGGGCGGTCCGCCGGTGCCGGAACCGCGCCGGAACACGCTGGTCAGATCGCTGCGGCACTTGGACTCGGCCGTGCGGAACTGCGAGCTGGAGGTGTCGATGCCTTTGGTGTCGAAGATCGGACCGTTGCCCGAGGTGTTCGGCGCCGGCACGTTCACGCCGTTTTCACGCATGCACGCGGCGAACTTCGTCAGCGCCGCCAGGTAGGCGGGGTTTTTCAGGCGAGCGGCGGCTCCGCCCTGGAAGGCTCCGCCGCCGCACTTCTTGATCGCGGCTTCGTACTGCGCGCGCGTCACACCGCTCGGCAGTTTGGGACCCCCGCTGCCGGCTCCGCCACCGAGAAAGCCGCCCGCGCCGCCCGGGGGTCGCTGGCCGGGAGTGCGCGTCGGTAGCGTGATCCCGTTTTTCTGCAGGCATTCACGCAGCGCTTTGAACCGCGAGGCGCCCGCTCCCCCCGCAGCCGTGCCTGGTGCGTCCGTGCTCGCGGAGGTCGTGGCGGCCGTGCTCGTGGTCATGGTCGAGCTGCTCGAGGAGCTGCCGCAGGCCGCCAGGGCCAGGCAGGCGAGCGCCAGGGGCAGCGCCACGATCGCGGGCTTACGTCTGTTGCTGTTGATGTGAGGCATGGAGCTCCTTTGTCGATTACCGGCTGTCAGGTGGGGTCGGGCGGCTGGGTGTGAGAGCCGGAGGGGCAAGGTAACCACGCCGCCTTAACTGCTGCTGGGCCCGTCAAGAAATATCTTGCGGTCTGATGCGGCCGCTCCGTGGCGTCATACGCCACCCGCGATGCTCGACGTGCCACCAGCACGCCTGCGCTCGCGTGCGTCGTCTGCCATCCACGGCCCAACCCCCTCATCCCACAACCTATTTCTTGACGAACCCTAAGTGGGCTGACTGCAACCGAGCGCTATCGCTATCCGCCCCTGCCGAAGAGCGCGGGTTCTCCGCCCGCGCCGCCGCTCGCGCGGTGTCCACTGGCGCCGCCGCCGAACAGGGCCGCCAGACCGCCGCCCGACGAACCGACGCTGATCGATTCGGCGCTGACCGCTCCGCCCGAGCCGGTGGCACCGGTGACGGTCACGGTTTCGCCGGGGTGGATGTCTTTGACCGTCGATTTCACCGTCTTGTTGACGGTCGTCCCGGCCGAGGTGCTCACCTTGACGGTATTGCCTTCGGTGTTGGTGACGTACAGCGTGCCGCCGTCGAGATATGCGACCGTGCCGGTGGTCGGGCGAGTGAAGCCACCGGCGGCGCCGGCCGCTGAGCCGACTGCCCCGCTGCCACCGCCGCCGCTGCCACCAGTGCTCGCACCGGAGCTGCCGGTGGCGCCGGAGCCGCTACCGCCGCCGCTGCCCGAGGCCGCCGCGCGCAGGGCCGCGAAGCGCGAGGCGAGGCCTGCGCTTGTCCCGGCGCCGGCGGTCGAGCTCGAAGTGCTCTGGCCCTTCTCGACAAGCACACCCCCGATGAATCCGCAGGCGATCAGCAGCACGCCGAGCAGCGCGAAGGCCACCGGATTGCCGCCCTTCCCAAGCAGGCGCCGGCGCGGCCTGGGTGGCAGATCCTCGATTGGCTCATCCCACTCTGGTGGGTCCTCGGCGAGCGGCTCGTGGGCGACGGGTGCGTCCAGGTCCTGCGCTGCGCTCGCCGCAGCCGGGGCTGCGGTCTCGTGAATGAGGACGTCGTGCTGGGCCGCGACGTCTGCGGTCACGGGCTCGTGGGGGGTAGGCGGGTCGGGCATGGTGGACTCCTCGTGGGGCGGTACGGGTTCCTCGTGGGGGGATGGCTCACTCAAAGCGCAGCGCTTCGATCGGTCGCAGGCGGGCGGCGCGCGCGGCGGGGTAGGTTCCGAAGAACAGTCCGGACAGCGCCGCGGCGCCGAACGCCAGGAAGATCGAGTACGTGGCGACTTCTGGGTGCACGCCGGCGATTTCGAACTGGCTGCCGATTACGCCGACGAGCACGCCGGCGATGCCGCCGATCAGGGAGACCAGCACGGCCTCGGTCAGGAACTGGGTGAGGATGTCCGAGCGCCTGGCGCCGACGGCCTTGCGGATGCCGATCTCGCGGGTGCGCTCGGTGACGGACACGAGCATGATGTTCATCACGCCGATCCCGCCGACCAGCAGCGAGATCGCGGCCACCTCACCCAGGAGCGTCGTGAATACGCTCGAGGTGGAGCTCGACGTTTCCAGCAGCGCCCCCTGGTTGAGAACGCTGAAGCCCGGTTCGGCGGTGTTCTTGATCTTGTGGCGTTCCTCGAGGATCTGGGTGACCTCCGCTTCGGCGGCGTTGAGCGAGGATTCGGAGGTTGCCTGGACCGTGATCGAGTCGATTGGTCCGACGCCGGTGAGCGAGTCCTGCACGGTCGTGATCGGGGCCATCACGACATCGTCCTCGTTGGTGGCTCCGTTGGTCCCCTTTTTGGCGAGCACGCCGACCACTTCGTAGTTTGAGCCGTTGACCTTCATGTTCTGTCCCACCGCGCTCTGCCCGGCGAACAGTTCCTGCACGACTTCCTGACCGATTACCGCCACGCGGCGGTGCTTGCTGACGTCTTCGGCGGTGAACGGGGCGCCTTCGGCGATCGTGTAGCTGTGGGCCGACAGATACGAGGGCGACGGTGCCCACGAACGAGGACGGTTCGAAGCTGGAGCTGCCGTACACGAGGTTTACGCTGGTGGCGTTCACGACGGGGGAGGCGTTCTTGACGTCCGGAGCGAGGTTGTGGTTCTGAAGGGCTTCGGCGTCCTGCTTGGTCAGCGAGACGCTCGTCGTGCTGCTGCTCGCCCGCGCGCCGCCGCGAAAACCGCCGCCGCTGGCCTGCACGACCAGCACATTGGTTCCGAGGCTCTGGATGCGCGACTGGACGGCCTTGGAGGAGCCGTTACCGACGGCGATCAGCACGATCACCGAGGCCACCCCGATCGTCATGCCGAGGATCGTCAGGCCGGAGCGGAGCTTGTTGGCGGTGATCCCGCTCCACGCGATGCGCAGCATCTCCCGGCCGATCATCCCTGCACCTCCACGACGCCGGCGTCGACTCGAGTGATGGTGGGCTGACTTCTGGCTGTGGAGCATGGGCGGAGCGTCGTGCACGCCCAGCGTTCGGCGGTCCTCGACGATCTCGCCATCGCTCAACCGGATCACCCGCTTGGCCTGGTCGGCGACGTCGGGCTCGTGCGTGATCAGGACCACGGTTCGGCCTTCTTCGTTCAGGCGCGCAAAGATCGCAAGGACGTCCTCGGTGGAGTGCGAGTCCAGGTTGCCGGTCGGCTCGTCGGCGAGGATCAGCGAGGGGTTGGTCACGATTGCCCGTGCGACCGCGACCCGCTGCTGCTGGCCCCCTGACAGCTCCGAGGGCTGGTGATCGAGGCGGTGGCCCATTCCCACCGAGCGCAACGCCCGCTCGGCGCGCCGGCGGCGCTCCGCGCCCCGCAGCCCGGCGTAGGCGAGCGGCAGCTCGACGTTGACGAGCGCGCTCGTGCGCGGCACGAGGTTGAAGCTCTGAAACACGAAGCCGATCTTGCGGTTGCGCAGGTCGGAGAGATCGTCCTCGTCCATGTGGCTGACGTCCACGCCGTCGATCAGATAGCGACCGCTCGTGGGTATGTCCAGGCAGCCGAGGATGTTCATCAACGTGCTCTTGCCGCTGCCCGAGCTGCCCATGATCGCCACGAGATCACCGGTATCGATGCGCAGCGTTACGTTGCGCAGCGCGCGCACGCGGATCTGCCCAAGCTCGAAGACCTTGCTGACGTCGTGCACGTGGATGACCGGATGTTGCGGATGCCGATCCTCGTGCCGCGCCGAGGCACGGTCGGTTGCCTCGCGACGCACCAGCGGCCGGCTGCGCGGGACTCGCGAGCGGGACTGGATGCGCGAGCGCAGCGGGCGGCGCATCAGCCACCGCCTCTGAATAGGGCGGCGCCACCACTGCCACCGGCGAAGCCGCCTCCCCCGAGACCACCGCCGCCGAGGGCGCCGCCGAGGCGGCCCCCGAGTCTGGAGGCAAGGCCGCTCGAGCTCGTGGTGCTGGCCACGGGCAGAGCGACCTTTTCTCCCGCCTTCAGGCCGCTGAGGACGATCGTCGAGCTGTTGCCCGCCAGGCCCGTGACGACGCGCCGGCGTTCCTGCTTGCTGCCGTGCAGGACGGTCACCGTGTCTGGCGATGATCGCGCTGGTCGGCACGTTGACGCCTTCTTCCTGCTTGACGACGACTTCGGCGATCGCGCTCATGCCGACCTTCAGGCCTGATTCCATCTGGTCGAGCTGGAAGGTGACGTCGTAGCTGACCGCGCCGCTGCTGCTCGTCGAGAGCAACGCGACTTCGCTGACGTGAGCTGCCAGTTTGGCTCCGCTGAGAGCTTCGACGGTGACCGTGGCCGGCTGTCCCACCTTCACGTTGCCGATTTCCGATTCGCTCAGCGGCACGACGAGCTGCATCGAGGACTGAGGTCGCTGAGGACCGCGAACGCAGAGCTCGAGGAGCTCGAGCTGGATGAGCTGGACGATCCGGACGAGCTGGAACCGGTCCCGGCGCCGCCCAGCCCTGAGGTGCCCGTCGCGCCCGCACCCGTCCCCGAGCCCGATCCGCTCGATGAGCTGCTGTTCGAGGCTTTGGTCGTTCCGCTGGCGGACACGACTTCCCCGACCTGACCGGTAAGCGAGACGATCGTGCCGTCTTTGGGCGCGTACAGCTTGGTGTCTTGGACGGCCTGTTCGTCGCTCTGCACCGTCAGCCTGTCGCTGCTGACGTTCGCGCGGGCCGAGGAGATGTTCGCTTCGCGCGTGGCCGGTGCTCTCGGTCGGTTTGTGCGCGGCAGCTTTCGTTGCGATTTGGCGTGAGCGTGCCTGCGCCCGAGCTGGAGCTCTGGTGCCGCGATCCGCCAGCTCGAGCGGATTGACCGGTCGAGCCCGCTCGAACCCGGCTCGAGGTTTCGCCGTCGTTTTCTTCCTGTTGCGCGAGATTCGCGATCGCCGCCTGCAGGCCGGCCTCGCGCCTGTTCCAGCGTCACTTCGGCGCTCTGCGGGTCGAGCGTCGCCAGCAGCTGTCCCTGGGTGACCTGCTGTCCCTGGGTCACGTAGATGTTTGTGACCGTGCCGCTCGTCTTGAACCCGAGGTCGAGCTGGCTCGAGGCCTGCAGGTTGCCGCTGCCCGAGACGGTGGACTGGACGACCCCCTCGCGCGGACGGTGGCGGTGCGGGTCACGGTCGCTCTGGCTGCCCGACGCCGGCCCCACGACGAGGATCGGCGGCGACGATCGCACCGGCGGTCAGAGCCCCCAGTACGTAGACGAGCCAGGATGCTCTGGTGCGCGTGGTCATCTTGCCTGTACTCGATGGTGAGGCGGGCGCGTAAGAGGGTACGAAGAAACCCTGCAAGCGCGCCTAAATTCGCCTAAATGTTGTGCTCGTCCGTCTTTATGCGCTGCCGGTCGACAGCGCGCGGGCGTCCCGAGCGGCGAGCGGTCGGGCATGGCGTCGCGACCGGTCGCCGCGCGATGATGCCGCCGATGCCCACTACGGCGGGATCGACCTCGGCGGGACGAAGATCCAGGCGGTGATCGTCGACGACGATCACAACGTGCTCGGGTCCGCGCGCCATCCGACGCCGACGAGCGGCGGCCCGCAGGACGTGGCCGCGCGAGATGGTGCTCGCGCTGCGCGACGCGGCCAAGGCCGCCGAGATCGAGCCGGCGCAGCTGGACGGGATCGGGGTCGGCTCGCCCGGGACGATCGAGGACGGGAACGTCACCAGCGCGCGCAACCTGCCCGACTGGGAAGGCACGTTCCCGCTGGCGGCGACGCTGAAGGCCGCGCTCGGGCCGGAGGTGCGGGTCGGCAACGACGTGCAGGTCGCCACCGACGCGGAGGTCAAGCTCGGCGCGGGACGGCCATACCGCTCGCTGCTGGGCGTCTTCTGGGGGACGGGCGTCGGCGGCGGGCTGATCCTCGACGGCAAGCCCTGGATCGGGCGCGGGGGCGCCGGGGAGATCGGGCACATGGTCGTTGAGATCGACGGCGCGCGCTGCACGTGCGGGCGGCGCGGCTGCATGGAGGCCTACGCCGGGCGCGCGGCGATGGAGCTGCACGCGCGCAAGCTGCACGAGGAGAAGGGACACAAGACCGACCTGTTCAAGCTGATGCGCGAGCACGAACGCGAGCGCCTGACGAGCGGGATCTGGGCGCGGGCGCTCGAGCACCACGACAAGCTCGCCACGGAGATCATCGACCGCGCCGTCGCGCGCTCGGCGCGGGGATCGCCTCGGCCGTGAACCTGCTCGACGTCGAGGCCGTGATCATCGGCGGCGGTCTGGGCGTGCGGCTCGGCGATCCGTACGCCGAGCGCATCGCCGAGGCGATGCAGCCGCATCTGTTCGCCGACTCCCGCCCGCCGCACGTGCACGTCGCCGCGCTCGGCGACCTCGGCGGCGCGATCGGCGCGGCGCTGCTGTGCGAGCCCGGACGAAGTCCGCGCGACGGCGTAACGTGTATGCGCCTTGACCCAGCCGGTGGAGCACCTATCGAGCTTCCTGCGCAGCCCGCTGCTCGATCGCGCGGGCGAGCGGCTCGGCCGCGTCGAGGATCTGATCGTGCGGCTGGCCGACGGCGGCTACCCGCCGGTGACGGGCGTGAAGGCGAGGATCGGCGGGCGCGAGCTGTTCGTGCCGGTGGACCGGATCGCCGACGCTGCGAGCCCGGCGCGGTGCGCCTCGCGGGCGAGAAGCTGAGCCTCGGGCGGTTCGAGCGGCGCGTGGGGGAGGTGCTGCTCGGCCAGGACGTGCTCGGGCGCAAGCTCGTCAACGTCGAGGCCGACCCGCCGCGCCTGGTGACCGCGCACGAGATCGAGCTGTCCTGCATCGAGGGCTGGTGGCGGGTGGTGGGCGTGGATCACAGCACGCGCGCGCAGCTGCGCCGGATGCTGCCGCGCCGGCTGCGCGGGCTGATCGGCGACCGGCCGTTCCTGGACTGGACGGACATGGAGCCGTTCGTCGGGCACGTGCCCAGCGCGCGGCTGCGCTTCTCCCACCGCAAGCTCGCCAACCTGCATCCCGCGGAGATCGCCGACCTCGTCGAGGCGGCCTCGCACGAGGAGGGCGAGGAGATCATCGAGGCGGTCGGCCAGGACCGCGAGCTCGAGGCCGACGTGTTCGAGGAGCTCGACGAGCACCACCAGCTCGAGTTCATCCGCGAGCGCCCCGACGCGCAGGTCGCGGCCGTGATCGCGCGCATGGCGGCCGACGACGCGGCCGATCTGATCGTCGAGATCGACCAGGAGCGGCGCGGGCGTGTCCTCGCGCTGCTGCCGGCCGCGCAGCGCCGCCAGATCGAAGCGCTGCTCGGCTACAACCCCTCCACCGCCGGCGGGCTGATGAGCCCCGACTTCATCCAGCTGGGCGAGACCGACTCGGTCGCGCAGGCGATCGAGCGGGTGCGCGCCAGCGACCTCGCGCCCGGCACGCTGAGCACCGTCTACCTGCGCGACGCCGAGGGCCGGCTGTCGGGCTCGGTGCGCGGTCGTCACGCTGCTGCGCGCCGCCGCGGACGCCGTGCTGCGCGAGATCGCCGAGCACGAGCCGGAGTCGGTCGGCACGGACGCCGATCTGCCCGAGGTCGCGCGGGCGATGACCGACTACAACCTCGTGATGCTCGCCGTCGTGGACGAGGACGAGCGGATGGTCGGCGTCGATCACCGTCGACGACGTGCTCGAGCAGACGCTGCCCACCGGCTGGCGGCGGCGCTTCGGGGTCGCGAGCGACTGAGCGCCCGCGCGATTGCTACGCTGGGCCCTGGATTTGAGCCCGCACAGCACGCGCAGAAAGGAGGCCGGCATGGACCGAGAACAGCCACGAAGTACCCAGCCGGCCGCACGCGTGTCGGGCGAGCTCGTCCCTCCTGGCCTGAGAGCCGCATTCCCGGGACGACCCGTCCGCGTCGGCGTGCGCCGAGACGTGACGCGTGCAATCCCGCAGAGCAAGGAAAGGAGGTGAGACCGAGATGACCGAGGAGCAGACGACGCTGCCCGCGCGGCTGTCGCGCGCAGCGCGCCCGAGGGCGTGCCGCCCGTCCTGGACGAGGCGCACATCGGCGACATCCGCGGCGCGCTCGGGACGATCAGCATGCACGACACCGGCGAGCGTCACGGCTGGCGCTCGCGGGGCATGGCGCTGCTGGCGATCATGGGCCCGGGCCTGATCGTGATGGTCGGCGACAACGACGCGGGCGGCGTCTCCACCTACTCGCAGGCGGGGCAGAACTTCGGCACGAGCCTGCTGTGGGTGCTGGTGCTGCTGATCCCGGTGCTGATCGTCAACCAGGAGATGGTCATCCGCCTCGGCGCGGTCACGGGCGTCGGGCACGCGCGCCTGATCAACGAGCGGTTCGGGCGCTTCTGGGGCGTGGTTCTCGGTCGGCGACCTGTTCATCCTGAACTTCCTGACGATCGTGACCGAGTTCATCGGCGTCAGCCTCGCGCTCGGATACTTCGGCGTCAGCCAGTACGTGGCCGTGCCGCTGGCGGCGGCTGACGCTGGTCGGCGATCACCTCGACCGGGAGCTTTCGCAGCTGGGAGCGGTTCATGTACGTGTTCGTGATCGCCAACTTCCTGGTGATCCCGCTGCTGATCCTGGCCCACCCGCACCTCGGCGAGATCGCCCAGCACACGTTCGTGCCGAGCATCCACGGCGGCGTCGAGCTCGACCGCGGTGCTGCTGATCATCGCGATCGTCGGCACGACGGTCGCGCCGTGGCAGCTGTTCTTTCAGCAGTCGAACATCATCGACAAGCGGATCACGCCGCGCTGGATCAACTACGAGCGCGCGGACACGGTGATCGGGGCGTTCGTGGTCGTGATCGGCGCCGGCGCGATCATCGCCGTGACGGCGTTCGCGTTCGCCGGGACGCCGTACTTCGGCCAGTTCTCCGACGCCGGCGCGGTCGCCACGGAGCTGGGCCGCGAGCTCGGCTCCACGGCCGGCACGTTCTTCGCGATCGTGCTGCTGAACGCCTCGCTGATCGGCGCCGCGGCGGTGACGCTGTCCACCTCCTACGCGTTCGGCGACGTGTTCGGCGCCAAGCACTCGCTGAACCGCGGCCCGCTGGACGCAAAGGGGTTCTACGCGAGCTTCACGCTGATGGTCGCGGCGGCGGCGGGCATCGTGCTGATCCCGGGCGCGCCGCTGGGGCTGATCACGACCTCGGTGCAGGCGCTCGCGGGCGTGCTGCTGCCGAGCGCGACCGTGTTCCTGCTGCTGCTGTGCAACGACCGCGAGGTGCTCGGCCCGTGGGTCAACGCGCCGTGGCTGAACGCGATCGCGAGCGTGATCGTCGGCGTGCTGATCGAGCTGTCGCTGATCCTGATGGCGAGCACGATGTTCCCGAGCGTCGACGTGACGACGCTGTTCGTGTACCTGTCGATCGCGCTGCGCGCTCGGCCTGGCCGCGATGGGCGGCTACGCGCTCGCGCACCGCGGTCCGGCCGCGGCGCCGTCGCGGGCGGCGGAGATCCCCGAGGAGAAGCGCCAGCACCTGGACGATGCCGCCGCTGGCGCTGCTGGAGCGGCCGGTGTGGTCGCCGGGGCGCAAGGCTCGCGATGCTGCTGCTGCGGGGATATCTGGTCGTCGCGGTGCTGCTGCTGATCGTCAAGACGGTCCAGCTCGGGCACTGAGCGTCCAACGCGGACACTCAATCTCGCCGGCCAGGCTCGCTCGAGGCAGCGGCTGGCCCGGGGGTGGGGGTCGTCGAGCATCAGCCGGGGGATCGTGACCGGTTGCAGGCCTCTGTCGGCGCAGGCCGGCGATGATCGTCGGCAGCGCCGCGATCGTCTCCGAGCGGTCGCCGCCGGCGTCGTGCATGAGGATGATCGCGCCCGGATGGGCGCCCGCGAGCGCGCTCTGCTCGATCGCCTGGACGCCCGGCAGGGTGTAGTCGTTGGTGTCGGTCGACCACAGCACCATCAGCAGGTCGCAGCTTGTGCAGCAGCCTGAACGTGGTCGCGTCGAACGAGCCGTACGGGGGGCGGAACAGGCGCGGGCGCGGCCCGCCGAGCAGTTCGATGCGGGCGATCTGTTCGAACAGCTCTTCGTACTGGTCGTGGGCGGACAGCGAGGCCATCATCGGATGCGTCTCGGTGTGGTCGCCGACGACGTCGCCCGAGCGCAGCTCCAGGACGGTGCCCGCCGAGAAGTACCGCTCCTCCTCGCCGATCGCGAAGAACGTGGCGTGCACGTGGTAGCGGTTGAGCACGCCCACCAGCTGCTGGGTGTAGGGGCCGGGGCCGTCGTCGAACGTGAGCGCGAGCTCGTTGCCGCTGCGATCCGCCCGCGGTGATCGCCGGGGTGTAGGACAGGACGTGGTCGATCGCTTGTTCTTCGGCCGCTCTGCGTCAGCGCCTGTGCTTCGGCCGGGCGTGCGCTTGACGGCGTCCGGGTGTGCGGTGCGCGGCGGCTTTGGCGGTCGTGTGCGCGCCGCCACCGTGCGAGCTCAGGGCCGCGACCAGCGAGCGCGAGCAACGCCACGGCGAGGATCGCCGCGACCGCGCGCCGGCGCCGGTATACGCGTGCCGGCGGCTGGGCGGCTGCTGCTGGCTGGCGACCATCGCGGAGAGTGTAGGGCCATCCCTGACCATCGCCTGCGGCATGCCACCATCTGCTGCACTCGAGTCCATCGGCGAGTGCGAGGCCTATGTTGGCAGCAGCGATGCTTCCGTTCTCGATCTCGATCGCCGTGCTGTCGCTCGTCCAGGGCGCCCTGGTGGCCGTTCCCCGCGCGTGGGACGCCGGCGAGGCTGGCGCGGCTGCGCAGCCGCCGCTGGGCGCTGGTCCCGCCGGCGTCGGTGATCGGGTTCGTGCTGATCGCGCAGCCTGGCCGAACGGGCGAGCGCCGACGGCCTGACCTACCTGGCGCTCGTCGCCGTGCCGATCCTCGCGGCGCTCGCGCTGGGCTGGCTGGCGTGGGACGCCGATCCGCCCCGCCCGGCGCGGGCGCTGCTGGTCGTGCCGCTGTTCGCGCTGGCGTGGGCCGACCGCGGCGGGCTGGCCGGGGAGGCGGCGGCGCTGTGCCTGTCGGCGCTCAGCTGCGCCGCGCTCGGCGCGCTGCTGGCGGCCGTCACGCCGCCGCGCTGGCTGGCGGCCGGGATCGTGGCGATGGCGGTGGCCGACACCGCGCTGGTGGTCTCGGATCTGCTGCAGAAGCCGAACAACGCGCTGAACGCCGCCCATCCGGCCGCGGGTCTGCCGCAGCTGCAGAGCGAGGCGTTCGGCTCGGCCGTGATGGGCTACGGCGACCTGTTCGTCGCCGGCGTGCTCGGCGCGCTGCTGGCCACGCGATGGGCCGGCGCTGGCAGCTGCGCGGGGCGGCGCTCGCGGCGGCGCTGGCGCTGGGCTTCGACCTGCTGTTCTTCTTCGTGGACGAGCTGCCGGCGACGGTGCCGGTCGCGCTCACGCTGCTCGTGTCTGATCGCCCGCCGCGCGGGGTCTGACGCGGCCTCGAGTCGGCAGGCGCGATGGGTCCGCGGGAGCGCTTGTCGGTGGGCCCTAGCGCCAGAGCGCTCCGTCCGCCACGGGCTCCAGCCGCGCGGTGACTGGGCGCGCGGTGGTCTCGATCGCCGGGGGCGCGTCGATCCGGCGCTCGGAGGACGACGCCCGCCTGCTCGATCGAGCGGATCTGGGGGACCAGCTTGTGGTCGAAGGAGCCGACCGCCTGGTTGTAGGCGCTCACGGCCGAGTCGAGCTGGCGGCCGGTCTTGGCCAGGTGCTCGGCGAACGGCCCCAGCCGGCGGTGCAGCTCGCGCGCGGACTCGGCGATCTCCCGCGCGGACTCGGCGATCTGCTCCTGACTCCAGCCGTAGTGCACGGCCCGCAGCAGTCCGATCAGCGTCGTGGGCGTGGCCATCAGCACCTGCTGGGAGACGCCGTACTCGATCAGCGCGGGGTCCTCGGCCAGCGCGGCCTGGTAGATGCCGTCGGAGGGCACGAACATCACGACCAGCTCCGGCGTGGAGTCGAACTGGCGCTGGTAGCCCTTGGAGGCGAGCTTGGTGATGTGATCGCGCGTCTGGCGGGCGTGGCGCTCGAGGTCCAGCTCGCGCTGCGGCGCGATCCTCCGAGCCGGTGCCTCGATCGCGGCGAGATAGGCGTCGAGCGGGACCTTGGAGTCGACCACGATCACCTTGTCGCCGGGCAGGCGCACGAGCAGGTCGGGTCGCAGCCGGCCGTCGTCGGTGTGGATCGTGGACTGCTCGGTGAAGTCGCAGTGGGCGACCATCCCCGCCAGCTCGACCACCCGGCGCAGCTGGATCTCGCCCCAGGAGCCCCGCGTCTCCGGGCGCTTGAGCGCGGACACGAGCTCGCCGGTCTCGCTCGCGCAGCGTGTCGGTGCCCGCGCTCAGCGCGCGCACCATCTCCGAGAGCTGCACCTGGGAGTCGCGGCGCTCGCGCTCGAGGCGCGAGAGCTCGCACTCGACCTTGCCGAGCTTCTCGTGCACGGGCTGCACGAGCCCCTTGAGCTCCTCGGCGCGGCTGGCCATCTCGCCGGCCGAGCGCTCCTCCTCGGCGCGCCGGGCCTCGGTCATCCGCTGCGCCAGCGAGTCGCCGGTCTGCGCCAGCACGTCGAGGGAGATCGCCTTCAGCTCGTCGCGCATGCGCTCGCGTTCCTGGGTGCGTCGCTCCTCCTCGCGCGCGCGCCCACCACGGCGCCCGAGCGCCACGGCGCAGGCGGCGCCGAGCAGCAGCCCGACTATCAGCAGCAGAATGCTCATGCCCGGACCACGATGACAGCCGCTGCGGACGGCGATTGCAGTCTGTGCTCGCACCGGTTTGACAGGGCGTGACCTGAGGAGTAGCGTCAGTTTGGTTCCACCACCGGGCTGTGCCGTCGTGGGGTCGAGGAGAGGTGTGCGTGCAGAGCCCTCGATTGAGGAGGATGTAAATGCTCGCCGTACACGACCCCGCCGTCTCGCGTCGATCCGATCGCCGCCCGCTCGGCCGACTCGCGCTGACGTTTTCGCTCCTGGCGTTCGCGGCGCTCGCGTTCGCGCCGGTCGCCGGCGCCCACTCACAGGGCTCCGGCCGCCACCATCAGACTTCCCACGCACGTCTCGGCAACGGGCATCGTGGCAGCGGCCACCCGGGCGACGGACATCCCGGCAACGGCAATCCGGGGGGCGGCAATCCGGGGGGCGGCAATCCGGGGGGCGGCAATCCCGGCAAAGGCAGGCCGGGAGGGGGCCAGCCCAATCCGGCGCATCCGATTTATCTTGCGCTCGGGGACTCGCTCGCGTTCGGCTACTCCGAGGCCAAGTTCCATGAACTGGAAGCGGAGGGCGAGCCCGTGTCGGCGTATGAAACCGGGTACGTCAACGACTTCGCCCGCGGCCTGAACCTCTTCGAGCCAGGCGTGCAGATCGTCAACGACGGCTGCCCTGGCGAGACGACCGAATCGTTCATCGTCGGACCCTGCGCCTACGGCCTGGCCTACCCGCTGCACCACCCCTACAGCGGCTCGCAGCTGTCCGACGCGCTCAGCGTGATCGCCGCCCACCCGGGCGCGGTCAACCCGATCACGCTGGACATTGGCGCCAACGACGCGCTCGGGGTGATCGAGGGCACATGCGACAAGGAAATCGTGTGCATCGAGGAGCACGTTCCCGCGCTGTTCGAACACATCGCCGGCAACCTCGGCTACATCCTCACCCAGCTACACACCGCGGCGCCGCACGCGAAGATCATCGTGCTCGGGCTATACAACCCGTTCGGGGAAAAGCTCGCCGGCGCCGATGCGCTGACCGCGAAACTGAACGAACTGGAGTCCTCGGTCGCGGTCTCAGTCGGTGCGCGCTTCGCCGACCCGCTGCCGGTGTTCAACCCGCCGGGCGCGCTCGAACAGCCCACGCTGTGTGCGTTCACGAACATGTGCACTCCTTACGAAGACATCCACCCAACCGACCTCGGCTACGCTGTCCTCGGTGGGCTGATCTTCAACCAGTACCTTCAGTTCTGACTCGGCTCTGATCCCTACCGGAGGGGTTTGGTAGCAGCAGTCCGCGGGCCCGGCGCCGGGCCCGCGGACGAGGTTGCCCGGTACTCGGACGCGACGCCTTCGAGCACGCTCAGCATCGCCGGCGCCGCCGGCAGCAGGCGTGCACCCGACGCGGTGGCGGCGATCACCTGGCGCACCGGCGAGCGGGGGGAGAGGGCGCGGATCGTGATGTCATCGCGCACGACGGTCAACGCCAGCTCGGGGATCAGCGCGACGCCCACTCCCGCTGCGACCAGGCCCTGGACGGTCTGGTAGTCGTCGCTTTCGAACGCCACGTTCGGCTCAAAGCCGGCCGCGTGAGCGCTGCGCACGACGTGGCGCGCGCAGGGACTGGAGCTCGAGGTCTGCACCCAGGCTTCCGCGCGCAGATCCTCCAGGCGCAGGCGCTTACGCTCGACGAGCCGGTGCGCGCGCGGCAGCGCCAGATACAGGGGATCCTCGAGCAGCTCCACGCGCGCGATCCCGTCGGTGAGCGAGGACTGCTCGAACTCGAACAACAGTGCCAGATCCAGCTCGCCCGCGCGCAGTTGCGGTGCGATCTGCTCGGGCTCGCCCTCGGCGAGCGTCAGCTCCACGTCGGGATGGCGTTTACAGAACGTGGCGATCGCCAGCGGCATCAGCGTCGCCCCGGCGGTCGGGAACGAGGCCATCCGCAGCCTGCCCCCGCGCAGGCCCGCGATCGCCGCTAGCGCGGCTTCGGCCGCATCGAGATCGGCGAGCACGCTTTCGGCGTGCACCATCAGCGTCTGCCCGGCCGCCGTCAGGCTGACCCCACGTGGGCGGCGCACCAGCAGCGTCATGCCCGTCTCGGCCTCGAGCGTGGCGATCTGTTGAGAGACGGCCGACTGCGTGTATGACAGTGCCTCCGCGGCGGCCGAGAACGAGCCCCGCCGCGCGACCTCTCTGAGGACCAGCAACCGGTTCACATTAAGCATAAGTACAGCTTATCGTAATGATCACAAACTTCACTAGGCCTGATGGCAGGAGAGTGCCACTATGTAGAGGAACCCGAGACTGAACAGAGAGACCAACGGACCTAGACTTTCAGATAGGCCTCAGACAGGAGAATTGACATGGCTACCAAGATCATCGTTTCCTATGACGGAACCGCCAACGAGAACGACGCGATCGCATACGGCTCGCTGCTCGGCCGCGCCGGCGCCGAGGTCCACCTCGGCTACGTGCGTCACAGCCAGGAGCTCGTCGACGACCAGGAGGCACAGGAGCTGCTGGCGCGCGGCACCGCGCTGTTCGACGGTCAGCTCGCCGGCGCCCACACCGTGACCGACCCATCGACCCCCGAGGGACTCGCCGCCCTGGCCGAGCAGATCGGCGCCCAGGCGATCGTGTTCTGCTCGGACTCCCACACCGCCCGCGGGCATGTGACGATCGGCAACTCCGCCGAGCGCCTGCTGGGAGGCGGCCGCGTAGCCGTCGGCATCGCTCCGGCCGGCCTCTCCGAGGACAGCTCCCGCAGCCTGCGGCGGATCGTCGCCGTCGGCGAGTCGGGCGGAGACTCGAGCGCCCAGGTGACCGCTCAGGCGCTCGCGAACGCGCTCGGTGGCGAGGTTGTGCCCGTGGCCGACGAGCAGGCCGACCTGCTCGTGATCGGCTCGCGCGCGGACGCCACCCCGGGCCAGGTCTCGATCAGCTCCTCCGCCGAGCATCTGATCGAGATCGCGACCGCCCCGGTTCTGGTGCTGGCGAGCGGCGTGGCGCTCCAGTTCGGCAACACCCTGGCGCCCGTCGCCGCGTAGGGATCTCAGCGAATCGATTTGCCACGCGCTCGCGCGAGCAGGTAGCGCGCGAGCGCGTGGGCGAAGTCCAGTCCGCCGCCGATCAGGTGGCCGACCGGGCCGGTCCACAGCCACGTCTCCAGGCGCCTGCCCGGACCCGGTGTGCGAGTCGCACAGGAGCGCGCAGGCTTCAGTGGGCGGGCCGTCCTCATCGGGCGGCACGGTATCGTGGCGGCCATGGCCACGCCCACCGCAACGACCGTCGCAACGACAGTCACCGAGCTCGTGGACTCACGCGTGCGCGTGGACGTGCAGGTACCGTCGGCGGAGATCGAGGCGAGCCTGCGAGCGCGCCGCCCGCCGGCTCGGACGCGAGCTGAAACTGCCCGGGTTTCGCAAGGGCAAGGTACCCGCCCCGCTGGTATTGCAGCGGATCGGCCGTGAGGCGGTGCTCGACCAGGCCGTTCGCGACGGGCTGGGCGGCTGGTATGCCGATGCGATCCGCGCCGCGGAGATCGTGCCCGTGGGGGACCCCAAGCTCGATCTCGGTGAGCTGCCGGGTCAGGGCGAGGCGCTCCAGTTCACGATCGAGATCGGCGTGCTGCCCGTGGCCGAGCTGGGCGAGTACGCGGGCCTGGAGGTCGGGCGTCGCGAGCCACAGGTCGCCGAGGAGCAGATCGAGCAGGAGATCGCGGGCATGCGCGAGCGACTCGCGCGCCTTCAGACCACCGAGAGTCCAGCGGGGGAGGGCGATTACGTGGTCGTTGACTACGTCGGGCGCCTGCCGGAGGTGGATGAGGCATCGGGCGAGACGACGCTCGTCCCGTTTGCTAGCCGATCTTTGATCGGTGGCGAGGGCCGCGACCAGCTGGTCGAGCTCGGCGGGGGCAACCTGATCCCCGGCTTCGAGGAGGGCCTGCTCGGCGCCGCGGCCGGGGAGACCCGAACCGTCGATCTGCAGTTCCCAGCGGACTACGGCAACGAGGAGCTCGCGGGCATGCAAGCGTCGTTTGAGATCACCGTCAAGGAGGTCAAGCGCAAGCAGCTTCCAGACGTGGACGAGGACTTCGCCGTGGACGCCGGCTTCGATGACGTCAGCGAGCTGCGCGAGGACATCAGCCGGCGTCTGCTCCAGGCCGACGAGGCGCGCGTGCTGGAGGAGTTTCGCGAGGCCGCGCTCGACGCCGCGGTGTCCGGCGCGCAGGTGCCCGTCACGCAGGAGCTCGCGCGCTCGCGCGCGACGGAGATGTGGGAGCGAATGCTGCACACTCTCTCTCACCGCGGTATCTCGCGCGAGACCTACCTGCAGATCACCGGGCGCGATGAGCAGGAGATCCTCGCCGAGATGGTCCCCGAGGCCGAGCAGGCGCTGCGCCGCGAGGCGGTGCTCACCGCGGTGGTCGCGGCCGAGGGGATCGAGCCCTCCGAGCAGGATCTGCTGGAGTTCGTCACCCCGACCGCCGAGCGCGAGGGGATCGAGCCCGCCCAGGTGCTCGAGCAGCTGCGCGCGGCCGAGCGGATCGAGGAGCTGCGCGAGGATCTCGCCGTGCGCCAGGCGATCGACCTGATCTCAGAGCGGGCCGAACCGATCCCCGCCGATCGGAGATCGACGGGATCTCCGATCGACCAGCAGGCGGCGGCGCGCGAGAAGCTGTGGACGCCTGAAAAGGAGGCCGAGGGCGAAGGTGGGTCTGGGTCTCCTCAGGCCGAGAAGTTGTGGACGCCGACCAGCTAGCCTGAAGGAATCGAGTCGGGAACGAGAAACTAAAGCGAGGACTATGAGCCCACAAGTTCTTATTGCAGAGGAGCAGGCCCACCGCCCGGCCCTCCTCCCGACCACCCCCCGGGTCGAACAGAAGCGAGGACGATGAGCTATATGAAGCGAAAGCGATGAGCCCGCTGGTTCCCATGGTCGTCGAGCAGACCTCGCGAGGCGAGCGGGCGTTCGACATCTACAGCCGTCTGCTGAACGAGCGGATCATCTTCCTCGGCACGCCCGTGGATGACCAGATCGCCAACCTGATCGTCGCCCAACTGCTGCACCTGGAGTCCGAGGACCCCGAGAAGGACGTCTCGCTGTACATCAACTCGCCCGGCGGCTCGGTTTACGCGGGTCTGGCGATCTACGACACGATGCAGTTCATCAAGCCCGACGTGCAGACGATCTGCGTCGGCATCGCGATGTCGATGGGCGCGCTCTTGCTGGCGGGCGGCGCCGAGGGCAAGCGCATGGCGTTGCCGAACGCCAAGATCCTGATCCATCAGGTGAGCTCGAGCTTTCAGGGTCAGGCCACGGATATCGAGATCCACGCCAAGGAGATCATCGACGTGCGTCGGCGGCTGGACGAGATAATCGCCAAGCACACGCACAAGGATCTCGAGGACGTGCGCAAAGACACCGACCGGGATTACTTCATGAGCTCCGAGGAGGCGAAGGAGTACGGAATCATCGACCGCGTGATATCCGAGCACTAGCCGCCGTTGATCGCATGACGGCGTCTGACTTGGGGTAGCGGGTCACACACAGCACAGGGGAGAGCACTAAACGAAATGGCCAGACCAACCGACTCAAACGAGCAGCTTCTCTGCAGCTTCTGCGGCAAGTCCCAGCGACAGGTCAAGAAGCTGATCGCCGGACCGGGCGTGTACATCTGCGACGAGTGCATCGACCTGTGCAACGAGATCATCGACGAGGAGCTGGCCGCACCGCCCGCGTTTGACCTCGAGAACCTGCCCAAGCCGCGCGAGATCTACGAGGTCCTGGACGAGTACGTGGTCGGTCAGGAGGCTTCCAAGCGCACGCTGTCGGTGGCCGTGTACAACCACTACAAGCGCGTGCAGATGATGAGCTCGGGCGAGGACGAGATCGAGCTGCAGAAGTCCAACATCCTGCTGCTCGGGCCGACCGGCTGCGGCAAGACGCTGCTCGCGCAGACGCTCGCACGGATCCTGAACGTCCCCTTCGCGATCGCCGACGCGACCGCGCTGACCGAGGCGGGGTACGTGGGCGAGGACGTCGAGAACATCCTGCTCAAGCTGATCCAGGCGGCCGACTATGACGTCAAGAAGGCCGAGACGGGAATCATCTACATCGACGAGGTCGACAAGATCGCACGCAAGGCCGACAACCCCTCGATCACGCGCGACGTCTCCGGCGAGGGCGTCCAGCAGGCGCTGCTGAAGATCCTCGAGGGCACGCAGGCCTCGGTGCCGCCGCAGGGCGGGCGCAAGCATCCGCACCAGGAGTTCCTGACGATCGACACGACCAACGTGCTGTTCATCTGCGGCGGCGCGTTCGCGAACCTCGACGCTGTGATCGAGCGGCGGATCGGCAACAAGGGGATCGGGTTCGCCGCCGCGATCGAGTCCAAGGCCGAGCGTGACACCGGCGAAGTGTTCGAGCGCTGCCTGCCCGAGGACCTGATCGAGTACGGGCTGATCCCGGAGTTCATCGGTCGCCTGCCGGTGATGAGCGCCGTGCACCAGCTCACGCGCACCGATCTCGTCTCGATCCTGACCGAGCCGCGCAACGCGCTGGTCAAGCAGTTTCAGCGGTTTTTCTCATTCGACGGGATCGAGCTGGTGTTCAGCGAGGACTCGCTCACAGCGGTCGCCGAGAAGGGCCTGCAGCGCGAAACCGGGGCGCGCGGGCTGCGCTCGATCATCGAGGAGATCCTGCTGGAGGTCCAGTTCGAGCTGCCCTCACGGAGGGACGTCAAGAAGTGCGTCGTCACCAAGGAGACGGTCGAGCGGGGCCTGACCCCGACGCTCGTGACCGAAGCCGCGCCCGAGGACGCAGACCACGCGCCAGAGCTGCGCGAGGAGTCGGCGTGAGTGCGGGTCCGGCCGGGTCCGAGCGTCACCCGACCGCTAACATCGCGCTGTGAGCAAGCTCAGCAAGTCCCCGGCCAAGTCCGACTCCAAGCTCAAGCACACCCTCGAGGCGGTGCCGTGGGCGGTGCTGATGCAGGCAACGTTGATCATCGGCCGCCGCTGGGCATCGCTGTCGGCGAAGGAGCGCGCGCGCTTTGCCGAGCTCGTGCACAAGTCGCGCGGGCGCTTGCGCAACCTCAGCGTCCGCGAGCGCCTGGAGCTGCGCAAGTTGGCGCACAAGCTCGACGTCCGGGGCATTGGCTCCGAGCTGGTGGCGCTGGGTCGCGGCAAGCACCGCCGCAGGCGCAAGCGCCGCTGATCTGCAGATGGCCGACGACCTCGACAAGCTCTCTACGCGCGAGCTGCACGACCGCGCCGTGCATCGTGCCGAGCGCCACATGGACCTGAAGTTCCTCTGGTCGCTGCTGAAAGCGATTCCCGCCGCTGAGCTTCTCAGCGGAGACACAGGCGAGGCCGACTACGACCTCGAGTCCTCCAAAGGCCTGATCTCCGACGCGATCCACAGCGGCGATGGGGCGTTGGGCGAGGCGCTGCGTCCGCTGTTCATCGACTACCTGCGCAAGCACGCCGACGCATAGCCTGCGGGCGGCTGACATGACGCCTTGGACAAAGGCCCAGGCCGAGCGCCACCTGCACTCGCTCGAGCTGTTCGGGATGCGCTTCGGGCTGGACCGGATGCGCCGGATGATGACGGTGCTCGGCTCACCCCAGCAGCACTACGACACGATCCACGTGCTGGGCACCAACGGGAAGACCTCGACGACGCGGATGACCACGGCGATCCTGGAGCATCACGGCCTGCGCACGGGCACGTACCTGTCGCCACACCTCGTGTCCTACTGCGAACGGGTGCGGATCGGCGAGCGCGACCTGCAACCAGATGCGTTCGCGGCGGCCGTTGCGCACGCCGCCTGGGCGGCGGAGCGGGTCAACCGCACGCTGGCCGAGGACGACCACGTGACCCAGTTCGAACTGCTCACGGCCGCGGCATTGTGGGAGATGGCTGAGCGGGAGGTGGACGTGGCGGTGATCGAGGCGGGGCTCGGAGGGCGCTACGACGCAACGAGTGTGATCGACTCCCCGCTGACGGTGCTGACGAACGTCGGCCTGGAGCACACCCGCTGGCTGGGGCCGACGTTGAGCGACATCGCCGAGGAGAAGCTCGCAGTCGTAGGTCCCGGGGGAACGCTCGTGCTGGGGACGTGGCTCGCCGAGGAGGCGCTGGTCGTGGCCGAGCGCGTGGCTGAGGAGCAGGATGCGCGGATCGTGCTGGTGGACGAGGTGTCCGGGGTCGGCGCGCCGGCGGCGAGGGGTGGGTTTCAGCGGCGCAACTTCGCGCTGGCCCGGGCCGCGGCGCAGGAGTACCTGCGCTCCGCCGGGGTCGAGCCCGACGAACGGGCGATCGGCGCGGCTGCCGCCACGGTCGAGGTTCCGGGCCGCCTGCAGGTGGTGAGCGAGCATCCGCTGATCGTGCTCGACGGGGCGCACAATCCCGATGCGGCGGGCGCGCTCGTGGCCTCGCTGCCGGACATCGTGGGCGGGCGTGCGCTCGGACTCGTGATGGGTGTGCTGGAGGACAAGGACGCCGCGAGCATGCTCGCGGCGCTGCTGCCGCTGTGCGAGCGGGCATGGTTCACCGCTCCACCGAGCCCGCGCGCGCTCTCCCCGGCCGCGCTGCAGTCGCTCGCGCGCCAGCTGGGTTTCGAGGCCGTCGTATGCGAGCCCCGACCGGAGGGGGCGCTCGAGCAGGCGCGCCGCTGGGCCGGCGAAGACCAGAGCGAGGATGGGGGCGGCGAACGGAGTGGGGACGGGGATTGCGACAGGGATGGGGATGGCAGGGCGGTGCTCGCGACGGGCTCGATCTATCTCGTCGGCGAGCTGCTGCGCTGGCTGGATGCCACCGATACGCTTGAGCGCCAGCAAGCTGCTCCGCGAGGCTGAACCCAGACCAATGGACGACGACGGTCCCTCCGTGCTCACGATGATCGGCGCCGTTGCGCTGATCGTGGCGTTGGTCATACTTGTATTCTTTGCTGCCGGCTATGGATTCGGCCGGTTGTTTCTCTAAACTCGCCGGCCTATGCCTCCGCTCGCATATTTTGGAATCGAAAGCAGTGGCCTGAACCTGGCCATCGACCTGTTGATTCTGTTCGTCGTCGTCCTGTACATCTCGCTGATCTACTGGACCTACTCCGACGCGCGGCGGCGCATCCTCGATCCGATGCTCGTCGGCTGCGCAACGGCGGCCTCGCTGTTCCCGTTCGTCGGCACGGTCATCTACGTGATCCTGCGCCCGCCCGAGTACATCGAGGACGTGCACGAGCGCGAACTGGAGGTCCAGGCCGCCGAGGCGCGCCTGCACGAGCTCGGACAGGGACTGTGCCCGCACTGCGACTACCGGATCGAGCGCGACTTCGTGCGCTGTCCCAGCTGTCTGCGCAAGCTCAAGGAACGCTGCGTCAGCTGCCAGCGTCCGCTCGATCAGGCGTGGACGATCTGCCCGTACTGCGAGACCGAGGTGCCGGGTGCGATCGCACCCCCACGCCGCCAGCGCCGGCGGCGCTCCACGAGCGAGCAGGAGTCATCGCTGCTGGTCGCGGACGAGTCAGCGGCGATCGTCGCGCCCACCGTGGCCTCCGCGGGTCTCGCCGAGGAGGATGCCACTAGGGCGGAACCGGCTGTGACCCCCGAGCCGTCCCCATCGCGCTCGCGCAGCACCGGCCGCGCACGACGTCCGCGCCCGACCTCCTGACCAGGGCACGCCCGCCGGTCGCGCGAGCCCTGAAGCTCCAATCCCAACAACGACCCAAAGGAACCGACGACCCATGGACCGAACGTTGATCCTCGTAAAGCCCGACGCTTTCGCGCGGGGCCTGACCGGCGAGATCATCGCCCGCTTCGAGCGCAAGGGCTTGACAATTGTCGCGATGCGACACATGACGGTCGACCGCGAGCTGGCCGAGCGCCACTACGCCGAGCACACAGAGCGCCCGTTCTTCGGTGAGCTGGTGCAGTTCATCATCTCCGGGCCGATCGTGGCGATGGTGCTCGAGGGCGTCGATGCTGTCAGGGCCGCGCGCCAGGTGATCGGCGCAACCAACCCGCTGGAGGCCGCGACCGGCTCGATCCGCGGCGATTACGCGATCGAGATGGGTCAGAACATGGTCCACGGCTCAGACGCGCCGGAGTCCGCGGCGCGCGAGGCGGAGCTGTTCTTCGGAGATCTCGGGTAGGGGCAGGCGCCCCGGCGCGGCACGGACACGGCACAGGTTGGCGGTCGAGGCTCCCAGGTCGATGCCTGTCAGTTCGCTGGTTTTGGCCTCGCGCTCGCCCCAGCGCCGGGCGATCCTCGAGCGTCTGGGGGTCGCGTTCACGGTGCGGGCCACCGATGTGCCCGAGCTGGCGCAAGGCGATCCGGTGGAGGTCGCGTGCGAGAACGCCCTGCGCAAGGCCCGTGCCGCGCGGGCGCGGGGTGACGCCGCGGATGCCGAGACTGGTGCTCGGCTGCGACACGCTGGTCGCGCTCGGCGGGCAGATCTACGGCAAGCCTTCCGATGAGTCGGCCGCGCGGGTGACGCTGCAGGCGCTGGGGGGTGAGACTCACGAGGTCGTGAGCGGTCTGGCGCTGCTCGCGCCCGATGGCGAGGAGCACGTGGCGGTTGCGCATACGGCGGTTGCGTTCCGCGCAATCGATCAGGCGCTGCTCGACTGGTATCTGGCGCGAGGCGAGTGGCGCGGACGGGCTGGCGGCTATGCGATCCAGGGCGCCGGTGCGGCGCTCGTGCGAGCCGTTGACGGTGACTATGAGAACGTCGTCGGGCTGCCGGTCGCGGTGCTGTTGGAGCATCTGTCCGGAGCTGTTGGGGGACCTGCAAATCCGCTGGCAGCGATGGAGGCCGGAGATAGACGTCCGCTAGACTGCCGCTGGCAACGTCGGCCACCGGGAACGCTCAGAATCGCAGGGGCGCAGCCGAGCTCGAGTGCAGCATGTGCGCACGAGCCCGACGGACGCACTGAACCCGACCGATGAGCATCTTCACCTACCTGACAGGCTTCGGCGGCCGCGACATGGCGGTCGACCTGGGCACGGCCAACACGCTCGTGTACGTGCGCGGGCGCGGGATCGTGCTGTCCGAGCCGAGCGTCGTGGCGATCGATTCGCGCACCGGTGAAGTTCACGCGGTCGGGATCGAGGCCAAGCGCATGCTCGGCCGCACGCCCGGCACGATCCAGGCGATCAGACCGCTGAAGGACGGCGTGATCGCCGACTTCGATGTGACCGAGGAGATGCTCAGGCACTTCATCCAGAAGGTCCACCAGAACCGCTGGGCGCACCCACGCGTGGTCGTGTGCGTGCCCTCGGGCGTGACCGGGGTGGAGAAGCGCGCGGTCGAGGAGGCATGCCTGTCGGCGGGTGCCCGCACCGCCTATCTGATCGAGGAGCCGATGGCCGCTGCGATCGGAGCCGGCCTGCCGGTCGGTGAGCCGACGGGCTCGATGGTCGTGGACATCGGCGGGGGCACCTCCGAGGTGGCGGTGATCTCGCTCGGCGGGATCGTCGTCTCGGAGTCGATCCGGGTCGGCGGCGATGAGATGGATGAGGCGATCATCAACTACGCCAAGAAGGAGTACAAGCTGCTGATCGGCCAGCAGACCGCCGAGGAGCTCAAGCTCGAGATCGGCTCGGCCTGCCCGATGTCCGAGGAGCTGCAGGCAGAGATCCGTGGGCGCGACATGGTCTCTGGACTGCCCAAGACGGTCGTGCTCACCAGCGAGGAGATCCGCACGGCGCTCGCGGAACCGCTGAACCAGATCATCGAAGCGGTCAAGGAGACGCTCGATCGCACCCCGCCCGAGCTGGCCTCGGACATCATGGATCGCGGGATCATGCTCGCGGGCGGAGGCTCGCTGCTGCAGGGCCTGGACGAGCGGCTGCGCGAGGAGACGCAGATGCCCGCCCACCTGGCCGAGTCGCCGCTGACCTGCGTGGCCGTGGGCTCGGGGCGATCGCTTGAGGAGTTCGAGGCGATTCACCGCTCCAACCGCAGCTCGCGCAACCGCAGGAGACGTTAAGCACCTGTGACAGGCTCGACCACACCGGGGTACTCTGTCCCGTGAACGCTTCGGAAGGCCCTCAATACGCATTGAAAGGCCCCCAATACGCTTCGGAAGGCCATGACTCGTGTATGACAAGACGGTCCGCCGTCGACGTGCGGTGCTCGCGCTGCTCGTCGTGCTCTCCCTGATACTCCTGACCGCCTACTTCGGCGAGGCTCCCAGCGGGAGCCTGCACTCTGTGCAGCGCGGCTTCTTGACGGTCGTCTCCCCGATCCAGGACGGCGCCAACAAGGCGCTGAAGCCCGTGCGCGATCTGTTCAGCTCGATCGACGAAGTGTTCCACGCCAAAAGCCAGAACGCCGAACTGCGCAAGCAGGTCGCCCAGCTGCGCCGGCAGGTCGTCGCCGAGCAGGCCGAAAAACGCTCCTACCACGAGCTGCTTGCCCTGTATCACGTGGATCAGCTCGGCGTGAGCGACTACCACCCCGTGACCGCGACCGTGATCGGCAAAAGCCCCAACCTGTGGTACTCGACCGTCGACATCAACCAGGGCGAATCCGCGGGGGTGCACGAAAACGATCCAGTCATCAACGAAGACGGCTTTCTGATCGGCAAGGTCGCCCAGGCCGCCTCCGACGCTGCCGTCGTCGACCTCATCACCGACAGCTCGATGGGCGTCTCGGCGAGGATCGGCACGAGCAAGGCGACCGGCATCGTCGAGCCCAAGGTCGGCGACCCCAACGACCTGTTGCTCCAGTACCTGCCCGCTGCCACCCAGGCCAACAACGGCGAATACGTCGTCACCTCGGGCACGCTCGAAGGCCACGACGACTCGCTGTATCCGCCGGGACTCGGTGATCGGTCAGGTGACTTCGACCAACGAAGAAAGCGCCTACAAGTCGGTGAACGTGCACCCGGTCGCCAACCTGCACGAACTGGACACCGTCCAGGTGCTGACGGCGGCGGCGGGCTGCACAGCCGGCCCGGCTGACCAGCCTCGTATCCAGCCTGCCATCGACCCAGCAGCCGGGCGGCGAACCGCCGGTGCAGCCGGACAGCTCGCTTCGACGGAAGTCGGCGGCTGATGAGCGGTCAGGGCATGTCGACAGGACTGCTGGGGCGTATCGCGGCGCTGTCGGTGGCGATCGTGTTCTTCCAGATCGGCGTCGTCTCGGAGGTGCCGGTGTTCGGCGTGACGCGTCGATCTGTCGATGCTGCTGGTCGCGTTCATCGGCCTGCTGTGCGGCTCGACGGTGGGCGCCGCGTGCGGCTTTGCGATCGGCCTGCTCGTCGATCTCGCGCTCGTGCAGACGCTCGGGCTGACCTCGCTGGTGTTCACGCTCGTCGGCTACTGGTGTGGGCGCCTGCGCGAGCTGCGCGACCCGCAGGCGGCGCTGACGCCGGTGCTGGTCGGAGGCGGTGGCGACGGCCGCTGCGCTCTCGGCTACTCGCTGATGGAGTTCATGCTCGGCGTCGATGCGCCCGTCAGCCTGCAGCTGCTGCGCCAGATCGTGCTCGGCGATGCTCGTCAACACGATCGTCGCGCTGCCGATGTGGGTGCTCGTGCGCCGCTGTTTGATCGGCGGCCTGCCGCAGGACCCGCGCCGGCGCCGCCGCCGCGCCTACACGACCGGTGGGTTGAGCCCCCTGTCGAGGAGCTGACGCGCACAGATGAGCGCGATCGAACGGTTTCGTCCCGGCGATACCGCCGGCAAGGGCGGTTCCACCTCCGGCTCCGGACCCGGCGCTGGTCGCATGCCGCCGGTCTCGCCGCAGATGGCGCTGCGCGTGGCGATCCTCGGCGGGATCGCGCTCGTGATGTTCGGAGTGATCTTCTTCCGGCTCTGGTACCTGCAGGTGCTGACCGGCGAACAGTACGTCCAGGAAGCCGCCGCCAACGCCGTGCGCGACCTGCCGATCGCCGCGCCGCGCGGGCAGATCCTCGACCGCGAAGGCCAGCCGATCGCCGCCAGCACGGTCACCAATGCCGTGCAGATCGTGCCTTCCGCGCTGCCGCCCGACGGCCATCCGCGGCTGGTGCTCTACCGGCGACTGGGGCGGCTGCTGGGGATGAGCGCGGCCCACATCCAGGCGCTCGTGATCAAGGGCCGCACGGCTCTGCCCTACGCGCCCGTGACGATCAAGACCGACGCCGGCCGGGGCGTGCTGACCGTGCTCGCCGAGCAGCAGAGCAAGTATCCGGGCGTCACCCAGCAGCCCGTCTCGATTCGCTCCTACCCGTATGGCGAGATGGCCGCGAACGTGCTGGGCTACGTCGGCCAGGTCTCCGAAGCCGGAGCTCAGAAAGCCGGCCTTCCGTGGCGTCCAGCAGGGGACGGTCGTCGGCCAGGAAGGGCTGGAGTACTACTACGACCGCTACCTGCGCGGCCGCGACGGACGAGCAGCGCGTGCAGGTCAACTCCGAAGGCTATCCCGTGCCGACGCGCCTGCAGCCAACGCCGCCGAAGGCTGGCTACAGCCTGAAGACGACGCTCGATCTGCGGCCTGCAGCGCGAGGGGGAAAAGGCGCTGCTGGAGGGGATCGAAAACGCACGCGCGGGCGGCAAACCGGCCCCCGCCGGGGGGTTCGTGGCGATGGACCCGCTCAACGGCGAAGTGCTCGCGATCGGCTCCTACCCGTCGTTTGACCCGAACAAGTTCGCCAAACCGCTGACCGAACGCGAATATCACGAACTCGAGGGCGTCACCGGCGGCGGCGGAAGCGAAGAAGTCCCCTCGCGGCTGATCGATCGCGCGACCAACGGCGCCTACCCGACCGGTTCGACGTTCAAGCCGATAACCGCGATGGCGGCCCTGGAAGGGGGCGTCATCAACCCGAGCGAGGGCCTCGGCGGGGGCCAGTGCATCGACGTCGGCGGCGAGCAATTCTGCAACGCCGGCCACGCCGACTACGGGGCGGTGGGACTCGTCGAAGCGCTGAAGGTCTCCTCGGACACCTACTTCTTCACGGTCGGCGAGCTGGCCAACAGTCACGGCAACGTGATCCAGAACAAGGCCCACGAACTGGGGATCGGCCGGCCGACCGGGATCGATCTGCCGAGCGAGACTCACCGGCACGATCCCCAGCCGGGAATGGCTGGCCGAACAGAACAAGGAAGAATTCAAATGCGAGCGCGAACACCACGGCCACCCCTGCCACATCGTGGCCGAACCAGGCGAGCCGTGGACGGTCGGCTACAACATGGACCTGGCGGTCGGCCAGGGCAGCCTGCAGACCGATCCGTTGCAGATGGCGGTGGCGTACTCGACGCTCGCCAACGCCTACCTGCACGGCGGCTACGGCACGGTCGTGCGCCCGCACCTTGGCCTGCAGATCGACGAATCCAGCGGCGGCCTGGTGCAGAACCTGACGCTCGCCGCCGGCGCGCCACGTGCACCTGAACGATGAAGACCTGAGCCTCGTGATGCAGGGCATCCACGAGGCCGCCAGCCAGGCGGGCGGGACCTCGGCGGACGTGTGGGCGGGCTGGAACCAGGAACAGCATCCGGTGTACGGCAAGACGGGCACCGCCGAACGTCCTCCGCACCTGGAACAGTCGTGGTACATGTGCTTCATCAACGACTCCACTCGCCCGATCGTGATCGCCGTGACCGTGGAAGAAGGCGGGTTCGGCGCCGAAACCGCCGCCCCGATCGCGCGGTTGATCGCCTCCAAGTGGTTCGGTCAGCCCGAGAAGTTCGTCGCCGGGACCTCGAAAACGTTCTGACCCATCCATGCCCACGCCCCTGACCAGCCCGATCAAAGCCCCCGAGCGCATCGAGCAGCCCGCGGCGCGCCACGCCGCGGGCTCGGGCAAACGGTTCGCGATGCCGCTCGACCCACTGCTGACGCTCGCGGTGATCGGTCTGGGGATCGCCTCGGTGATGACGCTCGGCACGGCCACCCGCGAAGCGATCCCCGGCGATCCCAACTACTACGTCACCCGCCAGGCGATCTACCTGGCGATCGGCCTAGTCCTGATGGTCGTGCTCGCCCGGGTCGACTACGCGCGCCTGCGCCAGCTGAAATACGGAATCTACGCACTGCTGATTCTCAGCATCCTCGCCGTCCTCGGGGCCGGCCAGGAAACCAAAGGCGCTACGCGGGCGATCAGCCTGCCGTTCTTCTCGTTTCAGGGCTCTGAGCTCGGAAAGGTGCTGTTGATCCTGGCGCTGGCGGGGTTCATCGTCGATCGCGCCCGGCGGCTGCGCGAGCGTGACACGACCGCCCGCGTGATGCTCGCGGCGCTGGTGCCGGCGATGCTCGTGATCGCCCAGCCGGACCTCGGCTCGGGGATGGTGTACATGGTGATCGCGTTCGTCATGCTGCTGGTGGCGGGGACGCCTTGGCAGCAGCTGGGCGGACTGGTGGCGCTGGTGTTCGTGTCCATCGCGATCGTGCTGGTGGCGGCGCCCGCGCTCGGCGTGCACGTGCTCAAGCCCTATCAGACCGAACGGCTGACGGCATTCCTGCACCCCTCCTCGAACTTCGAGGAAATCAAGGAAAAGGAATCCAAGACCGGCGAACCCGATCCCCGCTATCAACTCGCCCAGTCGAAGATCGCGATCGGATCGGGCCAGAAGACCGGCCGGGGCTCCGACTCGACCCAGCTCACGGGCAACTACCTGCCCGAGGACGACACCGACTTCATCTTCGCCGCCGTCGGCGAGCAGTATGGCTTCGTGGGGGCCGGGCTCGTGCTGTGTCTGTACGCGCTGCTGATGTGGCGCGTGCTGCGCATCCTGACGATGTCCAAGGATCTGTTCGGCTCGCTGATCGCCGCCGGTGTAGCGGCTATGCTGATGTTTCAAGTGTTCGTAAACGTGGGAATGACCATCGGGATCATGCCCATCACCGGCGTCACGCTGCCCCTGATGAGCTATGGCGGCTCGTCGGTGATCGCAACTTTGCTGGCCGTAGGTCTGCTGCAGTCAATCTACGTCCGGGCGCGCGCCTCGGCTGCGCTGAAGGGCCGCGTGCCACTTTATTAGACATGACAATTATTAGACTGGATCGAAAAATTGAAAAAGCAAGTGCTTGTGAGCGTCGACCGCGCGGAGACGCGCGTCGCGCTGTTGGAGGCGACCGGAGTACCGGACGCCGCGAAGTCCTCATCGAAGAGCGGCCGGCGCAAAGGCTCAGGCGGCAAGCCCGGAGCCGGTTACCGGATAGCTGAGCTGTACATCGAGCGTCGCGGCGGGCGCTCGATCGTGGGCAACATCTACAAGGGCAAGGTCGACAACGTCCTGCCGGGTCTGGAGGCCGCGTTCGTCGACATCGGTCTCGAGAAGAACGGGTTCCTGCACGTCGATGAGATCGTGCTGCCCGGCGTCGAGGTCGCACGGCGCGGGCGCGGCAGCGGGGGTCTGAAGATCTCCGAGCTGCTCAAACCGGGCCAGGAGATCGTCGTGCAGGTGATCAAGGACCCACTGAAGACCAAGGGCGCGCGGCTGTCGATGGAGCTGACGATCGCCGGGCGCTACATGGTCTACGCGCCCACCGGCGAGGGCATCGGCGTGTCCCGCCGCCTTGAGGACCGCGAGCGCGAGCGATTGCGCAAGCAGACGGCCAAACTGGACCTCGGCGGTGGCGGCGCGATCGTCAGGACCGCCGCGCACGGCGCCAAGCGCGAGGACTTCGAACGCGAGCTGAAGTACCTGCACAAGCTGCACGAGGTGCTCGTCAAGCGTGTGGCCGAGACTCAGGCGCCGGATCTGGTCTTCCAGGAGGCCGACCTGTCGGTGCGCGTGGTGCGCGACATCTTCTCCGAGCACTTCGAGCGGGCGATCGTCGATGACGAGCAGCAGTACCAGCGCCTGGTTTCGTTCTTCACCCGCACCGCTCCCGAGCTGGTGCAGCGGGTCGAGCTGTGGGGCCGATCGGAGATCGGCCAGCAGGAGGGGCCGCTGTTCGATGCCTACGGGGTCAACACGGCGATCGAAGGCGTGATGTCCCGGCGCGTGGATCTGCCCAGCGGCGGCTATCTGATCATCGACTACGCCGAGGCATTGACCGTGATCGACGTCAACTCCGGCAGCTTCATCGGCCGTGGCAAAGGCGCGGCGCTGGAGGACACGATTACCAAGACGAACCTCGAGGCCGCCGCGGAGGTCGTCAACCAGCTGCGGCTGCGCGACATCGGCGGGATCATCGTGATCGACTTCATCGACATGGCCCGCTCGCGCAACCGCGACGCGGTCATGAAGACGCTGCGCAAGACCCTGGACGAGGACCGCACGAAGACGTTCACGGCTGAGATCTCAAAGCTCGGCCTGGTCGAGATGACCCGCCAGAACGTGACCGAGGGCGTGCGCGAGATCATGAGCCGGCCCTGCCCAACCTGCGAGGGCGAGGGCGTGATCAAGAGCGAGGAGACGATCGCGATCGAGTTCGAGCGCCGCCTGCGCGACGTCGCCGTCGAGCATCCGGAGGCGGAGGCGTTCCTGGTGCAGATGAACCCGCGGGTGAGCACCCAGTTCACCGGGCACGGCTCGCGCGTGCTGCACGCGCTGGAGGCCCAGACGGGCAAGTCGTTCCTGTTCGAGGGCTCCGAGGGCCTGACGCTCGATCACTTCGCGGTCACGTTCATCGGCACGCGCGAGGAGGTCGAGGAGCGCGCGCTGCCGTTCCGCCAAGGCGATGAGGTGCTCGTCGAGATCGTCGAGCCGCACATGTATGACGTGGATGACGCGGTCGCCAAAATCGACGGATACATCATCTCGATCGCCGGCGCCGCACCCCACGTTGGGGAGAAGCGGATGGTGCGGATCGATCAGGTGGGCCGCACTGCGGCCAGCGCGCTGCTGCTGGACGAGGCCGGCGAGGTCATCACGCCCGCGCCGCGCACGCCGACCCCGGCGCCGGCCAAGCGCAGGCCCAGGAAACGCACGCCTGCACCGACTAAGCCCGAGGCCGAGCAGCCCGCGCCCGAGGCCCGATCGACTACGCCCGAACCCGGCTCGGCGGCGCCCGCGCAAGAGGCGGCGATCGAATGGCGCCGCACCCCAGGACGTCGCCGGGCCAGCCGAGCAGACGGACGGGAGCGAGGATGGCCTACAATCCAAGCCTCGGCGTCGTGGCCGCAGGGGCGGGCGACGCCGTTCGGCTGCCAAGGCCAAGGCTGGGGCGGCCGAGACGGGTACGGAGTCATAGGGCTGGCATCGGAAAGGCATCGGCTGGATAGGTCATGTATGCGATCGTGAAGACAGGCGGCAAGCAGTACCGCGTCGAGCGCGGCCAGCATCTGCTGGTCGAGCGGCTCCCGGTCGCCGAGGGTGAGAGCGTGGCGCTGCAGCCGATCCTGTATCGCTCCGATGAGGCCATATTCGACAAGGCCGGCTTGGAGCAAGTGAACGTCACCGCGCAAGTGATCGCGCACGAACGCGGCGAGAAGCTGCGTGTGTTCAAGTTCAAGCCCAAGCGCGGCTACAAGCGGCGCACCGGCCATCGCCAGGAGCTGACCCGGATCGAGGTCACCGAGCTCGGGCTGGGCGGCGGCTCGACTCAACGCGCCAAAGCCAAAGAGGCCGCACCGGCCAAAGACGCAGCCGCTGCCAAAGACGCTGAGACCAAAGTGAGCGCACCGGCAAAAGCGAGCGCAAAACCCGCGCCGGTCAAAAAGCTGAGCCAAACCGGCAGCCAAACCGAGAACGAGCGTGAAGAAAGAGGAGACCGGAGATGGCGCATAAGAAGGGACTCGGATCGAGCCGCAACGGGCGCGACTCCAACGCGCAACGGCTCGGCGTGAAGACGTTCGCCGGTCAGTCGGTCACCGGTGGAGAGATCATCGTGCGCCAGCGCGGCACCAAATTCAAGCCGGGCGCCGGGGTAGGCATCGGCAAGGACGACACGCTGTACGCGCGCGCCGCCGGCACCGTGCAGTTCACCACTGGCCGGCGCGGGCGCGTCGTGAACGTGCTGCCCGGCGCCGGCAACCAGGGCACGTAGACCGGCGCTGCCGAATCACGCAGAGCGGTGGGGAGAGGCACAGCGGCGCCCCGGGGCGTCAGGCTGTCACGATGCTCGGCGATGCTGCACGACCGCGCAAGAATCCACGTCAGCGCCGGGGCCGGTGGAGACGGCTGTATGAGCTTTCGCCGCGAAGCGAAGGTGCCACGCGGCGGGCCCGACGGCGGCGACGGCGGGCGCGGGGGGGAGGTGGTGCTCGTGTGCGACGAGTCGTTGCGCGATCTGCACGGGTTCAGGCGCAGGGTCCAGTACCACGCCGGGCGCGGCGGTCACGGCGAAGGGGCGCTCAAGCACGGCGCCGACGGGGAGACGCTGGTGATCAGAGTGCCGCCCGGAACCGAAGCCCGGGGAGAGAGCGGCGAGGAGCGAGGACTCCGACGATCTGTCGAGCCGCCGCTGGGAGCTGCTCGCCCACGGCCAGCGTACGACGATCGCGCGTGGCGGGACCGGCGGGCGCGGCAACAAGCGGTTTGCCACCTCTACTCGTCAGGCGCCGCGGTTCGCCGAGCGCGGGCTGCCCGGCGAGGAGGGCTGGATCGAGCTGCAGCTGAGACTGCTGGCCGACGTCGGTCTCGTCGGGCTGCCGAACGCCGGCAAGTCCTCGCTGCTCTCGCGCATGACGCGCGCGGCGCCGAAGATCGCCGACTATCCGTTCACGACGCTATCCCCCGTGCTGGGCGTGCTCGAAGACGAGCTCGAGCGCCGCCAGCTCGTGGTCGCGGACATCCCCGGGCTGATCGAGGGTGCCAGCGACGGCGCGGGGCTCGGGCACGATTTCCTGGCCCATGTCGAGCGCACACGGCTGCTCGTGCACGTGCTCGACCTCGCCCCCGAACTCTCCGGCGATGCGAGTGCGGACGCGGTCGCCAATCACGCCGCGATCGAGCACGAGCTGGCCGCTCACGACGAGCGCCTGGCGCGGCTGCCGCGCGTGCTGGCGCTGTCCAAGATCGATCTGTCCCACCCGAGCGCACCCGCGAGGCGGTCCTGGAATGGGAACAGCGGCTCGGGCCGGACGTGCCCGTGGTCGCGACCTCGAGCGCGACCCGCGCGGGGATACGCGAGCTGGGAGAGCTGCTGCTGCGGATCGTACCCGAGCTTGCACCCGGACCGGGGCGTGCGGAGGCCGATGCGGGCATCCCGGCAGGCGTGACGAGTGCGACAGCAGGCGCGGTGGGCGAACACGAGCAGGAGCTGGTCGAGCACATGGTCTTCCGGCCCGGCGCCCGCGACGGCGGACGCGGATATCACGGTGCAGCGCCTCGGCGAGGGCTCGTTCGCGGTCAATGGGCGCGGGATCGAACGGCTGCTGGGCCGGTATGACATCAACAACGAGGACGCGCTCGCCTACCTCGAGGAGCGACTGCGCAAGATTGGCGTGCTCGACGCGCTCGCAGCGCGAGGGGTTCGTCGCGGGCGACGAGGTGCAGATCGCGGGGGTGGCGTTCGAGCTGGACCCGGGGACGTCCGCGTGGCCTGATTGAATACAAAAGGATGCACCAGACGCAGAAAGAATCGATCGACAGAATACAACCTATGGGTTATAATATGGGCATGTCCGAGTCGGCCGCACTGCTGAAAGCCGCCCGCCATCAAGCGGGTCTGACCCAGACGGAGCTCGCCCGCCGGCTGGGAGTCAGTCAGGCAGCCGTGGCTAAGCTGGAGCGACTGGGCGCGAACCCCACCGTGAACTCGCTCGACGATGCGCTGTGGGCAGCCGGGTATCGTCTGACGCTGGATGCGCCGCCACGACGTCCCGGAGTGGATGAGAGCCTGATCCGTCAGCACTTGGAACTGTCGCCTGCCGAACGGCTCCGTGGTATCGAAACCATGTTTGTCCAAGCGCGCATGCTGTCGCTGGCCGGCGCACGGAGTCGCGGTGAACGCGTCTGAGCTTTGGTCGGCCTACCCCGAGCTTCGGCTTCACGCTCTGTTGCAGAGGCTGACCGAGGGGAAAGTCGACTTCGTCGTTATTGGTGGCGTGGCGGTGATCATGCAGGCGAGCCCACGGTTCACCAAGGATCTTGACATCTGCTACGCGCCCGAGCAGGAGAATCTGGATCGGCTCGGGGCGGTGCTGGTCGAACTGGGGGCGAAGCTGCGCCTAGCCGACGAGGATCTGCCGTTCGTGCCGGATTGGCATACGCTCCGGCGGACACAGATCCTGACTCTCACCACACCTGACGGAGGTATCGATCTGCTCGTCGACCCTGACGGCTCCCCGGGCTATGCCGAGCTTCGGCGACGGGCGAGCGAGACTGACATTGACGGGATTGAGGTGCGCGTGGCCTCGATCGACGACCTGATAGCAATGAAGCGAGCCGCCGGTCGCCCGCAGGACGTGGTCGATATCGAATCGCTGGAAATCGCCCGCCGACGCACACGCGGCAAGTCAAAGCAATGACGACCGTCTAGGCTCCGTCGCACCATGAAACGCGTCGTGATCAAGCTCGGCTCGAGTGTTGTCGCCGACTCCGACGGCGAGCTGCGCGAGGACGCGCTCGCCCGCGTGTGCGATGCGGTGGCCGACGCGCACAAGGCGGGCGACGAGGCGATCATCGTCACGAGCGGCGCGATCGCGCGGGGGATGCGCACGATGGGACTGCCCCAACGCCCGAGCGCGATCGGCGAGCTGCAGGCGGCCAGCGCGGTCGGGCAGGGCAAGCTGTACCGGGTGTATGACGAGCTGCTGCGCGAGCGCGGCGTGACGAGCGCGCAGCTGCTGCTGACGTTCTTTGACATGTCCGCACGCACGCACTACCTGAACGCGCGCCAGACGCTCGCCACGCTGCTGACCTGGCGGGTGCTGCCGGTGATCAACGAGAACGACACGACCGCCACCGATGAGATCTCGTTCGGCGACAACGACTTCCTCGCCGCCCAGGTCGCGGTGCTCGTCGGCGCCGATGAGCTGATCCTGCTGACCGACATCGACGGGCTGTACACCGCCGACCCGCGCCTGCACATCGATGCGCGGCTCGTGCACGAGGTCAGCGACTTCGCCGGGCTGCGCGAGCTGGAGATCGGGCACACGACCTCGCCGCTGGGCTCGGGCGGGATGCGCTCGAAGGTCGTCGCGGCGGACATGGCGACGGCGGCGGGGATCGCGACGAGGATCTGCAACGGTCTCAGCGAAGATGCGCTGCAGGCCGCACTCGACGGTGGCGGCGCCGACGGCGCTGGCTCCTCTGAGCAGCGCGTGGGAACATACTTCCCCGCCCGCGAGGCACGGTACAGCTCGTTCAAGCTCTGGCTGAAGTACGCCAAGCCCGCGCGCGGCACGCTGCTGATCGACAACGGAGCCGTCCGCGCGGTGCGCGAGTCAAGCGCGAGCCTGCTGCCCGTGGGCGTGGTCGAGGTGCGCGGCGAGTTCGACGCGGGCGATGCGGTGGACATCGCCCAGGCGAGCGCCGACGGCAGCGTGGAGCAGAGTCTCGGCAAGGGCATCTGCAACTATTCCGCCCAGGAGCTTCGCCAGGTGCAGGGCCTGAACTCGGCGCGCGCACGGGAGATCCTGCCGCGTGCGAGCGACGAGGCAGTGCACCGGGACTACCTGGTGTTGGACTGACGGCACCTCGCCAGGCGGCCATACCCGCTCTATGCTTGTCCGATGAGCACGGTGACGACATCGGTGGCGGATATCTGCCGTGCGGCCAGGCGCGCCGCGCGGGAGCTCGCGCAGGTCGATACGGCGCGCAAGGACGCCGCGCTCACGGCGATCGCACAGGCGCTGATCGCGCGCACCGAGGAGATCCTCACAGCCAACGCCCGCGACATGGAGTCCGGCCGCGAGTCTGGGCTCAGCGACGCGCTGCTGGACAGGCTGGCGCTGGATGAGGCGCGGATCGCCGGGATCGCGCGGGCGGTCGAGCAGATTGTCGTGTTGCCCGACCCAGTCGGGGAGGTGATCGAGGGCAAGCGCCTGCCCAACGGTCTGGACTTGCGCAAGGTGCGCGTGCCGCTCGGCGTGGTCGCGGTCGTGTACGAGGCGCGCCCGAACGTGACGATCGACGCGACGGCGCTGTGCCTGAAGTCGGGTAACGCGATCGTCCTGCGCGGTTCATCGACGGCTGCTCACTCAAACGCGGTGCTCACCCAGATTGCCGCCGGGGCCGCGGTCGGAGCGGGACTGCCAGAGGGCTGCGTAAGCCTGGTCGCTGGTGGTGGGCGCGAGGAGCTCGCCGAGCTGGCGACTCAGAACGAGACCGTCGATCTGATCATCCCGCGTGGCGGCGAGGGGCTGAAGGCCGCGCTCGGAGAGGTCGCGACGGTGCCGGTCATATACGCGGCCTCGGGCAACTGCCACGTGTACGTCGACGCGGCCGCGGACCTGGAGCAGGCGGAGGCGATCGTGTTGAATGCAAAGACTCAGCGCCCAGGCGTATGCAACGCAGCCGAGACGCTACTCGTGCACGAGGCGGTCGCCGACGCGTTCATACCGCTGATCGTCGAGTCGCTGACCGAGGCCGGTGTGAGCGTGCGCGCCGACGCGCGCACCCACGAGCTCGTGGCGGGGGGGAATGCGGGCACGTCCGAGACCGACAACAACGATGCCCCCGGATCGAACGGGACCTCACCGGCGCTGGGGGAGGCGAGCGAGGAGGACTGGGCCACCGAGTACCTGGCGATGACCCTGGCCGTCGGGGTGGTCGACTCCGTGACGGACGCGATCGAGCACATCTCGCGCTACGGGTCAGGTCACTCGGAGGCGATCGTCACCCGTGACACTAACGCCGCGCGGGCATTCCAGCTTGGTGTCGATGCAGCCTGCGTGTACGTGAACGCCTCCACACGGTTCACCGATGGTGGCGAGTTCGGGATGGGTGCGGAGATCGGCAACTCGACTCAGAAGCTGCACGCGCGCGGTCCGATCGGGCTGCGCGAGCTGTGCACGTTCAAGTATCTCGTCACGGGCGCCGGGCACATCCGTGGCTGAACGACCGGTGGTGACCCAGCGGGCACACAGCGCGCAGAGCTGGGTCAGGCTGGGTGCCCCCGCTCTTCGATCGGTCGGCATCCTCGGCGGGACGTTCAATCCGCCGCACCTCGGGCACGTCGCGCTGGCGCGATATGCGCGCGCGGAGCTGGATCTGGAGCGGGTGCTGCTGATGCCGGCGTTTCTTGCGCCGAACAAGCCGGTCGCGGCCGAGGATCCCGGCCCTGAGCATCGCCTGGCGATGTGCACGCTGGCGGTCGTGAACGAGCCCGGCGTGGAGACTTCGCCCCTGGAGATCGAGCGCAGGGGAGTGTCCTATACGGTGGATACCCTGCAGGTCATACATGAGAGACATCCGGACGCCGAGCTGACCCTGATCGTGGGAGCGGACACCGCGCGAACGCTGCCCGACTGGCGCGAACCTGTGCGGTTGCTGGAGCTGGCCGAGCTGGCGGTCGCCGAGCGCGACGAGCTGAGCACCGAGGATGTGCGCGAGGCGTTGGCGGGGCTTGACCCCGGGCTGCGGGTGGAGCCTCTGCGGATGAGCAGGATCGCGGTGTCCTCCTCCGCGGTGCGCGAGCGCATCGCCGCGGGCGAGTCCGTGGTTGAGTTGGTGGGCGAGGCGGTGGCGGGCTATATCGACGAGCACGGGCTATACCGCACGGTCACCGTGCCCACATCCACACTCACGCCCACATCCACGAACGGCATCGGCGGGGCGAGATCGTGAGCCCTCAGGAGCAGGCCGGCGGCGCCGAGGCGCATATCCACGAGCCGCTGCCCACCGAGGTGCTGCTGAGCGAGATCGCGCGGTACGCGGCCGACAAGAAGGCCGGCGACGTGTTCGAGCTGGATCTGCGCGGGGTGCTCGGATACACCGACTGGTTCGTGATCTGCACCGGCAACACCGAGCGCCAGACGAAAGCCATCCACGACGGGATCCTCGAGGGATGCAAGCACGAGCACGGCACGCTGCCCCGCCGCGTGGAGGGACTCGGCAAGGGTGACTGGATCCTGATGGACTACCTCGATGTGGTCGTGCACATATTCACGCCCGCGATGCGCGACTACTACCGGCTGGAGCAGCTGTGGGGCGAGGTTCCGGCACGTGCGGTGGGGGAGGCATAGAAGACGCGCGCACGGGTGCGTCCGACCGCCGGCAACGCGACATCCGCCGGCCGTCCGCAAGTCCGTATCGCTACTCAAAGTCCGCACCGCTACTCACGCACATGCAATGGGTTCTAACGGGTAGACGACAGACATACGCCGGAGCGGCCACGTCGATGGCGCGAGACCCGGCTCTCACCAGCTGTCGAAAACACAACGGGAGGGCATCGCATGTCCAGAATCATGCGCACTCACAAGCTGCGTACTACATACACCTGTCTGGTCGCGCTCGGCCTTGCCGTCCTTGGTCTGACCAACGCCTTTGGCGTCGGTGCGGGCACAGCCTCGGCGGCGCCGACGATCACGTTGAAAGCCAAGGCCGTGCCGATCCCGGGGTACCCGCACACCGGCAACATCCTCGGCGCGGGCGCCGCGCTGCAAACGGAATTCACGATCTCCGGGACCGAATACGGCGGGTTTCCGGCGCCGCTGATCGGGGTCAAATTCTATGGGCCGGCCAGTGCGAAATTGCACACCCAGGGGTTCGCGACCTGCCCGCCGACCACGATTGAACAGCGTGGGCCCGGGCCGTGCCCGAAGAAATCGATCGCCGGCCCGAAGGGCTCCGCGAGCGGTGTCGTGAGCTTCGGCACCGAACGTGTGCACGAGACGTTGTCGGTGCAGCCGTTCTTCGCCCCCGGCGGAGGGCTTGAGTTCTTCGCGGACGGTACATCGCCGGTCTCGATCGAACTCCTGTCGAAGGGCAGCATCGTCAGCTCCTCGCCGCCGTACGGCCCGACGGTCAACGCCGCGGTGCCGCTGGTCGAAACGGTGCCCGGCGCGCTGGACGGGTCGGCCGAAAGAATCAGCGTGGTCGTCGGCGCCGCGTACAAGAAGGGCAAGAAGACCACCTACTACATCACGGTGCCCAAGAAGTGCCCGAAGGGCGGGTTCCCGCTGAAGGCGGTCATGGAATTTGGAAATGTCAGCAATCCCAAGGAACCGGGCGAAAAGGCGGAAGCCACGTACAAGGCGCCCTGCCCCAAGAGGTAGTCGCATTCACACCGGTCCCGTGGCCGCCGCTGTGCGATCTGCGCGCGGCGGCGGCCCGGGCCCGGGCCGTATCTCAACGGTCGTAGCGATCGATCGCCCGCACCGACAGCCACGTGAGGACGAGGCCCGTGATGAGAATCACGCCACAGCAGATCGCGAGCTTTTCGATCACCCAGCCTTCGAGTACGAGCGAGCGCAGCCCTTCGATCACGTAGCTGACCGGATTGGCCCGGGCGAGCGCCTCCATCAGCGGGGTCAGCCGTTCGAACGGCACGAAGTTGGGGGTCAGGAACAGCAGGGGAAAGAACACCAGGAAGCTCGCGTTGGTCGCTTGGACGTTGCGGGTGTGCAGCGCGACGAGCATGCCGATGCCCGCGTAGGCCACGCCCCATAGAGCCGCCAGGACGATCAGCACGACGGCGCCCGCGATCCCGGCGTGCACCCGCATGCCGAACGCCAGCGCGACCAGCAGCACGAGCGTGGCCACGGACAGACCCCGTACGAGATCGGCGGCGAGGCGCCCGAAGATCATCGATGAGCGCCGGATCGGCGCTACGAGCAGCTTGTCGAAGTAGCCACCTTCGATTTCGGTGACGAGCGCCAGTCCCGAGGTGGCGGTGCACACCGCGAACATCATCGAGACCGGCAGCTGAAACCCGACGTAACCCTGGCCATGCAGGAACGGCGTGCTCGAGGGAAACGTCTTGGAGATCTGGCCGATGTTGACCGCGAGGAAGAACAGCGGGATGAACAGCGTCGGGATCGTCGCTGCGGGCAGGCGGATCACTTCGCGAACCGAGCGACGTCCGAGCAGCAGAATCTCGTTCATGCCGCCTGCTCCTGCCGCGCGCCGTGGCCGTGCTCGCGCTCGTCGCGGCCCTCCAGGCGCCGGCCGGTGGCGCGCAGGAACACGTCGTCGAGCGAAGGTCGCGCGACGGAGATGGCTCCGACGCGGATCTGCGCACTGTCCAGGCGGCGAACGATCTCGGCGATCGAGCCCGGGCCGTCCTCCAGGTAAAGCGCCAGCGTGCTGTCTCCGGCCACGATGCGCTCCAGACCGTCGAGCTGACCGATGGCCGCGATCGTGGCGTCGACGTCGGCGCCGTCGAGCTCCATCGAGACGACATCGTGTCCGAGCTGGGACTTCAGCTCCTCGGGTGTTCCCTGCGCGACGATCGCTCCGTCGTCGATGATCGCGACCCGGTCGCACAGCTGGTCGGCCTCCTCCAGGTACTGCGTGGTCAAAAACACGGTCGTGCCCTGGGCGTTGATGCGTCGCACCTCATCCCAGATCGTCAGCCGCGAAGCGGGATCGAGGCCGGTGGTCGGCTCATCCAGGAACAGCACCTCGGGCGAGTGCACGAGTGCGCTGGCCAGATCCAGACGCCGTCGCATCCCACCCGAGTAGGTGCTCGTGCGCCGCTCGGCGGCATCCACGAGCCCGACCAGCTGCAGCAGCGCCGCCCCGCGCGCACGCGCGGCGGCGCCGGTGATCCCATACAGACCGCACTGCAGCTCCAGCAGCTCGCGCCCGGTCTGCAGCGGGTCCAGGCCGATCTCCTGCAGCGCGACGCCGATCCGCCGGCGCACCGCGGCGGGCTCGCTGACCACATCGAGCTCGAGCACCTGCGCGCTGCCGGCGGTGGGGGGCAGCAGCGTGCACAACATGCGCACGGTCGTCGTCTTGCCGGCGCCGTTGGGCCCCAGGAATCCAAATATCTCACCGCGCGCGACATCCAGGTCGATCCCGCTAACGGCATCGATGCCGCCCTTGAACGTTCGCCGCAGCCCGTGCGCTTGGATTGCGCCGCAGCCCTCGCTCATGGCTGAGATCCGACGGTCGCGGACTCCGGGGCGCGGGACTCGACGTCGGCATAGTCGCGCGCCAGGAAGAACTCCGCGCCCTCGATGCTCACGTGCGGGACCAGCCGCTGCAGCCAGGACGGCATCCACCAGTTGACGCGGCCCATCAGCAGCATCAGCGCGGGTACGAGCAGGCAACGCACTACGGTCGCGTCGAGGATCACCGCGACGGCGAGCCCGATGCCGAACTGCTTGATCGTCGGATCGCCGTTGAGCACGAAGCTGCCGAACACGAACACCATGATGAAAGCCGCCGAGGTGATCACCCGTGCGCTCGTGACCAGTCCCGAAATGACCGATTCGCGGTTGTCCTGGCCGGAGTGGACGTGCTCCTCGATCTGGCTGACCAAGAACACCTCGTAATCCATTGACAACCCAAACAGGACCGCGAACATGAACAGCGGCACGTATGAGACGACCGGAACCGGACCCGGCAGGCCGATCACGCCACTCAGCCAGCCGTACTGGAAGATCGCCGTCAGCACGCCATAGGAGGCGCCGATCGAGAGCAGGTTCATGATCGCCGCCTGAGCCGGGATCACGACGGTGCGGAACGCCAGGATCAGCAACAGGAAGCTGAGCGCGATCACGACGAGGATCTGCAGCGGCAGCTTTTCGGAGATGCGCGAGGCCAGATCGACGAACCCGGCGGTGCTGCCGCCGACGTCGGCGTGCATGTTGGTCCCGTGTTCGGCGTTTGGGATTGCGCTCGAGCGCAACCGCTGCACCAGCTCTTCGGTGCCTTTCTCGGCGGGACTGGTTGTGGCGATCGCATTGAAGTAGGCGGTCGTCCCCGCCTCATCGAGCTGCGCCGGCGTAATCGCCGCGACCCCGGGCGTGGAGGCGACATCGTGCTGGAGCGTCTGCAGGCGTGGGTCATCGGTCCCCTGCGCCGGCGACCCGAGCGAGACCGCGACGAGCAGCGGTCCGTTGACGCCCGCACCGAAGCTGTCCGTCAGCAGGTCATAGGCTTTGCGCGCGGTGGTGGAGGTTGACAGCGCGGCGGTGTCCTGCTGGCCGAGGGTCAGCGACAGCAGCGGGATCGTCAGCGGCAGCAGGATCGCGAGCGCCGCGAGGCCGGCGATCAGCGGGTGCTTGGCGATGTTGTTCGCCCATTTCGCCCATAGCCCCTGCTGGGTCTCGGACTCGGGGCGCAGCTCGCGGTGCGCTGGGCGCACGCGCAGCGAGTTGATGCGTGGGCCGACGGTCGCGAGTACGGCCGGCAGCAGCGTGAGCGCTGCCAGCACCGCGACGACGACGGCGATCGCCGCCATCAGGCCCATCGTCGTGACCAGCGGGATGCCCGCGACCGCGAGTGAGACGAGCGCGATCGTGACGGTTCCCCCCGCGAAGAACACCGCACCGCCGGAGGTGGCGGCGGCCCGCGCGATCGACTCGTCGTAGTCGAGCCCGTCGCCGAGTCCGCGGAAGTGGCGCGTGACGATGAACAGCGCGTAGTCGATCCCCACGCCCAGCCCGATCATCGTCGCCAGCGTCGGCGCCACGCTCGGAACAGTCGTTACATGGCCGAGCAGGCGGATGATCGCCAGTGCGCTCAGCAGGGCGACGATCGCGTTGATGATCGGCAGCAGCATCGAGACAACCGTTCCGAAGGCGAACGTCAGGATCACCATCGCGGCGATGATCCCGATCAGCTCGCTGATCTCCGTCGAGGGCTTGGAGACCTTCTGACCCAGCTGTCCGCCGGTCTGCACCTCCAGGCCGGCGGCCTTGGCGGGGTGTGCCGCGTCGATGATTGTCTGGGCTTCGGAGACCGACAGTTCGCCCGGGCTGACCGCCAGCGTCACCGACATGTACCCAGTCGTCTTGTCCTTGCTCAGCGCGGAGGCGCCCTGCGGTGTGAGCGGATTGACGACCGATGCGACATGTGGGGCTTTCGCCACGTCTTCGACCGCCTGATCGATCGCCGTGGCGTACTTGGCTTCGGTCAGCTTGCCGCTGTGGGCATGCAGGACGATCGGGCTCGTCCCGTTCGCTTGGTCGGGAAACGCCTTGGCGAGCGTGTCGGTCGCCCGCTGGCTGTCGGTTCCCGGCAGCGACAGGTTTTCGCTGGTGTTTTCGCCCAGGCGATGGGATATCGTGATCAGCGCGATCGCCGCCACGAGCCATGCGCCGAGCACGACGAATCGGCGCCGGACGCAGAATCGAGCCAGTCCATACAGCATCCCTGTCATCGTCCGGCCATCGTTCCCCTCGGTTCTTCGGATGCGCGGATCACTGAAGCGCGCATCCTCCCCTGCCGCACGGCGACTGTCAAGGATGGCTGGTGGCTTGGTGGCCGGACGAGCGCTCGGCTCTCAAGAGCGATCCGTCGCCGACGCTGTGCTCGTCCCGGAGGTCTGGGTCACGAGCGCCTCGATCGCATCCGCGCCCGCCCGCTGGCCCCCGGCGGCCTCATAGGCGCGACTCACGCGCTGTGCGCCGGCACGGCGCTCGATCGCGGTGTGCACGGCGTCTGAGAGTCGTGCCGCTGTCAGCCGCCGCGGGGAGATGCGGACTCCCGCCTGCGCGACCTGCACCCGGCGCGCGGTGTCGAGCTGGTCCCGTCCGCACGGTACGACCACGACCGGGACCCCGGCCGCCAGCGCCTTCTGGGTGATGCCCATGCCGCCGTGGCAGACGACGCACGCCGCTCGCTGCAGGATCGGCTCATGGGGCACGAAGCGCACAACCCTGCTGCCGGGCGGCGCGCTGAACTGGTCTGGGTCATGCGCGGCCGAGGTGCCGATTACCGACATGCCGGCCGGCGGCAGCGCTTGTAGGGAGACGTGCAGCAGACGCTTGTCGCGCTGACGCTCGGTCGAGCAGGTGACGAGCACCAGCGGGTCCGCCAGCTCATCCAGCCACGCCGGCGCCGGCAGTGGCGGGGACCAGTTGACGGCGCCGATCAGCCGCACGTTCGCCGGCCAATCGCCGCGCGGATACTCGAACCCCTCGGCGGTGAGCGCCAGCAGCAATGGCGGGCGGGCGAGCACATCGCTGTAGCGGTGCAGCTCAGGCAGGCCGTGCCGGGCGCGCAGCGCGTTGATCGCGGGCATAACCGTGCGGTCAAAGCCGGCGCGAAAGCCGAAGCCGACGATCGCGTCGCGGATCCTGCCGATGGGTCCGCCCATCGGCGCCAGCCCCAACCCGAACGGCGGGGCATCGCGGGAGCGCAGCGGCAGCAGGTAGGGCGAGTACATGGCCCACGGCAGTCCCGAGGACTCGGCCACCGTCGCGGCGCCCCAGCAGTTGACGTCGATCAGCAGCACGTCGGGGTTGTGGCGGTCGATCGCCCGCGCGAGGTCGGGCGCCTCGCCGGCGGAGCGCGCTGTGAACGTCTTCAACACCGACATGCCGGCCTTGGGCAGCGATCGCTCGCGCCAGTCCTCGATCTCGATGCGCTCCACGGCCGGGTCGATCGGCGAGCCCTCGATGCCGATCTGCGCCAGATGGTCGAGCTCGCCGGCGAGCGTGACGACGTGCGCGCGATGACCCCGCCCGGCGAGCGCGGAGACGATCGGCACGACCGGATACAGATGGCCGCGCGCGGGTGAGGTGTACGTGAGGATCTTCATCGCCTCACCCCATCACGCGTGTGGAATTTACCGCCACCCCTGCTCACCCATCCGTGAGCAGGCGTTCGATCAGGTCGGTCAGGATCGCGGCGATCTCTGCTCGCTCGAGCCCCAAGTCGTGTGAGAACAGCCACCATGTGTGCACGTCGCAGAGCACGATCAGCGCAGCACGGCGCCGCCCGCGAGCCTCCTCGTCCAGGTCTGCCAGCTGCGGGCCGAATGCGTAGTCGACCCAGTCGTAGTGGACCTGGCGACCGCGATCGGTCATCTTGCGAACCAGCGGAATTCGATTCTCCTCCGCAAGCACACGCATCACCAGGCTTCCCCAGCGCTCGTAGTGGTCCATCAGATTGTCCACCGCGCCGGGCACGTCACCGACCGGCGCCCGCCCGCGTTCCCGGCGCACGATCTCGGTCGTGCGACCGATGGCGGCTTCGATCAGCCCGTCCTTGGAGCCGAAGTGGCGCAGCAGTGTCTGCTTGGTGACGCCGGCTTTCCCGGACAGCGCATCGAGCGAGATCTTCTGCAGGCGGTCGTTGTAGAGCTCCTCGTCGGTCGCGTCGAGCAGCGCGTCCCGGGTGCGTTGCTCAGACCGCTCGCGCGCGACCTTCTTGTACGGGCGACGATCGATCGTGAACATCAGTCTTGCAGCGCCAGGGCCGCGGGCACGGACGCCGCCAGATATCCCGGGATCGCGAGGATCGCCACGGCGGCGGCGGTCACGAGCGCGAGGCTCGAGAGCGCGCTCAGCGCGGATACGGAGTAGACGACGGGGAAGTTGATGCTCTGCGCGAGCGTGCGATCGGCCAGCTGCTGGCCGTACAGCCCGAACACGGCCCCCGTCAGGCAGCCGGCGCCCAGCAGCAGCAGGCTCTCGAGCAGGATCGTGCGCCACAGCGCGGCTCGTGGCAGCCCCTCGAGCTTGAGCTTGGCCAGGCGCGGACGACGCTGAAAGATCATCGCGCCGATCGCCGCGGCCATCGCCAGCACCGCGGCGATCGGGATCAGCGTCGCGATCTGGGTGAGCTGTGAGAGCGCCTGACGGCTGAGCGCGTTCTGGGCGGCCGTGTGTTGCGCCGCGGTCTGCACCGCCAGGCCGCCGGCGCCCGCGCCAGACCCACTCAGCATGCGTCGCGCCTCGCTCACGACGCGGGCTGGGCGCGCGCCGGGGTCGAGCACGATGCTGTAGGCGCTCACGTCGGGGCTGCCCCACGCGCGCGCGTAGTCGGCGGCATTCATCACGATCGTGCCCGGCGCCCAGCCGAGGTTGGTGGACAGCGCCGCGATCCGGAACGTGCTCGGGTCGGGGCTCGGCAGCGTGATCGCCTGGCCGATGTGCAGATGGTGTTCGGAGGCGACCGCCTGGGAGAGCACGAGCCAGCCGCCGGCACGCACGCGTTCCGTTGCCTGGCGCGGTCTGCCCTGAACGAGCTGACCGGTGGGCAGCAGCGGTTCGGAGGAGCGCGGTGGAGCCATCACCAGCAGACGGCGATCGCCGTAGTCCAGCAGCCCACCGCGATACAGCCCCACCGCGTGCACGCCCGCGAGGTGTTCGAGCTTGCCCAGATCGACCGGCGCGAACGGTGTCGTGTGCAGCAGGTTGTACGAGCCGGCGGGGGCGACCCATACGTCGGTCGATGCGTTCGTTTCACGCGCCGCGCGTTCCAGGCCCGCCAGCAGATCGCCGTGAGCGCCTGCGATCGCGACGCTGCCGAAAATCGCCATCGCCCCGGTCGCCGCGATCGCGATGGCACGGACGCCGGCCGCGTTCAGCTCCATCGCCGCCACGTGCGGAACCGCGCCAACCCTCGTGCGGGCGAGTCGCTGGACGAGCGCGAGCGCTGTGCTGAGCACGAACGGCAACACCAGCAGCAGGGCGGCGACGAGCAGGACCATGCCCGGGATCGCCGCGTCCGGCGCGGCGAGCAGGATCGCCGTGGCCGCACCGATGCAGACCACACCGGCGAGCGCACGGGTGGGTGGGCCGCCGATCCGGGCGAGGCGTGCGGTGCCGGTACCGACCGAGCTCGAGCCCACGATCGAGCTCGAGGTGGCCCGGGGGGCGATCGCAGCGAGTGGATCGCGCGAGAGGATGTCACGCAGCGGGCTGAGCACGGCGACTACCGCCGCGAGCATCCCGCCGCCCACAGCGACCCCGACGCTTTGCCAGGTGACGACGCGCTCGGAGCCGACGGCGAACGCCAGGGACAGGAAGGCGGGGTTGGAGTGAAACAGGTGAATCGAGAGCTCCTCTCCCAGCACCAGCCCCAGCCCGCACGCGACCAGTCCCAACACGATCGCGTCGAGCGCCAGTACCCCGATCACGGTCTGGGGCGTGTAGCCGTCGCGGCGCAGGTCGACGACCAGCCGCCGGCGCTGTGGGACCGTGAACAGGACCGCGTTGAACGCGAACAGGAATCCGACGAGCGCGCTGATCACCGAGAACAGAGCGGTCGACTGACTACTCGCCTTGGCCGCAGTGGCGAACAGTCGTGCTTCGTAGTCGATCGGCTCGACATTCAGGCGACCGCCGGCCAGCATCTGCAGCGCCGTCCGCACCCGGGCTTCCGCGCCGGGCGCCGGCTGCACGAGGATGCGGCTCAGGCGATCCGGCAGGCCGGTCAGTTCCTGGGCGTATGACAGTGGCGCGATCGCCACCGCGCTGTTGACCAATGGGCCGATCTGGGGCGCGTCGAGCACTGTGTACAGCGGAGCTTCGACCGTGTGGCCGGCGATCTGAAACGTGACTTCCCGCCCGAACTTGGTCACGCCGATGTGGTGCGCCAGCGGCGCCGGCAGCACGACGGCGCCGATCCCCCCGAACGGGGCCAGCGCCGTGTCGTGCACGAGCGAGCCGCCGAGCTCGTACAGGCTCGAGTCGGCGCCGATCAGCTGCGCCGATGCGCTTGCACGCGGGCCGATCGCGTTGGCGCTCGATTCCAGCAGCGGCGCCGCTGCGTACACGCCGGGGATGTCGCGCACGCGCGCGAGCACGGTCTGCGGAAATCCCTGCGGGTCGCGGGCCAGCAGCTGCGAGCGTCGCGCGCCCGGCGATCCCGCGCGAGAGCTGGGTAACCGAGCTCTGCAGGCTCGAGCTCGAGACCTGCGAGGCGAACAGCAGCGCGACCCCGGCGGCGATACCGACGATCGCGAAGCACTCCTGCGCCCAGCGCGCACGCAGGCGCACACGGTAGAGGTGCAGGGCGTTGGCCGGTTTCACGAGCTGTCCTCATCCTCCGGGCTACCGAGAGGCCGCCGGCTCGGGCATGTCGCCGGTGTGTCCAGCCTGCGCCGCGGCCGCCCGTCCGGCGAGGGCCGGCGCAGGCGCGCGTACGGGCTCGTAGTCGCAGAGCAGCCCGTCGCGCAGCGCGAACACGCGGTCGGCGTACTCGGCGGCCATCGGGTCGTGGCTGACGATCACCGCTGCGACGTTTCGCTCACGGCACAGCTCGCGCAACAGCTCGAGCACGTCCCGGCCGCGCTGGGTGTCGAGGCTCCCGGTCGGCTCGTCAGCGAGCAGCAGACGGGGTCCGGTGGACAGCGCCCGGGCGATCATCACGCGCTGGCGCTCGCCCATCGAGAGCGTCTCCGAGCGGTGGCGCAGACGCTCGCCCAGCCCGAGCCGCTGCAGCAACGGCGTGACCTGGCGCTGAGCCTCGCGCCAGCGCATCGTCTGCAGCAGCTTCAGAACCGAGTTGTCCAGCGCGCTCACGCCCGGCAGCAGGTCGCAGCTCTGGCGGACGAACCCCAGCTCGGACAGGCGGAAGTGGGATGCCTCGCGCTCTGAGAGCGAGGCCACGTCGCGCTCGCCGATCAGGATCGATCCGGACGTGGGTGCCAGCAGCATCGCGATCATCAGCAGCAGCGTGGTCTTGCCCGACCCGCTCGGCCCGTACAGAGCGACCGTTTCGCCGGGATCGATCCTCAGTGACACGCCGTCCACGGCACGCACGGGCTCACCGCCGACGGCCGGGTAGTGCTTGACGATGTCACGCAGCTCGAGCACTCGGTCTCCTCACCGCGGTGTGGTCAGGTGCGCCAGGAGCAGCATCGGTCCCGCGATCCCGGATCAATCCGATACGTCGCCGCTGACGTGCACGGTGATCGCGTCGTTGGATCGTTGGATGGTCCCGCTGAAGCTGAGGCCCGATCCGTGAGCATGGGCGTAGCTGCCGCTCCCGCGGGCGATCGTCATCGATCCGGAGAAGCGGGCCGTCTGGCTGCCACGGGCATAGCTGGCGGTCCCCTCGCCCGTGATCGAGCCGCCGCTCGGATAGATGCTGACTTCGGCCGTCACGCGGCTGGTCGAGACGATGCTCAGGTGCACGTAGATCGTGCCGGAGATCGTGCCCGACGCCGAGCCCTGCTCGTTGAGCGTGAACCCGTGTTTGCTGGTCAGGTGAAGGCTGCCGGTCTCCTCCAGGGAGAACGTCCGCGCGGCGTGAGCGGAGACGGGTTCTGCTGCTGCTGCTGCTGTCGTCGTCGTCCCCGCCGCCCGCGACATACCGGGACCGAGCGCGGCGACCAGCACCCCAAATGACAGCACCCCAACCATCAGGACGCCACCGAGCTTGGCTGGTCGAGCGTTATTGTGACGCATGAGAAATGTCCGCCCCTCCGTGATCGGTACTGACATCGCGACGGCTCATCGCGGGCAGGGGATCGTGGCGAGTGCACTGCCGACCGAGCCATCGGCATAGGTGAATTCGGCGGCGAACGGGAACCCGCCCGCCGGGCAGCTGGAGGGGATCAGGACCGTGTTCGCCTCGCGCGCGCGGTGAGAACTGCTCGTGCCGATCGTCAGTGAGAAGCTGGTGATCGAGGCGTCGGGCTCGGGGGGCACCGTGGGGATCGGGGGAATCGACATCACGAGCTGTTCCCCATATGGGGAACGATCGGGCAGCGCCGTCGCGGTGAGCACCATCTGCTGGCCGATCGGCGAATAGCCCTGGCCGAGGATCTCGAACGTCGGCTGCAGGTTGTCCAGCGGACCGAGGAAGGCGCGCAGGGTGGCGGTCTCGGTGATCGGCTGGGCTCCCAGGTTCCCCTCCACGAGCGCCCGCCCGGTGCCGATCTCCGATTGCCTCGGGCAACCGCGCGCGCCGCGAGCTTCCAGGTGCGCCGGGCTGCAGCTGCGCAGGCTGGGGATTTCGAGGGTCAGCCCTACCGGGAGCCGCAGGACCGCCCGGCGTACTGGGGAGGGCACCCCGAGCTCACCACCCGTGTAGTGGATTGTGAGCGTGAGGGCGCCATGGGCGCCGAGGCGGTCGGGGGAGAGGGCCGGTGTGAGCGTGGCGAAGGTCTCCGGGGCGGGCGCGATCGTGGTGGATGGTTCAGCCTGCGCCGACGCGGCCGGTCCCCCGCAAACGGCCAGCGCCGCAAGGAGTGTGCAGGCGGCTAGATGCCCGGGCATGGGGCGGTGGTTGTGGTTGTGGTCATGGTGCCGTCCACGAGGGCGATAGCCGCCGTTGGCTAGGGTCGCTGCCGGCCTGCCGCATGCTGCGCGATGTCCTCGGTATCCGGTCCAGGTCGACGACGAGACGCTTGTTGACACCTGGGTCGGGCTTATGAGCGTCGCCCTGAATAGTCCTAGCGCGATCGCGTAAACATAACTGGCCCGGTGCCCGATCGATGCGCTCATCGCGGGCACTCCGCCGTGGCGAGTGCACTGCCGACCGAGCCGTCGGCATAGGTGAATGCGGCGGCGAACGGGAACCCGCCCGCCGGGCAGCGCGAGGGTATGACGACCGAGCTCGCGTCACTTCCCCGGTGAGTGCCGCTCGCGCCGATCGTCAGCGAGAAGGTGGCGATCGAGGCATCGGGCTCGAGCGCCAGCGTGGGGATCGGCGGGAGCGACAGCTCGAGCTCTTCCCCGTAGGGAGCGTGGTCGGGGAGCACAGATCCGGTGAACACCATCCGCTCGTCCAGCGGCGTATGGCCCTGGCCGAGGATCTCAAACGTCGGTTCGAGGTTGCGGGGAGGACCGAGAAAGGCCTCCAGAGAGATATCCTCGGTGATCGTCAACGTCCCGGCGTGCGTCTCCACGAGCGCGTGTCCGCGACCGATCTGAGATTGCGCGGGACAACCGCTCGCGCCGCGGGCCCGCAGTTGAGCAGCCGAGCAGCTGCGCAGACTGGGAATGTCGAGGCTCAACCCCGCGGGGAATTGCAGGACCGATCGGCGCACAGGGACTGGCACACCGAATGCGCCTCCCGCATACCGAATGGTGAACGTGAGGGCGCCGTGCGCGCCGAGCTGGTCGGGGGAGAGGACCGGCGTAATCGTGGCAGACGTTGCTGGAGAGGGGGTGGTCGTGGTGGACGCCGCCGCCTGTGCCGGTGTCTGCGCCGGCGCCGTTGCGGCCAGTCCCGCGCAGATCGTCATGGCGGCGACAGCGGTGCTGGCTGCTCCCACCGCAATCGTGATGCGAATGTCGGATATGCGGATCGGTCTGAGAGCCATGAGCTCAGTATGTCGCGCCCACGACCTCGCGTGTGCGCAGCGCCTGCCGATGATCCATACTGGAACGTGTCGCCTTGCAGATATTTCACGTTACCAAGAGTAACACGAATCTGCGGGAGCGTCAGCCCGCAGTGTTTCGCTGCCGCGCACGACCGCGATCGGCGGGACCTGCGGAATGGCGTGCAGAGTGGTGGTGCTCGCGTCCATGGCCTGTCCATCGCCGGAGCCGCGGACCTCGGCCGGCTCTGAGACGAGCACGAGCGTCGCCTCATGGGCAGCAGTCCGAGGGCGGCGGGCAGGGCCGTATGATCGCCAGCATGACCCCAGCTGACCCGGGGCTGTTCGCGCTGAAGGGCGCGCTGCGGGCGGCGATCGTGGTTCCGGTCGCGTTCGCGCTCTCGCTGGTCGTGTTCGACCAGCGGCAGATGGCCCTGTTCGCGGCGTTCGGCGCGATGGCGCTGCTCGTGTTCGTCGACTTCGGCGGGTCGCGGCGCGCGCGACTGCGGGCGTACCTGCTGCTGGTGGGAGCCGGCGCCGGCCTGATCGTGTTGGGCACCGTGTGCTCGCGCAGTGTGTGGCTGGCGACCGTGGCGATGGCGGTCGTGGCGTTCGCGATCCTGTTCGCGGGCGTGCTCAACGGCTATATCGCCGCGGCGCATTCCGGAGCGATGCTCACGTTCGTGCTGCCGGTGATGGTGCCCGCCGGCGTGGGGGTGCTGCCGATGCGGCTCGCCGGCTGGGGGCTCGCGGGAGCGCTGTCGATCTCCGCGACGCTGCTGCTCTGGCCCGAGCGCCCGCGCGGGGCGCTGCGCGCCGATGCGGCACGCGCGGCGCGAGCGCTGGCGACGCTCGTCCAGGCCGAGACCGCGGCCGATTCCGCCGATCCGGCGGCGATTGCGCGGTCTGGCGAGGATGCGCGCGAGGCGACCGCCGCGGTGCGGCGCCGGTTTCTGGGCATGCAGCATCGCCCGAGCGGCACCGCCAGCCGCGTGGCGGCGCTCGCGCGCCTGACCGAGGATCTCGGCTGGGTGCGCGGATTCACCGGTCGCGGTCTTGTGAGCGCGAGCGTCGATTCGCCGCTGCGCAGCGAGCGGGTCGAGACGGAGGCGGCGGTGCCGAGTGCGTTGCGAGCCATCGCCGCGCGCCTGGACCTCGGCGAGGAGGGCCGTGCGGGCGCCGCGACGGAAGAGGCCAGGGGGGCGCTGCAGCGAGTGCGCAGCGCCCACGGAGCGCTTGGGCATGCGCTGGTCGAGCACGCGACGTGCTGGCAGGCGCAGCGCGACGAGGCGCTGGCCACGCGCGAGCTCGACGAGGCCTTCCGATTGCGCCAGCTCACAGCCGCGACGCTGCGCACCGGCCGCGACGCGCTGCTGGCATGCGGCGATCCCGTCGCCGACGATCCACTGGGCACGCGCCGGGCGCGGATCGGCGCCACCGGCCGGCTCGTGCGCGCGCACACGAGCATGCGCTCGGTATGGCTGCGCAACAGCGTCCGCGGAGCGGCCGGTCTGGCGCTGGCGGTGCTGATCGGTCAGCTCAGCGATCTGCAGCACGCCTTCTGGATCGTGCTCGGCACGATGTCGGTCCTGCGCTCCAACGCGCTGGCCACGGGGACGACGATCGTTCAGGCGCTGCTCGGCACGCTCGGCGGGATCGTCGCGGGGAGCGTGCTGGTGGCGCTGGCCGGCGACGATCGCGCGGTGCTGTGGGCGGTCCTGCCGTTCGCGGTGCTGCTGGCGGGGTATGCGCCGCGGGCGATCTCGTTCGCGGCCGGCCAGGGCGCGTTCTCGCTGGTCGTGCTCGTGCTGTTCAACCTGCTCGCGCCGGCGGGCTGGCGGGTGGGGCTGGTGCGTGTGGAGGACGTAGCGATCGGCGCCGGCGTGAGCCTGCTAGCGGGCGTGTTGATCTGGCCGCGCGGCGCGACCGCGGTTCTGCGCGAGGCCGTCGGCGCCACCTACGTACGCGCGGCCGGCTATCTGGATGCGACGATCGACGCGCTGCTGGGTCCGGCCGGGGACGGCGTCCCCGGCGGGGATGACATGCACGTGTCGCTCGAGCCGGCCGCGCGCGAGGCCACCGATGCGGCGCAGCTGCTCCAGGAGACCGTCCGCGACTACCTGGCCGAACGCGGCTCCGCGCGCGGATCGCTGGACGATGCGACCATGCTGATCGCCGGCGCCTCCAGGGCACGCAGGGTGGCCGGGCTGTTGCAGAACGCCCAGGCGTTCGCTCGTCTGGCGCCGGTCGACGGGGACCTGCCCCGGCTGGCGCTGGCACGGGCGGCGTTCGAGCGCCAGCGGCGCGAGCTGTGCGGCTGGTATGCCGAGCTCGGCGTCTCGATCGCGCATGCGTCGCCTGCGCCCGCCCCGCAGGCAATCGACGAGCAGGCTCCGGACGAGCCTCCCGCGGCGGTCGTGCTCGAACGCGGCGCAGACGCACAGGAGGGGATACCGCAGGGTCTGGCGATCGCTTGGGCCCACCGTCACTTGGCGGTCTTGGCCGAGCACGAGCCAGCGCTCGTGCGGGCCGCAGATTCGATGCTATACTGAACCATATGGTTCAGTATCAGGAGGAGCTCGATCGGGCGTTCGCGGCGCTCGCGGATCCCACGCGCAGGGGCATCCTGCGGCGCCTGGGGCAGGACAGCGCCAGCATCACCGAGCTCGCGCAGCCGTTCGGATTGTCATTGACGGGCTGCAAGAAGCACGTGCGAGTGCTGGAGGACGCCGGGCTCGTCAGGACCGAGAAGACCGGGCGGACGCGTCTTTGCAGCCTCGGCCCGCGGCGGCTGGAGGACGTCCAGGCATGGATCGAGACGTATCGAGAGATGTTGGACGCCCGCCTGGATCGCTTCGGCGAGCTGCTGGCGGACACCGAGGGCTCGGCCGCCAGTGCGGCGAGTGACAGACAGGAACACACGAAAGGAGCATCGCAATGACCACTACGACAATCACCGAAGACCGAGAGGAGACAACCATGTCCGGAGCAACGACAGTCACGACACCCACCGATCGCGAGATCGTCTCAGAGCGCGTGTTCGACGCGCCCCGGGAGCGCGTGTTCGCCGCCTACACAGATCCCGAGCTGATCCCCCGCTGGTGGGGTCCCCGGCGCATGACCACGGTCGTCGATCGAATGGACGTCCGGGTCGGCGGTGCCTGGCGGTTCGTGTCGAGCGAGCCGGACGGGGCAGAACAGGGGTTCCGGGGCGTCTACCGCGAGGTCTCACCGCCCGAGCGGATCGTGCAGACATTCGAATGGGAGGGGCTGCCCGGGCACGTGATCGTGGAGACCGCGACGTTCGAGGATCTCGGCGACGAGCGCACGCGGGTGAGGACCACCTCGCTGTTCCACACGACCGCGGAGCGCGACGGGATGTTGTCGTCGGGTATGGAGGGCGGCCTGACCGAATCCCACGAACGGCTGGCTGAACTGCTGGGAGGATGAATACTCGATCCGATCGAGGGTAAGGTGGGCGTATGGATCACCGCCCGCTCGGCCGGACCGGAGTGCAGGTCAGTCCGCTGTGTCTCGGTGCGATGATGTTCGGCGCGTGGGGCAATCCCGATCATGCGGACTCGATCCGGATCATCCACGCGGCGCTGGACGCCGGGATCAACTTCATCGACACCGCCGACGTGTACTCGGCCGGTGAGTCGGAGGAGATCGTCGGCGCCGCGCTGGCCGGGCGGCGCGATGACGTGGTGCTCGCGACCAAGTTCCACGGACCGATGGGCGAGGACGTCAACCGGCGCGGCAACTCCCGGCGTTGGATCGCCCAGGAGGTCGAGAGTTCGCTGAGGCGGCTGAAAACCGATTGGATCGACCTGTATCAGGTGCACCGTCCCGAGCCCGACACCGACATCGAGGAGACGCTCGGCGCGCTGTCGGACCTCGTCCATCAGGGCAAGGTCCGGTACCTGGGCTCCTCCACGTTTCCCGCCTCGACGGTCGTCGAGGCGCAGTGGGCGGCGCGCGAGCGGAGACTGGAGCGGTTCGTGTGCGAGCAGCCCCCGTACTCGCTGCTGGTGCGCGGCGTGGAGTCGGATCTGCTGCCGACCGCCCAGCGTCACGGCATGGGCGTGATCCCGTGGAGTCCGCTCGCGGGCGGCTGGCTGTCGGGCGGCTGGCACGTCGGTCAGGACCCGCCCCAGTCCACGCGCGCGCAGCGGCTGCCCGCCCGCTATGACCTGTCGCTGCCGGGCAACCAGCGCAAGCTCGAGGCGGCCGACGCGCTGGGTCGGCTCGCAGAGCAGGCCGGCATCTCGCTGATCCACCTCGCGATCGCGTTCGTGATCCGCCATCCGGCCGTGACCTCGGCGATCATCGGCCCGCGCACGATGGAGCAGCTGGAGTCACAGCTCGGCGCCGACGAAGTCGAGCTGTCCACGGATGTGCTCGATCGGGTCGATGCGATCGTCATGCCCGGCACCAACATGAACCCCGCCGACGGCGGCTGGCAGAACCCGGCGCTGGAGGCAGCGGCGCGGCGGCGGTGAGGGGTCACGGTCAACCGCTCGAGCCGACCAGATTCAATACTTCTACGAGCGCGAGCTCTGACGCGCTGTCGAATGACAGGGACCCTTGTCGGAGTGCCCTCCGATCTCGTTGGACCCCCGACGTTTCGCTGCCAGGTCTGCCTTTTTCTCGATCATCTTTGCTTCGGTCACGAACTTCTGTAGGGACACTGGTTTATCGCTGATTTTCTTGATGTTGTACGCTTCCCTCCGAAGGTAGGCGGTCGCTCCGAAATAGAGCAGAGCCGCGATGACGGCGACAGCGATCGCAAAGATGCGAGCATGATGAGGGGTTTTAGTTTCGGCCGCAATGACGCAGAGGATGGCGAGGCCCGCCACCGCAATGAGACCGTATAGAGCGAAGCTCCCGACGATTGACGGCGCTGCCTTGGCAACCCAAAGTGGATAAGTATCGTCGTTGGGATCGTCTTCTTTGACATATCCCCGCCACCTCTCCCAGAGCAATGGTGGGAGAGCTGCGTCCTTGAACTCTTCACTCAAGACCCGCTCAAACCCTCGGAGGTACAGCGCGGCTCGCTCCATGCGCATCACCTCGCCGAACCAAATTGCCTGCGAGAACGTCGCTGCGGCGATGATCACGCCTGCAAGCCCGACGTAAACGAAAGGCTGATCGGTCCGGAGACTGGTGCCGACAGCGGCGGCGAGTAGCACGGAGAGGGCAGCGAGGGTCCATTGGAGCGTCGATTGCTGGGCATCGCGTGATGCCAGCCATTCGGTGCGAACCGTGTTGTACTCGGCGAGCCGGAGTTCCCTGACTATCGTCGCGTCGTTCACAGCATGTGATGCTTCAATGTCTTGTGCCACGGCTCTACACGATACGCATGATCTGAGCCGTCCTGTGTCGACCTGACGGCAGGCCTCATTTATGGGTGCGGGCCTCCAGAGTTGACTTGAGGTATCTATGCCGCGCTCCATCAGATCGCTTGTGGCCTGGGCTAGCTCGTCGGGCAACAGGTCGGCGATCCAAAGGAATCGCGTCGTGCCAACGTCGTTGGCGAACACTTGGGCGGTGCCGTTGTGGTGTGTGTGTAGGGACCGTCGACGATCGACCAGACCAGTCGACGGTCTTGATCGTTGAGGTAGACGGGACGCTCGCGCGCGACCGCGCCGTTGAAGAACGTAACGATCCGGTCACTGCCATCGAGGCGCGTGTCGAGGACGAAGCCCGGCACCAGACGTTCATTCAGGGCGCCCCAATCGCGCAGCGCACTCCAAACCTCGCCCGGATCGCCTCGATCGTTCGCTCCTTGGTGATGGATGCCATCTGAACCTCCTTCGTGTACTGGGTCGCGGGAGATGATGATGTTGGCGGTCTCGCCGCACCACCTCAGTCGGCTCTTTCGGGCTGTAACAGGCCATACGGTATCTCGCCATCGACCGCAACGGACATGAACCGCGGACGGTCAAGACGACGAGCGGCTCGATGGCGCTGGAGCGCCCGCGGGTGCGTAACGCGAGCAAGCTGGGGTTCGAGAGCTGGGTGCTCGGCAAGGGCGTGACACGCACGCACGCCCTGGAGTCGTTGGTGATCAGCGGTTTCCTTCGTGGCCTGTCCACGAGGGACGTGGAGGCTGCTCTCCAGGAGGTTTTCGAGGAGCCGATCGCATCGAAGGCGACGGTTTCCCGGATCTGTGAGGACACCCGGGAGCGATACCGCCAGTGGTGCGCCCGGGGCCCTTTTGAGCAGCACGACGTCGTCTATCTCTTCCTCGACCCGGGAAATAAGACGCGACCCGTGCGGCGGGTGGCGACGTGAACGAAGATGTGGTGGCTGCCGCGACTCCGGTCATGCTCCCAGCCCTTGCGTTCCAGGACCCGGATGAGTTCTTTGGCGGTGAGCCGAGGAAGCTTCTCGCTCACGCGGCCGGCACCAGTTTACGGTGCTCGATCTTTGGTAGCGACCAGCCACGCTCCCGGCGGGCGTCAAGATAGAGCGCCATCGCCTCTTGGATCATGGCGGTGGCTTCCTCCAGGGTGTCTCCCTCGCTAACACAACCAGGCAGGTCGGGGACATAGGCGGTGTAGCCGCCCTCATCCTGCGGCTCGAAGACGACGTCAAACTCGTACTGTCCATTCATGGCCTTATTATACACCGAGAGCCAGCGGTTCGGCAAGCCGAACACTGCGCGGATATCCTTGATGAGAGTTGTTGAGGCCAGCACGTCGAACGCCTCCCGTGATAGGTCAAGGTTAGTCGAACGAGTCCGTATACTGGTCGCCTGACAATCATCAATGTAAGGAGTACTTTGTGGACGATACACCGACAGTCCATCCAATTGGTTCCACAGACGCTGCGCAGCCCGCCACGGGCGCCTGGGCGCCGGTTGTGTTCGGCTTGCTCGTGACCGAGGCGATCCTATGGGGATGTTACTTTCTCCTCACGCCACGAGGCGGTGACTCCCTTCTACCGAACGGGTACGTTAGTAAGGCTCTTGAAGTACTCGTAGGCCCAGCATTGATCATACTAATCGTGGTCGGGATGATTAAACGAGAGCGACGCGAAGTTGGAACGCTGTCGGAAACCGTGTTTTGGGCTATTCAGGGCCTGTCCATTGTCGTGTTCTCTTTCGCGACTATCTATTACCAGTACGGTATGCATAACTGGAGCAAGACCTTGTCACATGTCGATGCGATATTTATCGCGCTGGGTACCATGACTTCAGCAGGAACCGGCGAACTCGAGGCGCGAAGCGAATTCGCGCGTATTCTTTTGATGTTGCAGATGGTCGTTGACATATTTGCGTTTACCATAATCGTAGCACTCGTAGTAGAGCGAATCGCCTTAGGTGGTAGAAGCGCAAAGCTGTCGAAGTAGCGACTGCCACTGAGGCCAGCGCAGCCCGGCACACCAGCTTTGAGTGTCAGAATGTTACGTCGTGCAACCGGTATTAAATGACCAAACTCTGCTAACGATTGCGAATCGTGACGAGCACCGAGTAGAGGCAGGGCTGCTCACCAAACGCACCTCGGGGAATCAAGGCTAGGCCGATGCGCTCGATGATCTCGTCGGCCGGTGGGCCTTGGGAGCCAAGCTCGATGCGGGGGAGGTTGGAGGCCGACATCGGGACGATGGTCGAGTCGTTCTGGGGCCGCATGCTCACCCCAACCGAATACGAGAACCACTACCAATCAACGATCGCCGCCTGATTCCAGCATCCCAAGTCCACAAAACCGGAGGCAGATCAAGCGACTCCACGGAACCCAGGGCAGACCACGCGACTCCACGGAACCCAGGGCAGACCAAAGGTGCCCGTCAAAGGGGGTCCACTCCAGTGCGTCGGCAGTTCAACCTCGCGTTCTTCAACCAACTGCTCATTGATGCGGACTACAACGTGCGCGGGGAGCTGGCACCACCGTTTGACGTGATCCTCGGAGACGGGGCTGCGCCGCCGCGCTGCCATCGCCAAGGCCGATGAGGCCACGCGGGCAGCCATAGAAGAAGCCCTACGCCAGCGCCACGCCCAGATCGAAAACGAACGGCGCCCACAAGACGTACTCGTGGGCGCCGACTCGCCCACGACCCCTTATGAGGTCGTGGGTTGGAGTCAGAACAATATGGT
>CAVTPC010000012.1:0-14749 GCA_963736555.1 uncultured Solirubrobacterales bacterium
CACCCTCAGTACGGCGCACCTCACCTGCACTCGCCAGTCGCGCGAGGATCTTGCTCGCGGTAGACAGGCCGACATTGGCGGCGGCTGCCACCTCCGCTGCGGTCGCGTCCGGGTTGGCGGCCAGGGCCTTCAGGATCGCCTGCTCGGAGGCGGACTTCTCGGTGGTCTGCTTGCTGTTGCTCATCGCGAATCTCCTTTGATCTAGTCGCCTTGCTCGGCGTTGGACGTGGACGTCTAGCTCGATCCCACTGGAAGCTCAAGTCCATCTCGCAAAGGGCTCCGGACCCTTCGCGCGACCTCCCGCGACCGCTCGCGCCGGCTTGGCGAAAGAACTTGGGATCCCTCGAGGATCGAGCTAGACCTTGGTCCGAGCCCCGAACAGCCGACCGAGAAAGGACACGCCGATGCCCACAACCAAGCAGCCTACGATCAGAGCCTGGACCTGCATCTGCACCGGACGGCGCAGCGGCCATCGCGAGACGACCACCCAGCACGGCCGCACACCCAAGGAGGCCCGCGACGCCGCCCGCCGCGCCTCCACGGCCCATATGGCTGGGAAGCCACGACCTGCACCGCCAAGCGAGCAAAGGCACCCACCGAGAGCGAGGCCACGCGATGACTGGGCTGCTCAGCCTGCTGGCGACCGGCGTACTGATCGCCCTCGGAGCCTGGGTGCTCGGCGGGATCGTGCTGAGGGGTCGGCGGCGCCCTGCTCGTCGCCGTGGGGCTGCTGAGCACCGCTGTGAGCGGGTCACCGGCGGCGGCGCTGCTCACCGTGCTCGGGGGTTTCGCCTGGCTGTGCGGGCAATGGCTGTTCGGGCTGCGCCACCACTACTAGGCTCGCCCCTCGCGCGTCGCGTGTTCCACGAGACGCTGCCACGGCAGCTCGACCCCACGCAGGGGTGGGGCATCCCCAACATTCCGCTCGGAGCGCCCGTAGGGCGAAGGGGGTTGTGGTGGCTCATAAGACGAAACAGCAGGCACCCGGGCCGGGCCCCCGGCTCGTGCGCGAGGCGAGCGCGGTATGAGACGCCAGCAGGCGATCCCGCAGGAGGATCATGTTGAGCGCCGAAACCAACGGCTGATCATGCTGCCCCCGGAAGACGTCCGCTCGACACCGGAATATGTACTCGGGTGAGCAACACGACGCGAACCCAAGGTCGCCGGTGAGCCGAAGCTCCGCAGATCCGGCGCAGGTACTGTCATGTCGTTGTTCTCCGGGCGCTCGGCCTCGACCTTGGCCTGAGCGTGGCCGGACCTTAAGGTACGCGTCGCGGTCGAGGCAGACAGGTGGGCCGCCTCCACTCTGCGTGCCAACCGCGATGATTTCAAGATCCTCGACCAGCCGATCGAGCAGTTCTCGAGCGCAGAAATCCTCGAGGCAGCTGGCCTGCGACCGGGTGAGCCGACGGTCGTCAGCGCGGCGGATCTCGAGCTGTCAGGCGTTCAGCACCGCGGGTCGGCGCCGGTCGTTGGACGACGAGCGTGGCACGCTGTTCCGTGAGTTCCTAGCGCGTTGTCGAGGAGACCCAGCCGCGGTTCTTCGTGATGGAGAACGTCCGGGGTGTCCTTTCCGCCGCGATCCGCCATCGCCCATTGGCCGAGCGTGGCCCCGGACACCCGACACTCAGTGCCGACGAACAGCATGGCTCCGCTTTCCAGCTGATCCTGCGCGAGCTAGCGGAGGTCGGCGACTACGTCGTGTTCGGTCTCATCGATGCAGCGGACTACGGCGCCGCCCAGCATCGACATCGGATCCTGTGGCTGGGTTCTCGAGACGGCGAGGACATCAGGCTACCCGCGCCCACTCACTCAGAGACCGCAGGCCGTGGCGTGAAGGCGTGGGTGAACACTGGGTCGAGGCGCTCGGCGGCCTCGATGACCACGAGCGGGTGACCCTGCCGCTCTCGCCAGCACAGCAACGCCTGCTCAAGCGAGTGCCCGCCGGCGGTAACTGGCGAGACCTCCCGCCACGGCTGCAGCGGGAGGCGCTTGGGCGTGCGTATGAGTCGTGGGGAGGACGCAGCGGGTTCCTACCGACGCCTACGCTGGACAAGCCGGCTCCGGCTCTCACGACCCGTCCCAGACTCCAAGGCGACGATGTTCATCCATCCCGACCAGCTGCGGACGCTCTCGGTCGGGGAGTACGCCTGCCTACAGGGCTTCGACCCGGAATGGCAGTTCGCGGGGGTCCTGCCCAAGTACCTGCAGATCGGCAACGCCGTCCCCTTGCCAATTGGCTACGCCATCGGCCGTTGCCTGGCCACGCTCCTGCGGGGGCCGGACACTCGCGACTCCTCACGCAAGGGTGTGATGGCGTGTGGCGACAGCCTGCTCATCGAGCGGCTCAACAATCGTCCCCGCACGGCCTGAACCCCGACCGCATGCGCACCGAGAAGGGCCTAGTCGCCGCGCGAGAGTGGATGCGTGGTCTCGGCGGCGCGCGGCGCGAGCCCGTCGAGGTGGCGATTCTCACTGACGCCGCCTGACTGATCCCCCAGCCAGGCGCTCCAACAAGACCGCCCGTCGGCTCGTGCGCGTTACTGGCCTGGCGGAGGTCTCAACGCGCCACCTCGGCCACTTCGAGACCTACGTCACGCGCAGCGTCGAGTAGCTCATGGAGCAGCCGCTCCCTTGTCGGTGGCTCGTCGATACGGTCTGACAGCAGCTGACGGGCGTGGCGTTCCTTCTGGCGCAAGCGTTCGTACTCGCCTTCCTCCAGGGTGTCGCGGCACAGCAGCACGACGTAGCTGACTTCGCGCTCCTGGCCGCGACGGTGGATCCGGTCGAGCGACTGCAGCCAGTGCGCGGCCTGGTTGCTCATCGACTCGTAGACCGCTAGCCGAGCCGCGTGCAACGTCAATCCTGCTCCCGCCGCCGCGGGGTTGGCGACCATCATCCGGGCCTCGGGATCCTCCTGGAAAGAGTGCACCGCCGCCCGGCGAGCAGCGGCGTCGCCTACCGTGCCGTCGTAGCGGATCACACCCAGGTGGGCGTAGCGCTCGCACAGCGCCTGCACAGAGGCCCGGTAGAACGACCACACGACGAGCTTCTCCCCGCCCTCGAGGATGAACTGCCGCACGAGCTCATCTAGCGCCGCCTGCTTCGCAGGCACCTGGGTGAAGCCGGGTACCAATCCGGTCGGGTCGGAGCAGATCTGTAGCAGAGTCGTGCGTCTCGCCGCCCACGACGCCAGGCGGCGGGCGAACCCCTCATCGGTCTCCGCCCGCAGGTCTACCAGCAGGTGCTCGAGCGCGTGCCGGTAGGCCGACAGCTGGTCACCGGTCAACTCGACGCGCACCACCTCGAACCGGCGCGGTGGCAGCTCTGGCAACACGTCCTGCTTGAGGCTGCGGACGTAGGCACCCCGCCCAGCCAGCGCGTCAGCAACCACGATGTGGGCGTCGTGGCGATCCTCGGGGATGTCGACCGACCCGAACGTGGCCCCCAGGTCTGCGAGCGACACCTGGGCTACAAGGTCGCTCGCCTGGTTAGGGGCCGGGGTGCCACACAGCACGAAGCAGCGACTGCACCACTCACGAGCTCGGCATAGTGCGCGACTGCGGCGGGCGTCGGGGTTCTTGACAAAGAACGACTCGTCGACATAGAGCAGAGAGCGGCCCGGCCGTGCCCTCAGAGCTGCTACGAGCTCCTGCTCAATACTCACGACAGTCTCGAAGTTGCACACGACCACGTCAAGTCGGCGCTTAAGTACACGTCGCTTGGTACGCCGGTCACCGTCGAGCACGCCGACCGTGTAGACGCCCGGACGGAAACGCGCAAGCTCGCTGGGCCACTCGGCGACCATGCTCTTCGGCGCAACGATCAACGCGAGGCTCGCCTGGTCGCGGGCGAAGAGTACATCGAGGCTGTAGATGCCGGTGACCGTCTTGCCGACGCCCTGCTCGTCGAACACACACAGCCCGCGGCAGTACTCCGCGGTCATCGCGACGACGTTGCGTAGCTGGTGCTCGTCAAGGGTCGCGACGTCGTCGAGCTCGGGGACCGCGGCTTCCAGCCGCGGTCGATCTACAGAGGGCAGCTCGCGCAGTAGGTCGCGCAGCCGCCGATGATCCTCGAGCAGTCCGCGACGGTTCTCGCAGAACTGCCTCGAGGCGGCGTCGTGTAGCACCGCCAGACCGTCGAGTGGCTCGAGCAGCCTTGGCGCTGAGGACGCCGGTACGCCAGCGGCGGTGTGCCCGGCACCCCAGAAGACCGGGAGCTGAGCGGCCTCCAGCAAACGGCGCACCTCGCCCGGTCGGGCCTCATCGGGGACAAGTAGCACGCCGCTGTGATCCTCGCTGAGGACAGCACGGCAGCGCACGGCGCTCACGGCAGCTGGCCGCGGTCGACGAGTGCCGGCTCGACGAGGTTGTTCGCCAGCTCGAGCGCGTCACGCAGCGCGAGCAGGTTCTCGGTGTCCACCTTCTCGTGGAACGTCGCCACGGGCACGGCCTTCAGCCACTCGACGAAGTTCTGGATCCGGGTGTTCGGGTCCATCTGCCGGCGCTCCTTGGCAGCAGCCGAGGCGCTGGTCAGGGCGTCGTCGATCTTCTGCTGCAACTCCTCCAGCCGCTCAGGTGTCGGGTCTTTCTCATCGCGTGCGCGCTGCAGCTCGCGGATCGCGTCGGGGGACTCCGGCAGGTGCTTGAGGTTGCGGATCTGGCTGAAGCGGACGAACTTGTCCTCGAAGAGCAGATCGAACACCAACCGGCGGAGCTCGTCGTCCTTGTTGAGCACGAAGTTGACCCCGGACGCCTCGCCCTTGCTGAGCTCGTCGAAGTACTCGAAGTAGGCGCTGGCCTTGTGCGCGACCGCGTGCCGGTCGCGATGGCGGGTCTCGACCTGGTGCTCCTCGAACTCGTCGGCGAGCCGGACCATCTTCAAGAAGCTCGTGACGTGGGTGGTCTGGATCCCGAAGTACTCGGCGACCTCTCGGCGCAGCGCGCGCTCGCCCCGGCTGTCCCGTCCTGGCTGAAGATGGGCGAGGCGGTCATAGCGCTGTGCGACCTTGCGTGCCCTGACGTACTTGGGCCACTCCTTCTGCGTCGTCTCCTCGAAGTTAAGGGTGATGACGACATGCTCGGCCTCGGTCTCCGTTGTACCCTCCTCGAGCATCCAGACGGGCACCCACTCGGCATGCTCCTTCGCATCGGTCCCGTACTCGGCGGTATCGGTGTCGAGGATGTAGCGGCAGGCGGCCACGCGGCGGTTGCCGTCGAGCAGCCTTCCCTGGTAGTCGATGATCGGTGGGGTGCGCACGCGGTTGCGGGCGATGCTCCGGGCGAGCTGCTTGATCTCGAACTCGTCGTCCGCGTCCTCGATGCCTGGCAACGACATCTTGGTCAGCATGATCTCCAGGATCTCCTCGGCGCTGGGCCGACGACCGTGCTGCTCGGTGAACTGTTCGATGTGAACCTGCAGGCGCTCGTTTCCGTCCCACTGCTCGATTTCGGTCGCTCGTAGGTAGCCTGCCCAGACCTTGACCTCCCGACCATTGAACGTAGGTGGCGGAATGATCCGGTGCACTTTGAAGCCGTCGCGGGCGTGCAGCTTGACCGAGCCTGCCCCGATGCGGTCGGCGCGTAGGCGACGAACCTCCTCGCGCAACGTGCTGGCGTGCTCACGCAAATGGTGGGCGAGCTCCCCGTCGCCGCTGTCGTGTGCCCAGCTGAGCAGCGCGTCGACGACACGGTCGAGCATCCGCTCAGCGGCTGCGTCGTCGACGTCTCCCGTCGCCGCTTCTGCGATGCGCTCACGCACATCAGACGGCACGTCTGCTGTCAGCCGCTGCACGCGCGCGAGCAGCCGCGTGTAGGCGTCGCGGGGGTCGGTCAGGGTCTCTGTGGTCTCCATCAGAAAGTTCCTCCTTGGTCAGTCGTCGTTGAACTCGACGAGCATCGTGCCGTCGTCGAGCATGCGCACGAGCCCCTCCGCTTCAGCGAGGCGGCGCAACTGCCGTCGTCCACGCGAGATCGCCTTCCGCACCGCCGTCTCCGGTATGCCCAGGTGCTGCCCGACCTCCCAGCCGCTAAGCAGATCCTCCCCAGCTTCGATCGCGCCTAGCAAAAGCAGCCAAACCTGCCGAGGACGATCCTGGTCGATGCGCTCGACCAACGCTCGCCATCGCACAAGCTCGCTGGGCGCCGGCCCATCCACTGTGGTGAGACCGAGCGCTTCATCCAAGGGGACCGTCTCCCCGCGCGTACTGCTCAACTCGCCCCCCTTGCGTTCCGCGAGCCACCACACGAGACCCTGAGGATCCTCCACGACCCGGCCCCGGCGCACCTGGCGCACAGTCTCAACGACCGCTTGCTCGATCACCGCCTCGACATCGGCGCCGGACAGCTGGGGGCGTGCACCGAGCATCGACTCCAGACGGCCGAGGTAGTCGGCATCGCCGAACACCGCCTTCAGGATCCGGTCGGTGTGCGCGGGGTCGCCTACTGGCTCGGGCTGACGGAGCGGTGACGCGGTCATCGCCAAACAGGAGGGAACCAGTGTGACCTCAACACCACCTCAGCATCCCAGTTCGTCGTGTCCATAGACGCCCGCGTCGCGGAGTACGCGGCACCGCAGCTCGCTAGGATCCTTCGCGCGGATGGTTGACGGGGACGCGGCACGCACGACGTTCACCGCGGTCGAGGCCGACGAGATTCGCGGCTTGCTCGATGCGCTACCGCACGCGCGCCGTGCAGTCCAGCGGATGAGCCTTGCCCGCCTGCGGCGCATGGAGCTGGGGATCGCCGTCCAGCCCGAGGCACGACCGACGCGCGCGCAGTTCGAGGGCCTGGTGTCCTCCGGCGCGCTGAGGATCGACGAGGACGGCAATGCGGCCAGAGCGATGATCCGGCCGCATCCATCCGGCAACGTCTTTCGCGTCGCCGTCGGTGTCAGCGGCCATCCGGTTCCGGAGACCTGGGACACCTTTGAACAGCGATACCAGTGGTTCGGCAAGCGTCCGCAGTCGGTCACGAGTGGTGCGCACCTGTTCGTGCTGGCGGTCGACCGCTGGAGAAGCGCGGTCGTCGGCCTGTACGAGACCGTCACAGCGGGTGCGGACAAGCTACCCGGTTCGTCGGACTCGGACCGCTGGCCGTGGGCGCTCGGCGTCCGGCCGCTGGCAGCAATCCCACCCGCGATCGCAGAGCGCGTGGAGGGACAGCGCGGGCCGCAGAGCGGGCTTCCAGAGCGCGTGTCGGACATGGATTCACAAGAGCGGCTGTACCAGGCGGTCGCCGGGAGCCCGCCGCCGCCCGGACCCCAGACGCCCGAGCAGCGAGTGCAGGAACTCCAGTGGCAGGATGTCGCCGCCGACGTGCTCGAGGCCGTGCGCAGCCTCGGCAAGGAGGCGCGTGGACCCGCCGTGATTGCGCGTGCGATCGAGCTGGGGGGCTGGAGCGAGGAAGAGCTCAGCGCGCGCGCCTGGTACACCGGCAGCGGCGTCGATTCGCACATCGAATACATAGTGCGGCAGGCGCTGCAGCTCGAGCTCGATCTCACAAGGCACCTGCAGCGGTTGCACGGCGTGTACTCCCTGACGACCACAGCGCCCGCCGCCGGGTTCGGGGTGGCCTACCGTCGCGCCGGCGGTGACGACTCGGCGGAGAAGGAGCTGCCAGGGCGTCTCGCTGATTTGGCCGAGCTAGACCGTGCGACCAAACGACATATGGACCTCCAGGACCGTCTCGCCGACGCGCTGCGCCGACGCGGGGTCGAGCCCCGTTCACCGGGAAGCTGGCAGCCCCAGTTCGACCTCGCCTTCGAACACGCAGACGAGCGCTTCGTCGTCGAGGTCAAGAGCGGCGATCCCGTCAGCGCTCAGCAGGTCCGCCTCGGCGCCGGGCAGCTGCTCGAATACCGCCACCTGCTGCGCAACTCAGACACGGTCTCCCAGGAGGCGCACGCGGTGCTCCTGGTCGAGGCGGAGCCGCCGCACCCGTGGACCGCGCTTGTCGGTGGAGTTGGAATCCGATTCCTCCGGGCCGACCAGCTCGAGGAGTCGCTGTCGGCGCTACTTGCCGGCACTAACTGACGGGGCGCCTTGCGAGGGGCCTCTGGCCACCACGTCAGCGACCAGCGATGTGTCTACACAGCAGCCGAACGCGATCCCGCGAAGCGAAGCGTGTGGCAACGTCAACCGCGCTGCTGCTCGGACGCAAGCGACACTGCCACGGACCCTGGCGCAGGTCACTGCTGATCGTCCAGACCAGCGGTCTCGCCGGCTTCCGTCGTCGTACTTGCTATGCAGTGCAATGCGGTAGCGACGGGGGCGTGACGATTGGAGTGGCACCCGTGCGCAGAGCGGTCAAGTCGCGGCGGGCCTCGGTACGAACCGCTGGATCGCCTCGTATGCGTGGTCTTGGATCTCAGGGTCGCGGAAGTCGGGAAGGATCTCGGCCTGGTCGATGACCGGTCCGGTGATCGTCTTGGCGGCGCTTGCATAGAAGACGCCTCTCTGCAGCGACTCGTCGGTGACAGCTTTGACGAATCGCTCGGCCCCAACTTCCAGCTTGTGTCCGATGCGAAGGGCAGGCATAAGGTATGGGAGCACGATCCGGCTGGCGATGATCCGCACGGGCGCGGGCTGGTCGCGCAGCACGTCGGTTCCCGCGGTGTTTCCCGGTGACATCGTGATGAACCTGAGCTCGGGGTGCATGCGGGCCATCGCGCCCATCCACAGCGCGCCAAGGTACTTGATCTGGCTGTAGGAGAGCATCATGTCGAACTTGCCGCCCTCGAAGAACGAGCCGTCGATCACCGACGCGAACTCCTGTGAACTGTGATCGGTGAACCTTGGTCGAGCGATCCGCAGCTTCGGGATTCCGCGCGCCCCCTCGCTGCCTGCGAGGACCGCGACGTCCGTGAGCAGCCCGGCTGCCAGCAGATTCTCGAGCAGAGCCACGTGACCGAGCAGGTTCTGGGCGAATAGCTCAGTCACCCCGTCTTGTGTCAACGATGCTGGCGTGGGGCCGCCGATGCCGCCGGCGTTCATTACGAGCGCGTTCAAGGGAGCGGCGATCGTGGCCACCGCAGCACGTACCGACGCGAGGTCTTCCAGGTCGATGATCACTACCTCGAAGATCTTGTGCCCGCTGACCTTCTCCAGGTCCTCCTTTGCACGCTCCGCCTTCTCCGGATTGCGGCAGCCGAGGTAGATCCGCTCGAAATCATCGTGCAGCGCCAGCTGCCTCGCCGTCTCCTTACCGAGGCCGGTATTGGCGCCCGTGATGAGGATTGTCTTTTCTGCGGTGGTTTGCATTTGAGTCATCTCCTGCCCTTTCAGATCGCGGTGCGGCCGCCGTCGACGGGGATGATCGCGCCGTTGATGTAGCCGGCCGCGGGGGTCGCGAGGAACGTGATGACGTCGGATAGCTCGTGCACTTCAGCGACGCGGCGGAGCGGAATCGTCTTGGCAAACTCCTTGGCCATCTCCAACCTCGGCTCCACCGCCGGGGTCAACGTCGGACCGGGAGCGACCGCGTTGACGCGGACGTTCTGCGGCCCGTATTCGGCGGCCCACGCCTTGGTGAGCAGCTCGATCGCGGCGCGCGAGGCGCCGTAGGCAGCCATGCCTGGCTGGCCGTAGCTCGCGACCATCGTTGAGACGTTGATGATCGATCCGCCGCCGCGGGCGGCGATCTTCGGGGCGAGCGCGGCGACGAGGAAGAACGGCGCCTTGACGTTGATCTGGAACAGCCCGTCGAACGCCGCCTCGTCGGTGTCAGCCGTCGGTGCGAGGGCGGCAAAGCCGGCACAGTTGACCAGGACGTCGATCTCGCCTGCTGCGTCGGCGACGCGCCTCACCTCGGACATTTCCGAGAGATCAGCGGTGATGAACTGCGCGTCGTGCCCACCCGCGCGGATCTTCTCCACGGTGCTCGCGCCGCGGGTCTCGTCGCGGCCGGTGATGATCACCGACGCGCCCTTCTGAGCCATCGCCAGTGCGGTGGCGGAACCCATCCCGGATGTGCCGCCGGTGATAAGGGCGGTCTTGCCTTGGAGTGACATGTATCGCGTTCTCCCTTTGAGTGGTTGTTGCGACCCGTAAATGGAGCGCGCGTTCCACTCTAACATAGAATGGATAGCGCACTCCATTCTGCTGGTAGAATCTGCGATATGAACACGACTAGCCCCTCCTCTCGCCCGTTGACGCGCAAGGGCCAGGAGACCCGTCAGCGCATCGTCGACGCGGCGGCCGGGTTGATCTTCCGGCAGGGCGTCGCCCACACGACGATCGAGGACGTACGCGCGGCAGCGGACGTCTCAAGCTCGCAGCTCTACCACTACTTCGAGGACAAGACAGCTTTGGTCTGGGCCGTCGTTGACCACCAGTCCGACACAATGGCCGGCGGGCAGGAGAACTTCGATTTCAGCACGCTGGAGGGCCTCCGAGCCTGGCGCGACTTCCTGATCGCGGCCCAGCACGAGCACGAGTGCATCGGCGGCTGCCCAATCGGCTCTCTCGGAGGCCAGCTAGCCGAGAGCGATCCCGACGCAAGAGGCCACGTCGCCGAGGGCTTCAAACGCTGGGAAGCCACGATCCAGAGCGGTCTACGAGAGATGCACGCACGAGGCGAGCTCCCGTCCGACACCGACCCCGACACCCTCGCCCTCGCGCTACTAGCCGCCCTGCAGGGCGGCCTCCTCCTCACGCAGATCAAACGCGACACCAAGCCGCTAGAGGCCGCGCTTGACGCAATGCTCGAACTGATCGCCCGACTCAACGGCGAGACCTAGCACGAAGATAACGTCGGACCGCTGTGACGTCTGACCGATCGAGCCACGCGGTCGGCCTCGTCGTCCAGCAAGAGCGCGCATCTAGAGATTGCCCGCGCCCGCTTTGTTGACCAGACTCGTCGGCAGGCACCGAGGCCGTCGGCCCGCTTTGCGCGGAAGGCAGGCGTGCCGTGCGTGGTAAGCGAGACGCCTGAGTTGGACGAGGACCAGCACTCTCCGCGGGCGCCCCGCTCGCGTCCGCTTTCGTGGGAAGAACGACCGTGTCGCGCCGGATACGTGCGCGAACTTGCGAGCGAGCCAGACCACGGTGTTTACGCTCGTGGGCGCCGTGGCGCTATCTGCCCGATTCGGCCCTTGCTCAGTCCGGTGTCTTTCCCGACCCGCTCGTAGGTCCAGCGCAGGTTGACGGCCCGCTGTACCGCGCGGGTGCGGGCTCGGGTGACGGCATCTTGGACTTCGCTGATCGCGGTGCGGATGCTCTCGATCTCCTGTAGGTGCTCGTCGGTCAGGGGGAACACGTCTTCGGTGTCGGATGCCGCGTTGATGCGGGCTTGCAGTTGGGCTAGGTCCAGGCCCCGCTTTCGAAGGTCGGCGGCTAGCTGACCTGCGACTAGGGGATCGCGACGGTCGTCTGCGCTCGGGTCGGTGGCGGTCATCGGGCGGTTGGGGTTAGAAGCTGAGGGAGTGCTCAGTCGCGAGCTTCTCAGCGGTCGATTCCAGAGCGACGGTCTCGCTGATGTGTTCCTCGGGGCCGTCGTAGAGGCGAGTCGTCCAGCGACCACCGGGGCGCTCCTGGGAGATGACGGCGGTGTCGATCCCGAGGTCCGCGCGGGTGTAGGTGGTGGTGACTTGCCCGCCGTAGGCGAGGGTCTGGATCGCCAGTGTCCTGTCCATGTCGTCCATTTCCGTGGCTCCCGTGGTGGTGGTGTACCTGCTCATGCCCCCATTATGTCTAACGCACTAGACAAAATCAAGGATGCTAGAAAAGTCTTTAGAGAATCTTTAGAAGCGGGTTTGCCGGGTGGCACGGCCAACGCACCATACGGCTGCCGATAGCCCCGGACGGCGCTCTGGCCACGTAGGTTGCCTTGTTCCGGGCAGGACACCTGAGTCCGCGATGATCTACTAGCCTTGAGCCGGTCGCCCTGGAGGGGTGGCAGAGCGGTTGAATGCGGTGGTCTCGAAAACCATTGTGCGTCTGATTGGCGTACCGGGAGTTCGAATCTCCCCCCCTCCGTTTTGCCCGAGATCGCGCGATCTGCGGGCCCCAGTTCTCGCTGCGTTAGCTCGCTTTGGAGAGCGCTTGCCCAAGGGTTATGACCCCAGTTGCGCTGGGCGCTAGCCTCTGCGCCCCGGGGCTAGACTTTTTCCGTGCTCTAGGGTCGACGCCCTTCCGTATCGGCCACGACGCTCTCAGCCCCTGCCGCCCTTAACGCGCACAGGCGGTGCTGGCCGTTTTCGACGCACGGCGAGCCAGGTCTCCAAAGGATTGGCTCGGCGAACATGAGGAAAAGCCAGTTGCGGTCCCGTCCAGGAAGCCCATAATCGGCGCAAGCCCCGCTCAGGTCTCGTTTAGAGACATCAGCTTCGGCGTCCGTCAAGATGGCAACGCTGGTAGCTGCGATCGTCCGCCAATCGGCCTCGTGGAACTCGCAAGCCGCGAAGTCGGCCGCTGTGAGTGTCTGAAACCACTGCTCTCCCACAACTCCCTCTGGGGCGTCGGGATTGGATCGCTCTAGCTCGCAGAAGCGCTCATAGTGCGGGCACTTAAATGGGCCGTGCGCGAACGGGAATGCATCGACCGGCACCGCCACAAAAGACTCGACTGCCGAGAGGTCCGAGTCCACGACGGCCGCTCTAGACGGTGGGCGTGATCTCGGCGTATGGCCAAAACTTGGTGCTCCCGTCGGGATATCGAATCTCCGCTACGTCAGCCAGCCGCTGGCCAGCGTCGGCGTGCGGCGACTCGACGAGTATGGCCGCGTCCGGGTCTGCCGCCTTGATGAACACGGCATTGCCGCTGGTGTCGTCGGGAACTTGGACGAATTGGCCTGGCTGGTAGAGGTCGTCGGCAGTGGCAAGCCGCAGATGCTCGCGATCCTGCTCCGAGTCGCTCCGGTGGGAGGCATCAATGCGGCTCCGCACCATCACCGTCTCGCGCTCCCACGTCTCGCCGCTCATCGCCACATCACGGGAGCGCCTGGCAGGGCGCACAATGCGACTGATCCTGGGCGGCAGCCCAGAGTCGCCTACGTGGACGACGTGGTTCTGAGATACGGGCACCTCGTGAAGATACTCGGGGGGTCGCTCCGAGGGCAGGAGCAACCCTCAACCAACTTGGCCGTTTGCGCGCCAGTTGCGCGCCAGTCCTAATTCGGATCAGGCGGTCCCAGGCGGTTTCCAGCGGCATCGGAACGCCCGGACCGTCGCGACAGCAATCCACATTCTGCCTGCAAATGGGCCGAAAAATGTAACCGTTCAGTTGGTGGTGCTCAGGTGAGTAGCGGTGCTGGATCGCCGCGGGCGTGGGCGCGGATCGCGTCTGTGAGGTAGGGGAAGAGCGAGCGGTGTTGCAGCCGGCGGGTGGTGTGCGCCGATAGCAGCCGTGCGATCCGTCGCTCGCCGGTTTCGGACTGGGTTCCGAGGCAGAGCTTGCGGTAGGTGACCGCGGAGCGCGGGGCGCGCTCGGCGTGGTTGTTCGTCGGTTGCACACCGGCGTGCGCGGCGAAGGTCCATAGCGCTGGCCACGCCTTCATGAGATTGCGCGCCATCCCGCGGCAGCGCTTGTTGCGCGCCCGTTTGGTTGCGTAGGAGTGGATGATCGGCTTGTAGGTCCGCTGCAGCGAGCGGACCGTGCGTTTCAGCTCGCGGCGGTCGCCGGTGTGCTGAAAGACCTCCCAGGCCCAGAAGACGCGTTCGCACAGCGCAAGTCCGTGCTCGCCGAATTCCTTCTCGGCGGTGAGTCCTTCGGCGTGCGCCTTGAAGTCCCGCCGCAGGTGCGCCCAGCAGAGCTGACGGCGGCGCAGCGGCAGGTGCGCATACGCCCACCAGCGATCAGAGGTGACAATCGCCTGCGTTTCGGCGAGCAGCTCCTTGGCGTGATCCTCGTGCCGGTCTGACTGCACCGAGAAGTAGGCGTGCTCGGAATCGAAGATGCCCCACAGCGCGCGCCGCGCGCCGGCGGTGCGCCAGCCGGTCTCGTCCATGTTCAGCGCCGGCGAGGCGCGCAGCCTGGCGAGCAGATCGTCGTGAGGCTCGGCCAGCGCGTGCGCGGCCCTCGTGAGGATCGTGTCCACCGTACCCGAGCTGATGCGCGCCCCGAACAGCTCTTCGCATAGCTCCACAGCGTCATCGCGGGAGACGCGATTGCGCACCGACAGCGTCGCCACCGCCGCTTGAAGGCGCGGGCCAAAGCAGCTGCGACGCACCTCGTCGGGCAACGACGCGCGATTGCGCCTACCGCAGGAGGGGCAACGCACGCGCTGGGCACGGTGTTCGCTTACCTGACGTATCGGCGGTAGCTCTTCAACCTGGTGGCACGCCGGCGCGCCCACCAGCGCACGCTCTGCTTCGGCGAAGACATGCCGACGGCAACGCGACGGCCAGTACGCGACCACCTCATCGACCGCCCACGCCGGCAACAGCGGACGCCCGTGGCCCCATGGCCTTCCTCAGCGCCACGCTTGCGACCCGAAGGGTCCTTGCTGCGTGCAGAGGAAGACGGCGGATCGGAGCTCGGCGGGCGCGAGGAATTGCGCGAGCTCGTCTTCAGCTCGCGCTCGAGTTCTCGACCCGCGCTTCCAGCTGCTGGATACGCCGGTCCATCGCCAGCAGAACCTCGACGACGACCTCCCGCCCCGCGTCATAGATCGCCTCCGCCTCAGCGCGCTCACCCCCAACATTCGACGGAGCAGAGTTATGTCCCCCAACCAACTGAACGGTTACCGAAAAATGGCTGTCTGAGCGGACACGGACCGCGAGATTGAGGTGGCGGGATTTGCCGGTGTAA
>CAVTPC010000013.1:0-62650 GCA_963736555.1 uncultured Solirubrobacterales bacterium
ACCGCCGCATTCAACCGCTCTGCCACCCCTCCAGGATGACGTCGGCCAAGGCTAATAGATCGACCCGTTGCTTGGTACCGTCCCCCGACCGCGACCGCATAGAACAGAGGTCGGACCGCCCAGGGTGAGACACCGAGCGCGGTGGCCGCTTGAGCGACGTCTATCTCGGCCGGGCGCAGCGCCGCGATCGCGTGCTGGGTCTCTTGCGGCTCTGAGAGCGCCTGCTCGACGCTTCCCGAGTCCCGTTTCTTGGTGTCCACCTCAGAACCTCCCAAAACACGGGGTTTTGTGGGCGAAAGGGTTGGGTATTGCATTTCGTGTGTGGATCTGCCATAGTGTTCATGCCATCCCTTCTGGGGTGGTGTTGAAGAACATAGGATCGGGTTTGGGTCGGGCTCTCGTAGCCGGCGCCAGTACAAGCGAGTTTTCCCTGGGAGAGGGATCGGGTCAGAACGATGAAGGGGATGGAGTACGCGTGAAGTCGTTTGAGACATACGTTATGGGGGATCGCTACGCGGCCGTAATGGCCGTCTGTAGGTGCGTCGGCACCGACGCACCTCTCTCTCTCTTGCTCTCTCTCGGCAACTGCTGAGCCCCGTCTCGGCGCTCGTTTTGGCGCCCACAACCATCGTTTAGCAGGCCACCGCCCCGCTCGTAAGCGCGGCGGTCGTTTCGCGTCTGTATTCGGCTTCAGCGGGCATGGAGGGCTTCGAGCCGGCCGGGGACGGCCGGGCGAAGAAGTTCTGTGTCCTGCGACGCTTGGTCGTCCTCCTCATACCTCTCGGGGGGCGTTCGAGGAGGCTCCGTCGTGTTGCTGGCCGATCGGTGAGCGCATCTTGGTCACCGATCGGTCTGCGTGCGCCGGTGCCGTGAGTACCCGAGTGTCGCGGTCGTTTTCATACGGGCTCGCGGCCCTCAAAGATCCCGGTGCGTATTCCCAAGCGCATTGGGACCACAGTCCCGAGCGCCGCGGCCCTGACCCCAACCCTCGGTCGCGGCGCTCACCCTTCTTGCTCAGGACGACAACGGTCGGTGAACGGTCATGAGGAGGGGTGGTGGGCGTCCGACGACTACTGCGGAGACTGGTTTTCCGGTGCGTTGTCCTGGTCCTTCGGGTCCTTTGGGGGGTCGGGCGTTTATTCCTGTCGCTCAGCGTGAACGGTTGCTGGATGCGGCGCTTCATGTTGTTGTCGAGGGTGGGTATGAGGGTTTTCGTCCGCGGGTGGTGTGTGAGCGGGCGGGGATGTCACCGAAGACGTTTTATGACCTGTTCGCCGATCGCGAAGAGTGTTTCCTGGCGCTGATCGATCGTGAACTGGAGCGCCTGGCGGACGTCGTGTGTCCGGTGTATGACTGCGAGAGCGAGTGGGTGGGGCGTATCCGCTCGGGCCTTGGCACGCTGCTGGCTTATCTGGACGCCAATCCCGCCGTGTGTGAGCTGTTGTTCGTAGCAGCGTTGGGTGCGGGGGTGGGCGTACAGGAGCGTCGTTCGCAGGTGTTGGGTGAGGTGGCACGCGCGATCGCTGAGGATGCGGGCGCCGATCGTGGTTGGTCTTCGTCGTTGCCGGCGGAGGGCGTGGTCGGTGGCGCGTTCACCGTGATCCAGACGCGCGTGGCGATGAGGGATGCTCGTCCGTTGATCGGGTTGCTGGAGGAGTTGACGGCGACGATCGTGCTGCTTTACGACAGTGCGAGGGTGGTGGGCCATGCCGCGTAAGCGTGGTGAGGCCAAGCTCCGTCGTGGTAACCGTGTGGTGCGTGGTCCCGTGCGCTCCCCGTCGTTGCAGCCGGCTGAGCGTAACGGCCGGGTGCGTGTCTCTGAGATGCAGCGTGCCCGCCTGTTGGGTGGTGCGGTAGCGGCGGTCGAGGAGCTGGGCTGGACGAATGTGAGTGTGGCGAGCATCGCTTCGCGTGCGCGGGTGTCGCGTAAGACGTTTTATGACCTGTTCGACGATCGTGAGGATTGTCTGCTGGAGGTCTGTGACGACACGCTGGAAAGGGTCGTCGCTGAGTTGCGTGCGGCGGAGGTGGGCGAGTTGGCGTGGCCTGAGCGTGTGCGTATGGGCTTGTGGGTGGTTCTGGGTTTCTTTGATCGTGAGCCCGAGTTGGCGCGGGTGTGTGTGGTTGAGAGCGCGCATGGTGGTCCTGGGGCGCGGGCGTGGCGCGCGGGTGTGTTGGGGCGTTTGATCGCGGTTGTGGATGAGGGTCGTTTGCAGGGTGCGCGTGCGGCTGAGGTGCCGGGGTTGATGGCTGAGGGTGTTGTTGGTGCGGTGTTGAGCATCCTGACCCGGTTGTTGACGGTTGGTGGGGGTGAGTTTGTGAGTGGTTCGTTGGATGAGTTGGCGAGTCTTGTCGTGTTGCCGTATGTGGGTGCGAAGGGCGCCCGCGCGATGCGTAAGCGTCCCCTACCGCAGACACCGCCGCCCAGTTCTTCGCAAGCGCGCATCTATCACGCCGGGGAGGACCCGCTGAAGGGCATCCCGATGCGCTTGACGTATCGCACCGCGCGGGTCCTGGAAGCCGTCGTGACTAACCCAGGCGCGAGTAATCGCTTGATCGGTGAGCAGGCTGAGATTCACGACCAGGGTCAGGTATCAAAGCTGCTGGCGCGCCTGCAGGGCCTCGGCCTGCTCACGAACACCGCCGGCCGGGACGCCCACACCAAGGGCGCTCCCAACGCGTGGCGCCTGACCGGCCTGGGCGAGCAAGTCACCGAGCAACTGGCGCTGAACACTGACCCTCACAAGGATGGTACGGCATGACACCGCTCTGGCATCCAATCTTCACTTTCCCGCGCCTCCTCGGCGCGTACCACACCAACCGAGGGGCGTCATCTGTCCCCTCCGTTCTCCGGGAGGAGACATAACCATGTTCCAACGAGTACGTAAGCACATCAACCCGGCGACGATCTTGGCCTTCGCGGCCCTGATCTTCACCATCACCGGTGGCGCGTTCGCCGCGACCGGCGGTACAGGCGGCAGCGGCTCGCCCGCAAGAGCGAACGCTTCGTTCGCTCCGGTTCATGCCGTCGTGGCCAAGAAGAAGAAGTCCAAGTCGACGGCTGGCGCTCGCGGTCCCGCCGGTCCGAAGGGCGCGACCGGCGCGACTGGCGCGGCTGGGCCGCAGGGTCCCGCGGGTCCCGCTGGCGCGGCCGGCGCCAAAGGGGAAAACGGCGCTAGTGGGAACACCGGCACGGAAGGGCATGAAGGCAAAGCCGGCGCCAACGGCACCAGCGCCACGACAGAAGCCTTCACCGCCGAAGCGCACGGCTGCAAGGCCGGCGGCGTATTGATCAAGTCCGCGAGCCCTGAAACGGCCGTCTGCAACGGCGAAAAGGGGTCGCGTGGCGGAACGCTAGCGCCGGGGGCGATCGAGACGGGAGTTTGGGCCGGCAACGCCGGTGATGAGAAAACCGTCGCGATCTCCTTCCCCGTCTCGCTGGGGGTGAAGTCGGTCCCCGCGCATTACGTCTACGAAGAAGGCAAGGAAGTAGTCTTCAATGAAACCAGTAAAGAACTGGAAGAAGTGCCGTCGAGCGCGTGCGCCGGGAGTCGCCAAGAACCTACTGCCGAACCAGGAAATCTCTGCATTTATGCGTACCGTTTCAGGCCGATGCCTGTTTCTAATAGCGAATTCATCATCGCGCCGGAACTGTACGGACCCGAAGAAGTGCCAGGATCGAATCCTCCGGAATTCAGGGTGGTCGGCACGATGGAGGCCGGTCGTGTCGGCACGATGCTCAGATTGCAAACAAGCGAAGTATTCGGCGCCGAAGAGGAACAGTTTGGCTCCTGGGCCGTGACGGAGCCGACGAAATAGCAAAGCCTATGGTCATACGGTTCTGGGAAGTCTTCCTGGGACCGTATGACCTCCAGCAGGTATCCGACGGCGCAAATCACAAGAGGAATGCGGGACACCATGAACCAAAACAAGCACCAGAGGACGATCGCGATCACACGCGCACGTTGCGCTACGTTTGCGCTGACCACCGCCGTCGCCGCCGCCACGGCGATCGCTCCCGCTACCGCCTCCGCGACCGAAGCGCACATCCTCGCGAAAACCTTCGGCTCGGCGACCTCCTCCATTCCCGATCCCTATCCCTTGGCCGAACCGAACCAGGTGGCGATCGAAGAGTCGACCGGCGACGTTTACGTCGCCGACCCCGCCGTCAGCGATCGCCAGACCGTCACGGTGATCGCGACCGGCGGCACGTTGACGCTCACCTTCACCAATCCGCTCACGCACGAAGAAAAGACGACGCAGCCGATCGAAGCCAGCGCCTTCTCTGAACCCCGCGGCTTATCTGAGATCAAAGAAGTTGTCGGCGCGGCGAATATAACGTATAGAGATGTGGAACCCCATGTAAGATCGGGAGCCGAAGAACATATTGTCGAATTCGAATTCGCGGGCGCGCTGATCGGCGCCGCTGTGCCGGCGATGACCTGCGCCGGCTCCGGCCTCACCGGACCCGGCGCCTCGTGCTCTGTGAGGACCGACGCGACCGCGGTCCCCGGCGACGACGTCGAGAAGTTCAGCCCTGCCGGCGAACTGATCTGGATCCTCGGCAACAAGGTCGACAAGCGCACCGGCGGCGATCTCTGCACGATCGCCTCGCACGACGAATGCCAGCCGGGAGCTCCGGGCAGCGCCCCCGGCCAGTTCCAGGAACCGCGCTTCGTCGCCGTCGACAACTCCAGCGGGTCCTCGAAAGGCGACATCTACGTCGGCGACCTCGGCAATGGGCTCGTCTCCAAGTTCACCGCCGAAGGCCAGCTGGTTGCAAGCTGGGGCAACGACGGACCCGGAGGCGCCCCCGACGGCCAGCTCGCGGCCTTCGTGCTCGACTCGCACGTCGACGATCTCGTCTCGGCGCTCGCGACGTCTACGGCCGGCAACCTTTATTGGGCACAGGCCTTTGATGCTGAAATAATCGAGCTTGGTCCCGAAGGCCATCTGCTCAAGGAAATCAGCCACCAGCGGGAACCCGCTCACAGCGCCGATGCGCTCACGGTCAATACCGCCGGCGATCTTTATCTCGTCGAAGGACACGACCAGCTGCCGATCAACCGCGAAGAAAGAGAAACCAGGCCGGTGATCGAGGTCGGCGAAAGGAATGAATTGCTGGCGGAAGTCGACCCCGGTCCGGCGACGGGGCTTGCGGTCGATTCCGCCGGCGAAGACCTGTACGTCGCCAAGAACAGCGAGGTCACGCGCTACGGGATGGCTGGAGAAGCGCTCGAACCGTTCATCGGCTACGACGAAGGCCTGACCGCCACCACCGGGCTTGCCGTCGGGCCGGCTCACGTCCTCTACGTCGCCGAACCGGGGGGCGCCGAGATCGACGTCTACACGCTGCAGAGCGCGCAGCCGCCGACTTCAAGCATCGAAGCGCCCTCTGGGGCCGGCTACACCAAAGTGGCAGTCTCGGGTCACGTCAACCCCGAAGGCCACACGACCGTGTGCGGCTTCGAATACGTCAGCGAAGCGCACTTCAAGGCCGAACAGTTCAACACGCGCCACTTCAAGTCCGGCCACGAAGAGGAAGTGGCGATCAAAGAAGGCTACGAACCGCTCGCGCGGGCGGCGTGCGAACCGGAACTCGTCGGGTCCGGCTCAGGCGCCGTGGCCGTGCACGCGAAGCTCGAAAAGCTCGCACCGACGACTGTCTACCACGTACGCCTCATGGCTCGCAACGCGGCGGGCACGACGTATTCGGTGGAACCGAATCCCACCTTCGAAACCAAGCCCGCCGCCAAGCCGACCGTCACGATCGAACCGGCCTCCTCGGTCACGGCCACGAGCGCCACGTTCACGGGACACATCGACCCGAATGCGCCGGAACCGCTCACGCCTGAAATCGAAGAAGCGTTCGCCGTGCGTTGGCGCTTCCAGTGCACGCCCGAATGCGGAGAACACGTGGGCACGATCGGTGCGGGCAGCACGACGGAAGCAGTCTCGGCGACCGCCAACCTTCTCCCAGGAACCCATTACGAAGTGAGTCTCGTGGCCAAGAACGGCGGCCCCGCCGTGAGCGTCGGCCCGATCTCGTTCACGACGCCTGCCGTGGCGCCGAGCATCAGCTCGACGTTCCCGACCGGCGTGACCAGCGCCGCCGCGACGCTGAACGCGACGCTCGACCCCGGTGGCGCCGCCACGACCGTGCACTTCCAATACGTGACGGCGGCGCAGTTCGATGCCGACGGCGAAAAGTTCGGCGAAGGTACGGAGAGCACTGGCGAGACCGGCGTGATCGGCTCCGACGACAACCAGCACGAAGCCTCGACCGGCACCGAAGGGCTGGTGCCGAACACCGCCTACGAGTTCCGCGTGATCGCGACCAACAGCGTTGGCACCATCGAAGGCCCGCCGACGCTGCTCTACACCTACCCGTTCGAATCGAGCGGCGGCTGCGCCAACGAACAGCTGCGCCTCGAAGACAACTCGACAGCGCTGCCCAACTGCCGCGCCTACGAGCTCGTCTCCTCGCCGACGGCGAGCGGGGACGTCTACGTGCCAAACCAGGGCACCACGAACGAAGTGCTGAAATCCAACAAAGCCGCGCGTGCGGCCGCGAGCGGCGAAGGCGTGGTCTACCTCGCCGATCCGTCGTCGAGCGGCGGCAATGGCCTGCAGGGCAACGGCCTCGGCAACCAGTGGCTTGCCAGTCGCGGCGATTCGGGTTGGAGCACCGACGTGATCACACCGGCGGCCTCGCAGGGCACGAACGCCTCTGGGTACGTCGCCTTCTCCGAAGACCTCTCGCGGCAAATCGTCTACAACCCCGGCAGAAATACCGCGACCGGGATCATCCCCACGCTTGGCGAAGGCGCGCCCTCCGACTGCCGCGTGCTCTATGCACACGAAGGGACAAACGATGAATCGGGCTTCAGGCCGCTGTTCACCGAAACTCAGGAACACCAAGCGGGGCCTTACGAAGACTGTGGTAACCCGTTCTTCGCCGGTTCAAACAGCGGCACGGAATCTGTACCGGCGGGCGCCGTATCGGTGTTTCAGACCGAAGCCGCGCTCACGCCGGGCGCCAAGCCGGCGGTCGGTCCAATCCTGGGCGACATAGGGGAAGAATGCGCGCGCAGCTGCAATCTCTACGCCTCCACGCCGGCCGGATTGCGGCTGATCGACCTGCTGCCAAGCAACGAACAGGCGCCGGGCGCCGTCTTCGGCGGCCCCGCGCCCGAAGGCGGGTACTACTCTGATTTCGACAATGCGATCTCCGCCGACGGCACGCGGGCGTTCTGGACGAACACCGCGACCGGCAAGATCTATGCGCGCGAGAACGTCGGCGGCTCCGACGAAAAGACCGTGCAAATCTCGGTCGGCGCCGCCCAGTACTGGACCGCGACTCCTGACGGCCGCTACGTCTACTACACCGAAAGCGGGGGCCTCTATCGCTTCAATCTCGAAGCGGAAGCCGGCCACCAGCGCGAAGCGCTCGTGCCGACCTCCGCCGGTGTGCAGGGTGTGATCGGGGTCAACGAAGCCGGCGAAGACGGCGCTTACGTCTACTTCGTCGCCGAGGGTCAGCTCGCGCCCGGCGCGCAGGCGCGCAGTTGCCAGGCTGGAAGCCCGGAACAGAAAAGCGAAGAAGAAAGGGGTTCGCTTCCTGCCGGCCTCGGCTGCAACCTCTACCTGTCGCACGAAGGGCAGACGAGCTTCATCGCCGCGCTCTCCGCGCTCGACAACGACCACGCGCCCTGGCCCGGCCCCGGGCAAGGCATCACGCCGATGACCGGCGACTGGATCCCCGACATCGGGCTGCGCACCGCGCAGCTCACCCTCGATGGACACAGCCTTATCTTCCGCTCGCTGATCCACCTCACCGGCGCCGGCGGCCACGCCGAACTCGGCTCGATCTACGACTACGACGCCGAAGATGGGCGCCTGGCGTGCGTGTCATGCCAGCCCGCCGGCGTCCCGCTCGAATCCGAACAAGGAGCGGGGTCGAGTGAGTCTGCGACCGCCACGCCGTTGAGCGTTGCCCCGACGTACGCGTTCCGCTGGATCTCGGCCGACGGCGAGCGCGTCTTCTTCGAGACCGAGCAGAGGCTCGTTCCGCAGGACACGAACGGACTCGAGAACGTGTACGAGTGGGAACGCGAAGGCGCGCCCGAATGCCCTGAACGTTCGCCTCCGCGTCCCAACGGCGGTTGCGTGCGCCTGCTCAGCGACGGCGAAGGCAAAGACGCATCAGATCTGCTCGACGCGAGCGCCTCCGGCAACGACGTCTTCTTCATCACCCGCGACGACCTACTGCCAGCCGCCGCGCACGAACAGCTGCGGCTGTTCGACGCGCGCGTGGACGGCGGCTTCCCCGCCGCGACCGGCGCGCTCGTGCAGCCGCCCGAATGCCAGAGCAGCGAAGCGTGCCTGCCGCCGGCAACAGAAGCGCCCTTCCAGTCCTTCCCCGCCACGTCGGTCTTCTCCGGCGCAGGCAACATCTCCTCGCCGTTCGCACTGCCACCTCCACCGATTGAAAAAAAGATCACAAAGAAGACCGTCAAATGCAAGAAAGGGAAGAAGCTCAAACACAACAAGTGCGTGACGGTCAAAACCAAGAAGCGCAAGCAGGCACGTAGAAAGGGTAAGTCATGATCACCTTCAAGCGACTCGTACCTTTCCTTTTCGTACCTCTATTGCTCCTGCCTCTTCTCCTATCTTCTGCCGCCCAGGCCGAAGCGCCGGGTCCCGGCTGGGTCGTGTCGGCGACTAATTTTCCGACCGTCATCGCTCCCGAAGGCAGGGGCACGATCGAAATCGACCTCTTCAACGTCGGCGCCGGCGACACGAGCGGCGCGATCACCGTCACCGACAGGCTGCCCGCCGGCTTCACCGCCGTCGAAGCGGGTGCGCTCACCGGGACCACTGGCGAAAGCGCCAGCTTCAAGATCAACGTCTGGGAATGCACCGGCAACGGCGGCGCGCCGGGAGAGCACCTCGTCGCCGGCGCGACCGAAGTCACCTGCACAAACGACCCGGAAAATCTGCCGACCTTCTACGGCGGTGGCGGCAACCCCACGCGCGGGCTGCCCGCGCTCCCCGTCGTCGGCATCCTCGTCAACGCTCCAGCCGTTCAGCCGGCGGAAGCCAACCGCGTCAGCGTCTCCGGCGGCGGCGCAGCGCGTGAAGCCACCGGCAGCGACATGATCCCCGTGGGAAGCTCTGCGCCGCCGTTCGAGTTCACGCGCTGGGACTCGTGGTTCTCGAAGGCGAACGGCGAAATCGACACGCAGGCGGGCTCGCATCCATACGAGTGGACGACGATCTTCAACATCCCTGCGTTGCTGAACGACGGAGCACTCCATCCTGCCGCCGAATTCCGCAACATCTTCGTCGAGCTGCCACCCGGTCTGATCGCAAACCCCGACGCGGTCACGCAATGCCCGCGGCAACAGTTCTCGATCGAAGAATGCCCGAACTCGAGCATGGTGGGAGTCCTCACGGTCGACTTCGCTGGATTCGCTCCGGTCGGCATGGGAGTGTTCAACATCGTGCCGCCACCGGGCGGACCGGCCGAGCTCGCATTCAACCTCAACGGCATCGACACCTACATCGAAGCCTCGATCCGCACCGGCAGCGACTACGGCGCCAACGGGATTGTCAACAACTCGCCCCAGCGCGAAATCGTCGCCAGCACGCTCACGCTCTGGGGCGTCCCGGACGATCCCAGCCATGAACGCTTTCGGTCGGTGGGAGGCGGTTGCGATCCGTCCTCCCCCGGCTCCTGCCTTACCCCGGAACCCGGCTCGGAGGTCAAGCCGTTTCTGACGGTGCCGACCTCGTGCGAGGGTTCGCAGCCGCTGTCGATCTCGACGAACACGTGGGGCTTGCCGGTCTTCGAAGCGGCCACGGAAGTCTTCACGCACAACGCGCTGGGCGAACCCGTGGGCTTCACCGGCTGCGGGATCGTGCCGTTTGCGCCGTCGATCTCCTCGCGTCTCACCACGAGCACCGCGGACAGTCCGATGGGGCTCGACTTCGATCTGCACTTCGATCAGCGGGGGTTGCAGGAACCAGAAGGATTGGCGGAAGCCGATCTGAAGGATTCGACGGTCAGCTTCCCCGCGGGTCTCGCGGTCAACCCGTCGGAGGCGAACGGCCTGCAAGCGTGCTCCGAGCAGCAGGTAGGCTTCAAGGGCTTCAAGGAATTGAACCCGACGACCGAACCGGGCGTGAGCACGCCCCAGTTCACGCCGGGGGCGGCGGAATGCCCGGATGCGTCGAAGATCGGGACGGTGACCGTCGACTCGCCGCTCGTCGGCCATCCGCTGCAGGGGGCGGTGTATCTGGCCAGGCAGGGCGAAAACCCGTTCGGATCGCTGCTCGCGATCTACATCACGGTCGACGATCCGACCACCGGCATCGTCGTGAAGCTGCCGGGCAAGGTGGAAGCCAATCCCGTCACAGGGCAGCTCACAGCCGTCGTCAACCAGGATCCGCAGCTGCCCTTCGAAGATTTCAAGATCGACCTATTCAATGGCTCGCGCGCTCCCTTGACGAGCCCCTCGACGTGCGGGAGCTATACGACCAACTCATCGATGACGCCGTGGAGCGCGCCGGAAGGCTCGCCGGTCTCGCCGTCCAGCGCGTTTGAAGTGACGAGCCAGCCAGGCGGTGGTGTGTGTCCGACCTCGGCGGCGCAGGAGCCCGATGTGCCTGCCTTTGGCGCGGGGACGTTCAGTCCGATCGCGGGTACGTACAGCCCGTTCGTACTGCATGTCGGTCGCGAAGATGGCCAGCAGACTTTGAAGGCGCTGGATGTAACGTTGCCCGAGGGGTTGCTCGGCAGGCTGGCCGGTGTCGAACGCTGTCCGCAGGCCGACATCGAAGCCGCCGAACGTCGCAGCCATGAAGGTGAAGGTCGTCTGGAGGAGGAAGATCCTTCGTGTCCCGCGGGTAGTGAAGTGGGCGTCGCGCACGTGGGGGCGGGCTCTGGGACGCCGTTCTATGTGACCGGGCGTGCATATCTCGCCGGCCCCTATGGCGGCGCGCCGTTCAGCATCGTCGTGATCACTCCCGCGGTCGCCGGGCCGTTCGATCTCGGCGCGGTGGTGGTGCGTTCCGCTTTGTACATCGATCCGACGACGGCGCAGGTGACCGTCAAGAGCGACCCGTTCCCGACGATCTTGGACGGTATTCCACTCGATCTGCGTGACATCACTGTCGAAATCACGCGTGACCAGTTCACGTTGAATCCGACCAGCTCTGAACAGATGAGCGTGACAGGGACGGTTATCTCGGCTCAGAACCAGGGCGCGGGGGTGTCCAGTCCGTTCAGAGTCGGCGGGTGCAACAACCTGCCATTCAAACCGACCTTCACGGCGTTCACGAATGGGAAAGCCAGCAAAGCTGGTGGGGCCAGCTTGACCGTGCGAGTGACGTCCGATCCAGAGCACGAAGCCAATATCCGCAAAGTTCAGGTGCAGTTGCCTTCACAGCTGCCCTCGCGTCTGTCCACGCTGCAGAAGGCGTGCACCGAAGCGCAGTTCGACGCCAACCCCGCGGGGTGTCCTGTAGCTTCGGATGTCGCTACGGCTACGGTGCACACCCCGTTGTTGAACGCGCTGCTCACGGGCCCGGTGTATTTCGTCTCGCACGGTGGCGCCGCGTTCCCGGATCTCGAGATGGTGCTGCAGGGCGAAGGCGTGACGATAGTGCTGACGGGTAACACGAATATCAAAGGGAACGTTACGACCTCGAAGTTCGAAACTGTCCCTGACGCGCCGTTCACGAGCTTTGAACTGAACGCGCCGGAGGGCCCCGATTCGATCCTCGCTGTCAACCTCCCGACGAGCGCGAACTACGACCTGTGCGCTCAGAAACTCGTGATGCCCACCGTGCTGGTGGGACAGAACGGCTCCCCGCTCACACAGGACACGACCGTCCAGGTCACAGGCTGCTCAAAGACCGTCGCCAAGAAACTCACACGCGCACAGTTGCTGGCCAAAGCGCGGCAGCAATGCCGGAATCGGTACAAGGGCCGCAAGAAGCGCTACAAACGCGAAACGTGTGAACGCCAAGCCCGGAAGAAGTACGGGCCTGTGAAGAAGACCAAAAAGCACGCGAAGAAGAAGAAGTAGTGATGAGGGGCCTGGCCGCTGTCGCTGTGTGTTTGGCGGTGCTAGCCACTGCCTCGTCCGCGCGGGCGGCTGAGCCGTGGTGGCATGTGAGCTCTGGAGCACGCCCCACCGACCTGATGAGGGGGGATGACGGGGAGGTGGTCGTGACGGCCGAGAACGTCGGCGACGCGCCGACCGTCAGCGAAACGCTCGCCGGCAAGCCGACGCCGGTGCGCGTCACCGATACGCTGCCGCCGGGGTTGCGGGCCGTCGGCATCGCAGGCCTGCGGCCGAAGTTCGGCGGCAGTCTGACGGAAACGAGCGCGATGTCGTGCTCGCCGGCCGAACTGGCCTGCGAAACCGACACGCCGCTGGCGCCCTACGAACAGATCGAAGTCCGGATCGCGGTCGAAGTGCTGCCCGGCGCGGCGGTCTCGGAAGTGAACGAGGTCTCGGTCTCCGGTGGCGGCACGGGCGACGCGCAGGCCGGCGCGGCGCTGCACATCGGCTCCGAATCGGCGGCCTTCGGCATCGAAGCCTATGAACTGAGCGCCGAAGGCGAAGGCGGCGCGCCGATGACGCAGGCGGGGTCGCATCCGTATCAGGTGACCGGCACGATCGCGCTCAACCAGGGACCGGACTCGGCGCCGTTGACGAGCGTGCCGCAGGCGCAGCCGCTTGCGAGCGCGCGTGACATCGTGGCGAAGCTGCCGCCCGGGCTGATCGCGGATCCGAGCACGGCGCAGCGCTGCCTGATCTGGGAGTTCCTGCTCAGCGACGGCCTGGGGAGAAACCCGGAATGCCCCCCGGAAACGGCGGTCGGCGTGGCGTCGGTCACGGCGTATGACCCGGGGCACGGGACGCTTACGTTTCCCGCGCCGGTGTTCAACATCGAACCGGAAGCGGGCGAACCGGCGCGCTTCGGCTTCTTCGTGCCTGGGGTGAACGCGCCGGTGCTGCTCACGACGAGCGTGCGTAGCGGCCTCGGCGAAGACTGGGGCGTCAACCTCGACGCGAACGAAATCCCGGAAGGCTCGCAGCTGATCAGCGCGCGGGTGACCTTCTGGGGGACGCCGCGACGGGCGAGTCACGACGACGCGCGCGGCTGGGGCTGCCTGCAGGAGAGTCACGATCAGACGCAGACGGCGTATGAAGCGTGCGTGCCGCTTGGCGAAGAAGCGCATCCCCCCGCGTTCGTGACGATGCCGACATCCTGCGCGGGGCCGCTGCAGAGCAGCCTGGAGGTTGATTCGGCGCAGGACCCCGGGCATTTCGAAACCTTCACGCCGAGCGCGCCGTGGCCGGCGCTTACCGGTTGCGAAGCGCTCGCCTTCACGCCGAGCATCTCCACGGAACCGACGACGCACTCCGCGGCTTCGCCGAGCGGCCTCGCGTTCGATCTGAGCTTCGACACGGAAGGGTTGACGAGCGCGGCAGGGCTTGCGCAGTCGGATCTGGAAAAGACAGTCCTCACGTTGCCGGAAGGGGTGACGATCGACCCGTCCGCCGGGGTCGGGCTCGGCGCGTGCACGGAGGCGCAGTACGCCGAAGCGACCCTCGACTTATCCTCCGGGGCGGGCTGCCCGGAAGACTCCAAGCTCGGGACCGTGGAAATCGAAACGCCGCTGCTGTTCACGACGGTGTACGGGTCGTTGTATCTCGCGCAGCCGTATGAAAACCCGTTCGGTGAACCGGGCCATCCCGGTGGGTCGCTGCTCGCTCTGTATGTGGTCGCGCGCAGCCGGGCCGAACGCGGGATCCTCGTCAGGCTTGCGGGCAAGGTGACGCCGAATCCCGTCACCGGGCAGCTCGACTGTCGGCTTCGAATCCGATCCGCAGCTTCCGTTTTCGCGCTTCAACTTCCACTTCCGCGAAGGTCAGCAGGCGCCGCTGATCACCCCCGCGACCTGCGGGACATACACCACGCAGGCGTTGCTCACACCGTTCTCCGAGCCATCCTCGGATCTGAACGACACCGCCTCGTTTCAGATCACCTCGGGGTCTGAAGGCTCGGCGTGCCCCGCGGGTTCGCTGCCGCCGTTCGCACCGGGGATAACGGCGCAGACGCTCGACAACGACGCGGGTGTGTTCAGCCCGCTGTCGGTGGAGTTGACGCGTACGGATGCGATGTCCGAAGATCTCCTCCTACTCCACCGATCTGCCCGCCGGGTCTGACCGCGAACCTGACGGGTGTCCCGTTCTGTCCCGAAGCCGACATCGAAGCGGCCAGGCACGAGACGGGCGATCCAGGAGGAGAACGAACCGTCGTGTCCCGGCAGCGAGCCTGATCGGGCACACGATCGTGGGCGTCGGTGTCGGCGCGGTCCTCGATTATGTGCCCGGCAAGCTGTATTTCGCCGGCCCGTTCCATGGCGATCCGTTCTCGGTGGTGAGCGTGATCTCAGCGGTTGTCGGTCCGTTCGATCTCGGTACGGTCGTGATCCGCTTCGGGTTGCAGATCGACCCGTACACCGCGCAGGTCAGCGATCGACCCGACCGGCAGTGAACCGATCCCGACGATCATCGACGGGATCGTCACCCACGTGCGTGACATCCGCGTTAGCATCGACCGCTCGGGGTTCACGCTGAACCCGACGAGCTGCGAACCCATGCCGGTCTCCAGCACGCTCACGAGCGCCCAGGGCGCAGTCGGCGACCGTATCCTCGCCGTTTCAGGCGGCGAACTGCAACGAACTGTCGTTCAAGCCGAAAGTTCACGGCCTCCACCGCGGGCAAGACCAGCAAAGCGAACGGCGCGAGCCTGTCGGTGAAGCTGAGCATGCCCGGCGACGCTCGGGCGCCAGGCGAACATCCCCAGGTCAAGGTCGATCTGCCTAGACAGCTGCCCTCGCGGTTGACGACGCTGCAGAAAGCGTGCACCGAAGCGCAGTTCAACACCAACCCGGCCGGGTGCCCGGCCGCGTCGAAGATCGGCTACGCCAAGGCGCATCACCCCGATCCTGCCCGTCCCGCTCACGGGACCCGCGATCTTCGTCAGCCACGGCGGCGAAGCATTCCCCAGCCTGATCCTCGTGTTGCAGGGCTACGGCGTCACGATCGACCTCGTCGGCGCGACCTACATCAGCGACCCCAGGGGATCACGAGCACGACGTTCAAGACCGTCCCCGACCAGCCCGTCGGCAGGCTTCGAACTCACATTGCCCGAGGGCCCCTACTCCGCGCTCGCCGCGATCGGGAACCTGTGCCACTTGACTAAGACGGTCACGGTCAAGGAGAAGGTGACACTCAGAATTCACGGGCGTAAGCGCAGAGATCACCCGCAACACCAAGGAAAAAGTCAAAGGCGACCCTCACGATACCCACCGAGTTCGTGGGCCAGAACGGGGCGGTGATAAAGCAGGACACGCCGATCAGCGTGACGGGGTGCGCGAAAGAGCATGAAGGCGAAAGCGCGAGAAGAAAAGGAAGAAATCGAAGACGACGAATAAAGAAGTGTCCTGAGTGTCAGAGCGGGGAGTAGAAGCCGCGGATAAGTCACCATTGGATGGCGCATGATCGGCACTGGCGCGCCATATAGGCGCACCATGACCGGCTCGAGGAACGATATAAATCGATAACTGCATCGATAGTAAAATAGGGTGCGGGAGATCTCAAAGATATCGTTCCCAATCGGAAGGCGGGATGTCAATGACTAAATATGCTAGGCGCAGGACGCTCGGTGCCGCGACGGCGCTGATGTTCCTTGTTGTCGCTGGGGTTTGCTTCACCGGCGTTGGCGAAGGAACCGACGGGGATTTTCGCGGTCTTCAAGCAATGCCCACGGTTTACGACAGGGGTAAATCTCTGTGTTTACGCCCAGATAATGAGCGGAGAAATGACGCTCAACAAACTGACAGTGCCGATCGTGAACCCGGTCACACTGCAGTTCGGGATGATCCAGGAAGAAGTCCCGCCCTTCGCGGAAACCATGCGTGGGAGCGCTCAATGGCGAAACGCTGTCCGCGACGCCGCAGCAAGTGCCCGGGCGGGCTATCCAGCCTGATCGACTGCAACGAAATCAAAGATAAGGGGTTTCGAGGGAGAGCCCGGCGGGGAACATGCAAAGCGGTATTCGGAAATCCTTGGTTCGGGACGGTGAACGCGACGACCGAACTCGCCGGGCCCGTGAGCGAAATCGATGTCAGCAAACGCAACGAGGTCGGCCGAAGAAGGCACCGCGCTGTCGCTGCCGGTGAAGGTTCATCTCGAAAACCCCTTGCTCGGCAGGGAATGCTACATCGGCTCGAACGCCGATCCGATCGTGCTCAGCCTCACCACGGGCACGACCAACCCACCACCCCCCAATAAACCGATAAGCGGCAGCATGGGGTTGATATCCGAGAAGGATGAATTCGCGTTCGCCGAAATCGCAGAACATACCCAGGTCGGTAATTCGTTCTCGGCGCCTGCGGCGACCGGTTGCGGCGGGCCGCTATCGTTCCTGATCGACCCACTGATCAACAGCAAGATCGGTCTGCCCTCCCCTGCGGGATACAACACGATCATCCACAACGGCTACGCCCAAGAGGGCACCACGGTAGGCATCATCGCCAGCGAACAAGAAAGTCCGCCCAGCGAAAAAGAAGGCCATGGCGGCGAAAAATGGCACGAAAAAGGAGGCCCTGGACCCGGTCCGCACCACTGGTGGCACTAGCCGGTAAGACCAGACAGTACCCATCCAGCGGGGAGGATCGCCGAGTTCGCGGCGATCCCCCGCTGGTGGCGCCGAACGAGAAGACCACAGGCACTGAGGAGCGATCCAGCTGCCGCAAGACCCGCGTAGGAGAGTCCATGACATCCACCACGAAACATGCTGAATCAGAGGGTGCGGGGCTGAGGATGCCCTATATGGATCTCGTGCTGAACGAACTGGAGGAGGGCGTCACGGACATGGACGAGGCCTTCGGCCGGCATGTTCACTGGGGATACTGGGATGAGCCACAACACGCCGGCGATTCATTTGAAGAGTACGGCCTCGCCGCGGAGCGCATGACAGAGCGCACCTGCCAGGACGCCGTCATCAGGCCGGGCAGTCACGTTCTCGATTGTGGTTGTGGGATCGGTGGAACGATCGCGAGCCTGAACGAGACACACACAAACCTCACGCTCGTGGGGCTGAACATCGAAGCACGACAACTCGCTCTGGCGCGCTCGAAAGTCCAAGCCAACCCTGTCAACACGATCGAGTTCGTCCAGGGCGACGCATGCGCTCTCCCATTCGCAAACGAATCCTTCGATGTCGTGCTCGCCGTGGAGTGCATCTTCCACTTCCCGAACCGGTGGCGGTTCCTACGCGAAGCGAGCCGTGTCCTAAAGCCCGAAGGGCGACTGGTCATCTCCGACATACTCACCCGCCCATACAGACCAAGCGCGCTGAGAAGCCTGGCCAAGATGGCGTCCGCTCCCGATCGGGCCTACTTTGGCAGATCCAACGGCAAGCTGCCACCCACCCTCCCAGGCTACGCACTGCTCTTCAGCAGAACGCATCTGAGGCTACAGACCTATGCTGACATCACAACCAACGCGATACCGTCATTCAAGGTCAACCTACGTCGCTACGAACGACACGGTGGCGCACAACTCGCCGACTACGGACGCATGATGCAAACCGCAATGCTACACGCTCACGTAGCCTACACCATCATCAGCGCACAGAAGACCACCACACAAAAGAGCTCCAAGGCTGTATGAGTCATCCTGTGTTTGGCGGAGAAACTTCTCCATCAAACCCCAGGGCGGCTCAGAATGCGTTGGTGAGCGCACGGTCCCGTGCCGCTGCCAGAGAAGGGTCGGCAGCGCCAGCCGCAGCTCGGGGTGCGCGATGCGGCGTGCCATCGTTCTTTCTCCGTCGATCGATTTTGGTCATCTGCCGTTCGTGCTCGTCAACACCTATCAGGAGGATCCAGGACCGCCAGCCAGCGGACGGGTCGCAAGCATCATGGAGGAGGTGCTCGGTGTGCTGCGTTTACAGAGATCCGTTTACACGAGCCACCAGAATTCAAGGAATGGGCCTCACCGGCCGACCTGCAGAGGTGATATGACAACTCAGCATTCACGTTCTGGAGGTGAACGGGAGCAGGCGTGGCTTCCGGCTCCGCCGTTGGCGCCGGTGGAGGCGTCTGGCGAGGAGCTGCGTCGCCTCGGCGAGGCGTTGAAAGCGCGAACCGATGACGTGCTCCATCTGACGGTGCTGCGAACCGCCGGAGGGGATCACGTTGTCGACGCCCTGGTGCAGGAGAGCTTCGAACGGATCTGCAACGGCTCCACGATCGCGGTTGCCCGCTGGATCGCGGGGGAGGGCATCGAGGTGGCCGTCGAGGCCGGCCGCGAAACCTGGGAGATCTTTGGCGAGCTGGCCGCCCATCGTGCGGCGTCGCTGAACGAGGTGACCTGGCGCTGCTTCAGCTGGCGCAACGTGATGGCCGAGGTGCTCAATCAGAGCGCAACGCAGCTGGATGTCTCACCGCAGGCTCGCTCCCATGCGCTGAACCTGCTGCAGCTGAGCCTCGAGTTCAGCCTGCTGCGGATGTGCGAGTGCTTTGAGGTCGAGCGCCGGCGCACCGACGAAGAGCTCACGCGGCGCGAGGAGGAGCTCGCGTTCCTCGCGACCCACGACGCGTTGACCGGCCTGCCGAACCGGACGCTGATCCTCGACCGCGTGGAGCAGATGCTCGCGCGCGCGCGTCGCTCGCAGACGCCGGTGGCGGCGCTGTTCATCGATCTGGACAACTTCAAGTCGATCAACGACACGCTCGGTCACTCGGTCGGCGACGAGCTCCTGCGGGCGGTCGCCGCGCGCCTGGACGGGGTGGTGCGCGCCGCCGATGCGCTGGGCCGGCTCGGCGGGGATGAGTTCGTCGTGATCTCCGAAGAGCTCTCGCTGGCGGTCGGTCCCGAGCTGATCGCCGAACGGCTGCTCGATGCGCTCAAGCAGCCGTTCAAGCTCGGAGCCGACAACGAGACGCGAGTGACGGTGACCGCCAGCATCGGGATCGCGGCGGGGGAGCGGATCTCGGCCGATGAGCTGCTGCGCGACGCGGACATCGCGATGTATCGGGCCAAGTGGGACGGCAAGCATCGCTATGTCGTGTTCGAGACCGGCATGCAGGACACGATGCAGAAGCGCATGGAACTCGAGATGGACCTGCACGAAGCGCTCAAGAACGAAGAGTTCTTCCTCGCCTACCAGCCCACGATCAACCTGAACGACATGACTCCCACCGGCGTGGAGGCCCTGATCCGCTGGCGACACCCGGTGCGTGGCGTTGTCCAGCCCGACGATTTCGTCCCGTTGCTCGAGGAGACGGGGTTGATCACGGAGGTCGGCACATGGGTTCTGAACGAGGCCTGCGCTCAGGGCGCCGCGTGGCGTGCGGCCGGATATGAGATCGGCATGGCCGTCAACGTTTCCGGGCGCCAGCTCGACACCGACGAGGTCATCGCCGACATCGAAGGCGCGCTCTCTCACAGCGGCCTGGAGCCGAGCGCGCTGACGATCGAGATCACCGAGACGACGCTCATGCGCAACGCCGAAGAGACCGCTCGCCGGCTCACTGAGATCAAGCAGCTCGGCGTGCGGATCGCGATCGACGACTTCGGCACCGGCTACTCGTCGTTCGCCCATCTGCAGCGGTTCCCCGTCGATGCCCTGAAGATCGACCGCTCGTTCATCTCGGGGATGAGAGACAACCAGGAGGGCGAAACGCTCATCCGCACGCTCGTGCAGCTCGGCAAGTCCCTCGCGATCGAGACGTTCGCCGAGGGCATCGAGCAGCAGCGGGAGCTGTCGTTGCTCAGAAACGAGGACTGTGACAGCGGGCAGGGATTCCTGTTCGCCCGCCCTCTCGATACGGCTGCCACGGAGGCATTCCTGCGGGACTGGACTGGGAACGCGCCTGCGGCCGGCGCCACCGCAGCCGGCACGGCTCCCGTGTTGGCGCGTGCTCCGCGGCACCCGTAGTCACCTTGCCTGGGCACGTTGCCCGGGTACGCCGTCGGCGGAGTACAGTGGACCGCGTGGACTGCGCGCAGTTGGTGGACGCGCAGGTCCGCCGCCACCGTCATGCGAACCCTGGATCCCCAGGCCCTCAGTCAACACGTGGACCGCCTGTACCGTGCCGCGTGGGCGTTGTGCGGATCGCGCGAGGACGCCGAGGACCTCGTCCAGGAGACGTTCGTCCGCGTGCTGGCCAAGCCACGGGTGCTGCATGGGGACGGCGAGCTGTACTACCTGATGCGCGTGCTGCGCAACACGTTCCTGACGAACCGTCGGACGGCTGCTCGCCGCCCGGTGACGGCCGCCACGCTCGACGATGTCGTCACCGCCGACCCCCTGCCGATGGGCCGGCCCGAGCGGGCGCTGGAGGTGCAGGAGCTGTACGCGACGATCGCCGAATTGCCCGAGGAGCGCCGGCTCGCGCTGGTGGCGGTCGATGTGCTCGGTCTGTCCTACCACGAGGCAGCCCGCGCGCTGCGCGTGCGCGAGGCGACGATCACGACCCGGCTGTTCCGGGCGCGTAAGCAGGTTGCAGCACGATTGAGCCCCGCGTCACACTCGGCTGACGACGCGACCCCGATCGCCTCGCGGCCAGGACTGCTCGGGGCGATCGGACGGGAAGAGAACCCCGCCGGCGGAGTCCTATCTGGTGGAGACATACCATGAGTGAGCGCCCTGTCCATACAGAATCCGAGTTGGTCGAGCTCGTGCGATCGATCGATGTGCGGGCGCCCGATGAGCTGCACCGCCGGATCGACGCGCTCGTCGATGAGCACTCTGCGCATGCCTCGCGCCGCCCGCTCAGAGCACGGATCGGCGGTGGCCGGCCCGTGCTGGGGCTCGCCGGGGCGGGCGCGATCCTCGCGGCAGTGGTCGTTCTGGTCATCGGGTTGCCCGGTGGCGGCTCGACGGCGCTCAGCCTGCGCGAAGCATCCGCCCTGACGCTCGGCCCGGCCACGATGGCCGCGCCGGCAGAGAACCCGCGCCGGCAGGCTGAGCTCGTCGCGGGAGTCGACGGTGTGGCGTTCCCCGACTGGGAGCACGGTCTCGGTTGGCGTGCGACCGGTGCGCGCACGGATCGCATCGGCGGACGGTCGGTGACGATCGTGTTCTACGCCAACGATCGCGGCCAGCGGATCGGCTATGCGATTCTCGCCGGCACCCCGGCACCCGCCATCGGCGACGGCGGGGTGGTGACATGGCGCACAGGCACGGACTACCGGATGCTGAGCGCAAACGGCGCACGGGTCGTCCTCTGGCAGCGCGACGGGCGCCTGTGCGTTCTGTCCGGGCGCGGCGTCAGCGCCGCCACGCTGCTGGCGCTCGCGAGCTGGGACGAGCGTTAGCTGCTGCTCGGGTGTCTGCGTCCGAACAACGGCACCTCCCCGCCGATGCGTCGCCCACCAAGCGCCAGGCGATCGAGCTGTTTCGTGGCCTGCCCCAGCGCTATGACCGGCTCTCGGCGGCGCTCAGCTTCGGGCAGGACCCGCGCTGGCGCCGCGCGCTCGTGGATGCGATCGCTCCCACCGCAGGCGAGCGGATACTGGATGTGGCCACCGGCACGGGCATGGTCGCGGCCGAGCTGCTCGCACGCGCGGACTGCACGGTCGTCGGTCTCGATCAGAGCGCCGAGATGCTCGCCGGCGCCCGTGCGCGCTTCGCGGCCGCTCCCGAGAGGGCGCGCATCGAGCTGATCGAAGGGCAGGCCGAGCAGCTGCCGTTCGCGGACGGCACGTTCGACGCGCTCACGTTCACATACCTGCTGCGCTACGTCGACGATCCACCCGCGACGATGCGCGAGCTGGCGCGGGTCATCCGTCCCGGCGGGCGTGTCGCCTCGCTCGAGTTCGGTGTTCCGCCGCGCGCCGTACCACGCGTGGCCTGGCGCCTGTACACCGCCGTCGGTCTGCCCGCGCTCGGGCGTCTGTGCTCGCGCGACTGGGCCGCGGTCGGGCGGTTTCTCGGGCCGAGCATCGCCGGCTACTACGCCCGTCATCCGCTGGAGGCGATCGTCGGCTACTGGCGCGAGGCCGGGCTGCAGGACACAAGCGTGCGGCGCATGAGCCTCGGCGGGGGCGTCGTCATGTCCGCGAGGCGGTCTTCATCTCCGCCTGTGTCCTCCGTCCGGTCCGCTGCGTCTGCCATGTCGCCCACTCTCACGTCGGACCTCTTGTCCCGCTCCCGGCCGAGCTCCGCGTAGATGCGCGCGAGCACTGAGCGCCCCGCGTTCTACGCGCTCGGTCGCGGTCTGCCCGGCGATCTGCTCACGCTCCTGCACCCTCCCTACACCGCCTGGCATCTGAGCTACGTCGCGATCGGCGCCGCGATCGCGCCGCACCTCTACGTCAACCGGCTGCTCTGGGGCCTGGCCGCGTTCGGTCTTGCCGTCGGGGTCGCCGCGCACGCGCTCGACGAGCTGCACGACCGCCCGCTGCGCACCGCCATCTCCGACCGCACGCTGATCGCGCTGGCCGGCGTGAGCCTGCTCGGCGCGCTGGCGATCGGCGTCGCCGGCATTCTCACCGTCTCTGCTGCGCTCACGCCGTTCGTCGTGGCGGGCGCGCTGTTCCTGCCCGCCTACAACCTCGAGCTGCTCGGCGGGCGCCTGCACTCAGACCTGTGGTTCGCCGTCGGCTGGGGCGCGTTTCCGGCGCTCACCGGCTACTTCGTGCAGGCGAGCGGATCACCGTCGGCCGGCCTGCTGGTCGCCGCCGGCTGCCTGGCGCTGAGCATCGCCCAGCGCCGTCTCGTCCTCGCCCGCACGCGAGCTGCGTCGCCGCACGCGTCTCGATCGCCGGCACGCGCACGCGCGCGGACGGCGCCACCGAGCCGCTGACGCTCCCCGGTCTGCTCTCACCGCTCGACGGGGCGCTCGCCGCGCTGTCGGTCGCGATGGTGCTGCTCGCCTGCGCGCTGGTCGTTGCGCGCGTGTGAGTCAGGCCGACCGGCGCATTTCGGACCGGTGCAGCCCTGTCTCGTGCCCGCGAGCGCAACGCATCCTCACGTCCGGCGCACGCGTGAGCATTCTCTGGCCCCATCGTGCGTGCTTCATGGTCCATCCGTCTGGCATCGCAATCTCTTAACATCGTGTCCATCCCACCTGCGCTAAGCTCCTGATCTATGGGTGAGCGCAGCGGGTACACGCCGGGGGCTTTCTGCTGGGTCGACCTGACGACCACCGATCAGGACGCCGCCAAGGCGTTTTACGGCGGCCTGTTCGGCTGGGAGGCCGAGGACCGACCGGTAGGGGAGGGCGTCTACTACTCGATGATGATACTCGACGGCCAAGGACGTCGCCGCGATCGCCCCCCAGCCCGAGCAGCAGCGCGACGCGGGCGCGCCGCCGGTATGGAACTCATACGTGTCGGTCGACGAGCGCAGACGCGACCGTCGAGCGGGCGAAGGAGCTCGGCGGAACGTCCACGCCCCGCCGTTCGAGTGATGACAGGCCGGTCGCATGGCCGTCATCCAGGATCCGCAGGGCGCATACTTCATGGTCTGGCAGCCGCACGATCATAACGGCGCGGCGCTCGTCAACGCGCCGGGAGCGCTTGTCTGGAACGAGCTCGCCTCCCCCGACCTCGATGCCTCGACCGCTTTCTACAGCGGCCTGTTCGGCTGGGTGGTCGCGCCGTTCGAGGGCAGTCCCGAACCGTACCTGACGATCAAAAACGGCGACGCGAACAACGGCGGCATCCGCCTGCTCGCCAGCGCCCGGGGTGCCGCCCCACTGGCTCGTGTACTTCGGCGTCGAGGACCTCGATGCGGCGCTCGCGAAGGTTGAGGAGCTCGGCGGCGTCATGCACGCCGGCCCGATCGACATCCAGATCGCGAAAATCGCGGTCGTCGCCGACCCGCAGGGCGCGATGTTCGCGCTCTATGCCGGTCAGCTCGAGCCGTAGACGCCGACCCGCCCGCACCATCGACCCACCTACCTGCGCACCCGGTCTGCGTGATCGCGCGGTCGCGGAGCTGGACCTACGCTGGGTGCTCGCGTGCCTACTGGTCAGGATCTGCGTCGGTCTCCCGGTCCGCTACGTCCGCACCGGTCGTGGTCGTCATCACCGCGGCCCCGCTGGCCGCCGAGCACCCGCCGGGCCAGGCCGCGGCAGGAGGATGCGCGCGGCCGCCGCGAGCGCGTAAGCGCGCGGCACATAGCGCTCGGCATGGCGCCCGACGCCCGCCTGATAGATCGCCTCGGCCGCCCGCTCCGGGGTGGAGACCGCCCAGCGCGTCCACGGCCTGCCGGTCAGCTCGGACTGGGGGAACCCCTCGGTTGAGATGAACCCGGGCAGCACCAGCCCGACGTGCACCCCATGCGCGCGCTCCTCCGCCCACAGACGCGTCCGACCAGCCGGCGAGCGCGAACTTCGATGCGCTGTAGGCGCCGGTCCCCGGCGCGGGCCACGCGTCGCGGCGGTCGATGGCGACGTTGACGATCGCGCTCGGCGCCGACGCAGCGCAGCAGCGGCAGCAGCGCCTCGGTGAGCCGGACCTGGGCGTCGAAGTTGATCGCCATCGTGCGCGTGCACGTTCTCGTAGCCGCCGTCGGCGAACGGCTTGCGCCAGGCGGCGCCCGCGTTGTTGACGAGCAGATCGAGCCGCCCGTAGCGCTCGGCCACGTGCGCGCGGATCCGCTCGGGGCGCCGACTCATCGACGAGATCGACCGCGACCAAGCTCACGCCTCCGGCGCCGGTCAGCGCGTCCAGTGACTCAGCCAGTGCGCGCAGCCGCTCCTCGCGGCGCGCGACCAGCACCAGCGACGCGTTCGGCTCGCGCGCGAGCCGCCTGGCGGTGGCTTCGCCGATGCCACTGGATGCGCCGGTGACCACCGCCACCCATCGCCGGCCCTGCGTACGTGTCGTCTGCTCGCTCATGGTGTGGTCTCTCCCTCGCTCGTCGTGTCCTCGTCGACTCGCCTTGTGGGGCGCCGCCCACCGTACCGTCGCAGTCTGTTTGGTGGAACCTTGTCGCAGACCCTACCTATCCGACCGTGCTGCGGACCTACCCCTCCTCCAGCACCTGCGCCCCCGCGCAGGGGTGCACCTCGCGCGCTCCGGCCGGCACGGGTACGTCCGGCGGCAGCAGCCCGAGCACGCTGCCGCCGAAGCCGCCGCCCAGCAGGCGCGCGCCGGCGGCGCCCGCGTCCAGCATCTGCCGCACCGTCGCCTCGACCGTCGGCGTGGAGAGCTCCATGTCGTCGCGCAGGCTCGCGTGCGACTCGTTCAGCAGCTCCGCCAGCGCGGGCAGGTCCCCCTCGCGCAGGGCCGCCACGGCGCGGTCCACCCGGTCGTTGTCGCTGAGCACGTGCCGCGCTCGTTCGCGCAACGGGGGCGGTAGTCGTTCGACGCTGTCCCCAGCCGATATCGACGCAGCGAGTCGACGCCCAGCAGCTCACATGCCCGCGCGCATTCGGCTCGGCGCTGGTTGTAGCCGGAGCTGGCGTTCTCGCGCCGCTCGCCCGTGTCGAGCGTCACCAGTCGCCAACCGTCCAGGTGCAGCGGCACCGGATCGACCTGCAACGTCTGAAAGTCGATCCTCAACGCCTCCTCCCGCGCGCCGTACAGCGAGCTCAGCTGGTCGAGCAGCCCGGTCTGCGCGCCGACCCACTCGTTCTCCACACGCGAGCACAACTTAGCCAGCTGAGTCCTGCCGATCTGCTCGCTCGTGCCCGCCAACGCGAGCAGCGCCAGGGCAAGCGCGACCTCCAGCGCGGCCGAGGAGGACAGGCCCGAGCCGCGCGGCACGTCGCCCTCGATCCGCATGCTCGCGCCCACCGGCCGCAGTCCGGAGCGCTGCAGCTCGGCGACCGTGCCGCGCACGAACGCGCGCCAGCCCTGCACGGGCTGCGGGTCGCCGAGCGCGAACTCGTCGTGCTCGTCCAGATCGAGCGCTTGCGCCAGGACTCGCTCGGCGCCGTCGCGCCCGGGCTCGAGCCGCCGCGCGTCCACCGTCACGCCCTGGGCGATCGCCATCGCCAGCGCGAGACCGCGGTTGTAGTCGGTGTGCTCGCCGATCAGACACACGCGCCCTGGAGCGAACGCGCGGACGTGTGCCGGGGGCCCGCCGGCGGAGATGTTCGTACTCTCGTCCGCCGTTAACGCGTGCGCGTGCGCGCCCGCGCGTTCACGCTCATCGGGACTACTCTGCATCGGCGATCGCCGCCCGCAGCTCGCAGCGCGGACTCCTCGGGGAGCGTGTCGGAGATGAACGTGCCCGCGCCCTGCTCGGAGCCGGCGAGATACTTGAGCTTGTCCGCCGTGCGCAGCGGCGGGTAGAACTCGACGTGCACGTGTCCCTGCCCGCGCGATGCACCGCCGGTCGGCGCCTGGTGCACGGCCATCACGTACGGGAACGGTCGGTCGAACAGCGCGTCGTATCCTCGCACGAGCGCCTGCAGCCCATCCGCGAGCGCATCGAGCTCGGCCGGCTCGCACTCCAACAGGCTGGCACGGTGCGCGCGTATGACCACGTGCGCTTCGTATGCCCAGCGCGCCGCATACGGCACGTACACCACGACACCCTCGTTCTCGTACACCACGCGCCGTCGATCGTCATCCAGCTCGCGCCGCAACAGCTCGCACGGCGCGCAGCCATCGAGGCGCTCGTCGGCGGCCAGCTCGAGCGCCGGTACGGGGGGCAGGAACGGGTAGGCATAGATCTGGCCGTGCGGGTGGTGCAGCGTGACGCCGACCTCGACTCCGCGGTTCTCGAAGATGAACACGTACTGCACGTCCGCGCGCGCGCCGAGCTCTGCGTAGCGGTGGCGCCAGACCCACATCAGCGCCTGCGCGCGCGCGCGCGTCAACGTCCCGAACGAGTCCGTGTGCGAGTCGGTGTACACGACCACCTCAGCCGCCCCGTGCGGGGACTCAAACGCCGGGAAGCGGTTCTCGAACACCGCGATCTCAAACGCGGGGAACGGGATCTCGGTCGGCTCGCCGCCCGGGCGGGTCGGGCACAGCGGGCAGTGCTCGGCTGCCGGCAGGAACGTGCGCTCCTGGCGGTCGATCGCGTACACGACCTGCTCGCCGCGCAGCTCCTGATAGCGGAGCTCGCTCATGTCGGTCGATCCGCGATCGTCTCGTCGCCCTGTCGGCGCGTGTACAGAATCAGCGCGCGACCGTCGTCTTTGACGTGTCGCTCGATCTGTAGATCCCCGTATGACTCTCGTTCATCGTCGCCCGTGCGCGACCGACGATCGGGTTCAGAGGCCATGCTTCGAGGGTATACCCGCCGGCCCGCCCGCACACCGCCGGGCGCCGTCAGTAGTTCCCCGTATCAGGACAGCGGGTTTCCCGCATGTATTTCGCTTGACTGAAGCGATGGTTAGCGAGATCGTTGACGGGGAAGTAGATGAGTGGGCGTCATCACGGCGCACTCGACGAGCATTGAAGGAGGAGCAGATGTCAAACACCGACCAGGCATATGAGGCGGTAGAGCGTCTGGGGGACGCCGGCAGCACACCCGACCGCATGCAGGACCTCTACGCAGACGCGTCCGAGGTCACGACACCGGGGAGACCGGGGTTCGACCGACGAGCGTTTCTGCAGCGCACCGCACTGACAGGTGTGGCCGTGGGCGGGGTCAGCAGCCTGCTGGCCGCGTGCGGTTCGAGCGCGTCGAGCAGCAGTGGCTCGAACAGCGTGTTCGGGTCCCATCCGAGCTACAAATTCGTGGTCGTCAACCACGTGACGACGAACTCGTTTTTTGTCCCTACCCAGTACGGCATCCAGGACGCCTGCAAACTGCTGGGCTGCACGTACGAGTGGACCGGGTCGGAATCCTCGAACGTCAACCAGATGGTCAACGCGATCAACACGGCCGTGGCGGGCGGCGCCGACGGGATCGCGGTCTCGCTGATCGACCTGCACGCCTTCAACGCGCCCGTCGAAGCCGCGCTGAAGGCGGGCATTCCCGTCGTGGCCTACAACGCCGACGCGCCGACGAACAAGCGGTTGTCCTACATCGGCCAGGACCTGAAACTGGCGGGCGAAAAAATGGGCCAGCGGATCGTCGAAGCGGTGCCCTCGGGCGATGTGGCGCTGTTCATCGCCACGCCGGGGTCGGCCAACCTGCAGCCGCGGATCGAAGGCGCCGAAGCCGCGATCAAGGCCTCGGGTAAGCCGATCACGATCCACACCGTCTCGACCGGCGCCGCCGAACCGGGCGAGCTGTCGACGATCGAAGCGTATTGGCTGGGGCACGAAACCACGAAGGGCATGTATGCGGTCGACGGTGGCTCCACGGCGCAGCTGGCGAAAGTGATGCAAAAGTTCGGCCTGCCCGCAAAGGGCATCAAGGCGGGCGGGTTCGACCTGACCGAAGTGACCCAGAAACTGCTCAAAGAAGGGAACATCGAATTCACGATCGACCAGCAGCCCTACCAGCAGGGGTTCCTGCCGATCCTGCAGCTGTTCTTCTGGCGCGTGTCCGGATCGCTGACCGGTCCCGCGGAAGTCGACACCGGGCTGAAGTTCCTGGACAAAGAAACGGTCAAGCCCTACGTCGAATCGAAAACTCGCTACGAGGGGACCTCCTCCGAAGCGAAGGTCGTCTCGATCCCGGCCGGCACGGAAGCCTAGAGGAACGGTGGGCGCGGGCAGGGGGGCACGGTGGACGCGACGAAGCATGGCGGCAGCGTCGAGTGGGCGGTGAGCTCCTAGCCATGGCCAGCATCGCGGGAGATCCATCGGCCTCCTCGCCGCCGTCCGCGCCCGCGGCCCCTCCCCCGGCGCCCGCATCACACTCGAGTGCAGGACGCGTGGCCCGGGGTGCGCTCGATCGCGTGCTGTCGCTGCGCGAGGGCAGCATCATCGTCGTGACGATCGTGACCGCGATCTACTTCTCGACGAACACCGAAAGCTTCTTCACGAGCGCCAACTTCAAGACGCTGCTGCCGTACTTCGCCCCGTACGCGATCATCGCGGCGGGCGAGGTGTTCGTGATGATCCTCGGCGAGATCGACCTGTCGATCGGCGCGATGTACCTGTTCGCGCCGTTCCTGTTCTACAAGCTCAACAGCGCCGGGATCCCGCTGGTGCCGAGCGTGATCCTCGCGCTGCTGGTGTGCATGGCGGTGGGGTTCGCCAACGGGTTCTTCGTGGCGGTCATCGGCATCAACTCGTTCGTGGCGACGCTCGCGATGCTGTTCACGTTTGAGGGTATCGCCCTGATCATCTCCCACGGCGAGCCTGTCTCGACGCCCGGAGCCGGGTACACCAACGGCGGGCACCTGAGCACGTTCGCCTCGATCTTCGGCGGGGGCGTCTATTCCGAGCTGATCTGGGCGCTTTTGATCGTGATCATCCTGCAGGTCGTGCTGACGTTCACCCGTTGGGGGCTGTACACGGTCGCGGTCGGCTCGAACAAGCTCGGCGCCGCCGAGGCCGGGGTGCGGGTCAAGCTCGTGACGATCCGCAACTTCATCCTCTGTAGCCTGACGGCCGCGCTGGTCGGGATCTTCGAGGCGGTGCGCGCCGCCTCCGTCCAGCCCGATCCGGCGGGCGCCAACGAAATCCTGTTCCTGGCGGTCGCCGCCGGCGTGATCGGCGGGACGCTGCTGACGGGGGGCTCGGGGACGGTCGTGGGCGCGCTGATCGGGGCGCTGTTCCTGGGGATCCTCAAGGACGGGCTGGTGCTGAAGGGCGTGAACGCCAACTACCTGCTGTTCTACACGGGCCTGGCGATCCTGATCGCGATGACCGTCAACACCTACGTCCAGCGCGTACGAAGGGGGCATGCCGGCAGTGGTTGATCATGCGACACCCCCAGGTCCCGGCGACGGTGCGCCCGAGGTGACGGTGGGCGTGGCCGAGCCCATGGTGGTCCAGCCGACGCAGGCGGCCGACGACGTGCTGCGGGTCGAGCACATCGCCAAGCGCTTCGGCCCAGTCACGGCGCTGCGCGACGTGAGCCTGCACCTGCGCAAGGGCGAGGTGCTGGGACTGCTCGGGGACAACGGGGCGGGCAAGTCGACGCTGATCAAGATCCTCAGCGGCTTTCAGAAGCAGGACTCGGGTCAGATGTTCCTGCACGGCAAGCCGTACGCGCCGAAAAGCGTCGACGAGGCGCGGGCGAAGGGGATCGAGACGGTCTACCAGGACCTCGCGCTGATCGACGAACTGTCGGTCTACCACAACATGTTCCTGCGTCGCGAGCGCGTGCGCCGTCCGCTGCCGCTGCTGTCGAACGGCCGGATGAAGCGCGAAACGCGTAAGGCGCTGGATGAGATCGGGATCAACATCCCGCGGATCGACGTCGCCGTGGCGCGCCTGTCGGGCGGCCAGCGCCAGGCGATCGCGGTGGCGCGGACGGTCAACTCCGACGCGGACATCATCCTGTTGGACGAGCCGCTGGCCGCGATGGGCGCCAAGGAGGGCGCGATGATCCTCGACCTGGTGGCGCGCCTGAAGCAGGAGGGCCGGGTCTCGATCATCATGATCCTGCACAACTACGTCCACGTCCTGCAGGCGTGCGATCGCGTGAGCATGATCCAGGACGGCGCGATCGCGCTGGACAAGCCGACCGCGGAGACCTCGGTGCAGGAGCTGACGGACATCGTCGTCAACGAGTACCGCCGCGCGCGTGAGGAAGCCCACGCCGAAGAGGCACGGGCAGCGGCGGCACAGTAGTGAGGACGCTCAGACCGGGTGCGTGCGGTCAGACTCGGACAGCGGCGTAGCTTTGTTCTGCTGGCGCTCGCCGTGGATCTGGATCGCGATCAGGACGATCAGCACGTTGACGAGGATGCCGATCCCGCCGAAGACGACGACCAAGCCGAAGGTCTTGGTGAACGCGTAGTTGGTGGCGAGCACTGGAAGCATCGGCGGGGAGAATATCAACGCGGCGAGATAGGCTCTAGGTCGAGCACCGTATGTGCCCGGGAGAGGTGCCGGAGCGGTTGAACGGGCGCGACTGGAAATCGCGTGACGGGGGAAACTTCGTCCGAGGGTTCGAATCCCTCCCTCTCCGCCATTTGTTCGATGTTCGAACTCTTGCTCTGAGAACCAGGGTCAGAGTTCGAACTTCGTCCCGCGATCTCCGCTCAGACGATCGAGCCGACGTCATGCCGCGAGCGGGGTGCGCTGGGGGCTACGATCGCGCCCCAGTCGCCGTCCTCGATCCGGGCGGGCTCGGTGCTCGCAAGGAACTCGCCCAGCACGCCGGCCAGCCCGGCGGGGTCTTCCAGGTGGGGGAAGTGCGCCGCCCGCGGCAGGGTCTGAAAGCGGCTGCCGGGAGCCGCGCGGTGGGCGGCGAGGCCGTGGGCGAGCGGGATCGTGTGGTCGCGCTCGCCCCAGACGATCAGCGTGGGCATGCCGTCGAGCAGGTACAGCCGATCGGTCGCGCTGACGCGCTGGCCGCGTGTGTCGATCACGGCGCGCAGCGTGTGCAGGAAGGCGGTGCGTGCGCCGGGCTGCTCGAGCGGGCGCAACGCGCGGGCGATCGCCTGCAGGTAGACGCCCTGGCGCGATCCGGACTCGCGCAGTCGATCCCCCGAGCGACGCAGGCCGCTCAGCAGGCGGGGATGGGCGGCGAGCGCCAAGAGCGCGGAGACGCCGGGCAGGGTGGCCGAGCGCAGCAGCGGGCTGACCTCGCGGCCGAGTCCGCCGGAGGAGACGAGTACCAGGCGCTCGGTGCGCTGGGGGAACTGGTAGAAGAACTGCATCGCCACGCCGCCCCCGAGCGAGTGCCCGACGATCGTGGCGCGCTCGATCCCGAGCACCGCCAGCAGGTCGCGGATGCTGGAGGCGTGCGCTCCGAGCGAGTAGTCCCCGCGCGGCGTGGCCGAGTCGCCGTGGCCGATCAGGTCGGGAGCGATCACGGTGTAGCGGTCGGCCAGCCCCAGGGCGACCTCGCGCCAGTGCCGCGAGGAGTTGACCATCCCGTGGATCAGCACGACCGGCGGGCCGGAGCCGGTCATGTGGTAGATCACGCGATGGCCGTGCAGTTGCATCTGCCAGGCCTCGAACTCATCGCTGTGCTCGGGCACGATGGTCTCAAGCTACACGCTCGGCCGGGTGGCGCGCGAAGCGGCCGGCAGGACTGGTCCAGGGACGGCCCCGCACAGCACCGACACGTCTGGAACCCCCGGCTAGACCGAGAGGATCGTAAACCCCGATCCCAAGAGTCTGCGCATGTCCTCTGGATCTGAGGTGGCGATCGCGTCACGACGCCGCTCGACGCCCACGGCTATACACGCGTCGATTGTCTGCGCGTTCGGCGTGGAGCGTCGCAGGCGACCGGCCGCTCGGCGGTCACCTGGGCTCGCACCTCGGTGGGTACGGCGCCAAACCTCGCCGTGTCTTCGGCGAGGAGCTCCAAGCCGCGCGCGACTCGCAACTCGCGCAGAACCGCTGCGTTCACGAACGCGGATAGAGTGCCGCCAGACTCAGCAAGGCGCTGCTCGGCCTCGTGCAAAACGGACTGCGTCGAACGTCTCGTCCTCGAACGGCAGTCGCTGTGCGCCCGCCTCTACGGTCTCGAGCCCCTTGGCGGCAGTCCACGCCAGCATTGCGGCCGAGCGGTCCACCGCAGCAGGCTCCCATCCCCCCGCCTGAGGGCGAGGGCGTAATTACCAGTCCAGCCACCGATGTCGGCGAGCCGTCGACCGGGCGCGCCTTTCGGTCGTGGGAGCAGGCTGGGCGGGAGGGCTCCGGTTTGGGTATGGTTGCTCTCCCAGCGAGGATGAGCTAGTGGGTACATACACATACGATCAGGCTTGGCGGGATGAGCGCGAGCGCCTCGCGGGGATCGAGCGGCTGTGGGACGAGGGTACGTTCGTGTTGCTCGAGCGCCTGGGTGTCGGGCCGGGATCGCGTGTCGCCGAGGTCGGTGCGGGCGGCGGCTCGGTGGTGGAGTGGCTCTCCGGGCGGGTTGGCGAAACCGGTCGTGTGTTCGCTGCCGATGTCTACCTGAAGTTCCTCGAGCCGCTCGCGGGCGGTCCGGTGGAGGTCGCCGAGCACGACATTATTGCGGCGCCTTTGCCCGAGGGCGAGTTCGACGTCGTCCACGCGCGCCTGCTGATCGAGCACATCGGTATGGGCGCGCTGGGAAACCTGCTCGCGGGGGTGCGCCCGGGTGGGCTGCTCGTAATCGAGGACTACGACACGGCCTTGCCCGTCACGTCGTATCCGCCACACCCGGACGCCGAGCGCGTGGCGGGCGCCCAGCGCGTGACGGACGCGGTGTTCGACCTGATGGCCTCGATGGGACACGATGGGGAGTGCGGGCGCAAGCTGCCGAGCGAGCTCGAGGCGTTGGGGCTGGAGGACGTGCAGGCCGAGGGCCGTGTGCGCCTGATCGGTAGTGGAACACCGGACACGGCTTTCTTTAGCCTGTCTCTGGAGACGCTGCGCGAAGCACTCGTCAGCTCGGGCCGCGCGCGTGATGAGGAGATCGAGGAGCGTCTCGCAGACCTAGCGGAACCGGGGTATACCTTCCTGAGCCCCATCCTCGTCGCCTGCCACGGCCAGCGGCCAAGCTGAACGGAATAGCATCGAGGCGGCGGACGAGCCGACTCGCAAGGAAGCCCTCGTGCGCGTGACTGGTACCGCCACGCCTGGAATAGGCTCCACCTCTGTGGACTCAGCCGACGACATCGCCCCGTGGCGTGAGCCGGTCCGCGGCGGCTATCCGGACCCCGGGCTGCTCGGCCTGCCCGGTGTCGAGCAGTTGCGGGCGTTCTTGAGCGATGGCGCGCCCAGGCCGCCGATCTCGCACCTGACCGGGATGGCGCCGACCGAGGTGGGTCTCGGTACCGCGACGTTCTCGATGCCGGCGAGCCGGTGGCTGCTCAGCCCGCAGGGTCTCATCTCGATAGGCACACTCGCGATGCTCGCCGACGGACCGTTGGGGTGTGCGGTCCAGAGCGCGCTGCCCGTGGCGACGGGGTACGCCACGTCCGAGCTGTCGCTGAGGTTGCTGCGGCCCGCGCGCGCAGGCGGCACTCTGATCGCGCGCGGGTCGCTGGTGTATGGGGGTCGCTCGGTTGCCCTGTCGGGCGTGCAGATCCTCGATGAGCATGGTCGTCTGGTGGCCGATGGCAGCTCGATGTGCTTCGTCAGACCGTCCGGCGGCGGGGTACCGGCACCGGCGGCGAGCGAGCCCGAGGCCGAGCGGGCACCGGCGACCGGGGCGACCGGGGCGCGCGAGGACCCTTACGAGCGCTCGGAGTTCGGAGAGGTCCTGGGGCAGGAGGTGTGGGAGCGGATGAGCGGGCTGGAGGTGCTCGAAGCTCAGCTCGGGGGCGATCTTCCCTACCCGCCGTTGCATTTCCTGACGGGGCTGCATCCGGTCGAGGTCGCTGCCGGCGAGGCCGTGTTCGCGCTGCCCTGCCACGAGTGGTTGTGCAGTCCGCTTGGGACGGTCGAGGGTGGCGCGATCGCGATGGTCGCGGACAGCGCTCTCGTCTCGGCGATACAGACCACGGCGCCGACGGGGGCGGCCCTCGCGGCGGTGGACCTGAAGGTCAACTTCCTACGGCCCGTGTTGCCCGATGGCCGGGAGCTGCGCGCGCATGGCCGCGTCAGGCACTCGGGGCGCACGATCGCGATTGCCGAGGCCGAGGTCATCAACGCTGACGGCAAGCCGGTGGCGCTGGCCACGGGCTCGGCGATGGTCTTGGCGGGGCGCCCGGCGACGCTCGGCGACCCCGATGGCCAGCCGCTCCGCGCGTAGGTGCCTCGATGACACTTCGATGGCGACCCTGCATACGGGAGTGGTCAACGTCAACCAGGCACGAACCCAAGGCTACTCCCCGCCCGCCGCGCGCTCAACGCCAGAGCGGGACGATCGCGCTGGCACACTCCTGCACCTCAGTCGGAGAAGGGACTACTGCGAAAGGTCCAATTCAACTCGCTCGTGACGGCTTCCTGCAGCTCGGCAACGCTGTACCCGAGCAATCGTTCGATGAATTTGCGTAGGCGCTCCTCGGCGGCGGCCGTCAGTCTCGGGTAGACATCGCGCAGCGCGAGGTCGATCGGAGCTTGCCTTGCGGCCTCTCCGGAGCCGATTTCGCTTACGCGATAGGCACGCTCGAGGTCATTCCGGTCGAGCTCGACGCGACAATTGGTGTCCACACAGGCCTCGGGTGATAGAGATACGCAGTGTATATTGATTGTGTCCCCCCACCCCCTATCCGCCCACGACCCATCGAGTCCCTCCACGGATATCTCGACTACGTCGGGAAGTTCGAGGCTGGCGATCCGCTCAGTGGCAAATCGCCCCAGTTCGGTAACGAGGTTTTCGGCAATTTCGTGGAATTCCTGTGCGGTCAGGTTCTCGCGGTAGGGAAGCATCTCACGAAGCGCCTGTGCGCTCTTGTCGAGGTCAGGAGCTCCCTGGGTGCTGATCGTGTCGGCGACGAGCCGCAGGGTGCCTACGCAAGCGGCGGCGACGAAGCGCACGAATGCTTCAGGTTCACCGTTGTCGGCGGCTTCCAGCGCGGCAAAGTAGTCGTTTCTTTGTTCAACGAAGATCAGCAACGGAATGCTCGCGGCGCGAAATAGATAAACAGAAGCCAGCGCCCGAGCCACACGGCCGTTGCCGTCGGCGAAGGGATGGACCGCGACAAAGGCGTAGTGTGCATAAGATGCCTGCAGGACGGGATCGGCGGCGAGAAACACCGCGGACGAGAGCTCCCTCACCAGCCGCTCCATCTCCGCGGGAGTGTCGAGGACCGGTACATATGAATGGCTTGCGCCATCCGGCAGCTTCACGTGATTGGGGTATTGCTTGTACTCACCGTGGGGAAGCGGCTGCTCCTGCCGTCCGACGGGCGTCTGGACGAGATATGTCTCTTGGGGTTCGGTCAGCTCCTCGTGCAGACGTCGTATCCACGCCTCGGTGACGGGCACCGATTGTGTCATTGCGTCGAGAACGAGCTCGTACGTTCGGAGCTGAGCTTTGAACAGCGGGAGCGCGTTTGGCGCACGTTTGCTTACCTCGGCTTCCCAGGCCGCGGCCTGTGTGGCCACTGTGATCGTCAAGCCACGGTCGGTCTCATAGAGATGCTCGATCGCCCCTGTATCGAACGCGGCCATGCGTATAGCGGTACGCGACGCGCGATCGAGATCTTGCTCGGAGGCGGTGGTCTTCAGAGCCTGCAGTCGCGCGAGCGCTTCCGCCCACACATCGGGCCGCGGCGGATTTGGGGGCCATTGCGCAAATGAAGGAAAGGGCTGATATGCGGCATCGAGCGCAGCCAGCTCCTCCGATGATGTCGGCTGGATGACACTCACGGTGCCGAGCATGCTACTGCCTCCAATGTGTTGCCGGCAAGCTCGCCCAGCTCCCGCGCGAGTCTGGTTCTGCAGCGCGCTCGGCAGCTCGCGTGCGCCAAGCAAGAGCATGGCGCGGACCCGATCGGGACGCCCGCCCACGTTTCTGAAGGAGAACTATACGTCCAGCCTGAGCGTCCCCCACCGCTCAGACTGTTCGCGCGTGGCGATAGTCCACCTCACCGCTCATACCGCTCGTCCCCAAGATCCTCTACCCCGACGAGTAGAGCCAAACGGGACAGATTCGATCGTAAGCCGCAGTAGCTCGCCGAGCCGACTGTCCGCCACCGAGACACCCCACGACGCGACGCCCCCGGATCTGCAGATGGCGTAGGCCCAGGATTCAAGCTATAGAATCCGCCTGCCGATCAGATCCCATCAAGGCCAGAAACAGAGGAACGCAAGGAACAGAGGATATGTCGAGAGTATGCATGATGGCGAGGATTCCAGGTCGCTGGCCGTTGATCGGCGCGTTCGCGGCAGCGCTGGCCCTCGCGTTGCCGAGCACGGCGCTCGCCGACACGCTGGCCCTGTCGATAGCTCCCGAACCGACCGAGGGAGTCACATCGGAGGTCACCTATACGGCCAGCAGCGCCGAAGAAGCGTTCGCGACAGTCGCCGTGAACAACCCCGGCATCCCCTGTGCGCCCAATCCCGAAGCGGACAATGGGCATACGGTCGTCGAACCCGACTACCTAAAGCCCAGCATCGGTGAATTCAGCGGCGCGGGGAACTACATGTTCCCCGCCACGGGCGCATACACCGTCTGCGGCTGGCTGCACAGCCCCGGCACCCTCGAAGCCCCCGCCAGCGGTCCCGTGACGGCATCGACGTCACTGCCGCTCAACGTCCGCCTGCCCACGATCTCGCTGTCGCTGCGCTTCCCGCGACCCGTCCAAGTCAACAGGCAGTTCGCGCTGGAGCTCATCGCCACCAGTGAAGTCAGGCGCGAGGTCGTTGTCGAGGGTATGCCCTACACCAAGCAGGGCTGTCCGGTGAACTATGCGGCCAGCAAGGAAGCGCACATCATCGAAACCGAAGTCAATGGCGGACCGACCACGACTACCACTGACGTGAACCCGTTATCTGCGGGGAAGTACATCTTCTGTGCCTGGGCGGACCCGTACGGGGACGAAGGTCTCGACCCGCAGGCCACCACCTCGATCGTCCTCGACCTACCCGGACACAGCACCCACAAGGCCCACAAGCACCGCAAGCCAAAGAGAAGGAAGCACCGGCCGCATAAAGCGCCGAGTGCTCATCGCTGATTTCAGCCGGCGAGCGGTTCGACTGGTGCGCGGTGACTGCGGATATCCGTTGGGATCGCGCACCAAATGCGCCGAAGGACATATCGGCAGGGCTACCTACTTCGGATGCCACTCCCGCCCGTCCTTGCGGATCTTGCCTTCCTGCGCGAGTGGGGGAGAACTTTGTAGAGGTAGGTCCCGTTGATTCCCATTTTCTGGCTCAGCGCGGGGATCGTGATGCCGGGCTCGGCCTGGATCAGCTGCAGTGCCTGAGCTGCGCGCCCGCCGTTGCCTTTGGGTCGTCCGGCACGGCCTTTGGGGCGTCCCGGCCCACTGCCTGCTTTGGTGCTTCTCGGGGGGCGGCCCGGTTTTTTGCCCGCAGCTGCGGGCGTTTTGACCGAGACGCACCGAGGTGTGAGGCCGCGCCACCTGAACCGGAGCGCCGTAAGGCGAGCTGGCGCACGGTGTTCACCAGCCGCCAACGCATCCTGGCAGGCGACTGGACGATGCAACGAGCGTCCAGCCTCCCCCCAGACGCCCGCGACCCCACCAGCGCCGGCACATGCGTCCCCCGCCCAATCGCTTACGACCTACCCGCCCTGTTCGCGGCGAACGGATGACCATGAGCGCGGAGGGATGGGCTGGGGGCAGCGTGCGGTGCTCGACACGACGGCGCGTGAGCCCTAGACTGATGTCCATGAGCGTCAGCGTCTCTGACCCACCGGCCGCTGCGAGCGAGCAGACTGCGGAGCTGGGGTGGGTGTCCGTATCCGGGCCCGACGGCGACCGTCTGCTTGCGCAGGCGCGGGCGTGGTACGAGGATGGCGTCTACACGCTGCGCAGCACCGAGTTCGACGTGATCGCCGAGGATGAGGACTTCGACCGGGCGATCGATGTGTTCGTCGCGTGGCTGATCGACCATGCGGCGCTGCTCGCCGAGCGGGTGGACTCGAGCAAGGCGACCGAGGACGAGGCGCATACCTTCGCCGTGCTGTCGGCTCGTCTGTTCCCCCTGCTGCGGGAAGCCGAGCAGGAGCAGCGACGACACATCCGGCGGCGACGGGCTCCGAGCACAGGGCATTGGCGACACCAAGAGACTCAAGCAAACGGCTCCGCGCGGCTGTCCGCCGCCTGACCGGCGAGTCCCCCAGGAAGGCGACTCACGGCGAGCTGTTCAGCGTCGAGGTCACCTCTTCCGACGGGTGACCGCATGCCGTGACGATCCAGGTGGACACCCACCGCAAGGTGCCGAGCAAGGCCGTCTTCAACGACCTCGCCGACCGGCTCAGGGTGCCACGCCAGCAGATCGATGAGGTCCTCGACAGCTGGACCCCCGAGCAGCTGCGCGAGCACCTATCCAGCCTCACCCACGAGCAGCTCCGCAGCCGCACCCCGCTGTAGCCGCTCAAGCCGCAACGCGCGACCGTGCTGACCGAGTTTCTGCCACGCTGATCGCTTCTCATGAATTGGCGCATGTGGCCACCGGTAGTGCTTCTTGGAGTTGCGTGTTGTGCTGGTTTGGGTGCGGCATTGGCTCATTCAACCTCCTGGCAGAGCATCTGGATAGGCGCCGCATTTACTTCACTCACTGCTGCGGTGGTCGATGGATCGGCTGTACTCCACACGCGACGTCGTGAAGAGATTGTCAGATCTGTCGCTGCCCGACGGCTCATGCAGGCTCGCAGGGACCTCGAGGCGCTCGTTCGACTTGTCTTCGATTTACCGCATGAGCGTGATTTGACGCACGACCTTATCGAAATAACGTCATCGACCGAGCTTGACCTCTCCGTGCCCGCAGCTATCTATCCACCGAGGACGAAGCAACAGTGGGCTCTGCAGCTGAGGCAGAAGCTAGCCAACGATGTGGATCTTCTGATGACATTTGCGGCTGCCGGCATTGAGGGCCCAGCCATCAGAGCGCTTGATGATATTCTTAACTCCTCTAGTTTCGGAGCGCTCGCACGGGATGTCCTTGCGTTTCAGTCGTACATCAAAATGGATGACGACGGCGGAACGGCTCGGGATTTGTCCGCAAGAATTGAGCACTTCGATAAGGTCATCACGACCCCCAAAAAGCTGCGGTAGCCGAGTCGTCCGGCACTGTTTTGGGCTTCTGGCTTGTTCGATTTATGCGCGAAGCAGGCGCTCTATGACAACCATGCGGTGAAGTAAGCGACGTTGAGGCGGCCGATCGCTACCCACCTTCTGTGCAGGGCCGAGCCAGCGCCATTTTGCACGCCTCCGGGCATGCGGCACTGGGGCGTCGGCCCTGCACAGGTTGCTGCTCTGTCAAGCTCAGGCTTCGACTTGGTCCCAGTCGTTGGGTATCAACGCGAGCAGGAGATCCATGAGCTGCTTTGGGGCGTCGGGATTGTCTTTCAGGAGCGCCTGCCAGCGGTCGTCTTGGTGATCCCAGCCGTAGTTGGCCAGGGCCTCGAGGGTCCAGCAGTACACCACCGGCCAGTACTTGGGCTCAACGGTGTCCAGTACCTCCTCGAACGAGATCTGCTCCGGCTCGGTCCTGTTCCCGACGGTGTCTTCGATCGTCTCGAGCCACCAGCGCGGGGCACCTTCCTCGCCGAGCGCGATGTAGAGCTCGGCGATGTCGTGAAGCGAACCAGCGTTGGAGACTTCGTGCCCAAACTCCCAGCGAATCCTGTGATTAGCCTCCGTGCCAGGGAACCCCTCGAACGTAACGGCATCGGGGTCAGGCCGTTGAATGCTTCTGTGTAGTTCGGTCATAGAGGCAGTGTAGGAGTGGTCTGGGACGGGATGAGGTACGCAGCTGCGTGGCTTGGATATCACGATGAACGTCGCCGGTGCGGCTGTTCGGGGTGATCGTCCAGCGAGTCATGATAACCTTCATGATCATGAGGACAGCCAAGATCACGCGTGGGGGACAGATCTCGATCCCCTCGGGCATCCGCCACCGGTGGGGCACTTCGACGTTGGCGCTGGAGGACCTCGGGGATCGAGTCGTGCTCAGACCGGCGCCCGACGATCCAATCGCCGCGGCGCGCGGCGCTCTGGCGGGAGAGCTGTCGATGAGCAGTGGGCAGCTGCGCAAGGCGGCGCGAGAGGCCGAGGCGGTCGCCGAGATCCGCCGGCGCCCATCCCGGTGAGTGTCCTGCTGGACGCCTTCGCGCTGATCGCGCTACTGGCCGAGGAGCCAGCTGCGGATGAGGTGGAGGCGCTGCTGCGTGGCGGTGAGGCGGCGATCACCGCTGTCAACTTGGCCGAGGCGCTGGACGTGCTCCAGCGCGTCCAGGGGATTCCCCGAGAGCGCCTGCAGGAAGTGACGACGCCGCTGGTCGGGGAACGGATGCAGCTGCTGGCGATCGATGAGCGGATCGCCCGCGATGCCGCCGACATAAGAGCACGACGCTACCACCGCACCCGGGCTCCGCTCTCGCTTGCGGACTGCATCCTGCTCGCCGCAACCGGAGAGTCCGACGCGCTCGCCACAGCTGACGCACCCCTGATCCGCGTGGCCGAAGCCGAGAACGTCCAGGTCAGGACGCTGTCCCGCTGATCACCTGAGCGCATTGATCTTCTGTTGCCATGTCTGAGCCGGCGGCCATCGCGCGAGGTTGCACGACTGGTGAAGGTCCGTTGCCCGAGCCGAATGGTCCAGAGCGGTCGTCGCATCGAGCTCTCCCTATTCGCCCGAGAAGTAGCGATCTAGGAGTTCGCGGGCGAATTGGCGGAGCCCCCCTCGATGCCCTCACGGCGCGATCTCGCCTGCGTGGAGCAGTCGGAGTGCGGAGCCGCTGCATCGGGCAGACCTCCCGAAAGCGTGCGAGAATGACGGCATGACCAAGACCGAACTGCACGAGCTGGTGGAGGGCCTGCCCGAGAACACGCTCGATGGCGCCGCTGTGCTGTTGCGTGGCCTGTCGGACGGTCGGATCGACCCCGATCAGGCGTGGTTCTGGACCTCCGAGTGGCTCTCCGGTGAGCTGGAAGCAGACCGCGAGGCCGCGACCGATCCCGGCGTGGTGTATGAGGACGCCGACGCCTTCAAGGCCGCGCTGCAGGCCGTGCGCGCGTCCTAGTAGTGCCAACGTATCAACCGCGCTCGCGGTTCCTGCGCGACTTCAAGAGCTTGACCCCGGAGCAGGCGGCGGCATGGAGCAGGGCGCTCGATCTGTTCATCGCCTGCCTGCGGCGCGGGAGCTTCGAGCCGGGCCTGCGCGTCAAGCGCGTGCAGGGCTATCCCGGCGTATGGGAGATGACGTGGCACCCGACGGACGCGCCACCTTCGAGTACGGCGAAGAGCTGCATCCCGGCCAGGCACACATCATCTGGCGCCGGATCGGCACGCACGGCATCTTCCGTCAACCGTAGGGACGATCGGACCAGCCCAGGCGCGTCGGTCCGGTGCGATGCCGGATCCACGTGGCGCCGGAGGCGCGCGTCGGCGCGGCGGGTGTACCTGAGCGCTCTGGTTGTAGCCGGAGCGTGCCGAGCTGGTCGTTGGCCGTTGGCCGTGGTGGCTCGACGGCGGGCCACTGCGGGACGGGTTTGGGGCCGGGCACGACGGCCGGGGTCGTGGGCGCACGGTCCGAGCTGGTGGGCCGCTTGAAGGGGCGCAGCGCTCGGCGGCTCGACCAGAAGCGCCGACTTAATCGTGATCTAATCGTGATCCAGCCGGGCCGATCCTCTGGCCTGGAGCCCGAATAGCCTAGACTTACGGGTTCTGCGCCAGTAGCTCAGCTGGATAGAGCGTCGGTCTACGGAACCGAAGGTCGGGAGTTCGAATCTCTCCTGGCGCGTAGGAAATACCTGCAAATCGACATAATCGTGTTCGGGCGTATCTGACGCAGACGTCAAATATGTCCCGAATATGTCCCGAGAAGTTGCTACGATAGGGGGATGAAGCACACCCAATTCGCCCCGGCCAACACCCCCGAACCGGCCCCAAGCCGCCTCAGCCGAGAGCAGAATCAGCCCCCCAGCGGGCACGTGTACCGCGTCGAGCGCAAGCGCGGGCCGGCGTGGTACGCCAAGTACAGGCTCCCCGACGGACGCCAGATCCAGCGCAAGATCGGCCCGGCCTGGGCCGAGCGCGGCCGTCCCGCGAGCGGCTACTACACCAAGCGTCAGGCCGAGGACTGGCTGCGCGACGTGCTCGACCAGGCCCGCCGCGGCACGCTCCCGGGGCTAGTGCAGACGGGTGCGACGTTCGCCGACGCCGCCGCCGAGTTCCTGCGCTACGCCGAACAGGACAGGGCGCTGAAGCCATCCACGATCCGCGGGTATCGCTCGATCATCGATGCCTACCTGGTCCCCGCGTTTGGCCCGCGGCCCCTGGAGGACATCTCAAGCGCCGACGTCGAATACTGGCGCTCGAGTCTCACGAGCGTGCACAGCGAGCGACTGCGCGAACGCGAGCAGGCAGCCGCGCAGGCCAAGACTTCAACCGCCAAAGACGGTGCGTCAAAGACCAAACCGCCGGAGCCGCCACGTCCACTGTCCAACAACTCCAAGAACCGGATCGTCACTTTGTTGCACGGGGTGTTCGCGCGTGCCTGCAAGGCGTACGGGCTGCCGCTCAATCCCGTCACGGGCGTCGAGCGTCATCCGGTCAGGCTCGCGGGCGACATCGACGTGTTCAGCCCCGAGGAGGTCTGGGCGCTCGTGCGCAAGGCCGACTCCGAGCAGGACGGCGCGCTCTACCTCACCGCCGCGTTCACCGGCCTGCGCCGCGGCGAGCTGCTGGCGCTGCGCTGGCGCGACGTGGACTTCGCGGGCTCGACCATACGTGTCCGCGCAAGCTACGCCGCCGGTGCGCTGACGAGCCCCAAGTCGGGCAAGGTCCGCTCGGTCCCGCTCGCCCCGGAAGTCGCAGGGGCGCTGGCCAAGCTCGCAGAGCGCGAGCGGTTCTCCAGCGATGACGACCTCGTGTTCGTCGGTGAAACCGGCTCTTACCTGGACGGCTCGGCGCTTCGCCGTCGCTACAAGCAGGCGCTCGAACGGGCTACGCTGCGCCCGCTGCGATTCCACGATCTGCGTCACACGTTCGGCACGCGCATGATCGCCAAGGCCGACATCCGGCGCGTGCAGGAGTGGATGGGCCACGCCGACGTTCAGACGACGATGCGCTACCTGCACTACGCCCCGCGCGAGGAGGACGCCCGGCTGGTGTCGGAGGCGTTCCGGCTGGAGACTGTCACCGAGCCGGCAGCGGAGCCGGTGCGCGGCGCGTGAGCGGTGCCGCTGTGTGATCGGTGACAATGTGCGCACGCTCCACTAAGCACATCAAATGCCCGGTCAGTAGAACGATCGTCCAGACCCGGACGTATTCTGCCCAATCCGTATACCGGATCTGATTCAATTCTGTGCGACTCGGCACGGTGAACACGACGAGGAGGGCCAGATGCGCTGGATACGGTTCGGTAGGGTGCGGTCGGAGGCTCGTGTAGGAAGACATGTTCCTCTCGTTGCTGGTGGTCTTGCGATGAGGGGTGTCTGTGCGCTGGTCGTGTCGCTTGTTGCGGCCTTGGCCTTGGGGACTGCGAGCGCGTCAGCCGAATCTCTCTGCACGAACACATGGACTGGTCCTAGCGAAGGAGAATGGACGACCGCTAAAGATTGGTCCACGGAAGCGGTGCCAACGTCAACATCGGTCGCTTGTATCGAATCGGGTGATACGGTCAATGTCACAAGCGGTACGAATCAGGCAGGTGTCGTTCAGGGTGACGGGACGCTTGCGATCTCAGGCGGGTCGCTGGAAGTGGCATCTGCCTTGGAAGCGTCCCGAATCGCATCCCTGACGCTGGACGGCGGCACGTTGATCGGCCCCGCGACTTTTGAAGTTGTCGATTCGTTGTCGTGGACCGCTGGCACTATGTCGGGTTCGGGTTCAACGGTGCTCGAATCGGGCGGAACGGGAACGATTAATCCGGGGTCGTCTGGGTCGGTGTATTTGGCTGAACGTACGCTCGCTAATCAGGGTACGCTAACGTGGAGCACCGGGTCGGTGCGAGCGAGTCAAGCGGCCGTGATCGATAACAGTGGAACCTTTGATGCTAATGCGGACGCCCCTATCGAAGAATGGGAAACACATGGTTTATTGAATTCGGATAACTCCCACGTATGGTTCGATAACACCGGGACGATCAAGAAGGCTGCTGGCACCCAGTTCACGCAGATACAGCTTGAAATCACTAACGAACATATAGTAGAAGTCGCATCCGGGCAGGTTATCTTTACCGGGGGCACGCATGGGGCTGGATTGTCAAAAGGTGAATGGCTCGCGAGCGGAGCGTCCATCGCGTTTACAAGGGGCACATTTAAACTTGGATCAGGCGTAGCAATGTCGGGCCCGATCTATTTTGCTGGTGCATACGTAGAAGCAGAAGACATTCAAGCTCCTACCGCGAACTTTCTTCTGTGGAGTAGCGGAAGCACGCTCGATTTGACCCATGCGGCATCCGTCTCTCATGTAAAGGAACTCACGATTCAGAGTTTGAGCGGGGAAACAACATTGACGGGCCCGGGCGTGTTAGACGTATCGGGTTCATTTACCTGGACAGGTGGGAGCATGACAGGATCTGGATCGACGGTGCTCGGGCCGAGCGCTGTCGGCAAGATCGAAGCATCATCCGGAAGTTCGGTGTCGCTGTCTGAACGCCAGGTTGTCAACGAAGGAAGCTTAACTTGGAGCTCAGGGTCGATAGACGGTCGCTCGAATGCAGAGATCAACAACAGCGGTACTTTTAACACAAATGCGGAAGTGCCGGCCCCAGAATGGGAAGCTCACGGTCTATTAAACAGCGATAACTCACACGTTTGGGTTCATAACACGGGCGTCGTTAAGAAGGCTTCCGGGACAGGACTTACGCAAATCGAGTTTGAATTTGATAATCAGGGTACCGTCGAAGTGTCGACCGGCCAGATCATTTTTACTGGCGGTACCTATAAAACGACTACATCAAATGGTTCGTGGCTTGCATCGGGAGCATCGATCGCCTTTACTAGGGGCACATTTGTTCTTGGTTCAAACATACAAATGTCTGGCGCGATCTTCCTCGCTGGTGGAGATGTCGAAGCGCAAGACATCCAGGGCAGCAACGCACACATATTGCTGTGGAGCAGTAGCAGCACCCTCAACTTGACTGATGCTAGTTCCGTTTCGCATGTCAAGGAACTCTCGATCCAAAACTTCGCGGGAAGCGAGACCCTGACCGGCGCTGGCACGCTCGACGTGTCCACCGAATTTAATTGGACGGGTGGCACAATATCGGGGCCTGGTTCGACCGTTCTTGGCCCCGAAGCCACTACAACAATCGAAGGTGGCGGCGAAACGCTCTCTCTTGCGGGTAGGGATATGGTCAACGCGGGAGCGGTAACGTTCTCGACGGGCGTCATCGCTGTGTCTGAAGACGCGGAGATTGTAAACAAAGGCACCTTCAGGGCGAACTCTCAGTCCGCGACCCCCGAGATCGAAGCCATTCCGAGTGGAGCGACGATCATTAATACGGGGACGTTTGAGAAGAGTGCCGGTGCCGGGACAACCACTATCGCACCATCATTCGAAAACAAGGGGGTGGTCAGTCAGCGGTCGGGAACACTTATCATCAGCAATCCAGTACTGGCTAATCGCCAGACCCAATACGGTCCGGAAAGTCTGTCGCCGAGCCAACTGCGGGCGAGATGTGGCGACCCGGTAAGCTGCGCCATAGGCAACTACACCGAGACACAGACGGACTTCTCGATCGGTGGACGTGGCGTAGGGCTGGATCTGACGCGTACCTATAACTCGCAGGCAGCCGCAGAAGGTAGCAAAGGTGCGTTTGGCTATGGCTGGACGAGTTCTTTCAGCGATCATCTTGTGGTCAACAAAACGAGCAAAGTAGCCACGCTGTATCAAGCCAACGGTAGTACTGTGCCCTTCACGGAAGGGGGCGGAGAATTCTTCACGGCGCCTGGGTGGACGCAAGATACGCTCAGTGGGTCGGAAGGCTCGGGCTACACGCTGACGCTGGCGGACCAGACTAAATACAAGTTCGCCGGCAGCAGCGGCCGTTTGGAAAGTGTGACGGATCGTTATGGCAATGAAACGACGCTCACGTACAACGGTGAAGGCGAGCTCACGGCGATCACCGATCCCGCCGGCCGGGAAATCAAGCTCACGTATAACGGCGAAGGGCTTGTGACAAGCACGGAAGACCCGATGGGCAACGTTGTGAAATATACGTATGAAAGCGGGAATCTCAAGAGCGTTACGCAACCTGGCGAAGCGAGCCTACGTTGGCAGTTCGAATACGATGGCTCCCACGAGATCACAGAAATGATTGATGGTCGTGGCGGGAAAACGATCAACGAATACAACGGGTCACACCAGGTGACCAAGCAGAAAGACCCCGCTGGGCACACGCTGAAATTCGAATACGAAGCGTTCCATACCAAGATCACCAACGAAAGCACCAGCGCGGTTACTAACGAGTACTTCACGAGCAACGATGAGCCGTCGTCGATCACAAGCGGGTACGGAACGGCCAGCGAAACCACCGAATCCTTCACGTACAACGAAGGCGGCTACGTCACGAGCGTGACTGATGGCAATGGGCACACGACCAAATACGGTTATGACAACGCAGGCGATCGTACGAGCATGGTCGATCCGGACAGTGACGAAACGAAATGGACGTATGACTCGACGCACGATATCGAAGCGGAAACGACACCAAAGGGTGAGACGACGACGATCAAACGAGAAGCCGACGGCAATCCAGAAGCAATTGAACGTCCGGCACCCAGCAGCGAAACCCAGGTGACGAAATACAAATACGGTGCCCACGGGGAACTGGAAAGCGTCACCAACCCGCTGGGGCACGCATGGAAATACGAATACGACTCGGACGGGGATCGTACGGCCGAAACCGACCCGTTGGGCAACAAGCGGACGTGGGAATACAACGGAGACTCGCAGGAGATTGCGTCAGTCAGTCCGCGCGGCAACGTCGTCGGTGGCGAACCATCGAAATACACGACCAAAATCGAACGAAATGCGCAAGGGCAGCCGCTGAAGATCACCGACCCACTCGGCCATACAACGAAATACACGTATGACGGTGACGGGAACGTGGAAACCGTAACCGATGGCAACGGACACACAACGAAGTATACCTACAACGGTGACAACCAGTCAACCAAGGTCGAAGAACCCAATAAAACCGCCACCGAAACCGAATACGACGGTGCCGGACAGGTCATCGGTCAGATCGATGGAAGCAAACACAAAACCAAATACGTGCGTAACGCCGTGGAGGAGGTCACCGAAGTCGTTGACCCGCTCGGACATAAAACGCTCAAGGAATACGACGGGGCTGGCAATCTGGTCAAACTGACCGACCCCAAAGGACGCACCACGACTTACACCTACGATGCGGCGAACCGCCTCACCGAGGTTAGCTACTCCAGTGGCAACCCCTCCACCATCAAATACGAATACGACAAAGACGGCGACCGCATAAAAATGACGGATGGCACGGGCACGACAAAATACACCTACGACCAACTCGATCGCTTGACCGAAAGCGAAAACGGGCACAAAGAAACCGTCAAATACGGATATGATCTTGCCAACGACCAGACTGAGATAACTTATCCTAACGGTAAATCGGTGACCCGCACCTTCGACGACGATAGGCGACTGGAGAAGGTCACCGACTGGCTCTCCCACTCCATCACCTTTTCCTACGACCCAGACTCGGACCTCACGGCCACTACGTTCCCATCATTGACCGAAGACGAAGACACGTACGCCTACAACGATGCGGACCAGATGACCGAAGTCAAAATGGCCAAAGGCACCGAAACGCTCGCGTCGCTCGCCTACACCCGCGACGATGACGGGCAGGTCACCAAAACGGTCAACGCAGGGCTTCCCGGCGCGGGAACGATCGACTACACCTATGACGAAAACAACCGTCTCACCGAAGCCGAAGGCAACACCTACGAATATGATGCCGCGAACAATCCCATCACGACCCCGGGCAGCACTAACACGTACAATGAAGATGATGAGCTCGAAAAAGGCACCGGCGTGACGTACGCCTACGACGAACTCGGCGAGCGCACCGAAACAACCCCCGAAACCGGACCGGCGACTACCTATGGCTATGACCAGGCCGGTGACCTGATCTCGGTCGAACGTCCCGAAAAAGAATCGGTCCCCGAGATCGAAGACACCTATGCCTACAACGGCGAAGGGTTGCGCACGTCGCAGACGATCAATGGCACGACCAGCTACTTCGCGTGGGACGTGACCGAAGGCGTCCCGCTGATCCTCAGTGATGGGACGAACAGTTACATCTATGGGCCCGGTGGCATCCCCGTCGAGCAGATCAACAACAGCACCGAAAAAGTCCAGTACCTGCATCACGACCAGGCTGGCTCGACCCGCCTAATCACCGGGAGCAGCGGGACCGTGGAAGGCAAGTGCACCTACAGCGCCTACGGGACGCCGACCTGCGAAGGCACCGCGACCACACCGCTCGGCTATGGCGGGGGATACACCAGCAGCGACACCGGGCTCATCTACCTGCAGGCTCGCGTGTACGACCCCACGACCGCACAGTTCCTGACCGTCGATCCAGCGGTGTCGCTGACGCGGGAGCCTTACGTCTACACGAACGACAACCCACTCAATTTCGCTGATCCGAGCGGACTTGAGGCGATCCCACTGCCTGCCCCGGTGGCGGGCGGCTGTGCCGCGGCGCCCGAGGCATGTGGCGCTGTTGTAGTCGGCGGCGCTGACGTTTGGCTAGGAGCCAAAGTCTTCAACTCCTGGGCCGGCGAAGAAGCCGGCAACGACGAAGGCGAAGCAGAGCTCCACGAAAAAGAAGCCGAAAGAGAGAAAGAACAAGGATGTGGAAATACGCCGCCAGGCTATGACCCCGAAACGTGGACCAAAGGCCCGGCATCGAGGCCCAGCGATTCCGGGGAAAACTTCTATGACCCGGAAGGTGGGGAGTGGCGCTGGCACGCTCCCGATAAGTACCACCCGGAAGGACACTGGGATTACAAAGGTCCCGGCAACTCTGCTCCGTGGGAAAATATCTATCCATGAAGGGATAAAGGTTGAGTGACGAGAGCCCACAGCTAAGAGAGGAGGCGCCGTTGTTGGTCGGCGACTTTTACGACGGCGCCTATGGGCCGACGATCATTCTCATCGCGAGTTCGCCTGCTGCTTGTGTTTGGCTGCAGGATGTTTTTCGTGAGCTGGCTCGTGGCGGTCTGAGTCGAACGCTCACGGCAGAGCCAGGGGTGCGATTCACGAACGTCGAGGTGATCGAGATGGTTTGTCGGCCGGACGGGCCGCGTGTCACGCTCGGGCGCGGCACCGACGAGAGGGCTTTTGTGTGGTCCGCTACGGCGGACGGGTGGCTCTATTTGGCTGATCTCGTACAGCCACTCGTGGACGGCGGAGCGGGACACCAGTATTTGACTGACGACAAGGACGACGTTGCCCTGATCGAATTGTCGTCCGGTGAGCAGGATGTTCTCAACGCCGCTAGGTCGGCGAGTGGCGGAGCTGATAACGGCTAGCGGCGTTGTTGGGCGCGGGCGTTTTGGTTTTGGTGTTCTTCCGTGGTTGGCGCGCTGTGCGCGCCGGTTGTGGTGGGTTGGGGCGTTTACGGCGGCACTGAGGGGTGGGTGTGCTGGTGATCTGTGGTGCTGGTTGGCTCGCTTGTGTGGCAACGCCGCTGCGGGGCCAGGACACCGGCGCTCGCGTTGAACGCTGGTGTCTCCTTGGATGTCTTGGACGTGGGGCCTGGGTGGCGGGCTGGCTTATGCGGCCCAGCGTGTGGCCTCGTGTTTGAGGAGGATGCTCTCGATGAGGGTCTTGACGACGTGCTTCTCGTCGTCTGAGAGGCGGGTGGTGGCCTCGAATTGGAGGCGTAGGTCGTCGTCGGGGCCGCGCTCGTTGTCATCGAAGACGAGCGTATCTGCGCTGACGGACAGAGCGATAGCGAGCTTGCGCAGGACGTCGAGGGTGGGTGTGGATTCGCCGGCCTCATAGCGGCGGATCTGTGAGACGTGGACGCCGGCGTGCTCGGCTAGCGCTTGCTGGGTGAGCTTGCGCTGGTTGCGGACGGCGACTAGGCGTTCGGGGAAGGTCATTGCGAGCAGGTCGTGATGGGGTGTTGGTGCTCGCATGACGATATGGCTGCTTTCTGGGGACGTTCGACCGACCACGCTAGTATGCTATCTCGAATCACGCAGAATCGCTACTTGACAGGGTTGGTCTTTCTACATGGCGAGGATTCCAGAGGAGGTCATCGAGCGGCTGAAGGAGGAGGTCGCGCTACAGCGGGTGGTGGAGCTGGCGGGCGTGGAGCTGCGCCAGCAGGGCAAAGACCTGGTGGGGCGGTGTCCGTTCCATGAGGATCGCACGCCGTCGCTGGTGATCTCGCCGGAGAAGAACTTGTGGCATTGCCTGGGGGCGTGTCAGGCGGGCGGGTCGGTGATCGATTGGGTGATGCGCGCGGAGAGCGTGTCGTTTCGTCACGCGGTCGAGCTGTTGCGCGACGGTGTTGCCCCGTCAGCGTTGAGCGGGCAGCGGGTGACGCGCTCGACGGTGGCGAAGCTGCCCTCGCCGTTGCCGGTCGGCGCGGGTGAGCGCGAGCTTTTGGAGCGGGTGGTCGGTTTCTATGCGCAGACGCTTCGGGAGTGCCCGGAGGCGTTGGCGGTGCTTGAGCGCCGCGGCCTTGATGATCCGGGGCTGATCGAGGAGTTCCGCTTGGGTTATGCGAATCGCACGCTCGGCTACCGGCTGCCGGCGAAAAACCGCAAGCCGGGCGCGGAGTTGCGTGGCAAGCTGCAAGCGCTCGGGGTGATCCGTGCCTCGGGGCACGAGCACCTGTCGGGGTCGCTGGTGATCCCGGTGTGCGATGTGAACGGCGAGGTCGTGCAGCTCTATGGCCGCAAGCTGCGCGATGACCTGAACCACCGTGGCTCCTCGCGCCACCTCTACCTGCCCGGCCCGCGGCGCGGAGTGTTCAACGCGAAGGCGCTCGCGGCCTGTGATGGCGAGCTGGTCGTGTGTGAGTCGCTGATCGACGCGCTGACCTTCTGGCGGTATGGGCTACGGCATGTGACGGCGGCGTTCGGTGCGGACGGCTTCACCGACGAACTGCACACGGCCTTGAAGGACGCTGGCGTTGGGCGTGTGTTGATCGCGTTCGATCGTGACGAGGCGGGCGAGCGCGGCGCCGATGTGTTGGCGAAGCGGCTGGGGGAGGATGGGGTCGAGTGCTTCCGGGTGCTGTTCCCTGCCGGCCAGGACGCCAACAGCTTCGCCGCACAGGTCGAGGAGCCGGCCGGGGAGCTCGCGCAGCTCTTGCGCGAGGCGGTGTGGATCGGCGCGGGCGAGCCCGCCGCGCGGCCGGCGCCGGCACCAATCGAGCCCGAGTCTGAGCCTGCCGGCGGTCCCCCGACGCCGGCTGCTGTCGAGCCCGAGCGAGGCGGCGCTCGAGCGCAGCTCGAGCAGCAGGGCAACACCGAGGACGAGCGCGGCCGTGACGGTGATCCTCCCTCAGCCGCCAAAGCCGCCGGCTCCGTCTCGCCGCCGCCGCCGCCTTCGTCGCCGGTGCCGCGCTCGCCGGGCGCTGCGCCGGTGGTGAAGCTGGAGGGCGAGGAGCTGCGTATCGAGATCGAGGATCGCCGCTGGCGCATCCGCGGGCTGGGGAAGGCGTCGAGCTTTGAGCTTTTGAGGGTGAACGTGCTGGTCGCCAGAGCGCATCCGCGGCGTGGTGAGGTCTTTCACGTCGATTCGCTTGACTTGTATTCGGCGCGGGCGCGGGGCGTGTTTGCGCGCCAGGCGGGCGAGGAGCTGGCGGTCGCTGAGGAGCTGATCGCGCGTGATCTTGGCCGGGTGTTGTTGACGTGTGAGGAGCACGCGGAGCGGGCGGTGCGCGAGGCGCAGGCGCCCCGTGAGCCCGAGGTCCAGCTTTCAGAGCAGGAGCGCGAGCGGGCGCTTGAGCTGCTGAAAGACCCCGGCTTGGTGGAGCGGATCGTTGCTGGCTTTGAGCGTGTCGGGATGGTCGGTGAGCAGTCCAACTGCCTGATCGGCTACCTGGCGGCGGTGTCGCGCAAGCTGGACCGGCCGCTCGCGGTGATCGTGCAGTCAACCTCGGCGGCGGGGAAGTCCGCGTTGCAGGAGGCGGTGCTGTCGATGGTGCCCGAGGAGGAGCGGGTGTCGTTCAGTGCGATGACGGGCCAGAGCTTGTTCTACATGGGTGAGACAGACCTACAGCACAAGGTGCTCGCGGTCGCTGAGGAGGAGGGCGCCGAACGCGCCGCCTACGCGCTGAAGCTGTTGCAGTCGGAGGGTGAGCTGCGGATCGCCTCGACCGGCAAGGACGGACAGACCGGCCGGCTTGTGACTCATACCTACACCGTGCGCGGGCCGGTCGCGATCTTCTTGACAACGACGACGATCGACGTCGATGAGGAGTTGCTGAATCGCTGCGTCGTGCTGTCGGTGGATGAGGAGCGCGAGCAAACCCGCGCGATCCACGAGCGTCAGCGCGAGCGCGAGACGTTGGACGGGCTGCTCGCCGAGCAGGAGCGCTCGCAGGTGGTCAAGCTCCACCAGGACGCACAGCGTCTCCTTGAACCGTTGGCGGTCGTCAACCCCTACGCGCGGGCGCTGACGTTCTCTGACGCGCGCACGCGCACACGCCGCGATCACATGAAGTACCTGACACTGATCCGTGCGGTGGCGCTGCTTCACCAGCACCAGCGGCCACGCCGCACGGCGGACACGGCGGACGGTGGCGTGCTGACCTACATCGAGGCGACGCGCGAGGACATTCTGTTGGCGAACCAGCTCGCGCACGCGGTCCTCGGCCGCTCGCTGGATGAGCTGCCACCAGGCACCCGCCGGCTGCTGTCGCTGATCGACCGCCACGTCGATCAGCTCGCCGCCGAGCAGGGCACGACACGGGAGCGTGTCCGCTTCACCCGCCGCGAGCTGCGCCAAGCGCTCGGCTGGGGCGACACACAGCTCAAGGTCCACCTCGGCCGGCTCGCCTCGCTTGAGCTTCTGTGGTGCCACCGCGGCCAGCACGGCGCGCATGTCTATGAGCTGGCGTGGGATGACGCCAGCGAAAGCGAGGCGCGACTACCCGGCCTGATCGACCCCGACCAGCTCGACGACGCGCATGACTACGAGCACGATCGGTCGGGGGGCAGTGAGAATCGGTCGGGGGGCGGTCGCCCCCCGGTCGGGGGCCGGTCGGGGCGTGGTCGGGCCGCGCTGAAGGCAGTCGCGACGGGCTGAGATGGGTCGCCGCGGCCAGCACACGCCCCGGGTGATCCCTGGCGATCCGCAGGACGGTCAGGGCTTCCCGGTGATGGTCGTGGAGTTTTGCGAGCACCTGGCGATCCGTGGCTATGCGGCCACGTCGCTGAGGAACCAGCGGACCGCGCTTGCGCTGCTCGCTGACTGGCTGATCGAGCGCGGGGTGACGCGGCCGTGTGAAGTGACCAAGCCGATGCTTGATGCCTATCAGCGCGCGGTGTTCTACATGCGCAAGGCGGACGGGCAGCCGCTGTCGTTTCAATCTCAGGCGGCGCGGCTGATCCCGGTCCGGGGGTTTTTTCGCTGGCTCGTGCGGACGAACCGCATCCTCTATAACCCGGCGTCTGAGATCGAGCTGCCGCGCAAGGAGCAGCGCCTACCCAGCGCTGTGCTGAGCGCGGAGGAGGCCGAGCGGGTGCTGGCGCTGGCGGACCTGTCCGATCCGCTGGGGCTGCGCGACCGGGCGATGATGGAGTTGTTCTACGCGACCGGCGTCCGTCGCGCCGAGCTGGCGGCGCTGAGCGTGTTCGCGCTGGACATTGAGCGCCAGACGGTGACGGTGCGCCAGGGCAAGGGCCGCAAGGATCGCATGATCCCGACGGGTGAGCGTGCCGCGGCGTGGTGCGCGCGCTACCTGACCGACGTGCGCCCGAAGCTCGCGATCGAGCCCGACGACGGGACGCTGTTTCTCGCCGTCGAGGGTGTCGCGCTCGGCCTGCAGAACCTGACGAATCTGATGGGCGACTACGTGCGCCAGATCGGCAAGCCCGGCGCGTGTCACATCTTCCGGCACACGATGGCGACGGTGATGCTCGAAGGCGGCGCGGACATTCGCTACATCCAGCAGATGCTCGGCCACGCCAACATCACGAGCACCCAGGTCTACACCCAAGTCTCGCTGCGCACGCTCGCCGCGATCCGCGGCGAGCGCCACGGCGCCTCAAACCAACCGCGCAGCACCCGCCGCGGCGAGCGCCACGGCGGCGCGAGGCTGCGCCCCGCCAGCAGCCTCGCGCCCGGCGCGCCAGCCGGCGGGCAGGACACCGCCGAGATCCTGCAGAACGCCCTCGACGCCGAAGCCCAAGACGAGCTGCAGGATCTCCACCGCCAGGCCCGCCAGCAGCCCGCAGAGCGCTCCTGAGCACCCCTGAAAGTCCTCTGCACCTTCTTCTCCTAGCCGCCCTCCCGAGCGTCCCGAGCACAGCACAGCGAAGGCGTCCCCGCCGCTCGCGTCGCTGCGCTCCGCTTCGCCGCACACAGTTGCACCTAACGGTGCTCAGGCCTTCTCGCGCCACCCGCGCTCGCGCCGGCACTGCCCCTCATGTGTCCCTGTGCACGGGGTTGGAGGTTGGGGTGCATTACGAGCGCGCCCGAGGGGGAGTCGCGCAGCGACTGGGCGCGCGATCACCGCGGCGAAGCCGCCCAAACCTTCCCTGTCTTGGCATGGTGCTCGGCGATCGCCTCCAAGACGCAGCGCAACGGCCAGCTCGGCCAGGCGTTCGCCCACGCGCTCGCCGATGCGGTCCGCGCAAGCCCCGGCGCTTCAGCCCGGTCATGCCCCTATTGCGCCGCGGAAAAGCAAACAGACTAGATGCACTGTGCCAGAGCGTGACAGTTTCAGGACCATGACGATCGGCACAGTCTTCGCACAGCGATTGCTGTGGTGTGCATCTAGTCTGTCCGCGATTCTGCGTGTGTCCGCGATTCTGCGTGTCGTTGCGGGGTGTTCGGTCAGGGCGAGGAGCGTTCGCGTTGCTGCTTGGCGATCGCCTCGCCGAGCGTTTGCAGGTCGGCATCCAGGGCACCGAGGAAGCCGAGGAGGGTGTGCCAGCGGATGCCGCGATGCCCGTTCTCGACCTGCGAGATATAGGTCGCGCCGATCTGCGTCTTCCCCGCCAGTTGCTCTTGGGTGAGCTGGGCGTGTTCGCGTAGTTCCCGGAGCGCCTTCCCGAGGGTGCGATATGCGTCGGCGTCTTGTTCTGCTCGACGGCGCGGGGGAGTCACCGCACACACACCATGACCTTTACAGTTGGGCTAAGTTGCGATAGGCTGCTCGACGACCATACAAGTTGGCGCCCGCGATGAGTTGGATCACCCGGGCGCCGTGGCACCGAGAGCACGAACTCCCGGCACGCCGGCCAAGCTACCAGCACACGGCAGCGTGGCTCATTGCCGCAGAGCAGTCCTCCCGGGGCCTCCGACCCACGAAGGAGGAACCATGAGCACCGCCATCACACGAGGCGTCCTGTTGTCGCTGATCGCCGAGGATCGGCCGTGGACGATCGAGGAGTTGATCCGCGAGAAGGGCGATCGCATCGAAGTCGAAGACGCGATCGCCGAGCTGCACGCCTCGGGCCTGCTGAACCGGATCAACAAGCGCGTGGTGTGCGCCTCGCGCGCAGCCATCCGCTCAGACGAGCTGGACGCCTGAGCACCGCCGGGTGGTCGTGGTGGTGAGCAACACCGATCTTGGGTGCGCGGTGCGGCGGTTGCGCTGCGCGCGCCAGGTCACGATCGAAGCGCTGGCGTTCACCGCGGACATCCACCCGACCTATCTTTCTGGCATCGAGAGAGGGGTGCGCAACCCCACCTGGAAGAAGGTCTGCGATCTCGCCACAGCGCTCGACGTGCCCGTCTCCCAGCTCGCACGCCAAGCCGAAGACGAGAGCGAGATCGCACGGGCCGCACGCGAGACAAGAGCGCGCCTGCTGGACGAACGTTCGCGGCCACCAGCCGGTGCCTAAAGCGCCTGCGCGCTGCGTCCGAGAAACGTGGCAGACTGCTCGAATAATGCTGGCCGTTTGCAACACCCACCCCCGTCGCTCCCGCTCCCGAGGCTCAGAACCGCGCCGGGCTTTTCACCCTAGCCGCCGACAAGCACGCCGGGGGTCAGACTGCCGAAAGGTAACTATTCACGTCCTGCTGGCCCGGCCGGATTGGGTCAGCCCGGCGCGGATGCCGGCAGCCATGGTTGTCCGGCCGCGAGTTGGGCGAGTGCTTGTAGTGGGCGCTGGCCTTGCTTTTTGGCGGTGGAGATGTAGGAGCGCACTGTCAGGTAGCGTTCGGCGCCGTCCATCGTGCGGAAGCACCCGGATATCTTCTGTTGCAGCTTGACCATGCGAAGGTCGGACTCGCAGAGGTTGTTCGAGAAGGGAACGGCGAAGTCGTGGGCGAAGAGGGTCACTTCGCGCTCGCACCGATCCAGGCGCAGCAGCAGGTTCTGCGCCTTTGAGCGCTTGATCCGCTTCCCGGCGTTCTGTGCCAGACCGGGGTTCTGCTCGTAGCCCGAGGCGATCAGGTCGCGGTAGTTGCGGTGAAGTTCTGCCAGGGCCGGGGCGTCCAGCGCCTGGCGGCCGGCCGTCTTGGCCTGATCGACCAGATCCTTGGTGTCCAGCAGAAAACAACTCATGCCCGAGGCCCAGAGCTGCCCTGCTTCGGTGGCGGCGATCAGCTCCCTGAGGTGGTGAGCGCCGCAGAGCGCGTGGGCCGCGTCGGTGTAGGCGCGATATGGGGAGAAGCCGTCGTGCACGGCCACGCCGGTGAAGCCGGGCAGCACGCCGGCGTCATCCATCGCCTGCCCTCCGCGCTTGGCGTGGACCGTGTAGCGCGTCAACGTCTGCGTGGAGGCACAGTGCACCCAGGAAAGGCGCTCTGCGATGCGCAGGCCCGTCTCGTCGAAGTGGGCTACCGGCTGATCACCGAGCAGTGCTCGCAACTGCTCATCGAAATCGGTCAGGCCCTGCGCGGCCTTGTCCACCCAGGCCTTCAACGTGGCTGTGGAGACCTGCGGGCCGATCAGGTCGCAGATCAGGTTGCGGGCGCGCTCATAGGGGATGTGCTGGAAGACGATGAGGTAGACACCGAAGGCGTGCAGGTTGGCCCCGTACTGTGTGTCAGCGGCCACGCCGCCGGGGAAACGACCCTCATTCACGAGCCCACAAGCATTGCAGCGCCGGGCTTTCGCGAGATGCTCTATCACTTCCAGCGCGAGCTTCTCGGGGATATCGAAAACCTGACGAGACTCCCCGCCCTCAAGCTCTTCCCCGTCAGCCAAATCGCGCCCGCAGTCCTCGCAAACGTCGGGCTCATGGATAATCACACGGTCGGGGACCTCCACCCGCTCCAAGTGGGCACCTCATGACCATGCTGGCCGCCCGGTTTGCGCCCCGAGCGCTCCCGCAGGCTGCGCTTCTTCGGCGACGGTTTTGAGTAACCATCGGAGGACGGCGGCTTGCTCGAGTTCCTAGAGTTCTCATCCAGCCTGCCCCGCAACTCGACGATCTCGGCCCTCAACTCGGCGATCATCGCCTGCTGCTCGACGCTCTGCCCCCGCAGCGCCGCGATCACCGCATCCTGATCGGTGATCCGGGCTTCAAGCTCCTCACGACTGAGCTGCCCTGCATCGGCCATGCCCGCAAGATTCCCTGCAACCAGGCGGAATCCTGCCCACAACAACCTCCCCACGCTGCACACCCCACACCCGAACCTGCGCTCACCCCTGACGAACGAAACCAGCAGGACCTAAATAGTTACAACGTAATGTCGATGTACGGAGAAGTAAACACTGAGACGGGAAGTATCATTCTGATCGCTGATAGCGATGACTTGCGAGGCTTTGCAGCTGTAACTATTCACGTCCTGCTGGCCCGGCCGGATTGGGTCAGCCCGGCGCGGATGCCGGCAGCCATGGTTGTCCGGCCGCGAGTTGGGCGAGTGCTTGTAGTGGGCGCTGGCCTTGCTTTTTGGCGGTGGAGATGTAGGAGCGCACTGTCAGGTAGCGTTCGGCGCCGTCCATCGTGCGGAAGCACCCGGATATCTTCTGTTGCAGCTTGACCATGCGAAGGTCGGACTCGCAGAGGTTGTTCGAGAAGGGAACGGCGAAGTCGTGGGCGAAGAGGGTCACTTCGCGCTCGCACCGATCCAGGCGCAGCAGCAGGTTCTGCGCCTTTGAGCGCTTGATCCGCTTCCCGGCGTTCTGTGCCAGACCGGGGTTCTGCTCGTAGCCCGAGGCGATCAGGTCGCGGTAGTTGCGGTGAAGTTCTGCCAGGGCCGGGGCGTCCAGCGCCTGGCGGCCGGCCGTCTTGGCCTGATCGACCAGATCCTTGGTGTCCAGCAGAAAACAACTCATGCCCGAGGCCCAGAGCTGCCCTGCTTCGGTGGCGGCGATCAGCTCCCTGAGGTGGTGAGCGCCGCAGAGCGCGTGGGCCGCGTCGGTGTAGGCGCGATATGGGGAGAAGCCGTCGTGCACGGCCACGCCGGTGAAGCCGGGCAGCACGCCGGCGTCATCCATCGCCTGCCCTCCGCGCTTGGCGTGGACCGTGTAGCGCGTCAACGTCTGCGTGGAGGCACAGTGCACCCAGGAAAGGCGCTCTGCGATGCGCAGGCCCGTCTCGTCGAAGTGGGCTACCGGCTGATCACCGAGCAGTGCTCGCAACTGCTCATCGAAATCGGTCAGGCCCTGCGCGGCCTTGTCCACCCAGGCCTTCAACGTGGCTGTGGAGACCTGCGGGCCGATCAGGTCGCAGATCAGGTTGCGGGCGCGCTCATAGGGGATGTGCTGGAAGACGATGAGGTAGACACCGAAGGCGTGCAGGTTGGCCCCGTACTGTGTGTCAGCGGCCACGCCGCCGGGGAAACGACCCTCATTCACGAGCCCACAAGCATTGCAGCGCCGGGCTTTCGCGAGATGCTCTATCACTTCCAGCGCGAGCTTCTCGGGGATATCGAAAACCTGACGAGACTCCCCGCCCTCAAGCTCTTCCCCGTCAGCCAAATCGCGCCCGCAGTCCTCGCAAACGTCGGGCTCATGGATAATCACACGGTCGGGGACCTCCACCCGCTCCAAGTGGGCACCCTCATGACCATGCTGGCCGCCCGGTTTGCGCCCCGAGCGCTCCCGCAGGCTGCGCTTCTTCGGCGACGGTTTTGAGTAACCATCGGAGGACGGCGGCTTGCTCGAGTTCCTAGAGTTCTCATCCAGCCTGCCCCGCAACTCGACGATCTCGGCCCTCAACTCGGCGATCATCGCCTGCTGCTCGACGCTCTGCCCCCGCAGCGCCGCGATCACCGCATCCTGATCGGTGATCCGGGCTTCAAGCTCCTCACGACTGAGCTGCCCTGCATCGGCCATGCCCGCAAGATTCCCTGCAACCAGGCGGAATCCTGCCCACAACAACCTCCCCACGCTGCACACCCCACACCCGAACCTGCGCTCACCCCTGACGAACGAAACCAGCAGGACCTAAATAGTTACTTGCAGCTTGGCTAAGTGATCCTGCGTCCTCCACAATGCTGTTAGAGACGGACACTGTTCGTCCGGTCGTTCGACCACTCCGGGCGTTGATGATCCAACGCACCGGGGACGGTGCCGCGATTGAGGTTGAGCAAGATGTGGCGAGGTTCACGGGAGGGGGGACGGGCTTTGCGCGATTGATCTATGCAATAGAAGAACTCGCAGACGAAGAGGACTGGCACGTGCCCGGCGCACACGCCCACTTCGATCCCCAGGATGACTCGTCCGCACAATACATTTTGGCGCACGACAGCTGCCCGATGGTCATCGCCGGTCCAGTTCCCGACACACCAGCGCCACCAAAGTAACGGCCCGAAATGAGTGATGAAGCTCTACCGGAGGTTTGGACTTCGTTCGATCTCGTTGCCCTAGAGCGGGAGGGGGCCTCGTTTGATCCTGATTACGTTACAGAACAGCTTGGCGTACAACCAACCCAACAGAATCGAATTGGTGATCCGATTCATGAGGGAAAAGGACGACGGACTTTCACGAGATGGCGGATCTCGGTAGGCCCTGTCTATACCGTCAAAATAGACGGCATGCTAGAGGAAGTGATATCTCGCCTACGCCCGGTCAGTGACAAGCTGCGCGCGGTCTGTGTTGAGATCGGCGTGGAGCCGATGCTTACGTGTGCGGTGGAACCGAGATCCGCGCAGACGCCAGACGTAACGTTTCCACGTCCCGTTGTGCGATGGGCGGCCGAGAACAACGTGATGCTGGCGGTTGACATCATGTTGTGGCGCAAGGACGATCAGGCTGGTGACGACTGATATCCCGTGTTCCTGTCCAGCACTGGCGACGAAGCACGTATGCCTACAACGACGCCGATCGGATGAGCGAAGTTAAGATGAACGAGGGCGCGGGGACGCTCGCCTCGCTCGCCTACACCCGTGACGATGATGGGCAGGTCACCAAAACGGTCAGCGCAGGGCTTCCTGGCGCGGGAACGATCGGCTACACTTACGACGAAAACAACCGTCTCACCGAAGCTGAAGGTAACAGCTACGCATACGACGCCGCGAACAATCCCACCACGACTCCTGGCAGCACCAACACGTACAATGAAGACGATGAGCTCGAAACAGGCACCGGCGTGACCTACGCCTACGACGAACTCGGTGAGCGCACGAAGACGACTCCTTCCAGCGGTCCTGCGACCACCTATGGCTACGACCATGCCGGCAACCTGATCTCGGTCAAACGCCCCAAAGAAGGCGCCACCCCGGAAATCGAAGACAGCTACGCTTACAACGGCGAAGGACTGCGCGTGTCACAGACGATCTCCGGCGCGACCAGCTACTTCGCGTGGGACACGACCGAAAGCGTCCCGCTGATCCTCAGCGATGGCACCAACAGCTACATCTATGGTCCCGACGGGCTCCCGGTTGAGCAAATCAATGGATCGGAAACGCCGACCTATCTCCATCACGATCAGCAGGGCTCGACACGGCTCATCACGGGCTCGACGGGCACGGTCGAAGGCAAATGCAGCTACAGCGCCTATGGCACTTCCTCCTGTGAAGGCACGGTGACGACACCATTCGGGTACGACGGGCAGTACACGAGCAGCGATACTGGGCTTATTATCTACATGGGCGCTCGCGTCTACGATCCCGCGACCGCGCAGTTCCTAAGCGTCGATCGATTCGTGGGTGTGACGGGGGCACCCTACAACTACGCGGGCGACAACCCCGTCAACAACGTGGACCCGACCGGGCTCTCATCGACAGCGGAAGGGCTCGGCGAAGGTGGCGTCCCTGTTACCTCCCGTTCTGTGGTCCGTCCCCGGCGGCGGAAGAAGCACTAGCCACGGCGTAGAAAAGCCAACACGGCATCGAAAGCGTGTGGAACGCGGTCAACGAAACGAAGGACCTAACGACGAAGGTGAAGCGGGGCTTCACGAAAAGGAAACGCAGAGAGAGAATTGCAGTGAAATCTCACCTAACTTCAACAACCCAGCGGAATCTCCCGGACCTGGCTGGGAGTGGCACGGCAACGGTCCGGTGGGTAGCGATGAAGGTGCCTGGTAAACTCTGATACGGGTGAGACCTTGCATCCAGATTTGGCTCACGGAGAGCCGGTCGGTCCGCAGTTGATTACAAGGCTCCCGACGGTTCGGAATATCGCATCTACCTCGACGGCCGGATAGAACCATGAGTGACCTTCCTCAACGCACCGAGATAGATCAGACCGTCGCGCTCAACTGGGTGCGACACTCACTTGGCCAAGGAGGGGTGAAGGTGATTTCCGCCGCAGCGCGCAAGTTCATCGATGAGCACCAAGGCCACGCATACACGCTTGCGCCCGAGGCGGTTGACCCTGCTCGGCTGGCGACTCCTCGTTGGGGAGGGGTGGTCGGGACGCGCGCTGCGCGGAGAGCCTTGTCACAGTGCTCAAAGGGCTCGCTGAGCGAGGCGCGGCCTGTGTGGTGGTCGAGGACGA
>CAVTPC010000014.1:0-223087 GCA_963736555.1 uncultured Solirubrobacterales bacterium
GATGGTAACTATTCACGTCCTGCTGGCCCGGCCGGATTGGGTCAGCCCGGCGCGGATGCCGGCAGCCATGGTTGTCCGGCCGCGAGCTGGGCGAGTGCTTGTAGTGGGCGCTGGCCTTGCTTTTTGGCGGTGGAGATGTAGGAGCGCACTGTCAGGTAGCGTTCGGCGCCGTCCATCGTGCGGAAGCACCCGGATATCTTCTGTTGCAGCTTGACCATGCGAAGGTCGGACTCGCAGAGGTTGTTCGAGAAGGGAACGGCGAAGTCGTCGGCATGAGGCACTTCGCGCTCGCACCGATCCAGGCGCAGCAGCAGGTTCTGCGCCTTTGAGCGCTTGATCCGCTTCCCGGCGTTCTGTGCCAGACCGGGGTTCTGCTCGTAGCCCGAGGCGATCAGGTCGCGGTAGTTGCGGTGAAGTTCTGCCAGGGCCGGGGCGTCCAGCGCCTGGCGGCCGGCCGTCTTGGCCTGATCGACCAGATCCTTGGTGTCCAGCAGAAAACAACTCATGCCCGAGGCCCAGAGCTGCCCTGCTTCGGTGGCGGCGATCAGCTCCCTGAGGTGGTGAGCGCCGCAGAGCGCGTGGGCCGCGTCGGTGTAGGCGCGATATGGGGAGAAGCCGTCGTGCACGGCCACGCCGGTGAAGCCGGGCAGCACGCCGGCGTCATCCATCGCCTGCCCTCCGCGCTTGGCGTGGACCGTGTAGCGCGTCAACGTCTGCGTGGAGGCACAGTGCACCCAGGAAAGGCGCTCTGCGATGCGCAGGCCCGTCTCGTCGAAGTGGGCTACCGGCTGATCACCGAGCAGTGCTCGCAACTGCTCATCGAAATCGGTCAGGCCCTGCGCGGCCTTGTCCACCCAGGCCTTCAACGTGGCTGTGGAGACCTGCGGGCCGATCAGGTCGCAGATCAGGTTGCGGGCGCGCTCATAGGGGATGTGCTGGAAGACGATGAGGTAGACACCGAAGGCGTGCAGGTTGGCCCCGTACTGTGTGTCAGCGGCCACGCCGCCGGGGAAACGACCCTCATTCACGAGCCCACAAGCATTGCAGCGCCGGGCTTTCGCGAGATGCTCTATCACTTCCAGCGCGAGCTTCTCGGGGATATCGAAAACCTGACGAGACTCCCCGCCCTCAAGCTCTTCCCCGTCAGCCAAATCGCGCCCGCAGTCCTCGCAAACGTCGGGCTCATGGATAATCACACGGTCGGGGACCTCCACCCGCTCCAAGTGGGCACCCTCATGACCATGCTGGCCGCCCGGTTTGCGCCCCGAGCGCTCCCGCAGGCTGCGCTTCTTCGGCGACGGTTTTGAGTAACCATCGGAGGACGGCGGCTTGCTCGAGTTCCTAGAGTTCCATCCAGCCTGCCCCGCAACTCGACGATCTCGGCCCTCAACTCGGCGATCATCGCCTGCTGCTCGACGCTCTGCCCCCGCAGCGCCGCGATCACCGCATCCTGATCGGTGATCCGGGCTTCAAGCTCCTCACGACTGAGCTGCCCTGCATCGGCCATGCCCGCAAGATTCCCTGCAACCAGGCGGAATCCTGCCCACAACGACCTCCCCACGCTGCACACCCCACACCCGAACCTGCGCTCACCCCTGACGAACGAAACCAGCAGGACCTAAATAGTTACAGGAACTTGAAGATCGGACCATAGCGATCGGCCCACTTCTCGACCACGAGGTGTGCTCGGTCCAGATGCCATGTCTGGTGCAGGTTGCCCAGCAGCGGCAGGCCGCGCGGCGCCGGCAGATCGCGGATCGAGCATGTTGGCGCAGCCGCACCCATTGGCGGGTAACACTACACATAGCGACGCCGCCAAACATCGGCCACCTGGCGTATATTTCACGCCATGGCTGTGCCGAGCGGGGCGAGCGCACCCGGCGCCGGTTTGGCCGGTGGCCGAGCGCTGCGTCGAGCTGTTGGACTGCGCCGTGCGTGCAGCCGTGGTTCTTGATCGGGTGGGCCCGGCACGCCAGCACCGATTCGAGTTAGGTTGGGGAGAGCGGGGGAGGCGCGTGTAGGGGACAGACCGCCTGGTAGGATGCCGCTCGGGGCAGGCAATGAGATCGTGTTGCGCAGGCACAGAAAGCAGCGTCACGTCATGAGATCATCATCGATCTGTCGGCTTGCCGTCGCCCTTGCCTTTGCCCTTGCTGGTGGCACCTGGGCCGCTCCCGCTCTCGCCGCCCCGCCGCCCGAAGTCCCGGAAATGCGCACAGTGGAACCGGTGACGAGCATCACGACGACGACGGCGGTCGTGCACGGCGTGTTGGACCCGAACGCCGCGAGCCCCGAAGCGCACGTCGAATACGACTTCTTCTACGCTGGCCCTGAGACCAACTGCGGGTTTGGTGCGCTGAGGCGCCACAGCCGCCGGGCGTGGCTTCGGGGGCCAAGGGCGAATCCGTCCAAGCCCCGCTGTCAGGGCTCACCCCGGACACCGAATACTCGGTGTGCCTGGGCGCCCACAACCCGGGGGGAACGTTTGAACCGGACGAACTGAGCGCCCCGGTGCGGTTCAAGACAGCGGCCGTCCCGCCGGTGGTGGTCAGCGAGTCGGTCGCCGAACGCTGGGACACAGCCGTGCTCCTGCAGGCGGGCATCGACAACGAGGGGGAGCCGACCGAATGCCATTTCCAGTATGGGGAAGCCTCGGTCTCCGAACACGAAGTGTCCTGCGGCGGCATCGGTGGGGAAGGCGAACTGACCCTGTCGGCCAAGGTCGAAGGCCTGATTGCGGGCCACACCTATCGCTGGCGGGCGGTGGCCAGCGTGGTCGAAAACGCAACGGCCACGAGCTATGGAAAGGAAGAATCGTTCACCACGGCCATCACTCCCGAACCCCCCGAGCTCGCGATCGCGCCGTTCTCGTGGTCGTCGGGGATCGGGGTGCCCGTGACGGCCCCCGCAAACGCTGGCAGAGAACCGGAAGAACGCTTCGATTGGGGAGCGTGTCCGACGACGTCGTATTGCGCCGGCGTTGGCTCCTACACGGACGAAAACGGCAACCAGGAGGCAATGGCCGCCACCAGGATCAACGGATCGTGGGGACAGGCGGTCGAGATAGCGCTGCCGGCAGACGCTGCAACAAGCGGCCAGAAAGCCGGGTTTGGGTTTCCTACACCTTCGGTCGCGTGCACCGAACCGGGCGATTGCGCCGCGGTCGGCCACTACTTGAAGGAAGACGGCGGCGAAGCGGCGATGGCCGTGACCGAGACGGGCGGGGTGTGGAACACGGCGAGCGAGATCGAGTTGCCGGCAAACGCTGCAAGCAATCCGGAAGCTTCCCTTGCCTCGGTTGCCTGTCCTGCGGCGGGGTCGTGTGTAGCCCGCGGCGAGTACATCGACGAAGATGGCGACTGGGAGGCGATGGTCGCCGATCAGACGGGCGGGTCGTGGGGGCCGGCAAGCGAGATCGAGCTGCCCGCAAACGCTGAAAGCAACTCGGGGTCCCACCTGGATGGGGTTGCCTGCTCGGCGGCAGGGTCGTGTGTTGGGATCGGCGAATACTGGGACGGCTCAACCAAGACCGAGGAAGCGATGACGGTCACCGAGACCGGCGGCAAATGGGCTCAGGCCAGCCAGATCGCGCCGCCGGCAAACGCCGGGGGCAAGCCCGAATCAAGGCTTAATTCGGTGGTGTGTGTCGCGTCGCGTCCGTGCGTCGCTGTGGGTAGGTACACCGACAGCTCCGGCAGCCAAGAGGGGATGGTCGCCGAAGAGTCAGGCGGGGTATGGGGCCAGGCAAGCCAGATCGTGGCTCCCGCGAACGCTGCAGCCAATCCACACCCGTTCGGTTCGATCGCGTGCATCGCCTCGGGCTCGTGTGTAGTTACCGCTGAGTACACCGACAATGCTGGCGACCAGGAGGCGATGGTCGCCGATGAGACGGACGGCGTGTGGGGGCCGGCGAGCGAGATAACACCTCCCGCAAACGCCGCAAGCAACCCGGAAGTCGGTCTTCAACTGGCCTGCGATGCGTCGGGCGCGTGCGTCACGATCGGCGCGTACCGAGACGCAGAAGGAGACCGGGAGGCGATGGTCGCCGAAGAGGCGGGCGGGTTGTGGGGCCAGGCGAGGGAGATCGCCGCGCCCGCGAACGCCGCGAACAACCCGGGAATCATCTTCGGCGAGGTCCAGTGTCCCGCGGCGGGCTCGTGCGTGGCGTTTGGCGAGTACACCAACGGCGCCCGCGCAACCCGCGACATGGAAGTGACCGGCATCACGGCGCCCGAAAACACGGTGGCGCCGATCGTCAGCGGAACGACCGAGGTCGGGCTGACGCTGACGTGCTCGCAAGGGACGTGGGCCACCCCAGCGCCGACTTCCTACACATACAAGTGGTTGCGCGATGGCGTGGCGATCGGCGGCGCCGAATCGAGCGTCTACACCGTGACGGCGGCCGACGAAGGCCACAGCATCTCCTGCGAAGTGACGGCGACCGACACCGTCGGGAGCAAGAGTGCGGTGAGCGCCAACAGTGCCGCCATCCATGAAGAAGCCAGGGAAAGACGCGAAGCCGAATCTGAAGAAGCGGCGGCTACCAGGAAGCGCCAGGAAGAAGAAGCGCTCGCGGCCAAGAAGCATCCGGAAGAAACTCCGGCAAAGAAGCAGGAAGAAGCCAAAATCGCGATCGCCGGCGGCGTTTCGCTGACCGGGTCGGTCTTCAGCGTTCAGAGTGGCGGTAAGGCATCGGTCAAGCTCACCTGCACGGGCACAGCCACATGCGCCGGCAAACTGACGCTCACCGTCAAGGCCAAGAAAGGCAAGAAAGGCAAAACCGAGACGATCGGTACGGCCACGTTCTCGATCCCGGCCGGCAAGACCGGGGTCGTCACGATCACGCTCACCGCGGCCGGGCGCGCGCTGTTGAAGGCCGGTCACGGCAAGCTCAGCGCCACGCTCACCATCGTCAAGTCTTCGCCCAGCCCGACGAGCACAGAGCGCGCAAGCATCCAGCTCGTGCAGAAGCAGGCGACCAAGGCGAAGAAACGAAAGGGATAGACGACTCGCCCAGAGTGGGCGGCCCGATCCTCCGTTCGTCCGCTCAATCCTCGAGCATCCGCTTGAGCGTGGCGCAGTAGCTGGCCAACTGACGCTTGAGGGTGGGGCGCAGGAGGGGTTGAGCCAACCGCATCGCTCCACTCGGCTGTCCGTGCGCGTGCAACCGGACTCGCGTGCCCAGCTCGGTCGGCTCGAACGTGATCCGGGCGTGCTGGACCATCGGGCCTGCCTTTCCCGGATCTCTCACCACACCTATAAAAAAAAACGCTGTCTGTGCTGTGTGTGGCGGTGGGGTAGGATCGCCTGAATGCCGACCCGGATCGTCATCCTCGGAGCGGGCTTCGGCGGGCTCGAGCTGTCGAGCGTGCTGTCGCAGACACTCGGCGACACGGTCGAGGTGACCGTGATCGACAAGAACGACGCGTTCGTGTTCGGGTTCTCAAAGCTCGCCGTGATGTTCGGTCGTGCGACGCCGGATGCGGTCCGGTTGCCCTACAGCGAGATCGCAAAGCCCGGTGTGCGCGTCGTGCGGGAGACGATCACCGCGATCGACCCCGAAACCCGGCGCGTCACGACGGATGCCGGTGTCCACGACGCTGACGTGCTCGTGATCGCGTTGGGCGCCGACTATGACATGAACGCCACACCCGGGCTGGTCGAGGGTGGAAACGAGTTCTACTCCGTCGCCGGCGCCGAACGGCTGGCCGGGATCATCCCGGCGTTTTCTGAGGGGCACGCGGTCATCGGCGTGTGCGGGGCGCCGTTCAAGTGCCCTCCCGCGCCGAGCGAGTGCGCGCTGCTCCTGGATGACGAGCTGAGGGCGCGCGGGGTTCGTGAGGAGTGTCAGATCACGTTCGTGATTCCGCTGGGCACGCCGGTGCCACCCTCGCCGGAGACATCTGCCGCGTTGATCACAGAGTTCGCCGAGCGCGACATCACGCTGATCGCCGGTCGCCGTATCAGCTCACTCGACCCAGTGCGCAGCGTTGCGGTGCTCGACGACGACACCGAGCTGGCGTTCGACTTGTTCCTCGGTGTACCGAAGCACCGCGCGCCCGAGGTGGTCATCGCCAGCGACATGACCGAGGACGGCTACGTGCCGGTGGACTCGGCCACGCTGCAGACGCGTTACCCCGACGTGTATGCGGTCGGCGACGTCGCCACCGCGGGCGTGCCGAAGGCCGGGGTGTTCGCCGAGGGGGCCGCGCGGGTCGTGGCGCAGACGCTGGTCCACAGACTGCGAGGCGGTGACCCGCCGGGGCCTCACCTCGGGCGCGGGACGTGCTACATCGAGTTCGGCGCGGGACGGGTCGGGAGCGTGGACATCGACTTCCTGTCAGGCCCCGAGCGAACCGGAACGTTCAACGCGCCATCCGCGGCCAAGGTAGCCGAGAAGGAGCAATTCGGCTCCAGCCGCCGCGCCCGCTGGTTCGACCGCTGAGCCCTCAGGCTGCTCGTGGTGGGCTCGCACCTGGGGATGGTTGAGAGACCTGTGCAGTTTGCCGGCATCGGACGAGGGTCGTCTCCAGGCGATACTCGCGACGGATCTCAGCGCACGAAGCGATCCATCCGCGCGGTTGTGATCGTTTCGCGCAATGTCTCCAGCGCATCGTGTTTGGGGCGCCAGCGCAACTCGCGCTGGTTAGGTGCGGGACTGGCGCCGTGCCACTACCAGGCAGGCGACTGTGCTCGAGCGGATCGGCCGGCCGATCCGCTGGTGAAAGGTTTGGTTTTCGGCGGCGAGAGCGTCGCGCTGTCGGGGTGACAGTCCTGCCCAGAACGACATGGTGCCCAGCAGAGCGTTGAGTTCGTCGGCGGTGTGCTCCAGCTGCGTCGGCACTGCGACGACCTGCGCGTCATCAAACAGGTCTGCCGCATACCCGCGCGCGATCTCATAGCCCCCCAGCCACGCCCATACCTCCGAGAGGTTCTCGCGCCGTGCCGCAACGCCGGCGAGGGTGCCGGCGAGGTCGCGGTAGGTAGGCCAATCGGCGGCAAGTTCGGGCGCGATCGTCGTCATGGCGGCATGCAGCGCCTGTCGATCGTCAGCGCTGCGGGGATCGTCGAGCCCGAAGTACGAGACCAGGGCAAGGCTCCCGCCGTCCACCAGCGCGTCGGCCGCCTTGCGCCAGCTCACATCCGGATCGATCCAATGGATCGCCGACGCCGAGAACACAGCCGAGTAGTGGGCACGCGGCAGCGAGACGTCCTCCAGGCGCGCGTTGACGAACTGCACATCGCCGATGCCGTTCAACTGATCGCGAGCCCGCGCGATCAGTTGCCGGCCCGGCTCCACGGCTGTCACCCGCAGCTCGCGGGCCAGCAGGCTGCGGGTGAGCTGTCCCGTGCCGCAGCCGATCTCGAGCACCGCGGCGCCGGGGCCGATGCCCTCGCACGCCCGGTCGACGAGTTCGTCCGGGTAGGTCGGGCGATGACGGTCATAGTCCTCGGCGACCTCATCGAAGACGCGTCCGTAGCTGCGGGCGTCGAGTTGGCGCGGCATGGCTTCACGGTAGATGAGGGCAGGGACGGCTGGACAGCGACCAGGGGAGACGGGGAGCTTGCTCGAACCCGGTCGGACTGTTCGTTAGCTGCCGCTCGTGCGTAGCCGGGCGCGGCCGGTGTGATCGTCGCGCCATCGAGGCGGCGGTTAACCATCGAAATGGTCGAGAGCATGTCCAGCGCGTCCTCTTCGGTGAGGGAGAACTCGATCTTGGCGTCGTGCGCCGTTGGGTTGCTGCGGCGTCTCACGATGCGAGACAGCTCCGTCTCATCCATATGAGACCGTTGGCGTCTCAGTCATATGAGACTGGGGGGGGCGAGTGAGCGGTGGGTGGTGCGCCCCCATGCAACGTGGCCGTCTGATTGGCCCAGCGGGTCAGCGATGCCAGTTGATCGAGGCGGGCACGTTCGCGGTACGACGCCGGTGCTCGAATTGGTCGAGCGCGTTCGCGCTGCGGTCAAGCTCCCAGTTCTGGCGGCCGGAGGGATCGTTGACCGGGAAGGTGTGGGGCAGGCACTCGATGCGGGCGCGATCGCTGCCGTCTTGGGCACACGTTTCCTGCTCAGCGACGAGAGTCACGCGCACCCGTCGCACGCGCGGCCAGGACGAGCGAGTTCGAGCCGCAACGAACCCAAACTGACAGAGGAGGAGCGGGACATGACGGATGGCTTGGCGTGGGACGATCTACCGAGCGACTTGGAAGGGCCAGGGGTAGCAATCCGGCGCAAGGACCTCGACGGTCTCGCAATGTGTCTCATCCGTATGGAGGCGGGCGGGAAGACCGACGAACTGTTTGCGGGGCTCCCGAACGATCGGTGCCAGTGCGCGCACTGGGGCTACATCTTCTCCGGCACCATGCGGGTACATAGCGCAGACGGCTCCCGCGACTACACGGCCGGAGAGACCTACTACTGGGCCCCCGGCCACAACCTCGAGGTCGTCACCGACGCCGAATACTTCGAGATCTCAAAGGTCGAGGACTACGACGTGCTGATGGACCACTGCAGGCGAGGGTTCGCAGCAGCGGCCGAGGTGGCGGAGTAAGACGAGGGCGCGGTGACGAGCGCGACGAGGACGCCCACCAACCCGCCCGAGCCCGCGAACCGCTCCGCAAACGCCGGCAGACCATCATCGCGCGTAAGGCTGAAACCATTAGCCATAACGACGCACGGCGTAATCTCCCCGGGCGCAACGTCCGGCCGGTAGACCCGGGCCGCACAGTCCATGCCCTCAGAGCGGAACGTCATCTCCTCGACCCTCACCGCCACGATCACGATGGCGGGATGTTCTGGTTGAGGTGGAACAGGTTGGTCGGGTCGTAGCGGTCCTTGAGCGCGCGGAGCCGGGCGAACTTCTCGGTCCCGTAGGCCGCCTGCACCCGATCCTCGCCCTCAGAGGAGAGGAAGTTGATGTAGGCGCCACCGGTCAGCGACGGCTCGATCTCGGCGTAGAGCCGCTGCGCCCAATCGATATGGGTCTCCAGGCCGGTCGGCTCGTGGGTCGTGGCGATCACGTTGAGCACGAACGGCGCCTGGCGCTCGCCGTGGGCGGTCTCGTCCTCACCGACACGGGCGATCGCGCCGCCGAACTGCTGGATGTGAATCTCCGAGGACGGGGAGGTCACGTTCTGATGGAAGCGGGCCATCGTCTCGATCGCGTGGTCGTCGAGCTCGCGGAAGTAGCCCGCCTTCATGTAGGCCTGGGTGCCCTTCGGCCAGAGCGCGTCGAGCAGGCTCTGCATCTGCACGTAGGGCATCGGACCGACCAGGTCGGCGACGGGGTCGCCTAGATCGCGGATCGGTTGCAGCGCCTTCATCCCCTCCTCGGGGTCGCCGGAGTAGCAGCCGACCAGGGCGATGAGCTTCTTGCCGTGCCAGTCCTCGGGCAGGAACGGGGCGGGTGGCGCGGTGATCAGGTTGACCAGGGTGCTCAGCTCATCCGGCACCTCGCGCGCGAAATCGCGGTAGAAGCGCATGATCTCCTCGGCGCGGTCGCCCGGATAGAAGACCGGGCCGGCGGCCACGGTCGGGCCGACCGGGTGCAGATCGAACTCGAAGGAGGTGACGACGCCGAAGTTGCCGCCTCCGCTGCGCAGGCCCCAGAAGAGGTCGGGATTCTCCGTCGCGCTCGCGGTGAGGATCTGCCCGTCGGCGGTGATGACCTCGGCCGAGCGCAGGTTGTCGCAGGCCAGGCCGTACTTGCGCATCAGCCAGCCGATCCCGCCGCCGAGCGTGAAGCCGGCGACGCCGGTGGTGGAGATCAGGCCCCCGGTGGTGGCGAGGCCGTGCTCCTGGGTGGCGGCGTCGAACTCTCCCCAGGTGACGCCGCCCTCGGCGGTGGCGGTGCGGCCGCTCACATCCACCGTGACGGCATTCATCGGCGAGAGGTCGATGACGATGCCGTCGTCGCAGGTCGAGAAGCCGGGAATGCTGTGGCTGCCGCCGCGCACGGCGACGTCGAGCCCCTCGCTGCGCGCGAAGCCGATGGCGTGGCGCACGTCGGAGGAATCGACGCAGCGGGCGATCACCGTCGGGCGGGCGTCATGGGCGCCGTTCCAGATCGAACGAGCCTCGTCGTAGGCGTCGTCGCCGGGCCGGATCAGTTCTCCGTGCAGCCCGTCCTCGAACTCCTTCAGCGTTGCCGCTCCAAGCACTCCTTGTGTAGCCATGCTGGCCTCCTCCTCAGTTCGGTTGTTTGACGTCGCGCTTCGACGACGCCCAGCGAGGCTACGGGCCGCCTCTTAGCTCCCACTTTGCAGCGTCTTAGGGATCCTCTAAGTCGGGTCACTGGGCTATCTCGCTCCCCGCGGCGACTCCCGGCCCGCGCTCCACCTCACGGCAGTAGGCCATGCCGGCGTCGCCGCCGCGCAACTCAAAATGCGAGATCGCCCGGTCGAGCCAGCGGCGCGCCGTCGCCGGTTCGCCGTCCTCGGCGGACATCGCGGCGAGCACGGCCAGTACCCAACCCTCCTGGGGGGTGGACTCGATAGCCTCGAACACCGAGACAGCGTCCTGCAGATGCGCGCGGGCCCCCACCCGATCGCCGGCGGCCAGCGCCACGTTCGCCAGGCTGAGCTCGGCGGCACTGAGGCCGATCATGTCGTCGTTCTCGGCGAACCAGTCACGGCTCTGCTCCGCGGCGGCCCGGGCGCCTGCCGGGTCGCCTGAGCGAGCGAGTAGCACGGCCAGGCACCCGAGCGTAATCCCGGTGCCGCGCCGGTCGCCGACTTCCTGGCGGAGAGCGAGGCTGCGGCCAAGTAGCTCCCGGCCGCGCTCGAAGTCCCCGCTTGAGCGGGCGAGGTTGCCGAGTGCGCCCAGCGCGAAGGCTTCCCCCTGCACGTCGGCGAGTGCCTGGAAGCGCGCGAGGCTCTCCTCGATCAATTCACCCGCCCGGTCGAAGTCGCCCTGCACCCGATCGACGGCGGCGAGATTGCCAAGGATGTAGGCAATCGCCGCATCTGCGCTCACCCGGCGACAGACGATCGCCGTGTCCTCCTGCAGGAGCAACGGGTAGCCGGTCTCGGGCGCGACGGTGATCAGCGCGTAGCTCATCGGCCAGAGTGCGGGACGCGGCTCGGCGAGGAGCTCTCCGGCCCGATTGAGTGCGAGCTCGAACTGTTGGCGCGCTTGCGGATATTCACGCCGAAACCAGGCCGCGATGGCGCGCGTATGCGCCGCCCATGTCGGCGGCCGGGCAGCGGGGAGATCGTCCACGTGCAGCGTCTCGTGCTCGCCGAGCAGCGCCTCGATGTCCGCTGGGCCGCTGACGATCGCGTGATAGGCCGTCGAAACCTCGACCGCATCGAACATGCCGGCGTGGTCGCCGAGCTCGCTGAAGATCGCGACGCTTTCGGCGCCGAACTCCTGTAGTCGCCCATGGACACCGCGCCGCAGGCCCACGAGGCAGGCGGCGAGCAGGGCACGGGCGCGATCGGCGGTGTGCTCCGGCGCCGCCGCCAGGGAGGCATCGAGCCAGCGGTAGCCCTCGGCGAGGTAGCCGCGCATCAGCCAGAAACGCCAGAGGGCGACGGTCAGGCGGAGGGCGAGTTGAGGATCGTCGGCCAGGGCCGAGGCGAGGGCGGCGCGGAGGTTGTCGCGCTCCAGATCCAGCCGCCGGAGCCGGTCCCTTGCCGGGAGGTCGCCGGCGGGCGTCGGGTCACTCTCAGCGAGCTCGATGTACCAGTCGCGATGGCGGCGCGCGAAGGCGTCGCTCTCCCCGGCCTCGTCCAGTCGCTCCGCGGCGTACTGCCGCACGGTCTCCAGCAAGCGGTAGCGGCGATCGCCGGGGCCCTCTTCGACGTGGACGAGCGACTTGTCAATCAGGCGGCCGAGGAGCGCGACCGCCTCCTGGCGCTTGAGCGGATCCTCTGCGCAGATGTCCTCGGCCGCCTCCAGGCCGAAGCTCCCAGCGAACACTGCAAGGCGCCGCAGGAGGATCTGCTCGTCGCCGTCGAGCAGATCGAAGCTCCAGGCGAGCGTCGCCCGTAGCGTCTGCTGCCGGGTCATCGCGGTGCGGCTCCCGCCCGCGAGCAGGTCGAGGGAGTCATCGAGGCGCTCGACAATCTGTGCAGGGGTCAGGGCGCCAACCCGGGCCGCCGCGAGCTCGATCGCCAGCGGCATCCCGTCGAGCCGGTGACAGAGGGCCGAGATCGCGGCCACGTTCTCGCCGTCCAGCTCGAAGCCAGGGGCCGCCTGGCCCGCCCGAACGGTGAATAGTCGCACCGACTCCGCCTCCAGCGATCCTTCCGAGGGGGAGTGATCGACCAGCTCCGGGAGTGAGAGGGATGGGACCCGCCAGGTCACCTCGCCGGGGACGCGGAGTGGCTCGCGGCTGGTCGCCAGCACCGTGAGGCGGGGGCAGTGCCGCAGCAGCGCCTCGACGAGATGCGCGACAGGCTCTACGAGGTGCTCGCAGTTGTCGAGCAGAAGCAGCTGCCGGCGATCGCCGATGTGCCCGGCGAGCGCGACCTCCGGGGCGCGGTCGGAGGCAAGCCGCGTGTCCAGGGCCTGCGCGATCGCCGGCCCGATCAGCTCGGGCTCCCCGAGCGCGGCCAGCTCCACCGGCCAGACGCCGTCGGCAAAGTCGTCGGCCCGCTGCCCGGCCAGCTCCAGAGCGAGCCTCGTCTTGCCGCAGCCGCCTGCCCCGGTCAGCGTCAACAGCCGCGAGTTGCGCAGGAGCGCGGCGGCCTCGGCCAGCTCGCGCTCGCGGCCGATGAAGCTCGTCAGCTGCCGCGGGAGATTGTTCGGGCTCTCGGCCGGCGATCGCACCGCGGCCGCCGTGGGTGGGCGCGCCGGCTCCTGCACCCCCGCGTCGCGCGTGAGTATCTCCCGGTAGAGGCGGCGGGTCACCTCGTCGGGCTCATCCTCGAACTCGCGCCGCAGACCGAGCTTCAGCTCCTGGAACTGGGCCAGCGCCTCCTGCCGCCGCCCGCCCTCCACGTAGAGGCGCATCAGCGCCCGATGGGCGGGCTCGTGGAGCGGCGCGTCGACCAGCACCGATCGCAGGCGGTCGATCGCCGCGGCGGGGTGCTCCGGCGCCTCGAGCTCGGCCAGCTCGATCCCCAGAGCGAGGCGAAGCTCGTGGACGGCGTCGCGCCGCGATGCCGTCCACTCCTCGTAGCGGTCCTCGGGTAGCAGCTCGCCGTCGTAGGAATCGAGGGCGTCCCGGTAGGCGGCGGGGTCGCGCCCCTCCCGCGCGCTCGCGGCGGCCTCCTCGAAGGCGACTACGTCGATCCGCACGGGATCGTCCGGGCAGAGGGCGATCACGTCCTCGTAGAGCTCCAGGCGGTTGCGGCCCTCGAGTCCGGCCGAGTCGAGCGCCCGCCGCGCCGCAAAGATCGCCTGGTGCAGATTGTTCCGGGCGGAGGCTTCCTCGCGCCCCGCCCAAAGCAGCTCGGTCGCCCGATCGGCGTGCAGGCGACATTCGGGCGCAAGCGCGAGCAGCTTGATCAGGGTCTTCGCCTTGCGTAGCCGCCAGGCGTCGTCGGGGATGACACGGCCCCCCACGGTGATCGAGAAAGCCCCGAGGAGGTTGATGCCCAACACGTCATCACCCATCCATGTGCCTTTCGTCCCGGGGCCTCCCGCACGACAAAATACTCCGCCGAGCACGAGGCCGCACCGGGAGGCCGACCGGCTCGCAGAATGGCGGCCAGCCGGCAATCAGCAATCAGTTAACACAAGTGGCAACGGTAGTCCAAATGCGGCTGGGCAAACACGCGGCTGCTGCTTTGCCCTGAGATCCGAGCGTCTCAGCTGTACCCAGCTCACGCTTGCCTCGGACGAGGACCGAGGCGCCCGCTTTCGACCGAAGTGAACGCTCCCGCTTGACGCTCATTCGTCCAAGGTGCGGTCGCGAGGCGAGTGGCGCTCGGGACGTGCCCGTTTCGCGGACAAGCACGTCTCACATGGACAGGACGCCGCAGCATCAAAGCACCCAACCCAGCCACCGATTGAATGCTCGATAATCTATATTATGTAAACCTAAAAGGGCAGCAGAGCAACTTTGACGGGTACGCGTAATCGCGAATCCTCAGCTCAGCCCGTAGACCAGCGAAACCTGGGCCGAAAGAATGCAGCCGCTCGCCGCCGCGGATTTCGCGGCAGGCTTGTGTTTACGTTTGTGAGACTTCACCGCCGGTTTGCGGACGGCGGGAGTCGATTGTGGCGGCGATGCAACGCTTCGCATGCTCACCCCCGCAGCCGATACATAGACCCCGGCTGAGCCAAAGTCGGGCTGTTCGCCCAAGTATTCGATTTCGCTGCCCGTGCATGTGATGTAACCGCCGTCTTCAACGACGCTCTGAACGACGCCGAGCGTGGCTCCGGTACCGCTCGCCAGGAACTGAGCCTTCGACTGACCGTCCGCGAGCGCGTCGGTCATTCCCTGGCGGTAGACGGCCGTCGCTTCCGCCGCGCTCGCGCTCTGGCCGATCGCGATCGTTGCGACCCCCTCGACGCTCACCGTGCGCAACGCAGGGCTCGCCGATGTCGGAGCTTCCGCTGCGCCGGCCCCCAGCACGCCGAACGCGGCCAGACCGAGCGCGGTGGCGATTGTTGCCGCGATCACAGACTTCAGGAGGCCACGCGCATCCGCCAGACGCATAACCTCAAGGGTAGCGCCCGATCGCGCTCCCGGTTAGACGCCTCCCGAAGCAGGCGTCCTGGATGCCTTGACCAGCTCGCTCGCACGCGCGAACACCGCATCGATCATCGATTCGGTCAACCTGCCGGTGAACGTGTTCTGCTGGCTTGGGTGGTAGCAGCCGATCAGCGTGTAACGCGCGCGCTCGTGCTCGGCGCCGTGACCGAATCGTGGTCGCCGTACACGTCGTGGCGACACCGGCGCATCGGCGCCACCAGGTTTCTCATCGCCGCCGGACGATTCGACGGCCGCACACAGACGCAGCGCCGCATCCCACGCAAACGCGCCCAGACACAGAATCACGCGCGCGTGCGCCAGCAGCTCCAGCTCGCGCACGCTCCACGGCAGGCACGCCTCGCGCTCGGCCGGCGTGGGCTTGTTCGCCGGCGGCGCGCACCGCACGGCCGCGCTGACCCAAGCGTCGCGCAGTTGCAGACCGTCACCGCGCGCCGTCGAGGTCGGCTGACTGGCCAGGCCCGCGCGCCACATCGCCGCATACAGGAAATCGCCCGAGCGATCGCCGGTGAACATCCTGCCGGTCCGATTCGCGCCATGCGCGGCCGGCGCCAGTCCCAGCACCAGCACCCGTGCCAGCGGGTCCCCGAAGCCTGGGACCGGCCTGCCCCAATACTCCTGCTCGGCGTACGCCGCTCGGCGCTCGCGCGCGATCTGCTCGCGCCAGGCCACCAGCCGGGGACAGCGCCGGCAGTCGACGAGCTCCCGCTCCAGCGCGGCCAGGCGCGGCTGCTCAGACAATCCCACCGGGCAGTAGTAGCATCGCTGTGAGTATGTCGCTCTGGCTGCTGATCATTCTGCTCGGGCTGTTGAAGCTGCCGATCGCTGGGCTCATGCTGTGGATCCCCTACCGCAACGACAAGGCGATGAACGCCGCCGCTGCCGCTGCCGCAGCACCCGACACCGACGAGCCGGACGCCTCCGAAGACGATGGCGGCAGCATGGCACTGCCCGCCTCACCGCTCGATCCACACCCGCAATCCCCCCGCCCGCACCCGCGCCGGCGCGGCCCGCACGGCTCCGATCCCGCTCCTGCCTCCCCGCCGCGGGTGCGCAGACCGGCGGTCGCCGGCGCCCGGCACACCAGAACCGTTCCGGCGCGAGGGCTGCCCTCCTGAGATCGAGCACTCAGCGGTTGCGCTTGCGTTGACGACGAGCCGCCTTGGCTTTGGCCCGGCGCTTGCGCATCGTCACCGCGGGATCGCGGGCTGAGCGCCCCATGCCGCCCACCTGCCCGTCGGGCACTGGCGCCACACGATGCGCGTCGCGCATGATCAGGAACGCGATCCCCCCGATCAGCCCAACTGCGGCGATGAGCCCCAGCACCAGCACCGTGCCTGTGTTGGAGTTAGAGCTCGTGGACGCCGAAGATTCCGTCGCTGCCGTGCTCGCGGTCGTGGCGGTCGATGAGGTTTCCGCGCCGCCTTCGGTCAGTTCGCTGAACGCGCTCCCACCGCCCACGCTCGCCGCCCGGGCCACCGGCGCACGCAGGCCGACCCCGAGCAGCGCGGCCAGGGCGCACAGACAGCAGAGGACCCGTGCGTCGCGGGTCCAGCGACGACCTGAAAGGCGGATGGACACGCAGTCGAGAATATCGCCTGACGCGCTTCTGAGAATGCGCCCGATCCTCACCCCTCCGGACAAGCGGCCACCGTCCGGGCGGACAGACTGAGCAGCGGCGCATCGACCCGCGACCGGTCGCTGCCGCGCAGACCATAGAATGACCGCGCGATGGCCCCCAAACAGCGACAGATCCGGATGGAACAGCGTGGCGGTCTCGAGGCGATCCAGGCGCTCGAGCAGCGCTCGGACGAGGAGCTCGAGAACGAGACCAAGTACAAGTCCGCCGCTCTGGCGATCCTCGGCGCACGCGCATCGGAGCGCTTTGACGCCGAGGAGGCGCGCGCCTACTTTCAGCGTGCGATCGCCGCCGCCCGCCCACAGGAGCGGATGCAGTTGCGGCGGATGGCCGATGCGTCCCTGGCGCTGGCCGAACGTCGTGCCGGGGATCTCAAGGACGCAGTCGAGCGCCTCGGCCAGACCCCGCCGACCGGACGGCAGATGTTTGCGCTGCGGGCGATGGGCCTGCTCATCCCCCCGGCTCCGCCGGCATCCTCGCGCGCGTGCGCGGAATTCTGCTGATCATCGTCCTGATCATCGTGCTGCTCGCGCTCGGACTCGGTGTCGTCGAGCTGATCTCGCTCCCGTTCGGCGGCCTGAGCATCGCCGCGGGCGTGCTGCTCGGCTTCTTCCTCGTGGCGGCCGTCCTGGCTGTGATCGCCACGATCGGCAAACGCCGACGCAACCGCGCGCAGGCAGCAGCCGGCAGAAGTTCCTGAGTTGGAGGGCCACGTCGCATGCGACGTGGCCGGTGGGGTCGCATGCGACCCCACCACCGAACGGCGCATGCGCCGTTCGGCAGGCAGGCCGCATGCGGCCTGCCCCGGAGCGCGCATGCGCGCTCCGGCCGGTGGCGCATGCGCCACCGGAACAACATCAGCTCTTACAAGACATGTGCGACACCGCTCGGCGCATGCGCCACCGGCACAACAGCAGTTACGCCAAGTTACGCCAAGATGTCCGCAGTGGCCAAACAGACTCATCACAAGCACAGCTCGCGCAAGGACTACCGGCGCCTGCTCGACACGCTGGCCGAGCACGAGGCCGTGCACCGTCTCGCCACCGGACGCGTCAAGCCGCGGATGGGCTCGGGCCGTCCGATCGCGCCGATCTCGAAGGTGCGCCGCGTCGACTCGGGCCTGTCGATCACGATCAACGCCGACGGCGCGATCATCGACGCATACGTCGTCACCGACCGCCCGGACGACGTGATCGCGTTCATGCGCGCTCAGGACTGGACCCGCTGAGTGCCCGCGCCGGTGTGCCTGCTGGTGAACCCTTCCGCCGGTGGCGGTCGCGGGCGCAAGGCCGCCCCCCGAGTGCAGGGCAGGCTGCGCGAGCTAGGTCTGCAGGTGCGCCGCGAGGACACGCGCGACCTCGACCATGCACGTGTGCTCGCGCGTAGTGCGGCGGATGCGGGTGAGACGATCGTCGTACTCAGCGGTGACGGCATGATCGGCGCCGTCGCGGACGTACTGCGCGAGCTGCCGGGCGCCGTGCTGGGCGTGCTGCCGGGTGGGCGCGGCAACGATCTCGTGCGTGTGCTCGGGATCTCCCAGGACCCGGTGCAGGCGTGCACGACGATTGCCGATGGCCTGCCGCGGGCGATCGACGTGGGTGAAGTGGACGGGCGTGCGTTCGTGGGGATCGCCTCTGTCGGGTTCGACTCCGATGCGAACCGCATCGCCAACGAGGCGCCGCCGTGGTTGGGCAACCTCGTGTACGCATACGGCGCGCTGCGCGCACTGATCGCCTGGCGCCCAGCTCGGTTCGAGGTCGAGCTCGACCCGCCAGGCGAGCGTCGCAGCTTCACCGCCTACACGGTCGGAGCCTGCAACTCGAAGACCTACGGCGGTGGCATGCGCGCGGCGCCGGACGCGCTGCTCGACGACGGCCTGCTCGAGGTGGTGGTGCTGGAGAGCGTCAGCAAGCTCAGGTTCGTGACGAGCATCCTGCCGAAGGTCTTCAGCGGCGCCCACGTGCACGAGCCCGGCGTGCATGTATTTCGCGCTCATGAGGTCTCCATCAGCTCCGATCGCCCGTTTACGATGTATGCGGACGGCGACCCGATCGGCGAGCTGCCGGTGCGGGTACGGGCGCTGCCCGGCGCGGTCACGATCCTGACCCCGGTATCCCCGCCCGCCGATTCGCCGTTCACCAGGCCCGATCCCGTCGCCGATTCCCCTCCCCCATCCACTCCGGCTGACCCACGTCACCACCCGTCACACCAGCTCCGGCGGCTGGCGAACCCACCACACGCGGCTGATGGCAGACATGCTGGCTCTCAAGCTAGCGCTCGCGCGAGCGCTCGGTGCCCTGTCGCGTCTGCGCGGCGGTGGCGCCACCAGCGCGCCGGGCAAGCTGCTGCTGACCCTGGAGCCCGACGCGCTCGGCCTGCTCGCCTCGCGGCTGAAGCGCGGGAGCGTGCTCGTGTCCGCCACGAACGGCAAGACGACGACGGCCGCGATGGCCGCATCGATCCTACGGCGCGACGGCGCCCGGCTCGTGCATAACCAGGCGGGGCGAACATGGCCGGCGGGATCACCTCGACGCTGCTGTCCGCCGCCCGGCCGCGTGGCCGGATCGCGGGCGAGCTCGGCCTGTTCGAGGTCGACGAGCTGTGGCTCGCACCTGTCGCCGCCCAGCTGCGCGGCCTGCGCGCGGTGCTGCTGTCCAACCTGTTTCGCGATCAGCTCGATCGGTATGGCGAGCTGGAGACGATCGCCGACAGCTGGGTCTCCGCGCTGCACGAGGAACCGGCCCGGACGGCAGCGCTCGTGCTGAACGCCGACGATCCGCTGATCGCCGACCTCGGCCGCGAGCGGACTGGTCGCGCACACGACGAGGGTGACGACGGTGACGGCGACCGGGTCGTGTATTTCGGCGTAGATGACGACTCGCTCGCGCTGAGTGGAATGGCGCACGCCGCCGATGCCAAGCACTGCCGCCGCTGCGGTGCTCCGTATACGTTCGACGCCGTGTATCTGGGCCATCTCGGCCACTACCACTGCCCGAGCTGTGGCCAGCAGCGGCCCTCCCCCACCGTGCTCGCCAGCGAGGTAATCCTCGAAGGTGTGCGGGGCGCGCACTTTCGGCTGAGCACGCCCACGGGCGAGGCCGAGGTCAAGCTCGGGCTGCCCGGGCTGTACAACGTCTACAACGCGCTCGGCGCCGCCGCGCTGGGGGTGGCGCTGGAGATCCCCCTGAGCGAGATCGTCGCGGGGTTGCAGGCCACCACGGCGGCGTTCGGGCGGGCGGAGACCGTGATGATTGGAGAGCCCGCCCACCCCCGCAGTACGCAGATCCTGCTCGTCAAGAACCCCGCGGGCGCCAACGAGGTACTGCGGACGCTCGCGCTGGAGCCCGGGGAGCACGACCTGCTCGGCGTGCTCAACGACAACATCGCCGATGGGCGCGACGTGTCCTGGATCTGGGACGCCGACTTCGAGCTGCTTCAGGGACGAGTACGGCGAGTGACGTGCGCCGGCACGCGCGCGCCCGAGCTGGCCCTGCGCCTGAAGTACGCTGGGATCGAGGCGAGCCGCATCGAGGTGGTCGACGATCTCGCCCGGGCGTTGACGGCTGCCGCCGCGGATCGTCCGGATGCCGCCAACGCGGACGCGCCGCTGTATGTGCTGCCGACATACACGGCGATGCTCGCGCTGCGCGAGCTGCTCGTGCGACGCGGGGAGGCAAGCAGCTCATGGCGCTGAGCCAGGCAACAGCAACAGGAACGCGCACGCTGCGGGTGTGCGCGCTGTATCCGGAGTTGATGAACATTTACGCCGACCGCGGCAACCTGCTCGTGCTGGAGCGCCGCTGCGCCTGGCGCGGTATCGACTTCGAGCTGGCCGGGAGCGGACTTAGCGAGCCGCTGGATCCCGACGCGCACGACCTGTTCTACATCGGCGGCGGTCAGGATCGCGACCAGCGATTGTGCGCCGAGGACCTGCTGCGGACCAAGCGCGCGTCCCTGCACGCGGCCGCCGCGCGGGGCGCGATCGTGCTCGGGGTCTGCGGCGGCTATCAGCTGCTCGGGCGCGCATACACGATCGACGAGGAGGAGATCGCGGGCGTCGGCCTGCTCGACGTGCGCACCGTCCGTGATCCCGGTCCGCGGCTGATCGGCAACGTCGCGATCGAGGTCTCACTCGAGGGCGCCCGCGACAGCGGTCCCGACCCTGGCCCGCGTTCGGGTCCACGCGTGCTGGCCGGGTTTGAGAACCACGGTGGTCGTACTCATCTCGGCCCGCGCGCCGACCCCTTGGGCCGCGTCATCAAGGGGCACGGCAACGACGGGCACTCCGGTTACGAGGGCGCTCGGCAGGGCAGCACGATCGGGACCTATCTGCACGGCCCGCTGCTGCCGAAGAATATGTGGCTCGCCGACTGGCTGATCGCCACCGCGCTGGGGCTTGTGCCTGAGGAGCTGCGACCACTGGATGACGCCCTGGAGGACGAGGCTCATCGCAGCGCCCGCCGGGCCGCTGGGGTTTGAGACGGGACGGGTCCGCTCAGGCGCGCGGCGGCGCCCGACCGACCAGGCCGGGCGCCCCGCTGCTTTACCGCTTTGTTTGTTGTTACTAGATCACTCGATCAGTGTGCAGGGTTGGCCAACCACGCTTCGTTGACCAGTTTGGCGATCTTCTTGTAACCCGCCAGCGTCGGATGGATGTCACCATCTTCACCTTCCGGTTTACCACCCGGCTTCTGCACGTTCGGATTGCACATTTCTGTGTACTTGCAGATTGCTTCCTTCTCCTGTTTTTCGCTTTTTTTCGGATTGAACACCGGGAATGGATTCGCAAACGTCACGTTCGGGAAGTGCGCGACCACTTCTTTTTCGAGCGCTTCGTTGAGAGCCACCTGCAATCCGTCGCTGCCGGGAAGCACAAATGAATACGGGTTGTAGAAGCCAAGCAGCACGATCGCCCCCGTGTAGTGGCCTCCGCCAGGTTCGGTGCTGTCCAGCACACCGATGATGTCACCGATATTTTTCACGATGTGCGGGAACGTTGTGTGCTCGGCGGTCACCACTATGCATACTTCGACGGCTTCTTCCGGCGATCCACCATATTTGCTTTTACCTTCTTTTTCGAATTCTTCTTTGACTTCCTTTTCGCACTGGGCGACAGCTGAGAGCTCGTCGTTTGAGCCGATGCCCAGCGTGATCGCCTTGACTTCGTGCGCTGGTTTTCCTTCTTTGAGGATGCTCAGCGCCTCTTCGAGCTGCGACAGGTGATCAAGCGAATTGTGCAGCGGGAATCCGTCGAGGAAATGATACGCACACGGATGGTAGTCGCCGAGACCTTTGGATCCTTCCGGTTCTGTCGACGTTTTACCGCCGATCGCTTCGTTTTCGCCGATCAGTGTGTTCGACGTCTCGCCGGGGCAGGAGTCATTGACGATCGTGCTGCCTTTGCCCACCTCGGTTTCTTTCTTGAGGTCGTTGTTGAAGAAATTGTCGAACCCTTCTTCGAAGTACGACGGCGACTCGTTGGGGTAGTTGATGTTGAATTTTTCTTCGGTGTAGCCAAAGGTGATCGAGTCACCGAGAGCTAGGTAGTTGGTTACGGTCGCGGGCGTCGCCGATTCTACTTCGGCGGTTTCAGCGCTGGCGGCGCCGGGCGCAAACATCATCACCGAGAGCGCCACGAGCGCGATCGCGCACACGATCATGCGACCGCGTGAGCGGAACGAACCTGAAAAGCCACAGGTGGCTTGCATCTTTAACTTCCTCCTTATTAGTCTCTACCAGAGATCCTACGTTGGTTACTAACTATCGGTTCACCTGTCAAGGCTGCTTGATCGACCTCGGCACCCTTAACCGCTGGCGCCGCAACCCGTCTCAGCGCAGCGTGAATACCTCCCTTCGGATGGTCTCGTACCGCCCGGCGCCGCCGATCAACGTCAGCGTGTAGTTTCCCGGGCGAAGCTTTCGCAAAGGCGTCAGTCGCAGGCTCATGCGGCCATGCGTGCCGGCGCGGGCCGTTCCGGCCGCGTACACGTGCCCGTGACGCGAGAGCGTCGCCTGCGCTGAGGAATCCGCGGCCGTGAACTTGACCGTGCCCGACACGAGCTTCGTCGCGCACTGCTGGACCTTCTTCTTGCCCTCCTTGACCGCCTTGCACGTAACGAGCTCGATCTTGCCCTCGGGACCAGCGGGACCGGTTGCACCGGCGGGACCCTGGGCGCCGTCTTTGCCGTTGACGCCGCTCGCCCCGGCAGCGCCTTTTTCGCCCGGTGTCCCGGCGGGGCCCGCTTCACCGGCCGGGCCCCGTTCACCCCTTCCGCCGTTCGTCCCGTTGATCCCGGGTTCCCCTGGTTGCCCTTTTTCGCCTTTCGGACCGGGGGGTCCCGGCCTGCCGGGACCGCTGCTCTGACCGAAGATGACTACTTCGTTTTCCTTGGCATCGACAGCATACACGTCGCCGCTTGCATGATCCTCAGCCACGCCTACGGATCCTCCGTCGAGTTCGCCAAAGCTTTCAGCCAGTCCTGAGGAGGTATATACTTCTATTTCCGATTCGTTGTTGACAAACAGGTCGCCGCTGACGGGATCGACCGCCACCGATGTGCCCTGAGAATCGATCGGCGTGCCGCTTGCCGGTATTTCTTCGGTATTGAACTGTGCGGCAGCATACTTGGTGACGCCATTTTCACCACGAAACCCTGAGGCGTAGACATCGCCCGCGGAGTCGGCGGCGATGTTGCAGTCGGGCCCCACTTCCTCCCACAGCGAGGACGTATAATCGGCTTCGCTGATGAGACCGCTGACCGGAGGGGTGTACTTTCTGATCGCTTCCAGATCATAAAATGCCACGTAGACGGCGCCGCTGGGGTCGACGGCGACCCCGCAGGGTTCTTCTTCAGCTGTGAATGTGGCGAGCTTTGCACCCGCGGAACCGTAGATCAGCACTTCTTGTCCGGTAGTGACGAAGATATCGCCTTGATCGGGACCGGTCGAGTCATCGACAACGATCTGGCTTGCCTGTTCTTCGCCTTCGCCGATGCCTTCGATCACGTTGGTGTGCAACGACGAGAAGTTTTCAGGTTCCCCCTTCGCATTGAACTTATAGATCTTGCCTTCGTCAGCAGCGTCGTAGACATAGACATCGCCGGTCGTCTGTTCGACGGCGATGCCCTGGGGCTCTTTGAAGCCACCCGACCCAGGACCCGCCGGACCGAAGGCTGCGATCTCGCCGAGGTCGGCAGCCTGTGCCGGGACGCCCGCGAACGCCATCGCGCCGACCAACGCGCTCAATACCGCGATGGGAGCAAATGTCAGCCTGCCAATCCTCATCGTCATCTCTACCCTTTCCTCTTATTAGTCTGCTTGTCGATCGGCCCGTACTTGCTCCGCGCTGTCCTTTCACAGCTCGCGCGCCCGGACTTCTTTTTGCGGCACGCCTTCAGCGCCTTCGTCAGCTTCTGCGCCTTCCTCAACGGCCTGGCCTTGGCGCAACCGGTGACGGAGATCGGCGTGGACTCGTGGATTTCCGCGCCGTTCTGGCCGACAAATGCCGTCGGCATCATTAGCTTCTGCCCACACAGGCTGTATTTCGCGCGCGCTGGGACGTTTGCCGCGAGCGCGGAGTACCTGCCCTGCGGGAGCGTGAGCTCGAATGAGTCGAACGGGACGTCGGGTACGGTCTTGAACGTCGTACTCGTGATCCCGGCTTTGCTGATAAACGTCGTGCCGACGAGGTCGACCGTCACACCATAGCCCTGCAGCACCATCGTCAGGCTCGGAAACGCTTCGCCGCCGTGACTGACGAAAATCGCCGGTCCCGTCAGCGGGACGGGAAGCAGCGGCGTCGTGACGGTCGCATAGCCGATCTTCGACGCCGCCGGACAGCCGGCGGGGTTTGCTTCGAACTGCGCGCTCGTGCACGCCTTCTGCAGCGTCGTCAACCGCGAGGGAAGCTTTTTCGGCAGATCGACCTTGACCTTCGCGATGTTCACCTCGGTGCCCTGCGGGGTGTTGGGCTCGGTGACGCTCGCGGTCAGGCTGGCGCCGCCGGCTTTGCTCGTCTTACCGGCCGTGGAGACCGCGAATTTCGGGGCGAAGTTCAGGATCGCGCAGTTCGTGACCTGGAACGGCACGTTCAGCGCCGAGGTGGCGCCTTCAGCGCTGAACATGGTCCCCGTGATCGCCGTCGGATCGCAGCTCGTCGGGTTGATCGTGAAGTTGGGACGGTCGATCGTGACCGCGACGTGCTTGATCTGCAACGGGATCCCGTCGAGGATCGTCGGGATCGCATACAGACCCGCGGGGTTGGTCGTGATCGTCAACGCCGCGGTGTGGGGGTCGACTTCGATCTTCGCGCGCACCACTACTTTGCCGAGGTTGTACGGGCCGGCGACGGCCGGGTTAACGATCGAGAGCCCGAACGGCGCGCACCCGGGACTGCCGACGGTGCAGGCGCCCTGACCGTTGTACGGGCCGGTGATGAACACTTCGCCGCCGATGACGCTGTAGGGGTCGCTGCCCAACCCCACCGAGACCGTCGTGTGGCCGATCAAACTTCCCGGACCGCACGTGCCCGCGTCGGCCTGCGGTTCGCCGCACAGCTGCACGCCAGACAGCAGCCCCGTCAGGCCCTCCGGCATGTGCAGAGTCACCGCATCGAGATTCTGGTTGCCGTCTTCGCGCCCGATCGTCGTGTCGAGCGCGCTGAACGCCCCGGCCTGGATGTTCGTCGTCCCGGCCGCGAGCGACGGGGAGAACGGCAGCGGGCTCGGCGGACACGATCCGCCGCCGGGACCGGAGACGATCTGAAAGCTCGACTGTGACTGGACCGGTTCATTGCCCGACCACGGCGTGAACGTCGCGTGCGTCGTGTACGTCCCGCAGTGCGCCGGTGTCGACAGGGGCGCGGTTTCGCCGCCGAAGAAGTGCAGTTCGGCGTCTTCAAACGCGAGCTGCGGCGTGTTTTCGAACGTCGCTTCGATCTGCCCCGTGCCCTGGTTGAGCGTGACCTGCCCGGGCAGCTTGACGAGCGACCCCGACACGGGGTCTTCGGCGACGATGTACATCGCGACGAGTGACCCGAACGGGTTGACGTTCTGCGCGGCCAGGTAGACCGCGCCTTCCAGCGGGTTGGGCAGCAGCGGCGTCGTGATCTTGACCGTCCCGACCTTCGACGCGTTCGGGCAGAAGTTCACGCCCGGTTGCAGCGATTCGCTGTCACCGGCCGCGACCGCGGCGGTGCTGCCGGGCAGAAACGACGTGAAGTGCAGTTCGCTCGGCGGACTGCTTTCGCCCGGCAGATAGCCGACCTGCCCCTCGCTGCACGCTTCCAGCCCGTTCGCGCCGGCGGGGTTGAGCGTCACGCCTTCGGGCAGCGTAACCTTGATGTCCTTGATATCGGACTGCGCCAAGCCGGTCGGGTTCAGCTGGCCTTCCTGGGGGACGTGCACGTCGGTCGTGAGCCCGCTCGGGCGGCTCGCCTGCTGCCCATCAGGTGAGACCTTGATTCCCGGGCCGAACGGCAGGCGTTCGCAGCCTTCAAGCGCCGGTATCGCCGCGGACGGCTCCACTACGAGCACGTTGTCCGGTTCCGCCCACGAGTCGGCTTCCAGCGTCGTCTGCAGCGGCCCCGTGCACGACGTCGGCAGCGTCAGGAAGGGCGGCGGCTCGGATTCGCCGAGCCCCAGTCCGTGGCGCGGATCGCCGGGCACGCCCCACAATGTCACGACGCTCGACAGAAGTTCACCCGTCTCGAGGATGTTCTTGACGCTGACCGTGACACCATAGTCGCCGCCGGTGCGAATCGACGGATCGATGAACACAAAGGCCTTGTTTTCCCCGAGGTCGAAGTCAAAACCAAAGCGTGCGGGCTCGCCCACCTGCGGTTCGAGGTTGTACACGTTAACCGAGAATGCTTGGAGGGCGATGGTGGTGGGTTCGTAATAGGTGACCATAGCCTCACCCACCGTCGAGGACGGTGGGCACGCGGCCTGCCCGAACCGCAGGGCGCTGCACCGCGGGAACACGGTCGGGTTGCCGATCAGCCCCACCGGCAACTTCAAGTTCAGGTCCTTGACCAGCCCGACCTCCTGCGGCACGAGTTCTTGGCCATGTGCCACCTTCCTGACTTTCGACACGCGGTTCAGCGCGATCGTCGTCGTCAGCTGGAACGGGTGCGAGCCCGCCCGGGTGTCGAGCGCGCCGTCTTCGTTTTCCGGCGTCAGTTCGTAGTTTTCGACCCCGAACGGGGTCGGCGCCGAGCCCACCGCGAGCGGCCTGCGCAGCGACGCGGGCGGGGCCCCGCCGCCGGTGACCGTGACTTCGCTCTCTTCGCCCGAGGCGGCGCCCGGCGCCACTTCTTTTATGGCGATCGTGACTCGCAGCGAGCTGTAGGGAGCGAGCGTTCCGTCGAAAGTGCAGCTCAGCGAGGCGTCGACACACGTAACCGTCCCTGTTTTTCCCGGTGTGGTTGCTATGGCGGTCGGGAATATGGTCGCGCTCGCCTTCAGCGCGGCGGGCAGCGCATCGGCGATCGTCACCGTGTGCGCGGTCGCGTCGAGCGTTTCGTCGCCGAGGTTGGTCGCCGTCACGATGATCGCGCCTTCGCCGCCCGGCGGGAGGTCGGTCGGCATGGTGCTCGCTTCCAGGTGCCACCACGCGTGCGTGGCGCTCGGCAGCGCGGCCTGCGCGCGAGGGAGCGGGAGCAGGCCCAACGCCAGCAGGGCGACGACGAAGAGCAGCGCGCCGCGGGCGGAGATTGGCAAGCGCCGTTTGGACAGCGTGAAGCTCATGCTCGCCTCCTTCCCCTGCGCGACTTCTTGTTCGCCTTCGTCGTTGCCTTCGACGCTCGGTACCGCCGGTGAGCGCTTCGCTCGCACGCCCGCCGCTTCTTCTTCGGTCTGCGCCCGCATGCCTTCAGCGCTTTGGCGAGCCGCTGCGCCCGCGTCGGCGGTTTCGCCTTTAGTGTTGCGCTAGCCGCGGGCGCAGGCGTCGCATTGCCGGCGCCGGAGAACGTCTGGCTCGAGGGAGCGCCGAAGATCGCCGGCTGCGACCCCGACGGCGCCCGGCACGCTTCGGGCGTCGTACACGGCGGCGGCGCTTCCGCCGGCGGGGCAATGCACGGCGAGCTCGCTGTGCATTCGTGCGCGTCGTAGACGTCGAGGCTCGTGTCATAGTCCTGCGGCGCGAGCTTCACGGCCGTCAGGAAGAACACTTCGCCACCGCTTTCGCTGGCGTCGAGGAACACCGATTCTTCACTGGAGGAGCCCGAGGAGATCAGGCCGACGCAACCCGCCGGTTCTTCCCCCTGCCCGCCTTCCACCACGACGGTGTGAGCGGGCTTGAACGCGCTGCTCCCGGACGCGGCGCCGTCACAGCCGCCGACGCCCAACGGCTCGTACTCGTACACGTCCTCCGTGCCGTCGACGTCTTCGGGCACGAGCGTGTCGCTGCTGTTGAAGAACAGCCGGCCACTATCCGTCAGATAACGCGACTGATACAGAGCGCGGGTTGCTACCATCGGTGTCCACCCCGGGATGTTCGCCGCCAGCCAGCGACCCTTCCAAACTTGCGGTTCGTCTACGAGCAGCGCATTGCTGACATGTTCTGTGTAACCGGTATCGAATATGCCCACCGGTCGTGCGCCCGTCGGATTGCACGAAGCGCAGACCAAGGCGCCGGGTTCCGCCCCCAGATTCGCCGGAGCGTAGTAGAGGAAGACCTCCTCGTCGAGTCGTTCCCCGGGAGATTTGCTGCTCACGTCTTCGTTGTCGTACCCGGTCAGCTCACGATCGGACATGAACGCCAGGTAGCGACCGTTTGGTGAAGCTCGGGACGTGAGCCTTTTGAGTTCGGCTCCTGCTTGACCGTTCCAATCCTGCGCATCATCGCCCGAGAGCCGAGCTATGTACGCGGTCGTCCAAGACGTACCGTTATAGTGAGCGAGGTAAAGATTGCACGTCTCCCCAGTCCCAAACTCCCCCGTTTCGGTAGTTTCAAATTTACAATCGCCCGGAACGGCGCTGGCCGCAGCTCCGTTCCCAAGCACGCCGTCGGCAACAAAATAAACGTAGGATCCGTCTTCGCTCGCTCCTGGCAGCAGGCCCCGCACGTCCGCGCTTTCGCTCGCGTTGGCATCGACCGTCAGGTCGGTCAGCGTGCCTTTCAGTGATTCGGCCTCGCCATTGGTCGTTTCGAAGACATAGAGATCCTGCTTGTCTTCGGTCGGGGAGGCCGTGGAATCGGCGGTCAGTCGTTGATCGTCGGTGAAGAACACCCTGCTACCGTCGTCGCTGGCAGTCTGGAACTGCGCTGCAGCCACCGCCGGTTCACGAGCGCCCTGGGCGACGTCGAGCCGAACCGTTTCCCCGTGCGCGGGAACGCTCATGTACAGTGATCCTTTGTTGGTCCAGACGACGCGCGAGCCATCGCTGGAGATTGCCTGCCTGACGTCTTGATCGAGATAACCAAGAGAGGGTTCGGTGGCGGCCGCACCGCCTTCGCGTTCGGACAACATACTTACTAGCCGCAGCTGTCCCCCGAACCACTCGTAGAGGTTGGAACCCTGGAGCGCGTTCGGCGTCAACGCTTCGGGAGAGCTGAAGACAATGTGACCGAGATCGGATGAGGCGCCCTGGAAGTACGGCGCCAGGGTGGGGTTACCGTTTCCACCAAATTTTGCGCCGGCCTGCACATTTGCGGCCGTGACGAGCGGCACGTAGCTGTCGCTCGCGGTGTCGCGCAGGTAGATCGTCTTTTCGCTCGCTTCCGGCGAGAGCGGTGTTTCGCCCGCCTCTTCGATGAGGCCAAGCGAGAGATTCGAAGAGAAGAACATGTATTCCGACAATGACCCACCGGGGCCGACCGCCGCCTCGTTGGGAGGCGCGATATCACGCGAGGACCAGCCGCCCGCGCCACGCGTCGAGAAGATCTGCGACCATTCCGGCGCGCGGTTGCCAGCCGGTTCGGGGCCGATCGGGATGTTAGCGGCCCACGTGAACGCGCCGCCATCTGCCGCGGCCTGCGCCACTCCTCCTTCCTTGTTCATCGCGCTGATCACGGCGCCGTTCTTGCTCGGAGGGGAGACCATTTCCCACTGGCGACCGTCGGGCAGCGCGATCGCGCCGTGCGCGGACGGGGCCACGGCGGCCAGCACCAGCACCACGCCCACGACGATGAGCATCGTGTGGCAAAATCCAGCCCCCCTCAACCACATATGCGACATATTCCCTCTTCCATTTTTTCCTAACAGTAAATGTGGGCGGCGCGTGACGGTCCACACGCCGCCCACTTTTCGTAACGATAGGCTCTGCTATCCCCTATGCAACGAGTTCAGTTGCTTTTTCCGTAACGAGCGTATCGGTCGTTTCCTCGCCGGATTCTTCGAATACTCCTTTATTGATTGAAGTTTCAAGTGTATCTTTACTTTTTTCTTCGAGGTTTTGCACGGCCTGTACGCCTTTGCTTTGTTTGAATTCGAGCGTGAATGTTTTGGTCAACGTATTGATCGGCGTAACTACCCCTATGACAGAGCCCTTTACTTCCACCGGAATTTCTATTTCGCCAACAAGGCAGACAATCGTGGTGAAGAGTCCTTTTTTCGCTTCTGGTTCGAGCGCTATGCCTACCTCTTTTGTTGCTTTGTCGATATATCCCAGAGTACTCAAGAGTTTATTGGTTATAATTTCTCCAGGTCCTCCAAGGGGGATGGTACTATGACAGGCGCCGCCACCTAGCCCTTTGCACCCTTTGAACTTGACGATCACATTGTCTTTTTTCGCTGAAGTGAGTTCCCCTTCGTTCGTGTCGCTTTCGCATTCCACTTTTTTCCCATTCACCGTTTCGAGTATCCCTTTGCCACTTGTCGAGGTGAATTTGTTTGGGAATGGGCCTAGGAATTCCGGCTTTGCCGCAGACGCAGCCGAAGCCGCGACCGCGCTGAGCGCAAACACGGCCACGAAGGCCAGCCCTATAGTTTTTACTCGACCAGATTTCATCTCATATGCTCCTCTGTCTTGTGGTGTCCACCGACGCTAGGCCCCCAAATCCACTTCAGAGGTCCGCCGCGCCGGCTATGTCCGATGACGCCCAGCGCCGAATGACGCCGCGCCCATCGAGCTGCTGCCCGCCCAGTATCTCCCGTTGCTCGACAAAGTCAACCTTTTGGGCAAAATGGTTCCTAACTCCCGGCGGGCCAAGCGCGGCGCAAGCCGCACGATGACATTTGTCAACGGATTGTGTAGACTGAGAATGCTCCTGCGGCCCGTCAGGGCCGGCTTGGGGTGTTTGCCGGTGCCGGGGCGCCCAAATCCAAGAAGCATCCTCAGACGCCTCGGCGCCGGTTGTGTGATCCTGGGCCGCCCGCGTGTACGCACGGGCCGATCCAGGCATCCCGGCGGGACCCACGCGCGGGCAGCATCTCCTCGTCGCGTGAACGATGGCCCACGAAGGCCAGTCGGGAGCGCCCGAGAATACCATGAATCAGGATGATTTATGCGGACTGCGTCTTTATGCCGCTCACGCCGGACGTATGTTCTACCTTGATCACCATTTGAACGGTCGGATCTCTCCGCCAGTACTCGTGGCGAACGTGCGAGCCGGGCGTGCCACCGTCCTCGCACATCCGCGCCTGCTCGGCCAAGATCTCCCGCGCCGCCCGTCCCGGGCCGATCGCCGGCGCCAGCGTCAGGAACGACAGCATCGGCGCGATCCGCGTCAGCTCGTGCGCGCGGCCGCGGACGATGTGCCGGTGCACGATCCCCCAGATCGCGCCGACGGAGGCTTCGGCGGACAGCTCGCTCGGTCGTTGCCCCGCGGGCGCGCTCGCACGCAGACCCGCGGCGGCGTCGGCGATCACGTGCGCCCGGCAGCGCATCCCGTCGAGCCCCGGCTCGAGAACCTCGACGAATCCCAGCCTGGCGAGCACGGGATCGGCCGCGATATATGCGCACAGCGCGTGCAGCGCACGATGCAGGCCGCCCGGCCAGCCGCGGCCGGCCGCGGCCGCGGCGGCGGCATGGGCGAGCGCGCACCCGCTGAGGTGCTCGAGCGCCGCGGCGAAGCACCCCTGCACGTCGACGAAGTGCGCATCGAAGCGCTTGCGCGAAACGCCGGCCGCGAGCCGAATTCGCGGAATCGTCAGCTGCCCGTAACCCTCCTCGGCCGCGAGGCGCATCGCCGCGTCCAGGATCCGTGCGCGGTCATCGCCGGCCCCGGCGCCATCCTCCACGGAGAGCGCTCTCGCCGCACCATCCGGCAACGGCGCCGCTGGAGGATCGAGCCGCTCGAGCGCCATTGCGGCCTCGCAGCGAAAGCAGAGCACCCACTCCAGCAACTCGTCGGTCAGACCGGGCAGCACGTGCGCGCGGCCGGCCAGCAGCTGCGCGCGTGCCACCCGGTGCACGCCCGCGACGATGCCGCCCAGCAGGAGCGGCGATACCGGCACAGTGTCCGGCGCGGCGGCGAAGCTCTGCTCGATCATCGTCGCGAACAGTCCTTCCGCGCGGCGCATCCGCTCGCGTGCCGCCGGCCCGGCGGCGAACGCCTCGACCAGCGCGAGCCGGGCCGCGCGCGGCGCGCATGCGATCCCATCCGCCCAGGCGCGAAACGCGAGCCGCTGGCGCTCGCGCCAGTCACCACAGTCCCGTTGCGCGGCCCCGACCAGCTTCATCGAGCGGCGCACGAGCAGGTCGTAGGTGCACAGAAAGCACTCCTCCTTGTCGCGGAAGTGCTCGTAGAAGGTGTGCTTGGAGACCCCCGCCAACCGTACGAGCTCGCGGGTCGTGACCGCGCCGTAGCCGCGCTCTGAGACGAACTCGATCATCGCCGCATAGATCCGCGCGCGCTGATGCGAGGCCACCTGCTCGCGCGGGCGACCCGGGCCGGGGTGCAGCTTGGGGTACGGAGCCCATGAGCGGCCGGCGCCGCCGCGCAGCGATCCGGATGGCACGTCCGTGCCGCTCACAGCACTCTGCTCCAGTGTGGAAATCCCTCAACCTCCACGATCGCGAACGTCATACGACGAGGCTCAGCCTTGCGCCAAATGGTGGGACAGATCGCAGGGTTTAGCACATTCCCAGCGGGACGTGCGGAGGCTCGTCGTGGCCCGCCGCAACGCCACCGACATCAGCGATACCGAAATACGGCTGATAGCAGGGATTTATGGTGCGCGCCACGCCGAGCGGCCACGCTCAGACGCTCTCGAACCGTTCTGAACTGGCCAGCGGATGGACGATTGTTCGAGCGGCGGCGGACTCGAATAGCGCGCGATCTCACCTGCCCATGCTATGGGCCTCCTCGCGGTCTCCAACCCCATCGGCTGCGTCCCGCACGATGGCGGCACACCGCCTGAAGTCAGCGGCTTACCCGCGGCGCCTGTGCTGGAGCGGGTTGCCAGAGACGAGCCTCGGTGCAGCCGCCACCACCGGAAGACAGAACATATCCTCTTTACAGCTCCGCGCCCGCTACTCCACGAGCGTTTGCGGCGAGCTGTTCAGCTAACGGCCAGGGCCAAACCCCCCCGACAACCTCAGCCGACGGATTCGCTCTCGCGCCGGTGTCCCAGCCGCGCGGAGATGTGATCGGCCGTTGAGATCAGGTGTGGACCGAGCGCATTGGCCAGCTCCTCCACCGTGATCCCCGGAGTGTTGGCGGTGATCTCGACCGCAGCCGCTATCTCGCCCGCCTCGTCGAGGACCGGCGCGGCGATCGCGACCCGGCCGCTCGCAAGCTCCTGATCCTCGACCGCGAGTCCTTCCTCCCGGATCTGCGTGAGCTCGTCACGCAACGTGCCCTTGGTCACAATCGTGTTGGGCCCCTGGGGCTTCAGCTCGATGCTGGACAGCACCTCGCGGGACTCCTGCTCTGGCAGGTACGCAAGCAGGACCTTGCCGAGCGCCGTGCAGTAGGCGGGCAGCCTCGTTCCTTGTTTCACGTCGGGGCCGGCCACACCATGGCGGCGGCGCAGTCCCTGTACACGATCGACGCAGACGACGTCCTCGCCCTCGAGCACGGCCAGACTGGTCGTGTAGCCAGCTCGGTGCGAGAGCTCCGCAAGGTCGGCATGGGCGTGCTCACGCAGGTCGGTAGCGTTCAGCGCAGACATTCCCAGTGAGGTGACGCCCAGCCCGAGCTGATACTTGCGCTTGGCCCCCTGCTCGAGATATCCCAGCGCGACCAGCGTGGTGACATAGCGATGGGTGGTCGAGCGGCTCATCCCCAGGCGATCGGCGATGTCGGCGATGCCCAGCACCGGCACGTCGGGCGTGAAGCACTCGAGGATCGCCAGGCCCCGCTCCAGCGACTGGGAGTACCGAGGCTCTGACAGGTCTGGAATCCTCCAGGTGTCCGGGTACGGAGACTCGGGACGGATCGGCATCAATGAACCTGCCCTATCTCGGCAGAGAGTGGGCCGTTGCCCATCGTGCCCGCCGTGTCGATCGCTATTGCTTTGGGTCGAGCGCCGTGGAATAGCGCCCGACCCATCTCTGGTAGAGACGGAGGCAAAGGTAGGGTTCGCGACGACTTCGTCCATGCTTGTGCCAAGCGTCGCGGAGCGACGCCCCCTCCCCTCTCCGGGGTGCGCGCAAGCCGGTTGATGTCGTTGCTCTTTGCCACCATCGTGAATCTTGACGGTCCTGGGATGCCCTGTATAGCGACACGTCGCTATATACTCGACTACAGTCCATATTCGACTTGATGGACGTCGTCAATTCGGACCGGACAGGCGCTGCGGACCCCTATATTGTCGCCGTGCACGCGCCCGGCGACACGCTCGCGCCGATGCAACACGACCCGCGAGCCGGCGTGCGGCGTCACGATCACGCTTCGCCACCGTGGACGCTCCATATGCCGGCTGGCGGGGCTGACTGTCACGCTCTCCAGGGCCGTTCGCAGCACGGTCTTCATCTCGAGCATCGCCAGATGTGAGCCGGGACAGCGCTTGCGGCCCCCTCCCCACGGCAACCATGTCTGGGGGTTCGGCTGCCCCTCGAGGAACCGCTCGGGGCGAAACTGCTCCGGTTCGGGATAGAGCCGCGGGTCATGGTGCAGCAGGTAGATGCACGCGAGCAGATGCGCCGGCGGCGTGTACGTCCGTCCACCGATCTCGATCGGCTGCTTGACCGCGCGCGGGATTGCGAACAGGAACACCGGCCGGTGACGCAACACCTCCTGGATCGTCGCCGTCAGGTACTCATCGCCTGCTGCACTGCAGTCGATCTCCTCGATCAACCGCTGCTGCACACGCTGGTTGTGGGCGAGCAGCTGAAACGCCCACGCCAGCTGTGAGGCGGTCGTCTCATGTCCGGCGAGAATCAGCGACATCACGTTGTCTCGCAGTTGAACCGCTCCCATCGGGGTGCCATCGGGGTTGCGCGCCGCCATCAGCAGCCCCAGCGCATCGTCCTTACGATCGGCCTTCCCCATCTGGCGGCGCTCCTGGATCAGGGCGCCGATCAGCGCATCCGTGGCCGAGCGGTCTCCCAGAAAGCGCTTCCAGGTCGGCCGCCCAGGGCCGTAACGCAGGATCGGCAGCGGCAACACGACGCTTCCCGTCACGTCCAGCATCGCCAGCACCCTGTCGCGCAGCGCCGGCAGTCGATCCTCCGAGCCGGGCTCGTGCTGGCTGAAGATTCTGCGCAAGATCACCTCGAGCGTCAGCGCGCGCAGGCGCGGATGCAGCGCAAACGCCACGTCTCGGGGCCATGACGCGACCGCCGCTCGCGCGGATGCACTCACCCGATCCGTCTCCCTGTCGATCGATCGCTTTTGCAAGGCCGGCAGCACGGCCCTGCGTCCGCTCAGGTGTCGGTCTTCGTCTAAGAGCATGAACGAGCTCCTACCGACGATCGGGGTGATCTTGACGCCGCCCTCCCCCGGGTGCAGAACCTCGGCCGGTGCGGCCAGCATCGCTTTGACCTCGGCCGGATCGGACAGAAACACCAGGTCGGGAAAGCTCGTCATCCTGTGTGTGAACACGCTTCCGTAACGAGCCTGACATCGCTTCATGTATTGAAATGGCAAACGCCAGTAAGCAAATGTCAAAAATGTCGCTGGCAGCGGCAGGCCGGGCGGCAAGTAATCACCGGAGTCATCGGGTGTTGACCATCTGCTCCTCGCTCTACGCCACATACGTGCGACCGGTAGCAGCAATCTGGTCAGTGATCCACTGGCCTGGGCGAGCATGCGTGTGCTTTCGCTCATCCCCGGTGTGTCGACACTGCTGGTAGACAGGTACATTGCGACAATGCCTTCCGTTAGGACCATATGTCGATGACCGTTGGGTAGGCTCGCGGCGTCGTTCACCATTTGTCTGATGACTGCCGCGAGTCGCTCCAAGGCAATGGCATCGCTAGCGTAATGAGACATATAACTGTGACCATCGCCCACGAAATCATCGATCTGATCGATGTAGCTGTCGAGCATTGAAATCGCGAGTGACACCCAGGGAAAGTAGGTTGCATGGACAACCGCGACCTCGTGTTGATCACAGGAGGGTTCTGTCGCCAAGGCCAACAGCACATGCGGCATGAACGCGCCTGCCGCCGCCGTCAGCTCGAACCAACTCAGTGTTCGCTCTCGAGGGAATTCGCGTTCGGCCCACGCTTTCAGGGCAGCGTTACGACGGCTCGGCTCCGGCTCGTGGTTCAGGCTTTGGATGGCACAACGCTCCACGCCTGAGAGCATCAGAGAACGCACCTGCCGATAGGAGGGCAGTTCGACGCACATTCGCCGGCAGATCTCGACGAGCGTCACAAGATAGCCACCGTCCTCTTTCCATGGGTTGTAGCGGTAATAATCCGATATTGGAGCCTCGGGGTCGAGCGCGTCGACGAGCGCGCGGTGCAGTTGAGACCCGTTCGCCTGGCCTGCACATGCCCCGCGCTCGCTGACGCTGTCGAGAAAATCCCACATGACCTGGTAGGCGACCAGCAGCTTCAGCAACCGCTCATCCCTATATCTGGGAAGGATCGAGAAAAGCGAAGAGCCCTCTACGTTGTCGCGCTTGCGGGCGAGTGCGTCCAGTGCGTCTGCCCGGATCGGAGCGTCGGGAATGGCCGCCGCTCGGTCGCGCCAAGATCGGACCTCGCGCGAGGTCGCCCGCCGGCACCACAACAGCCCGCGAGCGAGTGCGGCAATTAGTGTCCAGACCTTTGCTGGAGATAACAAAGAGATACCAGTAGCTCCAACGACACCGATATTTCTAAGCCTAGAAGATCGGGTTGACGGACCCGTCGTATAAACTCGGCATGCGAAGGCGCCCCGCTCGCAGGGTGAGGGCTATCTTCGTTTGTGCCCTACGGCTAGACGTCGGACCACGGATACGGGGCTATGCCCGCTGCCCGATACCCCGGTATGGCGACGCATGCCGCCGCGGCGACGGTAACCAGCGCAAAGCTGGCGAGGGCGATCAGCGTGTTGGCCGAGACGATGACCGGGAAGCCGGTGATGGTTACGAGCGCGTGACTGAGCAGAAGCTGTCCGTAGATGCCGAGCGCAGCACCGACCAGACAGCCGGTGCCGATCAGGATCCCGCTCTCCCAGATCAGCGCTTGCCACAACATCCGACGCTCGTACCCCTGCACCTTCATGCGTGCGAATCGGCGGCGGCGCTGCCAGATCGTTGCTCCCATCACAGTGGCGGTGGCCAACACCCCGGCTAGGAGCATCAGCAGAGCGATCTGGGTCAGGCGACCCAGCCCCTGACGACTCGCCGCACGCTGGCTCTGTTCGCGCTGCATCGCGGTTTCGACGGTCAGCCCCGACCTTGGTCCCAGCACGCCTTGGATCTCGGTGCGCACCTGTCTGGGTGAGGCGCCGGGGGTGAGCATCACGTTGTATGCGCTGGGATCGAAGCTTTCCCACGCCCGCGCGTAGTCTTCTCCATTGAGGATGATGGCCCCCGGCGGCCATCCCATATTCGTGGTCAGTGCGGCGACTCGGAACGCAGTATCGCGAGGCGCGGGCAATACGAAGGTCTGGCCTATGTGCAGATGATGCTGGGCGGCGAGCGTCTTGGAGATGACGGCCCAGCCGCCCGCGCGCAGTCTCGCGGTCGCCAGCGTGAGGTCGCCGGTCAGAAGATCTCCCGGGGGGATCGGCGATGACGCTGTGGGTGGAGGTGCGAGCACCCAGATGCGGCGACCCCCGTATTCGAGGAAGCCGCCTCGATACAGGCTGACCGAACGTACACCGGCGAGCCGCGCAAGCTTTGCGGTCTGCGTACTCCGGAATGGGACGATTGCGAACAGACTCTGTTCTCCAGATGGAGCCACCCATAAGCCCGCGACCGCGCTCATGCCATGAAACGAGCGGCTGAGCCCGTTCTGCAGATTGCTATGAGATCCCTGGATCGTGACGCTGCCAAACACCGCTATCGCCGCCGTTGCGGCAATTGCAATCGACCGGTTGCGTGTCTTCATAGAGCGCAGCTCGACCAGCGCCAGCGCCGTGGCGCCGCTTCCCAATGGGCGCTGCAGGCGGTCGAAGCCCGCGATGACCACGTTGAGCAACAGCGGCAGCAGGAGCAGCAGCGCCGCGATCAGCGCCACGATACCGACGATTGCCGACTGTGGTGCGACAAGCAGGATGATCGTCGTGCCTCCGAGACAGGCGCACCCACCCACGAGCATGCCGGCCATTCGCCAGTTGACGGTAAAGCCCCTGCGGGGCACGTAGGTGCGCCCGGTACTGGCCCAAATGTCTCGGATCGGGATCAGCACGCCTACGCATGCCGCGACAGTCCCGGCGCCGACAGCGACAAGCACGCTCTGCCAGGTGATGATGCGCTGGGAGCCGATCGGGAACGCGAACGACAGGAATCCAGGCGGTGAGCTGAACGCGACGATCGACAGCAGATCGCCCAGCGCCAGACCCACCAGCGAGGCAACCACGGCGAGCACGAGCGCGTCGAACAGGAGTGTCTTGACCGTCTCCCAGCGGGTCGCACCACCACGCCGCAATTCCTGTATGAGTCCCCGACGTATATCGGTCGTCAGCAACATCGAGCAGTATGCGAACATGAAGCCGACGAGCGCGCAGATCGCGGCAAACGTCTTCGTGGACTGATTCACGGGTGCGGCCGCCTGACTGAAGAGCGTAGCCTCGTAGTCTGCGGGCTCGACATTGATGCGTCCCGCAGCCAACCGCACCAGCTCCGCATGAACCTCACGATCGTGTCCAGGCTGGATCTGAACGAAGATGCGTGTGATCCTGCCCTGCATCTGCGTGAGTTTCTGAGCATAGGCGAGCGGCGCAATCGCGACCGGACTGTTGACCAGCACGCCGATGCTCCGAGTGTTCAGTTCGGCTCCGACAAGAGCCTGCACGACCCTCGTGCCGACCTGGAGCTTGACGACGTCCAACGGTCCCGTCCCAATCGCTTCCGCGATCGGCCCGGGCAGCGCGATGGCTCGCAGATGGGCGAGCAACGACGCTTTGAAGTGCTGCAGCAACGGTCCGGTGAGACTGACATAACGCGGGTCGGTGGCAATCAGGTCTACAGACTCGCTGCCGCGTGGGCCGGTCACGCTCGCGTCGGCATCGAGCACAGGCACGGCCGCACGGACCCCGGGCAGGCGCTGCACCCGGGAGACCAGCGCTTCGCTGAAGCCCCCCGGACTGCGGGCCTTGAGCTGGTAAGTGGATTGGCCTACGACCCCGCTGGTGAGTTGGGAGACCGAGCCGTCGAGACTCGTGCTCGCGATCTGAGAACCGAACAGCAACGCCACCCCAACGGCGATCCCGAGCACCGCGAACAGCTCCTGGACGAGCACCACCCGCGCTTTCAGCCTCACCAGGTACAGGTGGGCGATGTTCGACAACTGCATCGCTAGGGGGTGGGTCCGGACGAGCGCATCGGAGCGAAGAAGCGGTCGGGCTCGTACGCGACGATGTGGCCATCCAGCAGCGCGTATACGCGATCGGCGACGGTCGTCGCCAACGGATCGTGGGTGACGAGCAGCACCGCAGTGGCACGCTCGCGGCAGATCTCTGCCAGCAGCTCCAGGACTTCGCGGCTGCGCTGGGTGTCGAGGTTACCCGTCGGCTCGTCGGCGAGCACGAGCTTCGGCTCAGTCGAGAGTGCACGCGCGATCATCACTCGCTGGCGCTCTCCCATCGACAGCTCCTCGGCACGGTGGTCGAGTCGATCGCCCAATCCCAGCTGCACGAGCAGCGGCTCGACCCTGTGCTCGGCCTGACGGGCGTGTTCGATCAGCCACAGCTTCATCGCCGCGTTCTGCACCACGTTGGCACCCGGCAGCAGGTCGGTGCTCTGATCCACGAAGCCCAGCTCGCGTAGCCGGTAGCGCGAGCGCTCGGCATCGCTCAGCCTCGAGATGTCGCGACCGTCGACGAGCACCGCGCCGCTGTCGGGTTCGATCAGCCCGGCGACCAGCATCAGCAGCGTCGTCTTGCCGGACCCGCTCGGCCCGTACAGCGCCACCAGCTCGCCGGCGGGGACTGACAGCGAGACCCCGTCGACGGCGCGCACCGGCTCGGCGTCGCCGAGACGATAGTGCTTGACGAGGTCGCGCAGCTCGAGCATCACTGTTGGGTATGGCCTAAGAGGATGCTCGCCGTGGGCGCTCGCCGGGGAAGTCGATGATGTTCCCCGGCTCGGGTTCAGGCGTAGGCGACGGCGCCATCAGCTGGCCCCCGCTCAGCGAGGCGATCCGATCGGCAACCCCGCTCGAAACACCCGGATCGTCGGCACAAAACAGCACGGCGATCTCCCGTTCGCTGGCGAGCCGGCCGAGCAGCTCGGAGATCTCGTGGCGCTCGCCGATACCGAGCGTCGCGGTCAGGTCATCCACCAGCAGCAACCTTGGCTCGCACGCGATTCCGTGCGCGAGCGCAACCAGCGCGCGCTCCCAGTCGGCCAGCTCGCTCCAGTGCTGACGCGAGCATTCAGTCGCGCCCACATACGCCAGTGCCTCGCGGGCGCGTGCGTACGCCTCACGCCGTCCACGCGCGTCGAGCAGTGGCAGAGCGACGCCGGCGAGCACCGGCACATCGAGCAGCGGAGCGGCCCGCTCGACCAGCCCAATCTGTCCGCGCAGCAATCGTGAGCGCCGCCGGTCGGACAGGCGCCACACCTCCTGGCCCATGAACTGCACGCTGCCCCGGTCGGGACGCTCCATACCGGCCGCGACGCGCAGCAGCGAGGTCTTGCCCTGCGCACGCTGAGCGATTACAGCCACGACTTCACCCGGTCCCAGATCGAGCGAGACATCTGCCAGCACGCGCACCATGTGACGGCGTCCGCGTGGATAGCTCAGCCATACCCCCCGCAACGACAGGACGGCGTCCATCAGCGTACGGGCGCCTGCCCGCGCCGCGAGCCGGCCATCCCCTGCTGGCGCTCGCACTGTCTCTCCAAATACAGGCGCACGTCCTGCAGCCACTTGATCCTCGCATCCCACCAGGTGACCTCGCCGGCGATCACGATCAGCTGCATCGCCCGCTCCCACTCGCTCGCATCGCTGCGCTGCCGTTCGGTCCGTGTTCGTCTGTTGAGCTCCTGCAGCTGCAACGTGCACGACATCTCGGCCTCGCGCACAATCTCGATCAACCGCGATACGTCCTCCGATCCCCAGAGCGCAATTTTGGCGTGCAGCTCCTCCCGCACCGGCGGCGTCTGGGTCGAGGCGCGCAACCAGCGCCTGAAGTGCTCAGCTCCCGCCGGCGTCGGCTCATAGACCGTCTTGCGGCGACCGTCCACGACGCTCAGGTTCGGTCGAGCAGCACATTCGGCTGGACGCACGAGATCGCGTTCCAGCAGCCGTTTCACCGCTCCTGCCGCCGCACCGCGACTGAACTGGGCCGAGCCGAGACGCTCGGCCATGCGCTTGTCCAACTGGTAGCAGGTGTCGGGACGCTCGAGGAGCAGACCGAGCACGATCTCACCCGCAGACATCTCCGACTGTTGCACCGTACTGGCCATCACTTGGAATCGTATTGGAATTGGCGCACACGGGCTGGACTGTTTTGACGGACATACCGAGAACTGACCCAAGTTGAGCCGCTCGCCGGTCCTCTCCCACCGCGGTTTGAGTGCCCCGAGGCCACAGTCCGACATGTATTGCGGGCGTCAGCGCCGTAGGATGCCCGGCAGTGGAGCTGTCCGAGTATCAGCGTCTGTCGCGCCGCACCGCCGAGTACCCGCGCGAGGCATGGCTCGCATATCCCGCTCTGGGACTGTCCGGCGAGGCGGGCGAGGTGGCCGAGCACGCCAAGAAGGCGATCCGCGACGACGGAGGCACTGTTTCCGAGGAGCGTCGCGCAGCGATGGCCAAGGAGCTCGGCGACGTGTTGTGGTACCTCGCCCAGATCGCCAGCGAGCTGGGTCTCGACCTCGATCAGATCGCCCAGACGAACCTGGACAAGCTGCTCTCGCGTCAGCAGCGCGGCGTTCTATCGGGCGAGGGCGACGACCGCTGACGTTCGCGCGGAGCCTACGACGCCACGGCGAAGCGCGCGAAGCGCTCCGCAAAGCGCGCCGGCACGAGCGCCCGCACCCTGACCCCCTCGGGCGTATTCTGGCGAGCGATCTCGCCCGCGAGTTCGTGCAGCTCCGCGAGACTGCCCCCGTTCGCGTAGGGCACCAGCAGCTCGACCTGCCGCAGCGTATGCGCCAGCTCGTGCTCGAACCGCTCCCCCAGCTCCCGCAGTCCACGACCGGTCTCGCCGCTCACCAGCACCGCGTCGGGATCGCTCGTGCGCAACTCCTCACGCGCCTGCACGTCCAGCAGATCCACCTTGTTCAGCACCAGCAGCCGCGGCCGCTCGTCCGCCCCGATCTCCTGCAGCGTCGCTTCCACTGAGCGCCTCATCGCCTTCCTCTCCTCCTGGGGGGCGCTCGCATCGATCACATGCGCGAGTAGGTCCGCACGCCTGGTCTCCTCGAGCGTCGCCCCGAACGCTTCGACGAGCTGGTGGGGCAGCTTGCGGATGAATCCAACCGTGTCACTCAGCAGATATCTGCGGCCGCTGAGCTTCACCGTCCGCACCGTCGGATCGAGCGTGTTGAACAGCCTGTCGCGCACGCTCACCTGCGCGCTGGCACCGCTGCCGTAGGAGGTGGTCAGCGCGTTCAGCAGCGTCGACTTGCCCGCGTTCGTGTATCCGACCAGCGCCACCGACGGCAGGGCCGCGCGCTCGCGCTCGGCCCGCATCACCGCGCGCGTGCCCTTGACGTGCTCCAACCGCCTGCGCAACGCGGCGATCCGGTCGCGCGCCAGCCTGCGGTCGGTCTCGATCTGGCTCTCCCCCGGCCCTCTCGTGCCGATCCCGCCACCGAGGCGCTCGAGGTGGCTCCACAGCCCGCGCATTCGTGCGAGGTTGTACTCCAACTGTGCCAGCTCCACCTGCAACTTGCCCTCGGCGCTGGCCGCGTGGTCGGCGAATATGTCGAGGATGATCGCCGTCCGGTCGATGACCGGCAACCCCAGCGCCTCTTCGAGATTGCGCTCCTGGCGCGGACTCAACTCGTCGTCGCAGGCGATCAGGTTCGCGTCGTACGCGTGTGCGGCCGCTCGCGCCTCTCTGACCTTGCCCGGACCCAGATACGTGTTCGGATGGGGCACATCGCGGCGTTGGACCATCTCTGCGACGACCGCCACTCCGGCGGTGCGCAACAGCTCACCCAGCTCAGACAGGTCCTCGCCGCCGGGCAAGGCGGCTATACACAGGGCTCGCTGGCGTGCGCGCTGGGTCTGCTCCATCTCCGTTCAGTCTAGTGTCGTGAGTCATAAATTCGCTGGCGTTTCCCGGCGCCTACCCGATTGAAGGTCCAGTATGACCTTCAATCGGCCGACACCTGACGCCCGCCGTCGCCAGCTATGTGCTGGCCGATCCCGGACGATCGGTAGCACACTCACCGCCGCCGTCGAACGTCAGATCGCGTCCATCCATCCGGCAAAACACTGACCGAATTTATGGCTCAAGACACTAGTAGTGCTCCGTTAGGTTAAAGGTTTTGGGGTGGGATCTCGAATCTCTCGTCGATGCTGGTGTCGATTGGGGAGGTCAAGATGCAGGCTGTGGCTGGTCTTTCGCTGGGTGAGCTTGCGCGTGTGCGGGGGCGGCTGGAGGAGTTCTCTGGGGAGATGTTCGACTCGATGCGCCGGAAGGACCAGCGGCGTTGGGGCGGGGTGTATCTGCGCGGGCTGATGCTGGACGGCAAGCGCAAGTCGATCGAGCCGATGGCCGGGAGGCTCGATGACGGGGACGAGCAGTGCTTGCAGCAGTTTGTGAACCAGTCGCCGTGGGATTGGCAGCCGGTGCGTAGGGCGTTGGCGCAGCGAGTGAGCACCGAGATCGAGCCCGAGGCGTGGATCGTTGACGACACCGGGTTCCCGAAGTTCGGGAAGATGTCGGTCGGGGTCGCGCGCCAGTATTCCGGCGCGCTCGGAAAGGTCGGCAACTGTCAGCTCGGGGTGTCGATCAACGCCGCGTCAGAGCGGGCGTCGTGTCCGCTTGACTGGCGGCTGTTCATACCGCAGGAGTGGGACGAGGACAGCGAGTTCAACCATGATCGGCGTGAGAAAGCCAAGCTGCCGCAGGATGAGCACCACGTCGAGAAATGGCGGCAGGCGCTCGGGATGATCGATGAGCTCATCGGCTGGGCGATCGAGCCGGGAGTTATCCTCGGCGATGGTGCGTACGGTGATGTCACCGAGTTCCGCGAGGAGCTCGAGAAGCGCGAGCTGCGGTACGTGTTGGACGTCAAGGGTGTCACCTCCGCCTATAGCGAGCAGGTCCAGCCCGAGCGCCCGGAGTGGAAAGGCGCTGGGCGTCCACCCAAGCCGCGCTATCGCGAGGCTCCCTCTTCGCTGAGGCAGCTGGCTCTCGCCGCTGGCAAACAGACCGCTCAGATAGTCACTTGGCGGGAGGGGACGCGCGGCAGCATGACCTCGAGGTTCTTGGCGCTGCGGGTCCGCCCCGCGAACATCCACCTGCGCAACAACGCCAACAGAAACGGCGAGGAACTCGAGGTGAACTGGCTGCTGTGCGAGTGGCCCGACGGCAAGGACGAGCCGACCAAGTACTGGCTCTCCAACCTCCCGCCCGACACACCGCTGAAGACACTGGTGAAACTGGCGAAGCTGCGCTGGCGGATCGAGCACGACTACCGCGAGCTCAAGGACGCGCTCGGACTCGATCACTTCGAGGGCCGCACCTACCGCGGCTGGCACCACCACGTCACCCTCGTTTCCATCGCGCACGCATTCCTCACCCTGGAGCGAACCCGGCGCCCTCCAACCAGGGCGGCAGCCTGACCCTCTTCGGGGTCGTCCGGGAGCTACAAGAGCTCCTGGCCTGCTGGCACGGAGCCTGCCCCACCTGCCACAGAGAGCTGCCGCCCGACCACCACCTACACCCACCACCAACCTAACGGAGCACTACTAGATCTATGAGCCCAGTGCCCCCAGCCGTTTGACGGCCTCCAGCAGTCTGTCGTCCGGCGTGGTCAGCGAGATCCTGAACCAGCCCTCCCCCGCGGGTCCGTAGATCGACCCGGGCGAGAGCACCACGGCGGCCCGCTCGAGCACATACTCGCAGTAGGCCTCGGAGCTGGCGTGCCCCGCCGGCACGGGCGCCCACACGTAGATCGTGCTGTGCGGTGGCTTGACGTCCACGCCGATCTCTTTGAGCGCATCGCACACGAGATCGCGCCGGCGCACGTACAGCTCGCTCATCGCCGCCACCTCGGCGTCCGCGTCGGGCGACAGGGCGGCGACCCCGGCGAGCTGCACGGCGTCGAACATGCCCGAGTCGATGTTCGTCTTCAGCTGCCAGTACGTCTCGGTCGCCTGTGCGTTTCCGACCACGACCGCGCAGCGCCAGCCGGTCATGTTGTAGCCCTTCGACAGCGAGAACACCTCGACGCCGACATCCTTGGCGCCCGGCGTCTGCATAAACGAGGGCGCACGATAGGAGTCGTAAGAGATCTCCGAATACGAGTTGTCGTGCACGACGAGGATCTCATACGTGCGCGCGAACTCGACGACCCGTTCGAAGAACCTATCCGGCACGACCGCGCCCGTCGGGTTGTTCGGATAGTTCAGGAACATCAGCTTCGCCCGTTTTGCGATCTCATCCTCGATCGCGCCGAGGTCCGGCACGAACCCCAGCTCAGGCCGTAGCGCCATCAGCACCGGCTCCGCCCCCGCCAGCCACGGCCCGCCGGTGTACACCGGGTATCCGGGGTCGGCCGCCAGCGCGTAGTCGCCGGGGTCGAGGAACGCCAGGTTGAGATTGAAGATCGCCTCCTTGGCGCCGAGCGCCGGCACGATCTCGCTGTCTGGGTCGAGCTTCACGTCGAACCTGCGCTCGTAGAAGTCTCTGACCGCGCCGCGGAACTCCTCGCGCCCGCGGTTACTCGGGTATTTGTGCGTCCCCGGCTCGCTCACGGCCTCCTGCATCGCCTCCACGATCAGCGGCGGCGTCGGCCTGTCCGGATCGCCGATCCCGAGGCTGATCACATCCACGCCTTCCTTGCGCTTCTGTGCAATCTTGCGCTCCAGTTCCGCGAACGCGTACGGCGGGATGCGCTCCAAGCGCTTACTCGGTCTCATGCAGCTCCTTTAGGAAGTCCTCGCTGAGCGTGCCCGCGTACACGGGTCGCGCCCAGCCTGTCAGGTTCACGCGCAGATCCTCTCTCACCTCGACCTCGAGCTCGCCGCCGTCGAGCAGCACCGTCACGCTGGCCGGCCGCAAGCGCGGCGCGTATGCCTGGAGGTGCGCTACCGCCGCCCCGGTCGCGCCCGTGCCCGACGACAACGTCTCCCCCACGCCACGCTCGAAGATGCGCGCCCGAATACGCCCGGGAGCACCGGGCTGAACCTCGGCGTACCACGATACATTCGTACGATTCGGAAACTGGGCGTCGCCTTCGATCGCTGGGCCGATCGCGACGAGATCCAGCGCCTGCAGCTCCTCCAGCGAGCCGACTTGGATCGCGCATTGGGGGTTGCCGATCGATACGTGGCGAAAGGCCCACAGGTCTCCGGCTGACACCACCCCTCCCTGCCCGTCATTCGGCCCGTCGGGGAAATCGACCGAAGTGAGGCTCGCGCGGCCCATGTCCACACGGCACGTGTCCGGCCCGGTGATCGTCGGGCGGATCTCCCCCGCCAGCGTGTGGATCGTGAACATATCCTTCTCCGTCCACCCGCGCCGGCGCAGATACAGGATCGCCTCACGCGCGCCGTTGCCCGACAGCTCCGCTTCGGAACCGTCCGGGTTGAAAACGCGTAGATCGGCCACGTGCGCGGGGTCTGCCGCGCGTGACAGCAGCAGGATCCCGTCGGCGCCGGCGCCGAAGTGGCTGTCGCACAGCCTTCGTATTCGTGCCGGCGTCAGCGCGAACGGAAGCGACTCTGACTCGATGATCAGGTAGTCGTTGCCCAGCGCCTGCCACTTCTCAAATCTCATTCGGGGCAGGAGTCTAGATGGCTCCCGATCTAGCGCGGGGGATCGTCGGGAGGGGCTCGCAGCCATTCGCTGAGGATCTCGCCGGCCACGCCGTCCGGGTCGCGCCCGGTCATGTCGAGGACGTGGACCCCGGCGAGCTTGCGCATCCACGACAGCTGCCGCTTGGCATAGTTGCGCGTGTACCGCTTCATGGCCTCGACGTCGCCCGCCAGCAGCTCTTCGAATCCGAGCGCCTTGCGTGCCGTCACGGACGCTCCGGCGACGTCTGCGCGCTTCACCTCGGCATCCGCCCCAGACTCGATCATCGACTGCACCCGCGCGTCGATCTGCGCATACAGCGCCTCGCGTTCCATCGTTAGCCCGACAAGCAGGGTGGGACGGCGGACGTGATCGCTCCACAGCTGGGAGGACCGCTCATCCTGGGGTTGCAGCGGCTCGCCCGCGTCGGCCAGCTCCAGCGCGCGCACCACGCGCTGGCGGTCGTTCGGGTTCAGTCCCTGCGCCACCGACGGCGCACGCTCGGCCAGAACCGCATGCAACGCCGGCGCACCCCTGCTCTCGAGCTCTGCCCGCCAGCGCTCACGCGCACCACGCTGCGGAGGCGGCTTGAAGTCCAGATCGGTCAATGCAGCGCGCAGATACAGCCCCGTTCCACCCACCACGATCGGCCGGCGGCCGTCTGCCAGCAGCCCGTCGATCTCCGCGTGAGCCAGCTGCGCATAGCGCCCCGCGCTGAACGTCTCCTGCAAGGACACGAACGACACCAGCCGGTGCTCCAGCTCCGCCTGCTCTGCGGCGCTGGCCACGCCCGTGAGCGTCTCCAGGCCCGCGTACACCTGCAGCGCATCCGCGGATACCGCGACCGGGTCCTCTCCCCGCGCGCGCAACCTTCGCGCAAGCGCGAGCGCGAGCTTGGTCTTGCCGACGCCCGTCGGTCCGAACAGCGCAATCACCTGCATTGACGTAGGCTCCCAGCTCATGCAGATCTCCGGCTCCAGGGTCCTGCTCACGGGCGCGACCGGCGGTCTTGGCCAAGCCATTGCGCGCGCCCTGCACGCCCGCGGGGGCGAGCTGATCCTGACGGGGCGGCGCACCGAGGTGCTTGCGTTGCTGGCGTCGGAGCTGAATGCACGGGCGCTGGCGGTTGACCTCACGATCCCCGCCGAGGTGGATCGGCTGGCCGTCGAGGCGGGCGAGGTGGACATCCTGATCGCCAACGCCGCGCTGCCGGCCTCCGGACGCCTTGACACCTACACCCAGGAGCAGATCGACCGCGCGCTGAATGTGAACCTGCGTGCACCGATCGCGCTTGCACACGCGCTCTCCCCGGCGATGGTGGCGCGCGGACGCGGGCACCTGCTGTTCGTCTCCTCGCTGTCGGGTAAGGCCGCCGCGCCCGACAGCTCGCTCTACAGCGCCACGAAGTTCGGTTTGCGCGGCTTCGCGCTAGGCATGCGCGAGGATCTGCGTGCGAGTGGTGTCGGTGTCTCCGTCGTGCTGCCGGGCTTCATCAGCGACACGGGCCTTCGTGCGAACGTGGACGTGCGCCTCCCTCGGGGCGCGGGCATGCGTACCTCGGAGCAGGTCGCGCGCGGCGTGGTACGCGCGATCGACGGCAACCGCGCCGAGGTGGAGATCGCCCCGCTTCCGTTGCGCGCCGGTACCGCCTTCGCCTCGCTCGCCCCGGAGCTGGCCGCACGCGTCGCGCGCGTGATGGGCTCGGAGAAGGTTGCACGCGAAGTCTCAGCCGCTCAGCGAGAGATGCGCTAAGCGGTGAACCATCGCTTGCGGTGACCGATCTTCGATCGACCGGCCCGACGCACCTCGCGCAGTGCTCGGACCGCGTGGCGGCCCTCCGTGCCCCTGCGCCTTACGAACCTCCTACACACCTCTGTGCATGGCCTTACCCGTGCCTACGGGTGCGCTTAGCGGCCGGGTGGACGATGGCTCGCACATACAACTCCTCTCGACCCACCACCAGGAGGTTTGACCGATGAAAATATCGAGAATGCTCGGCGCCACGATGGTCGCCGGCGCGCTCGCTTCCGGAGGCGCCGTGGCCGGCATCGCCGGGGCGGCCGCCGCGCCCGCAACAACGGGCACCACCGGCACGAGCACCAGTGCCAGCCCCAGTACGACGCCAACCACGACCACCTCGACGACCCCGTCGAGCACGGCCCCGAGTCAGTCGAACACACCGTCCAAGTCGGGCTCGAGCACCAAACGGCCCTGTCCGAACATGGGGTCGGGCTACAGCTCGGGTTCCTCCGGATCGAGCCCGGATGCGAGCGGACCTCCGGGCCCGCCACCGGGCGCGACCTCGCAGTAGCGAGAACACAAGTAGCGAAGACACGGGCACAGCGTGGCGGCCAGCGGGCGATTCCGCGGCCGCCACGGCCCATTTTGGGCCCCTCGTCGGGCGGCATTCACAGCCCTGGCACCGCGAACGCAATCGGTCCCGGTCAGCCCGCGACGCGCGACAGCAGCGACTCCTCGCCGGACAGGGTCTGACTGGTGGCAGCGGTGATCTCCACTTGGGTCAGCTCGCCTGGGGCCGCCAGACCCGTGAAGTTGACTGCCTTGTTGTGCCTGGTCCGGCCTCGCAGTCGCTCGGGATCGGTGCGCGACGGGCCTTCCACCAGGACCTCGACTGTGCGCCCGACAAACCGCTGGGCGCGCTCGCGGGCACGACGTTGGACGACCTCTAGCAGGCGCTCCATACGCTCCACCTTCACGGGGTGCGAGACGAGACCCTCGCTCAACTCGGCGGCCTGGGTACCGCGGCGTGGAGAGAAGATGAACGTGAACGCGCTGTCGTATCCGACCTGCTCTGCAACTTGCAGCGTCTGCATGAAATCCTCCTCGGTCTCGCCCGGGAACCCGACGATGATGTCGGTCGTGAGCGACGCATCGGGGACGTGCTCGCGGATCAGAGCCACTCGATCGAGATAGCGCTCGCGATCGTAGGTGCGGCGCATCGCCTTCAGGATCCTTGAGGAACCCGACTGCAGCGGCAGGTGGATGTGCTCGCACACGCTCTGGAGCTCGGCATGGGCGCGAATCACGTCCTCGCGCATGTCCTTCGGGTGCGGACTCGTGTAACGGATGCGCTCGATCCCGTCGATCGCATCCACGGCGGCCAGCAGCCCCACGAACGTCGGCGATGGATGCCCGGCCGGCCGCGCGCCCGCGCGCAGATCGCGGCCGTAGGAGTTGACGTTCTGCCCGAGCAGCGTCACCTCGCGCACACCGTCTCGAGCCATCGCCCGGGCCTCTGCGACGAGCTCCTCCAGCGGACGACTGACCTCCCGTCCGCGTGTGGAGGGCACGATGCAGTACGAGCACGCGCAGTTGCAGCCAACGCTGATCTGCAACCAGCCCTGGAACGGGCGCGTGCGGCGCGCGGGCAGATGGCCGGTGAAACCCTCGAACTCGAAGTAGCCCTGCGCGCTGATCGAATCGCTCGTCAGAAACTCGGCGAGCTTGTGCACCTGCCCCGGGCCGAACGCGACATCCACGAACGAAAACCGCTCGAACACCTCATCCTTGAGCGACTGCGCCCAGCAGCCGCCGACGCCGACGACGCGCTCGGGCCGTTCGCCCTTGAGGCGTTTGGCCTCGCCCAGGTGTGCGATGAACCGGCTGTCGGCCGACTCGCGGATCGAGCACGTGTTGAACAGGATCAGATCCGCCGCCACGCGCTCCGAGACCTCGATGTACCCAAGCGACTCGAGCATGCCCTTCATGTGCTCGGAGTCGTGCTCGTTCATCTGGCAGCCGAACGTGGTCAGGTGATATCGCTTCATTGCCTCTACAGACTACCTTCGGTACCCGGCCCAGTGATACGAACAGACGTTCCGTCCGACACCATCTCTAGCTTGTTCGTTCCATCCCGAACCCGGAGGAGTAAGACCATGCCCGTGAACGAAGAGGAGAAGGCCGCAAAGGCGCGCGACGCCGCCCTGAAGGGAGCGTTGACGCAAATCGAGCGCGAGTTCGGCAAGGGTACGGTCATGCGCATGGGCGATGAGGGTGCGCAGGTGCGCTGCGACGCGATTCCCACGGGCGCGCTGTCGCTCGATCTGGCGCTCGGGATCGGCGGCGTGCCCCGGGGGCGCATCGTGGAGGTGTTCGGACCGGAGTCGTCGGGCAAGACGACGATGATCTACCACGTGCTCGCCGAAGCACAGAAGCTCGGTGGAGTCTGTGCGTTCATCGACGCCGAGCACGCGATGGATCCGCTTTACGCGAGGACGATCGGCGTCGACATCGACGAGCTGCTCGTCTCCCAGCCCGACTACGGCGAGCAGGCGCTGGAGATCGCCGACATGCTCGTGCGCTCCGGCGCTGTGGACGTCGTGGCGATCGACTCGGTTGCGGCACTCACCCCGAAGGTCGAGCTCGAGGGGCAGATGGGCGACCAGACTGTCGGCGCGCAGGCGCGGATGATGTCCCAGGCGATGCGCAAGCTCGCCGGCAACCTCAATCGCACGCAGACGCTGTGCATCCTCACCAACCAGATCCGCGAAAAGGTGGGCGTCATGTTCGGTTCGCCCGAGACCCAACCGGGCGGGCGCGCCCTGAAGTTCTACGCCTCCCAGCGCCTGGACATCAGGCGCATCGAGACGCTCAAGGACGGCACCGAGGCGGTCGGCAACCGCGTGCGCGTGAAGGTCGTCAAGAACAAGGTCGCCGCGCCGTTCAGGCAGGCCGAGTTCGATATCGAGTTCGGCAAAGGCATATCCACCTCGGGCTGTCTACTCGACCTCGGAATCGAGCACAACATCGTGTCCAAGTCCGGATCGTTCTTCTCCTACGGAGAGGATCGCCTCGGTCAGGGCCGCGCCGCCTCCAAGGCGCATCTCGACGCCAATCCGGCGGTGGCAAAAGAGATTGAGCAGAAGATCTATGCCGCGCTCGGCATCGGTCGCGAGCACGTCACCCCGATCGACCGAGACAAGACCGTCGCGCCGGTGGCGGCAGTCGAGGCGCCGGCCGTGGTGGCAGCCTGAGCTGGCACGAAGGGCGGCCGGCGGCAAATATCAGCCGTCGGCCTCGCCCAGCAGCAATCGCCTCACCAAGTGTAGCGCCACGGTGGTCGTGCGATCCCTGATTTCGGCTCGTCCGCCCGGGAGGTTCACCGAGCGCGTGATCGAGGCGCCGTCGGGTCCCGTGACGGTCAGCCACACCAGACCCACGGGCTTGGCCTCAGTGCCACCGCCTGGACCCGCCACGCCCGTGACGCCCACCCCAACGTCGGCTTGCATCTGTACGCGCGCACCCGCGGCCAGCGCACGCGCCACCTGCTCGGACACCGCGCCATGCTCCACGATCAGCTCTGAATCGACGCCCGCGAGCGCGACCTTCGCCTCGTTCGAGTAGACGACCACGCCACCCGCCACATACTCCGACGCTCCAGCCGGACCGGTGAGACGGGCCGCCAGCTCGCCTCCTGTGCACGACTCGGCCACCGCGATCTTCCAGTACCGCTCGCGCAGCATGCCGGCCACCTGCTCGTCCACGGTGCGCCCATCCGGCGAGAACAGCGTGTCCGCGTGACAGGTCCGCACAACCCGCGCAAACGCCTCGTACACTTCCGCCGTGTCCGGCTCATAGCGCGTTACGATCTCGACCTCGCCGCGTTTCAGGCACGTCGTGACCTCCAGCCTATCGAGCTCGATCCCCTGTGCTTCGGCCTCGCGCAGCGTCTGAGCGATCTCCGACTCGGGTATGCCAAACAGGCGCATCGTCTGCTGCTCATACACAGTCGCTCCCGTGATCGCCTCCCGCAACGCGCCCGTCTGCACGGCGGCGCTCCACATCGGCTGCAGCTCGCGTGGCGGCCCCGGCAGCACGACCACCGTCGGGCCGCGCGTGGACGGGGAGCTCATCCCTCCCGGTGGCACAACCAACCCCGGAGCGGTCCCCACCGGCTCGAGCACGGTCGCGCCCACAGGGACGGTGGCCTGCTTGTGAGTGCCGACCCGCAGCGCCTCGGGATCGATGTTCGGCCATCGAGCCAGCAGCGGCTTGACGATCTCTTCGATGCGCCCCGCCAGCGCCTCGTCGAGCACGATCTCGCGCCCCTGCACCCGCCCCACAACCTCGGCCGTCAGATCGTCCGCGGTCGGCCCCAGCCCGCCGCTGGTCAGCACCAGGTCGATTCCCTGCTCAGCCATGAACCGCAATGCCCTCTCCATGTCATCCGGACGGTCGCCCACGATCGTCACGTACGCAAGATCGACCCCCAGCTCGCGCAGCCTGTCCGCCAGCCACGGCCCGTTGCGGTCGCGCACACGGCCGCTGAGCACCTCGGTGCCGGTGACCACTATGCCCGCCCGCGGTGGACCGCTCATGCGTGCGTGTCCCTCACAAGCCCCATGAGCACGAAGAGCAAGCAGGTCGAGGAATAGAAGGCCCGCCCACCCCGCGTGGCGTGCTGGCCGAAACGGGGATGCTGGCCGAACCGGGGATGCGAGCGTCAGCGAGTGTCTCCCGGGCTCGGTAGCGAGTGTCTCCCGGTTCGGTATTCGTGCTCATGTGCAGGTGGGTAGTTCGCCGGCCGCGAGCGGCTTCAACCCGGCGCGCGAGATCGAATAGCCGATCGCCTGGCTCGAGGCCGGCACCATCTGCGGCTTACCGTTGACGATCAGGCTCACGGAGTTGTTTCCGAGTGTGAGCAGGAAGCGCCGTGCATGGTAGATTGGCTCCCGGCTGCCCGGTTTGAGGATCACGCCGGGGATGCGCTTGATTGCGTCGTCACCGATCAGGCAGACGTACACTTCGCCGGTCGGTTCGAGCTTGAGTGACGCCAGATCCGAGACGACAGACGCCGGCGGTCGATGCGTGACTCGATGCGCCCCGTTACCGGAGGCGTCACTGTGTTTGCCGTGATCCGCCGCCACTGTGCTGGGAGTTTTCGGCGACGAGCTTCCACCACCACTGACCAACCCAATGATCAGCAGCACAATCACGATCCCGACGATCCCCACGAGCGCCATGTATCCACGGGAGGGGCCCGCTCCGCTCGGGCCGCGTGGTACGCGCACTTTGTGCGGACTCGCCACAATCGGCTCCGGTGGCTCGCTCGGGCGCTCGTAGTTCAGGCGGTACTCCTCCACCAGCGCCTTGCCGTCCAACCCCAGGGCGGCGCCGTAGGTGCGCAGGAAGCTCTTGACGAACGTCGGCCCGGGCAGCAGGTCCCACTCTTCGTTCTCGAGCGCCCGCAGGTACTTGGCCCGGATCTTTGTCGTCGCCTCGATCTCGGACACGTCGATGCGCTCACGCATCCGTGCCTCTCGCAAGGTTGCACCGATCTCGGGCATATCAGCGTGACAGGCTAGTGAGTCCTGTCATGTTTTTAGTGTGTCGTTCCGTCGGGCGCATGCGCCCGACGGCCGGACCGCACATGTGCGGTCCGGTTCCGAGCCTTGCATGCAAGGCTCGGCCGGACGGTGCATGCACCGTCCGGGACGGCGCCGCATGCGGCGCCGTCATCCCACTATCGAGGGCTCGTCGGCTCACCCGTGGGTCGCGGTCTCGCTCGCGGCCGCTACGCCGGACTCGCTCAGCGCAGCCAGCACCCGCGGTAGATCGGCCTCGTTGACGAGCACCTGCCTGGGCTTTGAGCCCTCATACCCGGAGATCACGCCACGGCGCTCGAGCATGTCGATCATACGCCCGGCGCGCGTGTAGCCCAGACGCAGGCGGCGCTGGAGCATCGACGTGGAGGCGGTCTGCATTTCCGCGACCAGCCTGATCGCGTCGGTGAGCAGCGGATCCTCGTCGGGGTCGAACTCGTCCGGCCCTCTGCCGCTGCCCTCTCCCGCCTCGGGCTCGACCTCCTCCAGCAGCTCCTCGCGCAGCTCGGGCTCTCCCTGCTTGCGCCACAGGTCCGTCAGCCCGGCGATCTGCGCCTCATCGATGTATGCGCCCTGGATGCGCTGCAGCCGTGAGCTCCCGACCGGACTGAACAGCATGTCGCCCTGCCCGAGCAGCGACTCCGCGCCGTTCTGGTCGAGGATCACGCGCGAGTCCGTTTGACTGGAGACCGCGAACGCGATCCGCGACGGCACATTCGCCTTGATCATGCCGGTGATCACGTCCACCCGCGGGCTCTGCGTGGCGAGCACGAGATGGATCCCAACCGCACGGGCCTTCTGGGCCAGGCGGATGATCGAGTCCTCGACGTCGGCGGGCGCGACCATCATCAGGTCGGCGAGCTCGTCGATCACGCACAGGATGTATGGCAGCGGCGTTTCGCCGCGCTTGGCGCGCGACTTGTTCAGCTCGATCAGGCTGCGTGTGCGCGCGAGCGACATGATCCCGTAGCGCTGCTCCATCTCTTTGACGAGGTTCTGCAGCGCGTTGGCCGCCATCCGCGGGCTCGTGATCACAGGCGTCAGCAGGTGCGGGATCGACTCGTAGTGGTTGAGCTCGACCTGCTTGGGATCGACCAGCACGAGACGCAGCTCGTGCGGGCTGGCCCGCAGCAGCACGCTGCACAGCATCGCGTTGATCGCGCCCGACTTGCCCGCGCCGGTCGTACCCGCCACGAGCAGGTGCGGCATCTTTGCGAGGTCGGCCCCAATCGCCTTGCCGGCCACGTCCTTGCCGAGCCACACCGTCAGCGGCGACCAGTCGCGAGGGGGTTGCTGAAACACGTCGCCTAGGCGCACGATCCGCCGGCGCGCGTTCGGAACCTCCACGCCCACAGCCTGCTTGCCCGGAATCGGCGCGAGGATGCGGATATCGGTCGCCGCCAGCGCGTAGGCAAGATCATCCTTGAGCTGGGCGACCTTCGCGACCTTCGTACCGGGCGCGAGACGCAGCTCATAGCGAGTGATATGTGGTCCAGCGACCGTCCCGATCACCTTTGCCTGTACGCCGAAATGCCCCAACGCCTCGGTGAGGCTCGTCGCGGTACGCTCCTGCCCGGCGGTGTCGGGTCTGGACTGCTCGCTCGTGGAGCGCGTCAGCAGCCGGCTCGCGTCCGGTAGCTCCCAGACGAAGTCCGGATCTTCGGTCACGCTGTCCCGATAACGACCCTGGGGAGTCAGCTTGTCCGGATCGTCTGGGTCGGCCTGCGCCACGCCGGGGATCGCCTCATCGTCTGCGCCCTCCCCGGGGCCACCCTCGAGTCTGCCGGTCGAGCCCATGCCCGTGCTGGCAGGCACCTCCTCATCCTCGCCCGCCAGCGCTCCCGCCGCGAAGTCCTCGTCGATGCCCCCGAGCCGATCCCCGTCCTGCGAGGGCGCCTCCACATGGGTCGCCCTGACGATCAGCTCCTCCGGCGCCGGTTCGGGGGGACGTAGTGCAGACGACTCATAGCCCGCAGCGGCTGCCGGCATCGAGAAGCCCTCTCCTGGACCGCCCGCCTGCTCGCCGCCGGTTGTGAATCGCCGCGCCTGTGCCGCGGCGCGCAGATGCTCGGCCGAAGCTTTTGTCCACCCGGTCACCTGGCCGATGATCGAGCGCAGGCCACCGGCGGGCGAGGCCCCGGTCAGCAGGGTCGTGCCGATGAACAGCAGCACGGCGATGATCAGATCCACACCCACGCTCTGCACCGAGCGATGCGCCGCCTGATACAGCGCCTCGCCGACGACGCCTCCGTGGGCCTGCATGAACACACTCGACCAGGACGATTCGCCCGTGTTCGGGCTCGCGCCCGAGCTGACCCCCAGCGTTCCGGCAGCCAGTGCCATCGTCACGGCCGCGGCCAGGCACGTCGCGCCCGTCCTGAGCGGGCGTATCTGCGGCCATGCCGGTCGTGCCAGCAGCGCACCGCCGCCGGCGACCAGCGCGAGCGGAGCAAACACCTTCGCTTCACCGATGCACCAACCGAGCGCTTCGGTCAGTGCCCCACCGACGTGTCCGCCGTTCCAGCCGCCATACAACACGAACCCGAGGAACACACCCAGCGCAATCGTCGCGAACCCGAGCATGTCGCGCTGGCGCTGATCGAGCTCGGGCGTGCGCGGCGGCCACATCCGAACCAGCAGCGCACTCGGGGCAAACGCCGAGCCTCTACGGTGACGGGAACGTGCGCGCGTACGCGTACGCGCGTTCCCCGCTTTTTTTGCGGTCGTTCTCCGCGGCGCGGTCGAGCGCCTTCTGGTCGCAGCCATCTCGCGCAACTTCGACATCGCGCGAGCAGACCCTTTTTGGACCAGCCGTCTGCACGCCATGTATCACCAGCGCGTCCGGAATCTCCTCGCAAGCGACGAGCAACAGCCGGACGCCTCTCCGATCTTCCTCTTCAATCTCGATCCTCCCGTGCGGCGTCTGCTGGCCGATCTTCGATCGGTCACAGCCCGACCCCCTCAACCCACCATCTATTCTGGCGAGGGTCCTTACCATCGCTTAATCGCATCCCGCTAGATAAAGAAGCCTGCTCATGAACGATTTTGCTCGTGCCCCCAGAGTGTTGGTCGTCGAGGATGACGAGGACATCGCCCAGGCCCTGCAGCGCTCGCTGCGGATGGAGGGCTATGAGGTGCGGGCCGCGCCGGACGGGCCGTCCGCGCTGGAGCACGGGCATGCGTTCGCGCCCGACCTGGTGATCCTCGACCTGGGCCTGCCGGGGCTTGACGGGCTGGAGGTCGCACGCAGCCTGCGCGCCGCCGACGACGTGCCGATCCTGATCCTGACCGCCCGCGACGCGCTGGAGTCGCGCGTGGAGGGTCTGGACGCCGGCGCGGACGACTACCTGGTCAAGCCGTTCGAGCGCCAGGAGCTGCTCGCGCGCATGCGCGCCCTGCTGCGTCGCCGGCCTCCGCGCGGTTCGGCGCCGCTGCGTGTCGCCGACCTGTCGTTGAATGTGGACACGCATGAGGTGATCCGTGCCGAGCGCACGATCGACCTGACCCAGCGCGAGTTCGAGCTGCTCGAGTACCTGATGCGCAACGAGCGGATCGTGATCTCCCGCCAGCGGCTGCTGGACGAGGTGTGGGGGTATGACCCGTTCTCCACGACGAACACGATCGAGGTGTTCGTCTCCAACCTGCGTCGCAAGCTCGAGGCCGAGGGCGAGCCGCGGCTGTTGCACACGATCCGGGGAGCCGGATACGTCCTCCGAGCCTGAGCCATCTCCCGATGCGGAGCCGGCCGATCGCAGGCCGCCTGAGGCCGCCCCGCCCGGGCACATGACGCGCCCGGATCGTGTGTCTGTGTTCAAGCGTATGACGGCGACATTCGACCGGCTGCCGATCCGCACGCGTCTGGCCGGCGTCTCGGCGCTGCTGACGTTCACGATCCTGTGCGCGTTCGCGATCGCGATCGGCTCGCTGACAGTGCGGCGCATCCGCTCGGACTTCTATCGCGACGTCGAAACAACCGCCCAGCAGCTGCCTTCGCAGCTGAGTATCAAGGTCAATCCGAGCACATACAGATCCCGAACACATCGAACCGCCGCTCGCGGATCTCGTCACGCCCGCGCAGCAGGACGCCATCCGCGTGCTCACACTCGGCGGCGCCACGATCGAACAGGCGCCGGCGAGAGCGCCGAACCTGGGCTCGCCATCCACCTCGCCGGTCACGATCTCTGGCTACCGGGTGGTCAGCCGTTCCGCGATCATCCGCATCGCCGGCAACGGCGAACCGATCGGGCGCGTCATCATCCAGTACGGGCACTCGCTCGCCGACACCGAAGCAACCGTCGCCCGCGTCGAGCTGTTCCTGCTCGTCGGCGTGTTCGCCGGGGCCGGCCTGGCGTTGCTCGGCGGGCGTCGCGATTTCTCGACGCGCGATGGCGCCGATCGCTGAGCTTACGGGCGCTGCGGAGCGAGATCGCGCGCACCCGCGACCCCTCCCGCACATGCCCCAGCCCGAGGCCGACGACGAGGTCGCCGAGCTCGCGCGCACGCTGGAGGGCATGCTCCGGGAGCTGGACGCCGCGCGTGGCGAGACCGAGGCGATGCTCGCCCGCCAGCGCAGGTTCGTAGCCGACGCTTCACACGAGCTGCGCACGCCTTTGACGAGCGTGCTCGCGAACCTCGAGCTGCTGGCCGACTCACTGCACGGCGACCAGGGTGACGTCGCCCGTTCTGCGCTGCGCTCATCGCGGCGAATGCGCCGGCTGGTGGCCGACCTGTTGCTGCTGGCGCGCACCGACGTTGGGCGAGTCGTCGCGCACGAGCCGTGCGATCTCGCGCAGATCGTAGTCGAGGCCGCGGGCGAGCTGGGACCCGTCAGCGAGGCGCACGACATCGAGCTGGACGTCGGGCGGACGGGACCGGTTCTTGTCGAGGGTGCGCGGGACGAGCTGCATCGACTGACGATCAACCTGATCGAGAACGCCCTGCGCCATACCCCGCCCGGCAGCGAGATCCGCGTCTAGACGCGCCTGGTGGGTGGCCAGGCCGAGCTGGTTGTCGAGGACAACGGCCCGGGCGTGCCCGCCGAGCTCGTACCCACGCTGTTCGAGCGCTTCGTCCGCGGCGCCGGTGATCGCGGCGGTTCGTTCGGCCTCGGGCTGGCGATCGTCAGTGCGGTAGCCGAGTCACACGGCGGCTCGGTGAGGCTTGAAAACCACGAGCGGGCACACGGCACGGAGGGCCGGGTCGGCGCGAAGTTCGTAGTCACGCTGCCAGCATCCAGTCACGTGCTCTCGTCCCCGGCGACCGACGACAAATCTTCTTTGCCACAAGGGCCGGCTTTGCCGGCCCGGCGCTAATCCACCACTACGGGGTGCCCGCCCGCCGGGGGGCCTGACCCCCTCCCGCTCTGGCCTGCCCCCTCCTATACCTCGACGACAACCGGCAGCACCATCGGCCGCCGCTTGAGCCGGTCATAGACCAGCTTCGCGAGATCATCGTGGAGCACCTGCTGGAGCAGGTCCACCTCATGGATCTCCTCGCGGGCGGCGTGCACCAGCGAGGACTCGACTGTGGCGCGGATCTCATCGATGAGCTCGTCGGCCTGGTCCATGAACGGGACACCCCGGAAGATCACCTCAGGGTCGGCCACGGAGCGCAACCCGTCCTGCCCGGCGACGGTGGCGACGACGATGAAGATGCCGTCAGCCGAAAGCATCCGCCGGTCGCGCAGGGCAACGTCGGCCATCTCGCCGATCTCGACGCCGTCGACGAAGATCATCCCGGACTGCTCGCGCGAGCCAAAGCGGGCGCCGCGCGAGTCGATGTCCAGGGGCAGGCCGTTATCGCCCTGGAAGATGTCCTCGGGCGCTACGCCCACGGCCTCCGCGAGCTGGGCGTGCAGGCGCAGGCGCTTGAAGTCGCCATGAAACGGCATCACGTAGCGCGGGTGGACGAGGTTCAGCATCAGCTTGACCTCCTCGGCGTAACCATGCCCCGAGGCGTGGACGGGGGCGTCCTGAGGGGTGACGACGTCACAGCCGATGTGATAGAGCCGGTCGATCGTCTCATTGACGGCGCGCTCGTTGCCGGGGACGGGCGTGGCGGAGAAGACGACGGTGTCGCCCGCCGCGCAGCTGCACCTGGGGGTGGTCGCGGTAGGCCATCCGCCGCAGCGCGCTGAGGGGCTCGCCCTGGGAGCCGGTGGAGATGATCACGACGCGCTCGTCGGGGAAGTCGCCCAACTCGCGCAGGCCTACGAGCATCCCATCGGGCACCTCGATGTGGTCGAGCTGACGACCGATCGCGACGTTCTTGCGCATCGAGCGTCCGACCAGCGCGACCTTGCGATCGAGCGCGTGGGCGGCGTCGAGCACCTGCTGGACGCGATGGATGTTGGAGGCGAATGACGTAACCACGATCCGTCCGTCACAGCGCGCGAACACCTCCTCCAGATGGGGCCCGACGCCCGACTCCGATGGTGAGAATCCGGGTCGGTCCACGTTCGTGGAGTCCCCGCACAGCAGCAGCACGCCCTCGCGCCCGAGCTCGGCTAGGCGCGAGACGTCCGCGGGCGGTCCGTCGACGGGAGTCTGGTCGAACTTGTAGTCGCCCGTGATCAGCACCGTGCCGAGCTCTGTGCCGAGCGCGACGGCGGACGCGTCGGGGATCGAGTGGGTCATGTGGACCATCTCCAGCTCGAACGGCCCGAGGTCGAATGCCTCCCCCGGCGCGACGTCGTTGAGCTCAACGTTCTTGAGCTTGTGCTCCTCGAGCTTTGACTTGGCCATCGCCAGCGTCAGCGGTCCGCCGTAGACGGGCGGATTGGCGCCGCTGACGGCCAGCTCGCGCAGCACCCAGGGCAGCGCGCCGAGATGGTCCTCGTGGCCGTGGGTGACCACGATCGCCTCGATGTCGCGCGCGCGCTCGCGCAAGTAGGAGAAGTCGGGCAGGACCAGGTCGATCCCGACCATCTCGGGCGTCGGAAACCGCAGGCCGACATCGACGACGACTATGCGGTCGTCCTGTTCGACGACGGTCATGTTCTTGCCGATCTCCCCCAGACCGCCGAGGGGCAGGACGCGCAGCCTGGAGCTCACGCGGCGGAGACCTGTCCCGCCCGCTCGTCGGCTGAGCCGCGGGAGTTGAGCAAACTGTGCCGTTCGAGCATCGCGCGCACTGTAGCGGTCTCGGACTCGGTGGCGTCCACGATCGGCAGGCGGGTGGTGCCGGCATCGTGGCCGAGCAGGTTCAGAGCGGCCTTCGTGCACGTCGGGCTCGAGGTCAGGAACAATGTCTCATACACGTCCTGCAGCGACTCATCGATCTCGTGGCGGTGCTCGGGCTCATCGACCATGCGGCGCAGCTCATCGCCGACGATGTGACTGGCGACTGAGATGCCCCCGGCACCGCCAATGTTCAGCGTGCGCGCGAACGTGGCGTCGTCGCCGGTGTAAAGCTCCAGACCGTCGATGAGCTGCAGCTCGGCAGGATTGGACTGCTTGACGCCCGCGATGCCGTCGATCTGGGCGAGCTCTGCGAGCAGCTCCGGGGACATGTTGGTGGCGGTGCGCGCGGGGATGTTGTAGAGCAGGATCGGCCGATCCGTCGCCCGGGCGATCGCTTCGTAGTGGCGCCTGATCCCCACCGGGCTCGGCCGGTTGTAGTACGGCGTCACGCTCAGGTGCGCATCCGCTCCCAATTCGGTCGCGCGTTCTGTCAGGAACACCGCGTGACGGGTGTCGTTCGTGCCGGTGCCCGCGATGATCGTGGAGCCCGGTGGGCGCTCACGCGCGGCGAGCCCGATCAGACCCAGGTGCTCCTCGTCGGTCAGCGTTGCGGCCTCCCCCGTCGTTCCGGCCACGACGAACCCGTCTGAACCGTGCGCGGCGAGATGGTGCATCAGCGCCACGAATGCCTCCTCGTTGATGTGCCCCTCGGCGTCGAACGGAGTGATGATCGCGGTCAGGATCGTGCCTAGATTCAGTTCGGGCATGGCCGCAGTATCCCATGAAGCCGGGGTCGATTCGGAGCCGATTCGAAGCCGCTCAGAACAGCAGCCGCTCGAGCCCGATCACCGGCGATTCCTGAAGCTCGCCGATGCGGCGCACCGCCAGCAGGACGCCCGGCATGAACGACTCGCGACCGGTCGTGTCGTGGCGGATCGACAGCGTCTGAGCGGTGTCGCCGAGGATCACCTCCTGGTTGGCGACCAGGCCGGGCAGGCGCACCGAGTGGATGGGAATCCCGCCCGCCCCCTCTGGGTATCCGGCAGCGGCGGCCATCAGCTGCGCCGTGTGCTTGGCGGTCCCGCTCGGTGCGTCGAGCTTGCCGTCGTGGTGGAGCTCGATGATCTCCGCGCGGGCCATGTGCCGGGCAGCCTCTGCCGCGAAGCGCATCATCAGCACCGCGCCAATCGCGAAGTTCGGGGCGATCAACACGTTGGCCCGGGGCAGGCCCTCGGGCGTGCGGGCCGCCAGCAGCGGCTCGACGTCGAATCCGGTGGTGCCGATCACGACGTGCACACCCGCCTGCACGCAGGCCAATGCATTCTGAAGCGCCGTGTCGGGCTGGGTGAAGTCGACCACTACTTCGGGCGGGCTGGCGCCACCAGCACGTCCGTGAGCGTCACCCCCAGTCGCGGGTCCGCTCGCCCGACGAGGTTCATGTCCGGGGCGTCCTCGACTGCGACGCACACGGTCTCCCCCATCCGCCCAGCCGCGCCGGCTACCGCGACATCGATCATGCAGCCACCGCCTCCAGTGGCGTGAGCGCCTGCAGGAACGCATCCTCCTCGGCGCCGACACCCGCGGCGGACAGCGTCTCGGGCGCGAACAGTACCTGTGCAAGCTCGCGCAAGTCCTCGACCGTGACCGCATCGATCCGGTCGACGATCTCATCGATCGAGAGGATCGGCACCCCGCCCAGCAGCGCGGAGCCCAGCCGGTTCATGCGCGCCGCCGTTGACTCCAGCGACAGGGCCACCCGGCCCTTGAGGTTCTCGCGCGAGCGGTCGAGCTCCTGCGGGCTCGCGGGGTCATCGACGAAGCGCTCGAGCTCCTGAGCGATCGTCGCGACCGCCTCCCGGAGGTTCTCGTTGCGCGTCCCGACATACAGTCCGACCTCCCCCGTGTCGGCATGCTGGCTGGAGAAGCTGAACACCGAGTAGGCAAGGCCCCGGCGCTCGCGCACCTCCTGGAACAGTCTTGACGAGGACGTGCCCCCGAGCACCCCTTCCAGTACGCGCAGCGCGAAGCGGCGCTCGTCGTGGCGGGAGATGCCGCGCCCGCCGAGGCACACGTGATACTGCTCGGTGTCCTTGCGCAGAAACCGAACCCTGCGCTCGAATACGGGGGGCGGATATGCTGGGGGCGCGCTCGTCCCGTTCGCCCCGGTCTGGGCCACATCGATCGTCGCTGCGTTTGCGTCCGGCAACCCCGCACCGTTCGTGCCGGCGGGGCCGGCGGCACGGGTCAGCTCGGCGAGCGCGTCGTGATCGACCGACCCCGCTGCCGCGATCACGATGCTCTGCGGGACATAGCGCTCGTCGTGAAAGGTCTCTAGCTGCTCGCGCGTGACGGCGCCCACGACGTCCGCGGTTCCAATCACCGCCCGTCCCAGCGGGTGCGCACCGAACACAGCCTCGCCGAGCACGTCGAACACCCGATCCTGAGGATCGTCCTCGTACATCGCGATCTCCTCGAGCACGACCTCGCGCTCGGCCTCCAGCGATTCAAAGCGCGGCCTAAAGACCATCTCCGCGACGACGTCGAACGCCCGCTCCAGGTGGCGGTCCAGCATGCGTGTGTACAGCGAGGTGGATTCGCGGTCGGTCCCCGCGTTGATCTCCGCACCCATCGCATCGAAGATCTCGTCGATCTCGTGCGAGCGATAGCGCTCGGTGCCGCGAAACAACATGTGCTCCAGCAGATGGCTCGTCCCCGCCTGCTCATCGGACTCCATCGCCGAGCCCGTTCCGATCCAGAACCCGAGCGCCACCGAGCGCACGTTCTCGATGCGCTCGGTGATCACCCGCACGCCGTTCTGCAGCGTGGTTGTGCGGTGCTCGTTCATCGCATCGGCCGCGCCGCCGTGGCCGCGCCGCGACTGCTAACGATCGCGTCCGGATCCGTGCCGGGGACGACCAGAGCCACGCTCACCGTCGCGCCGGGGACCGCCGCCGCCCTCGCGACCGTTGCGCCGTGGGCCGCCACCCTCGCGCGGAGGACGTCCGCCGCCGCCACCACCGCCGGCGGTCACACCCGCGAGTTCCTCGACGGACTTGCCGGCGATCTCCGGGTCCTCGGCGAGGCGCAGGCCGATGCGGCCGCGCTCGCGATCGACCTCGACGACGCGCACGCTGATCTCATCGCCGCGGTTGAGCACGTCCTCGACCGACTCCACGCGCTCGCCCGGCGAGACATTGGAGATGTGCAGCAGCCCGTCCGTGCCCTTGGCGAGCTCCACGAACGCGCCGAACGTCGTCGTCTTGACGACTTTGCCGACGTACTCGTCGCCGACCTCGACCTCCTTCATCATCACCCGGATGCGCTCGGCCAGCGCGTCGCCGAGATCGCCGTTGGCCGAGTAGACCAGCACCTGACCGTCGTCGTTGACGTCGATCTGGGACTCGTACTCCTCCGACAGGCCTCTGATCGTTTCCCCGCCCTTGCCGATCAAGAGGCCGATCTGCGACGGGTCGATCTGGATCGTCTGGATGCGTGGCGCGAACTGCGAGAGCTGCTCGCGCGGCGTCTGGATGATGTCCGCCATCTTGCCGAGGATGAACGTGCGCGCCTCTTTGGCCTGCGACAGCGCGTCGCGCAGGATCTCGAACGTGACGCCCGTGATCTTGATGTCCATCTGCAGCGCGGTGATCCCGCGTTCGGTGCCGGCGACCTTGAAGTCCATGTCGCCGAGGTGGTCCTCGACGCCGGCGATGTCCGTCAGCACGATGTAGTCATCGCCCTCTTTGATCAGCCCCATCGCGATCCCCGCGACCGGGCGCTTGATCGGAACGCCCGCGTCCATCAGCGACAGCGAGGAGCCGCACACCGAGGCCATCGAGGAGGAGCCGTTTGACTCGAGGATGTCCGAGACGACACGGATCGAGTAGGGGAAGTCCTCGATCGAGGGTACCATCGGCGCGAGCGCCCGCTCAGCGAGCGCGCCGTGGCCGATGTCGCGGCGCTTGACGCCACCCATGCGACCCGCCTCCCCGACCGAGAAGGGCGGGAAGTTGTAGTGGTGCCAGTAGTACTTTTTGGTCTCCAGGCCGAGCGTGTCCAGGCGCATCTCCTCCTTGAGCGTGCCCAGCGCGGCGACGCTCAGCGCCTGCGTCTGACCGCGCGTGAACAGCGCCGAGCCGTGCGTGCGCGGCGTGACTCCCACTTCGATGGAGATGTCGCGGATCTCATTCTCCGAGCGCCCGTCGGGACGCTTCTTGTGCACCGCGATGCGCTCGCGGATGATCGACTTCTCGAGCTTGTCGAACGCGAGCTGCACCGCGGAGCGACGCTCTTTTGCCAGGCGCACCGTCTCCTCGGAGGCGCCCTCCGGAGCGGGCGGCGCGTAGCGCTCGAGGATTTCGGCCTCGACGGCCTTCGTCGCCTCCTGGCGCTCGAGCTTGTCCTCGACCTGCGTGGCGGCATCCAGCGCCGCTCCGTGGGAGGAGCGAATCTCCTCCAGCAGCTGCGGGTCGACCGCGACTGTCTCGAAGACTTTCTTCTCCTTGCCGACTTTCGCCGCCAGCTCGCGCTGCAGCGCGCACAGCTTCTTGATCGCGGCGTGCGCGATGTCGAGCGCGTCGAGGATCTCAGCCTCGGGGATCTCGTTGGCGCCCGCCTCGACCATCAGGATCGCCTCTTCGGTGCCGGCGACGACGAGGTCGAGGTCGGAGCTGTTCTCAGCGTCAGCCAGCATGTCCGCCTCGGGCGGGTTGACGACGAAGTTGCCGTCGATCTTGCCGATCCGTACAGCGCCGACCGGGGTCGGCAGCGGGATGTCGGAGACCATCAGCGCCGCCGATGCGCCGTTCATCGCGAGGATGTCATAAGGGTGGACGTGGTCGATCGAGAGCGGGATCGCCACGAGCTGCGTGTCGTAGCGCCAGTCCTTGGGGAACAGCGGCCGAATCGGGCGGTCGATCATGCGCGCGGTCAGCGTGCCCTTCTCGCCCGGACGACCCTCGCGCTTGAAGAACGAGCCGGGGATTTTCCCGGCGGCATACATGCGCTCCTCGACATCCACCGTCAGCGGGAGGAAGTCGACGTCGCGTAGGGAGCCGGCGACGGCGGTCGCGAGGACCATGGTGTCGCCCTGGCGGACGACTACTGCGCCGGAGGCCTGCTTGGCCATCCTGCCGGTCTCAAACGTTATCTCGCTGCCGGAGATCTCCACGGAGACCCGTGTAACGGCGTCGTTGCTACTCATATGCTTTCTACTCCTATGCTCCGCCCGTCGGGTTGGGACGCGATGTCCCTGGCGGATCGTTTTATCTCTTATTCCGAACCAGCGCAGCTTAGCGGACACGGGCCCGCTTGGCCGGGTCAGCGGCGTCACGCGCTACTTGCGCAGGCCGAGCTCTTTGATCAACGCGCGATAGCCCTCGAGGTCGCGTCGGCGCAGGTAGTCGAGGAAGCGCCGACGGCGTCCGACGAGCATCAGCAGGCCACGCCGGGAGTGATGATCCTTGGGCTGCTCGCGCAGGTGCTCAGTGAGATGATTGATGCGCTCGGTCAGCAGTGCGACCTGGACACGGGTGTTGCCTGTGTCCTGCTCGCCCGATCCGAACTGCGAGGCGATCTCGCGCTTGCGCTCTGCGGTGATAGCGATCATTTGCGGGCCAACGGTAGCAGACGCGCTGGAACCCGAGGCACTGCGCCTGAAGGACTCAGGACATCGGTGCTCGGTCAGCCGCTGCGACAATCTCGCGCGTGCGCGTTACGTCGCGGCGCATCTGCTCGATCAGCGCCTCGGGCGTATCGAAGCGACGCTCGCCCCGCAGACGCTCGAGAAAATCCAGGCGCAGGGTGCTGCCATACAGGTCGCCGTCGAAGTCGATCAGATACGCCTCGATCAGCTCGCCGCGGCCCGTCTCAAACGTCGGGCGCACACCGATCGAGACGGCAGCCGGGATCTCGCCGTTGGCCAGGCACGCATACACGCCGTGCCCGGGACAGACGATCGCCTCCTCGGGCACGAGGTTCGCGGTCGGAAACCCCAGTTCGCGCCCGCGCTCATCGCCGTGGACCACCTCGCCGCGCAGCTGAAACGGCGCGCCGAGAAAGCGCGCCGCCTGGTCGACCTCGCCCGCGAGCACCAGTCCGCGGATGTGGCTGGATGAGACGATCTCACCGTCCACCTCCAGCAGCGGGTACACGACCGTCTGGAAGCGCTCGTCGGCTGAGAGCAGCCGCGGATCGCCCTGCGCCCGGTGCCCGAAGCGGAAGTTCTCGCCGATCGCCACGCGCTGCGCACCGAGCGCGTCGACCAGCACCTCAGAGATGAACTCGTCGGCTGATCGGGCAGCGAACTCGGCGTCGAACGGGACCACGATCAACTCGTGCACGCCCAGGCCGGCAATCAGCTCCGCCTTGACCTCCAGCGTCGTCAGCAGCTTCGGCGTGTGCTGGGGCGCAACCACCGAGACAGGGTGGGGCTCGAACGTGAGCACAGAGTCCGCGCCTTCGATCACGGCACGATGGCCGAGATGCACACCATCGAACGTGCCAACGGCCACGCTGCGCGCATGCTGGCCGATCTTTGATCGGTCACCCTCGCGGGGCTCTGGCAGATCCGGCAGGCGCGTGACATCCACGGCAGCACAGCCTATTTGGACAGCGCTCGAAGCGCTTGGTCGAGCGGGATCAGTGGCGGCCCGTGCCACGTCTGGCCCCTGGGCGGCAACCCGACCGCGGCGCTCACGTCGAACGGCCCGATCGCGGTGCGCCGCAGCTCGAGGCAGTAGGCGTCGTTCAGGTCGGCGATCAGCGAGCGCACATACGTGCCCGCGGAGCACTCGATCGCATAGGCCGCACGTTCCAGCCGGCCGCCGGCCCGTCGGGCGGTGGGTCCGGCTCGCGCCACAGCTGCTCGAAGCGGTAGACGGTCACGACTCGCTCGGGCATCTCAAACTGCTCGCCACGCCGCGCGCGCGTGTAGGCCCGCTCCCCGCCGATCTTCACGGCCGAGTGCCGCGGTGGGCGCTGTCTGAGCTCACCGGTCGGCAACGGCGGCGGGTCTGGTGGCAGTCTGCCCGTGTCGACGATCTCCCCCTCGATGTCTCCAGTGCTCGACGTCGCCCCGAGCCGGGCGACCGTCTCGTAACACTTGGGGAGCTCCATCATCTGCCGCTGCGCTTTCGTCGCTGCTCCCACCAATACGATCAGCAGTCCGGTGGCAAACGGGTCGAGCGTGCCGGCATGCCCGACCTTCACGCCGACCACGGCCTGCGGCCGCGGTGCCCCACCACCGGGGATGCCGGTGGTCGAGCGCTTGACCGCAGCGACCACGTCGTGGGAGGTCATCCCCGCGGGCTTGTCGATCAGCAGGATGCCGTCCATGCGCAGTTGATCATCGCGCGCCCAGCACGGCGTGAGCGTCTCGCCCAGGCCGATCGTGGGATTCAGGCGATGGTCGCCGCGGCCTGGCCGTTGGAGGTGGCGCGCAGCTGCGCGGCCAGCGCGCCGCGCAGGAACTCGATCAGCGGCTCGACCTCGAGAGTCGTCGTGAACCCCGCCGCCCGCCGGTGTCCCCCACCGCCCTGCTCGCGCGCGATCCGCGAGACGTCGACGTCGTCGTCGGTCGAGCGCAGCGAGATTTTGCGCCGTCCGCTCGGCTCCCCGCTGAGCTCGCGTACGAGCGCAGCCACCTTCGTGCCCTGGACCGCGCGCAGATGGTCGATGATCCCCTCCGAGTAGCTGTCCTCGGCACCAGCCGCCCGGAAATTCTCGGCGCTCAGCGCCGCGAGCGTCAGATCGCCGGAATCGAAACGCTGCATCTGAGCGAGCGCGAGGGCCAGCAATGCGATCTTCGCCGCAGGCATCTCCTCATACAGCCGCCGGTAGACTCCCTGCACGTTCACGCCGGACAGGATCAGCTCTGGCAGCCATCTCGTGCGCACGCGGACCGGTGTTCTCATACATGAACCGTCCCGTGTCGGTGATCAGCCCCACATACAGCGCCTGCGCAACCTCCGCCGTGGGCGCCACACCCAGGCCGTGCATCAGATCCCACACGATCTCCGCAGTGCACGACGCGTCCGGGACGACGTGATCGAGCGTGCCGAAGCGCGTGTTGTCGTGATGATGGTCGATGTTCAGCAGGTGCCTGCCTTCCTGCAGCACGATCGCCGAGTTACGGTCGATGTTGCCGCAGTCCAGGAACACGACCGTGCGCTGGGCGATGTCCTGAGGGGGCGCTTGGATCAGTCCGTCCAGCGCGAAGAAACGGTACTCGTAGGGAAGCGGCAGATCGTCCGCGGCGATGAACATCCGCGAGTCCTTGCCCAGCGCGGTGAGCAAGCCCTGCATGCCCACCAGCGAGCCGAGCGCGTCACCGTCGGGACCCTCGTGCGCGGCGAGCACGAACCGCGAGTCCTCCCGGATGCGCTCCAGCACACGCTCGCGCGTGACCTCGACGCTCTCGATGCGATGATGTTCGCTCACGAGCCCTCGATCTCGCTCAGCAGCTCATCCACGCGCAGCGCCCGATCGGTCGTGTCGTCGTAGGCGAACTCGAGCGCCGGGGTGCGCTTCAGTCGCAGCTCGGAGGCGACCCTGCCCTGCAGGTAACCGTGCGCACTGCGCAGACCGTCGAGCGTCGCATGACGCTGATCCTCCCGCGAAGGGCCGCCGCCCTCTCCGAGCACGCTCACGTATACACGCGCGTGGCGCAGATCGGCGCTTGTCCTGACATCGGTCACGGTCACAAATCCAACTCGAGGGTCCTTCAGCTCTCCTGTCACAGCGTCACCGAGCACCTGCCTGATCGCCTCGTCGACGCGGCGCATACGTCCCGAACTCATCCTATCCCTCCAACTGCCTCCAGGTATCGATGCGGACCCGGCGCCTGTAGTAGAACATCTCCCATCGAAGGCTCCCACACGCCCTGAGACGGTCGATGGTCAAGCTGGCCGATCGGCGATCCCGTCGATCTCCGATCGGCAAGGACGCAGTGAGCGAAGTGTGCTTGGCACACGAGCGAGGGAGGACGCCGCATCCGCGCAGGCCATCGGCCGTCTCAGCTCAGCTCGCGCTCCTGCAGCCGCGTCTCGTAGGTCTCGAGGATGTCGCCCTCGCGCAGGTCCTGGAAGTTGGCGAGCACGATCCCGCACTCAAACCCACTGGCGACCTCACGCGCATCCTCGTTGAAGCGGCGCAGGCTCGCGATCGTTGTGTCGTAGATGACCGTCCCCTCACGCACGACCCGCGCTTTGGCGCCGCGCGTGACCTTGCCCTCGGTCACGAACGAGCCGGCGATCGTCCCGATCCGCGAGGCGCGGAACAGCTGGCGAACCTCGGCCTGCCCGAGTGGCGTCTCGACCTCGGTCGGCTCGAGCATGCCCTGCATCGCCGCGCGCAGCTCTTCGATCGCACGGTAGATCACCGAGTAGGAGCGGATCTCCACGCCCTCGCGCTCGGCCACCTGCCGCGCTTCACCGACGGGGCGCACGTTGAAGGCAAGGATCACTCCCTGCGAGGCTGCCGCGAGCATCACGTCGGACTCGTTGATACCGCCAACGCCGCGATGGATGATGTTGACGTTGACCTCTTCCTGGGGCAGCTTGGCGATCTCATCCTCGATCGCCTCCAGCGACCCTGCGACATCGGCCTTGACGACCAGGCCGAGCTCCTTGACGGCACCCACCTGAGCGAGCTTGAAAACCTCCTCCAGCGATACCTTGCGTCCCGAGCGCCGCGCCAGTGCCTCGGTCTTCAGACGGTTGGCGCGCTCGCCCGCGAGCTGGCGGGCGCGACGCTCGTTCTCGACGACCCGTACGAGCTCGCCCGCCTCGGGGACGCCGTCGAAGCCCAGCACCTCGACCGGTTGACCCGGGGTGGCTCCTTTGACGCGAGCGCCGGTGAAGTCGTGCATCGCCCGAACCCGGCCGAAGTGAGCGCCCGCAACCAGTGCGTCGCCGACATTCAGCGTTCCCCGCTGGATCAACACGCTCACGACCGGGCCGCGTCCCGGATCGAGCTTTGACTCGATCACGGTCCCGGACGCCTGCGCGTCGCTGTTGGCTCGCAGCTCCTCCAGATCGGTTACTACCTGGATCGTGTCGAGCAGCGAGTCCAGACCCTGACGGGTCTTGGCGCTGACGTCCACGAACTCGATCTCGCCCCCCCACTCAGCGGGCTGCAGCCCGTGCTGGGTCATCTCCGTGCGCACGCGCTCGGGCTGAGCGCCCTCCTTGTCGATCTTGTTGACCGCAACCACGATCGGCACCTCAGCCGCCTTGGCGTGGTCAATCGCCTCTTCGGTCTGGGGCTTGACGCCGTCGTCGGCGGCCACAACGATCACCGCGAGGTCGGTCACGCGCGCGCCACGCGCGCGCATCGCCGTGAACGCTTCGTGGCCCGGTGTATCCAGGAAAGTGATCTCCTTGCCGCCATGGCGCACCTGGTAGGCGCCGATGTGCTGAGTGATGCCACCGGCCTCGCCGGCTGCGACCTCAGTCTCGCGGATCGCGTCCAGCAGCGATGTCTTGCCGTGATCGACGTGTCCCATGATCGTGACGACCGGCGGACGCTCGATCAGGTCCTCCTCGACGTCCTCGAACACGGGCTCCACCTCGACGTCGTCGGCGGCATGGACGATCTCGATCTTCTTGTCAAATTCATCGGCCAGCACCTGGATCGCGTCATCGGACAGGGTCTGGGTGAGCGTCGCCATCTCCCCCAGCATCATCAGCTTCTTGATCACCTCAGGAACGGGTGCGCCGAGATACTCGGCGACGTCCTTGACCGTGGAGCCGGAGTTGACGCGCACGAGGTCCGTCGCCTCCATCGCGGCCGTATCGATCGGTGCGATCGTCTCGTCGTATGTTCCCCGTCTGCGGCGGCCGCGGCGAGGACGGCGTTGGGGCTGATTGGCTGGCCCACCCTGTTGGCGGCGCGAAGCCTGGGAGTCGATCACCACGCGCCGGCGGCCTCCAGCAGCGTTGCTGGCAGGCGCCCGCTCGCCCGTGCGCGAGTCGCGCGTGGGGCGCACACGCTCGGCGGCTGGATTGGCGGAGGACTCACTCGCCGTTGCGTCAGCGGCGGCTGCGGGAACCGTGGCAGCGGCGGGGGACTGGGGCTCGCCGACTCCATCCGCCCCGGCCTGGGATGCGGGCGATGCGGGTGGCGCGGGTGCCGTCTGTCGAGTCTCAGCGGACGGCGCGGGCTTTGCGGCGGCCGGCGCCGAGGCCCCGTTGATGGGTGGCGAGGACGCGGACGGCGCGTCGGGCCTGGGCTTGGACGCGGGCTTGGGAGGATCAGAGGCGGTCACGGTCGCAGTCGCGGTGGACGCGGAAACCGAAGCGGCAGCGGCGACCGGCGCACCGCCATTGCCCAGCGCACCGAGCACCGCTTCCTCCTCGACCGAGGAGGAAGCGGTCTTTGCCTGCACGCCGGCGGCATGCAGCTTTGCGAGCAGCTCCTTGCTGGAGAGGCCCTGCTCCTTGGCGATCTCGTGTACGCGCTTCTTGCTCATCGACCCACCAATTCTACGAGCTCGACGGGTAGGGTCACCGTACAGCGCAGCGCGCGGGCGATTCCGCCACGCTTCAGCGCCGGCTCGAGGCAGTCAGCGGCCGGCTGGATAGGCGAGTCCGAACCTCGATCGCGACACAGATAGGCCCCGCGACCCAGGATTCTCGCGTCACGGTCGAGCACCGCATTCCGTGCACGGCCCTCACCAGCGGCGGGGTCAAGCGCGATCCTGACCAGCTCTGACTTCGGCGCGCTGCGCCCGCACCCGACGCACCTGCGCCGGGGGACGTGAACGCCTATGGCGCCGGCTCCTCGGCAGGTGCCTGCGAGGCGGGTGACGCCTCGACGGGTCCCGCCACAGCGGGCGATTCCTCGACAGACGTCTCCGCGGCGATAGGTGCCGCGGAGACAGGTTCCCCTCCGGGGGTGGACGCCTGCTCAGCAACATCGCTTGCGTCTGCCTGCACGGAGGAATCGACCTGTGGCCCGGCGTCGGTCTCGCCGTCGTGGACGAGACCGGCAATGTTCTCCTCCTCCGCCAGAGCCTCCTCGGTAGCCGGCTCGCCCGCGCCAGCGCCCGGGTTCAGGTCGGCGACGTTGTCCGTCGCGATGTTCGCCAGCGCCTGATGGGTCTCCAGACCGCAGTAGCGCGAGCCAGGCAGCGAGGCGTTGGGGCAGCGGCGTCCATTGGAGAGGACCGCGGCGCAGCGGCCCTGGACCTCCTCCTCCTCATAGCCGTGCTCGGCCTCCTCGGCGGCGAACTCGCTCTCCGAGCGGATGTCCACGCGCCAGCCGGTCAGGCGTGCCGCCAGGCGAGCGTTCTGGCCCTCGCGGCCGATCGCCAGCGAGAGCTGGTCGTCGGGCACGATCACGGTCGCCTGCTTGGCCTCATCGTCGACGAGCACCTCGCGTACGCGGGCGGGCGAGAGCGCCTTGGCCACGAACCGGGCGGGCTCGTCGTTGTGGGGAATGATGTCGATCTTCTCGCCGCGCAGCTCCGAGACGACCATGCGCACGCGTGAGCCACGCGGCCCCACACACGCTCCGACCGGATCGACGCCGTCGGTGTTCGAGACAACCGCGATCTTCGACCGGTAGCCCGGCTCGCGCGCGACGTTGGCGATTTCCACCAGGCCATCGGCGATCTCGGGGACCTCCAGCTCGAACAGCTTCTTGATCAACTCCGGATCCCGGCGAGAGACGATGATCGAGGGTCCCTTGGTCGACGGCGAGACCTCCTTGATTACGGCCTTGATCCGCTGAGAGTGGTCATAGCGCTCGCCCTCGACCTGCTCGGACTTGGGCAGCAGCGCCTCGACGCGTTCGCGCAGCTGCACGAGCGTGTAGCGGGAGTCCGACTGCTGCACGATGCCCGTGATCAGCTCGCCGACACGGTCGCGGTACTCCTCATACATCATGTCGCGCTCAGCCTCGCGGATGCGCTGCAGGATCACCTGCTTGGCGGTCTGCGCGGCGATCCGGCCGAAGTCGTCGGGCGTGACGTCGCGCTCGTCGATCTGGTCGCGGTATTCGGCGAACTTGGCCGGGTCGATTTCCGGTTCCTCGGGTTCGCGCATCTCCCCCGTCTCGGGGTCGATCGTCGTTTCCTCGTCGATCGTCTCGACGATCAGGTGCGCCTCCAGGCGCTCGGGGATGATCAGCTCGATCACCCGAAAGTCAGCGGTCTCGCGGTCCATTTCCACGCGCGCGTACTTGGCCGAGCCGGGCTGCTTCTTATAAGCGGACAGCAGCGCGTCCTCCAGCGCGATCATCAGCTTCTCGGGCTCGATTCCCTTCTCGCGCGCCAGCGCGTGCATCGCCTCAAGGATTTCGCGTGACATATATCTACTCCTCGATGAGGTTCGAACGACGGATCTCGGCATAGGGAATCGCAACGATCCCCTCCTCGGCTGCAAGCATGACCTCCTCCTCGGAGGCGCCGACCAGCTCGCCGGTGAAGCTGACCACCCTCTTCGAGGGCTGTGCCCCCGGGCGGGCGCCGCCCGCCCGGTCGGAGTGCGCCACTGGGCGCGGATGCCGGGTACGAACCCTCGCGCGGCGTCCGACGAAGCGACGGAAGTGCGCCGGCTTTGACAGCGGGCGCTCTGACCCGGGTGAGGAGACCTCCAGCGAGTAGCGCTCGCGCAGCTCGTTCAGGCACGCGCTCACGCGCTCGCACAGCTCGAGCGTTACACCCTGCGGATGGTCGATGAACACACGCAGCCGCCGGCCGCCGACCACCTCGGCGAGCAGCACCTCGACCTCTGGCTCGCTCACGGCGAGCCGTCCTTCGATATCTGCCTGCAATGCTGTCATCGGTTGGTGCTCACTACTCCGTTATCTGTCGGTTTGACGTGCCCCGCCGGCTTGCACCGACCGGGTCCTGGCGTAAAAAAAGCGGGCGATCGCCCACTCTCGGTACTGCTGCCGGCACCCTGTGCACCGGCACGAAAGCTGTCGGTCGAGGATAGCATCGGGGCGAGCGCCCATCATCCGCCCGCTCATCGCCGGCCGCTCTTGACCTCGCGATCGCCGAGGTCGGAGCGCAGGGTCTGTACGGCATCGAGGATCGCCTCGGCGACAAGCGCCTTCGACGTGCGGGGCACGTGTCGCTGATCGGCGGCGGTGATGATCGTGACCTCGTTGTCCTCTGCCTCAAAGCCGATGTCCGGGCGCGAGATGTCGTTGACGACGACCGCATCAAGGCCCTTGCGCGCGAGCTTTGAGCGCCCCAGCTCGATCGCTTGCGAACCGTGCTCGGCGGCGAACCCGACCAGCGTCTGATCGGCGCGACGGCGCTGAGCCAGGGCCGCGATCACGTCGGGAGTGGGCTCGAGCTCGAGCTCCAGGTGCTCGCGGCCGGCCTTCTTGAGCTTCCCCTCCGCCTGGGCAGAGGGCCGGAAGTCCGCTACCGCCGCGGTCATCAGCAGGACATCGCAAGCTGGGAACTCCTCATCGCAGGCGAGCTGTAGCTCGGCGGCGGTTGCGACCTCGCGCCAGATGACATCCTGCGGAGGCTCGAGCGCGACGTTGGCCGCGATCACCGTCACCTCGGCCCCCCGCGCGCGCGCCACCCGGGCGAGCGCGAGGCCCATACGCCCCGAAGAGTTGTTGCCGACGAAGCGGACGCTGTCGATCGGCTCGCGCGTGCCCCCGGCGGTGACGAGCACCTTCAGTCCGCTCCACGATCCATCGGCGCCGCCCGCGAGCGCCGCTTCGCACGCCTGCAGGATTCGCGCGGGCTCGGCCAGGCGACCGATGCCGTGCTCGCCCACAGAGGCCAGCCGGCCGCTGTCGGGATCGACGATCGATGCTCCCCGCTCGCGCAGCGTCCGCAGGTTCGCCCGAGTCGCCGGGTGCTCGTACATGCGGTTGTTCATCGCCGGGGCGATCACGAGCGGGCAGTCCGCCGCGAGCGCACAGCTGCTCAGCAGGTTGTCGGCGAGGCCGGCCGCGAGCTTGGCGATCGTGTTGGCCGAGGCCGGCGCGATCACATACACCTCGGCGCCCGCGACCAGCTCCAGGTGACTGAGCGGCTCATGGGCGGGTAGCGGCTGTCCGGGATAGGACCCGCGCGCGGGGTCGCGCTCGAACTCGCTGAGGAGCACAGGTGCGCCGGTCAGCGCTTGGAAGGAGGCTGCCCCGACAAACCGCCTGCTCGCCGGGGTCTGCACGACGCGGACCGAGTGCCCTGCACCAGTGGCCAGGCGCACGAGCTCGAGCGCCTTGTACGCGGCGATACCGCCGCTGACGCCGAGCAAGATTCGGGACATGGCTTAGGTTTTAGAGGGCGCGGGGAGAAGTGGCAACCCGTGAGCGAGACTCTGCGGCCTTGCCGCGATCCTTGCCAGTCACCGTCAGATGGCCGCAGGGCAAGCGATGCAAGATTGAAGAGGCCCGCCCACCCCGCGTGGCGTGTTGGCCGAAACGGAGATGCTGGCCGAACGGGGGATGGGAGCCGAAGGCGAGTGTCTCCCCGCTTCGGTCGCAGGCGAGTGTCCTCCCGGCTTCGGCACGCGAGCGACTGAGGACGCAGCAGCGCGCCGCCATGCGGTCATCTGTAGTGGTACTTGATCTTCCCCGCTGCTACCTCCTCGAGGGCGATCGTGAGGTAGTTCTTGGAGACAGTTTCGACCATCGGCGGCGGAAACTCGTCGAACGTGCCCTCCCCGAGGTTGTGGTAGTAGCTGTTGATCTGGCGCGCCCGCTTGGCGGCCACGAGCACGCTGGCGTAGTTGGAGTCGACGTTGTCCAGCAGTCGATCGATGCGGGGTGAGATCACTTGGTGGGAGCCTTTCCTGGTTGACCTTGAAGTGTAGTGGCTCTGCTCAGTCCAACTCGCCGGCGACGATCGCCGTCAGCCGCTCCAGGGCGTCCTCGAGACGATCGTTGACGACCACATGGGCGAACTCGGGCTGGGCGGTCAGCTCCTGCTCGGCTACCCGCAGCCGGCGCTCGACCTCCTCGGAATCGTCGGTTCCGCGTCCGATCAGACGTGTGCGCAGAGCATCCAGGGACGGGGGCGCGATGAAGACCTGGACGGCGCCCGGCACCGACTCGCGCACCTGGCGTGCACCCTGGACCTCGATCTCCAGCACGACCGGCACGCCCGCGCGCACACGATCCTCGAGCTCGGAACGCAGCGTTCCGTAGCTGCGCCCGGCGTAGTCGGCGTGCTCGACGAACTCGCCCGCGGCCACCCGGCGGTCGAACTCCTCGCGGGTCAGGAAGTGGTACTCGACGCCGTCGTGCTCACCCGGGCGCGGCGCGCGGGTGGTCGCGGAGACAGACAGCTGCAGTTGGGGCACGCGCTCCATCAGCCCCCTGATCAGAGTCCCCTTGCCCACGCCCGAAGGCCCTGTGATGACGAACACGCGCGCCACGGCATGGACCCTAATCGCGCGGTCGGCGGAGGTCGATGAGGACGCGTGCGCCTAGCGTCGCAGCAGGGATACGAGCTCGCTGCGCTGGCGCTCTGACAGGCCGCCGATCGTCTTGCTCGGCGAGATCCGACAGTGGGCGAGGATCTTGTTGACCTTCACGCGTCCATACTTGGGGACGGCCAGCAGCATGTCGAAAACCTTGGCTGTCTCCAGATACTCGGGCGGGTTCAGCAGCAGCGCGTGGATCGACAGACGCCCGGACTTCAGATCGCGCTTGAGCTGGGCGCGCTTGGTGCGGATCCGGTTGGCTCGCGCGAGTGCGTCCATGCGCTGATTGAGTGACCGCTCGGGTGCCATCACGTGCTTTTGGCCCGTAGGTTCGGTCGCCGTCGCCATGGGCGGCGAGTCTACACACCGAGGGACGACGATCAAGGGAAACTCCACGAATTCATCTGCACCTCGACCTGAGGTCGAGCTATGTCGAGGGTCCTGGACGGTGGCAGGCCGTGTTTGCAGGGGTTTTTATCTCCCCCTCGGCCGGCTTCACCGCGCACTCGATCGGCTGATTCGGTCAGTCCCCGACCGACTCTCAGGCCACCCCGGAGAGGAGCTCGCGAGCTATCCGTGCCCCCACCAGCGGATCCCTGAAGCTCTCTGTACCCACTGCCACGAGCGTCGCACCGGCGTCGAGCAGATCCCGTGCGTGTGCCGCGTTCTGCACGCCGCCCATGCCGATCACCGGGATCTCCACGCACGCCGCCGCAGCCGCTACCTGTGCCAGCGCGACGTTGCGGATCGCTGGTCCGGAGAGCCCACCCGTACCGCCGCCCAGCCACCGTCGCGACGGGTTGACAGCGGTGCGCGGCGCATGGGCCATCGCGCGCAGTGTGTTGATCAACGACACCGCATCCGCTCCCCCTCCTCGGCCGCACGCGCGCACGCCGATACGTCGGCCGTGTTGGGGGTCAGCTTTACGATCAGCGGCTTGGCTGTGCTGGGGCGTACGGCCCGAACGACCGTCTCCAGCTGGGCGGGATCGGCGCCGATGTCAAGGCCCGTGTGCACGTTCGGACAGGACACGTTCAGCTCGATCGCGGCGATCTCCTCGCGCGCGTCACATGCCTGCACGAGTTGTGCGATCTCGGCCGTGGTGGAGCCCATCACATTCGTGATCAGCGGTACCGCCAGCCAGCGCGTGAGCGCGGGCAGCTCCTCGGCGAGGTACCCGTCCAGTCCCCGATTGGGCAGTCCGATCGAGTTGATCAGACCGGCGGGGGCCTCCCATAGCCGCGGCGCCGGGTTGCCCGTGCGCGGGCGCAGGGTGATCGTCTTTGACACGAACGCCGCGAACGGAAACTCCCGCTCCAGTGCCTGCCCGAACGCGCGGTGCGCGGCGATCGCGTCGAACGTTCCCGACCCGTTGATCACGGGGTGCACGAGCTGCAGACCGCAGAACTCGACGCCGCTCATCGCCTGCGCCATCCCCCACCGTGACCGTGCTCGTCGAGCACGGTCACGCAGGCGCGCCCGCGTACTCGTCGACACACTCCAGCTCAGCGGCATCGATCACGGGTCCGTCGACGCATACCCGCATGTATCCGCCTCCGCGCGCGGGAACGACACAGCCATAACAAGCACCGAACCCGCACGCCATGCCGGCCTCCAGCGCGAGCTGGGCGGGCACCGCGCGCGTTGCGCACAGCGCCCTGACGGCCTCCAGCATCGGTGCGGGCCCGCACGCATACACGACCGTGTGCGTGTCCCGATCGAGCTCTGCGGTGAGCAGGTCACTGACGAGCCCGCCGTGACCCACCGAACCATCGTCGGTCGCGACCCGCGCATCGCTCAGCAGCGCTGCGCCCACGGCATGCACGGCGTCGCGAAACCCCAGCAGAGCCGCATTGCTCAGACCGGTGGCAATCAGCGAGTCCTGCAGGATCGCCAGCGGCGCGATCCCCACGCCACCGCCGACGAGCAGCGCGCGGCGACGTTCGTGCGGCGCCACGAATCCTCGCCCGAGCGGGCCGAGCACCCACAACCCGTCACCGGCCTGCAACTCACACAGCCGCCGTGTGCCCGGCCCGACGTCCTCCAGCAAATAGTGCGCCTCGCCGTCCACGACGCGTGCGACCGAGAATGCGCGGGCCAGGTACGGACGCTCGTCGATTCCCCCGCCCCAGCGCTCGGCAGCGGCGAGCATCGCGAACTGCCCCGGGTCCGGCGCCGGGCCGTCGGGATCTGAGACACGCAGCACACGGTAGGGGCCGAGCTCATCCATGCCGGTGACCCGCAGCAGCCGCCGGCCGAAGGACGCCAGGCTCACGCCGTCCTCACGCCGTGCAGCTCCTGCAGGCACAGCACCTCGGGCTCGCCGTTGCGGCGGGCGCCGGCGATGGCACGGGCCGCAGAGAGGCCGGCTGCGAGCGTGGTCAGACAGGGGATGCCGTGGCCGACGGCGGCGCGGCGGATCTCGTAGCCGTCAGTGCGTGCGCCCACGCCGGTGGGCGTGTTGACGACGAGGTCAACGTCGCCGCGCTCGATCCAGTCGAGCACGTGCGGGGAGCCCTCGGCGATCTTGTTGATCGCCTGCGCAGGCACGCCCATACGCGCGATCGCCTCGGCCGTGCCACGTGTGGCGACGATGCGAAAACCGCATTCGTGCAAGCTCTGAGCAACTCCGATCGCGCCCGCCTTATCCGCGTCGGTCACGGTGATGAACACGGTCCCCTGCGTTGGCAGCGGCACGCCGGCTGCTGCCTGGGCCTTGGCGAACGCTGTCGGAAAGTCGCGCGCGATACCCATCACCTCGCCGGTGGAGCGCATCTCCGGTCCGAGCAGCGCGTCGGCGCCCTCGAAGCGGTCGAACGGCAGCACGGCCTCCTTGACGGAGATGTGCTCGCCAAAGCCGACCCCCTGCCTGCCCTCGGGTAGGTCAAAATCGGCGATTCGCTCGCCGAGCATGATCCGGCACGCGAGCTTGGCCAGCGGCACACCGACGGCCTTGGAGACGAACGGCACCGTGCGCGAGGCGCGCGGGTTGGCCTCGATCACATACAGCTCGCCGGCATGGACGGCATACTGCACGTTCATCAGCCCGACGACCCCGATCGCCAGCGCCAGCTCGCGCGTGGCCGAGCGGATCCGCTCGAGCATCTCCTCGCCGAGCGAATGTGGCGGCAGCACGCAGGCGCTGTCACCGGAATGAACGCCGGCCTCCTCGACGTGCTGCATGATCCCGCCGATCCACACGTCCGTGCCGTCGCACAGCGCATCGACGTCGACCTCAGTGGCGTTCTCGAGGAAACGGTCGAGAAAGATTTCGCCGCCGTCACCCGGCGGACGCTCGCGGCTGAGATAATCGGCCAGGCCGTCGCGCGAGTAGACGATCTCCATCGCCCTGCCCCCGAGCACATAGGAGGGGCGCACGAGCAGCGGATAGCCGACCTCGTCGGCCTGCGTGAGCGCCTCGTCGACCGAGCGCGCGGTCGCATACGGCGGCGCGGAGTAACCGAGCTCGGCCAGCAGTGCGCCGAACCGTGAACGGTCCTCGGCGAGGTCGATCGCCTCGACGCTGGTGCCGAGCAACGGCACTCCGGCGGCGGCCAACCCAGCGGCGAGCTTCAACGGGGTCTGCCCACCGAACTGCACGACCACTCCCTCCGGCTGCTCGACCTCGATGACCCCAAGCACGTCATCCAGCGTGAGCGGCTCGAAGTAGAGACGATCGGACGTGTCGTAGTCGGTGGATACGGTCTCGGGGTTGCAGTTGATCATGACCGCGTCCCGACCCGACTCGCGGACGGTCATCGCGGCATGCACGCAGCAGTAGTCGAACTCGATGCCCTGCCCGATCCGGTTGGGACCGGCGCCGAGGATCACAACCGAAGGGCGCTCGCCGCGTGCGACCTCGTGCACCGCCGGGCCACCACCGCCACCCCCGCCGGAGGAGGGGCGCTCCCAGCCTGAGTAGTAGTAGGGGGTGCGCGCCGGGAACTCGGCGGCGCAGGTGTCGACCGATCGAAACGTGCGCTCCCCCGCAAACGGCGCCCCTGACTGATCGGAGATCGGCCAGCAGGCCAGCGCCAGCAGCTCGCGCAGAAACCACAGGTCGATAGAGGTGCATGCGTGGATCGTGTCCACGTCGGTGCCGCGGCGCAACAGCTCGAGGATCGCCTCGTACCGATCTGGACCGGGGATCCGCAGTCCGTCCAGCAAAGCCTCGTCAGATAACGAGTCAAGACACGGCGGCTTGTCCAGCTCACGCGAACGTAGCGCCTTGGCAAACGCCTGTCCGAACGTGCGCCCAATCGCCATCGACTCGCCGACGGACTTCATGTGGGTGGTCAACGTCGAGCTCGAGCCGGGGAACTTCTCGAATGCGAACCGCGGCCACTTCACGACGACGTAGTCGATCGTCGGCTCAAAGCACGCGGGCGTGACGCCGGTGATGTCGTTGTCGATCTCCTCGAGCCGATAGCCGACCGCCAGGCGCGCGGCGATCTTCGCGATTGGGAACCCCGTCGCCTTCGACGCCAGCGCCGAGGAACGCGACACGCGCGGATTCATCTCGATCACGAGGATCTCCTCGGTCTGCGGGTTGACCGCGAACTGCACGTTCGAGCCGCCCGTCTCCACGCCGACCGCCCGGATCACCGCGATCGCCTGGTCGCGCAGGCGCTGGTAGAGCCGGTCGGTGAGCGTCTGCTGGGGCGCGACCGTGACCGAGTCGCCGGTGTGCACACCCATCGGGTCGACGTTCTCGATCGAGCACACGATCACGACGTTATCCGCCGAGTCGCGCATCACCTCCAGCTCGAACTCACCCCAGCCAAGGACCGACTGATCCAAGAGGACCTGTCCGATCGGCGAGGCCTCGATGCCCCGCGTGACGAGCACACGCAGCTCAGCCTCGGTGCGCGCGATCCCGCCGCCGCGTCCGCCGAGCGTGTAGGCGGGGCGGACGATGCACGGCAGCCCCAGCTCCGGCAGGGCGTGGAGCGCCTGATCCAGCGAGGTCGCGATCGCGCTCTTGGGCATGGCAAGCCCCGCGCGGGCCACCGCGGCGCCGAACAGCTCACGGTCCTCGGCGCACGCGATCGCGTCATAGTCGGCGCCGATCAGCTCGACCTCGTAGCGCTCGAGCGTACCGTCGTGGTGCAGCGCGGTGGCGAGGTTCAGCGCGGTCTGTCCGCCGAGCGTCGGCAGCAATGCGTCGGGACGCTCGCGGGCGATCACCTGCGCCACCGGACCGGGGAGCAGCGGCTCGACGTAGGTGGCATCGGCGAGCTCGGGATCGGTCATGATCGTCGCCGGGTTGGAGTTGACGAGCACGATCGCATACCCCTCCTCGCGCAGCACCTTGCAGGCCTGCACCCCGGAGTAGTCGAACTCGGCGGCCTGCCCGATCACGATCGGCCCGGAGCCGAGGATCAGGATCTTGTGGATGTCATCGCGCCGAGGCAAGGATCAGCCCCGCCGGGCATCCGGCCCGTCGTCTCGATTTGCAGGGACGACCTCCTGTCGTCCTTGACCAGGCCGGCTCTGCCGGTCTTCCTGCGCGGCCTGCGCGATCCGCGTAAGGAACCGGTCGAACAGGTACAGGCTGTCGTGGGGTCCGGGTCCGGCCTCGGGGTGGTACTGGACGGTCCCACCCGGTACGTCCAGCAGCTCCAAGCCCTCGACCGTGCGGTCATACAGGTTCACGTGCGAGAGCTGTGCCTCACCGAAGTCCGTCTGCCAGCGGACCGGCTCATCGGTGTCGATCGTGCGCGCGCCGCCCGGCCCGAGCGCGGCGAAGCCGTGGTTCTGGGAGGTAATCTCGATGCGACCGGTCTGCAGGTCCTTGACCGGGTGGTTGGCGCCGCGATGACCGAACGGGAGCTTGAACGTGTCCAGGCCGACCGCGCGGCACAGCAGCTGGTGACCGAGGCAGATGCCCCATACGGGCTTGTGTCCGACGATCTCGCGGACGGTCCTAATGACGTAATCGAGCGCCGCCGGGTCGCCAGGGCCGTTGGCGAGGAACACCGCGTCGGGACTCTCGGCGAGCAGCTCGGCGGACGTGCTCGTGCAGGGATGCAGCGTCACACGCGCACCGCGCCCGATCAGCTCGCGGACCATCGAGAGCTTGATGCCCGTGTCGAGCACCGCGATGTGTGGCCCCGCGTTGCCGTCCCCATAGCGGCTGACCGCGGTCGGAGTCACCTGCGCGGCGAGATCCCGGCCGGCCATCGGCGGCTCTGCGTCGATCAGCTCGCGGGCCTGGGATGCGGGCATCGACGCGGGGAACACGCCACCGCGCATGGCGCCACGATCACGAATGTGGATGACGAGCGTGCGCGTGTCGACGCCGCTGATCGCCGGAATGCCGCAGTCGGTCAGCCACTGCAGCCAGCCGCCCTCCGCACCCGGTGAGTCCTCGCGATCGCAGGCCTCGCGCATGATCGCCGCGCGCGCCCACGGCCGCTCGGACTCCATCGCCTGCGCGCTGACGCCGTAGTTGCCGATGTGGGGATAGGTGAACGCGATCAACTGACCCGCGAACGAGGGGTCGGTCATCGACTCCTGATAGCCGGACATGCCGGTCGTGAACACGACCTCGCCGAGCGCATACCCGTCCGCGCCGCAGGAAATCCCGTCATAGCGCGTGCCGTCCTCCAGCAACACGTAGGCAGTCGCCTCGGACATCTCAGATGATCAGCTTCTGGACGGCCTTGAACTCCGGGGCGCCGGCGCTGCCCAGCAGCTCGAACAGCGCCGCCTCGACCGTGGTGACGACAGCGCCCGCGCGCTCCAATCGCTCCAGGCCGCGCTCGTAGTCGATCTGATGGCGCGAGCCGACCGCATCCGCGGGCACGTGCACCTCGACACCACGATCGAGCAGATCGTGCACGGTCTGACTGACGCAGACGTGTGTCTCGATCCCGCAGACGATCGCCTGGGAGCGCTCGCCGAGCATGAACCCGTCCGCACGGACGGCCGAGAACACGGTCTTCTCGATGACCGTCTCCTGTCCCTCTCCCTCACCCAGTCCGACCTCCGGCGCGGTGTGACCTAGCCCGCGCGGGTACTGCTCGCTGACGATGCTCGGGATGTCGAGGATGCGTGCGGCCTGGACGAGCTTGTGCGAAGACTCGGCGACACCCTCGAACGAGGCGTATGGCCTGAACCCCTCCTGAATGTCCACGACGACCAGCGTCGTTCGATTGCGGTCGAGCAGGCTCATCGATTGGCTCCGTTTTGGGTCGCATCCGCGCAGGCGGATTGGACACGTTGGCAGTGGGGGCGGGGCATCCGGCCCCGCATACGAGCGCAGTGGTCGGTACTCATGCTGCCACCACCGAGAACACCCGCTCCCTGTATACAACCGCACCGGCGGCCAGCGTCAACAGCACCCGCCCGTACAGGCGCCGCCCGGCGAAGCAGCAGTTCTCAGAGCGGCTCTCCCAGCCGCGCTCGCCCGCCAGGTACTCGGCGTCGAGATCGACGAGCGTCAGGTTGGCCGGCTCGCCAACGGCGATCGTCGGGGTCGCGAGCTCGAACAGGGCCGCGCCCGCGGTCATCCGCTGGACGAGCAGCGCAAGCGACAGCTCACCCGTGAGCACCAGCCCGGTGTAGAGCGCGGCGAACGCTGTCTCCAGGCCGGTCGTGCCCATCGGCGCCTGCTCGAATGGGACCTCCTTCTCCTCGCGCGCGTGCGGGGCGTGATCGGTCGCGACACAGTCGATCGTGCCATCGCGCAGCCCGGCGATCAGCGCGTGACGATCCTCCTCGCCGGCGAGCGGTGGATTCATCTTCATGCGTGTGTCGAGACCGCGGACAGACTCGTCGCTGAGCAGCAGATGGTGGGGCGTGACCTCGGCGCTGACCTTGCCCCCCGCGGACTTGGCGTGCGCGACGGCCTGCACCGAGGCAGCGCAGCTGAGGTGCTGAAAATGAACACGCGCGGACTCATACATCGCCAGCTCGGCGTCGCGGGCGACCATCGTGGACTCGCTCACGCTCGGTATCCCGCCGATGCCTAGCGCCGCGCTGACGGCGCCCTCGCGCATCGAGCCGCCGTGGGAGAGCGTCGGATCCTCCTCGTGCAGGCTGATCACCCCGCCACACAGTCGCTGGTACTGCAGGGCCTTGCGCAGCGTGCCAGCGCTTACGACCGGACGGCCGTCGTCGGTGAAGCCGAGCGCGCCCTGCTCCCGCAGCTCGGCCATCTCGGTCAGCTCGCTGCCCTCCAGCCCGCGCGTGACCGCGGCCAGAAAGCCGACCGGCACGCGCGCGTCGCGGGCGGCGACGTCGCGTAGAGACCGCAGCAGCGGCGCGGAGTCGATCACCGGGTCGGTGTTGGGCATCGCGATCACCACGCCGAACCCTCCGGCCGCGGCCGCGCGGGTGCCCGTCTCCAGATCCTCCTTGTGCTCCTGCCCGGGCGTGCGCAGATGTACGTGCGGATCGACGAACGCCGGCAGCAGGTGCCTGCCCCGGCCCTCGACCGTCTCAATCCCCTCCGGTCCCTCCAGCGTGCCGGGCCCGCCGAGGGCGACTATGTGGCCATCGCGCACGAGCACGTCATGGCGAGCATCGATGTCCGTGCGCGGGTCGAGTACGTGCACGTCCCGCAGCAGCAGCTCGGCCGATGTGTTCGGCCCGTGGATCAGCGGGTTCGCCGCCATTACGCCAGTTGAGGCTCGGGGACGGGCGTACGCGGGACGTGAGCGCCGGCCAGCAGCTCGTACAGCACGGCCATGCGCACGACCACGCCGGCCTGGACCTGCTCGGAGATCACCGCCTGCGGTGAGTCGACGACCTCTCCGGAGAGCTCGATGCCGCGGTTGACCGGGCCGGGATGCATCAGCACCTGGCGTGGGCCGAGACGGCGCCCGTTGATCTGATACCAGGAGGCGTACTCGCGCAGCGAGGGCACCCACTGCTCGCTCATGCGCTCGTGCTGCATGCGCAGCGCATACACCACATCGGCCGAGCCGAGCTCATCCAGGGTGTAACGGACATCGCAGCCGAGCGCGTCGATCCCGCGCGGGATCAGCGTCGGCGGACCGGCGACTGTGACATGGGCACCCATGCGCTTGAAGGCGATGATGTTCGACCGCGCCACGCGCGAATGAGCTACGTCGCCGACGATCCAGATCGACGCTCCGTCGATCCCGCCGAGACGCTCGCGCAGCGTGTACACGTCCAGCAGCGCCTGGGTCGGGTGCTCGTGCTTGCCATCGCCGGCGTTGACGATCGCCGCGCTGCACCAGCGAGAGACGAGCTCGGCAGCGCCGGCCCAGGGCGTGCGCAGGACGATCGCGTCGGGCTTGTGCGCGCTCAGGGTGAGCACGGTGTCCTTCAGCGACTCGCCCTTCTCGACGCTCGAGCCGTTGACAGCGAAGTTGACCACGTCCGCCGACAGCCGCTTGGCCGCCAGCTCGAACGAGCTGCGCGTGCGCGTGGAGGCCTCGTAGAACAGGTTCAGCACCATCCGCCCACGCAGCGCCGGCACCTTCTTGATCTCGCGGTCTGACACCTCCGCGAACCGCGCCGCTCGAGTGACGATCTGCTCGATCGCCTCGCGGTCGAGATCCTCGATCGAGAGCAGATGGTTCATGCCGTCGCCTCCACCGCCACGGCCGGGGCGATTGCGACCTCGTCGATGCCGTCTAGCTCTGTCATCCGCACATACACGTGCTCGGCGCGCGAGGTCGGCAGGTTCTTGCCGACGTAGTCCGGCCTGATCGGCAGCTCTCGATGGCCGCGATCGGCGAGCACGGCCAGCTGCACGCGCGCAGGACGGCCGTAGTCGAACAGCGCCTCGATCGCGGCACGGACCGTGCGGCCGGTGTACAGGACGTCATCGACGATCACGACTGTGCGGCCGTCGACATCGAACTCGATGTGCGAGGCGTGCACCACGGGCGCATCGGGCCGGCGCGATACGTCATCACGATAGAACCCGATGTCGAGGTCTCCCAGCGGAACCTCGGTATCGAGCAGCTGTTCGAGCTGATCCCGCAAGCGGCGCGCCAGATACGCGCCACGCCGATGAATCCCGACAAGTGCTGGAACGGGCGACACTGACGCGAGTGAGTCAGCCAAGTCGGACCCGTCGTGTGCGCCGGGATTGCGCTCAACGATCTCGTGCGCGATACGCGTGAGCGCTCGCCGCACATCGTCCTCGCCGAGGACGGTCTTCTCGCCACTGTCCACGCTGGTATTTCCTTCCTGGCCTCTCGGGACCGGATTAAAGGATCGCGTCAGACTGTATCAACGCATGGGGACGGCTGGTGGGTGCATACGGACATACCGCGGCTTCCGCGCGTTTACCCCGCCGGGACAGGCTGGGGCGACTCGGCGGACTCGGTCGGGGCCTGCTCACGGGCGCGGCGTTCAGACCAGCGCACCAGTCGCGGTGAGCCGCGCTCGGGAAACGGGATCTCGATCGTGTCGTAGTCACGCGGCGCCTCGGTCTCAGAGAACACGGCACGCGCCTGGTCGCGCAGCTCGCCGCCGGGATAGCGGCTGGAGATGTGCGTCAGCGCGAGCATTCCCACCTGCGCCTCGCGCGCGACCTCGGCCGCCTGGCGGGCGGTGCTGTGAGATGTCTGGCGCGCACGCTCGGCCTCCTCCTCGGCGAACGTAGACTCGTGCACGAGCAGATCGGACTCGTGCGCCGCGACGATCAGGGCCTCGCACGGAGCGGTGTCGCCGGAGATCACGAGCTTGCGCCCGGCACGCTCCGGCCCGAGTACCTGCTCGGGCGTCACGCCCTCGACCGTCTCCCCGCGCTGCAGCCGGCCGAAGTCGGGACCGGGCCTGACCCCGAGCCGCTGCGCGAGCTTTGGGTCCAGGTGCCCGGGTCGAGCGCTCTCGACGAGCGCGTACCCGTAACAGGACTCGCCCTTGTGCCGGACGGGTATCGCAGCGATCACGTACCCGTCGCCTGCCACCATCTCGGTCGGCGCCAGCTCGATGATGCTCAGCTCGTACGGCAGCCGCCCGTATACGAACCGCGTCTGCTCCATCAGCGTGCTCAGCCCGCGCGGCCCGTACACGCTCAGCGGCAGCGTACGCTCACGCAAGGCAAACGACTTCAACATCCCCGGCAAGCCCAGCCAGTGGTCGGCATGGAAGTGTGTGATGAACACGCTGTCGAGGTCCGCCAGCCCGACCGACTTGATCAGCTGCCGCTGGGTCCCCTCACCACAGTCGATCAGGATGTGCTCGCCCCCACGGCGGATGAGCACGGCGGGCAGCCCGCGACGAGCACTGGGCACCGAACCGCCGGTGCCGGCGAAGAAGACGGATAGATCCATGCTGGCAACGGTAGCGACGGACACGGTTCGCCGGATCTCTCGGGCGCACGCAGGCGCGCGGCGGGCGCGCCGGTAAGCTCTGGAGAGCGACGGCACGGGTCTGTACCCCGGCGCCGCCTGCGCCCGTAGCTCAGTGGATAGAGCGCTCGCCTCCGGAGCGAGAGGTCGCAAGTTCGAATCTTGCCGGGCGCGTTGTACATTCCCGCGTGCGTTTCCTCTCAGGCATTACCACCACTTGCTTTCGAGGGCCCGGTCGGTGCCTCCGGTTTGATCGAGCACGTCGAGCTCAGACATGTCCTCGTCTGACAGCGTGAAGTCGAAGATCTGCGCGTTCTCCTCGATGCGCTCGCGGTGCGTCGACTTCGGGATGACGGGGATGTCGTGCTGCACGCACCAGCGCAGCAGGACCTGGGCCGGGGTGCGCCCCACGTTCCGCGCGATCCGGTCGACTGTCTCTTGGCAGGTGCCGGCCGGTCCCCAGCGGGCTGTAGGCCTCGAGCGCGACGCTCGTGTCGCGCGCAGGCGTGGAGCAGGCGCGCGTCGGTACTCGAATGGGCTGAACTGCACCTGATTGACGACCGGCGGGACGCTGCCACGACGGCGATCACCTGCTCCAGCTCGGCGACGCTGAAGTTGGAGACCCCAATCGACCGGGTATAGCCAAGCTCGTGAGCCCGCTCCATACCCGGCCATGCCCAGGTCGGGCCGCCCTGGGGCCAGTGGACGATGTAGAGGTCGACCTCGTCGACGCCGAGCCGTCTGAGGCTGTTCTCGGCCTCGGCGGCGGGGTCTCGGCGGCGCGGGATAGAACTTGGTGGTGATGAACACCTTCTCACGCGGCACACCGCTGTCGCGCAGTGCCCGCCCGACGCTCTCCTCGTTGCCGTAGGCCTGAGCCGTGTCGATATGCCGGTAACCGAGCTCGAGCGCCCAGCGGACCGCATGCACGCACTCCGGCCCGTCGGGCACCTGCCAGACGCCGAGGCCGAGCATCGGCAGCTCGTGGTCGTCCGCGAGCACGCGAGCGCGCCCATCTGCTGTCACTGCACCGGATGTCATGCCGCCCCCTTCAGAAACCCCTCGATGGGCGCGTCGAACGATGTCGCTCGGCGAGAACCCGCGAGGAGGACTGTGATCTCTTTGTTGTCGTTCATTGAGCTCATTCGCCGGAAAGTAACACTGTGCCGCGGTCCTTGTGGTCCCGGCGGCGCGCCCGGACTCATGACCGCTCGACATCGCATGTTGCAGCCTTGCTAGCGTGCTGTTTGCATGACGGCGACCGTCCTTCCGGACGACTTGCAGGTTCCCGAGCAGCTGAGTCGTCGCAAGGTGCGCAAGCAGCTGCTGTTCTTGACCGGGGTCATCCTCGTCGTCGTTGCGGTCGTAACGCTGCTTCCGGGGCTCGACGGGTTGCGCGCCCGGCTCTCGCACGCCAACCCGGTGTGGCTCGTGCTCGGTGCGGGGCTGAAGGTGCTGTCGGGATTGGGGTATGTGGCAATCTTTCGGATGGTGTTCTGCAGGCGCATGAGCTGGCGCGTCAGCTACCAGATCGGGATGTCCGAGATGGGCGCGAACGCGCTCCTGCCGACCGGCGGGGCCGGTGGCCTGGCGCTTGGGGCCTGGGCGCTCAAACGGGGCGGGATGCCGACGGCTGAGATCGCGCGGCGCACCGCCGCCTTCTTCATGCTGACCAGCGTCGCGAACGTCCTCGGCGTGGTCCTCATCGGGGTCGGTCTCGCCGTGCGGGTGCTGCCGGGGGAGACGAACCTGGCGCTGACGCTCCTGCCTGCCGCGATCGCCGCCGCCGCGATCGTTTGCTCGCTGCTCGCGGGACGCTCCTCCGCGGGCCTGCACCGGCGACTGGACCGCAACGAAGCAAGCGGGTCCTCGCGCCGCTGCACGCTGGCGCTGAAGACCCTGGTGGCCGTCGCTGACGGCGTCAACGAGGCGGTCGCGCTGCTGCGCGAAGGCAACGCTTGGCTGATCGGCGGGATCCTCGCCTATCTCATCTTCGACGTGCTGATCCTGTGGGCGACGTTTCGCGCCTTCGGCACCGCGCCGGCGCCGGCGATCCTGGGGATGGCCTACCTGATCGGCGAGCTCGGCGGACTGATCCCCATCCCCGGAGGGATCGGCGGCGTCGACGCGGGCCTGGTGGGAACGTTCGTGCTGTACAACGTGCCGATCACCGCCGCAGCCTCTGCGGTGCTCGCGTATCGAGCGATCGCGCTGTGGGTCCCCGCGATCCTCGGCTCGGTTGCGTTCGTCTCGCTGCGGCGCACGTTGCGCCGCGAGTCCGCCGAGATCGCCGTCTGCGCCCCCCAGACAGAGATGGAGGTCATCGGGCTCGGGCACGTAGTGATCGGACCGGCATCGACGGTCCCACAGCTTTGAGCTGACGCTGCATGCCCAGGACCCGCACACTCACCACCAAGCAGTACGAGCAGGAGCTGCTGCGCCTGCAGACCGAGCTCGTGTACATGCAGGAGTGGATCGTCACGACCGGACACCGGCTCGTGGTGGTGTTCGAGGGCCGCGACACCGCCGGCAAGGACGGCATGATCAAGCGGATCATCACGTTCCTGAACCCGCGCACCTGTCGCGTCGTCGCGCTGCCCACACCCACCGAGCGCGAGCGCACGCAGTGGTACTTCCAGCGCTACGCCGCCCACCTGCCGGCTGCCGGCGAGATCGTTCTATTCAATCGCAGCTGGTACAACCGCGCCGGCGTCGAGCGCGTCATGGGCTACTGCACCGAGGACGAGTACGAAGAGTTCCTGCGCTTCTGTCCGCTGTTCGAGCAGGCGCTGCAGAACGACGGGATCAGGCTCGTCAAGTACTGGCTGTCGGTCAGCGACTCCGAGCAGGAGCGGCGCTTTAAGAAACGGCTGTCGGATCCTCGCAAGCGCTGGAAGTTCAGCCCCACCGATCTGCAGGCCCGGGCGCGGTGGGTCGACTACGCCGAGGCCAAGGACCGGATGTTCAACTACACCGACACCCAGTCCAGTCCCTGGTATGTCGTGGAGGGCGATGACAAGCGCAGCGCGCGCCTGAACCTGATCGGCCACCTGCTCTCACTCGTGCCCTACGAGCATCCTGACAAGGCCAAGAAGCCGAAGCTGCCGCCGCGCCAGCGGCGCAAGTATCTGCGCCCGCCCAAGCAGACCGAGCACCTCGTGCCCGAGCGCTATTCGGTCGGCTCCGACTGAGCCCCTGCGCGATCCCGCGGACGGCGCTCGGCCTGAGCCACGAAGGGACACCGGGGACCGGCGGACGGCGCACCGCCCAGCGGCCTCTGCGCTAGCGATGAGCCAGCGTGGTACTGAGGGCAACCGGCACGGAGGAGCCCAGCACCGCTCCGCTTGCGTTAAGTGCCTGCACCGCGAGATAGGCGCCCGAGCGCGAGGTCGAGATCGCCGTCTCAAAGCCCGTGCGCGGCGCACTGGCCACGGGGGCGAGCGCGTGCAGGCTGGCGCCGGCGAGCAGTCGCCAGCTCGTCACCGCGGTCGCGCCGTTCCAGCTGGCGTCCACCACGACTCCTGCATGAGGGCCGGCACGAATAGCGATGGCCGGTGGCCCAGCCGGGGTGCCGGACCACGCGAACTTGAGCACCGTAAATGACTGGTAGAGCGAGGGCAGATGGGCGTCGAACAGGACCTGCCCGGAGGGGGAGTATTCCGAGAAGAACGGTTCCTGTCCCCAACCGACGAACCAGCTGCCGCTGCTCAGCGGCTGGAAGTCCCCCTGGCTGGCCGCCAGCAGCGGGGTCGGGTGCACAAAGCTCGAGACGAGCGTGGCGCTCATCGTCTGCTTGTCCAGGGCGAGCACGATCACGCGCGACTGCGAGTGCACCTTCGGCGTGCCGCCGTTGTCGAAGAACGAGATCGTCCCGTCGGGCTCTTCGCGGGCGTCGTGCTGCCAGGCGGGGCTCGAGCCGGGGCCCATCGTAAAGCTCGACTGCTTGCCACCCAGACGCCAGGCGATCTGGCCGGTGCGGGCGTCGACGTCGTAGGCGGCCCACGTGTTGCGCGAGTCGACGAGCATGTCTTCGCCGTGTTCGGAAACGGCGTTGATATGGAAGTAGTCCCACGGCGATGTGGGCGTTCCCCCTTGGCCTATCGGCATATAGGAGTCGGCGAGCGCGACATGGTCGAGCGCGTGCCACTCGTAGCGCACCAGACCCGTGTGCAGGTCGATCTCCTGAAACAGCGTGTCCGCGACCGCGCCGTTCGCGGGACCGCCGTAAGCGCTGAGGTTGCAGCGGATCGCGTCGTACACGGTGAATATCGCGGTCCCCTGCGGTGTGATCTCAAACGCGTGCAGGTCGGGCTGATACCCGTTGCCGGCACGCACGATCGCGATGTCCTGGTAGGAGCTGTTGGCGATCACGATCCCGGCGTCGCGCTGTCCGCCGGAGACCAGCGGGTCCTGCCACCAACTCAGCACCGGCTGACCGTCGTATTCCTGGACGCGAACGTCCGCGGCCCGCTCGCCGGAAGGTATCGGCTTGAACCAGATCAGTCCCCCGTCGCCGTCGAGGATCATCGGCCCGTACTGGCCTGGACCGGCATAGGGCGCCAGGAAGAGGTCGCCGGGCGCGTGCGCACCTGTGTTGGTGGTCACCGATACGGTCGGCGGCTGCAGGTCCGGACGCGAGGCAAAGTGCTGCAGTTCGCTCGGCTTCGCGGGCGGGGGCGGAGGCGGAGGTGTCTCCAGCGAGCGACTCACCGAGTCGACCTCGGCGACCGTGAAGCTCCAGGCCAGCGGCATCGTTGTTGCGCCCCGGCGCAGCACGGCGTGCACGGTCACGACCTCCCCCTGGGCGAACGGCTTGGCTGGCAGGAAGCTTGCCCCGTCGCCCTGCGAGTAAGCGGTGAGCCTGCCGGCATGCGTGCCGCTGCGCGATCCGACGACGACCACGCCCATGATGTCCGCGGCGGGAACGCCGAGGAAGCTGATCTGTGTCAGGTATGACGCGTCTCTGGAGTCTGGCTCCGGCGATACGGTGACCGCGCCGCCGGCGAGCGATGCGGACACGCCCAGCGTCGGTGGTACACAACCGGGCGCCGTCGTACCCGCGTTCGCCAGCCCAGGGTTCGCGAGTCCAGGCGCAAGCGTTACGCCTATCAGCACCGCCATGCCGATCAGACACGCGCGCACCGGCAGCATGCGGTGACGATCAGATGACACTCGACTCAACCCGCGAGGAGCCTAACCGCAACGCCATGGGCACGCGCCGGTCGGCACGCTACCCTGGATGTATGCTCACGCAGGCAGATCGCGCGGCTGAGCGACGCCGCGTGAAATTAGAAGAGATCCAGCAGCAGATCGCGGACGGCTCGCTGAAGATCCGAAAAATGACTGCGGCCGAGCGCAAGCGCTACCCGCCGCGACCACGACCGACGAAGGGCCGTCGGCGCTGAGCGCATCGCTGCGTCGATGGCCTGGGTGGCAGCCGCGGGATCGCCGCTGCCGGCTGTAGACCGCTGAAGTTGGGACTACAGCTCCAGATAGCGCAGCACGACCCGGCCGAGCACGATCACATCGCCGCTGTTGAGGTCCGCCTGGGTAACGCGACGGCCGTTGACGAGCGTGCCGTTGGCACTGCGATCGTCGAGGATCCGCGCGCCCGATCCGCGACGCACGAGGATCGCGTGCCGGCGCGAGACCGAGCCCTCGTCCAGGTGCAGATCCGCGGACAGGCCACGCCCGACATGGATTACGTCTCGCCCCACCGGCACCAGCAACGTCTCGCCAGCGCCCTGCACCTCCAGGTAGCATCCCGGCGCGGCCTCCTGGGGCTCGCTCGCACGGCTGCGATTGCGCTCATCCAGGCAGGCGATCGCGTCGATCCGTTCGGTCGCTCCCAGCTCGGCCGTGTATGGCGTTTGGACTGTGTCCAGCAGTGCTTGCATAGGCATCCCTATACCCAACCTCACCATATTCAGGCATAGCTCAACGCTCGTTAAGAACTATCGAAACCTGCTGCGGATGGCCTCCCGACCTGGCCGACCTGGTTGGACATGACGAAGCCGGCCGAGCTCGACCGATATCCGCCCGGGACGGTGCCGGGATATACGCCGGGTCATGCCGCGCGCGTGGTATTCGGCGGATCTGAGCGACGGGAGGCCATGCGCTTGGAGCTCCACCAGCACCAGCCCCCGACCGCCACGACCGGCACGACGTACAGCATCGAGATGTACCAGTGCATCAGGCAGGCGAGCATCGCCGCGGAACCTATCACGTCCTCACCACACCTCCCCCGGCGTCCCGGGTGGCCCGCCGGAACCCCCAGACCCACCCGTCGAGTCCGTACCGGCGTTCGCGGCGCCCCGTGCCCGTCGCCGGCGCACAAACACCACGAACAGCAGGCCGCCCAGGACGATAACCACGCCCAGCGCGATCACGGCCGTCGGCGCATGCGAGTCCTCTGGGGTCCAGAACAGCTGCCCGTTGATCTCACCCCGCTGCGTGCCGACCTGGATCGGCACCTGCCAGTCGAAGATCAGCGTGCGCTTGCTCGTGTTCTTGACCCTCGCCGGTGGGATCGGCGACATCCAGTGGATGCGATGATCGTGCCATTCGAACTGGCCGGTACGATCAGCCACCGCCCAATGGGGCGTAGCGTGCGGGCTGGCCGACGTGGGCACCGTCACATCGGCGTAGAAGTTCTGGTTCAGGTAGTAGGCGGGCGAGGTGGTGTTGACTTCGACCGCACCGCCGGGCTGCACGCGCGCGTAGGGTTCGCCTTCATAGCCGTACACCGTGACCGTCTTACCGGTGTGGTTGCTCAGCACCAGCCGATCGGCGAACTCCAGCACTTCCAGGCTCAGCCCCGCCACCTTCGGGGTGACGCTCGTGATGTAAGAGCGATAGTCGTAGCTGCTCCCCTGATCGTTGATCGGGTTACCGCTCTCGTGGGTGATCTGACTGATGCTGGGTTGACTCAGGTCTTCGGCGTGGGCCGCCGTCACCGGGACGAACGTGGCAACCGCCGCTGGCGGCACGAGCGATGCAGCAATGAGCAGAACGAGTGTGATCGGGCGAGGACTCATGAGGACCAAAACCGTAGCGTGACGTGCTGTTCCGGCGGCGCATGCGCCGCCGGCGGGACCGCACATGTGCGGTCCCGAGGAGTGGCCGCATGCGGCCACTCCGGCCGTGCCACATGTGGCACGGCCCTCCAAGACCACAGCTCAGGTTCCCACTGCCGAGAGCAGCCACAGCCCGAAGCTCGTGAACGCGACCATCACCGCGAGCATCCAGTACTGCGAGCGCACCGCCTCTTCGACGTCGTCATACATGACCAGCGCGCGGTCGTGCGCCAGCGCCAGTCCGCCCACGTGGCCGGCCAGCAGCGCGGCGACCTGCACGTACCAGATGGCTGCGTAGGAGATGATGTGGTAGTCGATCTGGTATCCGCTGGTACCGAACAGGTTCGACCCGCTGCCGAGCGGATCGGAGGCGAGATAGACCATCGCCTGGCTCTGCCAGATCAGCAGCGAGAAGTAATGAGCCAGCACGTACGCGAACGCGATCGGGACGAGCGTGTGCACGAACGCGTGTGTGAGCGTCTGCCTGTCATAGCGGTCGCTGACGCTGTGCACGCCGCGGATCCCCAGCCGGTAGACGCCGGAGATCACGAGCATGCAGAACACCAACCCGACCGAGTAGGCCAGCTCCTGCGCGGGCGTGGAGTGCAAGCCAAGCCCTTCGAACAGGCTCTGGATGCCCGGCTCGCTGCTCCGCCAGACGCCGCCGTTGCTGAAGCCGTCGAACGTAGTGGTGCCGATCTGAGTGCAGATCAACGCGACCGTGCCCGCGCGGATCGGTAGATCGGTGACCCCGCTCAGCGGCCGGCGCAGGTAGAGGACGCCGTCCTCGCCGCCGGCACCGCCGTCGGAGACGGTGGTGAGCGCCGAGAGCTTGGAGAGCAGGTTGAAGTACACCCCGAACCCGTCCGCCTGTGAGCTCCACTCCTCCACTCCGAACAGCGCCATTCCGGCGAGCATCACCAGGAAGTAGCCCAGCGACAGCGCCGCCAGCGTCGAGGGCCGGTCGCGTTCGACATAGATCAGCTCGAGCCAGGCGAAGCCCACGATCCCCGCGATCGCCGGCCATACGCCGAGCCATCGCGGATAGCGCAGCAGCGGATCCGCCGAGCGCCCCCGGCGCAGCAGCGCCGAGCACACGCGCGCGCATGTCCGCCACGGGCTGAACGCTCGGAACACGTCGCCAAACAGCACGCTCGCGACCGGCGTGCCGACCCAGAAGATGACGTAGATGAACGTCACCGAGAAGTTCGCCTGCGTGACCTGCGCACCGGCGAACCCGCTGTAGACGACAAGCGCGAACAGCCCCACCCCCACCAGGCAGGCCAGCCATTCCAGTACGGCCGGCAGTCGCACCAACCTCCGCCGGTGCTGCTCCTGCAGCTGCGGTGTCCTCCACAAGGTCGAGAGCGCTATGAACGAGACCACCAACACGATCGCCGCCGCCCAGCTGAACAGCCATACGGGGATCGGCAGGTCGGCTCGTCCCACGATCCCGTGCGCCTGCGCGCTTGCCGGGATCGCCAGCGCCGCCACGGCCAGGCCGCCGAGCAGGAACTGCAGCTTGCGACGACGGCTGAGCTTCATGCCCGCCGCAGTCTATGGACCGGCATCGAATCGAGACGCAGACCGAGTCAGGCCAAGATCTGCATCACCGGAGGCGCAATAGGCGGTACCCTGGGCGCATGTGCGCCGGTTGTGTGATGTGCGCGGCCTCAGCCGCGACCGGGTTCCGGACATGGATGCAGACGCACCACTTCGGTTGGCTGACTCCACGCCGTATGCGCGCGCTCACGATCGCGGTGATGTCCGGCGCGGCGATCTTCTCGACGATCGGCTTCAGCGGCGCCACTCCGGCGACGAGCGCCCACAGCGCCCAGGCCGCCGCGACGGCTCACACCGTCTCAGCCCACCGCTAGCCGCCCGCCACGGCCGGCAGGATCGTCAACTCCGCGCCGTCGGCGACCGGGGTCTGCAGACCCTCCAGAAAGCGGATGTCTTCGCCCGCGACATATACGTTCACGAACCGGCGCAGCGATCCATCCTCGTCGCTGAGCCGCTCGCGCAGCTCGCCGTGGCGCGCGTACAGACCGTCCAACACCTCGCTGACGGTCGCGCCGTCGACCTGCGCTTCGGCCTCGCCTCCAGCCGCGGATCGCAGCTGTGTCGGAATCTTCACGGTCACCGCCATTACGCCACCGTCATCAGACCGCGACCGCCTCGGGCACACCGGCTTCGAATGCCTCGACTGTGGGCTCAATCGTGTGCGTCTCAAACGTGCCCCGTACGGCATCGAGGGTCTTCAGGCCGTCGCCGGTGATTGCGATCACGACGCGCTCCTCAGGGTCGATGTCGCCGCGCGCAGCGAGCTTTGCCAGCACAGCGGTCGTCACGCCGCCTGCGGTCTCGGTGAACACACCCGTTGTCTGCGCCAGCAGGGCGATGCCCTGGCGGATCTCCTCGTCGCTGACGGAGTCGACGGCGCCGCCGCTCGCGCGCGCCAGCTCGAGCGCATACGGCCCGTCGGCGGGGTTGCCGATCGCCAGCGACTTGGCGATCGTATCCGGCTTGACCGGCCTGCACACGTCCTGCCCGGCGGCGAACGCACTCGCCACGGGCGAGCAGCCCTCGGCCTGAGCGCCGTTCATCTTCGGCAGCTCGCCATCCAGCAGCCCAAGCGCACGCCACTCCTCAAAGCCCCGGCCGATCTTCGTGAACAGCGATCCCGAGGCGATCGGCGCGATCACGCGGTCGGGCAGCTCAAAGCCGAGCTGCTCGGCGATCTCGAACGCCAGCGTCTTCGATCCCTCGGCGTAGTACGGGCGCAGGTTCACGTTCACGAACGCCCAGTCGCGCTCGGCGCACAGCTCCGTGCACAGCCGGTTTACGTCGTCGTAGTTGCCCTGCACCGCGACCAGTTTTGTCCCGTACACGCCCGTCGCGAGCACCTTCTGCTCCTCCAGGTCGGCCGGGATGAACACGTAGGACTCAAGGCCCAGCGCCGCCCCGTGCGCAGCCACCGAGTTCGCGAGGTTGCCCGTCGAGGCGCACGCGATCGTCTGAAAGCCCAGTTCCCGCGCCCGCGCAGCGGCGATCGAGACGACGCGATCCTTGAATGAGTGGGTCGGGTTGGCGGCGTCGTTCTTGACCCACACCTCGCGCAGTCCGAGCTGCTGCGCCAGCCGATCGGCGCGGATCAGCGGCGTGCACCCCGCCGGCAGGCCCACGCGCGAGGCGAGCCGGCCCGAGGGCCCGGGCGGTCCGTCCGGGAGCGGCAGGAAGTCGGCGTAGCGCCAGATGTTCTGCGGTCCCGCCTGGATCCGCCGGCGCAGCTCGTCGGTATCGCCGCCGGCCAGCCGGCTGTGGTCGTAGGCGACCTCCAGCGGCCCGAAGCAGCGCTCGCACACATACAGCGCCTGCAGCGGGTACTCGGACTTGCACTCCTTGCACTGCAGATGACTCACAGCCATGTTGGGACTCCTTTTGAAGACCTTCGCCAGTTGCAAACGGTGTGGCGAAGAGCAAGAAGCCCGCCACACATCTTCTGGAATTGGCACCTTCCCGTCCTAGGACGGTGGTTGCCGGGGCTTCATCGGGCCAGTCCCTCCACCCCTCTTGATGTGTCCTGCTATGTGGGGCGGCAGTTTAGCAAGCATGCGCGCGGATGCAAGGGCGCGTCGTGCGGTACCCGCGCGTGGCGTGTCTACGGTAACGCCCAGGCGTTACCGGTGTAGGGCGCTTCAGATGAGCGTCACCCCCAGTCAGCAGACCGTGTACGCCGCCGAGCCGGCCGAGGTGCCCAACGACTTCGAGCCCGATGTCCCCGCGGTCAAGCGGCGCATGTTGATCATCGTCAACCCGTACGCCACGACCGTCTCCGACCGTCTGCGTCACCTGGTCGTCTATGCCCTCCAGGGCCGGTTTGAGGTCGATGCCGTCGATACCGAGGCGCGCGGGCATGCCACCGAGCTGTGTCGAGAGGCCGCGCACGAGGGCTATGACGTGGTCGTCGCCTTCGGCGGTGACGGCACAGTCAACGAAGCCGCCAACGGATTGCTCGGCTCGCCCACCCCTCTGAGCTGCCTGCCCGGCGGCTCGGCGAACGTGTTCGCCAAGATGCTCGGCATCCCGGGTGAGCTCGTCGACGCCACCGAGCACCTGCTCGCACTGGCCGATGACTGGCATCCGCGGCGCGTGGACCTCGGTGTCGTCAGCGCCGATGGTACGGAGGACGTGCTCGCCGAGCGGCGCTGCTTCACGTTCGCCTCCGGTCTCGGCGTCGATGCCAGCGTCGTTGAGCGGGTGGACTCAAACCCGCGTCTGAAGGCCCGTCTCGGCGCCTACTACTTCACGTGGGTGGCCCTGGGCACGTTCGCCCGCCGCTATCTCGTCCGGCCGCCGCGCATGGAGGTGCTCGCCGATGGCGACACACTGCCCGGCGTCACCACGATCGTCCAGAACGGCTCGCCGTTCACCTACTTCCAGAACCGCCCGATCGAGATCGCCGACGGCACCACGCTCGACTCCGGCACGCTGTGCGGCTGCGTGCTGCACCGCGCCACGCCGCTGTCGATGCCCTCGATCGGCCTGCGCGCGTTCGCGCGTAACGCGCGCGTCAGCCGCCACCGCCAGGTGACGGGCCTGTCGGAGTTGACCGAGCTGACCGTGCGCGCCACCGGCGAGCGCTCGCTGCCGCTGCAGGTGGACGGCGACTATCTCGGCGAGGCGATCCAGGCGCGCTACTCGATTCTGCCGGGCGCGCTGACCGTCGTCGCCTAGGCAGAGTCGCGGGGTGCCGGAGACGCGCTACGCGGTGGCGCCGCCGGGGGTGACACGGTAGGCGTCGAACACCGAGTCGATGTTGCGCAGCCGCGTGATCGCGCCCTTCAGGCCGTGGGTGTCGGCGACCTCGACCACGAAGCGATTCTTGACCATCGGGCCCATCGACAGGCAGCGCGCTTCGAGGATGTTCGCGCCCGACTCCGAGAATGCGCGCGAGAGATCCTCGAGCAGGCGATGGCGGTCCCATGCGTCGATCTGGATTTCGACCACGAACGCGGTCGAGCGCTCCCCTTCCCAGGACACGTTCGTGAAGCGCTCGGGATCGCGGCGCAGCACCACCGCGTTCGGGCAGTCCTCGCGGTGGATCGTGATTCCCCGGCCCAGCGAGATGTAGCCGACGATCTCATCGCCCGGTACCGGCCGGCAACACTTGGCCAGGCGCAGCATCACATCCTGCACGCCCTCCACCTTGATTCCGTACTGCCCCGAGGACTTCGTCGGGCGCCGGCGCGGGCGTCCGACCCGCAGCAGCTCGGCGCCCGTGTCCTCGCTGTCGGCGGCCTCGCCCTGCTTCAGACGCTGCATCACCTTGTTGACGACGATCTTCGGGGAGACCTTCGCGGCGCCCAGAGCGATGTAGAAGTCGTCCGCCTTGCGGTAGCCCATCTCGCGAATCACATCGGCCAGCAGCGCCGAGCCGGTGATCTTCTGCGCGGGCAGGCCCTGCTTGCGCAGATGCTCCTGCAGCAGATCGCGCCCGGTGTGCTCGGTGTCCTGACGGGACTCGGCCTTGAACCAGGCCTTGATCTTGTTGCGCGCGCGCGTGGTCTTGACCATCGCCAGCCAGTCGCGCGAGGGTCCGCGCTCGCGCTTGGCGGTCAGGATCTCGACGATGTCCCCCGAGTGCAGTTCGCAGTGCAGCGGCACGATCTTGCCGTTCACGCGTGCGCCGACGCAGCGGTGACCGATCTCGGTGTGCACCTCATACGCGAAGTCCAGCGGCGTCGCGCCCGCCGCCAGCGACTTGACTTCGCCCTTGGGCGTGAACACGTACACCTCGTCCTCGAACAGGTCCGTACGCAGCGTGTCCATGAACTCCTGTGGGTCCGAGAGCTCCTTCTGCCAGTCGAGCATCGAGCGCAGCCACTGCAGCTTTGCGTCCTCGGGCGAGCTCGTCCGCTCCCCCTCGCCGCTGACGCCGTCGTCGCCGCCGGTGCGCTCGGCGTCGGACAGCTGCTTGTACATCCAGTGTGCCGCGACGCCGAACTCCGCCATCTCGTGCATCTCCTGCGTGCGGATCTGGATCTCCAGCGGCCGGCCCTCCGGTCCGATCACGGTCGTGTGCAGTGACTGGTACATGTTGAACTTGGGCATCGCGATGAAATCCTTGAACCGGCCGGGCAGCGGCTTCCACAGCGAGTGGATCGCGCCGACGGTTCCGTAGCAGTCCTTCACCGAGTCGACGATCACGCGCATCGCGGTGAGGTCATAGATCTCGTTGAACTCGCGCCCCTTCTTGGTCATCTTCGAGTAGATCGAGTAGAAGTGCTTGGCGCGACCGGCGATCTGCGCCTCGATTCCCAGCTGGGTGAGCTCGCGTGCGAGGTACTCACCCGCTTCGCTCACATAGCGCTCGCGCTCATCGCGCTGCTGGGCCACGAGCCCCTTGATCTCCTGATACTTGCGCGGGTGCAGCGTCGCGAACGCCAGGTCCTCGAGCTCCCACTTGATCGCGTGGATCCCCAGTCGATGGGCCAGCGGCGCGTAGATCTCCAGGGTCTCGCGCGCCTTCTCCATCTGCTTCTGCTTGGGCATCGCGTCGATCGTGCGCATGTTGTGCAGCCGATCGGCGAGCTTGATCAGGATGACCCGCACGTCGGTGGCCATCGCGACCATCATCTTGCGGTAGTTCTCGGCCTGCGCCTCGTCGCGCGACTGGAACGTGATCCCGGTCAGCTTCGTCACACCATCGACGATCGCGGCGATCTCCTCACCGAAGCGCTCGCGCACCTCCTCGATCGAGGCGGAGGTGTCCTCGACTGTGTCATGCAGCAGCGCCGCGCACAGCGTCTCGGTGTCCAGCCGCATGCCCGCGCAGATCCGTGCCACGCCGACCGGATGCACGATGAAGTCCTCGCCGGACTTGCGCCGCTGGTCGGCATGGTGCTCGCAGGCGAACACGAACGCGCCCTGCACGCGCTCACGATCGATCTCCACGGCTGAGTCGGCCGCATGCTCGGAGACGATCGCGAACAGATCCCCCAGCAGCCGCTGCTCCAGCTCGTTCAGGTCCAGGGGCAGCGCAACCGTCTTGGCCTTGGGCTCGTCGACCTCTACGGCAACGGGGCTGTGCGGGTCTGCAGAAGGAGCCATGGTCTAAGAGTAGGGGACCGCCCTGCCGGATTGAAGCGTTTGTGATCTCAAGCGAACAGCAGGTGCTGTCCGTCCGCGTCCACGTACTCCCCAGCCTCCTCCTCGAGCTGGCGATCCAGTTCGGGTGTCCGATCCAGCTCGAGCATCTGTATTGCCTCCCGGACGAGCGGCCTGGCGTGGCGGAGCACCAGCCGCGGCTCGCTGACGCCGCCCCACTCGTTGATCTCCAGCGCGAACGTCGCCTGCGCCGGCTCGCCCTCGGCCACGCCCAGGCGCGCGCCCATGTTGAAGGCGACCGCCCGCGCCCGTCCCGCGGGAGAGCACACCGTGAAGCGCGCGTGCTTGCCTTCGCCCATCGGGCGCACGTCGGCAAACGTCACGTCGCCGAGCAGCAGCGACACCGGCGGGTTGGCTTGGCCGAACGGCGCCAATTCGCCCAGCTCCTCAGCCAGCGCCATCCCCAGCTCCGAACCGTCCAGCACCGCATCCACCCGCTCGACCGGCGCCGTGTCCTTCACGCTCAGCACGCCACCGGCGTGTGCGGCCAATGCGTCAGCGAACCCCGGCACCCGCTCGCGCTCGATCTCCAGGCCGGCGGCGGCGCGATGGCCGCCGTAGCGACTCAGGTGCTCGGAGCACGCCGTCAGTCCCGCCAGCAGGTCGAACGCCTCGCAGCCGCTGCGCCCCGAGCCGCGCCCGCCCTCGCCATCCAGCGCGATCAGCACGACCGGCTTGCGGTGGCTCTCGGCCAGACGCGAGGCGACGATGCCGATCACACCCGCGTTCCAGTTCTCGCCCGCGAGCACGAGTGCGTGACGCTCCTCGACATCCGCGAGCGCCGCGATCTGTGCTTCGGCTTCGAACCTGATCGTTCGCTCGGTGCCGCGACGCTCGTGGTTGACCCGGTCGAGCTCCTGCGCGACCTGCGCCGCGCGCATCGCATCCTCCGTCAGGATCAGCTCGAGCCCCGCGTCGGCCCGGTACAGCCGGCCGGCCGCGTTCAGCCGTGGCGCCAGGGCGAACGCGACCGAGCGCTCGTTCACCCGCGCCGGGTCCACACGCGCGACCGTCATCAACGCCCGCAGTCCCGGCTTGGCCGTACCGGACAGTGCCCGCAGCCCGCGCCTGACGAGTGTGCGGTTCTCGCCGAGCAGCGGCACGACATCGGCAATCGTCGCGAGTGCCACGAGGTCGAGATCCTCAACCGGCGGGCCACCCTGCAGGCCCTCGGCCAGCTTGTAGGCAACCGCCGTCGCGCAGAGCCCGGCATACGGATATCCGCATACGACCGGATGCACGATCGGCGCGTCCGGCAGCAGCCCATCGGCGCGCAAGCTGTGGTGGTCGCTGACGACCACATCAAGGCCCAGCGCCTTGGCGGAGGAGACCTCATCGATGGCCGTGATCGCACAGTCCGCCGTCACGAGCAGCCTCGTGCCGCGCTTCGCCAGCCGCGCGACCGTATCCATGTTCAGCCCATACCCGTCGCTCGCGCGGTCGGGCAGATACCAGTCGACATCGGCTCCCAGCCGCCGCAGCGCGCGCACGAGCACCGCCGTCGAGCAGATCCCGTCGACGTCGTAGTCGCCGTGCACCGTGATCCTCGTGCCATCCTGCGCGTGCCTGCGGATAGTCGCAATCGCCTCCTCGATGCCGGCGAACGCGGTATACGGATGCTCCTCGTCGGCAGCGATGAACGCCCGTGCCCGTGCCGGCGCGGCCAGGCCGCGGCGGACCAGTATCTGAGCGAGCGTTCCGCTCACGCCAAGCTCTCGTTGCAGCAGCTGCACAGCGACCGGGTCACACTCGGAGATCTCGAATCGGGGCTCCGACTCCACCCCCCGAACCTACGGGCTGGACTGGACGGAACCCCGTTCGCGGCGCATACCCTCGAAGTACACGGCGGCGATGCCGATCAGCGCTCCGGGGACGGCGTACAGCACCACGGCGATATCGGTCGCCTTCTGGCCCGGAACCTTCAGCGCGCCGACTTTGGCGCCGTAGATGATCAGCCCGATCGCGATCGCCCCGATCAGCGAGCCCACGAACGCGCCGACGATCCCACCCCAGAAGCGATCCGGCAGGAAGATCGTGAAGTGCCAGATCGCCAACCCCATCATCACCCAGCCAAGCATGCCCATCAGCGCGACCTCCTGAGATGCGCGTGTTGAACGCGAGTGGTTGAGCGAGCAAAATAAAAGCCTTTTTGGACGGGTTCGTCCAAAAAGTCTTTTATTTTGCTCGCCTTGCCCAGGCCGATGTATCGCATCACCGCGGCCTCCCGTGCCGTTTGTTGCGTGCCCGGCGGCTACGTTTCTCGCGCGGCTTGGGCGCGTCCTTGAGCACCAAATCCTCAGGAGTCAGATCGGCCGTCGGATCCCGCTGGGGAGCGACAGGCCGGCTCGGCTCATCGGCAACCTCACCGTTCGGCGCGGGCGCGTCCACCGTTCCCGCCTTGCCCGCAGCGCTCGCACGCTGCGCGACACCCGCGCTGTTGCTGCGACTGCCCTTGCCTGCCTGCGGCTCTCCGTCGACATCCAGGTCGCGCACCAGTTCCTGAAACTCGCTGCGGGAGAGCTGCTCGCCCGCCTCCTCCGGTGCGATCAGGCTGCCCCGGCGCGAGCGCCGACGCTTCTGTGCCGGCTCCACGTCGATCGGCGCACCGCCGACTGCGGTCGCGTAGGCGGGCACGGCGCCCAGTTCGCGCACGATCCGGGCCCGGCGCTGACGATAGGCGCCCTCGCGCTCCTTCCAGTGGGTCAGCACCGGCGAGGCGATGAAGATCGAGGAGTATGCGCCGGAGGCGATCCCGACCATCAGCGCGAACGCGAAGTCCTTCAGCGTCGGGCCGCCGAACAGCAGCAGCGAGAGCACCGGCAGCAGCGTGCAGAAGCTCGTCGCCAGCGATCTGGTCAGCACCTCGGACATCGAGCGGTTGACGATCTGTGAGAACGCGGCGCGTGGCATGCGCGGCACGTTCTCGCGCACGCGATCGAACACGATGATCGTGTCGTACAGCGAATACCCGAGGATCGTCAGCAGCGCCGCGACCGTCCCCGAGGTCACTTCCCGGCCGGTCAGGGCGTAGATCCCCGAGGTGATCAGCAGGTCGTGCATCAGCGCGATCAGCACGGGCACGGCGTACTTCCACTCGAATCGCAGCGCGATGTATGCGGAGATCACCAGCAGCGAGGCGATGATCGCGATGATCGCGCTGTCGGCGATCGTCTTGCCGAACGTGGGCCCGATCGAGGTGCTCGAGAAGTCCTTCGTCCCGGGCACGTTCGGCCCGTCGCCGAACTTCTTGTCGAGCGCGTCCTTGACTTCGTGCACCGCCGCGGGCTTCAGTTTCTTGGTCGAGATCTGATAGCCGCTGCCGCCGACGCCCTTGTTCGAGTACTTCTGGACCTGCGCGGTCGAATAGCCCTCGGCGCTCATCACCGAGCTCACTTCGGCGGTTGTGACCGATCTGATGAATGCGGTTTGGATGCGTGTCCCCGACGTGAAGTCGATCCCGAAGTTCAGGCCCTTGCCGCCGATCGCCAGCGCGCCGATCAAGAGGATCGTGCCCGACAGCGTAAAGAACCACTTCGACTGACCCATGAAGTCGAATGTCCACTGGCGCTTGGGCTTGCCGGCCCCGAGCGCCGCGGGATGACTCACCAGCCGCGAGCGCCCCATCGTGCCGAGCGCGGCCCGCGTGGCGAGCACCGCCGTGAACAGCGACACGAGCGTGCCGATCCCCAGCATGAACGCGAATCCCTTGACTTCGGCGGTCGCCAGCGCGAACAGGATGAACGCGGTCATGAACGTGACGACGTTCGCGTCGACGATCGCCGCGAACCCGCGCGTGTATCCCGTCGCGATCCCCGAGACGATCGATCTGCCGCCGCGAATCTCCTCCTTGACGCGCTCGAAGATGACGATGTTCGCATCCGCGCACACACCGATCGTCAGGATCAACCCGGCGATCCCGGGCAGCGTCATCGTGATCGGGATCAGCTTGATCAACGCGAACAGGTAGGTCCCGTACACGACCAGCCCGCCGATCGCGATCGCCCCGAGCACGCGATAGAACGCCAGCAGGAACAGGCACACGACCGCGAACCCGATGATCCCCGCGACGAGGCTCTGTTCGAGCGCCGTTTTGCCGAGCGTGGCCGAGACCTGGGAGTTTGAGATCAGTTCCAGGCGGATCGGCAGCGCGCCGGATTGCAGCTCCTGGGCGAGTTCCTGCGCGGAGGAGAGCGTGAACCCGCCGGAGATCTGCGAGCCGGTGGACGCGTCGATGCCTTCCGGGTACTGGCTGAAGTCGATCGAGGGCACCGTGATCAGCTGCCCGTCGAGCACGATCGCGAAGTGCTGCAGCGCCTCTTCGTGGGTCACGCCCGGCAATTGGGCTTCCTGGCCGCGGTGGGCGATTTCCTTGGTCACGCGCTGGAACACGTTCTGTCCGTGGGAAGTGAATTCGAAGGTGACGTTCGGCGCACCGGTGCCCCCGGCGCCTTCGTCGAAGCTCTGCTGGGGGTTCTTGATGTCTTCCCCGTTGAGCACCGGTTCGTCGTTGAGCACGTAGAAGCTGTTCGGGTTCTGCTGGGTCACCTTGCCGGCGGCCGATTCGACCGGTCGCGCCTGCACGAGCACCGTCCCCGGATTGACGCGCACCACCTTGGGCTTTGAGCCCTTCGGTGGTTTGTAGCCGTCGGCGTACAGGTTCTGTTCGGTTTCCTGGGGCTGGCAGATGGACTTGCCGCCGGCGCACAGCATCTTTTCGTGCGCGGTGTCGATCAGATACCAGCTGCCGTATATGCAGTCGTTCACCTGCGCGGGCGTGCAGCCTTTTTCCCAGGTCGTGTCGGTCTTGCGCAGGATCGGCGGCCGTTTGGTGGCGCGCAGCACCGCCTGGTACTGGGGCAGACCGGAGGCGCTGGAGCCCGCGGCCGCTCCACCGGTGACGGTCGATTCGGTCGGCCCCGCCGGCTTACCGGTGGGACCGATCACGTTCGGCTCCCAGTCATAGAACTGCAGCTGCGCGGTCTTGCCGACCTCGGCTTCAGCGCGCTGGGCGTTGCTGACGTTCGGCAGTGCCACGGTGATTTCGCTCGCGCCCGAGCGCTGGATTTCCGGCTGGGCGACGCCCAGCTGATCGACGCGCTTGCGCATGATGTTGATCGAGCGTTCGATCGCTTCGGGGGTGACCTTCGACTGGGCGGTCGGCTTGCCCTCATAGACGAGCTGCACCCCGCCCTTCAGTTCCAGCCCCAGCAGCGTCGGTTTCAGCGCGATCACCGCGACCGAGGCCGCGAACAGCCCGGCGACGAGCAGCAGGATGAATCCGTTGCGTCGGCGATCGGTCATGGCTCGAGTGGCTCGCTCTGTGTGCGAGTCGTGCGGTGGGGCTTGCGGTGGAGCATCGGTTCTAGAGACTACTTCTCCGGAGTCAGTACGAGCAACAGCCCGCCGTCGTCGTCATACGCGGGGAAGATGTCCGCCTTTGCGCTGGCCGCCACGTCGCGTTCGCCGCTGACCACGACCGGCACCTCCAGGGCGCGCACCCCCCACTCGAGCACCGTCGCGACCGGATCGTCGCCGTTTGCGAAGCTCAATCCGAGCACCTGCTCCACACGCTGGCCGATCACCTCTTCCTCCTCCAGGCCGGTGAACGCGAACGAGTTCTTGCCGCAGCCGATCACCCGGCCCTCGCCGTCGCACACGAAGAACGCGGCGTCCGGCGCGGGGTAGTAGTCATCGAGCAGCTCGAACAGGAATGCGAACCCGCACTTCGCACAGCCCTTCGGCTGGCGCGTGAACCCGATGTTGCGGTCGAGCTCTGACGTACGGTGTCCGCAGTTGGGACAGATGAACGGATGGGCCATGGGTCACAGACTAGGGAGTCACGCAGAAGGTCGTGTCTCCAGCTGGTGTGTCTCAGAACAGCGGCTGCTCGCTGCCGGCCGGGGCGCTCGTGAGCGCCTGTAACCCCAGATGCGCGAACGCCGCCGGTGTCGCGACGCGTCCGCGTGGGGTGCGCTTGATCAGGCCCTGCATCAGCAGATACGGCTCGTAGACGTCCTCGATCGTGTCCTGCTCCTCGCCCACGGCCACGGCCAGCGTCGACAGACCGACCGGCCCGCCGTCGAACTTCTCGCAGATCGCGCGTAGGATCTCCCGGTCCAGCCGGTCGAGGCCCAGCTCGTCGACCTCGAGCATCTCCAGGGCCGCCTGAGCGGCGGCCGCCGTGACGACACCCTGCATGCGCACCTCCGCATAGTCGCGCACGCGCTTGAGCAGCCTGTTCGCCACGCGCGGGGTACCCCGGCTGCGCGCCGCGATCGCGAGCGCGCCGTCATCGTCCAGGTCGATCTCGAGGATCCCCGCCGAGCGGCGCACGATCGTCGCCAGCTCATCGGTCGCGTATGGCTCCAGGCGCGCCTGGATCCCGAAGCGGTCGCGCAGGGGCGTCGTCAGCAGACCGGTGCGCGTGGTCGCGCCGATCAGCGTGAACGGGGGCAGGTCGAGCGTCACCACCCGGGCGCCCGCACCCTGCCCGACGGTGATCGGCAGGCGGTGATCCTCCATCGCCGGATAGAACGTCTCCTCCAGCGTCCGCGGCAGTCGGTGGATCTCATCGACGAAGAACACGCTGCGCGGCTCCAGCGCCGTCAGAAACGCCGCGATGTCTCCCTTGCGCTCCAGGGCCGGCCCGGCGGTCTGCACGAACGGAGCTTCCAGCTCGGCGGCGACGATCTGCGCAAGCGAGGTCTTCCCCAGCCCGGGCGGCCCCGCCAGCAGCACGTGGTCGAGCGCATCGCCCCGTGCGGCGGCGGCCTCGATCGCCACCGACAGCTGCTCGCGCAGCGTCTCCTGACCGACGAATTCGCGCAGACGCTTTGGCCGCAGCGAGCGGTCGAGCTCGTCCTCGGGCACGAGATACGGGGTCTGGATGCGCTCCGCCGTGGCGGTCGTTGTGGTCACGTCGGTTATCGCGGTCGGATCGGTCATCGCTCGATCATCCGGCCCTGGCCGCACGCAAGGCATGTGCGATCAATTCCTCGGCGCTGTCTCCTTCAGCATCGCGCAATAGCTCCTCGACCTCGCCGGGCGCGTACCCGAGCTCCAGCAGCCCGTCACGCGCGAGGCCGCGTGGGCCTCCGCCGCCACGCCGGGCCACCAGGATCTCCCCGTCGCTCGGCGTCCCGTGCGCCCCGACGACCTTCTCGCGCAGCTCGACGATGATCCGCTCCGCTGTGCGCTTGCCGATCCCGGGCACCGCCTGAAACCGTGCCGCGTCGCCGGCAGCGAGCGCGCCGATCAACTCACGCGCCGGCCCGCCGGACAGCACCGCCAGCGCCACCTTCGGGCCGACCGCCTGCACCGACAGCAGCATCAGGAACAGATCGCGCTCCTGTTCTGAGTGAAACCCATATAGCGTCAGCGCGTCGTCGCGCACGATCAGGTGCGTGTGCAGCATCGCCTCCTCGCCGGCGGCCGGCACGTGGTGGAGCGTCTGTGCGGACACCGCGGCTCGGTAGCCGACGCCGCCGCACAGCAGCACGACGTGATCGGGCCGGCGCACGACGACCTCGCCCTTGAGCACCCCGATCATCCGACGGCTCCGGCGAGCGCCTGCGAGAGTGGCGCCCGGTTGACGTGACAGATCGCCACCGCGAGCGCGTCCGCCGCATGGTCTGGTCTGGGTGGAGACTCCAACCCCAGCAGCGCCTGGACCATCCGCGCGACCTGCTCCTTCTCAGCACGCCCGCTGCCGCACACCGCGGACTTGACCGCCTGCGGCGTATAGCTCTCGCACGGCACCCCCCGCTGTCCGGCCGCGAGCATCACGACGCCGCGTGCCTGCCCGACGGCGAAGGCGGTACGCACGTTCTGGCCGAAGTACAGCTCCTCCAGGGCCATCCCCTGCGGCTCATGCTCGGCCAGCAGGGCGTCGATCCCCGCATGGATGTCGGCCAGCCTGCGCTCCGCAGGCGCACCGGCGCGCGTCTGGAGCACGCCGCCGTCGAGCGCGACCAGGCGCCCGTCACGCCGGGCGACCACGCCGTAGCCCGTGTTGGCCAGGCCCGGATCTATGCCGAGGACGATCATCTGTGTTGATTCTGCGTCCTGAGTCGGACGCCTGCTCGTCCGGCGCCTGACACTACCCCCACACCCGCCAGGCCGCCCGGCCGGCGGCCCACAGGTCGTTCAGCGCGACGGCGTCCTTGTAGGTGTCCATGCACTCCCAGAAGCCCTCGTGGCGGTACGCGCGCAGTTCCCCCGACGCGGCCAACTCCCGCAGCGGCTCGCGCTCGAGCACGCTGTCCTCGGTCAGGTGGGCGAACACACCCGGCTGAAAGCAGAAGAACCCGCCGTTGACCCAGTGCTCCGAGCGCGGCTTCTCGTGAAACCCGCTCACGGTGCCGTCGCCGTCGAGCTCGGCCACGCCGAACTGCAGCTCGGGCCGGACGACGGTCATGCTCGCGAGCGATCCGTGCCCGGTGTGAAACTCGAGCAGGGCATCGAGGTCGATGTCCGCGAGTCCGTCGGCGTAGGTCGCGCAGAACGTCTCCTCATCCTCCAAGCGCGGCTGAAGCAGCTTGATCCGCCCGCCTGTCGGGGTCCGCTCGCCGGTGTCCACGCACTCGACCCCCACGCCCGCCGGCCAGGGCGTCACGCGTGCGTAGCCCTCGATCATCGCACCCCGATAGCCGGTGGCCAGCAAAAACTGCGTAAACCCCCGCGCCGCGTACACCCTGATCACGTGACCGACGATCGGCTCGCCGCCGATCTCCACGAGCGGCTTGGGGATCTCCCGCGTGTGCTCCTGCAGACGGGTCCCGCGTCCGCCGCACAGGATCACGACAGGTGGTCGGCGCCTTCCCTCCTCCAGCCCGCCGACCACCTCTCGGTCCCTATGGGTAATCGTCTGCCCGCACAAGGATAGATCCATACCAGGCAACAGTAACGACGGGACGAACACAGGGTCGGTGACACGGTCACGGTGCAGACGCCGCGCGCCGAGCGCGGCTACCGGGTGCAGCGGCTGTTGACGTGAGGCGCGCCGGACGGCGTCCGGCGGCGCCAGGCGGCGGGAGGGGCCGGGATCGCTCCCGGCCCCTTGCCGTGCCGCTCGTGAGCTAGGGGTTTTCGCTAGCGATCACCGTTCCCTCTCGCCGGCTGTGTGTGCCAGTGCGGCCAGTGCCCCCAATGCTGCCTTTTTGTTTCGTGTTCTTCTTGTCTTTTTTCGGCTTCCGCTTCTTCTTGCTTCCTTTTCGCTTCGGCTTCTTCCTGCTGCTTTTTCGTTTCGGTTTCTTGTATCTTTTCGAGGGCTTCCAGATTTGCCGGTTCGGTTGCCTTTGCTATGCCGGTGAGGATTGCGGTGTTTTCGCCTGGGTTGTTGGGGATTTTGACTTTCGCGTCGAGGGCGGAGTCGAGCACGCCTTTGGTTCCGAAGACTTCGCCGCAGCCTTCGGCGCCCGGAGCCGAGAACGTGTTGTCGACCAGGGAGTCCCCTACGAGAAGGAGCACGCTGAGTTCTTTTTCGGTTTCCTCTCTGATTTCGCCGAGGGTGCCGTGAATGGATTTCCAGCCTTTAGGCGGCGATGTCAGGGATGTGGCGCCGGTCGTCAGGTGCAGCTCCAATGGATGCGCTTCGGATCCGATGTAGCAGGAGTCGCCCAGGAATGGGTTTTTGAGGTGCACGCGAACCGGGAGGGTCAGCGCCGTCCCTTCTTCGCGCACAAGCGCGAATTCGTTATAGATCGGCGGGCTCTCCACGTTAGCCACGATTTCGGCGGTAGCCGTCACCCCGGTAGTCCTGCCGTTGAACGAGAACGCTCTACACCGATCTCGCTCGACTCTTTCCTGCAAACCCCAACCGTTGATTTCTCTACAGTCAATCAGGCCGGGTAGGCCGCCCGGTACGTTCAGTTCCGTTTTGGATATGCTTTCACCGCCTTCTGGCGGTATCTCAAAGTATTCGGCTTCGTTTTCGGGGTTCCCAGTATGGGTGAAGCCACCCTGCAGCGTGATCGTCTGATCGATCGGTACCACCATGGAACCGATCGCCACTTCACCACTGGTGATCTGATGAAACGCGCACTCTGCGTAATCCGGCGGAACACCAGCCGCTCTAAACGCCGCCAACGGACAATCCGCAAACACCGAGAAGATACCACCAGGCGCCGCCGCCACCGCCGGCGGCGAAGCCGCCCCAAGCGAAACCAAGGGAACCATCGACGCCATGACCGCGACGAGCGTCATGCGTTTAGCATGCTGAAACATTAACCATCCACCTTCCGATTGACAACCGGACCCAGGACTATCCTGCCTCCTGTTCCCAGTATGGATAACGGTGGCTAATTAATACTCCATCTCGTGTGACTCATGGTGCGCCAATATGGTACGCGGCACTAGTTATCATGCGCCACCCAAGACCAACCCACCCGGCTAACCCGGCTAACCCTTCCTCCTTTTATCGTTCTTTTTCTTCTTGGCCTTATTCGCCGGCTTGCGCTTAGCGCAACCCGTGACGCTGATCGGTGTGTCCTCGTGGATTTCCGCCCCATTCTGAGCAACAAATTCATTGGGCATGACAAGGCTCGCGGGGACGTTCTCCTTGACCTTGCGCGTGACGGTCTTCCTGTGACCCTTGATCTTGACCGTCACCTTCTTCTTGACCGTCTCGGTCGCGGTCTCAGCACAGAGGTTGCCGTTGGCCGCCAACGCGCTGTACGGCCCCTCGGGCAACGTCAGTTCGAACGTGCTGAAAGGGCTGTCGGGGACGGTCTTGAATGTCGTTGACGTGATCCCCGATTTGCTGATAAACGTCGAGCCGACGAGGTCGATCGTGACGCCGTCGCCCTGCAGCACGATCTCCAGGGACGGGAACGCTTCGCCGCCGTGACTGACGAAGATCGCCGGGCCCGAGAGGATACCCGGAAGGATCGGGGTGTGGACGGTAGCCATGCCGATCTTCGACGCTGACGGGCAGCCCGCCGGGTCGGCTTCGAACTGCTTGAGCGTGCACGCCTTCTGCAGCGTTGTGAGACGGGACGGGAGTTGCAACGGGAGTTCAACTTTGACCCTCGCGATGTCAGCATAGATGCCCTGCGTCCCGCTCGGGTAGGTCACCTTCGCTGTCAGGCTCGCCCCGTCAGCTTTGCTCGTTTTCCCGCTCGTAGAGACCGAGAACGACGGCGCGAATTTCAGGTGTGCGCAGTTCGTGACCTGGAACGGGGTTGACAGCGTCTTTGACTGGCCGCTGACGCTCGTGATCGCCCCGCCTACCCTGAACGTTTCTTTGGCGCAGTTGGTTGGGTTGAAGGAGAACCCGGGGCGGCTGATTTCGACATCGACGCGGCGGAGTTTGATCGGGATGCCGTTGACGTCCCCATTGGCCCCGCGGGGGTCGATGAACGTCGGGAACCGATCGGAGACGTCGGTAACAGCCGCGGTCAACGGGTTGATGCGGATCGACTGGCGCACGAGCACGTTGCCGAAATGGAACGGGCCCGGGTTCGCGGACACCACGACCGCCAAGCCGAACGGGCCGCCGTTGTACGGGCCGGTCCAGAAGACCTTGCCGGGGACGAACAGCGGGTTCGGACCCGGGCCCGCGCCGGACTCCACCGTGCCGACCTGGCTGTTCGCCGGGCAGCCCCCCGTAGGAGCGTCGGCTCTTTCGGCCGCGAGTTCCGCTTCCCCGCACTCTGTCACGCCCGAGATGTCAGCCAACATGCCCGGAGGCAGGCTGACTTCCGCGCCGCCCAGTTCCTGATCGTCGTCTTCGCGTTCGAAGGAGGCCTGGAACGTCGTGTACGCGCCCGCCTGCAGGTTTGTCGAACCACCCGTGAACGCCGGCGCGAAGCCGATCGCGCAATCTTCGTCGATCACATAGTTATCAAACGGCGTCGGAGCGAGTCCGGAGTCGGGGGCCGACCACGGTTCCAGTTCGCTGTTCGTGGTGTAGAGCCCGCAGTTCGGAGGGGTCGCGAACTCGGCGCGGGGGCCACCGAAGAAGTGAACCTTCAAATCGCTGAACGGCAGCTGCGGGGTTTCGTCGAAGGTCGACGTGATCTGACCGGCCGCCTGGCAGGCACGGCCGTCGATGACTTCGCCGACGCTCGCACACAGCTTGACTTCGCCCGCGAGCTTCAACACCACCCCCGTGGTCGGATCGTTGACCACGATATACGTCGCGAACGTTGAGCCGAACGGGTTTTCGTTCTGCGCCGCGAGAAACACATCGCCATACAGCTTCCCCGGGATCAACGGCGTTTCCAATTCCAACGTCCCGATCTTCGACGATTCAGGACATTCCGGCGGCCCTTCAGTGAAATCGAACAACGTCGGGCCGGTCCAGCCAATCTGCGCATCCGAGCAGACACCCAACCCGTCCGCGGAGGACGGATCGACCGTCATCCCCGCGGGAAACACGATCGTCGTGTCCTTCAACGCCGGCGTCGCAGGCACGCCCACGTTCTCGGTCTGCGGCAACCGCTGTTCGAATTCAAGACCCGACGGGCTGTCCGCCTGATGCGTCGTCGGCTGCGAACCGATCGCAGGCGTGAACGCCAGCGTGTCACAACCGGTCACCGGCGGCGAGACCGAGGTCATTTTCTTCCACGCCGGTTCTTCGAGGTCCGTCGGGACGAGGCCACCCGAGCCGGGCTGGAACTGGGCGGGGTGAGGCCAGGAGTCGATCCAGATCGTCGCTTCCTGCGGGCCGTTCGAGCACGCCGTCGGGTTCGTGAAGAACGGGACCTGCACGGTCGGGACCTGCAACGGCACGTGCGTCCCCAGGTGTTCTTCGAGTTCGTCGCGCTGCGTTTCGGCCTGCCGCAACGCCGGGTCACCGTAGAACGTCACGACGATCCGGCTGATCGAGACTTCCGGGATCTCCGAGGCCACGAAGCGCAGCACGTAACCCCTGGGCGTCGGCACCACGCTCACGTACCCCGCGACATGCGCGTTTTTGAGGATGTCGATGAAACCGAACTCCGCGGGATGACCGTGCTCGGGCGCGAGGTTCCAGATCGGGGAGTTGATCGTCGTGCTCTCGAGAGTTGCAACTTCAGGTTCGGTCGTCAGGTGCCCGACAACCGTGTCCGGAGGGCAGTGCGCCCTGGAATCGAGCTGCGCCTCGGTGCACTGCGGCGCCGCGAGCGTCGAGCCCGCGAACCCGAGCGGCAGATCGACGACGATATCCCTGACATCCTGCACGCTCTTGGGCTGACCGGTTGATTTCCCCGCCACCCCTTCGTCGAGGTTGCGGAGTTCGTTGTTGAGGTCGATCGTCGTCGTCAGCTCGTACGGGTGGGCGCCGGCCTGCGTTTCCTGTGTCCCGTTCAAGGCGTCTTTGAAGAATTCGAAACGCGACGGGCCGAACGGCGCCGGTGCCTGGTTGACTTCGTTTTCAGATGAGGCCGAGACGGTTGGGGCGCCGCCACCAGAGACCGTCGCCATGTTCGTCAAGCGGGTATCCTGCGCGACCCCCGCGTTCACCGTCACCTCCACGTGCAGCAGCAGCCAGTCATCCGGCGCCACCACGACACCCGGTTCGGTCGTGCAGCTCACCACCGGCACAGTGACACATTTATGGGAGACAGGGGTGGTTACTCCGCCTATGTTGGCAGCGCTGCGTACGGTGTTCCCGTTTTCCACCAACTCCAATGTGACTCGCTTCACCGTCATCAGCGCTTCCCCTTGCGGCCCGGTCGGCAGCGTGTCGGTCAGCGTCACCTGACCACTCGTCGGTAGGCTGCCCGCGTTCGCCGCGGTCACTTCATAACCATCGCAAGGAGCGATTTCCGAGCCGAGCGATATTTCGCATTCTTTGTCTTCGCTCGGGGAGGAGAAGAAGTTTGTCGGGGTGGGGACGGAGTCCAGGGTCCAGCCGGGTGACGGCACCGCCGCCGAGGCGGAACTGGCGCCGAAGGCTAGGGTGGCAAGACCCACAATCAGCGGGGCGTAGCTATATCTAAGGAACCTCATTGCTATGCCCTTCCCTTGTGGTGGCTGGACTTTCTAGCTTTGTTTCGCTTCTTGTCCCTGATGCATTTGTTGTGTTTCTTTGTGAAGTTGCGCTTGCACTTCACCGTCTTCTTCGTGACGTTCGGTGTCGGCGGTGGTGGTGAGGACGCTACGTTGCCTTCTCCGTTGAAGGTTGCGGTTCCTGGGGCCAGGAGGCTGGGGGTTGGTTCGGGGATGCCGTGGCACTGTTCGCCGCCGCAGGGGGGCAAAGCGGGTGGGGGTTCGGTGATGCAGGGGTTGCCGCTTGCGGGTTCGCAGATGCGGGCGTCGTAGATGTCGACCTGGGTGTCTGTATCTCTGGGCACGAGCTGGTCGGCGGTCTCGAAGAACACGTTGTGGCCGCTGGCATCGCTGCCGAGCAGGCAGCTCGCCGAGCCCTGCGTCAGTTCCTCTGATGCGCATGGCGTGTTGGCGACACTCGTATCGTGCCCGTCGGAGATCAGGTAGACGTGCCCTTCATGCCACTCGTACACGTTCTTCGCATAGATCGGCAACACCCCCAATCGTGTTTCTTCCTCGCTGGCGACAGCGTCGCCCAGCGCGTGGGGCGTGAGCGCGACCGGGCTCATGAAGAACACGTAGGAGCCGTCATCTGACATCGTCGGGTCTTCACGCGGGAGACCCGCCTCATCTTCCTCGGCCTCGCCGGCCAGCACGATCGTGGCCTGGCCGACGCCCGCGTTGCCGTCGTCGTCATAGCCTTCGTCGCCGACCGAGATCCGCACGAGCTCTCCAGTTTCGGCGTCGTAGCGGAAGATCTGCTGCCTGCCACCGGAATGAGCATCGGGCGTGAGATCGCCGTAACTGGAGAACACGAGGAAACGCCCGTCGGGAGTCACATTCGCATCCGCAAAGAGCCATTGTTCTTGTTCGCCGCGGAGGCCGTTTGTGTAATCGGGAAGCGTCGCGATGAACGCGGTGCGGCCTCCGGGATACTGGGCATCGCGCTCGTAGAGGTACAGGTTGTCCGCGCCCGACCGCGCCGTCTGGCCCTGCGCGTTGGGAGTCGCCGTCAAGGTACCCTGCGCCACGAAATACACATGGCTGCCATCGGCAGAGAACGCCTCGACGCCCTGCACCCGCGGACCGCCGGGGACAGGAGCGCCACCCGGACCTGCGGAGACGTCGATCAGGTTGTGGCCGGCCGGCGCTGTGAAATCATAGAGATAGAGGTTTTCAGAGCCCTGGGCAGCCGCGTCGGTGAGCTGCTGTTCGCTTACGAAGAACACCTTCGACCCGTCCGCGGATGCGCCCCAGAATTCGGCGTCACGCCAGTTCGGGTTGACGGCTGGAGTCGGCGGGCTTTCGATGTTCTTCTTACATTCTTCACTGGTGCAGTTTTCGTCAGTGGGAGTGGACGCAAGCGTCTGCGGCGCGTCGGGCTCGGAGACCGCGACCGTGCGCGCAGCGGGTTCTTCGCCGTCGACACGCGCGTACAGCTCCTGGACCGGGACGGGGGTATGTGCGTTGGCGCCCGACCCGGGGCAGGGCACTATGGGACCCGAAAGTTCCTTTTTAGGATACGCGGTGAAGTAGACCGTGCGTCCATCCGCGGACAGAGCGCCCCGCGTGCGACTGCCATGACCCCCTCCCCACTTTGTCGCGCACGTAGAGATCAGTTCGTTGTTTCTTTCGGTGCTGTTGGTGTTGTACTCGCCGCCCGCGACGCCGACAAGGAACGGTTCTTTATTGTCAGTGCCGGCATACTCATACAGAGAGACTTCTCCTGCCGTCTTGTCAAAAGGCCAAAACCCACCACCGCGCCCCTCGTTTTCCCAGACGACGTGGGAGAGATCGGCCGTCGCATGCTGTTCGGTTGTCCTGAAAGGACTCGAGCCGCTGACCCCCGGCGGGGTCGCCGGGCCAAGCGGGGCAAACGCGCCGTCGGCCGCGCGCCCCCACCATTCGTCTTCGCTCAGGGGTCCGGTGGGCGCCGACCACAACGCGGTCCCCGCGTCCGCGCTCGCCTGCCAGGCGGTGTTTTCCTTGAGCTGCTGGGGCGGCGCGAGCGGGGTCGTCTTCCAACCTTCACCAGTGCGCGCGAACTCGTACGGCTCACCCTCAGTATGGTTTGCGCCGGTACACGTCTGCGCCGAGTCAAAGCACTGGATCGAGCTCGCTATGACCCGCGAGCCGTCCCCAGAGATCGAGTCTTCGAGGCCGAGGAAGACGTCCGCGACCAGCGCACCATTCTTGAACGGTGGCGTGACCAGCTCATACGCGCGGTGGTCGGGCAGTTCCGCGGTAGCGGTCGTAGTGGGGTAGATGAAGGTATGGTCGACGACGACCGCTTCGCCGTTCTTGTCCTTGACCGACAGGCGCCAGTCATACGTCGTGTTCGGCTGCCAGTCCTGAGATCTGCGCGGACACGGCTACGGGCTCGGCGCCTTGGCCGATTTCCTTCAAGCTCAGTTCACAGGGTTCGCTCTCCCCATATTCGGTGCTCGTGCCGTATTCAAAGACGCAGTGCGTGACCTGCAACCCCTCGGGGTTGACGGTGGCCTTCAGTTCGGCCGTACCCGACGTCACGTTCACGGCTTCGCCGCCCGCGACGACCGGGACCGTCGACGTGGGGAACACTTCGACATTGCCGGCGACGGTCGTCGTTTTGTGCGTAACGGGGTTTTCGTGCACGGCGACGAGGCGGAAACGATACGCCGTGCCGCCCAGCAGACCCGCGATCTTGGCGTGGACCGGGACGGGGCTCGTGCCCGACCCGATCGCCCCCGCTTCCGGTGAGCACGGGACCTGCTCGTGCGCGGTCACGCCCAGGAAGTCGCCTCCTTCTTCTTCGAACTGGCTCTGCGGCACATATTCGAAGCGACATTCGCGCACGGGCGTGCCCTTGGGGTTGACTTCTCCGTTCAGAGTCGCGGTTGTCGCGGTGACTTCGCTCGCCGAACCGGGCTCCGGGTTCACTTCGAGGACGATCTTATAGGCTTCCAACTGGTCCGCGACCGTGTTCGCCGCGTACACCGCGCCGTTGGAGGAATCGACCGTCAGACCCGCGCCGCCACCGGCAGTCAACTGGGCAGAGGAGAACGTTTCCGGTTGCGCGGCGACACGTTCGATCGAGGAGCCCCGATCGATATACAATTCATTTGTCGCCTGATCGACCGCAATACCCGTGCCGGCCGGACCCGCAAACGGCAGTTGCGCTCCAGCGGATGTAAACTCGCGCGTCCCTGCCACGCTGGAAAGATAGACATTCCCGGCGCCGTCGACGGCGACATTGTTAGCAGCTGAACTCCCCCCGGGAATAAAGATTTCCTGAACGAAGCCACCGCCCTGGGCGAACTCGGACGCGGGGCTTGCCGGGAACCCGCTGCCGACCCAGAGGTCACCTGCCGGATCGACCGCGATCCCCGCGGGTTGGCCGAGAGCGAGCCGCGCGGTGAGCGTGACGCCCGTCTTCGTTTCGGTAGCGGGTTTTCTGAGGGGAAGGATGTTTTCCGGACCTTCGACCTTCTCGGCGTAGAAGTCGCCGGCGGGGATGCCTTCGCCCAAGATTTCCTGATCCTGGTGGAACCTGCCGCTGATGAGCTTGACTTCGGTGACTTCGGAGGAGCCCGCGGCGGTATTGCCCGTGGCGCGCGCGACGGTGATCGGGGCCGTGCCGAGCTGGCCTTCGACTTCCCACGATTTCACCAGTTCGCCTTCGGCGGTGAACTTCTGGACCAGCTTGGTGGCGGTATCGGCGACGTACACGTCGCCTTTTGATGGATCCCCCACCCCCCCGTTGTCGACCGCGACGAACGCAGGGTTTTCGAGCTGGCCGGGGCTCGTGCCCGGCACGCCGACCTGGCAGCCCGTGGCCTGGACACAGGTCTCGGCGCCACCACCACCGGTCTGCAGAGTGGTGATGAGGGCCTTGTCTTCGCCGGCGGTCAGCCGGTCGACGTCGGTGTCCGTGAAGCGCGTCCCCCCGAACGCGACGGTATACGGCGCCAGGACCGCGATCGCGACACCGCTCCCAGCTTCGGTTGCCAGCCGCGACAGCGTCAGCGTGCTCGTGATCGGTTCGACCGCTTCGATCGTGGTACCGGGCGCGATACCCTCCCCGGTGAGTTCCTCCCCGACGAAATACACACCAGAAGTCGTCGTGACGTCCTTGACTTCCCTGGACCCCGCGTGCAACACGACACCGACACCGGTTTCCGTAGCGGGCGCGGACAGCGTGATAGTGCTCCCGACGACTTTCGCGATCGTTGTTTTTCCAGGTATCCCGGGCCCCGATATTTCCTGGCCTACTTCGAAGGCGCCGGCCGTGGTGTGCACTTCCTTGACTTCAGGGGAGTGTTCTGTGGGCGCGCCGGTCCCGGTAGCCGCACTGAGATCACCTTCGCCCGTGAACGACGGTTCGCCGCTGACCGTCACGTTCCCGGCGCCCACATTCGAGAGGGCTTCGAGCGCCGACTGGACTTCCCCAGCACTCGCGTCAAAGGGAAGGCTCGCGGTGCTCGCTTCGCTATTCGAAGGATCCGGTGTGGAGAAACCGAGCGTGAACGTGCCCGGCGCATCCACCAAAACACTCTGCCGCGCATCGGTCGGCACCACACCGGCGCCCGCAGCGACAGTGAGCGCCACACCCGTACCCGAAGCTCCCGCTGCCGCCGACAGCGTAATCGTGCCCGCACCGACAGCGACAATCGTGGTACCCGCCGAAATACCAGGACCGGCGATCGTGTCCGCGACATTGAACGAACCACTCGACGTGAGAACACCCGTCACCAGCGCCGAACCAGACGTCAAATCACCCGCACCCGTCGCACCGGGCGCGAGCACGCCCCACCCCCATGCGCGGACGAACGTGCCGTTTTCTTCGAACTCGTCCACGCGACGGTTGCCCGTATCCGCGACATAGATATCGTGCGTGGTGTCGTTGACCGCCACACCGCTGTTGGAGGCCAATTCCATCTGGCCGGCAGCAGAGCCCTTGCCGAGGCCGAGCGGGTGTCCACTGTAAGCATGGGCCGAATTAGCCGAGGCTATAGCGGGAGTTAGGGCGAGGACACCCAGGGTGAGGAGAATGATCGTAAGCGCACTGATCCCTGGGAAGGCACGCACGCGAGCAGGACCGGCGACACCGGGGCGCTGCAGCAGGGACCTGGAGGTGTCGTTGTGGTTGCTCATGTGCGTGCCTTTCTCAGGGAAATAGTCGATGTGGCAATTCGTGATGGCCGGTCCTGGGATTACGGCGCCGTCACCGCCCAGGTGCCCGACAGCTGGTGTAGTTCCGCCGGTCCTGAGTAATAGACTTGGGCCGCGGCTCCAGCCACACCGGCGTTCAATTCATTATAATTGCCATGAGGCTGGCTGGGGTCAGAGATGGTGAGGACGAACGTACCTCCGCCCACGTTATCGGTGTAGCCCTGATAGACGCAGAGGAAGCCTTCGGCGGCCTGCGGATCTTCGGCGGTGCCCGGGACCTTTACCCCCGGGTCCTTCACAGGGTTCGGTTCCGCTTCACAGCCGGCGGGGTCTTTCGCGCCGTTTTCGTCTTTCCATTCTTCGATCGTGACGTAGAGGGTGTGCCGGCCTTCAGCCAACGTAATCGGCGCGGCCAGGCGGATCGGGAAGGGGATCGCGATGTATTCACTGTTTTCTCCAGCGTCGCTTTGCTGGGTGGTGAAAGTGCCAGTCTCGGTCGCGCCCTTGGGGAGGGGTTCTTGGCCGTGAATCGCACCCGGTACACCTGGTGTGCCTTGCTTGCCTTCTAGACCGTTGCAGACATTTTCGGATTTGCCCGCGACCGTGAACTTGGTGCCGCCTTCGACACATTCGCTCGACGCTTGGGTTTTGACGCTTTCCCCGGCTTTGCCTTCTTTGCCTTCCGTGCCCGTACCGGTTGTGCCCGGCGCGCCCGCGGCGCCGTTTTCGCCTTTGGCTCCCGCTGCTCCGGCGGGGCCCGCGGGTCCCGCGGCGCCGGCCGCACCGGTCGCGCCCTTGGGGCCGGCGGGACCTCGGGTGGGGGCTTTGGCTTTCTTCTTGGCGATGCTCGCCGTGAGCGTCGCATGAGAGTCGCCGCCGCCCGTGGCGGCGAACGCGCCGCCGGTGATGGCGAAAATCAGGGCTGTGAAGGCCAGGATCGTCGCTGGGTTTATGTGTTTACGTACTCGTTGGAACATGGCTATGTCTCCTCCTGGAGAACGGAGGGGACAAACGACGCCCCTCGGTTGGTATGTGACAATGCGCCGAGGCAGCGCGGGAAAACTTTTGGCGCGGAGTGTCCCGTCTGGACGATTCCGTCGGATGAGGGAGCAGGGATGTCCACGAAACCAACCAAACCCGGGCTCGCCGACGGCCTGCGCTTGCTGGCCACGAGCCAGCTCCAGATCCAGGCGGCTCGGTCTGTGGCGCTCGACGGTGGCGCACTCGGCGTGATGGCCGTCGACGCGGCTGTGGCCGCGATCGTGATCGGCGCCAGAGGGACGTATGACCTCTGGATCGTCGCGCTGGTCCTGCTCGGGTGCTCGCTCGGTCTGGCCGTGCGGACTCTGCGCCTGCCGGGCGCCGAACGAACCGGACCCTCTGTCGCGGACACGCTGGAGGCTCGCGAGGGTACGGACGAGCACTCACTCGAAGACGCGTTCCTCAACGACCTGGCCGAAGACATCCAGACCAACGAACATGCCCTGGCCTGCAAGGACCCGCTGTTCGACCGGGCGCAGACGCTCCTGGTGCTGGCGATCCTCGTGGAGCTGGCGGGACAGGTACTACAATGAGCGCTATGGAGCCATCCGCCGCAAACCAGCCGCCCGCCTCTGAGCCTGCGCGCACGGACGCCACCGCGACCGGCAGTACCGAGAAGCCCTACGGTGACCGCTACTTCAAACCGGTCATCACGCCCGGCCTGGCAAAAGGCCCACTCCTCCCCGAGTGGCTGAGCAGTCGTCTGAGCAGGCTCTTCAATCGGATCACACCCTCTCACTGAACTACTGGTGAGACCGGCCGGGGTCATGCCCCGCCGTCCTCGTGAACGTCGGTGTTGAGAGCGAGCTGCTCGGTGACCCGCTCGCCCAGTGCTGTCAGGCTCCACGCGTTGGCTGCGCCCTTGGTGTGCGCGTCATGACCCGCGGTGTTCGTGAGCAGACCCAAGCCCTGCAGGCGCGCGAGGAGCTTTGAGATCTGGCCCTGGTCGTGAATGTCCGCCCGTTCGCCGATCATGCGGTTGCTCGAGCCGGGATATTGCGCGGCGGCTTCCAAGACCCGCGCGGTGCGATACGTCAGACGCATCGGAACGTCCTTGAGCGGGTCATCCCCGGCGCGATACGCGCGCGCCGGACCGGACACGGGCTGTGCCTGCGCCTCGGGCGCGGGGCGCTTACGCTCCTTCAGCGCAGCAGCCGCCCCCAGGTAGGGCAGGACGATCAAACCGGTCAAGTCCCCGAGCAGCCCGCCCAACGGCTCGCCATCCTCATCGTTCAGCAAGCGCCGATACAGGATCGTCAAGACCGCCCCGACAGAGCCCTCCGCCGTCAACGGTGGAGCCTGCGCAGCACGCTCGCTACCCAAACGACCCTCATCCACCAGCGCCGTCAAACGCGCCGTGATCTCCTCACGCACCTGCGCCACACCACGCGAACCACGCGCGCTCTGCACCACACACACCCGCGCCAACTCAGGCTCACGATCAAAGAAACAGAGAACGATCCACAAACCCATCCGCACGCGCTCACGCCACTCCAGGTCATCGAGATCGGCCCCCACGAGCTCACCCACGATCCGTTCCCGCGTATCGCGCAAAACCTCGAGCAGACAATCCTCGCGATCGGCGAACAGGTCATAGAACGTCTTACGCGACACACGCGCACGCGAAGCGATACTCGCCACACTCACATTCGCCCAGCCCAGCTCCTCAACCGCCGCCACCGCACCACCCAACAGACGAGAGCGCTGCATCTCCGAGACACGCACACGACCATTACGCACAGCAGGCGTCAACGATGGAGAACGCACAGGACCACGCACTACGCGGTTCCCGCGCCGAGACTTGGCGTCACCACGCTCACGCGGCATGATGCTCACCACCGATCAAAAAGGGTGAGCGCCGCGACCGAGGGTTGGGGTCCAAGCCGCGACGCTCGGGGACTGTGAAACCGGCGCGTACGGGAATACACGCCAGGGTCGTTGAGCACCGCGATCCCGTATGAGAACGACCGCGACACTCGGTACTCACGGCACCGACACGCGAGGACCGATACGGAGATCGATGGGATCTCCGACCCGGCCCTCCGGGCTGTGTGCCCGCCAGCGACGGGGCCTCCTCGTTCGCCCTCCAAGGGTTATGGGGAGGACCAACAAGAGTCAGAGCGGGCTCAGCGGGACCGTGGGAGGCCCAACCCGCGAAAAGGGAACAACGGTCGGCTGCTAGACGATGGCTGCGGGCGCCATGACAGGCGCCGAGACGGGGCTCAGCAGTCGCAGAGAGAGAGAGAGAGAGAGAGAGATGCACCGATGCAATCGATGCATCTACAGACGGCCCTAACCGGGCACGCAGCGACCCTCTTCACATTCATCCCCATTGGAACCACGCGTAAACAACCCCTCATCATCCGGTCCAGCACCTCTCCGTTACGACTTCCCCGCGAAACGCTTCAATGTCGACCCAGGGGGCCTAACCCAACTCAACCTATCGTTGACGGCCTCCAACACTCGGAGCACCTTTACACAGAACAACATATACCCCCGAGGACGGGTTGTCAAGAGGCAACCGTAATCAGCAACTGGGTGAACACCGCAATCAGCCAGCTGGGTGAGATACGCGACCGTGCCGGCTGGGTATTGCCGATACAGGGGTATTGCCCGCACCCCTTCGCCGGCACGGTCGCGTGCTCATCCCAGCCGCTCGAGCACCTCGGCCGAAACGTCGAAGTTGGCGTGCACGGCGCTCACGTCGTCGCTGTCTTCCAGGGACTCGATCAGCCGCATCAGTCCGGCCGCCTGAGCCTCCTCCACCGGCACGAGGCTCGACGGCCGATAGGACAGCTCGGCGCTGTCCATCTCGACACCCGCCGACTCAAGCGCTGTGCGCACCGACCCGAACTCGCTCGGCTCGGTGATCACTTCAAAGACGTCCTCGTCAGTGATGACGTCCTCGGCGCCCGCCTCCACCGCGACCATCAGGTCATCTTCGGAGTAGCGCTCGGCGTCGACGACGATCGTGCCGCGCTTGTCGAACAGATACGCGACCGAGCCGGGCTCACCGAGCGAGCCGCCGTGCTTGGAGAACGCGTGTCTGACGTCCGCGCCCGTGCGATTGCGGTTCTCGGTCAGCGCCTCCACCAGCACCGCCACGCCGCCCGACCCGTAGCCCTCGTAGAGGACGCTCTCGATCGCGTCGGCTTCGCCGCCCTCGCCGGTGCCCTTGGCGATCGCGCGCTCGATGTTGTCCTTGGGCATCGAGGCTTCCTTGGCCTTGCGGATCGCCAGATCCAGCGCCGGGTTGCCGACGGGATCGCCGCCGCCATCGCGCGCCGCGACCGTGATTGCCCGCGTGAGCTTGGAGAACTGCGCGCCGCGACGCGAGTCGACGATCGCCTTCTTGTGCTTGATGCTGGCCCACTTCGAGTGCCCTGACATCCCATGAAGTCTAGGATGCCGGGCGACATGGCGTCCATCGACCCAGACATATTCAAGGCGTACGACATCCGCGGCCTGTACGGCGCGCAGATCGATGGCGACACAGCCGAGCAGCTCGGCCGCGCGTTCGCGCGGGTGCTGTCGCAGCTCGCCGGCAAGCCGGTCGCCGAGCTGCAGGTCGGCCTCGGCCGCGACATGCGCCTGAGCGCGCCAGAGCTGGTGGCGCGCTACCGCGAGGGCCTCGTGCGCGAGGGGGCGAACGTGATCGACGCCGGCCAGGTCGGCTCGGAGATGCTCTACTACCTCGTCGGCTCGCGCGAGCTGGACGGCGGGCTGATGTGCACGGCCTCGCACAACCCCGCGGCCTACACGGGCGCCAAGCTCGTGCGCGAGGGGGCGATCGCGCTGTCCGGCGACTCCGGCATCCAGGACATCCGCCGCACGATCGAGGCCGGCCTGGACCAGGGCGATGGGCCCACCGAGCCCCCCGCCCGCGGCACAGTCGAGGAGGTCGATCTGTACGCAGAGTTCCAGCGCGCCGCCCTGGAGCTGATCGACCCGAGCGTCGTGGAGCCCCTGAAGGTCGTGGTCGACGGCGGCAACGGCATGGCCGGGCCGATGGTCGGCCCGCTGCTGGAGCAGCTGGGTCTGGATCTGATCGAGACCTACTGGACGCCCGACGGCACGTTCCCCGACCACGAGCCCAACCCGCTGCTGCCAGAGAACCGGCGATTCATCATGGACAAGGTGCGCGAGAGCGGCGCGGATCTCGGGATCGCCTGGGACGGGGACGGGGATCGCTGCTTCTTCATCGACGACACAGGCGCGTTCGTCGACGGCGACTTCCTGACCGCGCTGCTGGCCGAGTCGCTGCTGAGCAAGCGGGTGGGTGGGGAGCCCAAACAGACGATCCTGTATGACGTGCGGGCCTCGTGGGCCGTGCCTGACACGGTCAAGCGCGCCGGGGGTACTCCGTACATCAACCGCGTGGGTCACGCGTTCTTCAAGACGCGCATGCGCGCGGAGGGCTCGCTGTTCGGCGGCGAGGTGTCGGGGCACTACTACTTCCGCGACTTCTACTGCGCCGACTCGGGAACGCTGCCCGCGCTGCTGATGCTCGAGCTGCTCTCCACCCGGGGCCGGCGCATGTCCGAGCTGCTGGCGCCATACCACGCTCGCTACTTCATCTCCGGCGAGATCAACTCCGAGGTCTCAGACCCCGCGCAGAAGATGGAGGAGATCTCCTCGCGCTACGCCGACGCGCGCCAGAAACGCCTCGATGGGATCTCGATCGACTACGAGGACTGGCACTTCAACGTGCGCCCGTCCAACACCGAGCCGCTGCTGCGGCTGTGCCTGGAGTCGCTCGTCTCGCGCGAGGACATGGAACGCCGCCGCGACGAAGTGCTCCAGCTGATCCGCTCGTGACCGACACCGGCCAGCCCGACGAACCGAGCGAGGAGGAGTTGCTCGCGCTCGCCACCGACGCCGGCATCCACCGCCTCGCGATCCCGACGCCGTTTCAGGTCGGGCGGGTCAACGCATACCTGATCGAGGACTCATCCGCTGACGCTGATCGACTCGGGCCCGAACTCGGCTACGTCGCTGGACGAGCTCGAACGGGCACTGGCCGCGCGTGGGCACGCGATCGAGGACATCGAGCTGCTGGTCATCACCCACCAGCACATCGACCACTTCGGCCTAGCCGCGATCCTCGCGCGGCGCTCGGGCGCCGAGGTCGCAGCGCTGGACGGACTGGCGCCATACCTGCGCGAGTACCGCGAGTCGGCCGAGCTGGACGACCGCTTCGCACAGGAGATCATGCTCCGGCACGGCATCCCTGCCGATATCGTCACGGCGCTGCGGGCGGTCTCGGCGAGCTTTCGCGCGTGGGGCTCGGCCGTGGAGGTCACCCGGCCGCTGCGCGATGGCGAGGAGCTGCGTCTGCGCGATCGCACGCTGCGGGTGCTGCACCGGCCCGGTCACAGTCCGTCCGACACGGTGCTCCACGACGAGTCCCGCTCGATCCTGCTCGCCGCCGACCATCTGATCAAGCACATCTCCTCCAACGCGCTGCTCGCACGCCCACTGGGCGCGCCAGCAGACTTCACCGGGCCCCGCCCACGCGCACTGGTCGACTACATCGCCTCGCTGCAGCGCACGCGCGCGATGGATCTGTCGATGGTCCTGTCCGGCCACGGAGAGCCAATCGCCGACCACAAGGCCCTGATCGACCTCCGCCTGAAGATGCACAGCCGCCGCGCGGAGCGCATCCACGACCTGACCACCGGCTACGCCAGCGGTGCCCCTGGCCACGCCAGCGGCACCCCCGGCCGTGACGGCGACGCCCCCGCCCAGCCACGCACCGCACATGAGATCGCCGCTGAGCTGTGGGGCAACGTCGCTGTCACCCAGGCATACCTGACGATCTCCGAGGTGCTGGGTCACGTCGATCTGCTACTGGACGAAGGGCGCGTCACCGAACGCGAGCGCGATCCGGACGGCGTCGTGCACTTCGCAGCCATCTGAATATTGGGTCGCCCGACGTCTGCGAGCTATCATTGACTCGCATACGGTCGGAGGGATTGACAGAGCGATGGTCGGAGATGGCGACGTGGAAGTGAGAGCAGCATGACCGGGGGCGTCGAGAGCATCGTCTCGAATCCACACCTGAACGTGTTTGAGCCCTACCGCGATCTCGGGCGCGGCCACGAGGATCAGCTCACGCGCGCGGCGATGATCGTGCTGCGGCTCGTGCCGCTCGCGCGCGAGGCGCTGCTGCACGAGATCGGCGAGCCCTCCCAGAGCCGACTGCCCGACTGCGCGATCGACCTGCAGGCCGCACACCTGGTCGATCCCTCCGAGGAAGGCGCATCGAACGGCAACGTGGAGCGCGGGCGATTGGTCAGCGTGTTCCTGACGCCCGACTTCGAGCCTCCGGAGATCGTCGGCGAGGTGACCGACACCGATCGTGGACAGCGGTTTGACGGTGTGCTGCGGTTCGACCCCGACCTGGTCGTGCTGGTCGAGAGCAAGGTCTGCCGCAAGTGGGCGCGACGCGACGGCGAGCGCGTGAACGAGCTCAACCTCGGCGGTGTGCGATTTCACGAGCGGCGCACGTGCGTGCTGCGCTGGCACGATCTGCTCGAGGCCTGGTGGCGGCTGGCGGAAATCGGGGTGCTCTCCCCCGCCGAACACGCGCTCGTGCAGGACATGCTCGGCTACGCCCACCAGGACTTCGGGCACCTGCTCCCGTTCGGCAGCCTGCGCCGCGTTGGCACCGACACCACCCGGCGCAAGTGGCGGCTGCGCTCGCTGCTGCGCGAAGCGACCGGCATCCAGCCCGAGCGTGTCGGCCTCGTGCACGTGCGCCTGGACAAGGCGCTCGGCGTGGCCTCGTTGCAACGCGCGGCGCTGGACTTCGACGAGCAGGATCGCCTGACGCTGCACCTGTGGCCGGGCGAGCTCAAGCCCCAGGCCAAGCACCTGTACGCGGCCGACCACGCCGAGCGCCTGTGCGAGCTGGCGCAGGCTCCGGGCTGGCGCGTCGAGCCCCAGCCGGTCCTTGGGTTCCGCAACGCGCCGCGGCGCACCCGCGTGTACATGACGTGCCAGCTCGACTTGCACACCTACGCGCGCCGCTGGCGGGGCGAGGACTGGCTGCAGGTCGGCGCCCATGACCGTGAGAGCATCCACACCGAGCTGTGGCCGTGGCTGCTGGCGCGCGGGTACGCCTGCGAGTCGGACGCCGAACGCCTGGACCCGTTCATGCGCGCGCTCGGCCGGCGCGCCGCCCATCTGCGCCCGGGTATGCACGTCGCCCGCTCGTGGTCGTGGGCCGATGCCGAACAACTGGAGGACGGGGGCCGGCTCGTGGGCGAGATCCACGAGGCCGTCAACCGCGTGCTCGGCGCGCTCGACGAGCCACTCGTGCAGATCTCCGCCACGCCGGACGGCGCCGATTTGTACGCCATCCCCGCGCCTCCCCCGGCCAAACGCAAGCGTTCGTCCAAACGCAAGCGCCCGGCCAAACGAGCGCGCCCAGCCGCGTCACACCGCTGACAAAAACAGGCGGTGCACGCGGTCGTCGTCGGTCAGCTCGGCGTGAAAGGCGACCGCCAGCATGCGACCCTGGCGCGCGGCCACGGGATGACCGTCCACCTCGGCAAGGATCTCCACGTCCGGGCCGTGCTCGGCGATCCAGGGCGCGCGGATGAACACGGCGCGCAGCGGCCCGCCGGCGATGTCCGTCACCTCCAGGTCGGTCTCGAAGCTGCGCAGCTGGCGCCCGAACGCGTTGCGCTCGGCGCGCATGTCCATCAGGCCGAGATGGCGTGAGTCGAGCATGATCAGCCCCGCACACGAGCCCAGCACCGGAATCCCCCTCACCCCGTCGCCGTTGCAGCCTCCGAGGACCAGTTCGCGCAGCGGCTCGCGCAACCCCTCGCGTTCGATTCCGAGCGTCATCGTCGTCGACTCACCCCCCGGGATCACCAGTCCGTCGAGCCCATCCAGATCGGCGACCGTGCGCACCTCGCGCACATCGGGGGGGGTGGGACCCAATTTCCGCAGCATCCGCCCGTGTGCCGCAAACCCGCCCTGCAGGGCGAGCACGCCGATTCTCGCCACAACGACCTACCAGCCGCGCTGGGCCAGCAGCTGCGTGTCGTCCAACTTGGCGCTCTCCAGGCTGACCATCGCCGGTCCGAGACCGCGCGAGGCCGCCGCGACCCGCTCGGGGTCCTGCCAGTACGTCGTCGCCTCGACGATCGCCCGTGCACGGGCCGGCGGGTCATCGGACTTGAAAATGCCCGAGCCCACGAACACGCCTTCGGCCCCGAGCGCCATCATCAGCGCCGCGTCGGCGGGAGTCGCGATCCCACCCGCGCAGAACAGCACGACCGGCAGATGGCCACCCGCCGCGACGGCGCGCACGAGGTCCGCCGGAGCGCCCAGCTCCTTGGCGGCGCTCGCCAGCTCGGCCTCCTCCAGCGTGCTCAACCGCCGGATGGCTCCTGTGATCGAGCGCATGTGCCGGACCGCCTCGACGATGTCGCCGGTTCCGGCCTCGCCCTTGGAGCGGATCATCGCCGCGCCCTCGCCGATCCGCCGCAACGCCTCGCCGAGATTCGTCGCGCCGCACACGAACGGGACCTCGAAGGCCCACTTGTCGATGTGGTTGTGCTCGTCTGCGGGTGTCAGCACCTCCGACTCGTCGACGTAATCGACCTCCAATGCCTGCAACACCCGCGCCTCCATGAAGTGACCGATCCGCGCCTTCGCCATCACGGGAATCGACACCGCCTCCTGGATGCCGGAGATCATCTCCGGATCGGACATCCGCGCAACGCCTCCGTCCCGGCGAATGTCGGCGGGCACGCGCTCCAGCGCCATCACAGCGGCGGCGCCGGCCTCCTCGGCGATCGTGGCCTGCGCAGGCGTGACCACGTCCATGATCACCCCGCCCCTGAGCATCTCCGCCAAGCCGGTCTTGACCCGGAATGTCGCCTCGTCACGCATGAGGCGGAGTTTAGCCTGCTACTTCAGCCGGAACGCCTTGATGCGATCGTCGTACTGCGCGGTGTCCTGCGAGTACACCCCGTACGCCAGTGCCTGGATCACGCTCAGCAGCGCCGTGTGCGAGCGCACGTACGCGGGCGAGTTCGACGAGTAGTACAGCTTGATCTGCGCGAGCTTGGCGACCTCTGACAGCGTCGCGTCGGTGACCGCCGCCGTGCGGGCCTTGCGGTGGCGCGCGAGCTTCATCGCACGCACGACCAGCGGATGCGGCCGGCCCGCTGAGAGTCCGATCACGAGCGTGCCCTGGTCGATCCGCCCCAGCCGGGACAGCGCCTCCTGGGAGGGACTGGCGACGACATCGACGCGCAGGTCCAGCAGCATTAGCAGGTGGCGCAGGTAGCTGGCGAAGAACGCCATCTGGTCGGTCCCGGCGACGAGCACCTTCTCGGCGTCCACGATCGCCTCCACGAGCGCCTCCACAGAGCTGCGCGAAACCTTGCGCGCGGTCTCCTCGACGTTCAGGTAATCGGCCGTCAGCGAGGACTCGAACTCATTCTGATCGAGCGAGAACAGCGGTGTGGAGCCAGTCTCGCTCGGGCTGGCCGGCGCCTTGGCGTGCACGCGGCGGTATTCCTCGCGCGCGGCCGCCTGCAGCTCGGGGAAGCCCTCGAACCCCAGTGCCTGGGAGAAGCGCACGACGGTCGAGCTCGAGGTGTTCGCGCGGCGCGCCAGCTCCTCCGCGGTCTGAAACGCGGCCTCGTCGAGATGGTCGACGATGTATTGGGCGACGTCCTTCTGCGAGCGCGAGCACTCGTCGAAGCGCGCCCGGATGTACTTGGACAGGCTCTGATGCTCGCTCGTGCCGTTCACGGGCTGGCTCGGGGCGGGTGCGGTCGCGACACGCTTCATCGGCGCTGTCATTCGACGCCGGCGCCCTCCACTCCTGCTAGAGGTCTGTCCGATTGCGTCGAACGTGTCCCACCACGAGGACCCGGCGCCACGGGCCGCGAGCGAGATGCGCTACTACGTAGCCATGACTCGCCTCGACGTCGAGGGTCTACCCGACCGCATCGCCAGGTCGATGGTGCTGCGCCTGCTGCGGGGCATTCACGGTGGACAGCTCACACTCGTGGAGGGCACACGGCGCCTGAGGTTCGGCGAGGCGGCGACGGCCGGTGAGAGCTCCCCGCGGGTCACGGTGCAGGTGCGCTCGCCGCGCGTCTACCGGGCACTGCTGCGCGGAAGCGTCGGGTTGGGCGAGTCATACATGGATGGCCTGTGGAGCTGCACGGATCTGGTCGGACTTGCCCGGATCGCCGCGCTGAACGTCTCCGCGCTGGATCGCCTGCGGCGCATGCTCGCGCCCGTGCTGATCCCGGCGCAGCGCTGGACGCACTGGCTGGCGCGCAACACGCCGGGGCGCTCGCGCCGGCAGATCGCCGCCCACTACGACCTCGGCAACGAGCTGTTCGGGTTGTTCCTGGACCGGACGATGATGTACTCGTGCGCGGTGTTCGAGTCGCCCGAGGCGACCCTCGAGGAGGCCTCGCTGGCCAAGCTGCAGCGGGTCTGCGCCAAGCTCGACCTCCGGCCGGAGGACCACGTGCTGGAGATCGGGACCGGCTGGGGCGGGTTCGCCGTCTACGCGGCCGAGCGCCACGGCTGCCGGGTGACGACCACCACGATCTCCCGCGAACAGCACGCCTATGCGAGCGAGCGCGTGCGCGCCGCCGGGCTGGGAGAGCGGGTGACCGTACTGCTCGATGACTACCGAGACCTGCGTGGCAGCTACGACAAGCTCGTCTCGATCGAGATGATCGAGGCCGTCGGTTGGCAGAACTTCGCGACCTACTTCCGCCGCTGCTCGCAGCTGCTCGCGGACGACGGCGCGATGCTGTTGCAGGCGATCGTGATCGACGACCGCGCGTACGAGGTCGAGAAGGCCGGGCGCAGCTTCATCAACACCTACATCTTCCCGGGCGGCTGCCTACCCTCGCTGGAGGTGATCTCCCGCCAGCTCGCGCGGGTGACCGACTTCAGACAGGTGCACCTGGAGGACATCACCGCCCATTACGCGACCACCCTCGAACGCTGGCGCGAACGCTTCCTGAACGCGTCCGAGCGCGTGTCCGAGCTCGGCTACGACGAGCGCTTTCGCAGGCTGTGGGAGCTGTACCTGAGCTACTGCGAGGGCGGATTCCGCGAGCGGCGGATACGCGACGTGCAGCTGCTGCTCGCCAAGCCCCGCCATCCCTGAGGGTCGCGACGTCATACGCCATAGGCCGGTCCCCCAGACCGTCCCCTGATTCCACGATCGATTGCGGGTAGGGTCGGGGTGCGATGCGACGACACTGTTCGAGGACGTGCACGAGGACTTCCGCGCGAGCTTTCGCACGTTCCTTGCGCGCGAGGTGATCGGCGAGGAGGGCCGCTACGGCGAGTGGGAGCGCGCGGGGATCGTCCCGCGCGAGGTGTTCGCGCTTGCCGGCCGCGGCGGCTTCATGGGGATGGCAGTACCCGAGCGCTACGGCGGCGCGGGCGCGGAGGACTTCCGCTTCAACCTCGTCATCGGCGAAGAGACCCAGCGCGCGGGCGTGGGCAGCTTCGGGCTGGGGATCACGCTGCACAACGACATCTGCCTGCCGTACTTCCTGAGCTACTGCACCGACGACAGCGCGAGCGCTGGCTCGGAGGGATCGCCTCCGGCGAGCTGATCACGGCGCTGGCGATGACCGAGCCCGGCATGGGATCGGACCTCGCGGCGATGTCCACGCGCGCGCGACGCGAGGGCGATCACTACGTCGTGGACGGGCCGAAGACGTTCATCACAAACGGGATCAACGCCGACCTGGTGATCGTCGCGGTCAAGACCGACCCGTCCGAGCGCCACCGCGGCATCAGCCTGCTCGTGATCGAGCGCGATACCGAGGGGTTCACGCGCGGGCGCAACCTCGAGAAGATCGGCCAGCACGCCCAGGACACCGCCGAGCTGTCGTTCGTGCAGGCACGCGTGCCGGTCGAGAACCTGCTCGGCGAGGAGGGCCAGGGGTTTCGCTACCTCGTCTCCAACCTCCCCCAGGAGCGCCTGTCGATCGCCGCCTCGGCCGTGTCCGCCGCCGAGGCGGCGCTGGGATGGACGCTCGAGTACGTGCGCGAGCGCCAGGCGTTCGGCCAGCCGATCGGCTCGTTCCAGAGCTCGCGGTTCACGCTCGCCGAGGCCGCACGGCGAAACCAGATCGCGCGGGCGTTCGTCGACCGGTGCGCGCAGGCGCTGAACGCCGGCGAGCTGACCGCCCGAGGACGCGGCGATGGCCAAGTGGTGGTGCACCGACCTGCAGGGCCGCGTCGTCGATCGCTGCCTGCAGCTGCTCGGCGGCTACGGCTACATGCTCGAGTACCCGATCGCCCGCGCCTTCGCCGACGCGCGGGTGACGCGCATATACGGCGGCACGAATGAGATCATGAAGGAGATCGTCGGACGCCATGGGGCTTAGAGCGAGGCCTGCGCGAGGCCCTCGCTCCGGCCGGTTCGCGCCGGTGGGCCGGCAGCTGCCCGGCGAGCTCACGAAGTAGTCGAGCGAGCGCGGGTTGGCCAGCGACTCGACGCTCGCGGCCTGTGCGGCGGCGTGCCCATCAGAATGCGCTTGACCGGCACCTCGAGCACCTTGCCCGAGAGCGTGCGCGGGACCTCCGCGACCTGAGGATCTCGTTCGGCACGTGCCGCGGCGAGCAGTCCTCGCGGATGCGCCGCTTGATCTGCGCCGCCAGCTCCTCGTCGAGCGACAACGCCCGGGGCGAGCACGACGAACAGGATCATCCTCAGCTCGCCGTCTCGCCGGCGATACGACCGCCCGGGAGCGTCGGGACATCCACGACCAGCGCGTCGAGCACCTCCGGAACGCGCCGGCCGCGCGGTAGATCTCGCTCGTGCCCATGCGCACGCCCTGACGGTTGATCGTCGAGTCCGAGCGGCCGTAGATCACCGCTCCGCCGCGCGGGCGTGATCTTGATCCAGTCGCCGTGACGCCAGACGCCCGGGTACATCGAGAAGTAGCTCTCAGCGCAGGCCGCTCCACCGCCGCGGCCAGTCGGCGCGGTCTGGGCGGGCATCGCTCGCCCCAGAAAAACAGCGGCATCGACGGCAGCGGCTGCGGTCAGCACCAGCTCGCCGACCTCGTCGATCACGCTGTTGCCGTGCTCGTCCCAGGCCTCGACCGCGCAACCGAGGACGCGGCCTGCAGTTCCCCCTCGTAGACCGGCAGCAGCGGGCAGCCGCCGACGAACGCCGTGCAGACGTCGGTGCCGCCGCTGGTCGAGAACAGCCAGACGTCCGGGCCGATGTGGTCGTAGACCCAGCGAAAGCTCTCCGGCGCCAGCGGCGAGCCGGTCGAGCCGATCGCGCGCAGGGCGCGCAGGTCGTGGTCGCGCGCGGGCTCGACGCCGGCCTTCTCGCATGCCGCGAGCAGCCCGGCGCAGACTCCCATGCAGGTCATCCCGGTGCGCTCCGCGAGATCCCACAGCACGCCCAGGTCGGGATGGGCGGGGCTGCCGTCGTACAGGACGATCGCGGCGTCCTGAGAGCAGGCAGCCGACGAGGAAGTTCCACATCATCCAGCCGGTCGTCGTGAACCAGAACATGCGGTCGCCGGCGCGCAGGTCGAGGTGCAGGCGCTTCTTGAGCTGCTCGATCAGGATCCCGCCGTGACCGTGCACGATCGCCTTGGGCAGGCCGGTCGTGCCCGAGGAGTAGAGCACCCACAGGGGGTGGTCGAACGGCACCTGCTCGAAGCTGAAGCTCGCGCCCGCGCCGCGCGCCCAGCTCGATCAGCCGCCCCAGGTCGATCGCGCCGGACAGACTCGGCAGTGGGCGTGCGGGCGGACAGATACGGCAGCAGCACCGTGTGGCCGACCGTCGGCAGCTCGGCGAGGATCGCGCGCACGCTGCCGGTGCGATCGAAGTCCTTGCCCCCGTGCCGGTAGCCGTCGACGGCGCAGCAGCACCGCCGGCTCGATCTGGGCGAAGCGGTCGATCACGCTGCGCGCCCCGAACTCCGGCGCCGCGCTGGACCAGATCGCGCCGATCGGCGGCGACCGCGAGGAAGCGCGACGAGCGTCTCGGGGATGTTGGGCATGTAAGCGACCACACGATCGCCGCGCCGCACGCCCAGCGCGCGCAGGCCGGCGGCCACGGCCGCGACCTGCGCGGTCGAGCTGCGCCCAGGTGAGCGCGTCGAGCTCGCGCAGCTCGGAGCCGTGCAGGACCGCGATTTCACATGCGATCGCCCATCGCGGCCCGCTCAGCGGTTCTCGGCATAGTTGAGCCGAGCGCCCTCGAACCAGCGCGCGCCGGGCATGTTCTCGGCATAGTTGAACTCGGCTCCCGCGAACCAGCGCGCGCCGGGCATCCGGCTGCGGTCCAGCACCTGCTCGTAGGGCCGCGAAGCGCGCACACCGCAGAACTCCCAGACGGCCGCCCAGAACGTCCTCGACCTCCGACACCGACCACTCCCACAGCTCGGCATAGTCCGCGAACGGGCGCCCGCGCGCTCGCCCGCCCAGCCCATGAAGCGGGTCATCTCCGCTGCTCGCGATCCTGCGGCGGACGGCTCCCACAGCGGCGCCTGCGCTCGGCATCCGCTCGGCATGCGGGTATTCTCGCTCGTTCGTGGACCTCCCAGGGTTGCGCGACGAGTTCCCCGTTCTGCGCCGACTCGCGTACCTGAACGCGGGCACCGACGGACCGCTGTCCGCGGCGCGCCGTGCGGGCGCGCCACGCGAGGAGCTGGAGCGCGAGGCACGGGACGGCCGCGCGCGGCTCGCACTTCGAGCGGCGCGCGCGAGCTGAGCGCCAGCTGCGCGAGCCTATACGCCGACAGTGCTCGGCTGCGAGCCCGGACGAGCTGGCGCTGACGACCTGCACGAGCGAGGGCATCGCACAGATCGATCGGCGGGCTGGAGCTGGGCGCGGGCGATGAGATCCTGACCAGCGACGAGGAGCACCCGGGGCTGCTCGGCGCGCTCGCGGCGGCGCGGGAGCTGCGCGGCGTGAGCGTGCGCATGGCGCCGCTTGCGCGAGATCGCCGAGCGGTCGGCCCGAAGCACGCGCCTGGTCGCGTGCTCGCACGTCGGCTGGATGAGCGGGCGCCTCGCCCCGGCGGAACTGGCAGACGTCGAGGTGCCGGTCCTGCTCGACGGCGCGCAGGGCGTCGGGGCGATTCCGGTGGACGTGCGCGCGCTGGGCTGCGACGCCTACGCCGGCGCCGGCCAGAAGTGGCTGTGCGGTCCCGACGGCACGGGCATGCTGTACGTGAGCCCGACCCTGCGCGAGCGGCTCGAGGTCGAGCGGCGCGGGTATGGCAACCTCGCCGAGCCCGACGCCGGACTGGACGCCGGACTGCACGAGGAGCGCGGAGCTTGGACTCGATGTCGCTGAGCGCCGAGACGCTCGCCTGCGCGTTGGCGGCCGCGCGCGTCTTGAGCGGCGGGCTGGCGCGCCGTGCACGAGCGCGCGCGCGAGCTGCCGCGCCGGCTGGCGGAGCTGCTGGGCGAGCACGGACGCGGGGTGGCCCCGCGCGACAGACGCACGCTCGTGTCCTTCCAGAGCCCGATCCCGAGCCGAGCGCGATCGGCTGCTCGAGCACGGGCGTGATCGCTGCGTAACATTCCCGGCGCGCCGTGGCTGCGAGCGTCCGTGGGGGCGTGGAACGACGAGGACGACCTCGACCGCCTGCTGGCGGCGCTCGTCCCGAGCATGAACGACCACCTGCTCGCAGACGGCGCGACCCTCCCGATGAGCTCACGCAGCAGACCCGCCCTGCCGGCGCGCACCGCTCGGCTCCGAACCGCGACGCCGGGCGTGCGCCGCGCGCGTGCAGGGCCGCGCTGCGGCACATCGCGCTGGCGGCGGTGCTGGCGCTGTCGGCCGTGCTGAACATCAACCGGCTGGCCCAGAACGAATACGGGAACACGTTCTACTCGGCCGCGGTCAAGTCGATGCTGGACTCGCTGCACAACTTCTTCTTCGTCTCGTTCGACCCCGGCGGGCTGATCACGGTCGACAAGCCGCCGCTGGCGCTGTGGGTACAGGGCCTGAGCGCCGAGCTGTTCGGCTTTCACCCGCTCAGCCTGCTATTGCCCGAGGCGATCATGGGCGTGCTCACGGTCGCCGCGATGTACTGGGTGGTCACACCCAGATTCGGTCCAGCGCGCGGGCGTCGCCGAGCGCGCTGGCGCTGGCGGTGTATCCGTCGTTCGTCGCAATCTCGCGGGAGAACGGGGTGGATTCGGTCCTGATCCTGTTGATGACCCTGGCCTGCGGCGTGGGACTGCGCGCGATCGAATCGGGCAGGCTGCGCACTCTGCTCGGGTGCGCGTGCTCGTGGGGCTCGCGTTCAACACCAAGACGCTGGCCGCCTACCTGGTCGTCCCGGGCATCGGGACTCGGCTATCTGGTGTGCGCGCCGGGCGTCCTCTGCGCCGGACTTGGCAACTGCTGGCAGCGGGCGTCGTACTGCTCGTCGGTGTCCGCCTCGTGGTCGGCGATCGTCGAACTGACGCCCGCCTCCAAGCGGCCGTTCGTGGGCGGCTCGACGAATAACACCGAGCACAACCTGACGTTCGACTACAACGGCCTCGGGCGCGTCGAAGGACAGGTCGGCGGACCAGGCCGGATCCCGATTCTGGTCAAGCACGGCTCGCTCGCGCATATCGAACGCGAAGCGCTGCGCGCCCGTGCTCAGCGCGCCGCGGCCACGCGAGGCGTCACATCGCCAAAACCGCCGGCGCCGACCGGGATCGTCCCCGCCGTCGCACCGCGCAGGGCATCGGCGCCGGCGCCCAAGCCGCCGCCCAAGTACCTGCCCAACGGCCGCGCGCGGGAGCCAACCGCATTCGGCGGGACGACGGGACCGTTGCGCCTGTTCAAAGTCGAGCTTGGCGGTCAGGCCGGCTGGATGTTGCCGTTCGCGCTGTTTGGCATGCTCGCGATCGCGCTCTTGTCGATCGGTAGAAGCTCCGCGACGGGGACAGGGCGTCGCTCGGCAGCCCGTGATTACCCGGAGACGCCCGATCGCCCGGAGGAGGCATACGAGCCGGACGGGCGGCGCGGGCCGACCCGGCGGGCACATGGCGCGCAGCGCGGGGTCGGGACGAGTGCCACCCTCGATCGGTCGCGCCTGGCGGCGCTGATCGTGCTCGGAGGCTGGTTCCTGATCGAGGCGTGGTGCTGAGCTTCGGCAAGGGCATCGTCCATCCCTACTACGTCTCGGCGATCGGCCCCGGTGCGGCGGCGATGGTCGGCGGCTGGAGCGGTGGCGTTCGTCGCGCCCGGAAGGCGACGCCGGCTGCGTCTCGCGCTGGCGCCGATCGCGGTGGCGCCACCGTCGCCGCGCAGCTGACGCTGCTCGGGGACGAACCCCATTACATGCGCTGGTTCTTCCCGGTGATGATCGCGGGCGCCGCGATCGGCGTGGTTACGTTGCTGCTCTCTGCGCACCTGGCCCGTCCGGCGATGGCGCTGACGCTCTGCCTGCTGCTGATCGCTCCCGCCGCGTACGCGGCGACCACGTGGGAATTCGCGGTGCGAGGGCACGTTCCCCGCCGCCGGGCCCCGCGCTGCCGGGATCGGTCGGCCCGCTGGGCGTCGATCCATCCGGCGCTGCGCGTACCAGGGCGCTGATCGCCTACGTCACCTCGCACCACCCCGGCACGCGCTGGGACGTGCTGACCGAGGCCTCGGACACCGCCGCGCCGACAATCCTGCTCGGCTACGACCCGGCGCGATGGGAGGCTACAGCGGCAACGACCCGGCCCTCGACGGCCCCAGCCTCGCGCGGCTGGTCGAACGGGGTGAGGCGCGATATGTAGTGCTCGGGGGCGCGTATGCCGAACGCGGCGGCAACGCCGCCACGAACGCCGTGATCGCGGCTTGCGAGGTGATTCCCGCCGTGAGCTGGCAGCCGCGGCCCGTCAACCCCAACGCGCTGCTGCTGTACGACTGCGCCGGACACGAGAAGTCGCTCGCGGCGCGGGCTGACGCTCACTCACCTGACGGCCGCTGGGCAAGCGAGGCAAGGACGCAGGGAGCGTGGCGTGCTACGCACGCGAGCGACTGAGGACGCAGCATTCGCGCCGTCCAGCGGCCGTCAGGCGGCGACGAGCAGCTCGCGGTGGAACGCGCGGGCGAACAGCTCGCTCTCGCGGCTCGCCGCCCAGCGCGGCACCGCCGACTCGCCGTCGGCGATCAAGCGCAGCTCGATCTCCTCGCCGTGGCCGTTCGAGCTCGCTCCGCGCACGGCGGACGAACTTGGACCGGAGTCCTGCGGGACCTCGACGCGAGCGAGCGGATCGGGGTGAAACGGGTGCCTGCGCACGAGCTGATCGCGAGAGCGCTCGAGATCCTCGGCCAGGCGCAACAGGACGGCGCAGCGATCCAGCCGGGCGAGCGTCATCGGGACCGAACAGCGCCGCCAGCGGGACCTGGATCGGGCATGCCCTTGCGGTGATAGCGGGCGGCCTGCGCGACGATCGCCACCTCGATCGGCGAGTAGCCCGGCAGGCCGCCGTTGAGAATCAGGTAGCGAGAGTGCTTGTGGTGGTCGTCGTAGTCGACGGACATGCCGATGTCGTGCAGCAGCACGCCGCCCACAGCAGTTCGCGCTCGACGCGGGTCGCCGTCGTGCAGCCGAAGGCGGGCGAGCTCGTCGAACATCGCCAGCGCCAGCATCGCGACGTGGTCGGTGTGGGCGGCGTCGGGCCGGTACTGCGCGGCCAGGTTCAGCACGCTCGTGCGGCGCAGGTCGGCGAACAGCGGCGGGTCATGATCGACCGAACCGGGAGACACTCGCTTCGCGAGCATCCCCGAACCGGCCAGCAGGCGCTCGAAGAAGACGCCCTCGCGCAGTCCGGCCTCGGTGACTTCCAGCCCGTCGAATCCGCCCGGCGAGCAGCGTCCCCTGCACGACGATCGCGCCGGCGAGGATCAGGTCGGCGCGCGCCGGCTTGATGCCGGGCACCGAGCTGCGCTCGGACGCGGGCAGCGCGGCCAGCTGCTGCACGAGCTCGTCCAGCGCCTCGGCGGAGACGACCATCGCCTGCACGCCGCTGGACGGCAGCCCACCGGAACGCTGGATCGCGATGGCGAGGTTGCGGACGGTCCCGCCCATGCCAACCAGGCGGGATCCGGCGCGCGACGAGCCACTGCGCCTGCTCGAGCTCGCGGGCGACGTGCTCGCGCAGCTCGTCGATCTGCCGTCGCTTCGCGGGGCCGTTCACGGGCAGAAACCGCTCGGTCATGCGCACCGCGCCCAGGCGCCAGGAGCCCAGCTCGCACGCGAGCCGATCGACGACGCGCACCAGCTGCAGCGATCCGCCGCCGAGGTCCAGCACGCAGCCGTCGGTCAGGGTGGTCGAGTTGACGGCCGCGATATATCCGTAACGCGCCTCCTCTTCGCGGCTGAGCACCCGGATCGGCAGGCTCGTGTGCTCGCGGGCCAGCGCCATGAAGCCGTCGGCGTTCTCGGCGTCGCGGATCGCGCTGGTGGCGACCGCGTCCACCTCCCATCGCGCAAGCCGGCCGCCCGGCAGAAGTGGTCGAACACGTCCAGCGTCGCCAGCGCGCGGCGCATCGGCTCCTCCCCCAGCCTGCCGCTCGCCGCCAGACCCTCGCCGATGCGCACCGGCTCATAAATCTCGTCGGTGCGCCGCCACCAACCGCCGGCGGCCACGAACACGACCAGCCGGAACGAGTTGGAGCCGAGGTCGATCACGGCCAGGCGCTCTCCAGGCTGAGATCGAGGCTCTGGGTCATGCTCTGAGCGTATTCCCCGTGCCGGAGGGTTCCGGTTTCTGGGGCGCGGACGGTTCAGGCGAAGCGCTCGGAGAGACCGAGTTCGGAACGGACGGCGCTCATTCGCGCCGCCAACTGCGCCTCGGCTTCGGCGTCCCGGGCAACCTCGGCCACAGGGACGTTCAGCGCACGAGCCAAGCTCGCGAGCTTGCTCCAGGTCGGGTTGCGCACTCCCCGCTCGATGCCCGAGAGATAGGTCGGGTGCATGTCGGCGTCATGCGCGAGGTCTTCGATGGTCAGACCGCGGGCCCGTCGCAGACGACGGATCGCACGACCCAGCTCGGCGTTGTTGGGCACTGCGGTAGACACACCTGGACGGTCGCTCTTCGACAGGTACATGACTACAGGTGATAAGATCTGATATGTACAATTGTCTGTCTACTTTGTGTCTTCTTTGCAACATTGAAGACGTTCTGCGTTCTCAGATACAGAACATGCACCATTGGCTATGAATCGTTTTCGCCAGCGGATCGGGTGCTCTCTTTCGTCTCCTACGAGGCGTCCGGAGGGAGACGGCGATCTCGCCACACCGAGGAATTATGCTCCCAGTTGCGAGTGCAGGGCAGCGAGACCAAAGGAGGACAGATGTACGTCAACCCCCATTTCACCGAGCGCGAGCTGACGGTTCTGCACGACACGATCGAGGCCGTCCGGTTTGGCCTGCTCGTGATCTGCGCCGACGGCCCGCTCGCAGCACACATACCGTTCGTCCTGCACCGCGCGGAAGGTGAACGTGGAACACTCGTCGCGCATGTTGCCGGCAACGACCCGCTCACTCGTCACCTCGACGGCAGGAACGAGGCGCTTGCGATCTTCAGCGGTCCGCGGGCGTACGTATCGCCACAGTGGTGTCCCAGCGGCGGCCTGCCGACCTATAACTACCTGGCCGTCCATGCCTGTGGTCGTCCGCGCGTGCTCGATGACCGCGACGCGGTGCTCGCCCATCTGACCGAGCTCGTGGATGTCCACGAGGAGCGGTTCCCGGACCCGTGGTCGCTCAGGGCTGCCGCGGAGGACTACGTCGCCGCTCTGCTGTCTCACATCGTCGCGTTCGAGCTCGAGATCGAGACGATCCAGGGCAAGCGCAAGCTCAGCCAGAACCGGGCGGCCGAGGATCGCGATGGCATCGTTTGCGGACTGCGCGAACGGGCGGGGGATGACGACCGGGCGATCGCCGAGGCGATGGCGGCCTATCCGTATGCGTCACGTGAGGCGCAGAGCATCGTGGTGGCGCCAAACGAGACGGCGCACGATCGGTGACACCCGCCTGCCCGCAATTTGGCTCTGCAATGCCCGATCCCAACATGGAGCCAACCGATCTCAGGTCGAACCGCTCGGCGCGGTTGCCGGGCGGGCGGATGTCGCTTGATGAAGCGGGGTAGCGGGTCGCGTCGCGCTCGCGTTCGTGGCGGGAAATGGTCTGTCCGAGGGCGTCGCTATCTCATCCGCGTCAATTGACCATTCATGCGGCCGGACGGGTCTGAACCACCCGCCCGGCCGAGCTTCGCGCGGGTGCAGGCGCTCGCGCGGCGCGACCTCACCGAGGAACTTGGCGTGATCGAGGACGGAGCGCTACGGATCGACGCCGACGGTGGCTGGCTCCAGCGTAGGACGCCGCATCGAAGCTTCGTGTGCCTGCAGGACGCCTGGCGTGAGCGTTGCCTCGTGGATCAGCACCGTCGCGCAAACCAGCGCCCAGATCTGAGCGACGAACGCCCACAGGCGCTCTTCGAGTCCCTGGTAGCCGACGAACGAGTCGTGCAGAAAAAACGTGACGATCCCCGCGACCAGGAGTACGACGGCGCCGCTCAGCACAATCCGCCCCAGCCGGCTCGGCCACGCCGAGCGGGCAAAGGCGAAGCCCGTCAGCAGAAGCGCGACCTTGATGGCGACGCTCAGCCATGCGTGAGCGTAGAAATGCCAGGAGGCCGCGCCCGCGTTGTAGCGCGACTTGCACACCGCGCTCAGGACCGATGAGCAGTCCATGCGCAGCGGTCCGACGAGCATCGCGCACACGCCGGCGAGCACGAACATCGACGGCATCGCCAGCGGCCACGGCCGCGTGCGCAACGATGGTGCCACCGCGACCGCGAGCGCGATGAAGCCCAATCCCCAGACCCCGACAAAGATTGTAAAGACCCAGGGGTGTGCCGCACCGTCCCGGCCGAGTTCGCTTATGTACTGACGAACCGGCGAGTAGTGGGGTTCGAGAGCGCCAGCGAGTATCCACCCGCCAACGAACACGGCCTGCGCGACGATCGCGGCCCACGCCAGCAGCAACGTCCGGCGACGCAGCGCGTCGGGCAGAGGCGGCCACCCTGCCGGTCTGAGCCAAAGTGTGAGGTCGCGCACCACGGTCTTTCCTGGATGCTAAGGAAAAAACGGCATTCAGGCTGGCTGGCCCGGATCGTGGGCCCGGATCGCGAGCGCAGCCCCCTCCGTTGTGTTTTGGCGCCAGTGGCAGACGCTCAGCGAGCAGGCCAGGGTGCAGGCGCTCGCGCCAGTTGTCGAACAAGCTGCGGGCGCTGCTCGGCAACCGCCAGCTTCGCAACATGCTCTACCAGCCTGCCGCACCGGACCTGACGGAGCGGATCAGCATGGGCCGGTTGCTGCTCGTATCGTTGCCGCAGGCGCTCGGTGAGGACGCGGCGGACCTGATGAAGCCGAGCGCCCCCAACGTGCGACCGACGACGATCTCCAAGCGCTCCGCAACGCCCTCCGCAACGCCCTGAACAACGGCATCCCCCGACAGCTCAAGACCATCCTCCAAGACCTCACCGAGGAAGTCCGCATAGACGCCCGAGACGCGATCGAACCGACCTACCTCATACCGGCGGTCCGACCACTGTCAAGGACGATGGGCCCGCCAGGACTCGAACCTGGGACCAATCGATTATGAGTCGACTGCTCTAACCAACTGAGCTACGGGCCCTCCTCGCACCCGGAACCTCGGCGGACCTCGGACCGGCCACGACCGATCAGAGATCGGCCAGCAGACGCTATCAGCGAGATGTGGAATGCTCACTGCCGCCGCCCCGGAGTCGAGGCGGGGTCGCCGGGGACGGCGGCGAGACGACTACAGGAGGAGTGGCGTTATGGCAGAGCGTGCAGCGATCGTGACCGGAGCATCGAGCGGGATTGGGCATGCGATCGCGCGGATGCTCGGACAGGAGGGGTATGCGATGACGCTCGCCGCGCGGCGAGCGGAGAAGCTGCAGGCTGCTGCTGAGGAGCTTGCCAAGGAGGGATATGAGCTGCAGGCGATCGCCGCGAACGTCTCGGAGGAGGCCGACATCCAGCGCGTCGTCGCGTCTCATCGCGAGCGCTACGGGCGGCTGGACGTGCTCGTCAACAACGCCGGCGTCGGGTTCGGGGCGCAGGTCGGCGAGATCCAGACCAAGCGACTGGACATGCAGCTGGACATCAACCTGCGCTCGATCGTGCTGTTCTACCGCGAATGCGTCCCCCTGCTTGCCACCGCCGCGGCCGAGCATAAAAACGCGCTCGTCGTGAACACCTCCTCGATCTCCGGAAAGTTCGGCCAGGGCTGGCTGTCCGTCTACTCCGCGACCAAGCACGGTGTCGTCGGCTGGACCGAAGCGATGAACAAGGAACTCGCTCCACAGGGCATCAAGTCGAGCGCGCTGTGCCCCGCATTCGTCGACACGCCGATGACCGAATTCGCCAAGCAGCACGTCCCCGCCGAGCAGATGATCAGGCCGGAGGACATCGCCGAGGCGGTGCGTTACCTGCTGAAGGTGTCTCCGGCGTGCATCGTTCCGGAGATGATGTTCATCCGTCCCGGCGACTCCCTGTAGGGTGGCGAGACATGAAGCTCGGGGTGCACATCGGCTATTGGGGTCTCGGCCTCAGCTCTGATGACCAGCTGAACATCGTCCAGGAGGCCGAGCGGCTCGGGTATGACTCGGTCTGGACGGCCGAGGCGTACGGCTCGGATGCCGCGACCGTGCTCGGGTGGCTGGCGGGGCAGACCTCGACCATCAGGCTCGGGTCGGGGATCTTCCAGATGCCCGGACGCTCGGCGGCGATGACCGCGATGACCGCGGCGACGATCGATCAGCTCTCGAACGGGCGCATGATCCTGGGGATCGGCTCCTCGGGTCCACAGGTCGCGGAGGGCTGGCACGGGCAGCGGTTCGGTAAGCAACTGCAGCGCACGCGCGAGTATGTGGCGGTCGTGCGCATGGCGCTCGCACGCGAGCGGGTCGAGTTTCACGGCGAGACGCTGGAGCTGCCGCTGCCGGATGGGCCGGGCAAGGCGTTGAAGCTCACGATCGGGCCGGTGCAGGAGCGGATCCCGATCTATCTGGCGGCGATCGGGCCGAAGAACACCGCGCTCGCGGGCGAGATCGCCGACGGCTGGATCCCGACGCTGTTCTCGCCCGAGCATGTCTCGGAGCTGCGCCCACTGCTGGAGGAAGGCGCCGCGCGGTCGGGCAAATCGCTCGAGGGCTTTGACATCGCGCCGACTGTCCAGGTGTTTGTCACCGACGATCTGCAAGCCGCCCGCGACGGGATGCGCCCGTTCATCGCTCTTTATGTCGGCGGGATGGGCTCGCGCAAGCAGAACTTCTACAACCAGCTCGTCTGCCGTTACGGCTTTGAGGCGGAGGCCGCTCAGATTCAGGACCTGTACCTCGAAGGCAAGCGCGAGGAGGCGATGGCGGCGATCCCGGACGCGCTGATCGACAGCGTCTCGCTGTGCGGGCCACCTGAGGTGGTGCGCGAGCGGCTGGCGGTATATCGCGACGCGGGCGTGGGCACGCTGGGCGTCACGCCGATCGCGTTCACGGCGGCAGACCGACTCGAGCAGTTGCGGCTCGTCGCCGAGCTCGCGGCCTGACCGAGCCGCCCATGTCCTCGCCCGCGCGCCGCATCCTGCTGGGTGCGTTCGGCGACCCGGGGCATGCGTTTCCGATGATCGCGCTCGGCCGAGCGCTGCAGGCTCGTGGACACGAGGTCACGCTGCAGACGTGGCGGCGCTGGCAGGCGCACGTCGAGGCCGAGGGAATGTCGTTTGCACCGGCGCCCGAGTACGACGTGTTCCCACCGATCGGAGATAGCAGCGATCTCCGATCAGCCAGCGGCCCCGACGGCGAGCCGCTCGACTTCTATGAGGCGGTCGTACACGCGACCCAGGACACGATCCCGCTCGTGCGCGAGCTGCGCCCGGATGCGGTTGTCGCGGACATTCTGACGCTCGCCCCGGCGCTGGCCGCGGAGCTGTGCGAGATCCCGCGCGCGACGTTGATCCCGCACGTGTACCCCGAGAACGAGCCGGACGCCCCGGTCTATTCGCTCGGCGCGCGTCTGCCCCGCACGGCGGCCGGCCGCGCGCTGTGGCGCCGCGCGCAGACGCCGGTCAATCGCGGCGTCGAGCTTGGCCGGGTCGAGCTCAATCAGACTCGCGCCCGTTTGGGTCTCGGTCCGCTCGAGTACGGCCATGGCGGCACCAGCCGCGAACTGGCGCTTGTGGCAACGTTCCCTCAGTTGGAGTACCCGCGCACGTGGCCAGCCTGGGCGCATATCGTCGGGCCCCTGATGTGGGAGCCGCCGACCGACGACGTCGAGCTGCCGCCCGGCGACGATCCACTCGTCCTGATCGCGCCCTCGACCGCCCAGGACCCCGATCATCGGCTGCTGGGAGCCGCGCTGCGCGGTCTCGCCGATGCCCCGGTCAGGGTGCTCGCGACCTGGAACCGGCGCTTGCCCTCACGCCCGCTGCCCGTGCCCGCCAACGCACGAGTGGTCGAGTGGGTGTCCTACGCGCGCACGATGCCCGAGTGCGATGTCGTCGTCTGCCACGCGGGCCACGGAACGCTCGTGCGCGCGCTGGCATCCGGCTGCGCGGTCGTCGCGTGCCCGCACGTGGGCGACATGAACGAGAACGCCGCCCGACTCGACTGGGCGGGAGCCGGCGTGCGCCTGCCGCGACGGTTCGTAGCGCCACGGCCCGTGCGCCTGGCGGTCGAACGGGCGTTGAGCGAACCGTCGATCCGCGACCATGCGGGCGAACTCGCCACGTGGGCTGCCGCTCATCACCCGGCGGACACTGCCTGCGCCCTGGTTGAGCAACTGACCGGACACACGCTCATCGAGCCGATCGGACTGGCCTCATCCACACTGACGGCTGTCGCGCGCGGACGAGAGAAATCGCCCACCGAACTACCGAGGAACGCCTAAAATAAGCTCCGGGGGTCCGGCTCGCACAGTCGCGCAACGCTGCGACACAGTGATAACCAGCTCTCATCCACAAGGCTCTGAGGCACGTCTCCCACGCTACGACCTAGGCCCCACGGGAAGGTTGGGCGCCGCGGTGAGACAGGCGTGCCCGCCACCAGCGGCCGTGGACGGCATGTCCGAGAATCTTAACATCGAACAAAGAACGGATTATGTCCGGAAAAGCCGACTTCTGGTCGAATCTGCTATCGTGTCCGGATATGCTGACATCAGATGATAACGGAGCACCCGACAGTGCTCCGCGTGCGGATAAACCGTTCCGCCTCTATACCGCGGCGTCGGTCGGCCCCGCGATCCGCCACTACCGCGAAGCAGCCGGACTCACACAGGAGGAGCTCGCTGCAATGGCGGGCCTGAACCGAAGCTACCTCTCGGAGCTGGAGCAAGGCCGGGAGACGGAGCAGATGCGTCGCATCCTGCGTCTGTTGAAGCTGCTTGGTGTCCGAGCGACGCTGCAGAAGGCGGACTGGTAGGTGCCGGGCGCTCTCGCGATCTGGCTTTACGGCCATCAGGTCGCCGTCGTTGAGAAGCAGCGCAACAACCGCCTGCGCCTCTCCTACACCGAGTACGCGCTCGACACCTACGAGGGCGGCACCCCGCTGCTGTCGCTCGCGTTCCCTCTGACCCGAGACCGCTACCCGAACGGCGCGACCCGCGCATTCCTCGACGGCCTGCTCCCCGAGGGCGAGCCGCGCAGGGCAATTGCGCAGGACCTCGACCTGCCGGCGAGCGACGTCTTTGGGCTGCTGGCGGAGCTGGGCAAAGAGTCAGCCGGGGCGCTTGTCGTCCAACCCGAGGACGATCCCCCTCCCCCCCACCTACAACCCTGACGGCACAGACCCTCACCGGGGATGATCTCGCCGACCTGATCGCGAACCTCCACCGCGCCCCACTCGGTATCGACCGCAACGTACGCCTCTCCCTCGCCGGTGTGCAGGAGAAGCTGCTGCTGACCCGCATGCCCGACGGCACATGGGGCCGCCCTGTGGAAGGGACGCCATCGACGCACATCCTCAAGCCCGAGATCGAACCGTTCCAGAACACCGTCGAGAATGAGTTGTTCTGCATGACCGTCGCCAAGAACCTCGGGCTGAGCGTCGCCTCGGTCGAGACGATTCTCGTCGATCAGCGCCCCGTTCTCGTCGTCGAGCGCTACGACCGGGTCATCGACCCCGACGGGACGGTTCACAGGATCCACCAAGAGGACTTCTGCCAGGCGCTCGGCCTCCCGCCCGAGCAGAAGTACGAGCAGGACGCCGGGGCAAACCTGGCGCGCATCGCGCGGGTGCTGCAGGACTTCGCCGAGCCATCAGCCCCCGAAACACTCCTGCGCGTACTCACACTCAACGTGGCGCTCGGCAACTGCGACGCCCACGGCAAGAACTTCTCGCTGCTGCACACCCTCACAGGGGCTCTGCGGCTCGCACCCCTCTACGACCTCCTGTCCACGAGGCTCTATCCGCTCGACGACAAGCTTGCGATGTATGTCGACACCGTACAGAAGGCTGACCGCGTCACCGCCCCACGCATAGTCAACGAGGCAATAAAATGGGGCATCACCAGCACGAATGCCGAGGAGATCGTCGCCGACACACTCGACCGCCTACCAGCGGCCATCACGCAAGCCACCAAGGACATCGAGGCGGTGCCCGACTCGCTCCCCGAATTGGTCACCAAGCGAGTCGATCAGCTGCGCACCTCCACCCCGCCCTCGGATCCCACCTGATCGCATGACATCGGACGGCGCGTGACGCCTGCCTCGAGATCGAGCAAGCATTTCCGCCCGTAACTCACTGCTTCGGGTCGGCCGTGGCCGTTGCGTACTGCGGGCGCCCGATGGGCCGGTAGACCTGGAGCGTTGCGCCCTTTGGGAAGGCTCGCGAGTCGACCAGGTCAAGCGCTATGTCCGGGCCGGTATCAGGGAATAGCCGCGTGCCCTCGCCGACGACCACGGGGACGATGAGCAGGTTCATCTCGTCGACTAGCTGGCTGTCAAGGAGCCAGCGGATCAGCTTGCCGCTGCCGTGCACCTGCAGCTCGCCTCCCGGCTTGACTTTCAGCTCGCCGACAGCGGCCGCGACGTCTCCGGAGAGGACGGTCGTGTCCGCCCACTGCGGGTCGGTGAGCGTGGTCGATGCCACGTACTTGGGCCGCGTGTTCAAGGCATCTGCGATGGGGTGGCTGCCCGCTTCCATTACTCCCCAGTAGCCAGCGAAGAGCTCGAAGGTCCACCGGCCGAACAGGAACGCGTCGGCGCGCTGGTAGAGCTCGACGATGAACGTCCTGGCCTCGTTGTCGGGGCGCCCCATGGCCCATCCGCCGCGCTCAAATCCGCCGCTGCGGTCCTCCTCCGACCCGCCGGGTGCCTGCATCACTCCATCGACGGAAACCTGCGTGGTGGTCGTCAGCTTCATGGGTTCGTCCTTTCTCTCGTGGTGGTCTTTCTCTGTGCAGGCAATCTCGCCGAGTTGCCCCCTTCGACGAATAACGACTCGCCCGGCTCAAGCGGCTCTAGGTCAAGGTTGTCGAGAGGGTCGCTCATTTGAGCACGACGAAGCCATCGCCGAATCCGAGGACTGCTCCTATCGGGACGGCTGGAACCGCTCGACGCCCGGCCGGAGCCTACTCGTCCGTCGCCTGCCCCAGCGCTTGCTCGACCCCCCGTGATACGAGAGTTTGTAGTCGTGGGGTGGGGAGCCGGTGGGTCCATCCCTCCAGTTGTGTCTCGTCGAAGTTCTTCGGGAGCGAGAGCTCTGGGAAGAAGGGGGGCGGCCACGCGATGCGCAGACGTAGACGGTGTCGAACAGCGCCTTCTCTGGGGTCGCGAGATACCCGCGTCGTCTACGACAAGACAAGCGATCGACTCTCGATTAGCGCCACGCTGACCGAGGCCGTCGCCACCATGCTCCGCACCGGCCTTGAGCCGTTGTGCGGCGAAAAGCTCCGGGGGTCCGACTCGCACACTACGACAACGCTGCACCAGGACTATCGGCTGGCAAGCTAAGCGCGTCGGGCGTGGTCGATCGCTTCGCGGACCTCGGTCGCCGCCGCGCGCAACTGCGTGATCACCGCGTCGGCCAACGTCAGCGATAGCGGAATGACCTCGTGATCGATGAGTTCAGCGTCGTCCGCAGACGGCGCGAAAACGCCAAGGTCGTCCTTGGTCGGTCGATGGGCGAGCTTCGTCTTCAGGTAAGCCCGCGTGTATTGGCCCTGGTTGTGCACTAGCTAGAGCGTTGCGTAGCTCCTGCGCATGCAGAACTTGATCCCAGCTCGGCAACTCGTTTAGCGCGATTCCCGCGAAGTCCCCATATCGCTTTTTGATCTGATCGAACCGGCGATCCCAGCTGCGCACATCTTCTTCGACGAGCACCGCCAGGGCGGAATACTCGGACAGGTTGTAGCTCAGGTAGCTCCTCTTGAGTTCGCGAGCGAGATAGTCCTGGAAGACTGCCCAAGCGAAGGCGACGGCCGCGACACGGATCATTCGGCCGAAGTCCGCGAACCCCCACCCCTCTTCTGGGCCAGCCTCGTCTCCGTATACATCTATGACGTCCCCGTCCTCCCCATCGCTGGGCCTCTCGCTGATTTCCCTCCAGCGCCGCTCGCGATCCGCGTCAATCAGCGGCGGTACGAGCTTAATCAGGCCGCGCAGCTCGGTGAGCTGGACCGTCAGCCCCTCGAACGAATCGGCGTAGACGCGCACCTCGGGATACATGCTCATGTTGTACCGCCCACCTCGGGGACCTGCTTCAGCAGGACGCTGACTCCCTGCAACCCAGTGTGCAGGACCGGATACAGGCCGTCGTGCTTCGCCTGGGAGGCCCGAGTGATCCACTCTGGGCAGCTACCGAATGTGCCCGTCGCAGGTTCACCTACCGGGCGGGATCGATACGCAATCCTGCGACCGGCTTCTGAATAAATCGCCTTGGGACAGCGGATACGAATGTGACCGTACAGCCGAATGACACGGGCGCATCGCGGGGCGGCTACACTCCGGCCCTGATGGACACGACGACGCTACAACTGCTAACCAGCGTGATCTCCGGACTGCTGAGCGGCGGCGCGGGTGCGGGAACAGAGGAGCTGCTCGAGCGGCTGGGGAAGCTGCGCGAGCGTAGTGGAGCACCCGGCACGTTGCCCGCGTCCGAGGCGGGCGTCGACGAGGCTGCACGTGGGCTGCTCGCGGCGGCCGAGCAGGACGATTCGCTTCGGGACGCGCTCGCACAATGGTTGACGGACGCGCAGAAGCGCGTGTCGGCGGGTCTGGTCGTTAACAACAGCGTGAGCGGTGTGGTCATCGGCGGGTCGGTCATCCAGACCGGGATCGCGCCGAAGCATTGACCCCCCCCCCCCCCCCCGATGGTTGGATACGGGTTCCCATCGGCAATGGCGCCGCGCGGTGGCGGACCGTCAGCTGCGAGCGGACCGTGCTCGTCGTTGTGCGGACGTTCACGACCGTCGCGTGGCTGCTGGACCTACTGCCCGCACTGATCGGTGACCGACGGGTCCAGGTCCTGTTCACTCTGAACGGGAACGGGTCGGCATACGAGGCCGGGGTGATCGAGCAAGTCAGCGCACTCGGCGGACGCAGCCTGCCATGGGAGCAGGCGGTCGCGGAAAAGTTCGACCTGGCGATCAGCGCCAGCCACTACGGCGGCCTACAGGAGCTGCGCAGCCCGCTGCTGATATTGCCGCACGGCGCCGGGTACGGGAAGACGATCAGCCATCCCCAGGATGGTTTCGGACCGCTACCGGACGTCGAGGAGGCTCTGCGGAGCACGATCACGATCGCGCACCCGAGCAGCGCCGGACATTGGCGCAACGACCCCTCCCACGGACAACAAGTCGTAGTGACCGGAGACCACTGCTACGACCGACTGCGGGCGAGCCGCGCCGAGCGTGTGCGCTACCGTGCCGCGCTGGCGGTCGGGGATCGGCGGCTCGTCGTACTCAGCTCGACGTGGGGTCCCGAATCGCTGATCGGGCGCGACCCCGGGCTGCCCGACAAGCTTTTGGCAGAGCTGCCGGTCGATGAGTACACGGTCGCAGCGGCTTTGCATTCGAACGTGTGGCGGGGGCATGGAAGCTGGCAGGTACGGGTGTGGCTCGGCCGGGCCCTCGAAAGCGGGCTGCGACTGATTCCCTACCACGACGGGTGGCGTGCCGCGCTGATTGCCGCGGATTGCCTGATCGGCGACCACGGCTCGGCGACGCTGTACGGGGCGTGCGTCGGCGTGCCGACACTGCTCGGCGCGTTCGGGGAGCAGGAGTTGCTCGCCGACAGCGCGGCAAGCGAGCTCGGGAAGGTCGCACCGAGGCTCGCCAGCGAGCGCGGCCTCCGGGAGCAGATTGAGACCGCGATACGCGAGCATGAGGCGACCTACTACGAGAAGCTTGCGGACCGGTCGTTCGCGTATCCGGGCGAGGGGCTTCCGCGTCTGCGCCGCCTCGTCTACGAGCTACTCCAGCTTGAGGAGCCTGCGCAAGCGGTGCAGATGGAGCCCGTGCCCGCACCGACGTATGCGGGGCACGAGGCCACCGTTCTGCGGGTCGCAAGCCGGGTCAGCGGGAGCGCGGCCGAACCACTGCACGTGGCCCTGGAACGGTTCCCTGCAGCGGTCGAGCAAGACGAGGCGAGCATGACGGACAAGGCTCGGGGCGAACATCTGTGCGTGCTCGCCGCCGAGCGTTATCAAGCGGTACGGGAGAGCGCAGGCGTGATTGTTGGCAGCGATCAGGACATGGACGCAAGCGGGGCGGAGTGGCCAGTCGCGACGCTCGCGACATACCCTGTCTGCCGGGTGGCGATCACACGCGCCGGAGAGGGCGGATCGATTGCCGCTGTCCGCGACCGCGGGATCGTAAGAGTGCAAGACGCGGCGGGAGACCCGGCGCTCGCCGGATCGGCGCTCGCTGCACTCGCCAGCCACGGAGCACTCAACGGTCCGGACAGGATCGAGTTCACGCTCCGTGTCGGAGACGAGCAGTATCCGATGACCGCGACCCTCAGCTCAGATCGGCAAGCCGGGCCGTGAGGCGAGCAGCACGCGGGCTGCCCAGCAGCTCAAAGATCGCAAGCGCAACCTCGAGGCTCTCGCGCGCTCGTGCCTGGTCGTCGGTCCGTACGTAGCAGTCGGCCATCGCCTCACGGGCCAGCGCGACGTAGTACGGCGCCTCGTAGCGGACGAACGTGGCCTGCGCCTGATCGAGAGTCGCAATCGCGCTCGTGGGATCTCCCAGCGCCGACAGAGCATCGGCGAGATGCAGCAGCGAGCGGCCATAGGTCAGGCCGTCACGCCCGGCGTCCAACAAAGCAAGAGACTCGTTGAACGCCGCCCGGGCTTGCTCGTGGCGGCCCGCGTGCTGCAGGGCACGCGCCAGGTGGTAGTGCTGGATCGCAGCGCCGCGCGGGTTCGCGAGCGCCTGGAAAGCGGCCAGCGAAGATTCGAAGGTGTCGATCGCCTGCGGGTAGCGGCCCTGATTGATCAGCAGCACACCCGTGAACTCCATGGTGGAAGCGGACAAACTCGGATCGTTGAGCGCCTGGGCGAGCTTCCAGGCGTCGGCCAACACGCGCTCGGCGCCCGGCAGATCCTCTAGGTCCATCAGCGCCCGCGCGAGCTGCAATCCGGTACGGGCCTCAGCCGCCTGATCGCCGCAACTCCGGGCCGCGGTCAGGGCGAGCTGATAGACCTCAAGCGCCTCACCGAAATGCTTACGGTTGTGGTAGGCGATCCACAACGCCTCACCGAGCGCCCAGCACACCCGTGGGAAACCGCGCTCCGCACAGACACGCATCAGCGCAAGCAAGCTCGGGCGCTCTTCCTCGAACCAGGCGACCGCGTCCGCCGGCGTCGCGAAAGATGGCTCACCCGGCGGCGGGGCTGGCGCCAGCCGGGAGCGGATCGGAACGAGAGTGCGGTCCATTCGCTGCGCCGCATACAGGTAGTAGTTGAGGACCCGCTCGAACGCTGAGCGGAGCTCGGCGTCGGCGCATTCGGCGGCGGCGCAGCCACGGGCATGCACACGAAGCAGCGAGTGAAGGCGGAAACGTGCGCCGTCCTCTTCGAGCAAGCAGGCCGCGGTCAGCTCATCCAGCCCGGCCTGCGCGACTTCCACCGGGACGTCGAGCAGGGCAACGCAAACCTCGACAGTGAAGGTCGACTGTGGAAGGACCGACAGGAATCGGTAGAGGCGGCCGCTGTCGGGGCGCACGGACCGATAGGCCTCAGTGAACACCAGATCGATCGAGCGGCCCGGAGCGAGGATGATCTGCTCGCAGCCGCCGGTCAGGGTCAGTCAGCTCCGAAAGCAGCCAGGACACCGGCCGCTCCTCGTTGACCGTCAGACGCGCCGCGCAGACACGCAGCGCTACCGGCAGGCCGGCGCAGATCTCGAGCAGGTTCGCCAGCGCGTCCGGCTCGCTCTCAAGCCGGCCGGCATCGACGCCGCGGCGCAGAATCTCCTGCGCGCCCTCATCGTCCAGCGGCGCCAACCGCAGCAGCGAGGCACCATCGTTGTGGATCAGCTCAGTGATCGCCGAACGGGCAGTCACGAGCACCATCGAGTCCTCCGCGCTCGGGATCAACGCGCGGACCTCTTCGGCGTACTGGGCGTTCTCAAGGACAACCAACAGCCGCTTGCCCGCCGTGCGCGAGCGGTACAGAGTACTGCGGTCCGCTAGCGCGGGCGGAACGTCCTCCTCGGGCACACCGAGCGCGTGAAGGAAAGAGCCGAGCAGCTCGCCGACCGGTACACCGCCCTCGTGGCGCAGCTCACCCAGATCCGCATGCAGCTGCCCGTCAGTGAAATGAGCGATCCGCTGGTGGGCCCAGTGACGGCTCGTAGCCGTCTTGCCGACACCACGCATCCCCGTCACCTGGACCACGCACGCCGAGCCCGCGTCGCGGTCGGCCAGCTCGGCGTCGAGAGTCGCGATCTCACGCCGGCGATTGACGAACCGCTTCGGTGCAGGCGGAAGCTGACGGGGAACCGAGGCGGTCGCGACTGCGGGGAGGGTCAGCTGCGAGCGCGCCGACCTGGATGACCGTGCCGGCGAGAACCGTGCCGTCCACGCGGTTGGAGACCTCGAAACGTCCCTGGGATGCAGCGGGCTGCTCACCATCGGGCATGCGCGAACGATACCGGGGAGGCGGCAGAGCGCGGCGGCAAGAACTAACTCGTGGACGGCGCAGCACTGCTGCAAACCCTCGGCGGAATGGTGTTCCTCCCGAAGCGCGAACACCACTCACCACCGGTTGGAGTAATGCGCATCCGCTGGATTTGGATGACCGTCAACGGATTCTCGACGGGGTCACATCAATACAGTGCGCGTTCGCCAGCGGCGGTGACGAAACGTTCACGCATGGCGAGACCACGTCTCGAATCTGAAGGCGTGAGCTCAAATCAGATCACCATCCCGTGAGACGCCGAACGCTGCGCCGGGATTACCGCCTGGCGGAGGCTGAGTCAGTCCGCTCGAACCCTAGGCGGCGACAGCCTCGCGCAGGACCGGCGCGGCGTCTGGCAGGCTCTGAACCAGCAGGTTCTCGGCGAGCGCTCGGCGGCCGACGTCGATGAGGTGGCGGTGATGGGTCAGCACGATCACCTGAGTGTGTACGGCGAGCTCGCCGAGTGCAGCAAAGATCCGCTCCGAGCGGGGCTCATCGGACTCGATGAAGACGTCATCGAAGATGACCGGCACGGGTCCAGCGCTGGCCACGTAGCGCTCGATCGCGGCGATCCGCAGGGCGAGGAACAACTGCTCACGGGTGCCCGACAAGCCCCTCCATCTCCACCAACACTCGGTTGCGCTGACGGGCCATCAGCACACCGCGACCGCGCTCGTGGACATCGACGAACAGCTCAACGAAGCTGCCGAGCGTGAACCGCGTGAACAGTCGGTTCGCGCGCTCGAGCAACGGGTCCTGGTGAAGCCTTCGGTAACGCTCGATTGCCCGACGCACGACCGTCGCGGCGAGTCGCGCCCTCGCATGTTCGGCCGCCGCATGCGCGACCGCTGCGCGGGCGAGCGCTACATCCTGGCCGCCTGCACAGCCTCCGTATCGGTCTCGATGCTCCGGAGCACGCGCTTCTGATCGCCCAAGCGCTCCTTGGCGTCATCACGCTGCTGGCGAAGCTCCTCCGCGCGTTCCTCAGCTCCCCGATTTCGACCGCCGCCGCCGTGCGGTCGAAATCGACGCCCTGTCGGCACAACTCCGCAAAGGGCGCTTCGCCGGCGTCCTGCACCTGTCCCTGCAGCTCGGCCAGCTCTCGGCGTAGTGTGCGCGCGGGCCGCGCTGGCCTCGATTGCTGGCAGCTCATCAACGCTCTGGACGCCAGCGGCGGCGAGCATCGCCGTGATCTCGGCCCTTGCAAGCGTGATCCCGCTCTCAATCGCCTCGAGTTCCTTCCCGGCTTCGGCGTGTTGGGTTGTAAGGGCCTCGCGTCGCTCGCTTGCCCGCTCGTGCTCGACTAGGCGCGCATGGATCGCGCCTCCAGGCGCGTTGAGGCTCCAGCGGCGCCAGCTCGGGGGCAACATCCGCGCAGATTGCACGCACGTTGTTCTGGAACTCATCGTGGTCTGTGTCTATGCCCGCGATCCGGCGTTCCAGATCTCGCTTGCGGCTCAGCAAGGCAAGGCTCCTTGCACGGCGCGAACGATCTCCTGCGCGGCCTGCGGGGTCGCGGTGTCTGGGAGACCCGCCTCGGCGCGCCGCCGGGGCCACATGCGCTCCCATTCCGCCCATTGCGCCTCGGCCTCCTCGCGCTCGCGCCTCGCAGAGGCGAGTGCGCGTTCGGCTGCCCGCATTGTGGCCCTCAGTGCAGCGCAGAGCGCTTGCTTGGTCGCGACATTGCGCCAGCAACGTCTGACCACGGGCGAGCAGCGTCTCCAAGGTCGCCTCAGGCCCGGTCCGCTCGTCCAGGCTCGCGAGCTCGGAGGCGAGCGCGTCGCGCTGGGCGCCTTCGCGGCCGGACAGGACCTGCGCCCGCGCGTCGTGTTCAACCGCCGCAGGTCGAACACCAGTATCTCCTCGTGCTCGGCGAGCCATGTGCCCGCGTCTATGGTGGACACGCTCGCCAGGCCGCTGACAGCCCACGCGCTCTGCCAGGCCTGCTCGTGCTCGCGGATCTGCGCCGTGAGCTCGCCCTCGCGTTCGACGAACTGTTCGCGGTCTCGCTGCAGGCGCGCCGCGCGAGCCTGGATGCTGGCGCTCCGCTCTATCTGAGCTGCGTGCTCGACGCGGCGATCCGCCAGCTCATCAGCCTGGCGACTGCTCGCTCGTAGTCCAGCGCGTCCTGGGCGGGCAGCGGTGTAACACCGAGAGCTGCCTCCCGCACAACGGCCCAATGCTCACCTCCACGAACGCGCACCTCAGCGATCGACTCTACGCTCGGGACATCGCCGACGATCGCAAGGCGCTCACGCTCCTCGCCAAGCTCACGCTGGGCCTCGGCAAACTTATAGCGTTCGCGGGCCAGCTCCTTGGCATCCTGATCGAGGGCCTGCCGTTCGGTGGCGGCACGCTGACATGCTCTCGCGAGGGTGTAGCGATCGACCGCAACTCCTCGATGCTGGCGGGTGCCGGGCGAAGACGCGCGAGCCGATCCTCGGCCTCGCGCTGGGGAGTGGGCCTGCACGCGCAATTGCTCAATCTGCTCGGCGAGAGCATCGGCCTTCAGCGCGCTGGTTACCGCGGCCTCCAGTGCCCCGGTATCGCGCGCGGCGGGGGCAGCGTCGAACTCCTCGCGGGCTCGCTGAAGGGCGACCTCGGCGTCTTTGACATTCGTGCCGGCGTTGTCGCAGCGGCTCTGCAGCCGGCCATCGCGCTCGGTTAGGTAGCCATCGAGCGCCCGTCGGGCGCTCATGTCCCTAGCCAGCGACTCCACCTCCTCGGGGTCGGTGAGGCCGATCACGGCTCTACAGCACTCGTCAGCGCCGCTTCGGCTCATGGAGCTCGCCCTCACGCTTGCGGCGGTCGCCACGGGCCTTGCTGATAGCAGAGATCTGATCCTTGACGACCCGGATCTCATCGGCCCTGGCGGAGCAGGCGCTGATCGACCGGGATCGCGTCGATCTCGCCCGCGAGCCGCACTAGACCATCCCGCGCTCGCGTGAGCGCCGCGTCGCCTGCGTATATGCGTCCCTGCGCCCTCGTCGGCACGTCGTGTCGCGGCGTCCGCTGTATAGCTCGGGGGGTGTTCTGTGAGCATATCTAGCTCGGCTGCACGGACAGCGTGGGCATCCAGCAGCGGCGCGAGCGCGCGTCTGCGCTCCAGCGTGCGCATGCGCAGCTCCACCTCGCGGATCTCCGTGGCGAGCGCCGCGCAGGCCTCCTCGGCCCGCGCCAACGAGCGCGTCAGCTCACGGTGGCGCGCCGGGCGCAAAGTGCTCGCACGCAGCCGTCTTTCAGCGTCATGAAGCGCGCGAAGCGCCTTGTGGAGGACCGTGTTGCGGGCGCGGGGGACTAAACAGCGCCTCCGCCTCGGCGTCCAGGCCAGCAAGCGTCTCGTGCAGCGTCGCGATCCCGGCGGCAGCAGCGAACAGGCTCGCTCCGATCTCACCTTGGCCCTGCAGGAGCTCCGCGCCGCCCTTGACGAGCGTGTCGTGGTTGACCTGGAACAGGCCGCGGTAGATGTCTTCGCTCAGTCCTCCGAGCGCCTTCTGGAGCACCTCTTGGGCAACGGGCTTCCCGTCAGCGCTGAGCGAGTGCCCACGACGCTTACGGCGCGATAGTCGATCGGCTCCCGCCGTCCAGCTCCAAGGGCGCCTTAAGCCGAGGTCGCGGTAGGCAAGGCGCGGCCGTCCGTGGTACGAGCGTCAATTCCGTAGAGCAGGCTCCGCTGCTCGCCCGGTTGGTCGTAGACTTCCCCGACGTGTTCTTTGATGGAGACCAGGCTCGATTGGCCTGGAGGCTTCGCCTCGAAGCCTCAAGCGAATGATCTGAGAAGCAGCCCCAGGGATTGAAGTCAAGGCGCCGGATCACGAGCGACATCAGCCTGGGCTCCGGCTCCAGTAGTTCGGCCGGCAGCGAGTGGGTGACCTCGGCGATCAACGTCCGGACGGTCTGCGGGTCGGTCGGGTGAAGCTCGGCTGAGCACGGCAGCCGGGTTATACGTTCCCAGGCGCCGCGAGAGCGTCGATCGTCGCTTCAGCGTCTGAGCAGCCGCGAAACTCGGCAAAAAGCCCACTCACCGCGTCCTGCCCGCCGCTCGCGAGCTCGCGAATAGTAGTGCTTTGGTAGCTCTGTCGCAGGGTTGACCCGGCCACCGGCGAATCCGTCCGCGTCCGATGTCGACGCGGGAGGGGATCATGGCGGTGATGGCTGTGGAGGTGGACGGACCGGCGGCCGTGCGGGAGCGCCTCGAGGCGTTCGGGGCCGAGGTGCTCGCCGAGGCGGTGAACCGCCCGGTGCAACTGGTCAACGGCGGCCTCTATATGCGAGGGCTGATCGAGCAGGGACCGCGCAAGTCGCTGGAGCCGATGGTCGCCCGGCTGGGTGGGGAGGCCGACTACGAGAGCCTGCAGAACTTCCTCGCGGTGAGCCCGTGGGACGCTGCCGCGGTGGTGCGCGCCGTCGCCGAGCGGGTGACGCCGGAGATCGGGATCGAGGCCTGGGTGCTCGACGACACCGGCTTCCCCAAGGACGGCAAGGACTCCCCCGGGGTCAAGCGCCAGTACTCGGGCACGCTCGGCAAGATCGGCAACTGCCAGGTCGGCGTCTCGGTGCACGCGGTCGGCGGGCGGGGGACGGCACCGTTGGGCTGGGCGCTCTACCTGCCGCAGGAGTGGTGCTCAGATCAGGAGCGCCGGGCGAGGGCGAAGATCCCGGAGGAGGTCGTCTTCAAGACCAAGCCGGAGCTGGGGGTGGATCTGGTCGAGCGCGCCGCCGGGTGGGAGGTGCCCGCGGCACCGGTCCTGGGTGACGCCGCCTACGGCGAGAACACCGGGCTGCGCGACCGCCTCGACACCGCCGGGAGCGGGTACGTGCTGGCGGTCGGGCCGAGGACGACGGTGTTCGCGGCCGAGACCACCTTCGAGGTCCCCCGGCGCGCGGGCGGGACGCGCGGGCCGCGGACCCACCCGAGGCCCGACCGCGGGCCGGAGGCGATCGGCGACCTGATCGGGCGGCTCGGTGCCGAGGCCTTCGAGACGGTCGCCTTTCGCGATGGTCCTGACGAGGAGCCGATGAGCTCGCGCTTCGCCTTCGTGCGGGTGCGCGCCGCCCACGGCTGGCGCCAGGGTGCCGGTAGATGGCGAGGCGGCGCCGAGATCCCGCCTCGCGAGGAGTGGCTGATCGCCGAGTGGCCCGAGGGCGCCGAGGCGCCCACCGACTTCTGGCTCTCCAACCTGCCCGCCGACGCCGGGCCCGGGCGACTGGCCCGCCTCGCCCGGCTGCGCTGGAGGATCGAGCTCGACTACCGCCAGCTGAAGGGCGAGCTCGGGCTGGACCACTACGAGGGTCGCTCCTGGCTGGGCTGGCACCACCACACCGCCCTGGTCACCGCCGCCCATGGCTTCCTCACCCTGGAGCGGCTCGACCCAAAAAGCCCGGCAGCCGCCTGCACTGCCGAAGGCCGTGCTGCTGGAGCAGCCGCTCTTCAGGTGCTGGGCCGGCCGTTGCCGAGAGGTGCCGGACCGGCCGCGTCGATCTCGACCGGCTCGCCCTCCATCTGCCGCCACCGGAGTCGATCAGAGCTCCCAAAGCACTAATAGGCGTCGTTGCGAGCTCGACCCCCTGCGAGCCAGATCTGCTTCCCCCGCAACGTGGGTCAGCGAGCGGCGATCACCTCATAGCGAAGCCGCTCCCCGGTCTGCCGCGAGTGCGCGGTGCGCCTCGCAGACCCCGGCGATCTGCACGCGCGCCGCGAGCAGCCGCTCGCCGGCTCCCTCAGCGGGGTGCCCGGCACCACAGCGGCGACTGCGCTCGCAAGCCTCTTCGCGGGTCGCGCCGACCCGCGACGTCAAACTGCAGCCGCTCCCAGCGCACGACATTGAGGACGCGATGCTCATGGCTGACCACACCCTCTCCGATGCTGACGAGCATGGCGCGCCTACGGGGCCGGTACCGCGCAGCCCGCGTCCTTGCAGATTGCCGGGGAACACGATCAGCGGCTGCTCGGCGAGCACCTCGCGGCGGTGGACGTGCCCAAGCGCCCAGTAGTCATAGCCTCGGGCGGCAAGGGTCGACACAGTGCAAGGGGCATAGCGCTCGTGCCCGGGACGCCCATCAGCGCTCGTGTGCAGCAGTCCGATGTTGACCATATCGGCCAGCGCGGCGGGTAGCCGCCGGCCGGGGTGACTTCTCCGTCACGGCGGGGGTAGGGTCGCCCTGGCCGTGGACCGCTTACGCCAAGATTCTCGAAGGTCATCGTCTGCGGCGCGCGTGTGTCTGGCGCATGCACGTTCTCTGGGTAGCGCAGCGCCTTTGTGAGCTTGGAGTCGGCGTCGTGGTTGCCGGCGATGCATCGCGACAGGGACTCTGCCCTCGCGCAGGCGCGCCATCTCGGAGATGAAATGCAGGCCCGTCCCATCGTGCGGCCAGTCGCCGTCGAAGATGTCACCGGCGAGCAAGAGCAGATCCACCTGCACCTGCTCATCGAGCGCGAACTCTACGAGATTAGAGAGCGCGCGGCGGGTCGCCAACTGCAACTCTGAGCGTCGGCGCGTTCTCATAAGCGGCGAGCCCAGCCATCGGGCTGTCGAGGTGGATGTCGGCCGCGTGCAGTATCTTCATCCGCAGCTTTTCATTGAACAGGCACGGGCGGACGTCGAGACGTGAAAGCCCATCCGTGAACGGCAAAGCGCCGGTGCCGGTCACCCCCGACGGTCTGTGACGTGGTGTCCGGTTGGGCCAGCGGGACCGCGCTTGCCGGCTCGCCGCGGCCGGCCATTCGCCCAAGAACGGCGGAGCGTGAACGCGAGTGGCTGCGGAAGCGTTGCGCGAAGGTGAGGATCAGCTCGTCTTCGGCGCGGCAAGCACCAACGAAGCACCAGCGCCGCTCCTCAAGCAGCTGATCCTCGCCCTCGCACTTGTAGTCGGGCATGTGGCCCTCCTCGAGGCCGAGCATGAACACGGTCGGCCACTCAAGGCCCTTTGTTCTTGTGAAGGGTGGCGACCTTGATGCCGCCGCCGACCGTGGGGGACGACCACCGCCGCCGAGGACGAGATCCGCGAGCAGGTCATCGAGCGTGAACTGCGCGTCGTGCTCCTGGAAGTCGGCGACCGCGTCGACCAGCTCCACGAGCATGCTCGCGGTGGCGGGGTCTGCCGCCGCCACAGCACGCTGAGCCTGCCGGGCGACGGCGTGCGCGTTCTCGCCCGCGAATGCGAGCGCTCGCATCTCGGAGCAGCCCGGCGGCGACGGGACGCTCCTGGGCCAGTACGTGCAGGAACACGTCGGTATCGCGCTCACCGGTGTCCTCGATGCCGATCAACTCGCACAGCCGCTCGGCCTGACGGTTGTTGAGGGTTCCGCGCAGGCACGACATGGCGGCGGCGAACGTTGGCCTGCCCGCGGGCTGGTGGGTGCCGCGCCGCCAGTCCGAGACGGGCAGACCCAGGGCGCGCATCTCGGCGACCGCAGATCGTTCGGGCTGGGGTCGCCGGAGCGGACCAGCACCGCAATGCTGGCAGGGGCGGCGCCGGCGCGGAGACGGCCAGTGATCTCCTCGGCGAGTACCTGCACCTCGTGCTGAGTGCTCGCGTAGCGTAGCGCAGCGTGACGCTACCGACGTCCTTGTGCGCACGCATGCAGCAGGGAAACGCGGGTCACAGCTGATCAGCGTGTTGGCGTGCACGACGATCTGCTCGCGGCAGCGATCGTCACGTCGAGCGGGTAGACGGTCGCGGCGAGCTCATCGACGAAACGGGCTATGTTCTCGAACTCGGCGCCCACAAAGCGGAAGATGGCCTGGTCGTCGTCGGCGAACACGCTGATGCTCGCCACATGCGGCGCGAGCGCGCTGACGATCCGGAACTGAGCGGCGTTTGTGTGTCCTGGAACTCGTCGACGAGGATGTGCTGGAAGCGCGAGCCGTAGAGGGCGGCGATGGCGACGGTCTCGGCGAGGATGGTCCCGGTCGCCACCACGAGGTCGTCGAAGTCGATGAGCCCTTGCTCGCGCTTAGCCGCCTCGTATACGGCGCCGAAGGCGCCCGCGGTTCTGTCGTCGGGTGCCAGGCCGCGCTTGCGCGCGTGCTGCCGCGCGGCCAGACGGTTCGCGACCCTCGCGGTGGCGGCGACGGCACGGGCGGGCTGCCTTCTCCTCCCTCGGGGTCGATGATCTCGAAGTCGGGTGCGATCCCGAGCTGCTCACCGTGGCTGCGCAGGAAGCGGACGCCGAAGCCGTGGAGGGTCCCGGCCTCAATCCGGTCGCTGGCGACAATCGCGGTCCCCAGCGCACGCGTCTTCATCTCAGCCGCGGCCTTGTTCGTAGACGTAGCCGAGACAGGCGAACGCACGGCTTGGCGCCGGAGCCGCGCGGCCAGCGCCTGCCCTGGCGCGGTGAGCCAGCGTCCACGGTCAGCCGGGACCGGCGAGTACCGCAATCGCAAACTCCGGGGCTTCAACCGCGTTGCGCTGCTCCTCGTCGAGATCCTCGCGCGGGTCAGGCATTGGCGAGGAGCGCAGCGATCGACGGCGGGATCGTGCCAGGCGCGATGGCGACGGCGGGCTTCCATAGTGCTCAGCGGGTCTTCTCTTTCTGCACGAAGGCGTGGAGCTGGTCGGCCAGCGACCTGCCCTGCTGGCTGGGGCTGCTCGCGAACTTCTGGAAGTTGCTGGCGGCCCCGTCACCGGCGATCACCAGCTGCGTATTAGTTGTGCCGAGCGCGGTGATCAGCTCGTCCTCGAGATCGCGGTCTGACGAAGAAGAGAGCCGATCGCCTCCATGTCCTGGCGGGTGCTGACGGGCACCCCGGCGGCGGTGAGCCTTTCCCCTCCAGCCCTGCTCGTAGTCGGCGTCACACAGCCCGGCGAGCTTGACATCGAGCCCGGCGAGCCGGCCAATCGAGATAGATCTTCAGGCTGCCGCCGCCGTCGAGTGGCAGCACCAGCGATGCCTTCTGCGTGAGGTCGCGGCCGAGGGTCCGCGCGAGCACCCTCACGGCTTGGTAGTCGGTGATCCCCTCGACTAGCACGACGACGCGTGCGAAGAACGCCTCGGCGCTCCCGCGGGGTGGCGAAACGCCGCAGACGCTCGGCGTCTTGCGGTTGGATCAGCCGCCGGGCGCACGGCGCGCACAACGCCGCCCTCGCGGGCGAGGCGCGCAACGGTACCGGATATCCACACCCGGAAGCACGCTGGAGGAGTGGGTGGCGGCGAGCACCTGCGCGCCGGCCGATCTCAGGGCCAGCCATTGCAGCGCGCTGAGCATGCGGGTCGAGCGAGCGCTCGGGTTCGTCGGGCAAGAGCAGCGTTGCGGGCGTGGCCTCCATAAGACGCCGTGCAACCATGAGGGTGGTGCGATGCGCGAGGCCGGAGCTCTGCTTGGCGATCGGTGTCGCGGGGCCGAGGTGTGCGAGTTCGAGGTCGAGCGGCGCCAGCAGTTCTTCGGCGGTGTGCGAGCCACTGCCGACGCTGCAGGCGCTCTGGGCGACGTCGGGGATCGTCGCCGCAAGAGCGTCGCGTAGCTCGCGGACCATGTCGGCGATCGGCTGGCTGCTCGCCAGGCCACTACTCGCGCTCTCGATCGCGGCGAGCGTCATCGGTGGCCTGGCCGGCGACGGCGGCATCCAGAAGGCCCGCAAGGATGCTTCGCGGCCCAGGAGAAGCTGAGCATCCGTGCGGGGTCGCGCTCTGATCCGAGCCGCAGCAGCGGCAACGCCTCTCGCGCACGGCTCGGGACACGGCCCCAGGTGGCGTCGGGGAACCCCCAGGTGACGTCGAGTTCCTCGGTGTCCTCGTCCCAGACAGCACGAATGCCGATTCTTCGTGTCGGCTCGCCTGGAAGCGCAGCGCCTGATGAAAGGTGCCGTGGTGCTCGGGTGCGATGTTTAGACGGTGGCGATGATCAGCAGCTGCTCGGCGGGGTCCAGCAGATCAGCGCGGGCCAGCCCGCGTGCGCCAGCGAGCGCCCATCCGGTGGCAGTGAGCACGCTGGACTTGCCGCCGGCGTTGGCGGCGACGAGTGTCAGCGACTCCCCGCCGAGATCCAGCTCGAACTGCTCGAAGCGGCGGAAATTGCTTATTTCGAGATGCTGCAGCCGCATCTGATCCGATCGGGTTCAAGTGTCCTCGCTCGCTCCTGTTGGTATCTTAGGAGATCGTACAGGTCCTTACGGGATTATCGTAAGGAGTCGTACGGACCAGTAGGTTGTGTCAGTGGCTGCCAGGAACCCATACCAGCCGGGCGTCGGCACAACCCCCTTTACCTCGCCGACCGCGGGAGCAACTGAAGCGTTTTCGCGCTTACCTGCGCGATTTCCCGGACAAGCGGCGCAACGTACGGCTCAGCGGCCTGCGCGGTGTCGGCAAGACCGTTCTGCTGAAGGAGTATCGAGACAGGCCAGTGAACGAGACTGGGTGGTCGTCCGACGCAATCTGACGCCGCGCCTATGCAATGAGGCGGACTTTGCTCTGGCAATCGCAGACGACCTGGAAAGCCTCATCCGCGCATTCTCAAACGTTGCCAAACTCAAAGCCTCGTTTTCGGCCGCAAGCCGTGCAGTCGGAGAGATCACGGTGGGGCTTCCGGGTGGCCCAAGCGTCGGCCTGAAGCCAGGCAGCACTGCAAAGCCGTCCGTCCTCGAGGATCGCCTCCGAGATGCTCTGCTTCACCTCGGGCGCCTAGCCGCCAGAGCAGAGCGTGGCGTGGCGTTCCTCTACGACGAGGCGCACACCGTCTTTGATCACCCCGCGCGCCACCAGTACCCCCTCAGCGCGCTGCTCGGCGCCTTCGTTCAAGCGCAGGACGAGGATGACCCGCCACTTCCCGTCATGCTCGTCGTCTCTGGACTTCCGCCGTTGGTGCAGCACCTGCAGGCCGCGCGCAGCCACTCCGAGCGACTCTTCCGAGTGGAGGAGCTCGGGAACTTGAGCCTGCAGCGCGATGGCAAAGACCCCAGCAAGGCGGCCCTAGCACTCAGCAAGCCAGCCGAAGACACCGACATCCATTTCGCGCCAGGCGTGGCCGAGAAGATCGCCAACGATCTCGACGGGTACCCGTATTTCATCCAGAAGTACGGAGAGGCGCTCTGGGACGCCGCCGACGCGGCGAACGCGGACGTGATCACAAGCCCGCTCTACAGCAGCACGAAGTCCCGCGTCCAGGATTCGCTCGACGCCGAGTTCTTCGAGGGCCGCTACAACGACGCGACCCGTGCTGACCGCCTGACCCTCCGCGTCGCGGGGTCGCTGGGCGCCGAGCAGTTTCAGATAGCCGAGCTCGGGGCAGAGTTCAAAACCCGCAACGCGAACGCAACCCAGCAGAGCGTCAATCGGCTACTCAAGAGCAACCTCATCTACCGAGTCAGCCAGGGAACCTACGCCTATACCGCCCCGCTATTCGGAGACTTCTTGCGGCGAAAGTACCCCCGCCAGGACAATGATCGCTAGCTTCATCTCGCCGGTCAATGCGACGAACGAGGTGCCGACCAGCGGGCGCAGGTGCGGACCGCCGACACGCGCATCCTCGACCTCTGGTACGCGCGCTGCGAATGCGATTACGTGCGTGTTCCCTCGTGCAGTTGGATAGGCGTTGCCAACGACGGGGCTGCTGCCGAGTCACGAGCACGTCTCGCCAGGATCGAGCAGCCGGAAGTGCTGGCCATCGTGTCTCAGCCGTCCTTCGAGGCTGAGCCGTCGGCCGAGCATGAGTATGTAGCTTGCTTTGACGTGGAGGTGTGCTGCGAGGTGGCCTGCGTCGATGCCTGGTTCTCTGCGTACGAGCGCGATCACGGTCCGTGCGCTTCGCTCGCGTAGCGGTGTCGGGAGGCTCGCAAGGAGCGCGTCATAGGACACGCCGAGCGCATGTGAGAGCATCGCGAGCTGGACGAGATTCGGCGAGCGCGTGCCCATCTCAAGCTGGGAGACGAAGCTCACGTTGGCTATATCCGCTCGGGCAGCAAGTTCGCGCTGAGTCATCCCGGCAGCCAGTCGCGCACGTCTCAGGTTGGCTCCGAATGCTTGGAGCAGCGCGTCGCGCTCGGCCTTGTCGGCGGGGGTCAGTATGCGGCTGTCGGGCAGGTAGTCGGCGCGCCCTGGCGGTACGCCACCGTGCGCGCCCGTGCGCCTGTCAGCCATGCCTTGCCAGCGTCGGTCGCGAGACTCATCCGCGGTTCTCGGGTGGAATGTTGGGCAGACCCCAACCTCTGGTTGGATCGAAACTTCGCGGCAAGGCCGTGAGGAACACGCGGCGTGCCAGTGGGGATCGGTAGTAGTGGTTGCGCACGGCGAACAGCCAGTGCCCGGAGAGCCAGGCGATCCCGCCGAGCGCCGAGATCACTGCGGCTGCCGGCGAGCCCGTGCTCGCGGCGATGAGGAGCCCCGCCGCGAGCGAGAGCGCGCCACCCGCTCGCAGCAGCGAGCCGCCGAACAGCCAGAGCCCAACGCCGACCACGACTACCCATGCCGCGATGCGGACCAGGCCACTCATCGCGGGCCTCCGGTTATCGTGGCTTCTCGTGAAGTCGGCGGCATTGCGCTCCTCCTAGCTCGGGTCGGGACACACGTGTAGCTCGACCAGCGCCGAAGCTCAAGTCCGCGCATCGGGACCGGCGCGAGCGGCGACCGCGGTCTTCGTGGCGTCGAAGTCGCGAGCGTTCCCGATGCCCAGGGCGGCGTTCTCGATCGACTTGATCTTCGTTGCGGATCGAGCTAGTTGTTGTTGCCGTCCAATCAAATATGCGGCCGGGACGAGCGCTTGCGACGCGCGCCCCGGCCTGTGACGCCGAAGGAACAGACCCTTCGATGCCACGACCGAAACGGTAGCCCTCTACGGTCCGGTCGCGCTCGTCTGCGCCTGTTTCCCCGCGGCAGAAAGGAGCGCGCCATGAGTGCGACACGCAGCGCCGCTGAGGAGATGACGGTGGCCGAACGCGAGGACCAGCGCGACAAAACGATCCTGCTCGTCGTGTGCGAGGAACTCGTCCCGTGGACGGTCCAGGAGATCGGACGAGGATGTCCCGGTCGGCGTGGAACTTCTGTGGCGGCCCGGGTGTGAATGTTCAGGCGCTGACGAGGGTAGCGGTCTCCTTGATTGCGTGAGTGACGGTGAGTGGAGCGATCTCTGCTTCGACGGCGAGCGCGAGCTTGGCGAGGTCGGCGTGACCGACGATCCGTCGGAACTGTCGCTCGGCCTCGAGCATCCCGGCGGCGGTCCAGCGTAGGCACATCTCGCCGGATTGCCAGCGCTTGACGTTGCGCGAGCTGCGCCTGACGCACTCGATCATCGACTCGCACGGGTTGGTGCTCTCCAGGGTGCGCTTCAGCGCGCCACGAACACCGAGACGGGTGACGGTGAGCGTCTCCTTCATTCCCTCTCTGAGTGACGCGGCGCCACCGGGGTGTGAGCGCTCCAGCTCGTCCGCGAGCGCTTGCAGTTCGCTCAGGGCCTTGTCGTGATCATCGCGTGCCCAGGCGCGGCGCAACCGGTGCTTGACACCGGGACGGTCACGCTCGGGTAGGTGCTCCAGCACGTTTCGTTCCTTGTGACGGACGCAGCGCTGCACCGGGATACGATCACCGAGGACGGCACGAACGGCGGCTCTGAGGGCCTTGGAGCCATCGATCACGACCAGGACGCCCTGGTCGACGTCAAGGCCACGATCGACGAGATCGGCCAGCAGCGCGGTGACGATCGTCTTGTTCTCCGTTGATCCCTCCCACAACCCGAGTGGGATCTTCACGCCCTCGGTGGTGATCCCCAACGCCACGACGTTGGTGTGGTCCTTCAAGACGATCCCGTCGAGCATCAGCACCGCCAGGCGCACATCATCAAGACGGCGTCCCATAAGCTCGGCGAGAGTCTGTGCGGTACGCGCCACGAACGAGCGGGAGATCGAGGACTTCGACGTGGAGCGCGCCTTGGTCTCGACATCCTCGCCGACGGGCTCCTGGGTGCGAGGGAAGCGTCTGGTGGAGACACCGGCGAGCATCCGCTCGAGCACCACCGCGCTCAACGGGTCGCGACTGCTGAAGTGCTCGTATGTCGAGAGCGCCACCTCGCCGCCCTCGTCCTTGGCGCGCATCCGCGGGCGCTCGACCACGACCCTCCGCGAGCCGAGAGTGACCTCTCCCTCGTCGCTGCCGTGCCGGTAGGCAGAGCGCTCAGGATCGTGCTTGCCGCGGGACCCGCAGACCTCCTGGACCTCCTCATCCATCAGCTCGTGCAGCACACCAAGCCCGACACCGACTGACATCGCGAGCAATCCCTCCCTCGCCGCCCCGACCAGCTCCCCGAGTGCGACCTGCACCCGGTCGGGCAGACCTGGCGCTCGGGCATCCTCGGGCACGGACGCGACCTGTCCAGCATGTACCTTCTTCATGGCGGTTCCTCCTGATCTCGATGGTCTCGATCGCCCTGAACGCTCCCAACAGGAGCGGACGAGGCGGGAGGACCGCCACTTCAAGTTCTACGCCAGGTGGGACAACCTCACGATCCACGCGATCGCGTGTCGCGCCCTGGGCATCCGCCACCTAAGGACTCGTCCTTACCGCCCCCAGACCAACGGGAAGGCGGAGCGCTTCATTCGCACCATGCTCGGCGGCTGGGCCTACGCAGCGATCTACCGCAACAGCGCGGAACGCACCGCAGCTCTACCCGGCTGGCTCGAGCGATACAACTGGCGACGACCACACGGCGCCCTCAACCACAAGCCACCCGGAGCTCGCCTCGCCGAGCTGAACAACGTCCTCGGGTCTTACAGCTAGACGACCCGACTGGCGTGATCGACGGCGTCGGGCGGCTCGCCCGCGCGGGGCTGGTGCATCGTCTCGGGGAGTTCGTGTTCCCCACCCGCGCGGCCCGGCGGGCCAGCGAAATCGAGACCGGAACGATCTGAGCGCCGGGGTAGCGGCCGATGCGCCGTCAAGGATCACCCGTCCACTCGCCGGTCGAACTCGGCCGCGTCGTGCGGGCTCGCCGTGAGGAGCTGGCGTTCACGCACGAACATGTCGCCCGCCTCACCGGCATCGACCCAATCGTCATCGACCGGCTCGAGTGCGGCGAGGGCGCAATCGAGCTGCAGACCGTGATGCTCGTGCTGCAGCTCCTCGGCGTAGAGATCTTGGTCGGGGAGATCTACTCGCACAAACCGAAAGAGCGTGAGTACGAGATGTTTCGCCTGCGCGTGGTCGAGGGCTTCACGTTGAACGAGATCGCTGGCGCGTTCGGGTTGCACCGGGAGCGCGTGCGCCAGCTCCTGCGCGCACATTTCCGCCTACGAGTGCCACCCGCCGCTAGCGCCCGGCGCAGCACCCGGTCGAAAGACGCACGACGCCGCCGAACGGACTGACACCACCGCTCTGTCAGTCGTGGTGTCAGTTGGATTGCCAGCAGCGTGTCAGCGCCGTGTGGAAGGAATACGACCGTGACCACAGCCCTCCGACTTCCCGTCTGTGTCGGCCCGAGCCCCGACGAGCGGCGAGCCTGGCCTGCAGTTCTTCTCGGCTTGATGATCGTCGTGTTGAAGCCGGCGGGAATGGACTTGACTTCCCCGGCGGGTGGAGCTACACCGTCCTGTCCCTTGACGCCCCCGCCGTCCAGCCGCCGACACCGCATCCCATTTGCCGAGTCCTCGCTCTGGTCAGACTTTGCCGTTCGCTTGCACCCGATCGGCAAACCGGGACGCGCCGTATCTGGCTTGCTGGTGCGCAATTCGCGATGGAAGGGCGCGCCCGACTCTCTACCCGATCCTCACGTCCTGTTGTTGATGGTCCGCTGTGTTCAGTCCGCGCGAGAGCCCAGGTGTCTTCTGCCCATGATCGATGAGTGCACCAGCGGCCGTCGTCGTGTCGTGCGGCTTCGTCGTCCCGATCCCGATATCGCGGCGCTCGTCATGAAATCCGCTCGGGGGAATCGGCGCTCTGCGCTCAATAACGCTTCGATGCCCCAGTCGTCCATAAAGGGGTCCGCCCATGACCGATGAGCACACCGGTAACCGTCGTCGTGTTGTGCGGCCCCGTCATCGCGATTCGTCTGCCGCCGCCCTGTGCGAGATCGACCGTCGCGTGCTCGGGGTGCTGTGCGCTCATCGAGTAGTGACGCAGGCACAGCTCGGCCGGCTGTTCCCGGGCGTGCCCGAGCGCACTCTGCGCTACCGCACCCGCCGGCTGCACGACCTCGGGTGGACGGGCCGAAGCCGCCCCTACCGCGAGCAGGGCTCGGCGCCGAACCATCACTGGCCGACCAGGCGCGCGGACTGCATGATGCGCGGCGAGCCCGTCCCGCGAGGCGGGGAGCGCAGCAGGCCAAACCCGAGCTTTCTCGCGCACGCTGCTGCGCTCACCGAGCTATACGTCGCGCTCGCAACCGAAACCGGCGAGGCGGGGCTGTCGTTGCAGGAGTACCGGCGCGAGGGCGAGGCACGCGAGCCATTCGACAGCGCGGGTAAGCACCGTGCGCTCGCACCCGACGCGATGGTGATCCTCGTGGATCGCGAGGGCCAGAAGTTCGGGGCGTTCGTGGAGATCGACCTCGGCAGCATGTCCCACACTCGGCTCCGGCAGAAGGCCGAGCTATACGCTGCCTACGCCGCAAGCGACGCCTGGCGCGAACAGCACCTGTTCCTCCCCGCGCTGCTGTTCCTCACGACCACCGATGCCCGCGCGAGCAAGTTCCTCGGCGCACTTGCCCGCGCTCTCTCTTACGGCCCGCGCGAGCATCGCCGCCGAGCGTTCGTCGCAGGCGCAGCCGGGGTCGCATGGGCACCCCACCGCCTCCTCGACGCTGCGTGCCTGGCTGACCTGGACGGCAACGTTGGGCTCGCGCTCACCGACATTCTCCAGGACGCGCGTGCCCCGCACGAGCAGGCGCTCGCCTACCAGCACGAACGCGAGGAAACCGACGAGGCGCGGCGGGCCCTACTCCGCGAGGACGCCGAGGCGATGCGCCAGCACCTGGCCGACTACGCCTACGAACTCACCTCGTACACGCACGCGCTCGGCACGACCGGCGAGCGCGTGATCGAACTGCTGCGCGCCGCGACCGCCACGCCGACCCCTGACGAGCGCGAAGCCTTGCGCGCGATCGCACGCGACCTCGACCAGGCGCTTCCCGAACCACAAGCACACGAGCTAGTCGAGCCCGGCGCCAGCGTACACAGCAAGATCACGATGCTGGCTGAGCACTACCGCACAGCGCAGGCCAGGCAGATCGAGACGCTCGCCCAGCGTCACGGTGACGGGCCATGCCTGCGCCGCGCACAAGAGCTCCTGCGTGATGGCGGGCTACTCGACCGCGACCAACTCGACCGGCTCCCACCGGACGCCGAGCGCGACGCCGCCGGCCACCGCGAGCAGCACGCGCGGCACGACGCGTACCTGGCGTGGCGCGAGCACGCCGCACGGCGACTCGCGAAGACGCCGGCCCGCTCGGGCGACTCACCCACCATGCCGAGGACTTCTACCCACAGCTCGACCGGCAGCGGCTACGCACCTGCGGACGCTGCGCCGAGACGATCTACCCACCAGCCCGCGAGGCCGGCAGCTACGGCTCCCGGCAGGCACCGTCGTGTCATTTCTGCCGCGAGCCGCACAGCACCAAGCCCTACGACCCAGCAGCAACATCACCCACCCGCACCGGAAGCGAGGCATACGGATGAGCAACGCAGACGGCAAACCAAACGAACGCAACACATGCCGCGCGCCCAGCCGACGCCGCGCCGCCACACGGGCGAGCGCGAGAGCACGCCGGCCGCGATCGAGGGATACCTGCCCTCAGCGCCAGCGTGGCTGCTCGCCCGTCTTCCATTCGACATGCGAATTGCTTGTCGCCAAGTCCGACGACGGCCGCACTCAAGCCCAGCTGTCCGCGATCCGCGCGTTGCTCTCATCGGGTTCCGCGACGAGGAGACCGTGCGATGCGAAGAATCCCAAAGGAGGATCGACTCGATGACCCACTTCGCCGCGTACGCGAGGATCAGCACCCGCGACAAGCAGGATCCCTCCCTGAGCTTCCCGAGCCAGTTCGAGGCGGGACGCAAGCGCGTTTCGGAGCTGGGCGGGTCGGTCGTCTGCGAATTCACCGACGAACAGACGGGTGCCGACGACGACCGGCCCGGCTGGTCCGAGCTGATTGCCGAGGCGCGTGATCGCGGGCACCGGCGCTTCGACGGCGTCGTGCTCTACTCGACCTCCCGGCTATCCCGCGATCGGGTGTCGGCGGGACTCTTTGAACGCGAGCTTCGCAAGCTCGGCGTCTCCGTCGTCTACGCGCACGCGGGCGCCGACTCCTCCACGCCCGAGGGCGAATTGACGATCGGCGTCCTACAGGTCATAGACCAATTCGAGCGCTCACGCCTCAAACGCGAAAGCCGCAGGGGTATGCGCCAGAACGCACTCGCCGGCTACCGCAACGGCAGCAGACCACCGTACGGCTACCGGCTCAAGCACGAGCCGCACACCAACCCGATACGGGCCGCTGCCGGCGAGACGAAGAGCCGCCTCGAGATCGAGCCCGCCGACGCGCCGATCGTGCGCGAAATCTTCACGCTGTGGGCAACCAAGGAACGGGGTGTGACCGCCATCGCCGATCTGCTCAACGAGCGCGGGGTCCCATGCCCTACCGCTACCAACCCCCGCCTGAACGCGACGCGGCGGTGGGCGAAGGGCACGATCAGCGCCATGCTGCGCAACCCCGTCTATGTCGGCAAGCAGGTGTGGGATCGACGCGACAACGCCACCCGGCGCGAACAGGGCGTCTCGGCGCCGTGGCGCGAGGAGGACGAATGGACGGTCTGCGAGGACGCTCACGAGCCGATCATCAGCGACGAACTATTCGGCGCCGCGCAGGAGCGCATCCAGCGCAAACGGAAGCTCTACAGCCGACCGCGAAGGGGAAGCCGTGAGCATGTTGAGGGCAGGGGCGCACGGGCACGTCTGAGCGGCATGGTCCGATGCGCCACCGGGCACCCGTCGCTGAGCGCCTACGGAGTGATCGTCAAGGGCCATACCTACTACCGCTGCACCTACGGCGAGAGCTACGGCAAGGTCGCTGCCCAGGCCATCGCCGGGCACGGCGCTACCTGCAACGTCCGCGAGGACGCGCTGCTACCCGCGGTCGAGCGTTTCTTCGCCGAGCGGCTGTTCGGCCCGATGAGGCTCGACCTGTTGCGCGAGCAGCTGGACCTACAGGAGCGCACCAGCCACACCGAGGCGCAGCAGACAGCCGCGCGGCTGCAAGCGCAGATCGCTGAGGCCGATCGAGCCATCGCCATGCAGGTGCGGGCTCTGGAGCAAGGGATCGAGCCCGATGTAGTCCGAGCCCGGATCGAGGAACTGAAGGCCGAGAAGGCGGCTGCACAGGCGTCCCTGCCAAAGCTCGGACTGGCACCCGAACGCACAGACCCAGTAGCGGTACTCGAGCAGGTGCCCGACCTCTCCGAGCGGCTTCACGAAGCCGACGACGCCACCAAACGCGCCCTGTTCGACGCCTTCGACCTGCGCGTCGTCTATGACAAAGACGGCGACCGGCTCTCGATCAGCGCGACGCTGACCGAGGCCGTCGCCTCAATGCTCCACAACGGCCTGGAGCCGTTGTGGCAAGAGTCACTCCGGGGGTGGGACTCGAACCCACAACCCTTCGGTTAACAGCCGAATGCTCTGCCGATTGAGCTACCCCGGACCGAGCCGGCAACTTTACTAAGGGTCTGCGCCCTACCCGGTCTCCTCCAACGCCCGCTCGTAAGCCCGATCAAACTCGCGCTTGACCTCGGCACGGCGCACCGCCAGCTCGCTCACCTCACCGGACTCCTGAGCGCGGGCGCGCTGAATCTCGCGATCGATGCGGGCGAGCTCCAGCTGCATGCGCTGGGACTCGAGCATCGCCGGGGCGGGCGACTCGCGACCGGCCTGCACGACCAGCTCGGCCAGCAGCCCCGCCAGCTGCGGATCGTTCTCGGGCAACTGAGCGCCGGGATCGGTCAGATGCGCGCCCAGATGCTCGGCCGCACGGCGCACCAGATCGCTGGTGAAGTGCTCCGACAGATCCAGTTCGCCGAGCGCTCGGGCGCCCGCCTCGGGCTCGGCGATGCACTGGGCGAGAAACGCGCGCTCGGTGCTCTCACCGCGCGAAACCACCTGGGAGGCAGGCTTGCGTGTCGCCTCTCCCCCTTCTCCTGCACCGCCGCGGCGCTCGGCGGTCCTCTCGCCGGCACTCGATCCGCCTCGTCTCACCCGTTCCGCCAGGGTTTGCTCGGCCAAGCTCTCCGGCAGCTGCAATCGCTCGGAGACCATCCGCGTGAGCTCCATCCGCAGCGCACTTGGCGCCAACGTCGCGAACACGGGACGCAGCTCGTCAAGCATCCGGTCGCGTCCCTCGGGGCTGCCATAGTCCCCGGCGGCCAGGACGCGCTCGACGCGGAAGCGAACGAACGGAACCGATGCCTGCACGGCCTGCTCGATTGCGGACGCACCCTCGCCCTGCACGAGCTCGGCCGGATCGGTGCCCGCCGGCAGGGGGACCACGCGCAGCTCGAGCTTGCGCTTGGTGGCGAGGGCAGCGGCGCGCAGCATCGCCTCCTGTCCGGCGCTGTCGGCGTCGAGCGCCAGCAGTACGGTGGGCGCCATCCGCGCCAGCTCACCGACCTGCTCGGCCGTCAGGGCGGTGCCCATCGATCCGACCGTGTTGCGGATGCCCGCCTGGTGCAGGGCGATCACGTCGGTGTACCCCTCGCACAGGATCGTCTGCCCCGCACGCGCGGCATGGGCACGCGCCAGATCGGCGCCGTACAGGTGCGATCCCTTGTGATAGACGGTGTTGTCAGACGTGTTCAGGTACTTCGGCTGACCACCGCCTCCGGCGGCGGTGCCCCCGATCCCGGACGATCGGTCCTCGCTCAGCGCTCGCGCCCCAAACCCGAGCACGCGCCCGCGGATGTCGGCGAGGGGAAACATGATTCGCGAGCGAAACCGGTCATACAGTCGCCCGTTCTGCTGCGAGCGCTGCGCCAGCCCGGTCTCGTACAGCTCGGTCTCTGAGAACCCTCCGCGCAGGGAGGCGGTCAACACACGATCCCACGCACTGGGGGCATACCCGACGCGGAACTCTCTGAGGATCTCCTCCCCCAGCCCCCTGCTCAGCAGGTACTCGCGTGAGCGCGCCGCCTCGTCGCTGTCCCACAAACAGCGCTCGTAGTAGGCGCTCGTGCGGGCGAGCAGCTCGAGCAGCCGTTCGCGCCCGCGGCGGCGCTGCGCCTCGCGCTCATCCTCCTGCTCGCGCTCGAGCTCGACCCCGGCACGGTCGGCCAGCAGCTCCAGCGCACCTTTGAAGTCGACCCCCTCGGTCTCCTGCACGAACGTGAACACATCGCCCGCGGCCTGACAGCCGAAGCAGTAGTAGACCTTCTGCGTCGGGTCGATCCCGAACGACGGCGTGCGCTCCTCGTGGAACGGACACAACCCCTCGTAGCGGTTGGCTCCCGCACGGCGCAGATCGGTGCGCGCGGAGACCAGCTCGACGAAGTCGACCGCATCGCGCACGCGATCTCGAGACTGGCTGGTGTACAGGGCCATCGCCAGCCAACGCTAGCGGGCGAACGCTTGCGGCACACGGAGCTCGGTGTACTCACGTATGCAGTAGCGGTCGGTCATGCCCGCGAGGTAGTCGGTCACGCACTCGGCGAGGTCCTCGTCGTTCTGCACAGAAGAGGCGCTCGCGACGGCCGATCGCGGGTCGGGCAGCAGCTCGGGATGGGCGACGTAATGCTCGAACAGGGCGCTGACCACGCCCGCGATGCGCTCGTGCTCGGCGCGCACGGCCGGGCCGAGGTAGACGCGCTCGAACATGAACCTGCGCAGCTCCAGCATCGCCGGGCCCGCCTCGGGTCCCTGGACGATGTCGCCGGCGCGAGCGGAGTGCTCGACCAGGTCGTGTACGAGTGCGTCGATCCGGGCAGATCCGCTGTCGCCGAGCACCGCGATCGGCTCAGTCGGCAGCTCATGTTCGCGCAGCAGCCCGGCGCGCAGGGCATCGTCGATGTCGTGGTTGATGTACGCCACACGATCGATCAACCGCACGATCCGCCCCTCCAGCGTACTCGGCGCCTCGGCGCGGCTGGAGTGGCGGGCGATGCCGTCACGAACCTGCTCGGTCAGGTTCAGGCCGGCTCCGTCCCGCTCCAGCACATCGACCACGCGCAGCGAGTGCTCGTAGTGGCGAAAACCGCCACCGAACCGCTCGCGCAGGCAGCGGTCGAGCACCTCCTCACCGATGTGCCCGAACGGCGGATGCCCGAGATCGTGGCCGAGACCGATCGCCTCGGTCAGGTCCTCGTTCAGTGCAAGCGCGCGTGCGACGGTGCGGGAGATGCTCGTCACCTCGAGCGTATGCGTCAACCGTGTGCGGTAGTGATCGCCCTCGGGCGCCACGAACACCTGGGTCTTGTGCGTCAGCCGGCGAAACGCCTTGCTGTGCACGATCCGGTCGCGGTCGCGCTGATAGGGGGTCCGTAGCGCGCAGTCATCCTCCGGACGTGCCCGGCGCGCCGGGTAGGAACGGGCGGCGCGCGGCGAGAGCGAGACATCCTCCTGAGCGCTGATGCGCGCCGCAAATGTCGCGGCGATCGAGTCTGGGTCGGTGGCGATGCCCATCGGGCGATTGTGCCACCCGCGACAGCGCGGGCCTCGAGAACGCTCAGCGCTCTCGTTTCCAGTCGCCGCGCATGCCCGCGACGTGCATCCAGTGGTGCCAGCCCTTCATCTCGCCCGGGTCCTCGTCATACACGCCCGCTCCGCCCCCGGGCTCCGGCAGGTCTCCGGCAGCGGCCGAGTCGATGTGCAGATCCACGCCATGTTCGTGCAGGGCCGCAACATCGGCGGCCTCGACAAACCGCCGCCCATGTCCGGGCACCGCGATCACCAGGCCGTGAAAGATGTCCTTCTCGGGCGCCGCCACAACGTGATCGACCGTACCCACCTGCTGCCCGTCGCTAGCCAACACCGGGACATTCTTCTCGAGCACCTCGTAAGCGATTGGCAGACCCTCATCCACGGATCACACGATACACGCGCCACCAGCGCCGGCAGTCAGGCCGCCGGCATCAGCCGCACGTTCGCGTGATGCTCGAGCGTCTCGGAGATCGCACGCTCCACCTGGCCGAGCGCCCGCTCCCCCGCATCCGGAGCGTCGGCCAGTGGCAGGCCGAGGGCCTCGGTCATGAAACTGTAGGCGTCAGGGTCGAGCACGAACGAGACCGCCTCACACGCCCCGCACACGACACCCCCGGAGGCGCCGGAGAAGCCGACGAGATGCTCGTGCTCACCACAGCACGCGCACGCGCCGAGCTGGGGAGCCAGGCCCGCGGCGAGCATCAGCTTCAGGCGAAACGCGAGCGCACCCGCGCGCCCGGCGGCGTCTGCACCTCCGGGCGACGTACCCGCCTCCAGCAGCGACAGGCGGCGGCAGAGCAGGTTGAACACGTTCGGATGGGGCTCCCCGGTCTCGAACAGCCGTCCGACCGCATCGCACGCCCGTGCGGCGGCGTCGATGGCGCGGGCATCGGAGCGCAGGTGTGCATACGCCTCGATCGTCTGTGCGCCGGTGACGGTGAGCAGCTCGCCACGGCCTTCGTGCAGGTCGAGCTGCAGGCGAAAGAACGGCTCCAAGCGCCCGCCGAAGCGGCTGCGCGCGCGGCGCACGCCCTTGGCGATCGCGCTGACACGCCCGAGCTGGGGTGTGTACAGGTGCAGGATGCGATCGGCCTCGCCGTAGCGGATCGAGCGCAGCACGATCCCCTCCGTCTTGAGTGGTCCCGGCACTCCGCCGAGTCTAGATTCGCCCCCGGCGTACACGCATGCGCACGTCCGTTATGCCGGTATGCCGACCTCCGACCCAAGCCACCGTTTACACATTGCTATATTTAGTGAAGTAATGAGTGAAGTCACTGTATATAGCACCGATCCGTGTTCCCACTGCGCCCGTGCCAAGGGCCTGCTGCGGGCCCGCGGGATCGAGTTCACGGAGATCAACCTGTCCAGAGACCCAGCCGGGCGCGTCGAGCTCGCAGGCAGAACGGGCATGATGACCTTTCCCCAGATCCTGATCGACGGCCAGTTGATCGGTGGTTTCACCGAGGTCAAGGCCGCGGTCGAGAGCGGGCGGCTGGACGAACTGCTGATCGAGGGGACTCCGCCGGATCAGTCAGCCGCCTGACCGCTACCGACGACCCTTGGACGCTTGCCGCGGCCGTGGCTGGCAGGTCTCGCACACGTAGGTCCCGCGTCCGGCGACGACCATCTTCACGATCGTCGTTCCACACCTCGGACACGGCTCGCCGGCTCGCCTGTGCACGAGAAAGCGGTTCTGAAACGAGCCGCGCACACCGTCGACGTGGCGAAAGTCATCGATCGTGGCGCCGCGCGCCTCGATGCCTTCGCCCAGCGCCTGGATGATCGTCTCGCGCAGGCCGGCATACTGCTCGCGCGAGAGTCGCCCGGCCCGACGCAGCGGGTGGACACCCGCGCGAAACAGCGCCTCGTCGGCATAGATGTTGCCGACGCCGGCGATCCGCCGCTGGTCGAGCAAGAGCGCCTTGATCGGCATGCTGCGCCCCCAGGCAACCGAGCGCAGATGCTCGGGCGTGAACCGCTCATCGAACGGCTCGACGCCGAGGCGGGTGGCAAAGAACGCCTCCAGGGCGTCGCTCCCGAGCAGCAGCTCGCCCGTGCCGAACCGGCGCGGGTCCACGATCACCAGGCGGCGCTTGGGCCGCAGCTCGATCAGCACGCGAACATGTGCCGGCTCGGGCTTGGGCTCGCACAGGACTGCACCGGTCATGCGCAGGTGCTGCGCGAGGTGGACATCGCCGGACAGGTGCCAAACCAGGTACTTGCCCCGGCGGCCCAGTCGCTCCACGCGCCGCCCGGTCAGCGCATCGGTGAGTTCTTGCGGCGCGAGCGGACGCGACCAGCGTGGGTCGAGGATCTCGATACGGGCCAGCTTCCTGCCCTCCACGAGGGGTGCGAGCTGGCGTCTGATCGTCTCGACCTCTGGCAACTCCGGCATCGGCCAAGCTTAGGGTTCGTAGATAAATAAGTTGTGGGATTGGGGTGCTTGGATGGTGGATGCCAGACGACGCACGCTGGCCGATCGGAGATCGCTGTGGATCGCCGATCGGTAGGCGTGCTACCGATCATCCGGGATCGGCCAGCACGTCGAGCATCGCGGGTGGCGGCTGGCGCCGCCAGACGAGTGCATCCAAGCCGCAAGTTAATTCTATCTACGGACCCTCATGACCAAGGCACGCGACCGCTGGTCCCGAGCCCTCCGACACGCCCAGCCCATGCTCACTGTCATCCGGTGCTCGCGGCGCACGCGTTTCCGAACTACCCCAGAAACGGCTCCCCCGGCAGGCCACCCACGTCACGTCCCGCAAGCCAGCGCAGCACCGTGGCGCCGACGTCGGCCAGGGGGCCGTCGTGACGCACCCCGCCATAGTGTCCGCCCGCTGCTCGCCTGCTTGTCATCTCCCCGGTGACGGCGAGTAGCGGGGCGTACTCGCGCGTATGGTCGGTGCCAGTGTGAGCCGGATCGACGCCGTGGTCGGCGGTCACAATCAGCAGGTCGCCGCGGCGCAGGCGTGCCAGCCACCGCCCCAGCTCGACGTCGATCGCCCGCAGGGCACGGTGAAAGCCAGCGGAGTCCTTGCGGTGACCATAGACCTGGTCGGTCTCGACCAGGTTGACGAACACCAGGCCCCCGTCCAGCTCGCCGAGCAGCTCACGTGCGCTCGCGAGCGCCTGCGCGTTGGTCGCGCCCAGATGACTCCGATCGATCCCCACTCCGGCGAACAGGTCTGAGATCTTGCCGACGCCGTGTGTCGGCACACCCGCACCTGAGAGCTCCCCCAGGTAGCCGCGCGACGGCGGCGCCTGAGCGAAGTCGCGACGGCCCTCGGCACGCTCGAACGCTCCCGGCACACCGCTGAACGGACGCGCGATCACGCGACCAACAGCGTGCTCACCGGCCATCTCCGCCCGAGCCGCGGCACACGCGCGGTACAGCTCCTGTACGGGCAGCTGATCGACATGGGCGGCGAGCTGTAGCACGGAGTCCTGGGAGGTGTAGAGGATCGGCGCGCCGGTGCGCAGATGCTCGGCGCCGTAGTCCTCGATCGCGGCGATCCCGTTATAGGGACGGTTGCAAACGATCTCGCGGCCGATCGCCGCTTCCAGCCGGGCGATCACCTCGGGGGGAAAGCCGTCCGGATAGGTCGGCAGCGGCCGCTCGAGCACGATGCCCATCAGCTCCCAGTGACCCGCCGTGGAGTCCTTGCCCGGGCCGAGCGCGTGCAGGCGCCCGTGGACGGCCGGGTCCGCTGCCGGCGGTACGCCCTGCAGCGCGAGGATCGAGCCCAGACCCAGCGAGGCGAGCAGCGGCAGCTCGAGCCCTCCAACAGCCTCCGCGACGTGGGCCAGCGTATTCGTACCCTCATCGCCGTAGTCGGCCGCGTCCGGCAGCGCGCCCACGCCGCAAGCGTCAATCACCAAGACGAACGCCCGCCGGCCAGTCCCGATCTCGGCCCCCTCAGCCACCGCTCGCATGTCCTCCTCAGCCCGCATCGGTCCAGAGCATTGTCGCTATCCCCCGCGCCTGGCTCGCGGGTGTGCATCGAAGTAGACGTCCTTCAGGCGCTCGGCCGACAGATGGGTGTAGATCTGGGTGGTGGCGAGGTCGGAGTGGCCGAGCATCTCCTGCAGCGAACGCAGGTCACAGCCCCCCGCGAGCAGATGGGTGGCAAACGTGTGGCGCAGCGTATGCGGACTCATCTTCTGCTCCAGACCGGCGTGACGCGCGTGACCCTGGACGATCTTGTACAGCCCCTGACGCGTCAGCCCCGCGCCCCGGTGGTTGACGAACAGCCGCGACTGGACCTGCACGCCGACGAGCGCCGGACGCCCGCGCTGGATGTATGCGCGCATCGCCGTGATCGCGCTCGAGCCGATCGGGACAATCCGTTCCTTGGCGCCCTTGCCGCGGGCACGCAGCACGCCCTCCTCGAGATCGATGTCGCGCAGCTCCATGCCGGTCGCCTCCGAGACGCGCAGCCCGCACGCATACATCAGCTCCAGCAGCGCGTGGTCGCGCAGCGCGAGCGGCTCGCTGCCTCCAGGCACCGCGAGCAGCCTGCTCACCTCTCCCCGCGTGAGCGCTGTCGGCAGGTGCTGCGTACGCCGCGGTCCGCGCAACTCCGCCGTCGGATCGTGCACGATCGTGCCTTCGCGGCGCAGGTGCCTGTAGAACGAGCGCAAGCAAGCTGCCTTGCGCCGCAGGGTCGCCGCGGCGACGGGCGTACGCGCGGCTGAACTGCTCGAAACCGAGGCCAGCGAGATGTCTGCGTCTGGGTCCGCCGGTGGTGGCAATGGCGAGGACGAGGGCGAGGCCAACTCAGACAGGAACGCCGCCAGATCGCCGTGCTGAGCCTGCAACGGACCGATCGATCGCCGGTGCAGGAACTCGCCGAACCGCAGCAGGTCAGAACGGTAGGCCTCGAGCGTGTTGCGCGACAATCCCCGCTCGAGCTCCAGGTAGGCCAGGAAGTCGAGCACGAGCGGCTCGATCTCATCGATCGAGGCCGATGGCGAGGTCAGGCTCACATACTGAGCTTCGCGTCCGCTCGGCGCGCTCCTGCCCACCGCCCGGCGTTCTCATGCTCCCCACCGCCGTGCTCTCCAGCGCCGTCATCAGCCGCAGCCTGCGCCACGAGCTGCGCCAATACGGCGCCCGCCGCCAGGGCGGCACCGAAGAACAGCGGATCCTGCGCCAGGCCGCGACCCATCGTCTGGGCCGGCAGTCCCGACGCGGCATATGCGGGCAGATCGATCGTGGCGCGACGCCAGTCGTGGCGAGTGATGCGCGCTGGGCGCTCGACGTCGAGCTCCAGCCCCGGGCGGCTGGGCATCGCCCCGCCGAATACCGCCCCCAGGCCCGCGCGCAGGTCCGCGCCCACGGGAGAGCGCATACCGGCAGGCAGCGCGACCGTCACCGGAGCCAGCAACAGGTCCAGCACGGTGAGGGTGTGATGGGAGATACCGCGATGGCGCGCGCGGGGATCGCCCGAGGACATCCGCGCCACCAGCAGAGCCGAGCAGCCTAGCGCGAGTGCGGCGTGTGCGCTGTCGAGCGCCGACAGGCCGCCATGGCCCAGCGGTGAGCCGGAACCGAGGATCCCCGGCCCCGGTCCGCACACCACCGCGTCCCAGCCGAGTGCGCTGAGCCCGTGGTGCAACGCACCGGCGGTCGTGATCGCCTCGCCGTCACCGCCGAACGTGGCACCCGCCGTGAGGTAGCCGGCGAGCAAGCCACGCTCGCGCAGCGCCCGTACCGTGCGCGAGTGCCCGCCGGGCAGCGCACCACCCTCGGTCTGCACATAACCGAGGCGCCCACCGGGAACAGCCTGGGCGAAGGTCCAGGCGACCGGGGCGAGCTGACCGTGCAGCGCCAGCACCGCGACCGGCCGCTGCAGGGGCAGGCTCAGGCGCTCGTCCTCGACGGGTGAGACGGCGTGCTGGATGCTCGTGTAGCCGAGCTTCATCACGCTCGCATTGGGCGCACCGTCGCCGGCCAGTCCGCGTGTGAGGTTGACGTGCACGATGTCGAAACCGCCCGATCCCAGACCGAGATCAAGCGCCTGCGCGTTGACGATCACCTCATCCCCCGTCTTGGAGGCGCCGACGAGCGCGACATCGGCGATCGCGGGACGCGAACGGTCGGCGAGCTCCACGACGAGCTCCTGCTCGGGTCCGTCCGGTGGACCGGCGTCGATTACGGTGGCGCGGCGGAGCTTCAGCATGTGCAGTGATGCAAGCTACCGGGCGCGCGGGCGGTCGGCGCCGTGATCCTCAGGCGGGACCAGCTGGATGTTCACATCCACGTCGCACTCATGCTCGGCCAGGTTGGCAAGCTCGTGTGCGCGACTGACCAGCTCGGCGGCGATCGTATCGGCGTGCTGTGCCTGCACATCGTGGAATACGGCCTCCACGCGCAGGGTGCCCGGCGCATCTTCGTGCAGGCTCACGCCCGACTGAGCGGGGCCCGGAAGGCCGGAGGAGCTCACGAGCGGGCGGCAGGCGCGGACTCGGCGCGAACATCCGCAGCCCTGACGTCCACGGCACGCACGACATCCTCGCCCTCGAGCCGGTCTCCCCCGTCACTGTGGGCATCCTCACCGGTGCCGGCCCCGTCATCGTCCCCGGCACGCGAGAGCGCGGCGGCAACGAACTCGCGAAACAGCGGCGCCGGGCGCTCTGGGCGGGACTTGAACTCGGGGTGGAACTGAGAGGCGACGAAGAATGGATGATCCTCGAGCTCGATCGTCTCCACGAGCCGATCGTCCGGCGAGGTGCCCGACACGATCAGGCCTACGGGAGCACCGACCCCAGATGGGTTGGTCAGGCGCTTGCGCAGCAGGTTGTTGACCTCATAGCGGTGACGGTGACGCTCGTAGACGACCGCCTCACCGTAGATCTCGCGCGCACGGGTGCCGTCGTGCAGCTTGATCGGGTCGGCGCCGAGGCGCATCGTGCCGCCGAGATCGGCGACCTCCTTCTGCTCGGGCAGCAGATCGATGACGGGGTGGGGCGTCTCGAGATCGAACTCGGTCGAGTTGGCGCCCTCCATGCCGGCCACATGGCGCGCGAACTCGGCGACGGCGACCTGCATGCCCAGGCAGATACCCAGGTATGGGATGCGCTGCTCGCGCGCGATGCCGGCAGCGGCGATCTTGCCCTCGATCCCGCGCCCACCGAATCCGCCGGGAATCAGGATTCCATCGGCCGCCGCCAATCGCTGGGCAGCGTCGGTCTCGGGGTCCTCCAAGTGCTCGGAGTCGATCCATTCGATCGCCACCCGGCCATCCTGCGACGCGGCGGCGTGGCGCAGCGCCTCGGAGACCGACAGGTAGGCGTCTGCCAGCTGCACATACTTGCCGACGATCGCGATCGTGACCGACCGGCCGGCCCGTTCGGCGCGCTCGATCGGCTCCCGCCAGTCCGAAAGGTCCGGCGCGGGCACCGCGTCCAGGCCGAAGTGCTCGAGGATGAAGTCATCGACGCCCTGCTCGGAGAACACGAGCGGCACCTTGTAGATGTCATCGACGTCGCGCGCGGACACGACAGCGTCCATCGGCAGGCTGGCGAACAGCGCGATCTTCTTGCGGATCTCGCTCGAGAGCCCGCCCTCGGAGCGACACATCAGCATGTCGGGCGCGATCCCGATGCGCCGCAGCTCGTTGACCGAGTGCTGGGTCGGCTTGGTCTTCAGCTCGCCAGCGTGACCGATGTAGGGGACGAGCGTGAGATGTATATACATGCAGCGCCGCCGGCCGACGTCGACGGGGAACTGGCGGATTGCCTCCAGGAACGGCAGCGACTCGATGTCCCCGACGGTGCCGCCGATCTCGGTGATCACGAAGTCGACGTCGCTTGACTCGGCGATCAGCGCGACTCGCTGCTTGATCTCGTCGGTAATGTGCGGCACCACCTGGACGGTGCCGCCGAGATAATCCCCGCGGCGCTCGCGGCGAATGACCGTGTCATACACGCCGCCGGCGGTCACGTTGGACGCGCGGCTGGTGTTGGCGTCGGTGAACCGCTCGTAATGGCCGAGATCGAGGTCGGTCTCGGCGCCATCCTCGGTCACGAACACCTCGCCGTGCTGATACGGCGACATCGTTCCCGGGTCGACGTTGATGTAGGGATCGAGCTTCTGCATCGCCACGCTCAGCCCGCGCGCGACCAGGAGCCGTCCGAGCGAGGCCGCGGCGATGCCCTTGCCCAAGGAGGAGACGACACCGCCGGTTACGAATATGAACCGGGTCTTCGAGGGAGTGTCCGCGCGGCGGTCGGAGGAGTGCAGTGTCATCGTGGAAGGCTAGGAGGGCCTGCCCAGAGAGTCTAGTCGGCGCAGCAGCGGTACCCGCGACACGAGCTCCGAGATCGAGCGCAGCTCGCCGTAGACGGTGAGAATCACAAGCAATGCCAACGCAATCAGCTGTCCGGTCGCAGACAGGCTCAACACCAGCCACAGGCCCGCGAGCGCACCGAGCAGGTTGGCGCCGGTGTCGCCGAGCATCGCCCGCTCGCGCAGGTCATACGCACCGGCGACGAGCGCCGGTCCCACGAACAGTCCGAGTGTCCACAGCGGGCGCAGTTCGCGTACGCCGATCGTCAGCCCCGCGCCGAGCAGCACGAACACCTTGATCGCACGCCCGGGACGCAGGTCGAGCAGGTTGAAGGCGTTGGTCGTCAGCACCAGCACAGCGGCCGCCAGCAGCCAGCGCCCGATCGACAGGTTCGCGTAGTTCATCGTCAGCAGCGCCAGCCCGAGCGAGCCCGTGGCCTTCAGCACACCGGTGGAGGGCTCGCCGCGCAGCGCAGCACCCCCATGTCCACGCCAGCCACGAAGTGCGGGTGAACCCACACGCTCTGAGCCTGAGCCGAACATGTCGTCGATCAACCCCAGACAGGCGACACCGAGCGCGTATACCGCGACCGGCAACACGCGGGGATACAGGATCGCTGTGTGCGCGAGCCGTTCGATCAGCGTGACTGGCACGAGCGCGAGCAGTGCAGCCACGACGATCAGTACACCAAACGGGCATGGGAGCGCGCGCTCGCGATAGTTGGGTCGCGTATGCCCACCCGCGTGCAGCGCGCGCAGGGTCGGCGGAGCGAGGATTGCCGCCAGCACGAGTGCGATGAGTAGAGGCAGGACGCGCATGGACTACGGCACCGCGCTCGGCAACAACGAATCGGCCGTCGGCTTGACCCCGAACGCGCCGTGCGCCCCTGCGAGCGCGTAGATCAGCGCGGCCTGTCCGGCGGGCTCGTTCAGGTTGTCGACGCTCGACAGGTTCTTGCTCTCATACCACGGCACCTGTGAGGGTTCGGTGCCGGTCAGCTCGACGCCGACCGTGGGTACCCCGGCCGCGGCGATCCCGTCCAGCAGCCCAGTGGCGAACACGGTGCTCGCCGCGCTCTGTTCGGGAGTCATGCCGGTCGGTTCGGCACGCATCACGACGAGCCCGGCCAGGCGAGAGAGCTGTCCGTCGAAGGCGTTCAACAGAGCGCTCCGCACACGACTGAGCAGCTCGCGATCGACCAGCTGACCGCCGCTGACGAGCTGGCGGCCGGCGAGTTCGCCGAAGTGCTCGACCAGCGTGGGGTTGCCCGCCAGGTCCGCATAGTGGGTGCCGGCGGCTTCGCTGTCGATCCCCCGCAGATCCAGCGGCTCGCGCACCCCGGCCACGATCGTCAGGTTGCCGCCGGCCTGGGTGACTGCCGAGCGCACGTAACCGTCCACCTGGTCGGAGGAGCCGCCGAGAAACACCAGGCCGATGTCGCGTCCACTCAGCAGGTCGTGGACCGCGAGCGGATACAGACCGCTCGCAAACGCTTCCTCCTCGGCCAGCTGGTCCTGCAGCTGGCCGACCTGCCGGCGCGCGCCGCCGACTTCGGAGTTGAGGTTGGCGACGATGCCATTCTTCGCGGAGGACACGAGGTTGGAGTCGCCGATCGCCACGCCGATCACGATGCCGACCGCCAGCGCCAGCAGTACGGCCGCGAGGGAGAGCGCGTGGTAGCGGTAGTCGAACATCGTCGCTCGGGACTCTTGCAGGAGCGCTGCTCAGGGTCTCAGCCAGTGCCGAACAGCAACTGAATCCTCAGCCACAGCAGTTCCGCGACATCGCGCAGCGCCGGCGTCATCGCCACGACGGCGATCAGCGCGATCAGACCCGCGGCGATCACGACCAGCAGCGGGGTCAGGCCCGGTCGGGGATGGTAGAGGCGGCTGACGCCCTTGGCGTCGACGAGGATCTCGCCGATCCGCAGACGGGTCAGGAACGTGGAGGACATTCCCTCGCGGTTGCGGTCGAGGAACTCGAGCAGGTTGAACGGCGAGCCGACCGAGACGATCAGACGCGCGCCCTTCTCGGCGGCGAGCAGCATCGCCACGTCCTGGCTGGTGCCGGGCGCAGGCACGAGCTTGTAGGGCAGCCCCAACTCGTCCAGCCGAGCGCGGCCGGGCGCGCGGCCGTCCGGGTAGGAGTGGACGACCAGCTCGGCTCCATGCTAGGCTCTCAGCAGCGCGGCCTCGCCGGCCGAGTCCATGTCGCCGACGATCATGTCCGGGCACAGCCCCGCCTGAAGCAGCGCCTCGGTGCCGCCGTCGACCGCGACGAGCACGGGGCGCATGTCGCGGATGAACGGGCGCAGCGCGCGCAGGTCGTGCTGATGCTCGACGCCGCGCACGACCACCAGCGCGGAGCGGTCGCGGAAGTCGGTGGCGAAGCGCGGCAGGTCGATCCGCCCGGCGAGCAGTTCGCGCTCCTCGCGCATGTGCTCGATCGTGTTGCGCGCGAACCGCTCCAGCGCCTCTCCCACCTCGCGCCTGCGGGCCTCGGTCTCCGCGCGCACGCGCGCCAGATCCAGCACGACTCCCTCGGCCAGGAGCCGATCGCCGCGCAGCACCTGGCGCGTCGCGGACGGTGATCGCCTCGCCATCGGAGAGGCGATCAAACAGCGAGTCATCGGGCAGGTCGACGAGGTGGGTGCCGGCCTGCACCAGCAGCTGCGGGCCGAGGTTCGGGTAGGAGCCGCTGCTGGAGGGCCGGCAGTTGAGTACGGCGGCTGTGCCGGCGGCGATCAGCTCCTCCGCCGAGACCCGGTCGATGTCGAGATGGTCGATCACGGCGACGTCTCCGCGGGAGAGGTGCCTGATCAGCAGCTTGGTGCGCCTGCCCAGCCGCGCGGGACCCGTGACCGTGCGCCACGGCGCGATATCGGGGATTGGAGCGGGGGTTTGGGCGGGCGCGGGAGCAGGGACAAAGTCCTGGCGGCGCCTGCGAAGCACTGTTCGGCGGCTGCCCATGTAGCGGCCATCGCAGTCCGAGGTTAACCGCTCAGTGCTCAAGCGGCCTTGCGCAGATCCCTCGCGTGACGGCGGGCGGTCGCGTCTGTGTCGTGGGCGCCGAGCATGCGGACCAGCTCGGAGACGACCTCCGGCTCGCCGAGCTGCACGACCGTGGCGAGCGTCGGGTCGGCCGAGGTGTCCTTGACGATCGAGAAGTGACGGGCTCCCAGGGAGGCGATCTGGGGCAGGTGGGTGATGCACAGAACCTGCCTGGTCTCCCCCAGCGTCCGCAGCGCTCGCCGACCGCCCGCGCGGTGTGACCGCCGATGCCGGCGTCGATCTCGTCGAACACGAGCGTCGCCGGTTCTGGAGGTCCTCCGTTGGCGGCGTTGCAGAGCGCGCTCGCCACCACTCGACGCCGTGATCACCGCGAGCATCACTCGCGAGAGCTCCCCGCCGGAGGCGATCTCGCGCAACGGCCCGGCGGGAACGCCGGGGTTGGGGGCGATCAGCAGCTCGACCGAATCCCCGCCGCCGGGACCAGGGGGCGCTCGGAGAGGAGACTTCGAACTCGGCATCGGCCATCGCCAGCGCCGCGAGCTGCTCGCGCACGGCGCCGGCCAGCAGCGGCGCCGCCAGCTCGCGGGCGTGACGCAACTCCGCGACATGCCGGTCGCGCTCGGCGCGGGCGCTCCTCAGGCGCTCCGTGGTGTCGGCGAGCGCGACCTCGGCGCCGTCCAGCTCCTCGCGACGCGCACGGGCCTGGGCGGCGTAGGCGAGCACATCCGCGATCGAGCCGCCGTGCTTGCGGATCAGCCGCTCGGTCGCGGCCAGGCGCTGTTCGACCTCATCCAACGAGCCGTCCTCGCCGGCGAGCCGTTCGCCGTAGTCGCGCAGCTCCGCGGCGAGGTCGCCGGACTCGAGCACGATCGCGCGCATCCGCTCGGCGAGCGCATCCAGGTCGGGGTCGACGCCCGCGACCGCGTCTAGGCGGGCGGCCGCAGCCGCCAGCAACGCCACGGCGCCGGGCTCCTCCGCCGAGTCAGGTGCGAGCCCCTGGGCGCCCGAGCCGGCGGCGGAGCACAGCGCGTCCAGACGGCGCAACCGCTCGCGCGCGGCGAGCAGGCGCTCGTGTTCGGACTCCTCCGGAGCGGCGTCGTCGATCTCCGCGAGCTCGTGTTCGAGTAGGCCCAGCTCGCGCTCGCGCGCACTGCTGAGCTCACGCAGCTCCTCGAGCTCGGCCTGCAGGCGCTCGCTCAGGCGGTGGGCGTCGGCACACATGCGCAGGCGCGCGGGCTGATCGGGGCCGCACAGGTCGTCGAGGATCTGCAGTTGGGCGCTCGCGAGGGTCAGCTTGCGGTGCTCGTGCTGACCGTAGAAGGAGACGAGCCGGGCGCCGAGGTCGCACAGCTCGGCGACGGTCACGGTGCGTCCGTTCAGATACGCGCGCGTGCGCCGGCCATCCGCATCGATGCGCCGCGCCAGGACGATCTCCTGAGCGTTGCCGCGGAAGGCGCTCGCCGAGCTCCTCGCGCAACGCGTCGGAGAGCTCGAACACGCCCTCGACGTATGCCTCGCTGGCGCCCGGGCGCACGATTGTGGACGGGGCTCCGGTGCGTCCGGCGCGACCTCCAAGCAGCAGGTCCAGCGCGTGCGCGAGCACGGTCTTACCGGCGCCGGTCTCGCCGGTGAGCACGTTCAGCCCGTCAGACAGCCGCAGCTGGGCGCGCTCGATCAGCAGCAGGTTCTCGACGTTCAGCTCCGACAGCATGACCATGCAGGTGTACCAGCGAACGGGGACGGACTCGTCGCGACAGCTTGAGCGGGCACACAGAACTGACGATGATGGACGTATGACTTTCGGCGATCACGATCAGCCCTCATTGGGCCAGATCGACTGCCTGTCGCGCAGCCGCGCTGGCGGACCGGCTGGAGGAGGAGATCAACCGGGCGGGGCGTTACGGCACGCCGTTGAGCTGCCTGCTCGTGGCGATCGAGGACCTCACCGAGCTCGCCTCGCGGCACGGGCGTGAGCTGCCCGAGCAGGCGCTTGCGTACGCCGGTCCGGCGCTGCTGCGAGAGCTGCGCCGCTTCGATCGGGTGGGTCGCCCGAGCGACACCGAGCTTTTGATCGTGCTCCCCGGCGCGGACGGTCCGCGTGGCGAGGTCATCGCTAGGCGCCTGATCGACAGGCTGCGCGCGATCAAGATCGAGTCCGACGGGGTACGCCGCCCGTTGCGCGTGTCGGTCGGGCTGGCGGCCTGGCGCGAGGATCTCAGCGGCGAGCAGTTGCTGGCCCAGACGCGCGCGGCCGCGCAGCGCGAACGCGGCGATCCGGCGACGACTGACTCGTAGTCCATAATCACGCCCCGATGTTGAGCGGATCAGAGTTGTGGCTGCTGCGCCTGATGGCCGATCGCGGCCTGGCGCTGCTCGACGCCAGCGGACTGCTGATGGTGATCGAGGAGCGGGGCGAGCTGCGCGTCGCGGCCGCCAGCGGTGAGAGCCGGCCGAGGCTGCGGATCGTGCCGATCGAAGGCAGCGCGCTGGGCGCGCTCTTCCAAGAGGGCAAGCCGGTGGCGCTAGATCGCCCGCGCGGGGCGGACGCGGCGCTGCTGCACGAACTGGGGATCGAGGCACGGGCGGTGCTCGTCGAGCCGTTGAGCCTGGAGGGCCAGGGCGGCGGTCTGGTGATCGCGCTGCGTAAAGACTCGGGCTTCAAGGGCCCGGACAGAGAGGCGCTGAACGCATTTGCGACAAGCGTTTCACAGCGGTTGACGGCGGAGCGTTCGGTGGAGATCGAGCGGCTGCGCTACGGCATGGAGGCGCGCGAGCGCGAGCGCACACGCTGGGCACGGGAGATCCACGACGAGACGATCCAGGGGCTGGGTGCGCTGCGGCTGAAGCTCGCCAACGCCCGCGATCTCGATACCGATCGAAGATCGGCCAGCGAATCCCTCAGCGCTGCGGTGGACGCCGTGCTCGAGGGGTTGGGCGAGGAGATCGACGGTCTGCGTCATCTGATCACCGAGCTCAGGCCCGCGGCGCTCGACGACCTCGGGTTGGCGGCGGCGCTGCAGGCGCTCGCGCGGCGGATGCAGGCGATCGACGGGCTGGACGTTCAGACCGAGATCGACCTCGGTCCCGAGTACGAGGACCGGCGATTGGACGCGGAGCTCGAGAGCACGATCTACCGCGTCGTCCAGGAGGCGCTCACGAACGTCAGCCGCCACGCCCAGGCTACGCAGGCGCTCGTCAGCGTGAGCGCGCGCGAGGGCATCGTCAGGGCGTCCGTCACCGACGACGGCGTGGGACTGCCCGAAGCCGACCGGCTCGGACCGCGCGGGGACGGGCTGGAGGGCGGTTTCGGCATGTCGGGCATGCGCGAGCGCGCGGAGCTCGTCGGCGGCGAGCTGGAGCTCGTGCCCGCCCCGGGCAAAGGCACCGTGATGCGCCTATCCGTGCCACTGGCGGGCCGCCCGGTCGAATCGCCGCTCGGAGACCGGCAGACCAGCGAGGCGGCGTAGAGCGAGGCGGGCGTAGACCTACGCTGCCTCGGACAGCGTGGCCTCTCCCATCTCGCCCTCCGACCCGGCCGCATCCGCCTCCAGCTGCCCATGCCCAGCGGGCATCGCCACTGGACGCACCACGACTAACACGACGACGAACGCCACCGCCATCAGGCCCGCTCCGACCAGAAACGCGAGGTGATAGCCACCGACCAGAGCGGCCGCATTGGCGGAGCCGGCGGCGAGCAGGTGCTCGGTGCGCGTGGCGGACAGCGTCGCGAGCACGGCGAGTCCGAGCGCGCCGCCCACCTGCGCCGAGGTGTTGACCAGGCCCGAGGCGAGGCCTGCGTCCTCGCGGGTGGCCCCGGACATCGCCAGCGTCATCAGCGAGGGGAACGAGCCGCCGATGCCGAGGCCGAACAGGAGCATCGTCGGCAGCACGTCGGTCAGGTAGTGGCCATGGACGGGAGCACGAGCGAACAGCAGCAGCCCGGCCGCGATCAGGATCAGGCCGGGGAACAGCATCGTGCGGGCGCCGAAGCGCATGATCAGCCGTTCGGAGTAGCGCAGCGAGAGCAGGCCCATCACGAGCGTGGCGGGCAGGAACGCCAGACCGATCTCCAGGGCGTCATAGCCGAGCACGCGCTGCAGGTAGAGGGCGCCGAGGAAGAACACGCCGAACATGCCGGCGACCATCAGCATCTGCACGACGTTGGCGCCGGAGACGTTGCGCGAGCCAAAGATCCGCAGCGGGATCAGCGGGTTGCGGGCGCGCGCCTGGCGCAACACGAACGCGCCCAGCAGCACGAGCGAGACGGCCCCGAGCTCGAGCGTGCGCGCGGCGCCCCAGCCATATTTGGCGGCGGGCGCCACGATCGTGTAGACGCCGAGCATCAGCGCGCTCGTGATCAGCGCGGCGCCGGGAATGTCGGCGCCGGCGCCGAAGCCGATGCCTTCGTCGCGATGGAGCAGGCGCAGCGCCACGATGCCGGTGGCGATGCCGATCGGGACGTTGATGAAGAAGATCCAGTGCCAGTCCAGGGCCTGGGTCAATACGCCGCCGGCGAGCAGCCCGACCGAGCCGCCCGCCGAGGCGACGAAGCCGTAGACGCCGATCGCCTTGGCCTGCTCCGCCGGCTGCGGGAACATCGTGACGATCATGCCGAGGACGACCGCGGAGGTCATCGCGCCGCCGACGCCCTGGACGAAGCGCGCCGCGACGAGCATCTCCTGGCTCTGCGCCAGTCCGCACGTCAGCGATGCCCCGGTGAATACGACCAGGCCCACCAGGAAGACGGTCCGGCGACCGATCATGTCGCCGAGCCGCCCGGCCAGCAGCAGCAGGCTGCCGAAGGCGATCAGGTACGCGTTGACGACCCAGGCGAGGCTCGACTGGGAGAACCCGAGGTCGGTCTGGATCGAGGGCAGCGCGACGTTCACGACGGTCGCGTCGAGGACGATCATCAGCACGCCCACGCACAGCACGTACAGGGCGATCCAGCGTTGACGGTCGGTCATTGCGAAGGGAGTGTAGGAGACCGGCGCGAACAGCCCAGAGACGACCGGTCGGCCCGCCTGCGCGCGGGCTCGGGCTACTCGACCAGCCCGAGTTTGCGCGCGTAGGTGGTGATCTCCGCGCGCGAGGAGAACCCGAGCTTCTCGATCGCGCGGGCACGGTAGGTCTTGACGGTGCGCTCGGCGACGTGCAACTGCTCGGCGATCTGCGGGTTGGTGTAGCCGTTGGCGATCAGCCGCACGACCTCGCGCTCGCGCTCTGACAGGGCGACGCCGTCGGCCGGGGCCTGCTCGCCGGCCGCCATCAGCGCGCCGAGGCGCGGGTGCAGGTAGTTGCCGCCGGCGACCGCGAGCCTGAACGCCTGCAACAGCTCGGCGGGCTCGGCCTCCTTGAGCACGTAGCTGCGAGCGCCCGCGCGCAGCGCCTGCCGGGCGTACTCGGGATCCTCGCGCATCGTCAGGATCGCCACCGCCAGCGTCGGATGGGCGACGAAGCACTGGGGCAGCGCCGCCAGGCTCGAGCCGCCGGGCATCGTCAAATCGAGCGTCAACAGGTCGGGCTTGTGCTCGCGCACCTCCCGGATCGTCGAGGGCACGTCGGCCGCTTCGGCGACGATCTGAAACTCGCCGGCCTCGCGCTCGAGCACGGTTCTGATCCCGTCGCGCACGACCGCGTGATCGTCGGCGATGATCACCCTGATCGTCTCTGGTATGCCCGCCTCCATTGGCGCACACCGTATCGCGTCGCTCAGATTGCTCGAGATGGCCCCCGAGGATGACCCCGGAGGACGACACGGATCGCCTGCGAAGGACGACAGAGATCGGCACCAAAAGGACGACACGATCGGCACCGTCTGCCCTACAGACAAACGGCCCGCGAGGACGCATCATGTCGGCTATGACGCGCATCCCCGATCCCGGCCCGCGCGGCAGCACCGAAAAGGAGTCCACACGATGATCGCCATAGGCATAGTCACAACCTGGTTGACCCTGACCGCCGCGGGCTTCGCGGGGCTGTCGGTCCTCAGCCGCGCCGCGGCGCGCGAAGAGCTCCAGGCGTCGCTGACGCCGGCCGAGCTGCAGAGCTCCACGCTGGCCGACGCGCGGATCCCGATCCCGAAGGCGCTGCTGCGATGAGCCCGCTCGCCGCCCGTCGTCGCGCACCGGTTCTGGTTGCCGGCGCGGACGCCAACCGGCGCGCGGTCCTGCGTGCGGAGTTCGGCGCAGCGCTGCCGCGGCGCACCAGGTTCTCAGAGGCGGATGACGTCTCAGGGGTGCTCGAGCGCGCGCCGTCCAGCCGCATGGTGATCCTCGCCGGCGGCCTCGATGACGCCGACGCGGGCGCGACGATGCGCCTGCTGGGCGCCCGTCACCCGCAGCTGCCGGTGATCTGCGTGGAGGAGTCCATGCCCGTGGCCGCCGGTGGGCGCGGCTGATCACCTGCCGAACCGCTCGGCTGAGCGGGATCGGAGTTGCAGGGCTCGGCGGCATCCCGAGCGGGCTGTAGCGTGGCGTCACGGTGCGTGCGACGACAGACTCGATGACCGCTGCCTCACCCATGCGCGATCCGAAGCTGCGACGAATCGTCGCTGCCTACACCGTCAACCGGCTGGGGACCTGGTTCGGATTCATCGCGCTGGCGGTCGTGGTGTTCGAACGAACCAACAGTGCTGTGGCGGTCGCCGCGCTGCTCGTTTGCGGACAGGTGTTGCCCGCGTTCCTGACGCCCGCGTTGGTCGCGCGCGTGGAGGCATCCTCGCGGCGGGGGGAACTCAGCGGCCTGTATCTGTTCGAGGCGGCCGCCACCGCCGCGCTGGCGGGGCTGGTGTGGTGGCACTTCTGGCTGCCCGGGATTCTGCTGCTGGTCGCGCTGGACGGAACGGCCGCGCTGGCGGCCAGCGCGCTGCTGCGCGCCGCCGCGGCGCGTACCGCCCGCGAGTGGGCACACGCGCACCACGACCGCGGTACGCCGGAGTCGAAGGACCTGCCCGCGCACACGTACGCGGGTCAGGCCGGGATCGCGCTGGCGAGCGGCGAGACGGGACTCGGAGACAACGTGCTCAGTGCCGAGAACTCCGGTGCGAGCGGGATCGATGCGCGCGAGGCGAGCGCGACGGAGGCCGAGCGCAAGGCGAACGCGGCACTGAACATCGGCTTCGCCGTCACGTTCACGCTGGGACCGGCGCTGGCGGGGCTGGCGGTGCCAGCGTTCGGCGTGCCTGTGACCCTGCTGATCGACACCGCCTCGTTCGCGATCTGCGCCGCGATGCTGCTCGACCTGCGGCCGCACGTCGAAGACGCCGAGACCACGTCGGTGCGCGCGCGGGTACGGGCGTCGTGGCAATACATCAAGGATTCGACCACCCTGAAGGGGTTGCTGCTCACGCAGGCAGTGGCGCTCGCGTTCTTCGAGTTCTCCCCGCCGATCGAGGTCGCCTACGCCAAGGTGTCGCTGCACGCGGGCGACAGCGGCTACGGGGTCCTGCTGGGCGTGTGGGGCCTCGGTGTGGCGATCGGCAGCATCGTGTTCGCGCGCTCGATCAAACGCTCGCTGGGGATCCTGCTGAGCGCCAGCACGCTCGCGGTCGGGCTGGCATATCTCGGCTGGGCGATCGCGCCCACGCTGGCGCTCGCCTGCGTTGCGGGACTGATCGGCGGGATCGGCAACGGTGTGCAGTGGGCAGCGCTGATCAGCGCGGTGCAGCGGCTCACGCCGCAATACCTGCAGGGCCGGATGATGGGCGCGGTCGAATCGATCGGCGCGATCAGCCCGGGCATCGGGCTGGCGCTGGGCGGAGCGATCGCCACGCTCAGCTCGCCCAGAGTCGCGTTCCTGGTGGCGGGGATCGGCGCGAGCCTGTGCACGATCGCATTTGTGCGTCTGCCGCTGGGCAAGCTGACGTGCGAGACCCCGTCACCCGTCGCAACGGAGGAGAACCCCGAGTGGTCCTCCGATCGCGCCCCGTCCAGTGCGGCGAGCGCACCTTAAGGACCACACTCGATTGGCCGTTAAGTACTACAACGGCACCACAAGCGAAATGACCGAATCCAAGCTGACAATCCGAATGTTCTGCGCGGCCGAGGCGCTGCTGCTCATCTGCGCGCTGGGCACCGCCGCATGGCTGTCGAGAGCACAGGAATGGAGCCCGCTGCTGCTCGTCGGCCTGCTGCTCGTGCTATCGCTCGGCGGGCAGAGACTCGTGTTCACGGTACGCGGACAGCATCTGTCGGCGGGATTCGTCGCGCAGGTGCTGGCGATGAGCCTGCTCGGGCCGGCCCCGGCCGTGTCAATCGCTCTGGCAGCAGCCCTATTCATCTCGATCGGCAGGCAACTGCCGCTGTCAGCGTGGCTGAACAACCTCGCCACGTTCGCGGTGTTCCCGTTGATCGGGGGACTGCTCGCAAAAGCGCTCGTGGGAGACGTGCACGATCCATCCAACCAGCTAGCCCACGGCGTCACGTTCGGTCTGGCCGTGTTCGCTGTGTTCTTCGTCGCGCTCATATTCGACTTCGGCATGATCGCGCTGGACAACCTGATCATCGAAAAACGCCGTCTGACGGCACAGATCCGCGAAGTGTTCGTGCCGATGCTGCCGGGCCACGTCGCCGCAGGAGCGCTCACAGCGATACTCGCCGTCGCCTACGTCGGCCTGGGAATGCCGGTGCTGTTCGGGGCGGTACTCGTGATCGGCATATTCCAGTACCTGATGGTCGCGCTGCTGCGCTCGGAGGATCGCGCCGACCAGCTGGAAGCGCGCTCGGTGCACCTGGCGTCGCTGCAGCTCGGCGTGCTGACGACGCTCGTCGAGACGCTCGCGCTGCGCGACAAGATCACCGCGCGCCATGCCGCCGCGGTCGCCCGCTACGCGCGTTCGCTGGCGCAGGAGATCGAGTGCTCGGAGGCCGACCAGGACCTTGTGCACACGGCCGGACTGCTGCACGACATCGGCAAGTTCGCGCTGCCCGACAGGATCCTCAAAGCCGAGGTGCTCTCAGACGAGGACTGGGCGGTGATCCGCCGCCACCCGCAGGACGGGGCGACGCTCGTCGGTCGGCTCGACGGCTACGGTCCGGTCGCGGACGCGATCCTCTACCACCACGAGCACATCGACGGCAGCGGCTATCCGGCGGGGCTGATCGGCAACGAGATCCCACTGCCCTCGCGGATCATCGCGGTCTGCTCGACATACGACACGCTGACCGCGCGCGAAACCTATCGCTCGCCGATGACGCCCCAGGACGCGATGGCCGAGCTGCGCCGCGTGGCCGGGCGCCAGCTCGACGGCGAGCTGGTCGAGAGCTTCATCGCGATGCTCGAGCGCGAGGGCCCGGTCACGTTCGCGCACGGAGACGATGCGAACTTCGAGGCGGAGCTCGCGTTCGAGCGCCGCGCGCGCAAGATCGCCCAGCCGGCGCTCAGCTGAGAAGCGCCGCTTAACGACGAAAGCGCCGCGCCCGAGTCCGCCCGGTGCGCGACGCCTTCAAGTCTGGCCGCTTGGCGACCTCTACAACTGCTTATTTGTGATAACGCACGATAGGTCTCCTTCGCCTGGGCCAACGAGGCCTTTTGCGAGGCGGCCCTGTCTGTCTCCATCCACAGGACTACCGCTACCCATGAGTAGGTTTGCGCACCATAATAACGGGATTGGACGAAATGTCCAGCTTGGCGGAGAGATGTGCACGATTGTTTGCATGGGCAGGACAGCCGCGCTGCAGCCTCGACGCAGGTTCGCTCGACCAAACGTCCACAAACGTGCACCTCGCTCAGCGTCCCGGCTCATAGCGGCGATACATGGCCCATGCAAACCATGCCCTTTCCCCCCACCCCCGCCGGTGACACACCGCCAGCTCGTGTTCACGAGCTCGCAGGCCGCCCGCTATCTCGGCGTCTCACTGGCGACGATCCGCCGCTGGACGGACGCCGGCCACATCGCCTGCTACCGCACGCCCGGCGGTCAGCGGCGCTTCTCCAAGGACCAGCTCGACGGGTTCATCGACTCGCTGCAGGGCGGCGAGGCTCCCCATACGACCCCCAAGGCGGCGTAAGGTCGAGGCCCACAAGCGACGGACGGCGAGCACCAGCCGCCGAGCTCAGCTGGCGAGGCGGCCGAACTTCTCGCGCAGGCGGCGGTAGAACGAGGAGTCCGGGAGCTGGGCGATCGTGCCGACCGCGTCGACGAACCGCGCGTCGATCGCGCCACCGGCGGGGATCTCGCCCGCCGGGCGACCATCCACCGCGATGTCCAGCGGCTCGTGCGAGTGGTTGTGAACAGTCAGCCGGTCTCCGGGCGCGACCACGAGCGCGCGCGCGGTCAGCGAGTGGGGAGCGATGAACGACACGACGAACCCCTCCACGCCCCAGGCCATCACCGGACCGCCGTTGGCCAGGTTGTAGCCGGTCGAGCCCGCGGGCGTGGCGATCACGAGGCCGTCGCAGCGCACGCTGCCGACGATTTCATCCTCCAGCGCGTACGCGATCTCGGCGACCCGCTCGCCGACCTTGCGATGGATCGCGACGTCGTTGATCCCCGCGCGGGCGCCGCGCTCAGAGGCGTCGGCGCCGTCGGGCGAGTCGAGCACGATCGCGGGTAGCTGCAGCAGCTCGAACTCGCCGCTGAACGCCCGGGCGATGCCTTCCTGCAGCTCGCCGGGCTCGACCGTCGCCAGGAACCCGATCTCACCGAAGTTGACCGCGAACACGGGCACGCTCGTCCCCGCGTACAGCCGCAGCGCCTTCAGGATCGTGCCGTCCCCACCGAGCACGAAACAGAGCTCTACGCCGGCCGTGACGGGCGCGTTCAGCGCGACACCGGGGCCAGGCTCGATCGCCGGGTGCTTACGCGTCTCCTCCTCGTCCAGACGCAGCGTCACACCCGCCCGCGCGGCTGCGTCGATCAACTCGCGCAGCGCCCCGATCGTGTCCGCCGGGCGGCGATGCGTGATCACGGTCATCGACCTGCCGGGCTCGCTCACGGCTCCACCCTACGCGCCATCTCCTCGATCTGCCCGGCATCGGCCGCCCCGTACGCGTGCGCGGGCTCGGCGAGGTGGACGAACGTCTCGCGATTGCCCTTCGGACCGGGCAGCCCCGAGTAGTGGTAGCCGAGCACGCCCGCGCCTAGACCGAGCGCCGCCTCCCCCACGCCCACCAGCGCGGATCGGCGATCGCCAGGATCGCGCACGACGCCGCGGCCCTTACTCGCCAGCTCGCGACCGACCTCGAACTGGGGCTTGACGAGCGCCAGCACGTCATAGCTCGCGCCCAGGCAGCCCAGCACGGCCGGCAGGACCTTGGCGAGCGAGATGAACGACACGTCGATCGTGACCAGATCGGGCGTGTACGGCAGCATCACGGGGGTCAGCCCCCGCGCGTTCGTGCGCTCGAGCACGGTCACGCGCGGGTCGTTGCGCAGGCCCCAGTCGAGCTGTCCGTAACCGACGTCCACGGCGATCACGCTCGTGGCGCCCCGTTGCAGCAGGCAGTCGGTGAACCCTCCAGTCGAAGCGCCCACATCCAGCGCCCGCCTGCCCGTCACGTCCAGATCGCAGGCCTCGAGCGCGTTGTGCAGCTTGATCCCGCCGCGCGAGACGAACGCGGGTGGGTCTCTGTGATCAAGATCACACATAAAAGATGGCGGTACGGGCAACATAGTGATCGACCCGAAGTACAGCAGCATCCCTCCTCCCCGAAACGGCCCGCCTCCCCAGCGGGTCGTTTCATTTAAAGCGAAGGGAGCGATGCAGACTCGCGAGCGGTGATCGCGGCGCTCACGCGTTCGGCGATCTGCCGGCCGGTGAAGCCCACCTCCTCGTGCAGCAACGCAGGCTTGCCGTGCGTCACGTAGCGGTCGGGCAGGCCGACGCGCAGGATGCGCGGGATGCGCGCGCCCGTCTCGTTCAGGGTCTCCCACACCGCGCTGCCGAACCCGCCCGCGAGCACGCCCTCCTCGACGGTCACAAGCAGGTCGTGCTCGGCCGCCAGCTGGGCCATCAGACCCGCGTCGATCGGCTTGGCAAAGCGCGCGTCGGCGACCGTCACGTCGATCTCTCCGGAGCTCAGCTCCTCAGCCGCCTGCAGCGACTTGCCGACGCCGCTCCCGTAGCCGATCAGCGCCACCCTCTGGCCCGCCGGAGCGCTGGCGCCGCCCTCGCGGAGGATCTCCCCCGTGCCGATCTTGATCGCCCGCGGCTGCTCCGGCAGCGCCACGCCCGTGCCCTCGCCGCGCGGGTAGCGCAACGCGATCGGCCCGTCGTCGTAGAGGAGCGCCGTGTGCAGCATGTGCACGAGCATCGCCTCGTGGCGAGGTGCCATCAGCACGATGTTCGGCAGGCAGCGCAGGTAGGCGATGTCGAACGCGCCATGGTGGGTGGGCCCGTCGTCGCCGACCAGCCCGGCACGGTCCAGCGCGAACACAACGTTCAGCCGCTGCAGGCACACATCGTGGACGATCTGGTCATACGCACGTTGCAGGAACGTCGAGTAGATCGCCGCGACCGGCTTGACCCCCTGCAGCGCCAGACCTGCGGCGAACAGGATCGCCTGCTGCTCGGCGATGCCGACGTCGAAGTAGCGCTCGGGCAGCGCCTTCTGCAGGATGTTCAGGCCCGTGCCCGAGTTCATCGCCGCGGTGATCCCCACGATGCGCTCGTCCCGGCGGCATTCGCGCACGAGCGCGTTGCCGAACACCTGGGTGTATTGCGGCGGGGCCTTCTTCGCCTGAGCGCTCGTGGTGGCTGGTGCACTGGACGCAGGGGCCGGGGCGGGCGATCCGTTCAGGATCGAGTTGGGCTTGGCGGCGTGCCACTTCTCCATCCCCTCCAACCCGCCGTCCTCGGCGGGTGCGAAGCCCTTGCCCTTGACTGTCGCGATGTGCACGACCACGGGACGCCCCGCCGCCAGCGCCTCGCGCAGCGCCTCGCGCAACGCGCGCACGTCGTGCCCGTCGATCACGCCCATGTACGCCCAGTCGAGCTCCTCCCACCACAGGCCAGGCGCCCAGAACGCCTTGATCGACTCCTTCAGCTGGGGACCCAGCCGCTCGAACGCCGAGCCGATCCCGCCGGGCAGCCGCGCCAGCCCGCCCTCGACGCCCTCGCGCGCGTGCCACAGCTTCGGGTTGAGGCGAACCCGGTTGAAATAGCGCGAAAGCGCACCGACGTTCGGCGCGATCGACATGCCGTTGTCGTTCAGCACCACGACCATCGGCGTGCCCAGGCCGCCGGCCTGTCCAATTGCCTCGAAAGCCACGCCACCGGTCATCGCCCCGTCGCCGATCACCGCCACGACCTTGCCGTCCCGGCCGTGGGAGCGGCCCTCGCGGTCGAGATGGCGCATCCCCTCCTTGATGCCGACGGCATACCCGATTGACGTGGACGCGTGACCAGCGCCCATGATGTCGTGCGCGGACTCCTCGATCGAGCAGAACGGCGCGAGACCCCCGTACTGGCGGATCGTCGAGAGCCGATCGCTGCGACCCGTGAGGATCTTGTGCGGATAGGCCTGATGGCCGACGTCCCACAGGATCTTGTCGGCGGGGGATTCCAGCAGCGAGTGCAGCGCGACCGCCAGCTCGCACGTGCCGAGGTTGGCGCCGAAGTGCCCGCCGATCTCACCGACCGTGTCGATGATGTGCTCGCGCACCTCCTGCGCCAGCTGGGTCAGCTCCGCGTCGGACAGCGCTTTCAGATCCTCCGGCCCGTCGATGCCGTCGAGCAGCGCTCTGCGTGTCGCGTGCGTACCTCCGTCCGGGCGCGTGCCGTTGCTACTGTCGCTGTCTGGTTGTTGGTGGCGGCTCATGAGGTGCGGGTGTAGATGAAATCAGCTATCTGCTCGAGCTCCGCCCCGGCGTCGGGGGCGCCCGCGCCAGCGCTGGCGGCCTGCGCGAGCGCATCGCGTGCGGTCTCGTGCGACTCCGCCGCCAGCTGTAGTGCTCGTTCCATGCCGAACTCGCTCACGTATGTCCGCTTGCCGTGCCGCTCGTCGCTGCCCCGCGGCTTGCCGAGCGCATCGTCCGTGCCGGTCACGTCGAGGATGTCGTCGACGATCTGGAACAGCACGCCCAGCTCGGCCGCAAAGCGCCGAAACCACATTGTCGCAGGTCCGTCGATCCCACCCAAGAGCAGCACGCAGATCACCGACGCGCCGATCAGCGCGCCGGTCTTCAGCTCGTGCACCCGGCGCAGCGCCGCCGGTCCGTCGGGGGTGCCGGCGCTGACGTCCGCGTACTGCCCGCCGACCATCCCGTCCACGCCGGTCGCACCCGCCAGCTCCGCCGCCGCCAGCAGCACCCGCTCGGGCGGCGAGCGCTGCGCGGTGAGCAGGTGCCTGAACGCCTCGGCATACAGGCTGTCCCCGGCCAGGATCGCGACGTCCTCGCCGAAGCGCACGTGACACGTCGGCATGCCCCTGCGCAGGGCGTCGTCGTCCATCGCCGGCAGGTCGTCGTGGATCAGCGAGTAGGTGTGGATCAGCTCGATCGCCCCCGCCAGCGGCAGCACCTGCAGCTGCTCCAACCCGACCGCCCTGGCGGTGGCGAGCGCCAGCACCGGGCGAATGCGCTTGCCGCCCGCCAGCAGCGAGTAGCGCATCGCCTCCTCCAGGCCCGCGGTCAGGGTCTCCTGGGAGAACCGCATCCCCTCCAGATACCGCTCGACCTCGAGGCGCAGATGCTCGGGGTAGACGGCCTGCCCCTTCCCATCGCCGAACCGTGCCGGATCGTCGGCCTGTAGGCGCTCGGCCCGCTCCGCGCGATCTGCGCTCACCTCAGCCGTCACATCCGCGGCGCTATAGCAACGAGTCCTGGCCGGGAGCGACCGTCGAGGCTTCCGCGCGTGCTCGCCGCTCGAGCTCCGCCGCGGCCTCGCCCGCAAGTCCCGCGCAGTCCTCGACCAGCGTCGCGGCCGCGTCCGGGCTCAGCTCGCCGGAGCGCAGCTGCTCGGCGGCCCGCTCGAGCTTTGAGATCAGCTCGTCCAGACGCTCGTCCACCAGTTGCTCGGTCTCGTTCATCTGCTCTCCTCCGGCGCATGTTCGGGCACGTCGGGCCTATTCTCGCGCACTTCGCGCAACGCCGCCGCCAGCACCCCGTTCACGAACGCCGGCGCGTCCGATCCGCAGAACACCTTCGCGCTCTCCACGGCCTCGTCGATCGCCCCCTCGGCCGGGATCGGCTCCTGCGCGGGCGCCACGTCGGGATGGAGCATCTCGATCAGCGCGACCCGCATGATGCTGCGCTCCAGCGGCTGGATCCGCGCCACCGACCAGCCGTGCGCGTGCCGGTCGATGACCGCGTCGAGCTCCTCTGAGCGATCGGCCGCCGCGTGAGCCAGCGCGCGCGTCATCAGCGAAGCGTTCGTCCCGAGCGTCTCCGCCAGCGGCCTGCCGGTCAGGTCGTGCTGGTACAGCGCCACCACCGCCCCCCTGCGTTGCTCTGAGCGACGCATCTAGCGGGTTCCTGGAGCATCGGCCCGGGTGACGCGAACACACCGGGCGGGGTCCGGAGAACTCACGCGCGCGAGACGTATTCGCCGGAGCGCGTGTCCACCCTGATGCGCTCGCCCACGTCCACGAACAGCGGCACGTTGATGCTCGCGCCGGTCTCGAGCGTCGCGGGCTTGGTCCCCCCGCCCGATGCGGTGTCGCCGCGCAAGCCCGGGTCGGTCTGGGTCACCTCGAGGTCGACGGCGCTCGGCAGCTGGATGTCGGAAGGCTCGTCGTCGATGAACAGCACGTCGATCTCACTGCTCGGCTTGATCCAGCGCAGCGCGTCTGCGAGCGCCGTTTCGGCGACCGCGATCTGCTCGAATGACTCGGTGTCCATCAAGTGCGCGTCCGTGCCGTCTGAGTACAGGAACTGCATCCTGCGCGCCTCCGTGCGGACCGGCCTGAACTTCTCCCCCGCCCGGAACGTCTTGTCGATCACGTTCCCGTCGGCGGCCCGGCGCAGCTTCGTGCGCACGAACGCCCCGCCCTTCCCGGGCTTGACGTGCTGGAACTCGAGGATCTTGTAGATCGTCCCGTCGACCTCGATGTGGTTGCCGTTCTTGAATTGATTTGTGCCTAGCACGTATTCAGCCTAACCTTGTTCTACGTGGACCCGACAGCCAAGAAGCCTAGCCGCATGGACCAGTACGTGCGGGTCAGCCGCGTCGCGGGCCGCTCGGGTGAGAGCTTCATCTCCCCCGACCTCCAACGCGAACAGGGCGCAGCGTGGGCATCCTCGCGCGGCGTCGAGGTGACAGTCGTCCACGAAGACCTCGACCAGTCGGGCGGCAAGCTGGAGCGTCCGGGCCTGGATGCGCTCATGGAGCGGATCAGAGCAGGACAGACGGATGGCGTGATCGTCTCGAAACTGGACCGCCTGAGCCGCTTGGGTGTGGCCGACGCGCTGCGCTTGGTCGAACAGATCACGGAGGCGGGCGGCTCGATCGCGGCGCTCGACCTCGGGCTCGACCCGACAACGCCGTTTGGCGAGTTCGGCATGACGATCATGCTGGCGCTGGCACGCATGGAACGCCGCCGCATGAGCGAGGCGTGGGAGCACGCCAAGACGCGGGCGCTCGATCGCGGCGCTCGGATGGGACCAACGCCGTTCGGCTACACGCGCGACGACGACGGCTTGCTCGTCCCGCATCCGAAGTGGGCGCGCGTCGTCACGCGGGCGTTCAAGCTCGCCGCCGACCAGGGCGTCGACGCGGCGCTCGCGTATCTGCGCAAGCAAGTACCCGCGTATCCCTCGGATGGTCAGCCGGGCGTTCGTCGCAAGCGCAGCGCCGATCATCGGACCTGGAGCGCGTTCACCGTGCGGCGACTGTTGCGCAACCGTAGCTACCTTGGCGAGACGCGCTACGGCGATCGTCTTGTGCGGGACTCGCACCCGGCCCTCGTTGATCGCGTGACGTTCGAGCGGGCGCACCCCGGCGATGAGAAGCCGCAGCGCCGCCCTGCTGCCGTGTTCCCGCTGAGCGGGTTTGCTACCTGCGCCAACTGCGGCGAGTTCTTGATCGGCGCACGTGCAGGCGGAAACGGGGGGCGCGGCCTGCGCACGTATCGCTGCCGCGCGTCTCTGGCGAGCTGGAAGGCCGAGCGCTGCGACTTGCCTACGAACGTCATGGCCGACCGCTTGGAGAGCTACGTAGTGGAACGGCTCAAGCAGGCATATGAACAGACGGGCACGTCGGGGCTCGCAGCCAGCGTCGCGGACACGGGGAGCATCTTCGAGGACGTTCAGGGCGAGCTGGAGGCGGCGGAGCGCGAGCTGGAGCGGTTCGCCGCCGACCCGACTGCAGCGGAGCTGCTCGGACAGGCCGCATGGACGGCGGCTCTGCGCACACGAACCGAACGCGCCGAAGCCGCGCGGGTCGAGTACCGCGAGCACGTTGACACGATGCGCGCGGCCGAGATCGTGATACCGCCAATCGAGCTGCTTGACGGCCTCGCGCCTGACGAGCTGAGGACCGTGCTACGCAGCGTCTTTCAGACCGTCCGTGTTAGTCGTGGTCGCGCGCGCGGCCGCGGCCCGATGGCTGAGCGTGTCGAGCTGGTCTTTCATGGCGAACCGTCGTCCGGGGTAGCGTCGCTCGAGGACGCCACATAGCGCCCGCTCCAAACGTGCGCGGGCCTCTTGGGGCATGGGCCGCGCCCCGGGGGCCGCTACGGCGAGACGAGGCTCGTAGCGGCCCTGGCGGCTCAATTGTTGTGCTGGGCTGGGTGGCCTCACACGTGTACTGACCCCCACGGGCAGCAACCGGCCAACGAGTTTGACCCGCGCCGGTCGAGCTGGCCGCTCACACGGACAAGGAGGCGAAGCCGACGCCTCCGGTGCCAGTAGCGGCGGCCACCTGGCCGCAACCGCTCCCGACTCCGGCGTCGCCTCTATGCTTGCGCGCCCTCTGCCTGCGATACGGGCGTGCCCCTCGGTGCCCGTTCATCCCTCCGCAGGCGTTCTCAGAGCCACTCGTCGGGGATTACGCCGGGTGTCCACTCCTTGGTCACTCCGCCGCCTGCCTGCTCTGAGCCTGCGCCCGAACTCGACGACGTTGAAGCTGGAAGTCCAACTCGTCACGGGGATCGCGGCCTCCGTCGTCGAGCATCTGACGCCAGTGGGCGAGCGCACACAACGTCTCGACCTGTGATTCGTCGGTCCACCAACCCTGTTTGAGTCCTTTCAGCTCGTCGGGATAGCGCCCACACAGCGCGAGGATCGAGCCCCACATGAACTGGCGCCATTCACGATCGCCGCCGTAGGGCTCAAGCCACGGCGCCCGAGTGATCGTCAGCTCGTCCGCAGGTGCGCTTCCATTGCCGCGCGCTGCGGCGGCGAGCTTCCCGAGTCCGTCGCGGACCATCTGGCCCGCGACACGCGCGACCGGCTGCCCGGACGCTGCCGCCAGCTCGTCCAAGCGTGCGACCAGGTCGTCGGAAAGCGTGATCTTGATTCGACTGCTCATCGCGGAAACCTCCGAGTTTCGACATTGAGGGCCTTCTGGTGCCCCTTCTGCCGGTTACTGACCCCAAGTCCGCGAGACCGGCCAACGAATCGAGGCCCACTTTAGGGTCCGCTCCGAAGGTGCATCTAGTCTGTTTGGGAGAAGTGGGGACCGCTCGCGATGGAGGGAGCCGCGGAGCGTGTGGGACTCGGCGGAGCGGTATCGTTGCTGGCGATGAGCGCGCAACGCGAGTTTGACGTGGTGATCGTGGCCCGAGCCAGAGGGCGGCTACAGCGTGTTCGTGCCTGAGCTGCGAGCGTCGCGACGCAGGGCGAGACGATCGAGGAAGCGCGCGCGAACGCCCAAGAGGCGATCGAGGGGTATCTCGAAGTCATGCACGAGGATGGCCTTCCCATCCCCACCGTGCACCGCGACCGCGTAGCGGTCCACGCCGCGTGAGCCAGACCCCGCCGTCACGGGCAAGCAGCTCGTGAAGGTTCTCGAAGGCCAAGGCTGGTACGTCAAGCGTGTCCGCGGCAGCCATCACATCCTGCGCCAGCGCGAGCATTCCCGACGCGATCCCCGTCCCGGTCACGGCAACCAGCCGATCAAGAAGGGCACACTCGGCAACATCCTGCGCACCGCGGGCATAACCCGCGAGCAGCTCAACCGGCTGCTCTGACGAGGCCCGAACCTCCCCGCTATCTCGTCTGATCTTCCTCGTCGTCCTCCGGGATCAACGCAGATAGTCCGACGCCGAGGCCGCGAGAGAATGCGACTAGCACGTCGACCGGCTCGCCCAGGCCGTTCACGGCACGGGGATGACGCCGCCGGTGGTGCTGTGGCAGACGATGTAGGAGCTGCCGTCCGGCCCTTGATGACGGCGGGGATGCCGCCGATGGCGCGGCAGTTGTTGACGAATCGTTCGTCTTCGGCGGCTTGGTGTTCGCGTTCCTTGCGCACGCGTTCCTCGTAGTGCCGGCGTTCCTCCGCGCGCTTGCGAGCGCTCGCGACGGCTTCGCGGTGCCTCGTCGCCGAGCACCACTTCGCGCCGAGGTGCGCGCCGAGCCTAGACTGCCCGGTCTTCACGATCGCGGCGCCGGTACCTCCTCGGGCTTCCACGGTGTACTGTAGACCTTGTTCGGGTGTTCGCACGACGCGAGCACGTGCACGTGGCTGTTGCTCCACGGCACTTCGGCCTCGGTTTCCGTGGCTTGGCCGGTGGGTTCCCTCAGCAGGAGTTCGGCGTCCATGATGTGCGTGGCCGTGGCGTTTTCGGTGGGGAAGCCGAGATACACCGGCCATTCCCTCGCATTGAGGATTTGTGGACCGAGGTTGCTCCGGAATGTCATGTCGGCGAGCGGCGACGATTCGAATTCAATGACGGTTTCCCGGGTTCCTTATACGTGAGTCCTTTCGCGCTTAGCTCCTGCGTTTCGCGTGAGAAGTCGACATGGACGTGCAGGTACGCGGCGGGCGCGGTTTCCGCGGCGACACGGGCGGCTTCCGTCGCTGGCGTGATTTCGTTGCGGGCGCAGTACACGGCCGCCGTTCGCCTTCGCCCGGCGCCGCCGGGCATGGCCCCGATGCGCAAGCGTGCCCGCACCGGCTCTGGGCACCCAAGCACAGCGCCACGGATGCGACGACGAGCACGACGCAAGCGCGCCGCGCGTCCCACCTCCACTTCACTCGTTGCCCCGTCATGTCGCGCCCGGATCGTACCGGGGGAGCGCCGCAGCGACGGTCACGTGCGTCAAGCGTGTCCGCTGCCCGGCGTAAGATTCGAGAGTTGATGACGCAGCTTTGGATCAGTGAGAGCGGTGCGCTCGCGCCAGCGGACTCCGAGTACGTCGCCGTGAACGACGACGGGCAGGTCGTCGGCGGTCCGTCGTACGCCTGAGACGCGGCGAGTCGTTCTCCCGCGCCGCCGAGCAACGCGGTGGGCTGGATGGCCGAGCCGGACGCTCTCGCGGCGCTCCGATCGCCCGCGCGCGAGCCCTAAGGCGGTCGCGGGTTGGCGATGTCCTCGGGGCGGAGTACGACGTCGTATGACGGGCTCGGACGGGATGCGCGCGACAGTCATCACACGTTCGGAGTTGCTCGCCCTCGCCGACGCGCGGCGCACGCCGGTTCGTCGCTACCTCCAGTGGGCGGCCGAGAACGAGCGCTTGGCGGCCACCGGCGAAGGCACGGCGTCGTCGCTGCGCATGGACTGCCGGTCCGACATCCGGGACGCCGCCGAGGCCGCGGAGCTGTTCCCTGAGCACTGGTGGGGCGTCGTCGTGTTCACGTGCTTCGGGAGCAAGCTAGGCACGCAAACCGTAGCGCCAAGCTTCCAGCACCGCCGTGACGCCGCCAACGCCGAGGCCAAACTCGAGGAAATCGAGTTCCGGCGAGGGTCCGTCGGTCACCACCGCATTCAGGCCACGCTGAGGGGCGCGAAGCAGGCACTCGTCGCGGCCTGCGCCAAACACGCCCTCTTCAGGAGCGTGCTGCACGACGACGAGGACTTTGACGCGCGCTACCGGACGCTCCACGACGCCAGGGTGCGGCAGTGGCGGCCGAACGACGTGCTTTGACTTGCTACTCCGGGCTGGCGCGCTGGGCGTGGGCGGCAAGCGCTGCCTGCCCGAGCTCGCGTATCTCGCGGGAAGCACGGGGCCGCGCAAGGGGCTCGCCGCGGTGTTTGGCGTGGACCCCGATCAGCGCCGCGCTGCGTGGGCGGAGGCGGTCCTGCGCGAGTGGGCTGCAGCATTGGCAGGCTGTCGCGGAGCGCGTCGGCGCGGAGTGGGAGAGCGAGCCGTTGTACCCGCGCGATCAGGAGAACTTCCTATGCGTCTACCAGGAGCGCCTCGCGCGGGGCGTGGTGCGCAAGCCTTGTTGATCCTCGTTGGAGCCCGTCGGCTGTTCCAGTTGGCTGGCCGGTACGATCACGACGCGATGGTGAGGCGGACGAAACTGGCGGTGGCCTGCGTCGCCCTCGTGCCCCTCGTGAGCGTCACCGCGTGCGGCGGCGATCGTCCAGCGGCGCGGGTGCATCGGCGCGATCCGCTGCTGGCGTCCGCTCTGCCTACGCAGCCGTGGGAGCCGAGGTTCGCGCGGGCCGCTACAACGCTGTCTGCGAACGCATGACCTCCGCGGCGCTCGGCGGCGTCGAGTGCGTTCTCCCAGGGTCGCAAGTGCGCGACCGTCATCGCCGAAGGCGTCGCCGGCGGCAACCTGCACGCCCCACACTCGCTCCCCGCGAACGCGCGCATCGTGATCACCGGCAACCGCGCCACCGTCTACCACGGCAGCGAACAGGACAAGCTGCTGTACGTGCTGGGGCGATGGGAGTTCGAAACGACCGCGCCGACCGCCACTACGACGGAATCAGGCGGGCCCGCACCCACGACGACGCAGAGCCGCGAAGCCCAGGTCGCGGAAGAAACGCGGAAGGGGGAAGCGCAGGAAGCCAAGGAAAAGGCCGAAGGCACGTACTGCGCGAAACACCACGAAACCGAACACCCCTTCCTGCGCATCTGCGGCGGCAACGAATAGGCCGCTGTTCCCGCCACCTCGACTGGTCCACTGGGCCGATGCGGCCGCCTCGCCGGCGCTCGCGAGGCGGGCCTGTGTCTTGTCGCGCGCGTCAGCGATCGTCTCGCACGTCAGCAGCAGATCCAGGGCACACCACAGCCGCGCATTCGGCCAGATCTGCCGTTGCGCACCGGCTTGGCGGGCACGATCGGCGGCCCAAGCGTGTAGAGGAAGTGGGGTTCGTCGCTCCAGTCGGCCTGCGGAATGATCTCGGGAATGTGGTCGTGCGGACGCGTGATGACCTCGTATTTGTCCACGTGCCGGACCTGCTGGAGGCGTCCGTCAAAGCGGAAACCGATGTAGTTCGGTGGTGTGTGCGGCCAGCCTTTGCTGCCGCCGACGGGGTGGTAATAGAAGCCGCGCTCGATCACGGTGTCCTTGAACGTGAGGCTGGACCACCGCAGCGGGTCCTGGCCGAGCACGACGACGAACGCCATGTTGGAGGTCACGTCCTGCATCGTCATCAACCCCTTCAGGTAGCTGGTCAGCTCCGCGAGGAGCCTTTTCTCCGCATGGCTGTTGCTCGCGGTGGCTGTTGCCGTCGCGATGTCTGCGATGCGCTTCCAAGGCATGTACGAGACCGGCACGCCGTCGAGCGACTTCGGCAGCGCCTGCACGGGCGGGTAGTAAGCGGCGCACTCCGCGACGACGGCGATGCGGCGGTCACGGTCGTCGCGCTCGTTGAGGCGGTCCGCGTACTGCTGGAGCTGTGCCACCGTGGGCAGGTTCCACCCGCGCTTCGCCTCCATGACGAGGTGCAGGCGCTCCGTCTCGATCTCAACGTCGGTGCGACCCGTGCCCGGCGCACTCTCTGTAGGCGAACCCGCGGTGATTTCGTCCTGTTCGGCGGCGGCGAACGCCTCGGCGAGGACGGCCGTCGTGAACGCTTCGCTCTGCGCAAGGCCCCAGCCAACGCTGTACGTGATGTCGTCCTCCTTGCTGCCGAGGAGGTCGAAGACGGTACGAACGGGACGGCTGTAAAGCGTCAACTCGGCCACGCCAGCACCCTAACGCCCGCCGTGGGCCGAGACACGAGACCCGTTCAGTCGCACGAGCGAACACGATACGTTGCAGAGCGCTTCCGTTCAGGCAGCCCGAATGGCGAAAGCGCCAGCGAACCCTACCCCACGCGATCCAGACAACGCCATGCACTCCGTCGGCTGGCCTGATCGTTCTTGACACGTTTCAGAATTGGTTGGTTGTGATCACGCCTGGGGCAGGGTAGCGGGCGACCAGACCTCTTGTTCAGCCTGAGGCGAAATCGCGATCGACAGCAGGCGTGAGATCGACCCAGCTCGCCGGGTCTGGATAGAGATCCACCCACCGTCTTATGCCGCGGATGACGAGATCGAATTCGCGGTGATCGACGCCATACACGAGGATTACGCCGGCATGGGAACGTTGCGCACCCGCCCACTCCCGGAGCATGCTGGGAAAGTCGCCGATGTCGTTGGTCACGAGGATGCGCTGTTCCTCGGCTGCGAGCGCCAGCACCCGATCGTCGCCGAGTCTCTCGAGCTCGGGCTCCTGATCGAGCGCGCGCACGTCGTGTCCCTCCGCTTGCAGTCGGCGCCCAATTCTGGGCCCCGAAACGTGCGCGTCGAGGAGAAACTGCAAGGGCGCGACTATCGCGGGGGTAGGGTACGTATAAAGGGATACAGCTCGAGCAGCTCGTCCAAGGGGGGATGATTCGCCTGGATCAATGCCTCGATCTCCTCGGGAAAACGCTTCGCATAGGCTTCGGCGAGGCGCAGGTGCGAGTCGGTTACGAGTGGATGATTCTCCCGCAGCGTCTCCTCGTCGTCTTTGTAAGAGCGCATCAGTTCGATGATCTGCCAGACGTCGAGGCCGCTGCCGATCGCCCAAGCGCGGCGGGGCCTGCCATCACGGAAAGCGATGCCGGGAAACAACCGCGTCTTTGCGGCCTCCTCGGCGAGCTCTTCGACGACGACGCTGCGCGAGTGTCCCGAACGACGCACCTCATCGTTGACGAGCAGGTTCGCCACTGCGCCGAGCCGGATCGAGAAAGGCTGGGTTCTAGGGGGATGAGCAGCCATATCACTACATCGTAGCGGATGTAGTGACCGCGCGACCAGGCCTTGGCCCACGTGACTCCTTTCACGCAGCGCACGCACTGGTCGGTGGTTGCGAGGCCATCGCAAGCACGGATGCGGCTTTCGACCATGTCACCGGACTGCGCCGCCTGGCACCGCCGGGTTGTGCTCACCGCCCTTGAGCCGCGCCACCGCCGGCTGGGTCATCTTCAGGGCCCGCCCAATGCGGTCTGGCTGAGGCCGTGCTCGGTCTCGTTGATGCAGCCTCCCGGTATCTTGAGAAAAAGGCTATATATCCTCAACATGCGTGGTAGGATCGTCTCATGAAGGCGGTTGCGCAACGAGAGCGCCTGATCGAGGACCTGGTGAGACTGCGCCGTGCCGAGCGGACATCTCCCGCGAGCAACGAGATCGCGGCCGTGCGCGCCGACCTCGAGGAGATGGCCGGCCCGACGGTCACCCGTGCGACGACCGCCCGTCTGCTCGGTGTGAGCCAGACAGCACTGGAACGCTGGATCGCCACAGGGGACATACCCGTCCTCGTTACGCCCTCCGGACGCTCCGAGGCGCCCCTGCACGCGGTCCTAGAGCTGATCGAGACCGTGCGCGAACACCGCGCCGAACATCCTGCAGACCGCCATCCGCTCGGAGCGGTGCTGCGCGCCCGCCGTACCGACGCCGAGCGCCTGAACACGTCAAAGCTGCTGAGCTCGACCGACCGTCAAGCCGGCCATCGTGGTGCGAGCGGGAACGATCATCGCGCAGCAGAGCGGCGCAGCCTCGCCTATCACCGCGCCGTGGCCCGCCGCCTAGACGAGCAGATCGTGCGCGATGCTCGCAGCCGGCTGACCCGATGGCGCTCACAGGACAGAATCAACCCTTACTACGCACGCGCATGGGATGAGATCCTTGCCATGACGCCCACCCAGATCGCGCACACGATCGCCGCCGACACGCCACGCATGCGCGATCTGCGCCAAAACTCACCCTTCGCCGGCACCCTCAACGAGCCCGAGCGCCGACGCGTGCTCGCCGCAGTCCACGAGCAGACCGCGTGAAGCGAGACGAGCTCGAACACGTCATCAGAGCGGCCGCCGCCGTGGCCGGCGAGGATGAGATTGTCGTCGTCGGCAGCCAGGCGATCCTCGGCCAGTTCCCCCACGCGCCATCCACGCTGCTGTTCTCCCAGGAGGCCGACGTCTACCCGCGCGCCCAACCCGAGCGGGCAATCGAGATCGACGGCGCGCTGGGCGACGGCTCACAGTTCCACGAGACGTTCGGCTACTACGCGCACGGAGTCGGACCCGAGACTGCCAAAGCCCCAGAGGGATGGCAGGAACGGTTCATCCCGGTCAGCATCAGGCCGCTGGCAGGCCCACACTGCGAGGTCACCGGCTGGTGCATGGAGGCACACGACCTTGTGCTCTCAAAGCTCGTCGCCGGCAGAGACCGCGACATCAACTTCGCCGAACAGGCCCTACGCCACGACATCGTGCAACCACAAGAGCTGCTTCGCCGCATCTGCAGCCTGCCGATCGACGACCAGCACCAGCAGCACGTGCGATCGCTGCTGGAAAGCGCCATCGCTCAGGCAACGCCACCGTCCTCGTGACCGGCCCGAAACGTGACCCACAAAAGAAACCCGGCCCTCGAAGGGGCCGGGTGGGTAAGTGAAGTGTAGCGCACTCGGGAGACGGACATTGCACGACTACCAACCACGGGGCTTGTGCAGCTTGCCGACGGGGTCCGGGAACTGGTGGACCCTGTACGCGCTCGCCGCCAGGCTCCCCCACCAATGACCCCCCACACCGTCAGAGGGCCGGCCCCTCAGCTGCCGGGTAGCCGGAGGCATCGCAGCCTCCGGCCCCCACAGATCCGCACGTGAACCTCTCGATTCATACGGCTCGTGTCGTCCAGTTTTATCGGGGTAGTGCATAGTTCCTCCAATGTGCGAATAGCTCGGGTTCCCTGGTTCGGACCCCTTGCAACCACATTCGCGCTCTGGGATCACTGTGCTCTAGTCGTTTGTACTTCCACCTCGCCCAACGCACCAGATGGCGGTCCATGCGTTTGCAGAGTGGGTCAACCGCGCTCGGATAGAACGCGGTGTAATGACGCAAGCCAACCCCCAATGACGGGGTTGATTTCCGTTGCGAGGCCACTGAGGGTCATGTTCGTGCGTCGATGAAGCCGCCACGATGCTGCGCGGTGGCTCATTTCGCTCAGCTTCCCTGGCGAGACAGCCGGGAGGAAGCTTGTGAAGGCCACCCCCCGTCTCTTGTTCATCGTCTTCCGGGGTTGGAACGTGTAGCCGCAGAAGGTAAACGAGACTTGCTCGTAGGTCCCCCAGCGACTGCTGGTCTTGCAATACACGATCCTGGTCTTGTCCGGGTGAAGCTCCAACCCGACTTCGACCAGCCGGCGAGCGATTGCCTCCCGCAACTCACGGGCTTGGCGCTCGCTGATGCAATGGATCACCACATCGTCCGCAAACCGCTCGAACCAGACGGCCGGGAACACCCGCGCCATCCAAGCATCGAAGCCGTAATGCAGAAACAAGTTGGCGAGGACTGGTGAAATCGGAGACCCCTGCGGGTCCCCTTCTCCCTCGGCACGAGAGTACCATCGGTCATCAGCATCGGGGCTTTCAACCAGCGCTCCACATACAACAGGACCCACTTCTGGTCCGTGTGGCGCGCCAAAGCCTTCAACGCAAATTCCAAGGAACAGAGTCAAAGAATTTCCGGATGTCAAGATCCAACACCCATCCCTCCTTGAAGCACCGCTCCCGGCAAACCGCGACCGCTTCCAGGGGCGAGCGTCCGGGACGGAGCCATAAGAGTCATCGTGAAAAACCTTCTCCACGCTGGGCTCCAGGGCCATAGCCGCCGCCGTCTGCGCGATTCTGTCAACGATATTTGGTATGCCGAGCCGTCTCGAACCTTGCTTCTTGGGTATATCCACCGCCCGGACCGGACCGGGGAAATACGACCCCGACGACATGCGATTCCACAGCACAACAGGCGATTCTTCACGTCCTGCTCGAACTGCTGGATCGTCACACCGTCGGCCCCAGCCGACCCGCCCTTCTCTTTCACCTTCAACCACGCATCCCACAACAATTGCTCGGGGATGACATACGACTTTCCCTCATACCTCGACTCAGACATGTGCTTCCTCCCTTACGGTTGAGCGCACATTCAAGCCAGGACGACCCCGCCCCTTGGCTCCACCCCCGCTGCGATACGCGCGGGCTTCACAGCTACTACGGGCGAGTCCGCCAGCACACCCGGCGACGGGTACTCTGCCCCTCACGGATTCTGCCGCTCGGGGTCCTCCCTATCGCCACCAAAGCTTCAGCGGCGGTGTCCGGGTGCGCCTTCACACGTTCCATAGAAGCGCCTCGATCGGGTTCATGCTGCCTATATGCCGGATGCCGCCTGGGCAATAAACCGGGTAGCCCCCAGGCTCCTCCCAGGGCCCTAGCACTCGCCCTGGTTTTGACATCGTCTACAGCTTTCGACACGTCAACGGCAGAGGACACACAGTGCCCATCGCTCATCTCCCCGACCCACACCTGACGCGCTCTTGTCGCGCCTTTTCCCTGATCGTTCAACACGACGGTCTTCAGCCAACGCACCACAGGGTGGTCTTAAGACCTCCCCCGAAGGGCGATCTTAAGGGCCATTACAACCTTCATCGCTTCTACAGCACCGCGATCAGCAGGACCACCATCAATCATGCTGCTTCCTGCCTTTCGCGTTCGTGTTCACAATGCCGGCCAGCTGATTGGCACCCGGGTTGACCAGCCCCACCGGCACCCGTTCGCGCACGCGACGCAGCGGCAGCTCGAGATCGCTGTCATTGGAGACCACCACGGCAGCATCCACGGCGCCGCCCAACACATCGAGCAGCAGATGGGTCGCGACGTTGACGTCCGAGCCCTTCTCCTCCCAATTGAGCACCGACACCAGGAAGCGGGCGTCGCTCACCTGATTGCCCGCGTCATCCTGGATCATCACCGGCCACCGCGAGCGCACGACCTCCGGCTTGCCCTTCGCCGTCCGAGTCGCCAGTGGCGTCGTCTTCACCCGCCGCACAAAGTTGCCGAACTCCACATGGTCAACGCTTCTGCTTGCGCGCAGCGCCCGCAGATAGACGGTCTGGTCACGCGGAGTACTGGGATCATCGATCCCACTCACACGCGCGGTGCAGTACACGACGCGCTCGATCGTCGCTCCACTCCAAGCGGCAGGCAGCGTATCGGCCACGAGACTCCGGATGTCCAACCAGCGCCATCCACCCGTGCCCTGCCCGCACTGACCCCGGGCACCGAAGTACAGGTTGAACCCGTCGACATACACACCCACCCTCACCGGCACTCCTCATAGCTCTGACCCGCGCCAGCTCGAACACCGCTCATGCAAGCGCACGATATGACGACCACATCCGCCATCAACCCCCTGCACAGAATCGGCACACATTTGACACAAAGTTGTCACACTCTCCTCGACGACCGGTGCGCTCACCGCAAGCGCAAAATCCGCCAGCGCAACGTTGATCGTGCTCTGATGCTTGACATCGGCAAGTGAGCCCTCGATCCTCCAGCAACCACCGATCGCACCCCACGAAACCCGGACCGGCTGGGTCACCCTTCGTCGCGCCCGCGTGAGCGCTGAGCGTACGGTTGTGGAAGTAATTCGCTTGTTCTTTGCGCATCAGTCAGGGTCCCCAAAAGGATTCTGCCTGGTCCGAACGGATTCTGACTTGGCTCCGTCGCCTTCGTCCGCTCAGGCTCGCGGTCGGGCGTCGCACGATCTCTCCGAGCGCTCCCCCCAAAAACCGTGGCCAGCAAGATGACCAGAAGCAAGGCGTCAACCAATGCGACAGCGATGATTAGCCTGTGGTGCCTGTGTTTTTACCGTTCAGCGCGTTGGCGGCTGCGAGCTTCGCCGTGATGCCAAAGATGACAATTTTTCTGCCGCGGCGCAGCTCCTCGGCGGCCTCCTCGCCGATTCGTGGATACCAAGTTGTCTCAAAGTCCGGCCTGGACATCACCCCCGCGCACCTGGCTGTCGTCGTAGACCGCGTTCTTCGCACCACGCGTCGAACCGCTTGGGATTCATCTTCGGTAGTCCTTTGATCTTGACTCCGAACCAGTCTGACATCGCCGCCGCAATTCTCCTCTGGGCGTCTATGAACATCACAAGGTAACCCACTACTACCGCCGCCAGTGCTACACCGATTACGTCGTTTACCGTGCCTGTTCCGATCAGCAGACCAGCGCCGCCTGCAAACAGGGGCGACGTGATGCCAAAGATGGTAATTCTCCTGCCGCGGCGTAGCTCCTCGGCGGCCTTCTCGCCAATTCGTGGGTACCAGGTGGCCTCAAAGTCCGGCCTTGCCATCACCCGCAGCCGCTCGCTGTAGGGCTGCTTTTGCCATTGGGCGAAGCCACGGCGCCAGCTACGTCACCGAGAAAGCCTATGCCGCCCGCCGTGAGACTGATCGCCGTAGTTCCTGCAGCAGTTGTACCGGTAACGGCCCCGAAAACAACAGCGCCAGCACCTCCACTGGCGATGGCACCAACCCCAGCTCCAACGCACGAGACTCCTCTTCCGCCGGCGCACGACTTGAGATCCAGGCCTGTTGCGGCCGCACCGGAGCCTGCCGAAATTGCGCCCAGCGTCCCCTCGGTGACTGCGGTGCCTCCGGCGACGACCTCGCCGACGCCGCTCGCCACGGCGACGCCTCCGAGGATGATGCCTCCGGCCTCGACTGGGTTCTGGGCAACGGATTCCGACCACGGAGCCGACCGCGTTTGGTACTTCAGAAAAGCAGTTTTCTGACGACCCAGGGGTGATGCTGCATAGGCCTGTCCGATCCATGTGATTTAGGGGATTGTCGTTTACGTAGGCGTATGGGGCGCGGGTGATGGGGACGATCGGATCGACCGTGAGGAACTGCGCTGTAGTCGGATCGTATACCCGTGCCCGCATGTAGATCAACCCGGTGTCGCTGCTGGTGTACTGACCATCATAGCCCAGCGGCGTTGTGGCCGTGCCCGTGTGTTCCTGCACCGCACCGTAGGGGGTGTAGGTGTAGGCACCTTCGTTTTTGCCAGTGGAGCCAGTAAGGAGGCGTGTTGAGCCTTGCTGATCGTGGTGCAGGTAATAGAACGGTACCGGTGCTCGTTATTGATTTGCTCGACGGGAAGCCCATCTGGGCCGTAGATGTAGCTGTTCGTCCCGTCGCTGAGGATCAGCGGGAGTTCTTCGGCCATGTCCCACGCCATATAGGTAGTCGTGCCCGAGACGGTCTGTGACGTGCGCAGCCCTTCGCCGTTATAGGCGTAGCTATCTTCGATCTTAGGCACTGATTCTTTTTCGGGCCTTTCGACCGAGATCAGATTGCCGGCCTGGTCGTAACCATACGTCGTTGCTCCGCCTTTCAGGAGTGGTTTTGGTGCGCTCCCCGAGTTCGTCGTAAGAGTACGTCTCGCCGGTGCCTTTTTCGAGCTCGTCGCCTTCGTTGTAGGTGTTTGTGATCGAACCCTCCGTGGTGGGGTTGTTGGCGGCGTCGTATTTGTATTCGGTGGCGCCGGATTTCGTGAGGCGGTTGTTTTCGTCGTAGTGTTTTCCGTGACTTCCGTGCCGGGTAGGTCTTTGGAGGTCGTCTTTTTGAGCTGGTTGTCGCTGTCGCGTGTATAGACGAGCGAGCCGAGCGTTTCCGTGCTTTTTTTCATTTTGACTTCGGTCATCTGGTCCGCGTCGTTGTAGGCGTACGTGCTTCGTCTTTGGTTTCGCTGGGGAACGTGATCTTTTTCAGGTCAGAATCTTCGTCGTAAGCGAACTTGGTTTTTTTGTTCCAGTCCGTGATCTTTTCCAGTCGCCCGTCTTTGTCGTAGGCGCGTTCGACTGCTTTGGTGTTGGGGTAGGTGATCTTGGTCTGCTGGTTGCCGAGGTTGTATTCATATTTGATGATTTCTTTGTGGCCGTTTTCGCTTTCGGTCATCCGGTCCAGCTGGTCATAGGTATAGGTGGTCGTGCCAGTCCCGTCGGTCATATTGGTGCGGTCGCCGTCTTTGTTGTATTCATATTGACCGTGGAGGGGGTGCCGCGTAGCTGACTTCGGTGAGCCGGTTTGCGGGATCGTAGGTGTAGGTCGTGGTTCGTTTTTCCGGGTCGGTCAGCTTGACGAGGTTGCCGCCGCGTCGTATTCCTTGAGCGTTTTCTTCCAGTGGGTTGACGACTTCTTCGACCTCCTCCAGGGCATTGCGCACGTATTTGGTGACGTGTTTGTTCCGTCGGTTTGACTCTTGACCTGCCCCATCGAGTCGTATTCCGTTTCCGTGACCGTTTTATTGGATTCTTCCGTTTTTGCAGCTCATTATCCGCGTTATACGTGTATTTCGTTTTGTGCGAGTTGCCGTCGGTCATCGTTTCGACGTTACCGTCGCCATCATAGGTGTATTTCGTGGTATGGGAGAGGGGATCGGTGATCTTCAGCGGCTGACCCTTGGCGTTGAGTTCGATTTTGGTCGTGAATTTCGACGCTTCGGCGCCTGGTATTCCCGCGCGGGCTAACTTCCGCGGTCTCCTGCAAATCTTCGTTGTTTTTCCAGGTCCGCTTGTTGCCTTCC
>CAVTPC010000015.1:0-53353 GCA_963736555.1 uncultured Solirubrobacterales bacterium
GGGCGAAACTTGTCTGTGCGCAAACCAGATTCGTGTGCCCGCGGAGCCGATCTCCCTCGGCTGACCCGCGGTGGAGCCTGCCCTTCAGGTGCGTTTCCGGCGTGCTCGTATGGCGCGGAGCCGGCTATTCGTCGAGTTCGTGCCAGCTCGTGACGGACTGATCGCTCTCTTCGAGACGATCGACTGGATGGCGTGGGAAGGGCGACGTAAGCCTATTCTCCGGCAGGTTGCTCTCTGGCTCAAATCGGACAGGCTCCATTTTGGCGGCGGGATCATCACGATTACTGGGCCGAGAATCGGAGCTGGGCTTCTGCGGTTCGGTCATGGCTTGGCGACTGTCGGGTCGTCCTGCTGGTTGTGATTCATCGGGTCAGATGGTTCCGGCGTACTGGGGGCGGAGCCGTTGGACCTAGCGTGCTCGACCTCGCTCAGGGCGTGCTCGACCGCGGCCTTCTCGGCCGGATCGAGCGGGTAGCCCGACATCACGGCGGGTCGTGCGAATGGGCTGTCGTCAGTCATCTTGCGAATGTGTTCGAGGATTGCCTGGGTCCTGGCTGAGCGGCACCATGTCCATCGGTGGCCTCGGGAAGCGGCGATGCCGGTCCATCCGCAGGCTTGGTCTCTGGGCGAGCAGGCGCCGGTGGTCCGGGATCTGATGGTGCCTGGCCAGTGGGTGCGGATGGTGTGGTGCTCTCGTCGCTCATCGTCGCTCGCTATCGCTCTTGGCTTCCTTCTCGACCAGGTCCATGTTCGGAACGGCGAACGGGGAGGGCTCGGCGGCCGGCGGCTGTGGCTCGTTCTCCGTGGGCGCACTTGGCGCGGCCGGTTCTGGCGCAGATGGCTGTTCCTGGCTGGAGGGTTCGTCCGGCACTTGGCACCCCGATCAACTTGGCATCGTGAAGTCCGACTAGAAACCCGAGTATAGAGATGCAGGCCAAGCCTACAAGGAGCAGCCTGTAGCCCCAATGCAGTCCGGCGGCCTTCGATCCCGCACGCGAGCGCTCGATGACGAGGGCGTCGATCAACCCGCGCATGACGCTGCCCTGATTCATCACCTTCGGCCTGTAGATGTACTCCGGCAGCGGGTACTTTTCGACCTCCGCGATGCCAAGGCTCGCGGACTCGCGCGGACGCAGCACTTTGGTGACTACGACCACGACGCTGCCGACCAACGACGCGAGCGCACCGGCGAACAGGCCAACAGCTATGCCCTTCCACGGGGCGCCCCAGTTTGCGGCGAGGGCGTCATGGCCGAGCGTGGTGCTCAGCGACACGACGATCCCCACGAACCCGGCGAGACCGACACCGCGCGTGTTGAAGCTCTGATCGCGCGAGTTCTCTTCCTCCAAGAGGTGCCGAACCGTCTCCAGCAGCGCATCGACCGTCGCCTCCGTCTTGGGATCAAGAAGCTCCTCCGCCGCAGAAGGCATGGTGGCTGCGGGTCCGGCCGGGGGACCTTCGCCATCGGGCGGGCGGATGCCTTGAGGCTGCCGGAACTCGGGTTCGGAGCGCTCGTCATTCATCGCGATGAGGCTACGACCGCATGCGGATGGTTGGCGGCCGCGCCCGGTTGGCCGCTACCGCGAGCGACTCTCGTCTTGGCGCATCAACGCCAGCGCGTCGATGCCGAGTCGCTCGGCGATCCGCTCGACCGACTTCAGCGTCAGGTTACGCTCTCCGCGCTCAAGACCGCCCATGTAGGTCCGGTGGACACCGACGAGGTCGGCGAACGCCTCCTGGCTCATATCGCGTGCTTGGCGGTAGGCGCGTAGATTGCGGCCCACGATACGCTGGAGATCGCCTTCCACGCGCAGGCACGCTGCCCCGTTGCTACTTGCTAGTCTACAGACCTATGAGTAGCGTGCGTGTACACTTGCGGGTTGCCACACATGGGAGCTTCCCTTTCCAGATCCCGCAAAACGCACCAGGCGCATGTAACGTTTAGTCTGAGGCGGGCACACAGATGATTCTGCGGGGACCACAAGAGACCGGGCTGGGCAGGCTGCTGCTACGAGAAAGCGCTTGGCCGACGTTCAGATGGGTGTCCGCAGGTCTTGGGTCGAGTTGAGCGCTTGATGCGTGCTCGTGTCTTGATCGGTGTGGCGTGCAGCTGTGCGCCGCTGCTGGCAGTTTTGGCGGGGCCTGGGTCGGCGTGGTCTGCACCGGTTGGCGCGAGTGCGGCTGCGTCTGGCTCCTTGAGCGTCCGGGTTGTCGGGCTGCCGTCTGGTCAGGCCGTGCACGGCGTCTTGCGTGGCCCTGACGGGCTGAAACGGTCCGTCTCGGCTGCGGGGCTGACGATCCCCAAGGCCCGGGCTGGGGTGTACCGGCTCACGTTGCGGCCGGTGACGATCAGTCATACCCGCGGGCACATCGAGAAGGGCGCCAGCGCGCGGCCGGTCCCAGGGACCACGAGCGTCCACGTCCGCGCCGGGCACCGTTCGAGTCTGGTGGGGACCTATGCGTCCATCATCAACCCTGGGATCAAGACGCTCCGTGGCGGAGTCGTCTCGGTCACAGGGCCTCCCGAAGACCCGACGTCGGTGGTGTTGAGCGGACATCAGACTTTTGCGCCACGCGCGATCGTCTCGATGGCGCCCAGCGTCCAGTTGCCCCGCGGGCTGCTCTCCCACGTCGTCGCGGTCTCCTATCGTGCCGGTGACACGGTGCTCTCGCTGCGCGCCGCGAGCATCTACGAAGTCGCCCCCAACTTCCAGTTCAATGTTCCCCTGCAAGCGTCGCAGGCGACCGCGGCGGATTTCTCAGCTGGGTGTGGCCTACCCTCTGGGCTCTCGCCCTACCGGCGGATCAAGAGCGTCTCGTTCTCCGGCGGGTGGTCAACTGCGGATGTCCTCGGAGTACATGTCACGGATGGGGTTCGCGTCGACGTCCACTTCACCGTCGAAGCAGGCATCGAAGTAACCGCCGGCGCCGGCGTCTCGTGCTCGCTGAGCCTGGCGTTCTACGCAAGCGGTCTGGCGGGACCCATTCCGGTGACAGCGGGCATCGAGGGCGATCTGACCGGATCGGCGGCTGTTGGCGGGATTCTCGACTCAGGCGGCTCCATTGAAGTAGAAGCCGGTGGTCATACCATCGGCTTCCCGCCAGCGATGGTCTTGATCCCCGACGTGTCGTTCGGCAACCCGCACTTCACGCTGACCGCAAAGCACTTCGCGCAGGCCACGGCAGGTATTGGGCTGACCGTGAAGGCGGGGGTCGGAGTCGGCGGCGCCGCGAGCCTCACCTTGAACGTCGGGAGCAGCCTCAACTTCGCTGCCCAGCCGGGGTCCTGCCTATGGGACGCGAAGTTCGGGCAGTTCTCAGCAGAGGGCGAGCTTCTCGACTGGCACCTGAGCACGCCCCAAACACCCGCGCTTTTCACTCAGCAACTCGGGGGCAACTTCTGCGCAACCAGCGGCTCAGGCGGAGGAGGTGGAGTGAGCGGTGGCGGAGGGGGCTCTGGAGGAGGCGGCGGCTCAGGTGGCGGCGGCGGCGGAAGTGGTCCTGGACCCGGCGGGGGCGGTCCGGGCGGTGGCGGCGGCTCCGGTCCAGGCGGCGGCGGAAGTCGTGTCACACAGATCGCTGCTGGATATAATCACTCATGTGCGCTGCTGTCTACCGGGAGCGTCGACTGCTGGGGATTGAACGGTCCGGGAGAGCTTGGAACCACCACGATCTTCGGTCCTGCCAGTTGCTCTTTCGCCGACGTAAACTCTTCGTGCAGCACTTCTCCAGTGGAAGTCAGCGGAATCAACAATGCTAGCCAAATTGCCGTCGGGGAAGACGCCGCCTGCGCGGTCCTTGCGACCGGCCATGTTGACTGCTGGGGCAACAACGAATCCGGAGAGCTTGGGATCGGGGCTATTGCAAATATGGCGGATTGTAATGATTACCCTTGTAGCCCGACGCCTGTGGAAGTCGTCGGGATTACAAATGCAATCCAAGTTAGTGCTGGCGATCGCAATGCTTGCGCAGTGTTATCTAACGGCAGAATTGAATGTTGGGGCTCCAACGGCGTTGGAGAACTAGGCGATGGTACTCAGGGTGGACCGAACTGCGATGGAGGCTGTAGCGCTGTCCCAGTTGCGGTCAGTGGAATTACCAATGCTGTCGAAGTGAGCGTCTATGGGGGCGACACTTGTGCATTGTTGTCGACTGGTAGAATCGACTGCTGGGGTCACAATAACACCGGCGGACTGGGGATTGGTACGACCTATGGGCCTGAAGAATGTGGAGGTGGATTGTATACCTGCAGCGCCACGCCAGTACAGGTCAGCGATATCAATGATGCAACCAAAATTGGCGGTACTTGCGCGCTGTTGACCACAGGCCTAGTAGATTGCTGGGGCGACAACGAATTCGGCGAGCTGGGCGATGGGACGAACACCGGCCCAGACTGCTATGGGGGCTGCAATGCAACGCCAGCGCCGGTCAAAGGAATCAGCGAAGTAACTGAGATCAGCTCTACGTGCGCGTTGCTACAGGCCGGACAAGTGGACTGCTGGGGCGTGAACTCAGGCGGCGAGCTGGGTGATGACACCGACACCGGGCCCGAAACTTGCGTGTGGGATTATGGAACGTTTACCACTCCATGCAGCACCACTCCGGTGAAAGTGAGCGGGATCACCAGTGCGACTGGAGTCGGCGCCACAGGCGGTGACTCCCCTTGCGCATTGTTGGGGACCGGCGGCGTCGCTTGCTGGGGTCGCAACGAATACGGGCAGCTCGGAGATGGGACCACTGAAGCAAGTGACGTGCCAGTCGCGGTCAGCGGGATCGAATGACAGGCTGACACCTGCCGTGCGATACGGCTCCATGCACGCCAGCCACGGCACGGTCACAGCCACTCGTGCTGACACGCGGCTGACAGATTGCTGACAAATCACTGACATAGGCGCGAAATGGAGCAGTGAGGCCTCGCCGACCTGTACCGCAAGCGGAGTAGAATGCACCTTTATTGATGGGAGCCTCGATGGTCGGCCGTCTGGGCGGCTGTCCCGTGCGGCTCCTTGATCGGGCCTTTCTCTGTGCCCGGGTCTTCCGCCGGCTGAAAAGAAGGCTATGAATGAACGTGTACGTCGTGATGATGATGTGCGCCTCGCTGCACCCCGGGTGCAGCGGCTCTCTCCTGAGATGGAGCGCGAGGCGACCAGGCTGCTCGCAGCGCTGCTGGCGGATGCTGTGCGTAGAAGTAATGCCGTGCCATGCTCGGTGCCGTCTGCCGATACACCCCCCTCCAATTCGCCCTCCATTCCGTCCTCCAATTCGTCCTCCAATTAAGTGTGGAGGACCCTGTATCTATGAAAATCCCCGCTAATTACCGGAATCTCAGAAAAATAAGCCACCCCGATAAGATAGGGAGAGAAGTAGTTTTTCTCGCCTGCGCGATGCGATGAGGGGTTGTGCTTGCAGTCGCGGTTGGGGGTTGCGATCCAGCGCCGGGTCTGCTCTCCTCGGATACCCCGATCATCACCCTGACGAGCAGGAACCGATGCCATGACGCGCACATGCCTATACACCCGCATCTCTACTGACGAGGAAAACCAGCCGACCTCCTTGGCCTCCCAGCACGAACGACTGGAGGCGTTCTGCAAGGCGCAGGAGGACTGGCGGATCATCGCCCACCACGAAGACCGCGCGACCGGCACCAAGCTGGAGCGGCCAGGACTGCAAGCCGCGCTCGACCTCGCGCGCCAAGGCCGGATCGACCAGTTGCTCGTCTACCGCATCGACCGCCTGTCCCGCAAGGTTCGCCAGCTCGCCGTGATCGCCGAGGAGCTCGACAAGCTCGGCGTCGATCTGCGCTCCGCGACTGAGCCGTTCGACACGGGCTCGGCGGCGGGGCGGATGATGCTTCAGATGCTCGGGGTGTTCGCCGAGTTCGAGCACGCCACGATCGTCGACCGCGTGACCTCCGGTATCGAGCGCAGGGCGAGGGAAGGCCGCTGGCCCAACGGGCGCATCCCCTTCGGCTATGAACGCAACGAGCAAAAGCACTTCATCCCCGACGAACGAACCGCGCCAGTTATCCGCCGCATCTTCAAGTGGTACGCCGCCGGACGCATAGGTGCCGCCGCCATCGCCCGGCGTCTCGACGATGAGCACGCGCCCGCGCCGCCGCGTGGCTGGCAGCCCGCGGTCGTGCTGTGGATTCTCGCCAACGAGGCGTATGTCGGGCGGGTTCACTGGCGCGAGCAGACATTCCCCGGAATCCATGAGCCGCTGACCGACCAGGATACCTTCGACCGGGCGCAGGCATTGTTGAAAGAGCGCGGAGAGGATTGGTCGCTGCGCGCCTCAAACCGCGCGGACTTCCTGCTCACCGGCCTGTTGCGCTGTGGGCGCTGCCGCCGCGCCTACGTCGGCATGTCCGCGAAGGGCAACGGCGGCACCTACCACTACTACGCCTGCTCAGGACGGCAAAAGCTCGGCCGCAAGGGTTGCGACGGCGAGCGGCTACCGAAGGACAAGCTGGAGACGGCGATCCTCGACCAGCTCACCGGGCTCTACCGGCACGGAGGCCTCATCCGCGACGCGATCGAGCAAGCAGCCGAAAGCAACGAGACCGACCGCGCACAGCTCATCGAACGGCGCACGTCGCTCGCCAAGGAGATCGCCCGCGCCGAACGCGCGATCGAGCGCTACCAGGACGCCTTCGAGAACGGCGCCCTCGACCCCGCGCGCTTCAAGGAGCGCCTATCCGCGCTCGACACGCGCCTGGACGCCCTCCAAGCCCAAGACCAAGCACTCGCCAACGAACTCGCCGCAGACACGCCCAAAACGCCCGACACGCAGCGCTCCACGCCGTCGCCGACCAGCTCGGCCACGTCATCGCCACGGGCGACGCCGACCAAGCCAAGGCCCTGCTGCGCATCCTCATCGCCGACCTGCGCGTCAACAGCCGCGCCGAAATCCTGCCCACCTACCGCGTCGGTGCGCCCGTGGTTTGCGCACAGACAAGTTCAGTGGAGCTAGTCGGGCTCGAACCGACGACCTTCTGGCTGCCAGCCAGACGCTCTCCCAGCTGAGCTATAGCCCCAGGCTCAGGACATCGTATAACGCATCGGCTCGACTCGGGAATCGCAAGATCTCATCCCCGGGGAATGAACTCCGGCACATCCAGCTCCTCGCCCGGCTCGTCCCCCCGGCGTCGTGTCCCGGACACAGATCCAGCCCCCGACCCAACCGCCCCCGGCCCGACCTGATCCAGGCGCGCGGTCATGCTGGCGTGCGCGAGACGCACATCCGCAACAGGCGCTCGGCGTTGGTGCGCAGCGAGGAGGACAGCTCGCGTAGATTGCGTGAGAGCTCGGTGCCCTCGCGCACGACCTCCTGCGCGGCGACGTGGGCCTCGCCGACGATCTCCCGGGCCTCGGCGCGGGCGACCGCGCGGACCTCCTGGGCGCGCTCGTGCGCCTCGGAATGGCGTCCGGACAGCTCCTCGGCCGCGGTTGTGCTCAGCTGCGTGGCCTCCGCGCGTGCCTCCTCGAGGATCGCTCGCTCTCCGTGCGCGAGCCGTCCAGGATGCGCTCGGCCTCAGTGCGCGCCTCGTCGAGAATGCCGCGGGCCTCGCCGTGCAGCTCCGAGAGCGCGCGCTCGGACTCGGTCTGGGCGTCGGCGAGCAGCCGGGCGGCCTGCTCCTGGGCTGCGCCAATCGTCTGGGTCGCCTCGTCCCGGGCGTGGGCCAAGACGTCGCGCGGCCTGTGCACGGCTGTCGGTCAGGGCCTGCTCGGCCTCCCCATGGATCGCCCCGACCGAGGCGAGCGCCTCGTTGCGAGCGGCCTCCGCCTGAGCCCGGGCGGCCTGCAGGATCTCCTGGGCCTCGTCCTCGGCCGCGAGCACGCGGTGCTCAGCCGCGCGGTCGGCTTCGGCGATGCGCTCACGGACGCGTGCCTCCGCCTGCTCGCGCAGCTCGACTGCGGTGCGTTCGGCCGCCTCGATGATGCCGGCGACGTGTCCTGACGCGGCGCTCAGGGCATCGGATGAGTCCATGCGGGCATCGTAGACCCGTACGTCGGCGGTGGCCATCTCGAGCACCGGAGACCTCCAGCACGGGTTCCTTCATGCGCTGGCTGCCACCATGACCGTTGTGGCAGGCGGAGCCGTTCGCCCTGTGCTGCTCGTCGCGACACCGCCCGCGGCCACCAGCAGCAATGGCAGAAATCGTTGGAAATATGTCCTTGCGGACAGATCGAGGATAGGCCATGATCGAGTCATGACCAAATCAGCGCAGGGTCCAAAGAACATAGTGATCGTCGTGTTTCCAGACGTGCAGAGCCTGGACTTCGATCGGCCCGCAGGAGGTGTTCGCCGGCGCGAGCAAACTGATCGACCGAACAGGTCGCACCGAGCCCGGATATCGCATCACGGTCGCGAGCCTGCGACGGCACGCCGATCACCACATCCGAGCGGCCTGCGGATCGTTCCCGACGACAAGTCTCGCCGAGGCGCCCAAGCGGATCGACACGCTGCTCGTCCCCGGCGGCGCCGGCTCGGCCGCGGCGAGCGCCGACGAGGAGCTGCTCGACTGGATCAGGACGAAAGCCAAGCGCACGCGCCGCGTGACATCGGTGTGCACGGGCGCGTTCGTGCTGGCCGCCGCCGGTCTGCTGGACGGGCGTCGGGCGACCACGCACTGGGCGTCGGCCGCGCGGCTGGCCAAGCTGCATCCGGCCGTGGAGGTCGATCCCGACGCGATCTACGTGCACGACGGCTCCGTGTGGACCTCGGCCGGCGTGACCGCCGGCATGGACCTGGCGCTGGCGCTCGTCGAGGAGGACCTCGACCGCGAGGCGGCGCTGACGATCGCGCGCCATCTCGTGCTGTTCCTGCGCCGGCCGGGCAACCAGTCGCAGTTCAGCGCGACGCTCGCCGCGCAGGAGCCCGAGCGCGAGCCGCTGCGCGAGGTGCAGCGGTACGTCGTGGAGAACGTCTCGGAGAACCTGTCCGTCGAAGCTCTGGCCGAACGCGCGCACATGAGCCCGCGCAACTTCGCGCGCGCGTTTGCGGCCGAGACAGGGATCACGCCCGGCCGGTATGTAGAGCGCGTGCGCCTGGAGGCGGCCCGGCGCGAGCTGGAGGACACCTCACAGCCGATCGCAATCGTCGCGGCGGCCTGCGGATTCGGCACGCCCGAGACGATGCGCCGCGCGTTCCTACGCGCGCTCGACGTGGCCCCGGCCGAGTACCGTCGCCGCTACAACCCGAAGGGATCGGCGACTGAGGCCGTGGCTGCGCAAGCCGCCTTCCGTCGAGGTTTGACCCATCGCCGGTTGGTCCGATCCACGGTCTCCGCTACCGTGAGCCGCAACAAAAGACCAACGCGGAATGCAAAAAAGACCAACGCGGAATGCAAGGGGGCGGCAGTGGAGTCATCCGGCGGCGAACTGAGCATATTCACGCCAAACGCAGGGGTGCGATCGACCACGGCCTCGCTGCTGCTCGGGCAGGTCATGTTCCTGGTCGCGGTGGCGCTCGGGTTTTTCGCGGCCGGCACGTACATTGGGCGCGATCTGAATTACACCACGGGGCTGATCTGCGAGATCGCGGCGTTCGGGATGCTGATCGTGCAGATGTTCGTGCCGAGGCTGCGCGAAGGGTCGACGGGGATGACGTGGATGTTCGCGCTTGCGCTGCTGCTCGGGCTCGGGCTGGGGCCGGTGATCCACGAGTACGCGACGGTCGACCAGAGCGCGATCTACCAGGCCGCGGGCGGCACCGCGCTGACGGTCGGGGTGATGGGCTCCTACGGTTTTGCTACCTCGCGCGATCTGATCCGCTGGATGCGGCCGCTGTTCTTTGCCCTGCTCGGCGTGTTCGGGCTCGCGATCGTGCTGATCCTGATCGGCTCCGGCGAAAGCCTGCTGCTGAACCTCGCGATCTACGTGATCGTGAGCGCGTACCTGGCGATCTACTTCCAGATCATCCGCCGCGGCGCGACCGAGCGCGACGTGATCTGGATCGCGACGGGCGTGTTCATCAACATCATCAACATCTTTCTCACGCTGCTGCGGATCTTCGGCAGCCGCTGATCGTCGCGCCCGAGAGTTCCGTCCCAACCCTGCCGCTAACCTCCGGGGCGATGACCGAGAACCGGTACGACCCCCAGCAGATCGAGCCCCGCTGGCAGGCAGTGTGGGCTGACGAGCACACCTGGGAGGTCTCGAACGACAGCGCGGGCCGCAAGAGGACGAGACGAGCTCCTACGTCCTGGAGATGCTGCCGTATCCCAGCGGCGAGCCGCATATCGGCCATCTGAAGGTCTATTCGGTCGGTGACGCGATCGCCCACTACCACCGCCGCCTGGGCCGGCGCGTGCTGCACCCGATGGGATACGACTCGTTCGGGCTGCCGGCGGAGAACCATGCGATCAAGACTGGCGTGCACCCGCGCGGTCTCGACGGACGCCTCGATCGCCTCGTTCCAAAAACAGTTCCGCAGCTGGGGCATCTCGATCGACTGGTCGCGCGAGCTGGCCACGCACGAACCGAGCTACTACCGCTGGACGCAGTGGATCTTTCTGCAGCTGTTCGAGGCCGGTCTCGCCTACCGCAAGGAGGCGGCGGTCAAGTGGTGTCCGCACGACCAGACGGTGCTCGCCAACGAGCAGGTAAACGCCGACGGGACCTGCGAGCGCTGTGGCGCGACGGTCGAAGTTCGCCAGCTCGAGCAGTGGTTCCTGCGGATCACCGACTACGCCGAGCGGCTGCTGAACGACCTCGACACGATCGACTGGCCCGAGCACGTCAAGACGATGCAGCGCAACTGGATCGGGCGCAGCGAGGGGGCGGAGGTGACGTTCCGCTGCGAGGACTGGGCTCGGCATCGACTACCCCGTGTTCACGACCAGCCCGGACACGCTGTTCGGCGCGACGTTCTTCGTGATGGCCCCCGAGCACCCGGACGTGCTGCGGCTCGTCGCAGGGACTGAGCGCGAGCAGGCAGGTGCGCGAGTACGTCAGCCACGCGATCACCGAGTCCGGCGAGGAGCGCGGCAACGCCGAGAAGCCGAAGACAGGCGTGGCGCTGGGGCGCACGGTCACGAACCCGGTCAACGGCGAGCAGATCCCGATGTATGTGGCCGACTACGTGCTGATGGAGTACGGCACCGGCGCGATCATGGCGGTGCCGGGGCACGACGAGCGCGACCACGCGTTCGCGCGCGCGTTCGACGCTGCCGATCAGACGAGTGATCGAAGGAACGCCACCGGACGACGAGAGGGCGACGAGCAGGGGCTGCCGTATACGGGAGACGGCCCGCTGGTCAACTCCGATCCGCGAGTTCGACGGTATGCACAATCGCGAGGCGCTGAGCGCGATCGTGGCGTGGCTGGACGGCGAGGGCAAGGGTCACGCGTCGGTCAACTACCGGTTGCGCGACTGGCTCGTGTCACGCCAGCGCTACTGGGGGACGCCGATCCCGATCGTTTACTGCGAGCGCTGCGGCGCGGTGCCGGTGCCCGAGGATCAGCTGCCCGTCCAGCTGCCCGAGATCGAGGACTACGCGCCGCGGGGGCGCTCGCCGCTGGCGAGCGCCGAGGAGTGGGTGCGCACCAGCTGCCCGGAGTGCGGTGGGGAGGCGCGCCGGGAGACCGACACGATGGACACGTTCGTCGACTCGTCCTGGTACTACCTGCGCTACTGCGACGCGTCCAACGACCGCGCGGCGTGGGAGCCGGCGGCGCTGCGCGAGTGGATGCCCGTGGACCAGTACATCGGCGGGGTCGAGCACGCGATCCTGCACCTGATGTACGCGCGGTTCTTCACCAAGGCGCTCGCCGACCTCGGACACCTCGACGTGCAGGAGCCGTTCGGGGCGCTGTTCACGCAGGGAATGGTCACCAAGGACGGCGCGAAGATGCGAAGTCCAGGGGCAACGTCGTCTCGCCCGCCTCGATCGTCGAGCGCTACGGAGCCGATACGGCCCGTTGCTACATCCTGTTCATCGGCCCGCCCGACCAGGACGCGGACTGGTCGGACGAGGGGATGGAGGGCGTGCACCGGTTCCTGAGCCGACTGTGGCGGTTGGCGATCGAAACGTCGGAAAAGGAAGGGGGGAGGCGCCGCATGCGGCGCCTCCGGCAGGGCCGCATGCGGCCCTGTCCCGGGCGGCACATGTGCCGCTCGGCGGGGTGGCGCATGCGCCACCCCGAACATCAGAGGAACAAGAGCATGTGCTGAACGGGGCGGATGCCGATGATCAACTCCTGCGCAAGACCCACTGGGCGATCGACAAGGTCTCCGGCGACCTGCGCCGGTTCGCGTTCAACACCGCGATCGCGGCGGTGATGGAGCTGCTGAACGAATGCTCGCGGCTGCGTGAGCAGGCGAGCGTGGCGACCCAGAGGTTCGCGCTGGCGACGCGCCGCCTCGTTGCTGTTCCCGTTCGCGCCGCACGTCGGCGCCGAGGTGTACGAGCGGCTGACGGGCGAGCGCGTGTGGGAGCAGCCGTGGCCGCAGGCCGACCAGGAGCTGCTGGAGCAAGACACGTATAAGCTGGTGTGTCAGGTCAACGGCAAGCTGCGCGACCGCGTGCAGGCGGCGTCGGACGCGAGCCCGGAGGAGCTCAAGGAGCTGTGCAGCGGCGCGCCGAACGTGAAAGCGCACGTGGACGGCAAGGAGATCGTCAAGGAGATAGTCGTACCGGGCAAGCTCGTGAACCTCGTCGTGCGCTGAGCGGTCTGGCGGTGCGCCTAGACTGGGCGTCCGATGCCCGACCTCAAGCCCGCGTATCTGATCCACGGCGACGACCACGGCGCGGTGGCCGAGCGCCGCGCGGGACTGCGCGCGCTGGCCGAACGCGAGGGTGGGGCGGACAGCGTGGAGACGCTGGAGGGCGAGTCGGCCACCCCGGCGGGCGTCGCGAGCGCGCTCGCGGCGATGACGCTCGCGATCGGGCGGCGCGTGATCCTCGTGGACGGGGTCGAGCGCTGGAAGCAGGCCGAGGTCGAGCAGCACCTGACGCCGGCGATGGCGGCGATGCCGCCCGAGACGACCGTGGCGCTGTTCGCCCGCGAGGAGGGCCGGGCCAAGGCGCCCGCGGCCGTCCACGAGGCGGTCAAGCGGGCGGGAGGACAGGTCGTCGCGCAGGGGACGGTCAAGCCGTGGGAGCTGCCCAAGTGGGCCCGCGCTCAGGCGGCGCGCATGGGCATCGAGCTCGACATGGCCGCGGCCACGGCGCTGGTCGGCCAGGTGGGCGAGCGCCAGCAGCGACTGGTGCGCGAGCTGGAGAAGCTGGCGCTGGAGCAGGACTCGACTCGCCGGCCGGGTGAGCGTCGAGGACATCGAGCGCCGCGCCGCACGCTCGGCCGCAGTACCGCGCGTACACGCTCGCCGACGCGCTCGTCGGGGCCGACGCGCGCGAGGCCACGCGCTCGTACATGCGCCTGCGCGCACAGGGCGAGCGGCTGGCGGGGCTGACATATCTGATGGCCTCGCGCCTGCGCGAAGCGCTCGCGATCGCGCTGCGCCTGCAGGCGGGCGAGTCCGCCGCCGAGGTCAGGCGCGGCCTGCGGATGCCGCCGCGCGCGGCCGAGCGGTTCGTCAAGGACGTGGCTCAGACCGAGCCCGAGCGGCTGCGCGCCGCGCTCGGGCGTGCTGGCGGACCTGGAGCTCGATACGCGCGGAGGCTCACCGCTGCCGGCGGCCCGCTCGCGGATGTCGGGGCTGGAGGAAGAGACGCAGGCGCTGCGCGCGATCGAATCGATCGCGAGCGGATCAACGAGCGAGCTGACGGCCAAGCTAAGACGAGGACGGCGCGCCCGCGCGTAGGCGGGCGGCGCGGGACTTGCGGCGCGCGCCGGTGTTCTTGTGCATCGCGCCGCGCTTGACGGCCTTGTCGATCGTGCTCACTAGCTCGCGGTGCTCGGCGTCGGCGGTGGTCGGTGTCGCCGCTCTGCATCGTCGCCTCGAGGCGGCGGAAGTAGGTCTTGATCGCCGAGGTGTACTGGCGATTCTCCAGCCGCTCGCGCTCGGTGCGCAGGATGCGCTTCTTTTGAGAATGAATGTTGGCCATCGTTTGAGCGCCGTACTATAGCGGCCTTGTCCGAGATCCCACCAGACGGCGAGCCCGTCGGAGAGCCGTCGCCGCATGACGATCCGGGCGCCGGCGGAGGACCGAGCAGACCGGTCGCGGCGCCCGAGGGATGTCCTCGCCATCCCCGACGCGCGCCGAGCAGGGTTCGGTCGATCCGCGCCGGCGAGATCATCGGCATGCCCGACGCGAGCTTCGGCGAGGAATACGGCGGTCTCGGCCGCCGGAGCCCGAGCAGGGTGGGGGCGGCGGGACTGGACGTGGGACGGCGGCCGGGAACGGGTCGCCCGCAACACCGCGATCTTCTCGATCGCGACCGGTATATCGCGCGTGGTGGGACTCGCGCGCGAAGTCGTCGCCGCGAGCTTCTTCGGGACGGGCGGGCCCGACCTCGGCGTTCACGATCGCGTTTCAGATCCCGAACCTGGTCAGCAACCTGTTCGCCAACGCGGCGCTGTCGGCGGCGTTCGTGCCGGTGTTCACAGACCTGCTGCAGCAGGGCCGCAAGCGCGAGGCGTTCCGGCTGGCCTCGACGCTGTTCTGGATCATCCTGATCGTCCTCGGCGCGATCACCGCCGTGTTCATCCTGGCGGCCGGCGTGATCATGCCGCTGTTCACCGGGCCCGACGTTCATGGCTCCGCTCGACGCGTTCACCGTCGCGCTTCTCGCAGATCCTGTTCCCGGTCGTGCTGCTGATCGGCCTGACCGGCCTGTTCGTCGGGGATCCTGCAGTCCTACGAACACTTCACGATCCCCGCGATCGCGCCGGCGGTGTGGAACCTCGTGATCATCGTGCTGCTCGTCGTGCTGCGCCCGCACTTCCACGGCGGCGTGGAAAACGGCAATCAGGTGTACGCGTATGCGATCGCGATCCTGATCGCGACGTTCGTGCAGATGCTGATGGTGTTCGGCGCACTGCGGCGGATCGACTTCCGCCTGCAGTTCTCGATCGACTGGCACGACCCGCGCATCCGCAGGTGTTCACGCTGATGCTGCCGGTGACGATCGGCCTGGGCATCGTCAACCTCGACCAGCTGATCAACTCGGTGTTCGGGACGCTCGTCAACAAGGAGGCCCCGCGCGCGATCGACAACGCGTTTCGCATCTACATGCTGCCCCAGGGCCTGTTCAGCGTGGCGGTCGCGACCGTGCTGTTCCCGACCCTCAGCCGCATGGCCGCGCGGCAGGACGTCGGCGAACATGCGCCGCACGATCGGGATCGGCATGCGCCAGATCAACCTGCTGCTGATCCCCTCGGCGGTGTTCATGCTCGTGCTGACGACGCCGATCGTGCGGCTGGTGTTCGAACGTGGCCAGTTCAACGCCAAATCCACGAGTCTGGTCTCCGAAGCGCTGTTCTGGTTCGCGATCAGCCTGCCCGTTCGGCGGTCTGAACCTGCTGCTGACGCGCGTGTTCTTCTCGGTGCAGCGCCCCTGGATACCGACCCGCCTGGCGGCGCTGAACATCGTCGTGGACATCATCGTCTCGATCGGCCTGTACAAGCCGCTGGGGATCGCCGGGCTGATCATCGGCACGGTCGCGGCCAACGCCGTGATGACCGCGCTGCAGTACCACCGCCTGCGGATCGGCTTCAACGGCCGGCTGGAGGGCGCGCAGACGATCATGATCACCGCGCGCATACTGCTCGCCTCCGCGCTGCTCGGGGGTGTGTCGTGGGTGGTGTGGACGATCCTGCACCGCCTGCTCGGCGGCTCGCTGCCGGCCCAGATCGTCAGCGTCGGCGGGGCGGGCGTGGCGGGAGTGCTCGTGTACATGCGCGCGGTGCTGGCGATGCGCATCCCCGAGGCCCACCAGGTCAACCGCCTGATCCGCACCCAGCTCGGGCGGGCCTAGCACGTACCGCACGCTCGGGCGGGCGTAAGCCGAGCAGCGGCCGGGTGAGCCCGCTAAGCCCACCGGACACGAGCCGGGGAGCCAATGGCCCGCCCGGCTGCATCCGAACATAGATCGCCGCTTACTACTTACGTCCCAGGACTATGTGTCTTGCCTGGGCGGCGTGACACTCCCGACACCTGGACAGGCCGCCGGCCCGAGGGTCGGCGCGTAGCCGCGGTTGAGCCTCGAGGGCCCGTAGTCGAGTTGGCGATCCGCCGGACCACGAAGGCTAGCGGGTCAGACCCGGGCCATCGGCACGCGCCACCTAGAGTTGGCCGCCATGGACCAGGCGCACATCCGCAACTTCTCGATCATCGCCCACATCGACCACGGCAAGTCGACGCTCGCCGACCGCATCCTCGAGCTGACGCACACGGTCGCCGCGCGCGAGATGCGCGCGCAGGTGCTGGACTCGATGGAGCTCGAGCGCGAGCGCGGGCATCACGATCAAGGCGCAGGCGGTGCGCGTGTTCTACACCGCCGCCGACGGCGAGACCTATCAGCTGCACCTGATCGACACGCCCGGGCACGTGGACTTCACCTACGAGGTCTCGCGCTCGCTGGCGGCGTGCGAGGGCGCGCTGCTGGTCGTCGACGCCGCCCAGGGCGTGGAGGCGCAGACCGTCGCGAACACCTACCTCGCGGTCGAGTCGGGGCTGGAGCTGATCCCGTGCCTGAACAAGCTCGACCTGCCCGGCGCCGAGCCCGAGCGGGTCGCGGGCGAAGTCGGCGAGCTGATCGGCGAGCCGCCGGAGTGGATCCTGCGCATCAGCGGCAAGACCGGGGACGGCGTGCGGCTGAGGTGCTGGAGGAGCTGATCGCGCGCGTGCCCCCGCCGTCCGGTGACCCGGACGGGCACCGCACGGGCGCTGATATTCGACTCCGAGTTCGACCAGTACCGCGGCGTGATCGCCTACATCCGGGTCGTCGACGGGGTGTTCGCCAAGGGCGAGGCGATCCGCGCGATGGCGACGGGCACCGAGGCCGACATCGACGACATCGGCGTGTTCAGCCCGCAGATGATGCCGACCGATCAGCTCGCGGCCGGCGAGGTCGGATATCTGATCACGGGCCTGAAGGACGTCACGCTGCTGCGCGTGGGGGACACCCTGACGACGCGCGCGGACGTCCGGCCCGGGCGGCGGCGACGCCGGCGGCGAGGCCACACGAGCCGCTGCCGGGGTATCGCGAGGTCAAGCCGATGGTGTTCTGCGGGCTGTTCCCGATCGACTCCGACGACTACCCCGACCTGCGCGACGCGCTGGAGAAGCTGGTCCTCAACGACGCGGCGCTTCGTGGGAGCCGGAGACCTCGGATGCGCTCGGGTTCGGGTTCAGGTGCGGGTTTCTCGGACTGCTGCACATGGACATCGTGCGCGAGCGGCTGGAGCGCGAGTACGACCTGGAGCTGCTGGCGACGATGCCCTCGGTCGAGTTCGACGTGACGCTCACCAACGGCGAGGAGCTCGAGGTGCACAACCCCTCGGACATGCCCGACCCGGGCACGATCGAGGAGATCCGCGAGCCGTTCATCACAGGCGCAGGTGATCGCGCCCGAACGAGCACATCGGCGCGGTGATGGAGCTGTGTCAGGAGCGCCGTGGCGAGCACGCCGGGCATGCACTACCTGTCGCCCGAGCGGGTGCAGATGACCTACGAGCTGCCGCTGGCGGAAATCGTGCTCGACTTCTTCGACCAGCTGAAGTCGCGCACGAAAGGGTATGCCTCGCTCGACTACGAGCTCAGCGGGACGCAAGCCCTCGGATCTGGTCAAGCTCGACGTGCTGCTCGCCGGCGATCCGGTGGACGCGCTGTCGATGGTCGTGCACCGCGAGAAGGCGTATGAGATGGGGCGCACGCTGACCGAGAAGCTGCGCAAGCGGATCCCCCGCCAGCAGTACGACGTGCCGATCCAGGCGGCGATCGGCTCGCACGTGATCGCCCGGGAGACGGTCAAAGCGTTTCGCAAGGACGTGATCGCGGGGTGCTACGGCGGGGACATCACGCGCAAGAAAAAGCTGCTCGCCAAACAGAAGGAGGGCAAGAAGCGGATGAAGCAGGTCGGGCGCATCGAGGTTCCCCAGGAGGCGTTCCTGGCGGTGCTGGAGCTGGGGAGGAGTAGCGGGCGGAGGATGAAGATTGGTTTGGGTGTCCCGATTCGCACCGCGAGGACGTCGGTCGCTGTCCCGTTCGGGAGGCGGGGTCGATAAGGGGTGTGCGCCCCGATACGTTCAGCGAGCACCGTCGCCTGTATCTGCTGGGGAGGGTGCTCGTCTCGCGCTACTACCGCCCGCCCGCTGACCCTCGCCGCGGTCGCCAACGCGCTGTCGACCTCGCCCAGGCAGCTGCAGCGCGCATATGCGCAGTTCGGCGACACCTTCCACGAGGACCTGTTCGCGCGGCGGATGTCGAGTAGCCGCGCAACTGCTGATCGGAGCAGCGCGCGATCCCGGTCGGCGACGTAGGGCGCCTGGTCGGCTATCGCCAGCCTTCCGCACTTCGCCGCGCGTTTCGCCGCCGCTACGGCCTCTCGCCCGGCGCGCTGTCGCGCAGCGTGCGCTCGACGCCCGCCGCTGCCGCCTGGAGGCCCGGCGAGCCGCTGGGGACGCTGGCCTGGGCACCTCGCCCGAGCTCTCGGTCGCGGTCGAGCGGCTCGGCCCCCGGCAGCGTGACGCGCATCAGGGTGCCGCCGCCGGGGGCGCGCTCGGCGGGGACCGTGCCGCCGTGCTGGCTGACGACCTGCCTGACGATCGCCAAGACCCAGCCCGAGCCGGGACGACCGCGCGCCTCGGCGCCGCGGTAGAAGCGGTCGAACACGTGCGGCATGTCCTCGGCGGAGATCCCATGTCCGTGGTCGCGGACGGTCAGAACGCCGCCGCCATCGCCGATCGACGTGATCGTCGATGAGGAGCCAGCACGACCTCGACGGGCTCGCCCTCGGGGCTGTACTTGACGGCGTTGTCGATCAGGTTGACGACGGCTCGCTGCAGCCGGGCCGCGACGCCGCTGACGAGCACCGGCTCGAGGCGCGTCTGCAACGGCGTGGTCGGTGACGCGGAGTTGCGCCGGGTGCGCTCGACCGCTTCGCGCGACGACCATGTCCAGGCGCACGTCCTCGGGCTCGGCGTTCTGCTCCTCGCCGCGGGCGAGGTCGATCAGGTCGTTCATCAGCAGCGTCAGCTCCTCGATCTGCTCGACCACGTCGTCCAGCAGCAGCTCGCGCTCCTGCGCGTCCATGTCGCCGGCCTGCTGCAGGATCTCGATGTTCGTGCGCAGGCTCGTGACCGGCGTGCGCAGCTCGTGCGAGGCGTCGGCGACGAGCTGGCGCTGGGCGTGCACCGACTCGTCCAGCGCGCTCATCGAGAGCTCGAGCGCGTCGAGCATCGCGTTGAAGCTGACCGCCAGGCGCCCGATCTCGTCTTCGCCGGCGGGCGCGATGCGTCTGAGAGAGGTCCTGCGTCTCGGCCACGTGCTCGGCCGCGCGCGTCAGCCGCCTGACGGGCAGCACCGCGGCGCGCGCGACCAGCTGCCCCAGCAGCGCCGCCAGCAGGATCCCGCCGAGGCCGAGCAGCACGAGGATCAGGCGCAGGTGGTCGAGCAGTTCGTCGACTTCGGTCAGCGGCTGGGCGAACTGCACGACCCGTCCCGGCGCGAGGTGCTCGGCGAGGATGCGCAGATGGATGCCGTTGACGGTGGCGTCGCGGAAGAAGCTCTCGCCTTTGCCCGCCGCCAGCGCGCGCGTGCGGGCTTCGACCGGCAGCGTCACGTTCTTGGCGCCCGAGCGGAACAGCACCGTGCCGCTGGCGTCCACCAGCTGCTGGTAGCCGCGCACCTGGTTGGGCCGGGGCGAGACGTTGCCGAGTGCTTCGCCGGGCTGCTGGCCGTTTCGAGCAGCTGCTGCGCCGAGGCGCCACGGTCGGCCAGCGCGTCGAGCAGGCGATCGCCGTGCCGGTGCGCCGGGTGGTGCTCGATCAGTCGCAGGTTGTCCGAGCGGGTGCGCAACTGCGTGTCGACCTGGCCGTGCAGCTGTTGGAGGTGAGCACGTAGACGAGCACCGAGGCGAGCAGCACCGCGACCGCGACCGCGGCCGCCGAGGCGAACGTGATTCGCCGGCGGAAGCTCATGGCGCGCGCAGCACGTAGCCGACGCCGCGCACCGTGTGCAGCAGCCGCGGCTCGCCGCCGGCCTCGGTCTTGCGGCGCAGGTAGCCCATGTATACGCCCAGCGAGTTGGAGGTCGCGCCGAAGTCATACCCCCAGACGTGCTCGAAGATCGCCGAGCGCGTCAGCACCTGGCGGGGGTGGCGCAGGAACATCTCCAGCAGCAGGAACTCGGTCCGGGTCAGCGCCAGCACCCGCTCGCCGCGCCAGGCTTCGTGGGCGAGCCGGTCCAGGCGCAGGTCCTCGAAGGCGAGCGTGCGCTCCTGCTCGTCGTCGTCCTCGTCGCCGGCCCGGCGCAGCAGCGCGCGCACGCGCGCGAGCAGCTCGCGCAGCGCGAACGGCTTGACCAGGTAGTCGTCGGCGCCGGCGTCCAGTCCCGCGACGCGATCGTCGATCTCTTCGCGCGCGGTCAGCATCAGCACGGGCGTGCGGTCGCCGCCCTCGCGCAGCCGCCGGCACACCTCCAGGCCGTCGATGCGCGGCATCGCGACGTCGAGGATCACCGCCTCGTAAGGGTCCGCGCCGAGGCGTTCGAGCGCCTGCTGGCCGTCCATCGCCTGGGCGACCGCGTAGTGCTCTAGCGTGAGCGCGCGGGACAGAGCGTTCTGTACCGCGGGCTCGTCGTCGACGACGAGGATGCGAGCGAGTGGCTCGGCCATAATGGTGATTAAAGCGGAGGGACATGCCCGATATCGCCGGTGAGAGCCCAATAGAAGAGGAAGTTTCAACGAGGCGACGTCTCGGCCGACGCCGCCGCGGCGATGTCCCAGCAGTCGCGCACCCTGCGCAACAGCATCATCGGCCTGGCAATCTTCTTCGCGCTCGTCGCCGCCCTGCTGCTGGCCGTGCCGGGATTGCGCGCGGCGGCCGATCGCATCAGCGACGCGCACCCCGGATGGGTGGCTGCGGGGGTCGGGTTCGAGCTGTGCTCGTGCGCCGGGTATGTCGTGCTGTTCGGCCTGGTGTTCGGGATGCTCGGCCGGCGGCTGATCTCGCGGCTGTCGCTGTCGGAGCTGGCGGTCAACTCGGTCGTGTCGGTCAGCGGTCTCGCGGGGATCGCGCTCGGCGCCTGGGTGCTGCGCACCAGGGGCGTGTCGGTGGAGCGCATCGCCAAGCGCTCGGTGCTGATCTTCGTGCTCACAAGCGCGGTCAACGTCGGCGCGACGGCGCTGATCGGCATGCCGATGTGGCTCGGCCTGCTGCCCGGCTCGCGCAACCCGCTGCTGACGCTGCTGCCGGCCGCGGCGGCTGTGGCGACGATCGCCGGCACGATCGCGCTGGCCGCCTGGGCGCGGCGCAGCGCCGAGCGGCGGATCCGCTCGCGCGGGCGCATGTACGTCGCGCTGACCGCGCTGAGCGGCGGCGTGTTCGACGCGCTGGGGCTGATCAGAGCGCGCCGCGACTGGCGCCTGTTGGGAGCGGTCGCCTACTGGCTGTTCGACGTCGCCGCGCTGTACGCGTGCCTGCTCGCCTACGGTCCCGCGCCGTCGTTCTGGGTCGTGGCGATGGCATATCTCGTGGGCATGCTCGCCAACTCGCTGCCGATCCCCGCCGGTCTGGTCGCGGTCGAAGGGGGGCTGTTCGGGATGCTGATCCTGTTCGGCGTGCGCCCCGGCTCGCTGGTGCTCGCGGCCGTCGTCACCTACCGGGCGGTCTCGCTGTGGGTGCCGGCGCTGATCGGCTCGGCGGCGTTCCTCAGCATTCGCGGCGAGCTCAGTCGCCCGATCGCGACGCCGGCGCCGACGCGGACAGGTGCAGGCTGTTAGGGCCCGTCAAGGAATATCTTGCGGTCTGATGCGGCCGCTCCGCGGCGTCATACGCCACCCGCGATGCTCGACGTGCTACCAGCACGCCTGCGCCCGTGCGGCGTCTGCCATCCACGGCGCGACCCCGTCAGGCCAGAACTATTCCTTGACGAACCCTGTGAACGCGATCTGCGCGGCGGCGTGCTGGCAGGCGTGGCCCGGCAGGTGCGCCATCGCGCGTTCGAGCGAGCGGTCCTGGGGTCCGGACAGGCCGGGGCAGTAGACGGGCGCGGGCAGCGGACCGCTCGCCGAGCCGGATGCGTTCAGCGGGCGCAGCCGCAGCGCCGCCGCGCGCGCGCGGGCGAACGTGTCGGAGAAGATGTCGATCGACGAGCCGGCCGCTGTAGAGCTCGATCGAGCGGCCTTCGTCATACACGGTCGCGGGCACGCCCCGGATCAGCGATGTTGCGCTGCGGGCCGAGCGGGGCGTTGGAGTGCAGCCGGTAGACCACGGTCGTGACCTGCAGCGGCAGCGTGCACGAGCCGCCGCCGCCGAACACGCCATGGCCGCTGACGCAGTCGCCGTAGTAGACGCTGTCGCCGACCTCGCTGTTGTAGCCCTTGAGCCCGTCCGCGGCGACGAGCGGCTGCCCCTGAAAGCGCGGCCCGCCCAGTAGATCCGGTAGTAGGGGAACGTCTGTGCTTCGGCCAGTTCGCTGGATGTGATCGGCCCCGGAGGCCTGGTCGTTCCGCCGCACCCGGCGGCGAGCGCGACGAGGGCGAACGCCATCGCCAGGACGGTGCCCGCTCGCGCGCCCGCTCGTGGGGTGCGTGTGGACGTCATGATCTGCGCGTGTCGCATCGGGCCATTATCGGCGCTACTTCGAGATCGGTCGCCGGTTCTAGCAGGCATGGGTCGGGGCTCGGTGGGGTAGCACCCCGGGCGCCGGCCTATACGCGCGCTGCGCCGATCCCGGTGGCGGTCCTGCTGGCAGGTGGACTGCTGCTCGTGTGGCTGCTCGTGGACCCACGCACGCCCGATCTGGCGGCCCAGGTGTACCGGCTCGGGCTGTACGAACGGGTGGGGTTCGGGGTGTTCGACGAGCACTGGTATGCCGGTCACGATCTGCCCGGCTACAGCCTGCTGTTCGCGCCGCTGGCCTCGTTGATCGGGATGCGCGCGCTGGCGGTCTGCTCGGTGCTCGCGTCGGCGGTGCTGTTCGAGCGGATCGTGCTCGGTGTGTTCGGGGACGAGCTGTGCGTGCGACTGGGGACGTGTGTGTTCGTGGTCGCGGCCGTCGGGGACGTGTGGAGCGGGCGGCTGACGTTCGCGCTCGGCGTCACGTTCGCGGTGGCGTGCGCGTATGCGCTGTACCGCGAACGATTGCTGTTCGCGGCGCTGTTCGCGGCGGTGTGCGCGGCGGCGAGCCCGGTCGCGGGCGTGCTGCTGGCGCTGGCCGGGCTGACGTATGCGCTCGCGCAAGATGATCCACAGGTGCTGCTGGCGGTCGCGGGTGCAGTCGCGCTGGTGCTCGTGCCGGTGCGGGTGCTGTTTCCGGAAGGCGGGTTCGAGCCGTATCCAGTGACGTCGTTCGCGGCAACGGTCGTGGTGGTGGGGGCGTTTCTGTGCGCGCTGCCGCGCGGTGCGTCTCACGGACGGACGTTGCGGATCGGAGCGGTCGTGTATCTGGCCGCCTGTGTGCTGTGTCTACTCATGCACACACCGATGGGCAGCAACATCGAGCGCTACGGCGTGCTGCTGGCGGGGCCGCTGCTGCTGTGCGCGCTGGCCGGCAGCGGCGGGCGGCTGGGCGGGCGTCGAAGTGGGGGACGGGGTCGGCGGGGACCGGCGCCACGAGTGGGACTGTCCCCATTCATGCCCGGGTCGAGATCCGCGCGCCGCGCGTCTGCGTCAATGTTGGGGTTGCGGTCGGTCGTGGTCGGGGTGGCGGTGTGCGCGAGCTTCGTGTGGATCGTGTGGGGTCCCGTGCGCGAGACGAGGGCGGTGGCCGGATCGGAAGCTACGCAAGGGTCGTACTACGCGCCGGTCGAGGGGTACCTGCTCAGCCACGGTGCGAGCACGCAGCGGGTTGAGGTGCCGCTGACGCGCTCGCACTGGGAGGCGGCGGTGCTCGCGCCGAGCATGTCGCTGGCGCGGGGCTGGGAGAAGCAACTGGAGGAGCGCTATGACTCGGTGCTGCTCAAAAAGGGACTGACGGTGAGCTCATACAGAGCGTGGCTGCGACGAACAGGCTGTGGCGTACGTGGCGCTGCCGGATGTGCCGCTGGACAGCTCCAGCGCCCAGGAGGGGACATTGATCCGTCACGGGCTGGCGTATCTGCGGTTGGTGTTCGCGAGCCGGCACTGGCGCGTGTATGCGGTGCGTGATCCGATGCCGCTGCTGAGCGGCCCGGGGAAGCTGACAGCGCTCGGGGACGAATCGTTCGTCCTGAACGCCAGCGCGGCGGGAACGCTGCTGGTGCGTGTGCACTACACGCGGTATGACACGGTCACATCGGGCGATGGCTGCGTGACGAGCGCGCCGGGAGGATGGACGTATGTGCGGGCGCGTACGCCAGGAAAGATCGTGGTTGCGGCGAGGTTCTCGTTGAGCCGTGCACTGGGGCTGGGCGGTGCCTGCACAGGTTGAGAAGAACCGGATCGGAAGAACCGGATCGGGTTGGCTTGGGGGGCGAACGGTCGGGGCGCGTCGTACATATCGGAGTGACGCTCCAGCCGATCAATGTGACGCGATCGAGCGACTCTATTTCGCTGGCGTCAGGCCATATAGGCCGGTGTAGCCGGTCAGATAGATGTTGATGCCATCGCTGATCACGGGGTCGAACGAGCCGGTGTGCATCTGGAAGACGACGCGTCCGGTAGAGATGCCCAGGCCATAGGTGCGATGGCTGGCGAGGTCGGCGAAGTAGACGACCCGCCCGACGATCGTCGCCGACCCGGAGATGCGTCCGCCGGGATGGAACTGCCAAGCGATCGCCCCGGTGCGGGCATTGAGCGCGTAGAAGGTGCCGTTGTAGGAGCCGGCATAGACGGCCGGGCCGAGTCCGGGGGCGTTCGTGACGGCCGGCGAGGCATAGACGTAGGCGCCCGTCTGGACCGCCCAGTCCAGACGCCCGGTGGAGGCATCGTAGGCGTAGATGCGCCCGTCGGTGTTGCCAAGGAAGACGCGCCCGTACATGACCGCCGCGGTCGAGTAGAACGTGCCGCTACCAAAGAGGGCGCCTTCGGAGCTGCTGTCCCAGATGCGGTGGCCGGTGGACTCGTCGATCGCCTGGACATGGCCGGAGTAGTCGCCGAAGTAGAGGATACCGCCGGCGAGGGTCGGGCTGGCCTTGACGGACCCGGCGGCGTGGTAGGTCCAGATGACATCGCCGTCGTGAGCGTTCAGCGCGTAGACGGTTCCGTTCTGTGAGCCAAAGAAGACGCGTCCGCCGGCGACGAGCGGCGAGGACTCGCTCGGGCTGGGCAGCGCGCGCGACCAGAGGACGCGGCCGGTGGAGCAGGAGAGCGCTAGGACTTCGCCCTTGTCGACGCCATCGGCTCGCGCGAGCACGGTCGCGTAGACGACATCACCGACAGCCGCGGGCGTGGATGCCGACAAAGAGCCGATGCGATGCTGCCAGAAGGAGTGGCCGGTGTGGATGTTGATCGCACTGAGGACGCCGTCGTCGGCGAGCTGGAAGATGTGGTCGCCGGACAGCGATGGCGGGAACTCGAGCAGCGAGTGGCCGGTGCGGACCCACAGAGTCTTGAACGGCGGGAACACGCGTGCGGGGGCGGGGAAGAAGCGGGTGTGGTCGGCGGAGTAGCCGTAGAAGGGCCAGGCGTAGCGCGACGGTCCGTGGGCGGGCAGCGTGGGGGAGGGCTGGGCGATGAAGCGGGCGTGGGGGTGGTAGATGGAGCCGGTGCGATGGCGCTCGTACAGATAGCCCCCGAGCGCGACGGCCACGAGCAGGACGATCAGTCCGGCCGCGATCCAGCGCACACGCCTGCTCACGGAGGGACGGGCCACGCTCGTATGATCGCGGGTATGGTCGGCACCGCGCGCTCCCAGGTGTTCGCCGCGAGACTGCTGTCCGGGCGGGTGGCGCTGGTCACGGGCGGTGGGACCGGTCTCGGCAAGGCCACGGCGATCGAGCTTGTGCGGTGTGGCGCAGGAGTTGTGATCGCAGGCCGGCGCGCGGAGGTGCTGGAGTCGGCGGTGGCGGAGATCGGGGGCGCGGTCGGCCAGGAGATCGCAGCGGACTGGGCAGCGGGCGACGTGCGTAAGCCGGAAGAGGCACGACGGCTGGTAGAGACAGTGATCGAGCGGCACGGCAGGCTCGATGTGCTCATCAACAACGCGGGCGGTCAGTACTTCACGCCGGCCGAGTCAATCGTCGCCAAGGGCTGGAGCGCGGTGTGGAGGCTGAACGTCGAGGGCATGCTGAACATGGCCACGGCCGCCGTCGAGCGCGGGATGGGGGAGGGCAAGAGCGGGGGGACGATCGTGAACGTGACACTGTCGCCGCACAACGGCATGCCCGGCATGGCCCATTCGGGCGCGGCCAGAGCGACAGTCGAGGCGATGACACGCGAACTGGCCAAACGCTGGGCAAAGCGCGGGATCGCGGTGACGGCCGTCGCGGCCGGGCACTTCGACACCGAGGCGATGGGCAAGTACCCCGACACGGTGAGGGCCGGCATGGCCCGCTCGGTCCCGCTCCAGCGGCTGGGTCGCCCGGAGGAGCACGCCTGGCTGATGGCGCTGCTGTGCTCACCGCTCGGCAGGGCGCTGAACGGCTCGACGATCACGCTGGACGGCGCAAGAGACAATTGGTTCGGCCCCTGGCCGCCCCCGGGCCTGACGGGGGAGGCGGGGGAGGTGCCGACGGAGGAGCGCAAAGGCGCGCGGCCGGGGTAAGCGGGGGACGAGGATCGAACTCGCATCATCGCCTTGGAAGGGCGAGGCTCTACCATTGAGCTACCCCCGCAGATGTGCGAACCACGCCCGAAGAGCGGTTCGCCGACGACAGTTTGCACAAACTACGTCGTAGGTGGCCATCTCGTCGAATGACCCGCCAGCGCCCCGACGGCAGCACCCGGCCGGCATGTCCGTAGAATCGATGCCGTCACGGGGAGTGGCGCAGTCTGGTAGCGCACCCGGCTGGGGGCCGGGCGGTCGCAGGTTCAAATCCTGTCTCCCCGATCGTAGAAAAAGCCTGGAAATCGGCACCTTTTGATCGACACTAGGCGAGCGAAAAATCATCGTCGGGTACCAAATCGGTACTGTTTTCTCGCCATCGAGCAGGCGCGTCGCTGGGCCTGCCATCGCGATGGACGGACCGATGAGGCGCACTCGCGAGCCCGTTCAGGCCACTCGTGTAGTGCGGTTGCCGCGGCGCCCAACCGGCTCGAGGCCGGCGGCGCGGATGCCGGCCGTGAATGATCCGAACCGGCGCTTGATCGTGGATGCTGAGGGGTAACCGTCGGGGGAGGCGTCGCACTCTTCCATGGTGGGCGCGCGGCCCAGCTCGCTCGCCATGCGCTGGATCGCTTCGATCACCTGTGCGGGGTCCCATGGCGGGTTGTACGGCAGATAGCCGGCTGCTTCGATCATCTCCGTCCAGTTGCCGAACACGATGCGTGCTGCGCTGGCCGGCGGCCAGCGTGGGAACTCGCGTTCCCAGCGGTTGCGCTTGCCATCTGTTGATGGCCGCCAGTCCATGGTCGTTGGTGGGCGTCCCTCGAGCTGCTCCCACGCGATGATCGCGTCCAGCAGCTCGCGAGCGGACCAGCGCTTGGGGTTGGAGCGACGGGTCGCGCAGCGCAGACATCGCTCGCCGTCGCCGACGACCGGTCCCGCACAGTCCACGCAGGGGTGGGTCTTCAAGTAGCGATATGCGCTTGCAACACCTACACCGAGCTCGCCGGCGATCTGGCGGACGGAGGCGCCGGCTGCGGCCATCCTGTGCGCGATCGTTATGCGCTCGGCCAGGGGCAGCCTGCATTCGTGTCGCGCAAACGGCGGCAGCCCGGCGGCTTCCAGCGCCGAGGCCCAGGAGTCGAAGTAGCGATAGACGGTCGTGTTCCCTGGCCAGCGGGGGTGTTCGCGCTCCCACTTGCTCTCCGTCTCGTTCATCAGTCCGGCGCTGCGCGCGGCACTGGGACACCACTCCCACGAGCGCGGAGGCGTCCCGGTCTCGCGAGCCCACGTGCGCATGGCCACAGCGATCCGCGCGAGGTCCCAGCTTCCGTTGGGGGCGTAGTGCCAGCGGCGGTAGCCGCGTCGCGGCGTGATCGGCCCTTGAGCGGGGGCCTTCATTTGGCTTGTCTTGCGGGCTGATCGGACTCCAGGCGCATGCTGGCACCTCCCTTTGTCGCATGATGCGGCTATCCGGACTTACCCTCCGTCGAGTCCTATGATAGGTTCCGGCCATCGGCAATCTCTCTGATGGGATTATCGTGAGATCTTGCACGACAAGCGGGCACGGGGAGGTTGGTGTCGGTGGATAGTCTGCGGCGTGAAGGCGTGGAGTGGGTGCGGGGCCTCAGGGTTCTCGGGCGCTTGCCGGGTTGGTACGTGGCGGTTGGTGTCGTGGCTGCTGTGGTCGGGCTAGCGGTTCTGCCGAGCGTCACGTCGGCTGATCCGACCTGCACCGTCACGTGGACGGGCGATGCGGGGGATGGGTTGTGGCAGACGGCTGAAAACTGGTCGACGGACAGCGTGCCGGGTTCCAGTGACGTGGCCTGCATAGGGTCGGGCGCGACGGTTCACGTGACGGGCGGATCGAATCAGGTCGGGACGGTGCTGGACGAAGGCACGCTCGATATCTCTGGCGGCTCTCTGGAACTGACTGGTTCTGAACTGTCGACCGCGGTCACGGTGGCGTTGAGCAGTGGATCGTTGACGGGCGCTGGCGAACTCGATGTATCGGGCTCATTCTCGTGGACTGGTGGGTCGATGACGGGTTCGGGTAAGACAGTCCTAGACTCGGGTGCTACCGGGTCGATTGATCCTGGCTCAGGTTCTGCGGTCGCTCTGACTGAACGTGAGCTCGTGAATGAAGGTACGTTGACGTGGAGTTCGGGATCGGTGGAAGGCCGTTCGAACGCGGAGATTGATAACAGTGGGACTTTGATCGTGAACGCTCAGGCCCCGGGATATGAATGGTGGGAGCACGGCCTGCTGAATGAGGATGACTCGAATGTCTGGGTGCACAACGCCGGGACAATCAAGAAGACCGCGGGCGGCGAATTCACCCAGATACAGTTTCAGATAGACAACGAAGGTACCGTCGATGCCAAAACGGGCCAGATCATCTTCAGCGGCGGTACCCGTAGCGGGACTGCTGCGTCTGGGACGTGGATGGCTGAAGGAGCGTCGATCTCCTTCAACGCCGGCTCCTACGTATGGGGCGCTGGGGTGCATCTCGCCGGAACGATCATCAGCGACGGGGTCAGCCTTCAGGCTCCGGATATCCAAGCGCCCGAAGCCACCCTCTATCTATATGCCAGTGGCAGCACATTGACGCTCACGAACGCGTCGACTTCCTCGCACCTCGGGACCCTGAACATTGAGAGCGACACGACCCTGACAGGTGTTGGAACTCTTGATGTCTCTGAAGCGCTGTCATGGACGGGTGGCACGATGTCGGGCTCTGGTGCGACGGTCCTGGAATCGGGTGCCACCGGTTCGATCAACCCTGGGTCTGGCAGCTCGGTCGCTTTGACTGAACGTGAGCTTGTCAACCATGGCACGATGACGTGGAGTTCGGGCTCAGTCGAAGGACGGTCTAACGCTGAGCTCGATAACAGTGGGACGTTTGTTGCTAACGCGAGTGTGTCTGCTGGAGAATGGACCGGTCGTGGTTTGCTCAATAGCGACGGGTCTAATGTCTGGTTGCATAACACGGGCATCGTGAAGAAGACCGAACACGGTGAATTCACGACGATCGGGTGGCAGATCGACAACCAGGGAGTCGTTGAATCAAAAAGTGGGGAGATCATCATCGCGGGCGGTGGTCACGAAAGCATCGTGCAAAATGGGTCATGGGCAGGATCTGAAAGCGGAGCCATCTCGTTCAACATCGGATCGTATGTGCTTGGCACTGATGTGCATATGTCTGGCACCATCGTTATCGCCGGAGTGAATATTAAGGCGAGCGATATCCAAGCACCGGAAGGCACCTTGATAATCTTCGGAAGCGGCAGCGCGCTTGAATTAACCGGTACATCCACTGTTTCACATGCCGCGTCGCTGACCCTTGATCCTAATGCGACGTTGACCGGTGCCGGAACGCTCGATGTCTCGGAATCGCTGTCATGGATGGGCGGATCGATGACGGGATCGGGGAAGACGGTCCTCGAGTCGGGGGCTACGGGGTCGATTAATCCCGGTGTCGGCAACGCGGTCGCCTTGACTGAACGTGAGCTGGTCAACGAAGGCACTTTGGCGTGGGGTACGGGGTCGGTGGAAGGCAGGGATTCGGCCGAGATCGACAACAGCGGGACGTTCATCACCAACGAGGATGTTCCTGGCTCGGAATGGGAGCATGGGCTACTGAACAGCGATGGGTCGAACGTGTGGCTACATAATACGGGCACGGTGAAGAAAACCGAACAGGAGGAAGCTATATCGATCGGGTGGCAGATTGATAACGAAGGAACGATCGAAGCGAAAGTCGGTGAGATCGTAATCACGGGCGGTGGTCACGGCGGGGCGACACAGGACGGGTCTTGGTCTGGTGGTTACGACGGTGTGTTATTCAAAGCGGGTTCTTACATCTTTGGTTCGGGCGTGAAAATGTCCGGAACAATCACTCTCGATGGGGGAAGCATCCAGGCTGAAGATATCCAGGGACCCGACGCGACGCTCTGGCTACAGGAAGGCGGAAGCACGCTCAACTTGACGAGCACATCGACAGCTTCACATCTCGGCACGCTGAACATTGAGAGCGACACGACCCTGACCGGTGTTGGCACACTGGATGTCAGCAGTTCCTTCTGGTGGAGTGGTGGCACGATGTCAGGGTCCGGTTCGACCGCATTGACTTCGAGTGCTACGGGGTGGATCAATCCGGGAGCCGGTGATGCAGTGTCTTTGACCGAACGTGACTTGGTGAACAAAGGCACGCTCACATGGGATTCGGGTTCGATGGAGGGTCGCTCAAATGCTGAGATCGATAACAGTGGGACGTTTGTGGTGAATGCGGATGTTCCGGGCTCGGAATGGTGGGAGCATGGTCTGCTGGACAGTGATGGGTCGAATGTGTGGTTGCGTAACACGGGGACGGTGAAGAAGACGTCTGGCACTCAGTTCGGTCAGATCCAGTTTCAGGTTGATAATGAAGGAACCATTGAAGCGCGGACGGGGCAGATCATCTTCAGTGGCGGTAGTCACGGCGTTGGGGGTGGTGCGGGTTCGTGGCTTGCGGGGGAAGGGGCATCGCTATCGTTCAATGGTGGCTCTTATGTCTGGGGTGCGGGAGTGCGATTTGGGGGCGAGATCGTCAATGACGGGCGGAGCTTTGAAGCTCCGGATATTCAGGCCTCTGATGCGATTCTGTACATGTATGCGAGCGGCGCTTCGCTGACGCTGACCAGTGCCTCCACTATCTCTCATGTAGGCACGCTCAATATGGTTGGAGGTACCACTCTCACTGGTACCGGCACGCTTGGTGTCTCAGAATCGCTGTCGTGGACTGGTGGCACGATGTCCGGCTCGGGATCGACGGTACTTGAGTCTGGTGCTACGGCCAATATGGAAGCTTCTGGGTGTGAAACGATGACCCTGGCTGAACGCACACTGGTGAATGAGGGTAGTGTGACACTTGGGTCAGGCACATGGCTGATGTCCGCAGCGGCGCGGTTTGAAAACAAGGGTGTTTTTCAGGACAACTCCGAAACGTCCTGTGATGGATCGCAGATCAAGCCATCCGGGAGCGGAGCGCCGTCACTGCTGAATACCGGCACATTCGAAAAGTCGTCTGGCGGCGGCACAAGCACCGTGGCGGTCAACTTCAGCAATCAGGGGTTGGTCGAAGCCAGGACCGGAACGCTTGACTTCAGCGACGGCGGGATCCCCGAAGAAGTTGCGACGGGCTCATGGGTCACCCAATCCGGTGCTCACATCGTTCTCAGCGGCGGTACGTTCCCGATCGGCGAAGCAATTGACCTTTCACAGGTTGAAATTGACGGGGCGACGGTGGAACGAGAGCCAACCTCAGGGTCTCCACGCGGATACCTAAATCGCCTCCCGTACGCGGCAAAAACAGTAACAATCTCTGGGATTGGAGAGAGCGTGGGGAGCGGGTTCTCGAGCGCCAGCGTCGAAGTGACGCCGGCGGGCGCAAGCGAATGGCACAGTCTCTGTGGTCCGTTGACTCCTGGATTGACCGGTGAATTCAGCTGCTCATGGAACACCGCGTCCGGGTTCTATCCGGACGGCAGCTACCAGTTGCGTGCGCAGCTCAGCGACAGCGCAGAACCGCCGGGAGCCGCTCCGACCCCGGCGATCACGGTCGTCGTTGACAATACGCCACCCACCGGGACGGTTGATTCGACGCCGTATCTGGCTGGCTCAGCGGCGGCGGTATCAGGCATCGCGGAAGACGGTCGCTCAGGGGTAGCTTCTTGGCAGCTCAGATCACTCCGGCGGGCAAAGCGGAATGGGTGAACGCGTGCTCGGCGCAAACGACACCGGTCTCAGGATCAACCTACCGTTGCAGCGTCAACAGCACGAGCTATACCGATGGCGCGTATGAACTACGTGCGGTGATCACGGACAACGTGGGCAACGAATACACCACCGCCGTCGTGAATACGCTGGTTGACAACACATCACCGACGGGATCCGTCACCGAACCATCGCACGATGTCGATGGCCGGCCGACGATCACTGGTACCGCGAGCGACAGCGGCTCGGGCGTTCAGTCCTGGCAACTGCAGATCGCACCGGAAAGCAGCTCGGAATGGACGAATGCGTGTTCTGTGCAGAGCACCCCGATCAGCGGTGACACCTATGGCTGCACCGTGAATACGACGGCTTACACCGACGGCTCCTATAAACTGCGGGCAGTGATTACCGACCGCGCCGGGAACACGTATACAACCTCGGCGGTGGGCATGCACATCGACAACGCAGCGCTGAGCGGGACACTTGCGACGGTTGCTGCCTACATCGGCAAAACTGTCGAAGTGTCTGGGACCGCAAGCTCGACCGGTGCGAGTGTCGCAAGCTGGGCGGTGCAGCTTGCGCCCACGGGCACGAGCTCGTGGAGCAGCGCGTGCCCAGTCCAGAGCACCCCCTACAGCGGGTCGGAATACCGCTGCGCGATGGACACTACGACCTTCTCCGACGGGGAATATCAGCTGCGCGCCCTCATAACCGATGCTGAAGGAAATCGCTATACCACCGCTCCGGTCTCCACTACCATCGACAATACACCACCGGTGGGTGAGCTCTATCCCCTGCTCGAGGGCATCGCGGGTGATCTCGAAGTCCAAGGCTACGCATATGACACTGGCTCGGGCGTCGCCAGCTGGGAATTGCAGATCGCGCCGAGCGGCAGCGAATCCTATGAAGCGGCCTGTCCTGTGCAGACCTCGCCGATCTCAGCAGCGGCCTATGGATGCAGCGTCGATACTGCCAAACTCACGAGTGGAACGTACAAGCTGCGAGCCGTCATCACCGACAACGTTGGCAACACATATACGACGCCAACGATCTCGACCACGGTCGAAAACGCGACACTGTCATCGACCGAAGCCCCCTCCATCTCCGGTGAAACCGTCTCTGGTCGAGTCTTGAGCGCCAACCCCGGCAAATGGAGTGCGGGAAGCGCCGTCAGCTATGCCTACCAGTGGCAGCTCTGCAACGCCTCGGGTGGCGAATGCGCGAACATCGAAGGCGCCACGAGCGTCAACTATGTGCTCGCCAGCGGGGATGTGGGCAAAACCCTACGTGTGGTCGTGGCCGCCTCGGACGGCCTCGAAGACGTCTCGGCAACGTCCTCTGCCAGCTCGGCTGTCGAAGCGAACGCGCTGACCAACCTCGCTGCTCCCACGATCAGCGGGAGTCCAGATCGTGGCGCCATGCTCAACACCGATCCGGGTAGATGGCAGGGAGTCTCTCCGATCTCTTACGCTTACCAGTGGCAGCGCTGCAATGCTTCGGGTGGCGAATGCGCGAACATCTCTGGCGCCACGAAACAAAGCTACACGCTCGGCGAAGAAGACGTGTCCAAGACTCTGCGGGTCGTGGTTACGGCCAGCAACAGCGAAGGATCGGCGAGCGCGACCTCAGCCGTGACGACTTTAATCGCTTCGGGGAGTCCGGACTCCGGAATCCGCTATCTCTACGATGAAGCCGGACGTCTGCACATCGTTGACGATCCAAGCCAAGGGGCAGCCGTATATCAATGGGACCCGGACGGGAACCTGACCTCGATCAAACGCTACAGCGCGAGCATGGTCGCGGTGCTGGCCGTGACGCCTCCACACTCACCGCCCGGCACCCAGGTAGACATCACCGGCACGGGATTCAGCACCGATCCCTCCGAAGATGAAGTGAGCTTCGACGGTACCACTGCGACGGTGAATAAAGCGAGCGCGACCGATCTGATCGTGACGGTGCCCGAAGGCGTCGGCACAGGAGCGATCACCGTAACCGTCGCCGGGCACTCCGCGGAAAGCCCGGGAAGCTTTGCGCCCGATGCTGTGCGCGCACACGGCGGTGGTGTCCTGCACCTGCACATGCCTCTGGGATCAGCTTCAGCGAGCCACACGGCACGAACCGCTGCGAAGACCGATCTGGGCAGCGCGACATCGAGCTCGCAAATCGCTTGGCAGACGTCATCTGGCTCGCGGGGCGATGCGGCCATCCCAAAGGCCATCAGCGACTACCGCTCTCCCTACCCCTCGTCCTGGACGCCTACGGTGAAGAACCGTATAGGTGGCGACTGGATGACCGGAGATGCTCCCTCGCCGTGGACGAAACTGCCGGCGCTCAGTGCTCGGCGGAACACGACTGGCCTCAGCGGCCAGGCGCTGGCGATCGACGGCACGCCGCTGGCCAATGTCACCATGACGATCCAGGGTACCGGTAAGCAGGCCAAGACGAACAGCACCGGGCGGTTCCTACTCGACGGTCTGCCGGCGGGCCATCAGGTGCTGAGCATCGACGGCGAAAGCGCCGACGGCAAAGGCCAGCGCTACGGACGGTTCACCGTGGGTGTGGAACTCGTAAAGGGCAAGACCAGTCCACTGGGCTACACGATCTGGATGACGCCGCTGGAAGCGGCCGGCAACAATACGATCGAAGCGTCGCTCAAACACGAAAAGATTCTCACCAACCCTCACATCCCCGGGCTTGAAGTACGCTTGCCTGCCGGCACCGTCGTGCACTCCGCGGACGGCGGCACGGTGCGCAAGCTGAATCTCACCGCGATCCCAGTCGATCGTCCGCCCTTCCCCCTGCCATTCGTCAGTGGCATCCCCACCTACTTCACCGTCCAGCCCGGCGGGGCCTACCTCAACAAGGGCGCCCAGATCATCTACCCGAACTGGGGACACCTGCCACCCGGTCAGCGCGTGGACTTCTGGAACTACGACCCCCAGGACAAAGGCTGGTACATCTACGGTCAGGGTTCGGTCAGCAAGGATGGCAAGCAGGTGATCCCCGACCCCAATGTACGGGTCTGGGAATTCACCGGAGCCATGATCTCCGGTGGAGGCTCACCACCTCCGAGCGGCCCTGCTCCCGGTGGCCCAGGCGGTGGCCCTGGGCCTGGCGCCGGCGACCCGGTGGACCTCGGCACGGGCCTGTTCGTCTACGAACACACAGATCTCACACTGCCCGACTCGGTAATGCCGGTTGCGCTCGCGCGCACCTACCGTCCCGATGACGACAACTCCTATAGCTTCGGGATCGGTACACAAAGCCCGTTTGACATCCATCTCTGGTCCGACGAAAACTACAAAACTGCCTATCTCGTGCTGCCCGACGGCGGCAAGGTCAAGCTGGTGCGGACATCGTCCGGGACTGGATATCTAGAAGCGGTGTACAAGGCTGTGGACACATCGGGTCCATGGGAGGGCGCCGTGATGGAATACGACACCACGGCCACCACCGGCGGCGGGTGGGCGCTGCGCAGGCGCGATGGCATCAAGTTCATATTTGGAGACGTGGCGCCGCTGCAGGCGATCGAAGACCGCAACGGCAACCGCATCACGCTCGTGCGAGGAGGCGGTCCTGACGGCCCGATCGTCCAAATTCGTGCGCCGCATGGACAATCAATCGAACTGACCTACGACAGCTATAACCGCATCACCCAAGCCACCGACAATGCCGGACAGACAGTCAAATACGAATACGACGGTGCCGGGCGGCTCGTAAAGGTTACCGATCCCACCGGCGATGTTACCCGCTACGCGTACAACTCCGAAAACGAGATGACGAGCGTCACCGACGCGCGCGGAAACGTGCTAATTGCAAACACCTATAACCCAAACGGCCGGGTCCTCATCCAGACATTGGGAGGCAAGGGCACGTATACCTTCCATCAATTGCCTACATGCTCCGGTTGCGAAGCCGAAGGTAAGAGCGGAGTTGAAGTCACCGATCCCGATGGTCACAAGCGCTACGAGTACTTCGAACACTGGATGCCCACGGCGGAAATCCAGAACCCCGGTCCATCGGAGGAATGGACGACCTACACCCGCGACGCCAACGGCAACATCACGAGGATCGCGAGTTCCGCGGGCACCGTGTCTTATTCCTACGGTGCGCTCGGAAATATGACATCGGTCAGGCGTGAATCCTCCACGCTTGCCCCTCTGACAACCAGCTATACCCACAACGAATTCTCCGAGCCCACCGAGGTGACAGACCCCGAAGGAAAAACCACGAGTTATACCTATGATGCCAACGGAAATCTGACGAGTATCACCGATCCGGCTGGCGCCCTGACGACGATGGACTATGACAGCGAAGGGCAGCTGACGTCGGTTACGAGCCCCAGGGGGACACAACTACCTACTCCTACGAAAATGGCAATCAAGTTGCCGTTACTGATCCCCTTGGCCATAAGACGGAAATCACCTACGACGACGTCGGATTACCGACAGCCATCACCAATGCCGAAGGAAGGGTTACTCACTTCGCCTATGACGGCGATAACGAGCTCGTGAGCGCAACCAATCCCGCTGGAGGCACGACCAGCTATGGCTACGATGCGGACAGCAACCTCACGAGCGTGACCGACCTTGAAGGCCATACACAGACGGGAACGTACAACTCACTAGACGAGCTGACCTCGTGGACGAACGCGCTGGGCAAGACCACGAGCTATGAATACGACGGGCTCGGCGACCTCACGAGCGTCACCGATCCCAAGGGTCAGAAGACCATCTACGCCTATGGCGGACTGAACCAACTCTCAGAAGTCGCGTTTGGTTCAGTCGAAGGGGGATCGCCATCGAGCACGATCAAATACGGTTACGACGCAGCCGGCGATCTTATCTCGGTTGCCGATTCGCGCGGGGGAACCTACACCCTTGGGTATGATGCCTATCATCGTTTGACCAGCGAAACGGGACCGAACGGGTCGGTCGGGTACTCCTACGATGCTGATGGCGAGCGTACCGGCATGACCGTGGGTGGCGAAGAAGCTGCCAGCTACTCCTATAGCCCCGATGGACAGCTCACAGCCGTAGACACGCCTAATGGGAATGTCTCGCTTGACTATGATGAGGATGGCCAGCGGACTAAGGTCCAGTTGCCCGACAGCGACACCGAGAACTACGCCTATAACGGCGCTGGAGAGCTCGCCGGCATCACCTACAAGAATCCCGCAGGCGAAGAGCTCGGCAACCTCGACTATGCACGCGACGCGCTGGGTCGCATCAGCACGATCTCGGGAAGCTACGCACGGACAAACCTCCCGGAAGCGCTCAGCGAAGCATCCTACAACGCTGGCAACGAGCTGACCTCCCTGGAAGGCAAAGCGTTCTCCTATGATGCTGACGGCAATCTCACGAGCAACGGTACATCCACCTTCGAATGGAACGACCGCAACCAGCTCACCGGCGTCACGCAGGGCTCCGAAAAATGGAGCTACGCCTACGATCCATTTGGTCGCAGGACCAGCAAGACCGCCAACGGTGTCGAAACAAAATACCTGTACGAGGGTGAGAATGTAGCTCGTGAATCAAACGAAGGCAAAACAGCCCAGCTGATCAACGGTCTCCGCCTCGACGAACGCTTTGCGCGCACCACAAGCGCAGGAACCGACTCCTACCTCACCGACGCGCTGGGTAGCACTTTGGCACTCGCGGGAGAAAGTGGCGAACCAATTACGGAATACACCTACAGTCCCTTTGGCGCTGTCACCGCCACCGGCGCTACAAGCACCAATCCCTACCAGTACACCGGACGCGAAACCGAAGAAAATGGTTTGCAGTACAACCGGGCACGTTATTACAATTCCAGCACAGGCCAGTTCATCAGCCAGGACCCCCTCAGCCAGGCTGTAATAGTCCCCAGGCCCACTCTGCCGCCCAGCTTGCAAACAGACAATCTACAAATGATCAGTGGTCTGTCCAATCAATATCTGTACGCGGAAGATGATCCTACTAATGCGATGGATCGGTCAGGTCTGGACTGCAGTACAGAAGAAGGAGAAGAGGAAGAAGAAAGAGAGCGCTTGCGTCGGAACGAAAGTGTCGGCGCGTGTGGACCGCACCCCAAGGTCAGCGTGCTTGGCTGCGAATACGGTGGCGTCCCACACCCATCACCAGGTTCGGGTTCGGGCATAGGTGGTCCAGGGGGATCGACTGGTGCTAGCCCGGGTGGCCCTGGAGCGTCTGGGGGTTCCGGACCTGCAGGACCGGGAACAAGCCCCAAGGCACAGATGGAATTGGCTAAGTGTATACACGAAAGAATTGGGATCCCTGGCGAGGCTGGGGACTTGGCTGGAGGGGGCTGATCGAAATCTTGTCGCTACCCGACCTAAGGAGTTTTGGGAGTCGACCGAAAGTACGCGAGCGTTGCAACCGCCAACAACAGAAGTCCCGCAATCATTCCGGTATGATCCTGCCCCACTCCGCACGACCAACTGAACGGCCACGTAAAACTTGTCCGGAGACGCGCCTCAACAAATCGATTGCATATCTTAACATGATTGATATTTATAACAGCGATTATGGTAAGCATCGCACCTGCACCGGCGAGAAAGGCCGCTGGGCCGATCCCGCCACGCCACGCCGAACGTACCACCAGCAGACAAACGCCGAGAAACGGATATGCAACTTCCCTAGCAGAGCCGCCAGGGAGTGTAAAGACTCCCAGAGTACTGACGCCCAGCGCGACACACGCGCCAGTCGCGGTACAACCGACTACCCATGCCAAATGTCGCCTATCGTATGCACTTTCCATCCCACGACTATATCCTCCGGTCATCCGCTAACACTCCCAAGTCAGTGAGCAAAAGAAGCGGCGCGTCAAGACTGGGCCCTGTACTTCTAGCATGTGCAATATTGATCAGCGCCTGCGGCAGTAGTGCTACGGACACAGCTACACCAAACCTCGCTAAGCGGATCTTGCGGGCGGCGGAGGTTGGTCCAGGTTATCAGCACGGTCCACTGCATCAAACGCTCGCGAGTCCTTCCGGTGGGCTGTGCGCGGAGCGCTTGCAGAGCGAATCCTTGCGGACCGCGCGCCTGCAGATCGTCTTCACGAATCCGCATGGCCCGAGGGAAAAGCGACACCCGTTATCCAATGAAGTGATCGCATATCGTTCTGGAGGAGCACAGCAGGCGATGCGGGAACTTAGCGAGGCGGCAGCAGCCTGTCCGCCTAGTTATAGTATCGATCATATCGTTGATCCTCACCTACTACCTGGTTATGTGGCTCTCAAAGTAATACCGGGGACTGGAAAGGTGATATGGATCTACCAAGCGAGAAATGGGATCCTGTCGCAGGTAGTTGCCTTGGGGCATAAAGGTGCCTCCGATGCTGAACTGCTGCAGTTTGCGCTCCATGCCGCGGAAGAGAGCGCTCGGAATCTCGGCTGAGCTGTGCTGCTTGGCGTGTTGATCTTCCTGCCCGAGTACAGTGTACGTCTCAAGTGACAGACGGCTTGGACAGACTGCCGTGGTGGGCCAATCCCTGGATTCGGCTCACGATGCTGCTGGGTTGCCTTGCAGTGTTGGTGCTCTACCTATTCACTGGGGGAATAGTGTCGGCGGTCCGAGTGTGGATGCAAGTCGATCTCGCACGAGCGGAGCATGGGCGATCGGATGTCCCGCGCGCGGCGTGCCGTCGGTTGCCAGTGTGGCTCCCGGGCGTTTGTCAGCACTGCGCGAAGGCTTGCGGCGCGTGGTGCTGTTGGAAGAAATGCCTCGCCGCTTGTATAGCTTGGGCGTCATCACCTCTGAAAACGCCTGGACCGACAATTACCCGCAGAGAAACGCCACCATGCTCGCTGAAAGCGCACATGTGCCTGCGGCATATGAGATGCGCTGGTGGATCGCCCGAGCGGATCTCGTCGCCGACGTATTCGTGTTCATTGGATTGGCCGGGCGCGTGATTTCTTTGGACGCGCCTCTAGTCCCCACTGCCGCCCGGAAGGTGCAAGCATCCCGACATCCTCCCCGCCGGGTGCGCATGATCTCGTGTGGCGCAATCCCGACGGCGTCGTCCAGGAGGACGTGTATCTGTTCCGTGGCTCCCGCGTGTACCGCGTCGCCGCCGTACGCGAGCAACAGGGGATAAGACAGACCAGCGCAGAACAACGGATCGTCTTTGCCATCGTGAACCGCCTTGCATGCGCACTACCAGACGCGGATTGCCGGATACCCCAAGGTGCGAATACCAGCCACAGGTAAGTCGATCTTTGGATTATGAGAACAGTGCATCGCCGATGAACCCGCCTGGGGATGCCCCGGGTGGGCAGGCGAAGATTGCGCTCGAGGTATGCAGCGTATGGCGGTTGAGGGCGTCGTTGGCGGCGAGGCGGCGTTGAAGGGGGATGAACTGGCGCTGGGGGCTTCGTTGGAAGGCGATGAAGAAGAGCCCGGCGTCGATCTCGCCGGTGTCGGGTTCGATCGATTCGGTGTAGGAGTAGCCGCGCCGGAGGATGCGCTGGCCGTCGTTGTTTTGGGGGTTGGCGAGGCGGATGTGGGCGTTGTCTGGGATCAGCAGTTCGCCGTTGGCGGCGGTGGCGGACAGCTCGACGGGGTCGTGCTCGCTCTTGCTGCCGAGTGGGGCGCCGGTGAGCTTGTCGCGGCCGATCGTGCGCTGCTGGCCTTCGAGGCTAGTGGTGTCCCAGACGTCGAAGAGGATCCTGATGCGGCGTGCGATCAGGTAGGTGCCGTCCGTCATCCATGCGGGTCCGTCGCTGGGTCTGACCCATACGTAGTCGTTCATTGCGGCGGTATCCTCGGCGCGGATGTTGTCGGTGCCGTCCTTGAAGCCCATCAGGTTGCGGGGCGTGGCCTGGGCTTGGCTGGTGCTGGAGGTGCGACCGAAGCCGAGCTGCGCCCAGCGCAGCGACGCGGTGCCGCTGGCGATCCGCGAGAAGAGGTGGAGGGCGTGGAACGCGACCTGAGGGTCGTTTGCGCACGCCTGCACACACAGGTCCCCACCCGAGCTGTTCGGGTCAATACTGTCGCCTTGGAACAGTGGGAGCGGCTGCAGCAGCGGGGGCTTCAGATGCGCGAGGCCGAACCGGTCCTGACTGGGGGTGCCGAACATGCTTGGGCCGAAGCCGATCGTGATTGTCAGCTGCGCGGGGGCGAGGCCGATCGCCTCGCCGGTGTCCTCGGGCGGCTGACTCAGTTCCTGGGGAGATGGCTGGTATGGCTGTCCGGTCGTAAGAGAGGCCGCCGCCGTGGTCCACTCCTGCAGGAGGCTGCGCAGGTCTTCGACTGCTTCGCTGGTGAGGTCGAAGGCGGCGAAGCTCAGGTAGTCCTGGGCAGGGGTGGCGATCCCGGCCTGATGGGCACCGTAGAACGGCACGGCGCTCTCGGACGGTTCTGATCCTGGCGGCTTGGTGGTCGTGCTATGAGGGGACTTGGCGATGACGTGGTCCAGGCCCGCGCCGATCCCGAGCAACGCGGCCCCAGACAGGACCCCGCGACGTGTCAGACCCGGGTGTCCCGGTCGGTCGGGAGCGTGGTCTTCCTGCTCACCGGTCAACGGATCAGTCGGCCATCAGACAGAGGGAGAACCAATTCAAAGTATCGACCGAAAGGCCAGACGAAGCGTTCACACGCCAGCACCTGCCTTCGATCTCTGCCGTCGTCCGTAGAAGCACGGTGCGCTCACCGCTCGCTTGGCTCCGTAGCTGATCGCCCGTGTTCGCCATTACTCCCCGATTATCCCAGAATGTAGCTCTATTGAGCCATTAGGACTCGCTCGAACCTCCGATATCGCCGCTTGATCTCCTCGCCCATTCCTTCCATCGCGCGGTTCATCGAGGTGCTGCACGTATGGCCCACGTGCTCGGTCGTGTGCTGCTCAAGGAAGGTGCGACGCCTCCCCCGACGGCTATCCGTCGGCGTCCACGGTCAAGCGGCGGTTTGGTTCCTTCACGCTAGCGTCCGTGCCGCCGGCCTCGAACCGATCGGGCGCCGTGGCAACCGCCTCGGATGATCGTGATGTTCAGTCGGCGAACGCCGCGCGTGCGGCCTTCGCTCCGATAGCCGATAGCTCGGTGAAGCCGTAGGTCCCGTCGCTCAGGAGCTCGCTCGCGGCTCTCACGGCGGCGCCGTACGCGGCGAATGCGAACCCGCCGCCGACGGAGATGCGCTTGACGCCCAGCGCGGCCAGCTCCGTCACCGGTGAGGTGCCGGGGCGTGCGAGCACGTTGACGGGCAGTTCCACCGCGGCGAGCATCTCGCGTAGATTCTCGGGTTGGTCGAGTGCTGGTGCGTAGAGTACGTCGGCGCCGGCCTGCTGGTATGCCTGCAGGCGCGTGATCGTGTCGCGTAGGTCGGGATTACCGCGTAGGTGGTTCTCGGCGCGCGCGGTGAGCACGAGCTGCACGGGTCCGGTGTGCGCGGCCGTGGCGGCTGCCGCGATGCGCTCGGTGGCTGTATCGATGTCGTACAGTCGTTGCTCGCGGGGGTCCCAATCCTCGATCGAGCAACCAGCGAGTCCCGCCTCGAGTGCGAGGCGCACGGTCTCGGCGACACCGGTGCGGTCCGCAGCGAAGCCATCCTCGAAGTCCGCGGACACTGGTACGTCGGTCGCGGTGACGAGCGCGGCGGCGTGCGTGAGCGCCTCCTCACGGCTGATCCCGTAGTCGAGACGTCCGAGGCTTGCGGCGTGGCCACTGCTGGTCGTGGCGAGCGCCTGGAACCCGAGTGAGGTGAGCAGCTTCGCCGAGCCGACATCCCAGACGTTGGCGAGCAGCAGCGGGTGCTCCTGCTGGTGGAGCGCCAGGAAGCGGGCTGTCTTCTCGTCGGTGTGATCGTCCATTCTCGTGGCCTCCTGGGAGTGCTGGTTGGGTGTCCTTGGGGTCAAACGCGCGAGCCTGCGGATTCGTGAGATGTAGCAGGCTGAACGGCAAACGAGTGTCGCGTCTTGTGGTCTGACGTGGCGATCCTGAGCGCCAAAAAGCTGTCGTTGAAGCTGTCGCGCGGCGCGTCAGGTTCGTGACAGGATGGCTGTCACATCCAGCACCCTGTGAATGGCTTTGGGGAGCTAAATCTGCCTCCCGTAGGACCTGGGTTGGTGGGGGGGCGGTCCTTGACCCACCCCCCTCTCAGCTTGAGAGCTTGGAGATGGTGGTGGTCAATGACCTGAAGTGGTTGGGGTGGGGGAGGCAGAAGGATGGTGTGGTGGTGGCAGGGTGCTGGAAGGTAACTATTCACGTCCTGCTGGCCCGGCCGGATTGGGTCAGCCCGGCGCGGATGCCGGCAGCCATGGTTGTCCGGCCGCGAGTTGGGCGAGTGCTTGTAGTGGGCGCTGGCCTTGCTTTTTGGCGGTGGAGATGTAGGAGCGCACTGTCAGGTAGCGTTCGGCGCCGTCCATCGTGCGGAAGCACCCGGATATCTTCTGTTGCAGCTTGACCATGCGAAGGTCGGACTCGCAGAGGTTGTTCGAGAAGGGAACGGCGAAGTCGTGGGCGAAGAGGGTCACTTCGCGCTCGCACCGATCCAGGCGCAGCAGCAGGTTCTGCGCCTTTGAGCGCTTGATCCGCTTCCCGGCGTTCTGTGCCAGACCGGGGTTCTGCTCGTAGCCCGAGGCGATCAGGTCGCGGTAGTTGCGGTGAAGTTCTGCCAGGGCCGGGGCGTCCAGCGCCTGGCGGCCGGCCGTCTTGGCCTGATCGACCAGATCCTTGGTGTCCAGCAGAAAACAACTCATGCCCGAGGCCCAGAGCTGCCCTGCTTCGGTGGCGGCGATCAGCTCCCTGAGGTGGTGAGCGCCGCAGAGCGCGTGGGCCGCGTCGGTGTAGGCGCGATATGGGGAGAAGCCGTCGTGCACGGCCACGCCGGTGAAGCCGGGCAGCACGCCGGCGTCATCCATCGCCTGCCCTCCGCGCTTGGCGTGGACCGTGTAGCGCGTCAACGTCTGCGTGGAGGCACAGTGCACCCAGGAAAGGCGCTCTGCGATGCGCAGGCCCGTCTCGTCGAAGTGGGCTACCGGCTGATCACCGAGCAGTGCTCGCAACTGCTCATCGAAATCGGTCAGGCCCTGCGCGGCCTTGTCCACCCAGGCCTTCAACGTGGCTGTGGAGACCTGCGGGCCGATCAGGTCGCAGATCAGGTTGCGGGCGCGCTCATAGGGGATGTGCTGGAAGACGATGAGGTAGACACCGAAGGCGTGCAGGTTGGCCCCGTACTGTGTGTCAGCGGCCACGCCGCCGGGGAAACGACCCTCATTCACGAGCCCACAAGCATTGCAGCGCCGGGCTTTCGCGAGATGCTCTATCACTTCCAGCGCGAGCTTCTCGGGGATATCGAAAACCTGACGAGACTCCCCGCCCTCAAGCTCTTCCCCGTCAGCCAAATCGCGCCCGCAGTCCTCGCAAACGTCGGGCTCATGGATAATCACACGGTCGGGGACCTCCACCCGCTCCAAGTGGGCACCCTCATGACCATGCTGGCCGCCCGGTTTGCGCCCCGAGCGCTCCCGCAGGCTGCGCTTCTTCGGCGACGGTTTTGAGTAACCATCGGAGGACGGCGGCTTGCTCGAGTTCCTAGAGTTCTCATCCAGCCTGCCCCGCAACTCGACGATCTCGGCCCTCAACTCGGCGATCATCGCCTGCTGCTCGACGCTCTGCCCCCGCAGCGCCGCGATCACCGCATCCTGATCGGTGATCCGGGCTTCAAGCTCCTCACGACTGAGCTGCCCTGCATCGGCCATGCCCGCAAGATTCCCTGCAACCAGGCGGAATCCTGCCCACAACAACCTCCCCACGCTGCACACCCCACACCCGAACCTGCGCTCACCCCTGACGAACGAAACCAGCAGGACCTAAATAGTTACGGTAACGAACTGGTACGAAAGCGAGTTTCAGGCTCTGATCCGTCATGGTTTGCGCTCAAGCGGAGCGTTCTCCAATCCGTTCGCGGACGGGCCGGGCGCGGAGCCGCCGCACACGCTGACCCCGGACCAAGACGAGTTCTTGAGGCTGTGGGAAGCCGACGCCGCCGTGCGCGGCGCTACCGAGGCATCGGTCGCTGCGGAGAAGGCGCTGAACGACGCGATCCTAGCGGCGATCGCGGAGCTGGACGCCGCGATGAAGCGCATCGCGGACAAGTACGAGCACGAGCCCGACTGATGCGGGACTACGGTTTCTCGGAGAATGAAGCGCGCCGATTCCTGGAGAAAGAATTGCGTCGCCATGACGCATCCACGAGCTTCTACTGGGAGTCGGAAGAAAGCGAAGAAGTCGTGGACCTGCTCGTGGAGGTCTTCGCGAAGCTCGTGGAGGCGAACAACAAGAAGATGGCGCGCGACTGGGCCAACAACGGCGCGAAGGACTTGAAGCCGCCTCGCACGTGAGGTCTCGCTGAAGTGCCATCGCCGAGGGCGCCGGCCGCCCCGCCCCGCTACTTCTCCGTGCGTGTGTGCCGAACGCAGGGGATGCGATACCCCAAAGAGGCGACGACCGAAATCGAACCGGTGTAGACGGCTTTGCAGTGCGTCTCAGGACGCTGCCCTCCGCATACCTAAGCGGTTTTCGGCGACCTCAAGTGCTCTCGGATGCCCTCAAAAAACGCTCGGGTGGGGAGAGTTTGGGGAGAGTTGTCGAACGGTACGCGAGACCTCATGGTTCTCCTTGAGCGATCATCCACGGGTGATCGAGCGGGTGAACCCCGAATGGCTCCACATGCTGGGCTTGCGCGCACCGGCGATGCGTAAGGCCCGCGCACGCGATGCGGGAATGGATGTCTGACGCCTACCTCGAGAACGCCGAGCGCAACGTCCGCTGCTGGGTCGAAGGTTCCCCGATTCGGATTCGCCTCGGCCCGGAGTCCCTTGCCAGCTATCTTCGCACCGGCCGCTATGAGGTTATGGCCACGACCGGGGCATCCAGCGGCGACTTGAAGACGGTCGAGACCCGTCATGCCGTCGAGGAGCAGATTCTCGGAATCGCGTTGAACGCGCCCGCGTCGAGCCGACCAATCTCGGGGTACTTGCGCGGTAGCGACGAGACGGGCGCGGTGACGAGGTACGGCCCGATCGTGTTGGAGCTGGGAGAACACGTGCGAAGTCGAGCGTGGTTCCTGCTCGGAGACCTCGTGGACACGCCACAACTTGGCGGGGGTCAGGCGCTCGCCCCGCGCCCGCTGCTCAAGCCGACGATCGAGGCGGCGAGCGGGCGCTATGACGTGGCGAGCGCAGCGAGCCTCGCCGATGCGTGCGGGCCGCACCGCTACGCCGAGGTACTGATCTTCGATGGCCTTTCCCCCACCGATGTCGTGAGCGTCACATACACCGAGAGGCCACCGACACAGGAGCTGGGTGAGCTCGTCGCAGACGCGGGCTGGGCGTTGAAGCCGCCTGAGCAAGTCGTTTGATCTGCGCAGATTGCGGCCTACGAGCCAGGCACAGCCGATGTGGGCACCACGGCGTAGCTACCGTGAACGTCGTGTCACACAGCCACATCGCCGCGTTGGTCAACCGCTACGAGCACGATGAGCTCGCACAGCTTCTGCTGGTCGTTGAGCAGCTCGATCTGGCAGCGGAGATGCTGCGCAGCGATTCGGTGGCGAGCATCCGCGCTGCCCTGATCCTCCTCGACCACCACGCGGAGATCCTGCTGCGCCGACACTCCGAGTCCCTGTTTCGCGCGGGCGACGGCAAAGGGCCGTTTGTGGGCCGTGCCTTCAAGGACTCCGACCGCAGGAAGATCAGGGACAAGTTCGAGCGCAAGATCGACGTGGCGGCTGGCACGAGCGACCTCGGCGATGGCGTCGTGGCGATCATCGACCGTGACACTGCGGCGTGCTTGAGGCTCGCGCACCGCCACCGCAACGCCGCTTACCATCGCGACGATCACAACCCCGGAGTGCTGCAGTTGATCTGCCTGCTGCAGCTTCAGGCGGTGTGCGGGCTGCTGGCCGCGACCACTTCTCGTGTCACCGTCGGGGTGCGCGAGGAGATGCCCGTGTTGCTGGGCCACGGGATCGAAGCCAGTGACACGGAAGGGTTGCGGCACGCGATTGATCTGCGCGACGCGGCCGAGCGGGTAGCTGCGAGCATCACGAGTGAGCTGGAACTTCCGTTTGAGCCTGTGAAGGCCGCGTTTGCTGAGGATCTACTGGACCGCGGGCGGGCGGCTATCGGGGTCGTGGTCGAGGTATCCGAGGCGGGCCTTCCTGAGTACAACCTCTACTTCGCGATCGAACACGATGAGTTCTGGGACAAGCACGGGAGCGACGAGCAGCTCGTCGAGCTGCGGCAACGCTCAGACCCGTGGCATCGCGCCGGACCCGGAGAGTCGCCCGGTCGTCTCTCGGATGAGGTCGAGGCCGACATGACGCTCGCGAATGATCTTCGCAACAAACGTTATATAGAGCTGCGTCAGACGTTTCGCCCGAAGGCACGACAGGAGGCGGCGATCGCCGCCGTCAAGCAGGTCGAGAAACTTCTCGGCGATGACACGCTTGGGAAGGCTGTCGAGCGATATGACCGTCTTGACCGGGAGCTCGCGGTGTTCGAGAAGTATCTGCCTGCTGCGGTTCGGGCCCTCGACGCGATGGAAGAACGCGCGGTTGACTACGCGCTCGAACGGTAGTCTGAACCGCCGGACTGCGGCCCTTCGCAGTTATCTTCGGCCGTTTTCGTAGCCTCGAACTCCAACGTCTCTCGAAAGGCAATGAGCCGCGCCATGATGTCGCGGTTCGCCCAGGTGCCGAACTTCATCGGCCAGGAGCCATCGAGCGTGACGGCAGTTGCATCGGTGCCTGGCGCGAGCGAAATGCGGATCGCAATTGGTGCGGCTTTGACGAGGTTCGCAGCCGTCCCCGTGCGCGCCGACATGCCGGTGGCCGTCAACTCGTCCATGTGCCAACCCCGCTCGGAGACGATGCCGCGGCATAGCTCGTGAACCTGATTGGCGGGCCGAGCGACCTCGAACTGCACCCGCTGTTTCGCCATGCGCCGCAGCATATCCGTCCCGAGCGACCTCACGACCACGTCGCTACTTCCGCGCTTGGCTTAGTAAGCGGAGCACGCTGCCCCCGGTGCGGGAGCCAGCTTGCCCGGCCATTGTCGCATCCCCTTTTGGGGATGCGGCCAGGGCTGCGACCGGCCCCGCACCCGGCGGGGCCACCACCTGAAGGAGGCACAAATGTCCGCTGGACTTACTGACTCGGACACTATGTTCTCGGTACGCGAGACCCCCTGGCACGGCTTGGGTGCCGTGCTCGACGAACCGCCGCGACGGTCGCGGAGGCCATCGAGGCTCCAGGACTCGGCTGGAGTGTCGCCAAGGAGCCCATTGCCGTCGATCGCGGCGATGATCCGAGCAGCGACTGGTGGCTGCCGCGCTGCGAGGAGATCCCCGGCTTCTTCGCCACCGTCCGTCAGGACACGCGCGAGGTGCTCGGGATCGTCGGCGAGCGCTATCGCATCGTGCAGAACCACGAGGCGTTCGACTTCATCGACCAGCTTCTCGGCAGTTCGATCCACTTCGAGACGGCCGGCAGCCTGCACGGCGGTCGCCGTGTATGGGTGCTCGCGACATTGCCCGATCACGTTGAGGTCGGGGGCGACGCTGTACGCCCTACGTCCTGCTGATGAACAGCCATGACGGCTCGACGGCCGTGATCGCCGCGACCACACCGATCCGCGTCGTCTGCCAGAACACGCTCAACTGGGGTCTTCTGGACGCACGTCAGAAGTTCTGATCCGGCACACCGAAGCGGTCACGCAGCGGGTCCATGAGGCTCGGCGAGTGCTGGATCTGTCGGTCAGCTACTACAAGCAGTTCAAGCGCTTCGGCGATCAGCTCGCCTCAGAGCGCTGCAGCGAACGCCAGCTCCGCGCGGTCCTTGACGAGTTCTACCCGAGCGGCACGAGCGATTCGGTGAGCGGTCGTACCCGCAAGTCGCGGCAGCAGACGAAGGACCGCATCGCCGAGTTGTTCATGCGCGGCGACACGCAGGGCAACGCACCTGGCTCCAAGTGGGCCGCCGTGAACGCCATCGTGGAGTACGGCGACTGGATGCGCCCGCTGCGCTCGAGCGGGCAGCGCTTTGCCCGCGCGCTAAACGATGGACCCGAGAAGACCCGCGCGCTGCAGCTCGTCGCAGCCGCGTGAAAGGGTATGGCCCGGCGGGCGTCCGACGCCCGCCGGTGCCTGCCGAAACCGACCGATGGACGCCGCCCGCGTACTCCCCTACTATGGATGGTCAAGGAGCTGGCCCGTGCGGCCGATTCCTTCCAAGGAGCGTTTGCAATGGCTACCCGAACTGACAACGAGATCCGCGAGCTGAGCCCCGAGGCGTGGGACCAGCGAGTAGATGAACAGGCACGCAAGCGCCTGGGCATGAGCGGCGAGGAGTTCGAGCGGCGTCTGAACGCGGGCGAGATCGACATTGACGATAGCCCCGACGTGACGCGCGTTGCGATGATGCTCCCGCTCCATGCCACCCACAAGTAAGACACCCGCCGAGGCCGTCGAGCACTACCGTGGCAGGACCGTGCGGCTGCTGTCCTGCGTGACCAGCGTCCACGTCGTCGTCCGTGCTTACCACCTCTCGGACGTGCCGCACGAGCTCGAACTTGCTGACACGGCGAAGATGCGCGGTGGTCCTCTCTCGATCGACGTCGCTGAGGAATACGAGGTTCGCCAAGACGCCGACGGCTGGCGCGTCGAGGTTCGCGGCTACCTCTACGCCATCGGATACGAGGGCCGCGAGCTCGTTTCCTACCACTGGCACCGAAGCGGCAGCAGCCCGATCACCTGGCCGCACATGCACGTCGGCGCCAACATCCAGGTCGGTGATCGGTGGCTCGGAAAGGTCCACCTGCCTACCGGCGCGGTCGGCCTGGAGCGAGTCGTCGCGTTGGCGATTACCGAGCTTGGAGCCAAGCCGCTGCGCGACGATTGGGAACGCCTAATCCGCGAGGCCGCCGTTCGCTGACGGCCGGTTCGCGGTATCTCTTAAAGCAGAGACAGCGAGCCCCGCGATAAACAGCTCCCGAACGGCAGGGTCGCAGTACCGTTTCTCAAGCGCTCCCTTCTCGGTGTCCGGGGCTTCTCCCGCCGGATAGTCCTGCCCGGAGCCGCAGGCGAGCGGAAGCGATGAGCGACCGTCCCACGGCGGTCCGGGGAACGTCGCGTCGATCTGGACGCGCTGCCCTTCCAACGCAATCGTGATATAGCGGTGGACGTTGACCAGCCCGTCCTCGGGAACGGCCTCGGCGACCGCAGCGCCAAACAGCTCACCGGCGCTAGCACGATCCAGCGTGTAAACGCGGTGGACGATCAGCGGTTCGGTCTTGGGGAACCACTCCGCCAGCTTTCGCGCGAGATACAGATGCTTGGTGGAGCAGGTGCCACAACGCTCGCGCAACATCGCTGCAACCGTGCGGTCGCTTGGGCGGCCATACGGAAGCCTTCTCACGGCTTCGACGAGATCGACGACGGAGGAGCCGAGAGCACGTAGCTCTCTCGGGATCGACTGGTCGTGCATCACAAGGTCAGAGTGCGTTCGTAGACCCGGTAGCGTCGCTTGATCTCGCCGCCCATGCCTTCCATCGCGCGGTTCATCGGCTGTGTTGGTCTCCAGTATCCAGCCCATCTCGCCGCCCTTCTGCGGGGTGCGTTCGGCGGCGTCGAAATGCATCTGGTAGAAGCGCGCGGCGACGCCCGTGTGCTGGTACTCCGGCTTGACACCGAGCGCGAACACGCGTACCGCGTCGATCTTCTTTCGCTCGCGTAGTGCCGTGATCCAGCCGAATGGCAGTAGTCGCCCGTTGAGCTTCGCCAGGACCTGGTTGTAGTCGGGGAGGGTGAGGGCGGCGCCGACGACCTCACCGGTGTCCTTGCGTTCGGCGACCATCGCCCAGTTCTCATCGAGCACGGGCTTGAGGTCCTTGGCGTATGGCGGACCTCCTCCTCGTTGAGCGGCACGAAGGCCCAGTTGTGCTCCCAGGCGGAGTTGTAGACCTCCAGGAACCTGGTCACCTCCAGCCTGCAGATCCTTCTTGCGGAAGTTGCGGCAGACGATCCCGTGCTCGGACTCGAGCCTGTCGGCCGCCTCCCAGATCGCGGGGTGGACGTTCTCGCGGCCGGTCACGTACAGGCTCCACATATATAGGTCCATCGCCTTGTCCATGCCGACGTCCTGCTCGAAGAGGCGCTGGTAGTAGGGGTGATGCCACGGGCAGAGGATGATCGGCGGGTACTCGTGCCCGTCGATCAGCACGCCGATCTCGTCGTTGGTCGTGAAGTCCATCGGGCCGACCATCCGGTCGCGGCCACGCTCGCGCAACCAACCCTCGGCGGCGTGCAGCAGCGCCCGGGCGGCCTCGGGGTCGTCCTCGCACTCGAACCACCCAAACAGGCCCCACTCGTTGTCCTGGAACTCGTTGAGGTTCCGATCGATGTGCGCGCTGATACGCCCGACCGCGCGCCCGTCGCGATAGGCCAGGAAGTACTGCGCCTCGGCGTGCTTGAAGAACGGGTTCTTCTGCTGATCCAGCCGCTTCTTCGAGTCCATCACCAGCGGCGCCACCCAGTTGGGCTCCTCGCGGTAGAGCCGCCACGGCAGCTTGATGAACGTGCCCAGCTCGCGGCGAGACGTTACGGGACGGATCTCGACTGTCATCGTGACGGCACCCTACATTCCCAGCGCCATGAGCCAAGCCCAAGCAAGACCTCCGGGCGCATCAGCCGTCATAATCCGGTCGGATGCCTGACCACGGCGCAGTGCTGTTCGATCTAGATGGTGTCCTCGTGGACTCGCGCACACCATTCGCGCGCAGCGTCAACAACGCGCTTGCCGCGCATGGTCTGCCCCTCGCAGCCCGAGCACGAACTCCACCAGTATCTGGGTCCACCTCTGCATCGAACGTTCCGCGCGCTCGTCGCCGACCAAGCGCTTGTTCAACCCTGCGTCGATCTCTACCGCGAGCGATACCGCGCGCACGCTGCGAGCGAGACGACAGTCTTCCCCGGCATCCGCGAACTCCTCGACAGGATCTCAGACCGGCTGCCGCTGGTCGTCGCGACATCGAAGCCGCGTGCGCTGGCCGAGCCATTGTTGGACGCCCTGGACCTACGCCAGTTCTTTGCCGCAGTGATCGGCCCCGGGCTCGACAGCGAGAACGAGCAGAAGACTGTGACCGTCGGACGGGCAATACAAGAGCTCCCCTCCGATGTGCGCCCGGTGATGGTCGGCGATCGCAAGCACGACATCCATGCCGCCCACGACCACGGTCTCCATGCAATCGGTGTTCTCTGGGGCATAGGCACCGTAGAGGAGCTGCACACCGCCGGCGCCGACACGCTCGTCCATACACCCGCGGACCCTCGAACCTTCTCACTCCCTCAAGCCCAACGTCCAACGATACGGTTCACGGATGAACGCTCCACTACAGGACGTTCCGTGCCGCATCGAGAAGCCCTGGGGCTATGAGATTTGGTGGGCACACACCGAGCGCTACGCGGGCAAGATTCTGCACGTCAAGGCTGGCGCGAAGCTGTCGCTTCAATACCACGAGCGCAAGGATGAGACCAGCTATCTCTTGCACGGCCGTCTCGCCCTGACGAAGGGACCGACCGAGGGCTCGATGAGCACCCGCGAGGTCACACCGGGAGAGAACTGGCGCAACCGACCCGGCGAGCTGCACACGATCGAGGCGCTTGAGGATTCCGACGTTCTTGAGGTCTCCACTCCCGATCTCGATGATGTCGTTCGCATACGCGATCAGTACGGGCGCGAAGGCACCAATTCGCCTTGACCAGCGGACGCTAGCTAGCTCCCGCAATGTCAGAGCCTTACAGGCTAGCGAGCGCTTTCTTGCAGAACCTCAGCGCCCCCGGCGCGCTG
>CAVTPC010000016.1:0-56834 GCA_963736555.1 uncultured Solirubrobacterales bacterium
GCAGGCCGACGCAGGGTGCTCGTCACCGCCAGCTCGTGATCGAGCTTCGCGCTGACGCGGATCAGCGCGTGTGCCGCCGTCCGGGGTCCGAGCCTGAACATCACTATCAACCGTCCGTGCTTGAGCGCGACCGTCGTAGCGCCGGAGGCTACGGTTCGGCCTCGCAGCCGGCCGGTGAAGCCCACGCGGAATTTTTCCGCTCGAGCCTCCGCTCACATGAATCACGAGCTCGCGTCCGCGCAGTGTCTCCGTGACGTGGATCGTCGGCGTAGTCGCTGTCGCGCTGTGGCCTGCTCCCGAGCCGCCCGAGCTGGACGGCGGGACGACGACGTTGGTGTGCGCAGCATTGGCGGGGCTCGCGTTGCCCGCCGCATTGGTCAGCCACACGGCGATGCTCCAGCTTCCAGGGCCAGGCACCGTCACAGTCGCCGGCCCGGCCGCCGGTGTCGCTGCGGGCGCGCTGCACGAGCCCGAGCCACTCGCCGGACAGACTTGGTAGAGCGCACCCGTGATCGGTACGAGCTGGCCTGCGGGATCGCTCCAAGTGGCCGTGAATGTCGAGCCGCCCGGCTGCGTCGCGGTGGCCGACAATCCCACCGGGGGCGGCGGCGCGCTGTTCTCCACGGTGATGTTCTGCGAGGCGACGGTCGACTGATTGCCGGCGGCATCGGTCGCGACGAGCGTCAGCGTGTGCGTTCCATCGGAGAGCTGCGTGGTCGGCAGCGCAAGGTCTGTGCGCCTGTAGACAACGGGCACGGCTGAGCGAAGGTGAAGTTGCACGGTGCCGTGTAGGTCTCAACTGGCCGCCCGTCTGCGGATAGGACGATGCTGGCGACACCGCCTCCGACATCATCGGCCGACACGGTGACGCTTTCGGTGCCCTTATGAAAGCCGCCGGCTTCGCCCGGCCCCCACAGAGCGCCCGACGGCGTGCCGAGAGTCGGCGGTGTCGGATCGGAGAGTGTGACAGTGGCGCCGTACATCGTTGCCCACACGGCATATTGGGTTGCTCCCGTAACACATTCATCCTCGGCGGGCGCCTGGCACACGACGCCGAGTGAGAGTTCATGCGCTGAGAGGCCCGTTATGACTGCCGGCTCGCCTCCCTCGGGTGGGGCGCCAACAGAACACGTCTCGCCGTTTTCGACCGAATCCAGGCAGGTTTCTCCTGGCACGATTACCCCGTCCGCGCGTAGCGCGGGCGACCAATCGTTGAAACCGTCGAACTGATGCCCGATGTAGCGTTCATAGGTGAGTCCGGTGATCGACGTACCCGCCGGTGCCGTGAACGTCCACCCCGCGCTCGTTCCCGGCGCGGCTCCGCTTGAGAGGCCGAGCGCATCGGTTGTCGATAGCCCGCCTTCTTGGTCGGCCTTTCCGCCGCTGCCTCCGAGCCGATACGGGCAGTTGGCGTGCTCGGCATAGTGCGCGGGCTGTGCGGGGTCGTTCGTCGCCCATGTCCAAGAGTTGTTGCCAGCTTCGGGCGCGAAGTTGCAGGCGCTCACCTGATAGCTACCGCCCGCGAGCGCCTGAGACGGCGACAGCCACGCCACGAAGGCGAGCATGACCGCGATCGTCGCGCTCGACAGTCTCACCGTCCGCGCCGGGCCTTTGCCGCCGTGCTTGTAGATGCTGGTAGCCGAAGTGTCGTCCACGGGCTCGCTCGTTCCACGTCGTAGGGGTCGATATAGCGCACCGATACCTCGACCACGCCGGAGGTCGGGAGCGTCAAGCTCGTGAAGACGCCGTGCAGCGAGCGCAGCACGCGAAGTTGGCGCGATCGTCCCTTATGGCCGAGATAGCGCACCTGCACCTGGGCTTCGCTGGGGCGTCCTGACAGGGCGAGCTCTAGCCGGTGCTTGACCCGCTTCAGTCGGGCTTGCGGGCGTGCGAATGGCCGGGTGAGGGTCATCGCGGACGATGGCGCGGCCGGCTGGGGAGGCGATGCCGGAGTCGAGTTCGACTGTGCTCCTGGCTCGGCCGCTTCGCCGGCTGTGACGATCGCACCGAGGCCAGCGTTGCGGAAGGTCTGCGCGATGTCGAGCACGCCGCTGTCAGCTTCCGTCAGGTCTTTCTCGGCGGCTTCGGGCGACAACCCTGGCTGGTAGGAGTCGAGCGCGTCGAGAGCCGCCGCGGCAATGGCAGATGCCTCGCTCGTGCCCTGCCAGTAGTTGTAGTCGGGTTCCCCCGTCGCGGGATTTGCGCCGTCAAGGTCGCAGCCCGGCGCGAGTAGGCGCAGTCCTTCGCCTCGATTGGAGAACGAGCAGAAGCCGCCGCCCTGCGTGTCCGTCGCGCCGACCGACAGCACTCCGGGGTAAGCGGCCGGGTACTCCACAGCGCCCTCGTCATCGTTACCCGCGGCGGCGACGACCGCAACGCCATAGTTCGTTGCTCGTTCGATTGCATTGCTCAGCGCTTCATAGCTTTCGCCAGATGGTGATTCAGAAGTCCCGAGCGAGAGATTGATTACCCGGATGTTGTAGTGAGAGCGGACGCGAAGACAGGCGGCGATTCCCGTGGCGTATGCGCTGAACGGAAAGGTTGTCTTCCCCGGCTCAAGGATTCGCACCGAGGCGATCTGGATGGCTCGAGGTGCGGTGCCCACCATGCCCCAGCCGTTCGCGGGCGCTCCAGCCATCATGGCGAGCAATGAGCAACAAGACGACCATTGCCTTGCCCAAGAGCACCTACTCAGCCTCGGCGTCTCGTCGACAGTTGACCACGAGTACACCGAGGAAGATGCGATTGCGGTGCTACAGGGTCGCACGGCTGATCCAGCGGTCGCCGACACGATCCACAGTAAGCTCGCATGGGTCGTCGGCGTGCAAGTCGTCGGCTTTATCAACAAGGAACTACCCAAGCTGCGGTGGACATCAGACCGCGTCCTTGTCAGGACACTCCTTGACGGCGAGTCTGCTGCACGGCCTTTGTCATTCCCTGATGGCTCTCATGCTGTGCTGGTTTCGCGGGCGCTTCAGGAGAGCCTAATCTGCATCGCTAATGTGTTGGAGTACTTCGACGTGTCATCGGGGCTGGCTCGCCTATCGTTGCGTCGCCGCAAGCGTGAGCAACTCAGCTTCGAAACCACCGCTCACGTCACCGCGATCCTTCGCTATCTCCTGCTCGGCCAGCGCATGACCGGAAGAGCGCCACAGGCACCGGCACGCCTCGATCGACACAGCATCGATATTGCCGGCAAGATGGCAGCGGGAGCCGTCATGTTCGTCGTTGCCCACGAGCTGGCTCACATCGCATACGGGCACACGGGCTCTTCCTCGACTCCGTATGGCCCTGACGGTAAGGTGACCGTCGGCGAGCTTCAGGAGCTGCAAGCTGACTCCTGGGCGCTGAACTGCCTAAAGAAACACATGGCCGACGATCCGGCGCCAGAGAGGTTGTCCGGATCGTTGTGGAACTTTGACGGCGAGTTCTCCGGTTGACGGTTAGACGGTAACGGGCTCGGGGATTTCGTGGTGGCTGGGGTTGTTCGGCTCGGCGTGTGTGGTGTGACGTTCGATTGCGATGACGAGCTTGGCGAGGTCGCGGTATCCGATGATGCGTCTGAACTGCTGCTCGGCTGCGAGCATGCCGGCGGCGGTCCAGCGCTTGCGCATATCGCCGTCCTTCCAGCGCTTGACGTTGCGCTGGGTGTGGCGCACGATCTCGATCATGCTCTCGCAGGGGTTCGTCGAGGACAGCGTCTTTGAGAGCTGCCCCCCGATCCCGAGCCCCATCAGCGTGAGCGTGTCGTCCATGCCCTCCCGGAGCGAGCTGGCAGCGTCGGGCCATGTCCGGTCGAGCTCTGAGGCGAGCAGCTGCAAGCGTTCTTTGGCGAGCTCAGCGTCGCTGAGCGCCCACGCGGCGCGCATCCGGCCCCGGACGGTGTCACGGTCGCGTTCGGGCAGGAGGTCCGTGACATTTCTCTCCTTGTGGCGATGGCAGCGGTGCACCAGCGCGCGCTCACCGAAGACGTCCTTGATCGCGCAGCGCAGCGCCTTGCCGCCGTCGATGACGAACAGGATCGCCTGCTCGGGGTCAAGGCCGCGGTCGACGAGGTCGGCCAGCAGCGTGCGCGCCAGGGTGGCGTTCTCGGTGGAGCCCTCCCACAGCCCGAGCGCGATCTTGACGCCCTCTGTGCTGATCCCGAGCGCCACGACGTGCGTGCGATCGGCGATCTCCAGGCCGTCGAGCATCATCACCGCCAGGCGCACGTCCTCAAGCCGGCGGCCCATCAATTCCCCAAGCGCAGTTCGTGTCCGTTCGATGAACATCTCAGAGACCGCGCTCTTCCCGGTCGAGGTGGACGCCTGCTCGACCTCTTGGCCGACGGGCTCCCCGACCCCCGCGAAACGGCGCGTGGAAACACCGGCGAGCATCCGGTCCATCACCGCCCGTGTCAACGGATCGCGATCAGCGAAGTGCTCATACGTCGAGACCGGCAGCTCCCGCTCGTCATCGGCCGTGCGCATCCGGGGCCGACGCACCTCCACGCGCCGGCCGCCCAGCGTCATCGACCCGTCCTCGTGACCGTGCCGCTTGGCAGCTCGATCCGGGTTCCACTTCCCCTTCGCGCCGACAACCTCCTCGACCTCGCGCTCCATCAGCTCGTGCACGACGCCGAGCCCGACACCCACGCTGAGCGCGAGCAGCCCCTCCCTCGCAGCACCGACGAGCTCGCCGAGCGCCTCCTGGATCTGCGGTGAGAGCGGGCTCTCAACGGCCTCCACGCCCGTGACGACCTGCGGGCCAGATACTTTCTTCATGGCGGTTCCTCCTGTCCTCTCGGACTTGGTTAGCGCCCCGAACGCTCCCAACCGGAGCGGACAGGGCAGGAGAACCGCCCTTCAAACTTCTACGAGAACCCGGACAACCTCGCGCCAGAGAGCCTAGCGCTCTGGTGTGCGTTTATTGCGCTCTTTGCGACGTTCATCACCGAACAGGCGATCTACGTCCGTCGAGATCGCACCCATCCAGAAGCTTGGGCGCGCTGGGCGACCCTCGAGAAGCTCGCGGGCAAGTCTGATGAGCGGACCGAGAAGCTCCGCATCGCGTTTATGTGTGCCGTCATGGGCGCGATAAAGCTTGAGCAGCCGTTCCCTGAGCACCTCTGGCCGCTACTCCGGAAAGATCAAGCATTACGGATTGAGCCGACCGCCACCGATGAAGTGCTCATGCGATGGGACCACCTCCAAACGTGTCCTCTGGATACCTTGGTAGACGAAGCAAAGCGCTCAGCCACGCGTGCTGGCAGGGACCTCCTGGAGACACTGCAAGGTGGCGACGTATCCCTTGCACTTGGCAAACTCGTGGCCTCAGAACGACGACGTGCCAGGATGCTTGACCCGTCCCTCGGCCTTGAGTTCTCCACGCTGAGACGCGCGATCGATGAGGCGCCTTCTGCCCTAACGGATGGTGATCGTCTGTTGTTCTCTGTGGCCGGGGCTCGACTTGCTGCTCATCATCTCAACGGCTCTCCCGCCTATGAATGACGAAGGCGATCGTTCGATTCGTGAGTACGTAGATCTCGAGGACGAGATCTTGCTTGAGAAGCTGGGCGAACTGCTGCTCGGTACGGGACCCGGATTCGGGCCAGCCGACATCGAGCGTGGCGCACGCTTTGCACAGTCCTGGCTGACACGCCGAGCCAGCGACTTTCGCCGACAGATTTGCGGTGATGTGTGGTCCAAGCTGGAGCACGAAGGCGGCTTTGATGCGCTCACCGACACAGCGGTCGTCGCAGATGCTCTACAGGCTTTGTTCGGTAGACCTACAGCCAATATCGTGGCGGTGATCCTCGTACGTCGCGGACTCAGCACACTCTGCAACGATCGCGTCTAGGCAGGACGCGAAAACCGGATGTAGCAGCGCATGTCCCTCGACCAAGTGCCATCGCATTACGCATACATGACTCGCATGGTGCTCATGCTGTTTCATGAGAGCGCACTGCCTAACGTGGCGTCAATCGAGGTTGAGCCCGAGTGGGGTCACACCACACAAATTCGCTACAACAATGGCTCAACACGAATGACCTACGGTAATGACATCGGACTCAACCCTGGGGCCTGAACATACCGGTTGTGCGACAGGCGGCGTCCTCCAAGCGTGTGCCAGCACGCCTCCCAAAACCGGTCGGCCGTCCCGGCTCGCGACGACAGGCGCGACCGCTACGGTTCACCCTTGCGTATCATCATCGAGGAAGTCACCCACTTCGTGATAGTGCTGCACGCGAAGAGGTCGCAGAACTTCGTAGAGGCTAACCTCACTCGCGGGATCTGGATTAATGAGTATCGGCCTTGTGAGTGCTGAGTTACCCAAGGCCGAGCTCTGGAAGAAGTACCGCGCGTGAAGATCCGCACGGGGGAATGAGTAGCCCCAAAACACGATCCGGGTCGCGTGGTGAAGACAGGCCGCAGCGGACTGCCACACTCCTGCTAGCTCTCCGTGGATGAAGCCGTGCTTCTCATATATAGGTGGAACGATGAGTGGCCATAGATACCAGGATTTCCGGCCTTTGCGAGAGCTGACGCGTTCGACCCACGGACTAATCTCGGTGTTATACCACAGCGCGAGGCCGCGATCACGAGCGGCAAAATTAGGTGGTGGATACTTGCGTAGTGTCCGAAACACCCAGTTAACTGAGCCATGCAACTTGTAGATCGGAATGTGAGTTTTGGTATTGCCGGGACAGTCACGGTTAAACGTCGCACTATCTTTGTTCGCCACCGGCGCGAGCGATGGAGTAATGCCGTAAGCATGTTTTAGACACCACGGTTGCCCAAATAGGCGCGGAGCCATCAACGATAGTGCGTTCTCGATCAGCAAGTCGTGATTGAAGGTGACGATGGAAAGTGAACTCGGGCGACGCAACTCCCGTTCTAGTAGTTTCTTGATCGACCCGCTACGCCCCATCATCCAGTTGGTTGTTGTGAGCAACTCAGCTGCATACCAACGTACGAGGTCAAAGTACGCGCGCACATTGGTGGTCGTAGCGTCGGCGTTCATCTCGAAAAATAGTCAACCCAGATATTGCTCAAGGCTGACCGGAGGCGATGTGGCGCAAAGATCGCCTTGACCCAGTTTTTGCGCATGGGCTTCAATCGCCGCCCGGCGCCGGACGTCGGTGTGGCGTGCCGCACGTGTGAAGAAGTTCGCATCGAGCGGTGGATGGTCGCGATCTTGCTTGGCTCTAAAACCCTTCGCCTCGGCGACGCTGGAACCGGCACCTAGAACAAGCACTGTGTGCTCTTGAGCGGTCATTATCGTCTAATCATGCCAGCAGGCCCGGTCGGTGCTTTGCGAACGAAGCTCCGGGCCATGTCGTCAACGTCCAACGCCGATTGTGTGACTCACCGACCTGATCACGAGCCCGCACCGCGATAGACCTCGCGAGCACGTCTCCCGCCGAGGCGGTGAAGGAGGTTGGTGAGCAGCTGGCGAATCCGTCGTTTGCTGCGTGGCTTCAGGTCGCGGCGTTCACAGGTCTGCGGCCGGCTGGCGCGCCATCTACCGCCGAGCCGCCGACTTCTACGTAATCCTCGCCATCGATCGGCACAAGAGCTTCGCTGCGCTGATCGAACGTGCACAGGCTCGCGCCGCGCGGTACGGCAGGCCATTGAAGACCGATAAGCCATGACCTATCATGGAGCTATGACCGAAATACCCAGCCATTGGCCGAAGGGCATCAAGACGGCTGACGAGGTGCTGGCAGCCGCGCTGGAGGCTGACCCGGAGTTTGCCGCCGAGTGGGAACGTCTTGCGATGGCGCGCATGGTCGCTGCTCGGCTGATCGCCTATCGCTCCGAGAACGGGCAGTCGCAGCGCGAGTTGGCTGAGCGCCTCGGTGTGAGCCAGCCGCGAGTGGTGGAGCTCGAGTCCGGAGAAAAGAACCCGCAGATCGAGACGCCGGTGAAGATCGCGGCCAAGACCGGTCTGGAGTTTGCGATCGACATTGCGCCTATTGGCCAGGAACCCAAGCTTGTGGGTAAGGCGGTCAAGGACACTCCTGCGCATATCTACGCAGGCGCGTCGGTGCTCGTCGCTGCCAGCTGACTTGCGTGAGCGTATCTACGCGGACGCCGTTGCCTTGTGAGAGTCGAGCAACTCATCGCGGGTCTCTTCTGACCAATGGGCGGTGCGTTCTCACCAGCCGATTGGCAACCGAGACGCTATAGCTGGGCTGACGTGTCGCTATCGTCGAGCGCATGACGATCCGGCGGATGGATCACGTGGGCATCGTGGTCGACGACCTCGCGGCCGCGACGGCGTTCTTCGTCGAGCTCGGACTCGAGCTGCAGGGCGAGGGGCCGGTCGAGGGCGGTTGGGTGGACCGCGTGGTGGGGCTCGAGGGCGTCCGGGCGGAGATCGCGATGGTGGAGACCCCGGACGGCCACGGACGGCTCGAGCTGACGAAGTTTCACGCCCCGTCGGGCCGGGGCGGCGAGGAGCACGCGCCGGCGAACACCCCGGGCATCCGCCATGTCGCATTCGCAGTCGACGATATCGACGCCGTCGTCGCTGGCTTGCGAGCCCGCGGCGCGGAGCTCGTTGGCGAGGTGGAGCGCTAAGAAGACAGCTATCGGCTCTGCTACGTCCGCGGCCCGGAGGGGATCATCGTCGAGCTGGCGGAGCAGATCGGCTGAGGGCTGGGCGCAGCACCGGCGGGCGCCAACCGCCTCGCCAACGATCAGTGGTCGGCCGGGAGTCGCGCTCCGTGAAGCAGCAGCGAGGGAGGCGTGTCCAACGCAACGCTTCGCATCGTCCGGCCCACACGCGTGAGCGGGTTCTTCTAGGTCTAGCGAGCGTTGCGAGTTGACCACGCTAGCAGGATCCGGCTTGACAACCAGTAGTTGTTCGATATATACTGTCTCTATGGGCATGCGTGCGATGCAGGAGGCGACGTTCCTGATCCTGACGGCTCTGGCTGGAGGCAGTCAGCATGGTTACGGGATCATCACCGACGTCGAGCAGATCTCGGACGGGCGTGTCCGACTGCGCGCCGGGACCTTGTACACGGCTCTGGACCGGCTTCGCGCGGACAGACTGATCGACGTAGACCGCGAGGAGATTGTGGATAACCGGCTGCGCCGCTACTACCGGCTCACGCCGCCGGGCGAGCAGCGACTCGCCGAGGAGGCGGCCCGCCTGCAAGCGAACGCGGTCGTCGCGATGTCGCGGCTGCACCCGGCGGGGGCAATGCGATGACCGACGCAGCTGACCTGGAACGCCGGTACCGACGGCTACTGAAGTGCTTCCCAGGACGGTACCGCCGCGAGCACGAGCAGGAGATCCTGTCGGTGCTCATGGCTGGGGCCGCGGAAGGCCAGCGGCGGCCTGGACTGGCAGACTCCGCCGACCTCTTGATCAGCGCGATCTTCATGCGGTGGCGCGAAGCGACACGTCAGCCTCGATGGCGATGGGAACGCAGGCACCCGCGTCTTATCGTCCGCGTGCGCGTCGCGATTGGCATCTGGCTGCTGGTGCTCAGCGCCATCCTGTTGGGCGAGGGCTACTGGTGGGGGGTCGTGATGGTCGCGCCAGCAGCTCTGCACTTCTACCTTGCCTACCGTCTGCGGCACGCCGTCCCGAGCTAGCGCGTAGTGCGCCGAGGACAGCGGTGGCATCACCGACAGTGGCGAGCAGAACGACCGCGATTCGCGGATCTGGCGGCGACCGAGACTCTCAGCCTCCGCCGATCCGGTGCCGATACACGCAGGAGGATGCCGGTTCCCAGATCTCGTCCGTCCGCCGGGCGCTCGCTCGCCGCACCCGCCGATGAGCAGCTCACAGAGCCCGAGGTCAGGACGCTGCTCGACCAGCTGCCCGCGATTCTCTACGTCGCCGAGGTGGGCGTCGAAGGGCGCTGGCATGTACGTCAGCGCAGGGGCGCAGGCGATCCTCGGGTTCTCGCCCCAGGAATGGATCGAGGATCCCGGCCTGTGGGCGCGCCAGATGCATCCCGACGATCGCGCGCGCATGTTCGCGCGCGAGGAGAGCCTCGCCGAACCCTCCGCGCCCGATGAATATCGCCTGCTTCACCGCGACGGCACGACCGTGTGGGTGCGTGACGAAGCCGCGCTCGTGACCGATTCCCAAGGGCGGCTGCGCTGGCACGGGGTGATCTCCGACATCACCGATCGCAAGCTCGCCGAGGCCGAGCTGAGGCGCCGCGCCGAGGTGATCCGCTACCAGGCCGTCCACGACCCGCTGACGAGCCTGCCCAACCGCGCGCTGTTTCAGGACCGGCTCGTGCAGGCGCTCGCTCGTCCCGGCGCCCAGGTCGCCGTCGTACTGCTGGACATCGACAACTTCAAGCTCGTCAACGACTCGCTCGGGCACTCCGCCGGCGATGAGCTGTTGATGAAGATCGCCCCGCGCCTGCAGACCGCGCTGCGGCCCGGCGACACGATCGCGCGACTCGGCGGCGACGAGTTCGTCGTGCTGCTGGAGCAGATCCCCGACGAGCGCTCCGCCGCACGCGTTGCCGAGCGGATCGTCGCCGCCTTCGAGCTTCCGTTTCAGCTCTCGCGCCGGCGAGCATTTCGCCAAGGCGTCGCTCGGGATCGCGATCGCCGGCGCTGAGGGCTCGGAGCCCGCGAGCCTGATCCGTGACGCCGACGCGGCGATGTACCAGGCCAAGGCCCGCGGGCGCGCCCGCTTCGAGATCTTCGACCGCGCGATGCGCGCCCGTACCGTCGAGCGCCTGTCGGTCGAGAACGACCTGCGCCGCGCGCTCGAGCGCGAGGAGCTGCGCGTCGTCTACCAGCCGATCGTCTCGCTACGCGACGGATCGATCGTCTCGGTCGAGGCGCTCCTGCGCTGGCAGCACCCCACACGCGGGCTGCTGCTCCCGGCCGAGTTCATCCCGGTCGCCGAGGAGACCGGCCTGATCGAGCCGATCGGACGCTGGGTGCTCGACGCTCGCCTGCGCGCAGGCGCTGCGCTGGCATGCCCTGCGCCCGGACTCGCGCCCGCTCGGGATCTGCGTGAACCTGTCCGTCCGCCAGTTCACCCAGCGCGATCTGCAGGCGACGGTCGTCGCCGCGCTCGCCGGCTCCGGCATCGAGCCCTCGAGCCTCTGCCTGGAGATCACCGAGTCGGTGCTCCTGGAGGAGCCGCACGGCGTCGCCGACACGATCCGCCGCGTGGCCCGGCTCGGCGTGCGCTTCGTGCTTGACGACTTCGGCACCGGCTACTCCTCGCTGGCCTACCTCGCCGGGCTTCCGATCGACGGCCTCAAGGTCGACCAGTCGTTCGTGCGCTCCCTCGGCGCCGACGAGCGCTCCACCGCGATCACGACGGCGATCGTGCGCATGGCTCAGGCGCTCTCGCTGGAGGTGATCGCCGAGGGCGTCGAGGCTGAGCACCAGCTGCGGGCGCTGCGCGTGCTGGACTGCGAGTTCGCCCAGGGGTTCTACTTCCACGAGCCACTCTCGGCCGAGGCGGTCGCGGAGTTGTTGCTGGCGGAGGGCGACGATCGCTCGCATCGCAGACGTGGGACGCGAGCGCACTTGGGATAGCGCCGACCGTACAGGGAGCACCGGCCGGACAGGGTCATGTACAGGCGCTCGCCCGTATCGTCGCCATTCGCCATTATCCCACTCAGTCCTGACCGGCTCTGTCCGCCTACCTCGCGATCGCACGACGGCCGGCACGTATCAACTCGCCGACGAGCGCCTCGATCGAGCGCTCGAGCTGCTTGATGCTCGCGTCCTCGACACGCCCGATCCCCGCTGTGCGGTTGACCCAGGAGTTGATCTCGCGGTGGCTGCGCCCATCTTGGCGGTGCAGTTCCGCCACCAATCGGCTGCGCTCCCTGCGCAGTTCCTCGCGGTGCTCGAACGCCGCGATCGGTGCGGGCTCGGGCGTCGGTACAGGCAGACCGACAGAGGCGAGTGCGGGCGCCGGCTGGGGAGGACCGAACAGCGTCATCTGCGGCGCGAACTCGGCGCTCAGGGGCACGAACTCAGCTGGTGGTGAGGACTCGGTGGCGCGCCGCTCGGGTGGCTCATCCCATCCCTCCTCGCCAGGCTCGGACTCGTTGCGGCGCAGCGCGTGGCGCAGCTCCGTCTCGACCTCCGAGGCGTGGGTGCGCAGGACCGGGTCGGCGGGCAGATACACCCAGCTCGCCTCGGCCGCCCGGCCGGGGATCGTGCGCACGAACCGCCCGACGATCTGGCGAAAGATCAGCGGCGTCTTGGCCGCGCTCGCATACACGCCTACGCGCAATCGGGGGATGTCAACCCCCTCGGAGACCATGTTCACCGCCACGATCCACGGCTCGCGCGAGCCCCGGAATTGCGCGAGCTTGCGCGCGGCGCCCGTGTCGGTATGCAGCACGACCACCGGCGCGCGTCCGGTCGCCTCGCTCAACAGCTTGGCGATCTTGCGGGCGTGACTGGCATCGGCCGCGACCACGAGTCCGCCCGCGTCGCGGTGTCCCTCGGCGCGCAGGGCGCTCAGCTTGGCGTCGGCCTCGCGCAGGATACGCGGCAGGCCGTCGGGCAGCTCGGTCGAGATTGCCGTCCGATAGCGGCGGCCGGCCTCGCGCGGAGTGAGGACCGTCTCGAACGAGGACTCGATCACGTCCTCGCCGCTGCGCCACGACAGCATTCCGTCGAACGTGACGAACGCCACCGGGCGACACACGCCGTCGGTGACTGCCTCCGCGTAGGTGTAGGAGACGTCGGGCATCGCCAGCCCTTCGTCGTCGTAGTGCACCCCCGGTATCGGCGTTGCGTCGGAGCGAAACGGAGTCCCCGATAGCAGCAGCCAGCGTGGCGCTCTGGCGAATGCGCGCCTGAAGCTCTCTCCCCAGGCCAGGTCCTCGCCGAGGTGGTGCGCCTCATCGACGATCACGAGCGTCTCCGGGGCGACCTGTGCCGACCACGCGGCCGGATCGCTTGACACGCGCGCGTACGTGACCGCAACCCCGTCGAAGTCTCGCGGTGGCTTTGCTCCCGGCGCGTCCGGCTGTAGCTGCATCCCGAGCGTGGCTGCCGCGGCTGCCCACTGGCGCGTGAGCGGCGTCGTCGGACACAGGACGGCGATGCGCCTGACGATCCGCCTGGACAGCAGATCGCTCGCGAGCTCCAGTGCGGGACGCGTCTTGCCGGCCCCGGGCGCCGCCGAGATCAGAAACGGGCCTGTTTGCCAGCCGGCCAGCCGGTCGAGCGCGCGGCATTGCCACGCGCGCAGCGATGTCGCGTCGGAGCGCGGGTTAGTGCGCGTCGATCTGGAGGCAGGGTGCAGAGCTGTGGAGACAGAGCGAGTCAAAGAGCCCGGCATCCTGCGCCACCGCGCGGACGGATCGAACCGTGGGGTCGCGATGGGGCTTGGTTGAGCGGATCGGTACGTGCTGCCCGGCGATGTGGCCGGATGGGACTGGCGTTCGCGGCGTCTTCGGGACGGCGGGGACTGCAGGTGGTCGCGAGAGTGAGGCTAAACTGCGCCGTCCCGCCGGAGTAGCTCAGCTGGTTAGAGCAGGGGAATCATAATCCCAAGGTCGGGGGTTCGAGTCCCTCCTCCGGCATCTGGTAGCCCCGTACCCGTCACTACCGCTGATGGCCGTCCCCAACGTGTCCGAGGGCCGAGACGCCTCCGTCATACGGGCGATCGGACAAACGTTCTCGGGTGAGGGCGTCAGGCTCCTGGACGTCCACTTCGACGCCGATCATCACCGTTCGGTCTACACGCTCGCGGGGTCACCGTCCGCGCTCTCCGACGCGTTGCTGGCGGGCGCCGGCGAGGCCGTGTCGCGGATCGACGTGATGTCCGGCTTGGGCTTCGGTGAGCCGCGCGGTGAGCATCCCCACGTCGGCGCGCTCGACGTCGCTCCCGTGGTCTATCTGGATGAGCGCTCACGCGGCGCGGCGTTTGCGCAGGCGCTCGTCGTGGCCGATCGGATCGGGCACGAGCTAGCGGTGCCGGTGTTCCTGTACGGCGAGCTGGCGGGCGGACGCACACGCGCACAGCTGCGCTCCGGTGGGGTAGCAGGGCTGGCGCAGCGCATCGCCTCGGGTGAGCTACGGCCGGATTTCGGCCCGCCACGTCTGCATCCGAGCGCGGGCGCGACGCTGGTTGCCGCGCGCGCGCCGCTCGTTGCGTTCAACCTCGCGCTCGTCCCACCCGCGACCGTGGATGACGCGCGGAGGATTGCCGCCCTGATCCGCGAGACCGGCGCTGAAGGTCTGCCCGGGCTGCGCGCGATCGGGGTCCAGCTCGGCGACGGTCTCGCGCAGCTCTCCACGAACGTCGAGCGCCCCTTCGATACTCCGCTAGCGCTCGTGATCGATCGTGTTCGCGCTCACGCTGACATTGCGCACGGCGAGCTGGTCGGGCTCGCGCCGAGCGCCGTGTTCGCGGGCTTTCCCGAGGGTGTTCCCGTGCTCGGCTTCGATCCCTCCAAGCACCTGATCGAGCGGGCGCTCGGGCTCGAGTCGCAACTGTCCGAGTCTGGCGGTGCGAGCGGGGCGTGAGCGATTACACGCGGGCTGTAGGCTTCATCAGCAGATGGCTCAAACCAAGCGCAAGCGCCAGACCAAGCATCGTGGCAACGCAGCGGGCGTCGTCGAGTCGCGCGGGCGCACCGGGCGCAAGCCGACAGCGGCCGAGAAGGCCGGCCCGAAGCAGGCGGAGGAGACCAAGCGCATCCCCCGCCAGGATCGCCCGCCCACATGGACTGGAGCGTTTTACCGGGCGATGATCGCGGCCGTGCTGATGCTGCTCGCCAGCCTGGTGCTCCTGGGCAAGCATGGCAGTGAGGCGATCGAGCTGTTCCCGATCGTCCTGCTCGCGTACATCCCGATCAGCTACTACACCGACACCTGGATGTTCAATCGGCGCATGCGCAAAAAAGCCAAGGATGGTGGCTCCAAGGCGGCGGCGCGATGAACGACGGTCTGGACATCCGCTCGTTCACGGTCGGCCCCGTCCAGGAGAACGCCTACATCGTCCGCCTCCCCGGCGCGGGCACCGACCCCGGAGGGGTTGGTCAGGCGCTGCTCATCGATCCCGGCGATGAGCCCGACCGGCTGCTGGAGGCGATCGAGCAGCTCGGTGTGCAGATCGAGGCGATCCTCATCACCCACTGTCACTTCGACCACATCGGCGCCGTCGCCCCGCTCGCGCGCGCGACTGGTGCGCCCGTCTACTGCCCCGAGATCGAGCGCCCCGTGCTCGAGGACATCGCGCTGGGCACGCCGCCCGGGTTCGGGCCATTCGAGAGCTACACGCCCGAGCACACGCTCTCAGGCGGCGAGTCGCTGAATCTTGCGGGCCTTGACATCGAGGTGCTGTTCACGCCTGGCCACAGCCCCGGCCATCTCACGTTCTCGCTGCCAGCCCACGCCGCAATCTTCTCGGGCGACGTCCTCTTTCAGGGCTCGATCGGCCGCACCGACCTGCCCTTCGCCGACCACCCGACCCTGGAGCGCTCGCTCGCGAGCCTGATCGACACGCTCCCACCTGCGACGACCGTGTACCCGGGGCACATGGGCATCACCACGCTCGAACGCGAGCTCGCCACCAACCCGTTCCTCGTCGAGATTCGCGCCGAGCGGCAGGTCCGGGCCGCGAGCAGTTGAGCGCCGGCGCCAAGATCAAAGCTCCCCGCGGCACCTACGACGTGCTCGGCGAGCAATCCTCCGCGCGCGCCACCCTCGAAACCAAGGCGCGCGCGATCCTCGAGGGCGCCGGCTACGAGCGCATCGAGACGCCCGCGTTCGAGGCGACCGAGCTGTTCGCGCGCGGCGTCGGGGCCTCGACCGACATCGTCCAGAAGGAGATGTACTCCTTCGAGGATGCCTCCGGGCGCTCCCTGACGCTGCGCCCGGAGGGCACCGCGCCCGTCTGCCGCGCCTACGTGGAGCACGGCATGCACAAGCTCCGCCAGCCGGTGCGGCTCTGGTATCTGTCGAGCTTCTTCCGTCACGAGCGCGCCCAGGCGGGGCGCTACCGCCAGTTCTGGCAAGTCGGCGCAGAGGCGCTCGGCTCCGAGGACCCGGCGCTCGACGCCGAGTCGATCTGGCTGCTCGCCACGCTGCTGCAAGAGATGGGTGTGGCCTCCGTGCGTCTGCGCCTGTCCAGCCTCGGCAGCCGCGCTGCGCGCCAGGCCTACCGCGTGCAGTTGCAAGCCCACCTGCACACCCACTCCGACGCGCTCTCCGAGGATGTGCGCGCGCGCATCGACTTGAACCCGCTGCGCGCGTTTGACTCAGAACACTCCGGCACCCGCGCTGTGATGCAGACAGCGCCGCTGCTGCGCGAGTTCCTCGACGAGCGCGACGCCGCCCATTTCGCCGAGGTCCGAGCTCGCCTGGACGCCGCCGGGCTCACCTACGAGATCGATCCGACGCTCGTGCGCGGCCTGGACTACTACACGCGCACCGTGTTCGAGTTCACCTCCGATGCCCTCGGCGCGCAATCGGGCGTCGGCGGTGGCGGTCGCTACGACGGCCTGGTGGAGATGCTCGGCGGTCCTCCGACCCCCGGTATCGGCTGGGCCGCCGGGATCGAGCGCATCCTGCTCGCCGGCGCGCCCGCGCCGACCGCGCCCGCGCCCGTCGATCTGTTCGTCGCCTACGAGCCCGCCCGCGACGGCGACGGTTCCGGGCGCCACGCTCCCGCGAGTGCTTTCGCGCTGCTCAGCGAGGCCCGCGCCGCCGGTCTGACCGCGCAGATGGAGCTGGCGGGACGCTCGCTCAAAGGCCAGCTCGGCTTTGCCAACACGCTCGGCGCGCGTTATATCGCGATCCTGGGCGACGGCGATGAGGCCGCCCTCAAAGAGATGTCCGGCGGAGGCCGGCAGACGCTCGCCGCCGAGCAGGTCGTGCACGCGGTCTTGCGTGGCCTGCACGCGCTCTGAGACTTCCCGAGCCGAGATCCCGCGTCGTCGTGTGCCGCTCCCACGACGTGATCCCGAGTGGGTTCGGCGGTGCGTTCAGTGTCTCGCATGGCTCGTCAGAGCCGGGACATCCATTGCGAGGAGTCCGCGCCACGGTTTTCCGTTCAACTCTCGCGCCTGAACTGCCGATCTAGGGGCAGATGACCCAGATCTCCCGCCCTTTCCAGATCGTCCTGGTCGCGTTCGTGCTGTTCGCCGGCGTATGGTTCCTTGCCCTGCGCGGGCGCACGTCCACCTCCACGGGCGGCTCCGGTTCGAGCGCCTCCGCTCCGAGCGCGCCCGCGTCCTCGCCCGCGTCCACGCCTTCGGCGACAAAGGCCAGAGCAACCGAGTCTGTGCATACGACGCGCGTGACGCACGCCGCTCACGGCGCGAGCACCGTCACAGTCAAGCATTCGGCATCGACTGCTGCAGGTCACACCACGGTCGTACACACGACTGTCGTCGCCAAGCACACCACCGTCGCGAAGCCCGTTACGCATACGACGGTCGTGCACACCACCGTCGTCACCCACACCTCCACGGCGAAACCCGCGCCCAAGACCAAAGCCGCCAGCGGCACGCCGACCCAGCAGGCAACCGTCGAACACCAGCTCCAGCAGGGCAAGACGGTGCTGATCCTGTTCTGGAATCCCCGCGGCGCCGACGACGTTGCCGTGCACAAAGAACTTCCCGCCGTCCAGCACGCGCTCGGCAACAAGATCGCCGTCGACTACGCCTCCGCGAGTCAGGTCGGTTCATTCGGCACGGTCACCCATGCCATCCAGGTCACCCAGACACCGACGCTGCTGATCGTCAATCCGCACGGCCAGACAACCGTGCTCACAGGTCTCACCGACGCGTTCGCGATCGAGCAGACCGTCGGCGAATCCAACGAATAACACCCCTCGGCGAGGACCCCTACACTCGACCGGGTGTCACTCGCAACAGGCTTCGCCCAGCATCTGGAGCGCCCGCTCGCACGCGGGCATGTCCCCAACGGATCACATACCGGCGCCGCGGGCGGGGCAGCCTGTGGCGATCTGATCCGCATCTCGCTGGCGTTCGACCCCGACGACCCCGAGAACCGGATCGTCGACGCGGGATTCGACGCCAGTGGCTGTGGCGCCGCCATCGCGGCGGGCAGCGCGGTCGTCGATCTACTGCGGGATGCCTCGCTTCTGCAAGCAGCTCTGATCGGCCCCGAGACGATCGCTGGCGAGCTGGGTGGATTGATCCCGGCCAAGCGCCACGCCGCCGAACTGGCCGCCGACGCGCTGCACCGTGCTCTCGGTTTCGCCCTGCGCCACGATGGCCGGCTCGCTCCGACTGACCGCCGTACGTTGGTGGCGATGAGTGGGGGAGTGGACTCCGCCGTCGCTGCGTTGCTCGTGTCCGAATCGGGTGAGGAAGCCGTGGCGGTCACGCTCGAGCTGTGGTCCGACCCGGAGAACGATGGCAATCTCAGCTGCTGCTCCGCACAGGCCGTCCGCGGCGCTCGTGCGCTCGCTCACGATCTCGGCGTGCCCCACTTCTCGATCGACCTGCGCGCCGAGTTCCGTGACGGCGTCGTGGACCCGTGGCTGACCGCCCACGCCGCGGGTCTCACGCCGAACCCATGTGTGCGCTGCAACGGGTCCGTCCGCCTGGATGCGATGCTCGAGCTCGCTGACCGGCTGGGTTCGCGGACGCTCGCGACCGGTCATTACGCGCGCATTCATCACGATGAGCCTGCCCACGAGGAACCTGTCCGCGGGCCGCTGCTGCGGATGGGCGCCGACCCGGCCAAGGACCAGAGCTACGCGCTCACCGCCCTCTCACCCCACTCGCTTGCACGCCTGCGGTTTCCGCTCGGCGAGCTGACCAAGCCGCAGGTGCGCGCCATCGCCGAGCGCGCCGGTCTACCAGTGGCCGGCCGGCCCGACTCGCAGGATCTGTGCTTCCTCGCCGGCACCGGTCAGCGCGACTTCCTCGCCCGTCACGCCAGTCTCGATGAACGCCCCGGGCCGATCCTCGATCGCGACGGGCGCCTGCTCGGCGAGCACCCCGGCACCCACGCTGTCACCGTCGGTCAGCGCCGCGGACTGGGTGTCGGGAGGGGGCTGGACAGCCGCGGCGAGCCCCTGTACGTGCTGGCCACCGATGCTCGCTCGAACACCGTCACGGTCGGCTCCCGCGCCGAGCTGCTCACCCGGGCCGTGCCGGTCACAGACGTCACGCTTCATCGCGACGGCGCCGTTGTCGATGCGGTCAAGGTCCGCTATCGCGGCGCGCGCCTGCCCTGTCGTCTCGCCAACCCGCCCGCGCCGGGCGCGCACTCCGCGGTCGAGGTCGAGCTGATCGACCCGGCCGAGCGCACCGCCCCGGGACAGATCGCCTGCCTGTACTCGGGCGATGTGATCGTGGGTCACGGCACGATCGCCTCCTCGAAGCTCCCTTAAGATCATTCGTCCATGTCGTCCATGACCTCCGATGAGATTCGCGAGCGCTATCTGGAGTTCTTTGAGCAGCGCGAGCATCTGCGCATTCCCTCCGCGCCGCTCGTGCCGCCCGCGGAGGACCGCTCGGTCCTGCTCACAACCGCCGGCATGCAGCCGCTGAAGCCTTACTTCCTGGGTCGCGCCTCCCCGCCCGCACCGCGACTTACGAGCTGCCAGAAGTGCTTTCGCACGCCCGATATCGACCACGTCGGCAGCACCCTGCGCCACCTCACCTTCTTTGAGATGCTCGGCAACTTCTCGATCGGCGACTACTTCAAGGCCGAGGCGATCCATTACGCGTGGGACCTGTCCCGCGAAGTCTTCTCCTTCGACCCGGACGACATCTGGGTGACCGTGTTTGCGGGCGATGAGCAGCTCGGGCTGGGACCCGACGAGGAGGCGATCGAGCTGTGGCAGGCCGTCGGCGTCCCGCGCGCGCGGATCGTTCTCTGTCCGCGCTCTGAGAACTTCTGGGAAGCCGGCCCCGTCGGCCCCAGCGGCCCCTGCTCGGAGCTCTACATCGACCGTGGCCTCTCCTTCGGCGCCCCAGACGATCTGCCCGGCGGCGAGAACGAGCGGTTCCTGGAGTACTGGAACCTGGTGTTCATGCAGTACGACCAGAGGGTGGGCGGAGACGGCAATCGTTATCTGTCGCCGCTACCGGCCAACAACATCGATACCGGCCTCGGCCTGAACCGCCTCGCGGCGATCCTGCAGGGCAAGGACTCGGTGTTCGACACCGACCAGTTCCAGCCGCTGATCGACCTCGGTCGCGAGCTCTCCGGGCGCCGTCATGGGGAGGACCCGGGGGCCGACCGCGCGCTGCGTATCCTCGCCGACCACGCACGGGGTATGTCGTTCCTGATCGCCGACGGCGTCGTCCCGTCAAACGAGGATCGCGGCTACGTCCTGCGCCGGCTCACCCGCCGCGCGATCCTGCAGGGCCGGCGGCTGGAGATGGCGCCCGGCTTTCTGCTGCGCTACGCCGCCGTCGTATGCGAGCTGATGGCCGGTGCCTACCCGGAACTGATCGATCAGCGCGATCCGATCGAGCGCTGGCTCGCGGCCGAGGAGGACGCGTTCGGGCGCACCCTCGAGCAGGGCACGCGTCTACTGGATGAGCTGATCGCGCGCGCCCGCGCCGCCGGTGAGCAGACGATCCCCGCCGCCGAGGCTTTTCAGCTGCACGACACATTTGGCTTCCCGATCGACCTCACGCTCGAGCTGCTGGCCGAGCAGGGACTCGGCATCGACGAGCGCGCCGAGTTCGACCGGCTGATGGATGCACAGCGCGCCCGTGCCCGCGCGGCGGCGCCAGGCGCCACGACAGGCCAGGACAACGGCGCCGATCCCCGTGAGCGCGCTCGTGAGCTCGTCGTCTCCGCCGGCTTCGCCACGCGGTTCACCGGCTATGAGACCGAGCTTCAGCCGACGACCGTCGGCGCCGTGCAGGCATCTGAGGGCAACCTCCTGATCAAGCTCGCCGAGTCGCCGTTCTACCCCGCCGGCGGCGGTCAGGTCTCCGACGCGGGCGCGATCGAATGCGCCGATGGCGGTTGTCTGGCCCGGGTGCGCAACGTGTTCCGGCTCGGTGATGACCAGGCGCTCGAAGTCTCGATCGAGCAGGGCACGCTCGCGCCCGAGCAGCCCGTGCTCGCGCGCGTGGATCACGCGGCGCGGCGCGCGACCGAGCGCAACCACACCGCGACCCACCTCCTGCACGCCGCTCTGCGCGAGCGTCTCGGCGCCCACGTCCGTCAGGCCGGCTCCTACGTCGGCCCGGACAAGCTGCGGTTCGACTTCACCCACACCGGCGCGCTCAGCGCGCAGGAGCTGCGCGACGTCGAGGATGCCGTCAACGCGCATATCGCCGCGGGCGATCCCGTCCGCGCGATCTCCACCACCCTGGCGGAGGCGAGAAGTCTCGGCGCGATGGCGCTGTTCGGCGAGAAGTACGGCGATGTCGTGCGCATGGTCCAGATCGGCGACGGCTCCTACTCGCGCGAGCTGTGCGGCGGCACGCACGTGCGCATCACGGCCGAGATCGGCGTGTTTCAGATCGTCAGCGAGACATCCTCCGCGGCCAACGTACGCCGCATCGAGGCGCTGACCGGGTCCGGTGCCGGAGATCTGCTGCGAGGGCGCAACCGCCTGCTCGGTGAGATCGCCGCCGAGCTGCGCACCCGGCCCGAGGACGCACTCGCCGCTCTGCGGACCCGCGAGCGTGAGCGCAGGGAGCTCGAGGCGGCACTCAAACGCGGTGGCAGTGCCGGTGGCGGTGCCGACGCCGGCGGTGGGATCGACATCGACGCGATCGTCAGTGAGGTAAGGGATGGCGCTGGAGCGCAAGTGCTCGCCCGGACCGTGGACGTAGCGGACGCGAAGGCGCTGCTGGAGGTCCTCGATCGCGTCAAGGGCCGTCTGCCCAACGCCGCCATCTTGCTGGGCACGGCAGCGGACGGCCGGGTCCATCTCTCGGCGAGCGTCCCCCGGCGCTGGTGGCGCGTGGAGTCAGGGCCGGAGCGGTCGTCAAGCGAGCATCTGCGGTTGTCGGCGGCGGTGGCGGCGGGCGCGACACGATGGCGCAGGCCGGGGGGCGTGAACCGGAGAAGCTGGGCGAGGCGATCACGGCGGGCGAGGAAGAGATCGTGTCGGCGCTCGAACAGAATCCGCCGGCGGGCTGATGCGCGTGCTCGCCCTCGATTACGGCAGCGCCCGCTGCGGCTGCGCGCTCAGCGACCCGACCGGCACGATCGTCTCGCCGATCGAGGCCATCGCCCGGCCCGCCAGCCGGCGCGGGCTCGCGGCGATCGAAGCACTGATTCGTGAGCGCGAGGTGCAGCGAGTCGTCGTCGGGCTGCCCGTGTCGCTGCACGGAGGCGATTCCGAGCAGACGCGCGAGACCCGCGACTTCGCGCGGCGCCTGTCGCTGCGCCTGGGCGAGGGCATCCCTGTGGAGCTCCACGACGAGCGCTTCACCACCCACATCGCCCGCCAGGATCTGGGCTCGAGCCGCGCGGGAGAGGATTCTCGCGCGGCTGCCCACATGCTCGAGAGCTGGCTGCACGCCCGCCTGCGGCAAAGCTCATAGTGCCGGTCACCATGCGCACCGAGGAGGAACGCGAGCTGGCACGTGCCGAGCGGGAAATGCGTCGCACACCGCGCGCCCGCAGGCGCGTGCAGCTGGCGTGGGTGCTCGTCCCGCTGGCGCTCGTGATCGTCGCTGGCGCGGTGTGGCTCCTGATCATCCACCTCATGCGCGGCAAGCCAGCTCCCAAGCCGATCGCGGCCCCGGTCGTGGTCCGGGTGCTCGTGCCCGAGGGCGAAACTCGCCGGCAGATCGCGGTGCGCGCCCATGCGGCCGGCCTGACCGGTAGCTACCTGGCGGCGTCCGCGCGCTCTTCGCTGCTCGACCCCGCCCATTACGGCGCTCCGGCAGGCACTCCCGACCTCGAAGGGTTCCTGTTCCCGGCGACCTACGAACTGTATGCCGGCGCTCCCGCCGGCCAGCTGGTGTCCGAGCAGCTGAGCGCGTTCACCGAACGCTTCGGCCCGCGTGAGTTCGCCGCCGCTCGGGCGCTGCACGAGACGCCCTATGAGCTGCTGATCGTCGCCTCGATGGTCGAGCGCGAGGCGAAGCTGCCCGGCGATCGGCCGAAGATCGCCGCCGTCATCTACAACCGGCTGCGCGCCGGGCATGCCGTTGGGGATCGACGCGACGATCTACTACGCGGTCAGGAGCGCCGCAATCCGACTACACCGGCGAACTGACCGAAGCGCAGCTGCACATCGACTCCCCTACAACACCCGCCTGCACACGGCCTGCCGCCGACCCCGATCTCCAACCCGGGAATGGCCTCGATCGAAGCGGCCGCGCACCCCGCGCACGTCTCCTACCTCTACTACGTCGCGGGCGCCGATGGCTGCGGCGAGCAGGTGTTCTCCACGAGCTGGCCGCATTCGAAGTCAACGCGGCGGCGTACAACGCCGCGGTCGCGCGCAACGGCGGCAAGCCGCCGACTGCAAGCACACGCTGATGCGCGACGCCTGGGTGTCCTCGGCTGGCCTGTGGCGCACAGCCGCTCGCCGGCCATGCACAACGCCGCGCTGCAGCCCTCGGCATGGACGTGACTGGCGCTACCAGCTGCTGCCGGTCCCGCCCGAGCGCTTCGCCGAGACGGTTCGCGCGCTCGCGCCCGCCGGGTTCGTGGGGGCGAACGTGACGATCCCCCACAAGCACTCGGCGCTCGAGCTGGCCGACACCGCCAGTGAGGCGGTCAGGGTGATCGGCGCGGCGAACACGCTCACGTTCGCCGCGGACGGCGCGATCGCGGCCGAGAACACCGACGCTCCTGGCTCCTGGCCGCGCTGGGGTCTCGCCCCGCGGCATGAGCACGCAGGTGCTCGGCGCGGGCGGCACCGCGCGAGCCGTCGTCTGGGCGCTGCGCGAGGCCGGCGCGCGCGAGGTGTCGGTCTGGAATCGCACGCCGGCGCGTGCCGAGGCGCTCGCGCGCGATCTCGGCGTACGCGCGGTGGTTCGTCCAGGGGCCGCCGAGCTGCTCGTCAACTGCACATCGGTCGGGCTGGAGCCCGAGCCCGCTGAGCTACGACAGTCGGCCACTGAGCCTGAGGGGCTCAACCTCCTGGCAGTGACGTTCGATCAAGTCGGTACCTACGCTCATGTCGTCGATCTCGTCTACCGCAACTCGCCCACCCCACTGCTCGCCGCCGCGCGCGCGCATGGAGCGCATACGGTCGACGGCCTGGAGGTCCTACTCGCGCAGGGGGCGCTCAGCTTCGAGCTGTGGACGGGCATCGAGCCGCCGCTGCAGGTCATGCGCGAGGCTCTGCGCGACTAGCACTGAAGCGCGGTCGCGATGAGCGACGCGCCGCCACGCACCGATCCGGATCTGCATGCGATCTTCGGCATGGATGAGGGTCCCGACGCGGCGAGCGTCCCGGTCGTCGAGATCGAGCCCTACGACTCATCCCAATCTGACCTGGACGAGCTCGATCGAGCTCGAGTCCCACCCCGACGAGCTGGAGTCCGAGCTCGAAGTGCGCGAAGATCAGCCGGCGCCAGCAGCAGAGAGCGAGTGGACGGGAATCACCAGGCCCAGCCGCCGCGGCTCCTCCTCGCGGTTTCTGACCGACGTGATCGTCGACATGGGCCTGGTCTCGCGCGGCCAGGTCGACGAGGCGATCGAGAGCTCGCGCGCAACCTCGGCACGACGCCCGAGCGCGTGCTGCTCGAAGGCGGCGCGCTGACCCATGATGGCCTCGCGCGGGCGCTGGCCGAGCGCTATGGCCTCGATCATCTCGACCTCGGCATGTTCCCGGTCGACATGTCCGCCGCCAACCTCGTCACCACGACCGCCGCCAAGCGCTACCAGGCCGTGCCTGTGGCGTTCGCCGACAAGCGCACGCTGCTGGTTGCGATGGCCGACCCCTCGAATGTGCTGGCGGTCGACGACATCGCGATCATGACCGGCTACGAGGTGCGCGTCGCGGTCGCCCCGCCCGAGGACATCGCCGACCCTGATCTCGCGCCTGGATCGCCTCGAGGACGTCGTCGCCGAGGCCGGCGGGCAGGCAGACGAGGCCGAGCGAGGGCGCGCGAGGTCGTCGACCTGCACGAGACCGCCGACGACGCGCCGGTCATCAAGCTCGTCAACCAGATCGTCGCCCAGGCGGTCGAGCGGCGCGCCTCCGACATCCACCTCGCCCCCGACGGGCGCGAGCTGCGCGTGCGCTTCCGCATCGACGGCGTCCTGCAGGACGTCACGACCGTGCCGCGCCGGATGGCCGCCGGGGTGATCTCGCGCGTGAAGATCATGGCCGAGCTCGAACATCGCCGAGCGGCGCCTGCCCCAGGACGGCCGCGTCGGGCTGACCGTCGACGGCCGCCACGTCGACCTGCGCGTCGTCACGCTGCCGAGCGTCCACGGCGAGGCGATCGTGATGCGCGTGCTCGACAAGGACTCGGTCGTGGTCTAGCTGGACACGCTCGGCATGGCCGACCCCGAGCGCGAGCGCTTCGAACGCGCCTTCCACGAGACCCACGGCGCCGTGCTCGTGACCGGCCCGACCGGCTCGGGCAAGTCGACGACGCTGTATGCGGCGCTGCAGAAGCTGAACACCCCCGAGAAGAACATCATCACCGTCGAGGACCCGGTCGAGTACGAAATCGCGGGCCTCACCCAGGTGCAGGTCGCCGCGAAGGTCGGGCTCACGTTCGCCGCCGGCCTGCGCGCGATGGTGCGCGCCGATCCCGACGTGATCATGGTCGGCGAGATCCGCGACCGCGAGACCGCGCAGATCGCGGTCGAGTCGGCGCTGACCGGCCACCTCGTGCTCTCCACGCTGCACACCAACGACGCGCCCTCTGCGATCACGCGCCTGGTCGAGATGGGCATCGAGCCGTTCCTCGTCGCCTCGGCGCTGGACTGCGTGGTCGCCCAGCGGCTGGCGCGGATGCTGTGCTCCAACTGCAAGCGCCGCACGATCGTCCCCGCCGCAGGTCCTGCGCGAGAACGGCTACAAGGCGCTCGTCGACCTGGAGGCGTATGAGCCGGTCGGCTGCCGGCGCTGCGGCGGCAGCGGCTACCGCGGGCGCGTCGGGCTGTATGAGGTGATGGACGTCTCACCGAGATCCACACGCTCGCGCTCGAACGCCGCGCCGCCGAGGAGATCCGCGATCTGGCCGTCCGCCAGGGGATGCGCCGGCTGCGCGACGACGGTCTGGAGAAGGTCCGCCAGGGACGCACCTCGATCGCCGAGATCGCGCGGGTCATCGGCACCGGCTGAGTCCGTCCGCACCGGTCCGGGTCGCTCATACCTTCGTCCAGTCCCCGTCAAGCGCGCCTCCGGCGCTAATGGCCCGGCCCGGAGATGCCGATGGGGCGGGCATGGACATCGATTTCGCAGACCTGCTGCTCGAGGTCGTATCCCGCCGCGCCTCCGACCTGCACCTGAGCGCCGGCGCGCACCCGACGATCCGCGTGCGCGGGCGGCTGACGCCGCTGGAGGAGTACCCGAGCTCTCCCCGACCGACACGCGCGAGATCATCTACTCGATCCTCACCGGCGATCAGCGCCAGCGCCTGGAGACCGACTGGCAGCTCGACTTCGCCTACTCGATCCCCGGCCACGCCCGCTTCCGCGTCAACGCCTACTACCAGCGCGGCGCGATCGGCGCCGCCTTCCGCCTGATCCCCTTCGGCCTGACCTCGATCGACGAGCTCGGCCTGCCCCCGGCCGTCCACGAGTTCACCCGCCGGCCGCGCGGCTTCGTGCTCGTCACCGGCCCGACCGGCTCGGGCAAGTCCACCTCGCTGGCGGCGATGATCGACGAGATCAACACGCACGCGCGAGGAGCACATCATGACGATCGAGGACCCGATCGAGTTCCTGCACGCGCACAAGCAGTGCCTGGTCAACCAGCGCGAGCTGGGCTCCGACGCGCAGAGCTTCGCCGACGCGCTGAAGGCCGCCCTGCGCCAGGACCCCGACGTGATCCTCGTCGGCGAGATGCGCGACCTGGAGACGATCTCCACCGCGCTGACCGCGGCTGAGACCGGCCACCTCGTGTTCGCCACGCTGCACACCCAGGACACCGCGCAGACGATCGACCGCATCATCGACGTGTTTCCCTCCCACCAGCAGGGCCAGGTGCGGGTGCAGCTGTCGGTCGCGCTGCAGGGGATCATGACCCAGCAGCTGCTGCCCACCGCCGACGGCTCCGGGCGCGTGGTCGCCGCGAGGTGCTCGTGCCCAACCCGGCGATCCGCAACCTGATCCGCGAGGGCAAGACCCACCAGATCTACTCGGTGCTGCAGACCAGCTCGGCGCAGGGGATGCAGACGATGGACGCCTCGCTGGCGAGCCTCGTGCGCGCCGGCAAGATCACCCAGAAGCTCGCCGAGGCGCGCTCGGCCACGCCCGAGGAGCTGCGGCGCCTGCTCGGCGCGCGGATCGCTGCGGCCGCCAGCAGGCGGCGTAGGGACGCACGAGCATGAGCACCTACGTCTTCAAGGCGATGGACCTCGCCGGGGCCAAGGCCAGCGGCGAGGTCGAGGCCGAGTCCAAGCAGGCGGTCGCCGATCAGCTGCAAGCGCGCGCGGGCTGATCGTCCTGGACATCGCCGACAAGCACGCCTCGCGCGAGATCGAGCTCAGCTTCATGAAGCGCGTCAAGGCCGCCGAGCTGGCGGTGTTCTCGCGCCAGCTCGCGACGATGATCTCCTCGGGCATGAGCATCCTGCGCGCGCTGTACGTGCTGGAGGAACAGACCGAGAACAAGTTGCTGAAGGAGACGATCGTCGCGGTGCGCAAGGACGTCGAGGCGGGCCTGTCGCTGAGCGACGCGATGGCGCGCCACCCGAAGGTGTTCAACCCGCTGTTCGTCGCGATGACCCAGGCGGGGGAGATGGGCGGCGTGCTCGAGAGCGCGCTGCTGCGCGTCGCCGACCAGCTCGAGAAGGACGCCTCGCTGCGCCGCCAGGTCAAATCGGCGATGGTCTACCCGATGCTGGTGATCGTCTTCGCGGTCGGGATCATGCTCGCGCTGTGCGCGTTCCTGATCCCCGTGTTCGTCGGCGTCTTCAAGGAATTCGGCGGCGAACTGCCGGCGATCACGCAGGTCTCGGTGTTCGCGTCCAACGTCGTCACCACTACTGGTGGGCGATGTTCGGCGGCACCGCGGTGGTCATGGTCGGCGTTCATCAAGTGGAAGAAGTCCACCTGGGGGCGCAAGCAGTGGGACCGCTTCCGGCTGCACATCCCGATGAAGATCGGCACGATCGTCCAGCAGGTCGCGGTCGCGCGCTGGTCGCGCACGCTGGCCTCGCTGACCAGCGCCGGCGTGCCGCTGCTGCAGGCGCTCGAGATCACCGGCGGACCGGCGGCAACGTCGTGGTCGAGGAGGCGATGGACGGCGTGATCGCCTCGGTCAAGCGCGGCGGCACGATCGCCGCGCCGCTCGCCCAGGCGCCGATCTTCCCCCGATGGTCACCCACATGGTCGGCGTCGGCGAGGAAACCGGCGCCCTGGACGCGATGCTCGACAAGGTCGCCGAGTTCTACGAGGACCAGGTCGAGGCCTCGGTCAAGGCGCTCACCTCGATCCTGGAGCCGATCATGATCATGGTCATCGGCGGGATCGTCGGGTTCATCGTGATCTCGATGTACCTGCCGCTGTTCGAAGTCTACAACCACATCGAATAGCTGAACCTGGCCTGAAGGCTGGCCGCCGGGGCGTTGTGAGGCGACGATCGCGAGCTCTGAGTCTGCGGCGTGCCGATCCGCGTCACGGACAGCGACACGCGGCCGTCGAGCAGCTCCAGCAGCTCCTCGCCGACCAGCTCGCGCCGCCAGCCGCGCAGCGTGCGCACGTCGGCCTCGCTCGCCCCGGGCGCCGCGCGGCGACGATCGCCTGCAGGTCGGCGCGCGCGGCCAGCAGCTCATAGGCCAGTCCCGCCTCGCGCGCGCGCGCGCGCACCAGCGCCTCCGCGAGCGCGATCAGCGGCGCGTCGTCGGGGTCGGGCGGCGGCGGCGCGTGCGTCCGGCGGCGCGCGTCCGGCGGGCGCTCGCGCGCCGCGTCTGACCGCCTCGAGCAGCTCCTCCGCGCGCCGGCGCAGGCTGCCCTGGTCCGACGCCGCGGATCTGCTCGAGCTCGCTCGCGTCGAGGACGGCTTGCGCTTGGCGATCTCCATCAGCGCCGCGTCGCTGAGGACGCTCTGCACCGGCCGGTCCTGGCGCTGCCGCCGGTCTGCTCGCGCCAGCGCACCAGCTCGCGCGCGACCGGTCTGCGCGGAGGCGCTCAGGCCGCGCACGCGCGGCAGCCGCGCGAAGATCGCCTCCGGGTCGCGCTCGTCGCTCGAGCGCTGCGAGCGGCTCGCACTCCTCGCGCGCCCACTCCAGCCGCCCGAGCTCGGTCAGCCGGCGTTCCAGCTCGCCCGCCAGCTCCAGCAGGTGCACGACGTCCTCGCGCGCGTACGCCAGCTGCTCGGGCGACAGCGGCCGCGCGTCCCAGCGCGTGAAGCTCGCGCTCTTGGCGACGCCGCACGCCCAGCAGCTCGCGCCAGCAGCGAGTCATAGGAGGACTGCGCGCCGCAGCCCCGCGAAGCCCGCCGCGACCTGCGTGTCGAACACGTTGCGCACCTCGGTCTGCAGGCGCCGGCGCATCAGCGCGATGTCCTGGCGCCCGGCGTGCACGACCACCTGGAACGTCGGGATCGGCGAGCACGTCCGCCAGCGGCGCGCCGTCGAGGTCCTCGGCGAGCGGGTCGACGCAGCTCGATCCGTTCGCGCTGCCGGCGTCCGGCTCGGGGACCGCCAGCTGGATCAGGCACAGCAGCGTGCGGTAGCGGCCCTCGCCCATGAACTCGGTGTCGAGCGCGATCCGTCCGCTCGCGCGCGCGGCCCGCGCGATCTCGCCGTCAGGCGCCTGCAGCGCGTGGCTGCGTCGCTCAGCGGCTCATGGCCTCGCCCCCGGCAGCAGGTACAGGACCCCGCCGCGGCTGAGGCCGGCCTGCACGCGAGACGTCGGTCCCGTGCGCGCGCACCCAGCGAACCGGCGCCGAGCAGGCGGCGTTGGTCGAGTAGAGCGTGGTGCGCGTGCCGCAGAACGTGTTCAGGAACGCGTAGCTGCACTTCGCCTCTCGGCGATCAGGCGTTGCAGCTCGGCGACGGTCGTGAACACGCGCGCGTCGTAGGTGGTCAGGATCACGACCGGCCGCGCGTCCTGCACGATCAGCGAGCCGATCTGGGTCGCCGACTCGGCCGCCAGCTCATAGCGCGCGCCGCCCTGATGGGCGCGCAGGTAGGAGCTGATGAGGTGCTGCTCTTCGCGCGGCAGCGCGCCGACGTAGCCGGCGTCGGTGACGTTGTTGTTCGATCGCGGTGATGTCGGCGCTAGCGGCATCGCCAGCACGGCCACCAGCGTCAGCGCGATCGTCGCGCCGCCGAGCAGACTCGCGCGCAGCGGGCTGGACTCCAGCGGGCTCAGCCGCGCTCAGCGCGGCGAACGCGATCGCCGCGAGTGCGCCGCGCAGCGTGATCCACCACACGCCCGGGCGCCCGTACAGCAGGCGCTCGACGTAGTACGACCGTCACCGCGAGCGCCACGACCAGCGCGATCAGGCGCAGCTCGCGTCCCTGCGCGCGTCGGCCGCCCACGCCACGCCGATGCCGAGCAGCGCCGCCACCGCCGGCATGAAGCCCTCGACGTAGCGCGGATGCAGCCGGATCATGTCGCTGAACAGCACGATCCCCGTCAGCATCCACAGCGACAGCCCCGCCGCCACCGCTCGGCGGATGCGCGGCCCGCGGGTCATCGGGGTCAGCGGTGAGCGCGGCAGCGGCTGTTGCTGCGACGGCGCAGAGGACTCTGCTCTCGCTCCGCCCGGGTCGTACGCCCGCCTCGCGAGCCTCCGTCTCGCTCGCGACGCGCCCGTCGGCGAGCACCCCGCAGAGCAGCGCCGGAATACCCAGCAGCAGCGCGACCAGCAGCTCGAGTCCCAGGCGCTCGCCCGACAGCGGCCCGATGCGCGCGAGCAGGCGCGTGGGGGAGGGGGGCACGATCGGGATGTGGTCGCGCTCGGACTGGGTCGCCACCGGATAGTGGTGGCCCGGGTTCGTAGACCGTCTGCCTGCGGTTCGGGCGATTTGCCGCCGAGGCGGTCGGTCCCGTTGAACACGAACGCCGCGTTCCAGGCGCTGCCGTTGGTCGAGCCGATCGCGTACGGCCGGTCGTGCGCCGGGAACAGCAGCGTCGCCGTCAGCCACGCCAGCGCGACCGCCACATACACCGCGCCGGCGCGCCAGCAGCTGCAGCAGGCGCCGTTTGCGCGTGCCGGGCAGGCCCAGGTAGGCGAGCAGCGCCAGGCCCGGGCAGGGCGACGAGCGACTCCAGCAGCTTGACGTCGAAGGCGATCCCCAGCGCCGCCGCGCCGGCCAGCAGCCAGGCGTAGCGTCCCGTCTCGCACGCGCGCACGATCAGCCACAGCGCGAGCACGATCAGCGCCATCATCACGCCGTCCATCGTGTCGCTGCGCGAGGTGATCACCTCGACCGGCAGCACCGCCAGCGCCAGCGCCGCGACGAGCCCCGCGGCCGTGCTCCACATGCGCCTGACCGCGGCGAACAGCAGCGGCACCGCGGCGATCCCCGCGAGCGCCTCCGGCAGCTTCAGCGTCGTCGAGGAGAAGCCGAGCAGCTTGACGCTCGCGACCTGCAGCCACAGGTCCACGGGCGGCTTGTCGATCGACACGCTCCCGCCCGGCTCGAACGCGCCGAAGAAGAAGTTGTGCCAGGACAGCCCCATGCTCCGCACGGCCGCGTCGTAGAACGGGTCGGGCGAGACTTTGCCGATGTGCCACAGCCGCAGCACGGCCGCCGCCGAGCGTGATCAGCGCGACCGCCGCCCACGCGAGCGCCGGGGCCGAGCTCTGCTCCGCGGCGTCTCATGCGCCGAGCAACCCGCTAGTCTCGCCTGCGTGGCGAGCGAGAACGGCGACCAGAGACGGTGATCGAACCGAGGGGTCTCATGGACCGCGGGAGTGTATGCCCTGCCGCGGCACGGGCCGGGTGATCTCCAATCTCGGCGGCACCCAGAGCAAGATCCCATGCCCGTGGTGCCAGGGCAAAGGCGTGCGCATGCCGGGGATCGACGCGCAGGCCGCCCAGCGGGGCGAGGTAGCGCGTCGCCAGGCGAGAGGCTGAGCGGGCGCGTAGCGACCGTCCATGTGTCCAACGTTTTATGCAGGTCTTAAGGTTCTGTCGCGCCGCGGTCGATGCAGGCGCTGACAAAAGCCAGTGTCGAGACGCCAAGGCATGACATCCATATGGGTGCGTAGCAAAGCCGGCGGCTCTCGCAAGCCGACCCGAACGGGTCTGCCCATGGGGGGCGCATCGCCGTATGAAGGCGATGGAGTCTGGGGGCTGGCGCAAAACGGATCCTAGGAGGATTCAATGTTGAACGCACTACGCCAGCGCACCGGCGATGAGGGTGGTTTTACCCTCATCGAATTGCTGGTTGTGATCCTGATCATCGGCATTCTCGCCGCGATCGCTATCCCGTCGTTGCTCAGCCAGAAGAGCAAGGCGTATGACTCATCGGCGAAGACTCTGGCCCAGACGGCGCAGACGGCTATGGAGACGTAGTCGACGGAAAACGGTGGTAGAATACGAAAACGGCAGCAGGACAAAGCTCACGAAATCGAGCCCACGATCAACATCACTGCAAACGCCAGCGAACCCGTGTTGCTGGAAACCGAAATCACTGGCAGTGGGACTAGGTATACGACTCACAGTGGAAGCGGCAGAGCACCAAAGACAAGTACTCAGTGACCCGGGAAGCAAGTGGTGCAGTGAAACACACGTGCACAAGTACCACGGAAGGTTGCCCCGGCCACAGCCGTCTCCAGCACTACCTGGTAGTAACCGGTCTCTAGTTATCTGGACGAGATCGAAGCAGTCACAGAGAGGCGGCCTTCGCGGGCCGCCTCTCTTGCGTTCCGCGCTCAAGCACCGTCCCGCTCTGGCCGATCAGTCTTACATGGAGATAGCAGCATTCGCAGGAGTCCTCGGCGCGATCTTCGGCTCGTTCCTGAACGTCGTCGTCCACCGCGTGCCCCGCCACGAATCGGTCGTCAAACCGGCGTCGCACTGCCCGCGTTGCGGCACACCGGTCAAGCCCTACGACAACATCCCGATCCTCTCCTGGCTCTTGCTGCGTGGACACTGCCGCAGCTGCGGTGAGCCGATCTCCCCGCGCTACCCGCTCGTCGAGGCGGGTACCGGCGTCTTGTGCGTCGGCGCAGTGCTCGTGCACCAGACCGCGAGCGGGATCGCGCTGAGCATCGCGCTGATCCTGATCGTCGTCCCCGCGGCGCTGATCGACCTCGAGCACCGGATCATCCCCAACAAGCTCACCGCGCTCGGCGCCGTGGTTGCGATCGTCCTCGGCACAGCGCTGGACCCGGCGGGCGAGCCCGAACGCCTGATCGCGGGCATATCTGCGGGCGGGTTCCTGCTGCTCGCGGCGCTCGCATATCCCGGCGGGAATGGGCATGGGCGACGTCAAGCTCGCGGGCGTGATGGGCCTGTTCCTCGGCGCCGCGGTCGCTCCGGCGCTCCTGATCGCACTGGTCTCAGGCGTACTGGTGGGTGCGGTCATCATCGCACGCAAGGGCGCCCAGGCGGGACGTAAGACCGCCGTCCCGTTCGGCCCATTCCTCGCGCTGGGGGCGATCGTCGCCATCTACGCGGGTCTGCCGCTCCTCGACCTGTACATCAATCACTTTCTCCACTAAAGCGCCAACGTCCGCGCGCCGATAGGACCCATGTTGGTGGCGCTCCCGTCATCCGGCCATCGAACTTAGATATGCCCTCCCTTCCCAAGCCCAAGCTGTCCAAACCGTCGCTGCACCTGAGCATGCCTTCGCTCAACCTGAGCCGCGGCCGCCGCTCCGGCGCGAACATCGTCGGCCTGGACATCCAGCCCGGTCATGTCGCCGCCGTGCAGGCGCACGTCAACGGCTCGATCGTCGCCGAGCGCGCTGTCGCACTGCCGCTGCCGGCAGACACCGTCCGCGAGGGCGAGGTCCTCGACGAGAGCGCGCTCGCCGAGACGTTGCGCGAGCTGTTCAGCGACGGCAAGCTGAGCAAGCAGGTGCGCGTCGGCGTCGCCAACCAGCGCACGGTTCTGCGCACGCTCGAGCTGCCGCCGATCTCCGATCACAAGGAACTCGACGCCGCGGTGCGCTTCCAGGCCCAGGAGCAGGTGCCGATGCCGCTCGACAACGCGGTCCTCGACTTCCATCGCGCTCGGTGTCCACGACACGCCGGACGGGACCGCGCCAGCAGGTCGTGCTCGTCGCCGCCCAGCGCGACATGGTCGCCCGCCTGCTCGCCGCCGTGCGCCAACGCCGGCCTGCGCCCGGAGGGCGATCGACCTGTCCGCTTTCGCTCTGATCCGCTCGCTCTATCGCCCCGACGCCGAGCACGACGGTCGCGTCCTGTACCTGAACGTCGACGGGCTCACGAACATGGCGATCGCCGAGGGGGCGATGTGCCGCTTCACGCGCGTCGTCGGGGGTGGCATCGAGGCGATGGCGAGCGAGCTGGCCGAGCGGCTGCAGCGTGCCCGGTCGCCGACGCCCGCGTGATGATCGCCGCCGCTGATCTCGACGCGCTCAGCCGTGGAGGTTCCCGCCGAGCCGGCCATCACGCGATGCTCACCGAGCGGGAGCCGGTCGAGCAAGAGGACGCCGACGCGACAACGGACCCCGAGGCCACGACGGATACCGAGTCCTCCGCCACGCCCTATGCCGAGTCCCTCGAGGATGAGTCTCACGCGCCTCCGAGTCGTTTGCCGCCGTCTCCGAGCAGACGCCGCAGCGGCACCGGCGGCAGGGCGGCAGGGCAGGTGCCGACATGGATGTCCGCGCCGTGCTCGAGAACGGCATCCGCGAAATCGCCGGCGAGGTGCGCAACTCTCTGGACTTCCACCGCTCGCAGGAGGGCGGGGGCGAGGTCGGGCTGGTCGTGCTCAGCGGCGCTGCGCTCGACGTTCCCGGCTTCGCCGACGCGCTGCAGGCCGAACTGGGCGTGCAGGTCACGCGCGAGACGGTCGGCGTCGCCGATGGCGCCCTTGCCGGCACCACGCTCTCGCCCCAGCGCCTGGCGATCGCCGCCGGCCTCGCGGTCGAAGAGGCGCCGCGATGAGGGCCGTCAACCTGATTCCCGCCGATCAGCGCGGTGGTGGCGATCAGCGCCGGACGCTCCGGGAGGCACCGTGTACGCCGTGTTCGCCCTGCTCGCCGGCCTAGCGGTCATGGCGCTGATCTACGGCGTCGTCCGCTCATCAGATATCCAGCCGCAAGGCCCAGGTGGCGTCGCTTACCGCGCAGGCGCAGCAGGCGCAGGCGCGCGCCGCCGCGCTCGCTCCGTACACGAGCTTTGCCACGATGCGCGAACAGCGCGTCCAGGCGGTCGATACGCTCGTGAACTCGCGCTTCGATTGGGCGCAGGCGTTTCACGAATTCGGTCGCGTGCTGCCGTCGAACGTCTCGCTCACCTCCCTTGACGGCACCGTCGGCTCCGCGTCGGGTCTCCAGCTCCAGCTTCCACGAGAGCCAAAGCGGCGAGCTCATCGGTGATGCTCGGCCACCCCGCCCGGAAGCGTGCCCACGTTCACGCTCGCCGGCTGCACGACCAGCCAGGCCGCGGTCGCGCTGACGCTCGACCGTCTGCGTCTGATCGACGGCGTCAGCGAAGTGACGCTGCAGAGCTCCACCAAAGCTACTCCGCGCAGCTGGTGGCTCCAGCTCCAGCGGCGATGGCGCCGGCGCCTGTGAGGTCGCGTTCAACATGCAGATCACGTTCGACGCCCTGCCGAGCATCCCCCCGTCCGGCTCGACCGGCCCAGGGACAACGACCGTCTCCGCCTCGACGAGCAGCGTCACATCGACCCCCTCCACGGGAGCGCCCGATGACCGGTCGCGATCGTATCGTCGTCGTCGCTCTGGCGGCCCTCGCCGTGCTCGCCGCGGTGTGGCTGCTGGCAGTCGCGCCCGAGCGCGAAAAGGCGCCAAGCTCGCCACCGAAGTCGGCACCGCGCAGGCCCAGCTCGCGAGCGCCGAAAGCCAGGTCTCAAGCGCGAGCAAAGCGCAGGCGCAGTACGAGAGTGCCTACGCCTCGATCGTGAGCCTCGGCAAAGCCGTCCCGGCCGATCAGGAAGTGCCCTCGCTGATCTACCAGCTCGCGCAGGCGACGAATGAGAAGAACGTCGAATTCGCCTCGATCACCTCCAGTGGCGCCGGTGGGTCGAGTCCCAGCAGCCCCGCTTCCAAAGCGAGCGCCGCCACGGGGGCGGGATCCAGCTCCTCCGCGAGCGCGTCCGCCACGGCATCGAGCGCCGGCTTCACGCAGATGTCGTTCACGTTTACGTTCAACGGCAGCTTCAACAGCCTCAACAGCCTCTTTCGGCAACTCGACGGCTTCGCGCAGCGCACGACCGCCGGCGATGTGCTCGTCAGCGGGCGCCTGATCACGGTCCAGAGCGTAAAACTCGCGCCCTCGACAAGCTCGGGATCGGGCTCCGCGAGCAGCGGCTCGGGTAAGAGCAACGAACAGCTCTCCGCCTCGATCACCGCGACCGCCTACGTGCTCCCCGCCGGGCAGTCGCTCACGGGCGGAGCGACGCCTGCCGGTCCGGCCGGCACGACGCAGACGGCTTCCAGCGGGGCATCGAGCTCCGCCAACGCCCCGGCCGTGGTCCAGGTGAACCCATGAACGATTTCTTCACATCCCTGAAATCCGATCTGCTCGACAAGCGCTTCCTGCCCGTCCTGGTCGTGCTAGCCGTCGCCCTGATCGCAGCGGTCGGCTATGCCGTACTGGGCTCCGGGGGCTCCTCGACGAGCTCCACTCCGCCTTCGCGTTCCGCCTCCTCGGCCGTGACCGTGACGAAATCCGCCGTTGCCATCACCCAGGCGCCCGCCAACACCAGCCAGGCGGTGGCCGAGACGACGAGCGGTAGCTCCAAGCACTCCGGCTCGTCGCGCAACCCGTTCACGCCGCTGCCCGAAGCGAAGGCGAAGTCCTCATCCTCGGCGAAGCCGGCCTCCAGCTCATCGAGCAGCGGTTCGTCCTCGTCCTCCGGGTCTGGCAAGTCGACGTCGAGCTCGGGGGGAACGACTCCGACGACCCCGCTGAAACCGATCGTGACGGCCAAGCAGATCTACATCCACTTCCACGTGACCGCGCAGTTTGGCGTTGTGCCGGCGCCGGTCGCGGGAGCGCCGGCCCAGCCGGCGCAGCTGAAGACCTACGCGGACATGCCCCTCAACGAACCGCTGCCAGCCAACGAACCGCAGCTCGTGTACCTCGGCGTGGAGGTCAGCAACGGTAAAGACGCCGCGTTCGCGCTCACCGGCGAGGCGATCCTGCACGGCGCCGCCACCTGCAAGCCCAGTCCGACGCAGTGCCAGGCGATCTTGCTGGCGCCCGGGCAGAGCGAGACGCTCGAAGTGGTCGGTTCGACCGGCCAGACGACAATCTACGAACTGAAGCTCATCAGCGTCGACCAAGACCGTGAGCGAATCCGCATCCACCGCGCGCGCTCACGGAGCCCGTGCGCATACCGCGAGCGCCGGAGCGGACTCGAAGACCGGGCGTGCGCTGGTGGAGCACGCCGGACTATCTGGGTTGTACCGGCGTTACGCGACGACCGAGAAGGGCTTCGTGCGCACCGGCAAATAAGCTGCTGTGCATGAGCCTTCGCCTGATCACCGCCGGTGAGTCCCACGGCCCCGGCCTGACGTGCATCGTCGAGGGCCTGCCGGCAGGACTGCGCCTGACCGAGGAGGAGCTCAATGTCGACATGGCCCGCCGCCAGCTCGGCCACGGGCGCGGAGGGCGCATGAAGATCGAGCGCGACCGCGCCGAGGTGATGGCCGGTGTGCGCCACGGCCTCACGCTCGGCGGCCCCGTCGCGCTGCAGGTCACAAACCGTGACTACGCCAACTGGGAGGAGCGGATGAACCCGTGGCCGGTCCCAGAGCCGGTGGCAGAGGTCCATCTCCCGCGTCCCGGCCACGCCGATCTCGTCGGCGCGCAGAAGTACAACCACACAGACATCCGCAACATCCTCGAGCGGGCGTCCGCGCGCGAGACCGCCGCCCGGGTCGCCGGTGGGGCGCTGTGCAAGGCGTTCCTCGCCGCGCTCGGCGTCCACGTGCGCTCGCACGTCGTCCAGATCGCCTCGGTCCACGCGCCTGCGCCCGATGCGCCGCTTGCGCTGGAGGACTTCGCCGAGGTCGACGCCTCGCCCGTGCGCTGCCTGGACGCCGAGGCGACCAGCGCGATGGTTGCGGAGATCGACCGGCTGCGCAAGGCGAACGAGTCGCTCGGCGGCGTGTTCGAGGTACAGGCGTTCGGGCTGGTTCCCGGCCTGGGCTCGCACATCTCCTGGGAGCAGCGCCTGGACGGCCGCCTGGCGATGGCGATCTGCTCGATCCAGGCGCTCAAGGGGGTCTCGATCGGCGACGGCTTTGAGATCGCCGGCCTACCCGGATCGCAGGCCCACGACGAGATCTTCTACGACGAGACCCGCGGCTACTACCGCGAGACGAACCGCGCGGGCGGTCTGGAGGGGGGGATGACGAACGGTCAGCCGCTGATCGTGCGCGGCGCGATGAAGCCGCTGCCGACGCTCACCAAGCCGCTGCGCTCCGTTGATATCGCCACCCACGCCCCCACCGAGGCCCTGCGCGAGCGCACCGACTCGTGCACCGTTCCCGCTGCTGGCGTAGTCGGCGAGGCGATGGTCGCGCTCGTGCTCGCTGACGCCTACCGGCAGAAGTTCGGCGGCGATCACATCGACGACGTCATCCAGGCCGTGCGCGCCTACACCGAGAGGATCGGGTGGCGCTCGTCCTGATCGGGTTCATGGGGGCCGGCAAGTCGGTCCTCGCGGCCCGGCTGGCGCAGGAGCGGGGCGTGAGTCCGCTCGACAGCGATGCCCTGCTGGCCGAGCGCTTCGGCCATCCCCTCGCCCGCGAGTTTGAGCTGAACGGTGAGGAGTCGTTCCGAGCGGCCGAGTCCGAGCTCGTCTGTGGGCTGCTGGCCGACGCCGGCCCGCGTGAGGTGGTCGCGCTCGGTGGGGGCAGCGTCCTGTCCGAGGCGGTACGCAATGCGCTTGCGCCCCACTCGACGGTGCTGCTTGATGTCGATCCAGATGTCGCTTGGGAACGCGTCCGCGCCGAGATGGATCGCGACGGGATCGATCGTCCTCTGGCACGCGATCGCGACGCGTTCGGTGTGCTCTACGCCGAGCGTCAGGACCTGTACGAGAAGCTGGCCGACGCCGTGCTGCTGTGGGCCATCTCCGCCTCCGGGGACTACCCGGTGCTCGTTGGCCGCGGTCTGCTGGGCTCTGGCGACGCGGGGCGGCTGGATGCGCTCTGGCCGCTCGATCGCTCGCGCTCGCGCCCGTTTCTCGTTTCCGACGAGACCGTATCCGCGCTGTACGCGGATCGGCTGGGCAATCTGGCTGGAAGCATCGCGATCGCGCCGGGCGAGAGCCATAAGACGCTCGCGAGCGCCGAACGCGTCTGGCGTGAGCTACTCGGCGCCGGCATGACCCGTGCCGATCACGTGGTTGCGCTCGGCGGCGGCGTCGTCGGTGATCTCGCCGGGTTCTGTGCGGCTACCTATCAGCGTGGTGTGCCTGTCGTGCACGTCCCCACGACCCTGGTCGCCCAGGTCGACTCCGCCTACGGCGGCAAGACCGGTGTGGACCTGCCCGACGCGAAGAACTATGTCGGCGTCTACCACCAGCCGGCGGGTGTGCTCGTCGACCCTGACACGCTCGCCACCCTGCCACAAGCGGAGCTCGCGGCCGGCTGGGTGGAGGTGCTGAAGACCGCTCTGATCGCGGGCGGCGCGCTGTGGGAGCGCGTCAGCGCCATGTCCGGGTGCGAGGTGGACGAGCGCACGATCGTCGACTGTGTCCGCACCAAGCTCGCGGTCGTCGCCGCCGACGAGCGCGATGCCGGACAGCGCCAGGTCCTGAACCTCGGGCACACCGTCGGTCACGCGATCGAGACCGTCACCGGCTACCGGCGTTACCGCCACGGCGAGGCGGTCGGACTGGGGCTGCTGGCTGCATTGCGGCTGTCCGGGGCAGAGGACCTGCGCGCGCAGGTGCGCGAGCTGCTGCTCGCACGCGATCTCCCCGTGTCGCTCGGCGGAGCTGAGGTGGACGCGGAAGAGATCGTCGCGGCGATCGCACGCGACAAGAAGCGCCTCGGCGGGGGGGCGGTCCCGTTCGTGCTGCTATCCGAGCCGGGTGAGCCCCAGATCGGCTGCGAGGTTCCGGAGGCTGAGTTGCGTGCCGCCGTACGAGAGTTGGTCGTCCGATGAAGCGCGTGGAGATTCTGCACGGAGTCAACCTCAACCTGCTCGGCGAGCGCGATCCGTTGCACTACGGGACGCTCACGCTGGCCGACCTGGAGACCCAGATCGCATCGTGGGCGACGGATCTGAACCTGAGCGCGAGCTTCTTCCAGACCAACGCCGAGTCCGAGTACGTCGAGCGCCTGCACGCGCTGCGCGGTCAGGTCGAGGGCGTGATCCTCAACCCCGGCTCGTGGACGCACTACGCGTACGCGATCCACGACGCCCTGGAGCTGACAGGTCTGCTCGCCGTGGAGGTCCACCTGTCCGACGTTCAGTCCCGCGAGCCGTGGCGGCGACTGTCGGTGATCGACGATCTGTGCGTAGCGACCTACTCAGGCAAAGGACCCGATGGCTACAGGCTTGCGCTCGAGCGCCTGCGCGACGCGTTGGATGAGGACCCGGCGTGACACGCGTGGAGCGCCTGGCTGCCGAGCTGCGCGAGCGCGAGCTCGATGCGCTGCTCGTGTGGAACATCGTCAACATCCGCTACCTCACCGGCTTCACCGGCAGCAACGCGCTCGTGCTGATCGCATCCGGCGAGCAGGCGGGTGGCCATCGCTTCTACACCGATTTTCGTTACGCCACTCAGTCGGCCGAACAGGTACAGGAGTCGTTCGCGCGCGAGATCCTCGCCGACGAGCTGATCGAGGCCGCCGTCGAGAGCCTGGCTCCGGAGGGGAGCACGGGGCGCCTGGGCTTCGACGACGCGAGCCTCACCGTCGCCCGGCACACGCACCTGCGCGAGCTGCTGCCGGATGCATGGGAGCTCGTTCCCTGCGCCGGCGCGGTCGAGCGCCTGCGGGCGGTCAAGGACGAGGAGGAGATCGCCCGTATCCGTGCCGCCTCCGAGCTGGCTGACGAGGCGCTGCGTCATATCCTCGAACGTGGCCTCGCCGGGCTCACCGAGCGCGATGTCGCGATCGACCTTGAGCTCGAGATGCGCCGGCTGGGAGCGGAGGGGCCCAGCTTCTCGTCGATCGTCGCGTCGGGTGCCCATGGCGCGCTGCCCCATGCCGAGCCGCGCAATGAGAAGATCCCCCGCGACGTGCTCGTCACGATCGACTGGGGCGCCCTGCACGAGGGCTACTGCTCGGACTGCACCCGCACGTACGCGACCGGTGAGCACATTTCCACCCGGGCACGCGAGATCTACGAGCTCGTGCTCTCAGCCCAGACGCAGGGGCTGGCCGCCGTGCGGGCCGGGCCGAGTGGGGTGGAACTGGACGCGGTGGCACGTACGGTCATCGAAGACGCGGGCTACGGGGAGCAGTTCGGTCACGGCCTCGGGCACGGCGTTGGCCTGGAGATCCACGAGGGTCCGCGCTTGTCGCGCACAGCCGGCGACGATCCGTTGCTCGCCGGCAACATCGTCACGGTCGAGCCCGGCGTCTACCTGCCGGGTGAGTGCGGCGTGCGCATCGAGGACCTGGCCGTCGTGCGCGCCGACGGTCACGAGGTGCTGACGGGGCTGCCCAAGGAGCTGACCGTCGTCTCCTGAACGGACTCTGGTCAGGCCGGCTGCGAGGCTGAGTGCACGGTCAGATCGGCCGCCGGTTTTGCGCCGGGCATACGCCGAGAACGGGTGAAGCTCAGGACCACGTTGGGCGCAAATAGCCGCAGTGCGAGGATGGCGCCCAGCGGCAGCGTCCAGAGCAGGAAGAACGCCGCCTGCATGTCGGGTGTAGCGCCATGTTCGGCCATGGTCTTCAAGCCAAGCGAGGGGAGCACGATGCCCAGCAGTGCGAGGATTGGCGGCCGATGACCGTGGCTCAGTGCCTCCCAGGTGACTAGGGCGATCAGGCAGGGCAGCATGTAGTAGCCGATGTCCCAGGTGTCCAGTAGGCAGCGGAGCAGCAGTACGAACGCAAGCAGCAGTAGCCCGTCGCGCTCGCCTACCCATCCGGTGCCAGTCCTGCGGCGCAGCTGTAACCACAGCGCCCCCGCCAGACCCAGTCCGACCGCAACGATCAGTGGATGGCTGATCGTCTCAGTCCACGCGGGGGCGGTGCGATAACCGTGCATCGCCACACCGGACCGCAGCACGAGGTGGGCCGTGCCAACCGAAGAACCACCACACCTGCCATGGCTGAAACAGCGTTCCCGGTGAGACTGCGACGGCGCGTGTACTAGCTGTGAACCCTCCTCTGGAAGCGAGCATCAGCGGCGCGAGCAGGGCCGCGGTCGTAGCGCCGGCGCTTGCCAGGCAGACGATCCGTCGCCGCCAGACTAGAGTCCACCCACGCACACGCTGCCCGGATGGGCTTGTCCGGACTCGCGACGGGTCCCGGTAGGGCCAGCAGCACCGGTCCGGTGGCAATCAGCGCCCACTCCTTGTTCGCGATCGCCAATCCCAGCAGCACGCCCGCCCACACGGTCCGCCCGCGACTGGCCAGCAGCACCGCGGCGACACACAGGACCGCGCCCAGCAGTTCCTCGGGATGGCCCTGTTCCAGCGCCTGCAGGGTCAACGGGTTGGCCACGCAGACACCCAGCACGATCGCGCGCCACAAAGTCGGGCGTCCGGCACCGCGCATGCGCGCGCACAGCCACACTCCGAGCGCGGCGACGGCCAGCAGGCAGGGCAGGGCGACCGTTCGGTACACGGCGAGTTCGCCGCCGCCCCACAGTCCCGGTAGCAGCGCGAACGGCGCGCGCTCGACCAGCGACCCGCCGTAGGAGGGCGCGAGCCGTAGGAACTCGAGCACGTGACCGTGAGTCAACGCGCTGAATGCGGGCTGAGTCTCGGTTTCGTAGTCGGTCCACGTGAAGGCGTACAGCCCCAGCCACGCCATCGTCGCGCTCGCGCCGGCGGCCGCCAGCACGCACACGGCGTTCTCGCGCACAAGTCGCCTCATACCTGCGCATCGGCGTACGGCGGAGGTTGCTTGAGCGAACGCGTGGGGTTGATCCTGCTCGGATCGAACAGTTCCCCAGGACGGGACATTGCGCCCCGAGCTCGGTTAGGATCTCGACCGCATGCCCCCTCCGCGTACAGGCGATCTATCGGCGAGCTTGGTGGTTCTGGGCCTGTTGGTGGAGCGGCCCGATACCGTCGCGGGTGTCAGAATTCGTCTGGCAGACAGGTTTCCTCACGCGCATTGGTCGAGGCAGACCGTGGATAACAACTTGCCGAGTCTCGTCAAGCAGAAGCATGCGCGGTTGGTCAGAGAGGGCCACAAGCCTGGCCTGAATCGCTACGAGGCTACAGCGGAGGGCGTCGCCCACTTTCGAGGGTGGGTCCGCGGAACGACGATGCCTCCGGCGCTGCGCGATACGCTGCATGGGAAGCTTTCGTTCTCCACCCGTGACGATCTGCTGGTACGGATCGAAACCATTCGCCAGGAAGAGAAGGCATACAGAGATCTGTATGCCGCCGCGCACAAGCGCTCCCGGGAGATGAGACGGCTCCAACATCGCTCCGTGGGAGGGGAGACGGACTGGGATGCGATTTGGCAAGGAGTGCTCGTTGGGGATGAGGCAAAGTGGTGGGGTCTGAACGTCGAGCGCCTCCAAGAGCTGCTCGAGGTGCTTGAAGGGGTCTTCGAGCGGCTCCCGGCGTCGCGCGCCATGCGGAGGGCCGGCTGATGGCCGAGCTGCTGTCGGTGCGGGGAGTGAGCAAGGGCTTCGTGCGCGGCGATCGGCCGCTGCGGGTGCTGGTGGACGTGTCGTTGGAGGTGGCCACCGGAGAGATCGTGGCGATCGTCGGCTCGCGGGACAGCGGCAAGACGACGCTGCTGCGGGTGGCGGCGGGGATGGAACGGCCGGATCGGGGCGAGGTCTGGTTCGCCGGTCAGGAGCTGACCGGCTTGTCAGACGCGAGGCGCGCGCGGCTGCTGGGGCATGAGATCGCCTGGACCGATCGTGAGGGCTCGGGGACGCGGGTGAAGGTTCGTGATCTCGTCGGGCTGCCGCTGACGATGGGGCGCAGGCGTGGGCGCCGGGAGGTACGCCAACTGGCGCAGGCGGCGCTCGAGCGAGTCGGGGTTGCGGGCTGTGCGGAGCAGCGGTGGGAGGATCTGTGCAGTTGGGAGCGGGTGCTGGTCGGGCTCGCCCAGGGAATCGTCAGTCGTCCGCGGCTGCTGGTGATCGACGATCTGCTCGACGCGCTCGGCCTGATCAGGACGCAGGAGGCCGGCGATCTGTTGCGCGCGCTGGTGGCGGAGCTGGGTTGCGGGGTGCTGATGAGCGTCTCCGATCCGGGGGTGGGATTGGTCGCCGACCGGGTGTGGTCGTTCCGGCGGGGGGCTCTGGAGCTGCTGTCCGACCAGACTCAGGCGACGGACGCCGAGATCATCGACTTTCCCACAGTGGCTCGGCGGGGCGGAGATTCGCGCGGCGTGGGCTCGTAGGTGCTCGAGCTCCGCGACCTGGTCAAGCACTACAGGGTCGGGGCCGGTGAGCCGATCCGCGCTGTCGACGGGGTGTCGCTGAACATCGCCTCCGGTGAGTTCGTCGCTCTGTACGGCCCGAGCGGCTCCGGCAAGACGACGCTGCTGGAGCTGATCGACGGGACGCTGCGCCCGGACAGTGGCACGGTGCTCGTGGCCGGGAGGGATGTGCTTGGGATGTCGCGCAGGGAAGCAGACGACTACCGGCTGAGGCAGCTCGGGGTGATCGGCCAGCCGCACAACCTGATCCCCGGTGCGCGCGCGATCGAGAACGCCTCGTTGAAGCTGCTGCTGACGCATGGGCGCAAGCAGGGTCGGCCGGTGGTCGAAGGGCTGCTCGAGGAGCTCGGGTTGAAGGACCGGATGTGGCATCGCACGGATGAGCTCTCGATGGGTGAGCGCCAGCGGGTCCTGATCGCGATGGCGCTCGTGACAGACCCGAAGCTCGTGCTCGCGGACGAGCCGACCGGGAATCTCGACACGCGAGCGAACCCGACAGGTGCTGGGGCAGTTGCGCGGGTTGTGCGTGGAGCGCGGCGCGGCGCTGCTGCTCGTCACCCACGATCCGCTCGCGCTTGGGTTCGCCGACCGTGTGCACGAACTGCGCGATGGCCGTCTGCGGGCAATACAGCTCAGACGGCGTGCTGGTGGCTCCGGGTTCGCTCGCGGCAGGCGCAGTGACGATGGCGAGGATGAGCCTGTCGGACATCCTGTTTCTCTACCGCGCGCGGCTGAGGGCGCGGGCCGTGCTCGTGCAGGAGGCGTTCGCGGTCGTCGGGATCTCGATCGGCGTGGCGTTGCTGTTCGCCTCCCAGGTCGCCAGCACGAGCCTCACCCACTCCGTGCAGCAGCTCACGAATCAGGTAGTCGGCAGACGCAGCGAGTTTCAGCTCGACGCGCGAGGCCCTGCAGGAGTCGATGGGGCGGCTGTTGGAGGAGGTGCGGCGCATTCCCGGGGTGCGAACGGCGCTGCCGGTGCTGGAAGTGCAGGCGAACCTGATCGGGTCCGGCTGGCCGGCGGTCTGTGGACATGCTCGGGACCTCCCCGAGCTTTGCCCACTTCGGGCGGGCCGCTGCTGCGACATTTTTCTGATGCACGGCTTGCAAAAAGTGCATGCCATCGCGTTGCCGGCGCCGCTCGCCGGGGCGATCGGTGCGGGTGCGCTGGAACGAGTGCAATTGCAGATCGGCGCGAGCGTTGTTCACACGTTGGTCGGTGCAACCCTCCAGGAAGCGGATATCGGCGGGCTGGTCAACAGTCCCGATCGCGGTCGCGTCCGGTCGCTTACGTTCAACATCTCGCTGGGATGGGCGATAGGATCACGCAGGTCTTTGTGGAGCCCGTGCCGGGCCGCGACAGCAGGTGCGGGCGGCGCTCAGCCAAGCTGGCCGCCACGGCTGGCGTGAACCTGGAGCCGGCGGACTTTGACTCGACGCTGTTTCGCGGTGGCCGTCGACTCCGGAGAACCAGGGCGAGGTGTTGTTCTCCGCGATCTCGGCGATCGTCGGGTTCATGTTCGCGCTCAACGCGATGCTGATCACCGTGCCATCGCGGCGCAAGCTGATCGAAGACATCCGGCCGCAGGGTGCGACCCGCTCGATGACGGTCCAGATACTGCTGTTCGACGCGGCTGTGCTCGGCGTGCTGGCCTGCATCATCGGCCTGGCGCTCGGCGAGCTGCTGTCGGTCGCTGCCTTTCATGCGACACCTGGATATCTTGCCTCGGCGTTCCCGGTCGGCGACGATCGGATCGTGACGTGGCAGAGCGTCGTGCTCGCTGTCGGCGCCGGCCTGCTCGCTGCGGTGATGGGTGTGCTGTGGCCGTTGCGAGACGTCTTGGCGCGGTCGCTGCAGGCGATGAATCACCCCGAGCGGAGCGCGTGGCGGTTGGGTCGTGATTCGGTGGCGGGGAGCGCGTGTGCTCGCGCTTGACAACGGCCATCCTGATCGCCCGGCCCAAGGATGCGTTCATCGGAATCGTCACGCTGATCGTCGCGCTGGTGTGTCTGCTGCCGTTGCTGCTTCGACGCGATCGTGGTCGTTTTCGAGCGCGTCCAGCGCCTCGGTAACGGGGCGGCGAGCGTGCTCGCGGTCACCGAGTTGCAGGCGCCGCAGACCCGGGTGCGCTCGTTGGCGATCGCCGCGACCGCGGCAGTCGCGGTATTCGGAATCGTCGCGGTCGATGGGGCGCAGCGCAACCTCCAGCATGGTCTGGACGCCTCCGCCACGCGAGATCGACGCCAGTGCTGAGGTGTGGGCCACACCTGGAGGGGAATCTGGTCTGCTGACGACAATCCCGTTCAGGGCGACCGCGCTGGCTTCGCTCGCGCGGGTGCCGGGCGTCAGCAGTGTCGGTCTATATCGCGGCAGCTTTCTGAACTGGGGAGATCGCCGACTTTGGATTCTCGGGCCACCAGCGAACACCGGCCAGCCGATCCCACCGACCCAGATGGTGAGCGGAAACCTCGCTCTTGCCACGGACAGGGTTCGTGACGGTGGCTGGGCGGTGATTTCGCAGGCGCTTGCTTCCGAACATCACCTTCACGTAGGCCAAGCATTCACTCTTCCCGCTCCACGACCGATCAGGTTGCGGGTCGCGGCGTTGAGCACGAACCTCGGGTGGCCGCCAGGGGCGATCATCCTCAGCTCCAGTGACTACGCGCGTGCATGGGGTAGCGGCGATCCGAGCGCATACGAGATTCAGACAGCGCCAGGCGTTTCGGCTGTGGCCGTACGTAGCGGCGTTCAGCGTGCGCTCGGGCCGCGGACGGACTCACGGTTGAAACCATCCCTGAACGCCAGCAGCGTCATTACGCTCTTATCAGCTCAGGGCCTCTCGCGACTGACGCAGATCAGGCTGCTCGTGCTGATCGCTGCTGTGCTCGCTGTAGCCGGCGCGATGGGATCGATGATCTGGCAGCGGCGGGATCTCGTCGCGTTCATCAAGCGCCAGGGTTACCGCAGAAGCGTGCTGTGGCGATGGCTGCTCTGTGAGAGCGCGCTGCTGCTCGCTGCTGGCTGCTTGATCGGCGCCGTCTTTCGGGCTCTACGGTCAGGTGTTGCTCAGTCATGCGCTGGCGGGTGTAACGGGCTTTCCCGTTCTTTTCAACGTTGGGGCTCCGATCGCGCTGCTCAGCTTTGCATTGGTCAGTGTCGCCGCCTTGACGATCGCTTCGTTGGCGTAACTGCACGTCCTGCTGGCCCGGCCGGATTGGGTCAGCCCGGCGCGGTGCGGCAGCCATGGTTTCCGGCGCTGGGCGAGTGCTGTAGTGGCGCTGGCCTATGCTTTTTGGCGGTGGAGATGTAGGAGCGCACGCGCAGGTAGCGCTCGGCGCCTTCCCTCGTGCGCCAGCAGCCGGAGATCTTCTGCTGCAGCTTGACCATGCGGATGTCGGTCTCGCGAGGTTGTTGGTGAAGGGAACGGTGAAGTCGTGGGCGAACAGGGTCACCTCGTCCTGGCACCGATCCAGGCGCAGCAGAAGGTTCTGCGCCTTCGTGCGCTTGATGCGCTGCTCGGCGCTCTCAGCCAGCCCGGGTACTCCTCGTAGCCAAAGGCGATCAGCTCGCGGTAGCGGTGGTGAAGCTCTGCCAGCACGGTGGCGTGAGCGCCGGCGGCCGGCTGTCTTGGCCTTATGGACCGTGTCGTGAGTGTCGAGCAACAAACAGCTCATGCCCGACGCCCAGAGCTGCCCGGCTTCCTGGGCGGCGATCAGCTCCCTGAGGTGGTGAGCGGCGCAGAGCGCGTGGATCGCGTCGAGTGTAGGCACTGGTAGGCCTTCCAGCCATCATGCACGGCCACGCCGGTGAAGCCGGGCAGCACGCAGGCGGCATCCATCGCGACGGTGCCGCGCTTGGCGTGGGCGGTGTAGCGGGTGAGCGTCTCGGTCGAGGCGCTGTGGATCCAGCCAAGGCGCCCGGCGATGCGTGCGACCGGTCTCGTCGAAATGAACGACCGCAGATCGCCAGCAATGCCGGAGCAGCTCCTCATCGAAGTCGGTGAGCCCGTCCGCGGCCTGAACGACCCAGGCCTTCAGCGTGCCGGTAGAGAAGTCGGCACCGATCAGGTCGAAGATCAGCCAGGCGGGCGCGGTCATAGGGGATGTGCTGAAAGACATGCAGGTAGATGCCGAAGCGCCGTGCAGCGTCGGGCCCGTACTGGACGGGCGCATTCACGTCGTCAGGGAAGGACCCGTGTTGATCCTGCCCGCAGGCGCCACAGAGCCGGTTAACGGCGACGTGCTGCGATCACGTGCAGCGCGATCTCCTCGGGCAGGTCGAAAACCTGACGAGACTCCTCGCCGCTGCGCGACTCGCTTCGGCGTCGGTGAGATCGCGCCCGCAGCCTCGGCACGCCTGGGGCTCATGCAGATAATCACACGGTGAGCGGTACCTCCACGCGCTCCAAGTGAGCGCCCTCGTGACCATCCTGGCCGCCGGGCTTACGCTGCGAACGCTCCTCGCAGGCTACGGTCCTTCTTCGGCGACGGCTTTGGAGTAACCGTCGGAGGACGGCGGCTTGCACGAGTTCCTAGAGTTCTGATCCAGCCTGCGGCGCAACTCGACGATCTCGGCCCTCAACTCGGCGATCATCGCCTGCTGCTCGAGACGCTCTGCCCCCCGCAGCGCCGCGATACACCGCATCCTGATCAGTGATCCGGGCTTCAAGCTCCTCAAGACTGAGCTGCCCTGCATGGGCCATACCCGCAAGATTCCCTGCAACCAGGCGGAATCCTGCCAACGACAACCTGCCACGCTGCACAGCCCACACCCGATCTGCGCTCACCCCTGACGAACGGAACCAAGCAGGACCTAAATAGTTACTCGTTGGCGAGCCTCGTGGTGGTGCGTGTGCCTCCGAGCACAGTCAGTCCGGCGTACTGACCGGCGCTCGCAAATAACCCCTGACAGCACCTCTGACCCGGCGCCGCTATCGCCTCGCCAATTGCTTGCCCTGCTCGCGGCGGTGGCACGCGAGCTGTTCTGGGGCTTGCCGGCGGTGGGGCGTGAGCTGCGTGGATGGTGCACCCGCGCGGTGGAGATACCCGACGAGCAGATCCGTGAGGATGCCCTGAGCGCGCTGGACCATAAGCGCGGTAACACACACGGGGCCGCGCTGTTCTGGACTCTGCCGCACGCTCGTGAGCAGCGCCTGCTGCGTCTGCTCGTGACCTACCAGGTCATGTGGGACTTTCTTGACTGCGTCAGCGAGCGCGGTGCCGGCGCGTGGCAGGCGAATGGCCGGCAGCTGCACCTCGCGCTGGTCGATGCGCTCGACCCCAGCCGGCCGATCTCTGACTACTATCGATATCATCCCTGGCGAGAGGACGGCGGTTATCTGTGTGCCCTCGTCGAGATGTGCCGTCAGTGCTGTCGTGAGCTGTCTTCGTTGGTAACTATTTAGGTCCTGCTGGTTTTCGTACGTCAGGGGTGAGCGCAGGTTAGGGTGTGGGGTGTGCAGCGTGGGGAGGTTGTTGTGGGCAGGATTCCGCCTGGTTGCAGGGAATCTTGCAGGGCATGGCCGATGCAGGGCAGCTCAGTCGTGAGGAGCTTGAAGCCCGGATCACCGATCAGGATGCGGTGATCGCGGCGGCACGAGGGGCAGAGCGTCGAGCAGCAGGCGATGATCGCCGAGTTGAGGGCAAGAGATCGTCGAGTTGCGGGGCAGGCTGGATCGAGAGACTCTAGGAACTGGAGGCGAGCCGCGGTAGCCGATGGTTACTCGGAAACCATCGCCGAAGAAGCGCGGCCTCGCGGGAGCGCTGAGGGCGCAAACCGGGCGGCCAGCGATGGTTGATGAGGTGCCCACTTGAAGCGAGTGGAGGTCCCCGACCGTGTGATTATCCAGTGAGCCCGACGTTTGCGAGGACTGCGGCGCGCGATTTGGCTGACGGGGAAGAGCTTGAGGGCGGGGAGTCTGGACGTGGGTTTTCGATATCCCCGAGAAGCTCGCGCTGGAAGTGATAGAGCATCTCGCGAAAGCCCGGCGCTGCAATGCTTGTGGGCTCGTGAATGGAGGGGCTCGTTTCCCCGGCGGCATGGCCGCTGACACGCAGTACGGGGCAGAACCTGCACGCCTTCGGTGTCTACCTCATCGTCTTCCAGCACATCCCCTATGAGCGCGCCCGCGACCTGATCTGCGACCTGATCGGCCCGCAGGTCTCCACAGCCACGTTGAAGGCCTGGGTGGACAAGGCCGCGCAGGGCCTGACCGATTTCGATGAGCAGTTGCGAGCACTGCTGGGTGGATGAGCCGGTAGCCCACTCGACGAGACGGGCCTGCGCATCGCAGAGCGCCTTTCCTGGGTGCACTGTGCCTCCACGCAGACGTTGACGCACTACACGGTCCACGCCAAGCGCGGAGGGCAGGCGATGAATGACACCGGCGTGCTGCCCGGCTTCACCGGCGTGGCCGTGCACGACGGCTTCTCCCCATATCGCGCCTACACCGACGCGGCCCACGCGCTGTGCGGCGCTCACCACCTCAGGGAGCTGATCGCCGCCACCGAAGCAGGGCAGCTCTGGGCCTCGGGCATGAGTTGTTTTCTGCTGGACACCAAGGATCTGGTCGATCAGGCCAAGACGGCCGGCCGCCAGGCGCTGGACGCCCGGCCCTGGCAGAACTTCACCGCAACTACCGCGACCTGATCGCCTCGGGCTACGAGCAGAACCCCGGTCTGGCACGGGACGCACCGGGAAGCGGATCAAGCGCTCAAAGGCGCAGAACCTGCTGCTACGGCCTGGATTGGTGCGAGCGCGAAGTGACCCTCTTCGCCCACGACTCTCCGCCGTTCCCTTCTCGAACGACCTCTGCGGATTACGACCTTCGCATGGTCAAGCTGCAAACGGAGAGATTGTCGGGTGCTTCCGCACGATGGACGGCGCCGAACGCTACCTGACAGTGCGCTCCTACATACTCCACCGCCAAAAAGCAAGGCCAGCGCCCGCTCCGAGCGCTCGCCCGACTGGCGGGCCGGACAACCATGGCTGACAGCCATCCGCGCCGGGCTGACCCAATCCGGCCGGGCCAGCAGGACATGAATAGTTACCTTCGTTGCATGTGGTGCGACCCGTGCTGGTGCGCGAGGCGATGCGCGCCAACGTGCAGGCGATCAACCACGAGCTAGATCCGGCGAGCAGAGAGACGGATCTGCGGAAGTGGGTCGCACGCGAGTTTCCCGCCCAGCACGAGGTGCAGTGGTTTGAGCTGGCTGCGGCTGGTGGCGCCGGTCTCGCGATTTATGCGCTGTTCGCGTTGGCGGCCGAACCGGCGTGTCGCGATACCGACGTCATCCGTGCCTACCACGCATATTTCCCGTGGACATCGGCTATCGCGACGATGCTCGATAGTTTCGTCGATCAGGTAGAGGACATTGCCAATGGCGATCACTGCTACGTGGCTTATTACGAGACGCCCGCGCTCGCCGCACAGCGCATTGACCAATTGATACGACGCTGCCTGCACGAGGCACGCGGTTTGCCGAACGGCGAGCGACACATCGTGATCGCGGCGTGCATGATCGCGATGTATCTGTCCAAGGACAGCGCGCACACCGAGGAGATGCGCGCGAGAACTCGGCGCCTCGTCAGCGCTGGAGGGTCTCTGACCAAGTTACTGCTTCCAATCCTGCGGCTATGGCGGATCGCCTATGCCCAACGTTCCACCTGACAAGGAGTTGTTATGTCTCATTCGCGGTCGCACCTGTCGGCTGTTCATCTCGAGATGTAGAGGTCGTCCACCAACAATCACTCACTGGCAATCCGTCTCAAACGTGAACTGCCGCCAACCGCTCCGATCCCGTCTGCTGCGCAGACCGTGGCGTGTCGGTTGCATCCTCTTGCCTATTTTGAGTGGTGCCAAGCGCGTTACGGTGACGCTTTCACGATGTATCCAATCGATATGACGCCGGTGGTGTTTCTTTCTAACCCACATGATATCCACGTGATCGTCACGGCCCCTCCAAACGTCCTGCATCCCGGCGCCGGCGTGAATGCGCTCGCCCCGCTGATCGGGGAGCGTTCGTTCATGCTGCAAGACGAAGACGAACACATCACGGGGCGCAGGACGATCATGCCGGCTTTTCACCACAAGGCGGTGAGCAGCACGAGGAGGCGATTCGCGGAATCGTGAGACGTGAGGTCGAGAGTTGGCCGCTGGACATGGTGTTTCCGATCCACCCACGCCTGCGCTCGCTGGCACTGAGGGTGATCATGCGGACCGTCTTTGGCGATGAGACTTCGGCGCTGGAGATCCTGCACAAGAGGATCCTCGACATGCTCGCGGTGACGGACAGCTTCGTATTGGTCGAGCCGCGACTGCGCCACCTGCCGAGATGGCGCGGAACATGGAGATCGTTCGAGCGCCGGCGCCACGAGGTGGATCGGTTGATCTCAGACGCGATCGTCCGCGCGCGGCATGCGGGCGCCGGGAGCAGCGGGCGGGACGGTGTGCTCGACGGACTGCTGCAGGTGCACAACACGGATGGTTCGCCGTATCCGACCGGCAGGTGCGCGATCACCTCATGTCCGTGATCCTCGCCGGGCACGAGACGACGGCAGCGGAGCTGGCGTAGGCGTCCAGCTGCTGGCGCACAATCCGGCCGTGCGGGACAGGTTGATCGAGGAGCTCGACAGCGGCAGCCGCAGTGACACCGACCCCGAGGGCGACGCCGGCAAGGACGAGTACCTGACCGCTGCCGTTCAAGAGGTGCTGCGGCACCGACCGGTGTTTCCGTTCGCGATCCCGCGCGTGGTGTCGAGCCGATCGAGATCGGCGGATGGACACCGGCCGCCGGCGCAGTTGCTCGGGTGCGTCTACCTGATGCACCATGACCCAGCGCTGTACCCGGACCCTCAGAGTTCCGCCCGGAGCGGTTCCTTGGCACCCCGCCGTCGCCCCGGACGTGGCTGCCCTGGGGAGGGGCGCAAGCGCTGTCCCGGCCGTCGCCTCGCGACCCTGGAGATGCGGACGGTGCTGCGGACGGTGCTGTCCATGTGGACGATCGTGCCGGCCAGCGAGCGGATGGAGCGCGCCCGCTGGCGCAGCGTGATCGTCACGCCCCACGCCGGGTCGCGAATCGTCTTGCGCAAACACTCTCATCATGTGCGACACAGCTCATAGACTCTTACAGAACGATTTGTGCAGTTAGCACTCTATGGGCATTACCAAAAGACTTTGGACAACTGGAAGGCTCGGACGATCAAGTAGAGATTTGTTCTAATCAGACTAAGTTCCTTGCTATACGGCTAATCCGTATGACAGGATCGTGTCGCGATGAAGGACGGCGCCGCCAGCCAAGACCTATCTCCTGGAAATGGGCACGAAACAGCCGGAGTCTCGATTGAGCTGACCCAGGGACAGATCGACAAGGTCATCCGCGAGGCGGTCGGAGCCGGCAACCTCTCGGTCCTGTTGTCTGGGCTGGTGGGCATCCAGGAGGCGCTCGCACGCGAACCCGAGCTGCTGGAGGGCTCACGAACGTCGCGGTCGCTGCTGATCGGTCTGTTGATGCTCGCGTGCCTACCTGCCGACGGAACCTACGTCGGTGTCGCGGGTCTTGCGGAGGCCCTCAATATGAGCCCGAGCACGACCCACCGCTACCTGACCACGCTCGTGCTCGTCGGCTTGGCTGAACAAGACTCAAAGACCCGCCTATACAAGCTGGCTGGATGAGCGTGCGGGGCAAGCCACCGAGGCGGGCGTTCCCTCAGGTGCCGCCGGACGACGAAAACGAGACCCGAGCAGGGCAACTTGTTTTTCTTTTGCCTGGACTATCAAACCGGTACCGCGCCGGCATTCACGCCACGGACAGGACATCGTGCGTGGAGGGCAGCACAGGGTCGATCAGTCACGGCGAGAACAGTGAAGACCACAGAGTATGGATGGAGCGCGAGCTACGCGATGCCATCGAATACGTGCTGTTTTCCATTGCGCTCACCGCCCTGTGTGGCGTAGGGATGTACTTCGTCGGGTTGTGGTGGCTCGGGGCTGGCTGAACGGTGCTGCTGGGTCATATCCGGGCAGGGGCGAGATGCCCAGTCGGTCAGAAATAACCGAGCCAGTCGCCGAGCGCAGACGTGACCATGAGCCCGATCACGTGGCGCTCTCGCCCGAGCGGAACCGCAGCGAGCTCGTACACAGGCTGCTCACCGGAGTCCACGTCGATCTGGCTGAGACTGGCCAGCTTGGCTACGAGCTGGACGCGTGGCACCTCGGCATCGTCGCCACAGGCACGAAAGCAATGCGAGCTCTACGAGACCTCGAGGCGGCTCTTGGCTGCGAGTTGCTACTGATCTCCCACGGCGAAAGTGTCTGGGCGTGGCTTGGGAGGGCGAGTCCGATCAAGACCGCGGATCTGGGGCGCATGCTCGCGGGCGGTCGAGACACGGACGGGTCGCTCGCGTTCGGTGAACCATGCGTAGGGGTCGAGGGCTGGCGCCTTACGCACCATCAGTCCCGCGAAGCGTGGGGCGTCGCGATCCGTATTTTTCTGGGCGGTCAGAACCTATCGAAGAAACAACTGAAGTATGTGATGAAACTTGCACTGACGGAAAATCCGTGGTGCCCCCGGGATGGTATCTCATGTCTACGGACGCCGGCTTTAGTTCAATCCGTGTCCTGGAATACGGCGAACATGAATGCAGTGACGCTGAAAAAGACGAAGGTTGTAAAGTCTATAATAATGAAAGGCCAGCAAAATCTGCTGAGTATTTAGCACCGGGGTATAAGGAACTGTATCAGGTTATTCACAGTGGGCATCTCTATGATGATGGGATACACGAACTTCATCTCGTTTTTGTATATGCCTGGAAACCGTTTGAAAAAGAAAGTGAACGATTAGGTCCTAAAAATGAAGGTGAACCAAATCGTCGGACTTGCTCGCTCGGTCATCCAGTCAACTGTGCTACCGGCAATCAATTTGAGACACAGACCGATCTGGCGGTTGGCGGACGTGGTCTTGGCCTAACCTGACGCGGACATATAATTCGCAGTTGGCCGCCAAACAGAAGGAACATGGACCTTTTGGATTTGGGTGGACGAGCTCCTACAGTGCGCATCTCGAACTCGGCTATGAAGGCAAGGAAGCGACCGTCTACCAGGACAATGGGAGCACGGCCACATCCGGCTTCAGAAACAGGAGCAGCCTGGAACCCGGCTTCCAGCCTATCGGAGGCAACCCTTGCTGATGAAGGCAGTGGATATGTCTATACGCTTCCGAATCAGACGAAGATGTACTTCACTAGCGAAGGTAAGCTCACGAGCGAGACTGATCGCAACGGGAACGCGATCACACTCGCGTACAACGCCGAAAAACAACTCGAATCGGCGACCGATGACGCTGGACGCAAACTCACCTTTAAATACAACGGTAGTGGCGAGGTCGAAAGTGTCACTGACCCGATGGGCCACGCGGGTCGGTCCAGATATAAACCGGGAACCTAGCGAGCGTAACCCAACCCGGTGAAACAAAAATACGGTGGAAGTTCAAATACAACTCTGAACACGAGCTGACATCTGAAACGGATGGGCGTGAACACACGATTGCCACGGAATATGATGAAGCCCATCAAGTCTCCTCGCAGACGGATGCGATGTCACGCAAACACACTGGAAATACGCCACAGCTTCCCGAACACGGTACCAAAACCAAATCACCGAACCAAACGGCTCTGAAACCGTGGAGCAGTTCAACGAAGACGGCTTGCCGACCAGCGTCATTCACGCGTCGGGGACCTCTATCGCGGCGACTACTACCTACGAATACAACAGCTCCTTTCGAGCTGACAGCCCTCACCGACCCTAATAAACATAAGACCGAATACGGCTACGATTCTTCTGGAAACCTGACCAGCGAAAAGAACGCGGACGGTGACGAAAAGAAATGGACATACGACAGCAAACATGACATTGAAACCGAAACTACCCCCGATGGCGAGACCACGACCTTTAAACGCAACAGCGCCGGCGACCCGGAAGTAGATGGAACGGCCCGCGCCGGGCAGCACGACACAGAAGATGACCTACAAATACGATGCTAATGGTGATGTGGAAAGCATGAACGACCCGCTGGAACGCACGTGGAAATATGAATACGACTCCGGCGGAAATAGGAAGAGCGAAATCG
>CAVTPC010000017.1:0-136134 GCA_963736555.1 uncultured Solirubrobacterales bacterium
GCCGAGCACGTTGTCCTGTGGACATCCACCCCCGGTGGCACGACACGGCGTAGAGTCAGCAAACACGTAGATCAACCGTCATTCTCTCTACTTTGGCGGGACGCGTGCCGGACCACTCACGACTCAGGCCCTTCTGTTCCTCATCAACCACCACGCCACCAGCAATGTCCCGCAGGTAATTAGCCCGGCGATAATCAGTGCCGCCAGTAGCGATCCTCCTTCCACAGCGTAGCCGATCATTACGCCTGCGCCTCCAGCGAAGACCACCAGTAGACAGATCATTTTTATCCCAAAGCTGTACATTTTGCCTAACTCGACTCGCGCCGATCAAATATCACAGTCGTATTCGGGCGTTTGATAAGGGCAAAATAGGGGGCATGAACATCGCCCCGGCTTGTCTTGCTGGCAAGAACGCTCAAATACTCAGTTGCAACTGCCTCGGCAAGAGGTAGTGGTCCCAGCGCGTCTGATTGAACAGAATGTGGCCCCACAATTTTCTCCAGGCTTTTTATCTCTGACACGTGTATCTCCATTTCGCCCCCTTCAACAGCGGTTCGCCACACGCTTAGCTCTGGAACCCGACTAACGAGTCTCCCAAACGCCATGTCCAATGGCAGTCGGCCTAGTTCCTCTCCCAGTCGAAATTGCTCGCGCAGCACGGGATCTTGCGGCTCCACCTCCCGTCCGACGGCCACTGCCTTTGCGAGCCGGTACGCCCGATCCTCGACATAGCTGTCATACGGACGGTTAGCTAACTTTCGCTCGAACTCCTCTACAACTCCCTCAGCACCAAACTCGCTCGATCGTGCGACCTCGTCCAGACGCTCACGAGCCTCCTTATCAGAGAGGTCAGACCGTCCTGGAGCCAAAGTCATGCCGAGCATTCGCCCGTAATCCAAGTCAGCCTTCGTCTGACCCCGCAGCAGTTCTCGCAGCCAATACCATGAACGCCTCCTATAGTGTCCCTTCTTCACGGCAACACTCCAGCACCATATTTACATCCTTCGGCTTCTTGGTCAGTTTCGGCCGCGTATTCGCAGGCCCAGCCAGGAGAACCTCCCAAAGGTTCGTTCACCGGTGGTTCATTCAACGGCGGAGGCACCAGAACTGGTGTGACCGGCGACGGTGGCAGCGGGAGGGCCATTTCCGGGCCTTCTTGGTGGGATAGGATTGCGCGGTCATCGAGATTTGCCCGCCAATTCCTTGAGTCTACGCTTAGCTTCCTCTTGTACACGTCTAATTTCTTTACGTTCATCCTTGCCTTTACGTTCAAGTATGCGTCTCATTTCCTCGCGCATACGTTCAATCTCCGGGTCTTTACGTTCAAGTGCGCGTTCATATTCCTTGCCCTTACGTTCAAGCTCCTTGTAAAACGCGTCAACGGGGTCCATTTCACGCTTGTATTGCTCCCTGAGTCTGTCGATCTCCCGTTCCTTATCAGCACGTTCACGCTCGCTTAGATCTGGACGTCCCAATTCCTTGAAGAGTGGTACCGTCGCCAACTCAGTGCGGTTTGCACGTTCCTTTGCCGCGGTAGCCTCGCTCACGTTCCGTATCTCGTGCTTGCCGGTCATATTCATCAGCATAGTCGCTCCGTTATCAGCTCGCCCATTCCCAACCACGACCCCCTGAGACACCACTGTTTGAGAAGGCAAGCTCGTCCCGCCACACCCGCTGATCGCCAGCAGCATGACCAGAGTGACCATGGGCCTTCGAGGAGCGCTATGCGACCCAACGCCGAAAAGTGCGCGGCTGGTGCGCCCCAGAGTCGCAACCGCAAGAGCTACCACGCGCACTATCAGTACCACGGGCCCGAGCGTTCCTTGTTGGCATCTACGCAGTAGTAATAGTTATGCGACTTTTTACCCCAACTTCGCGTGTCCTGGTACGCACAAAATTCAGCAGTTGCTTCGATCGGTACTCCCAAAAATGTCTTTTCGTTGATAAAGCACGTACCCCAACTCCCTTCTTTACCGCCGATCGCTTTACCAGCTGGACGCACAGTTCCAGATTGATTGCGGAAGCCTCTAGTCCTGCGGCATAGCCCGCCGCACCCTCGGCAGCTCCGGCGACCACCGAGTCGGCCAGAGGCCCGCCCCCAGTCCCACTGCAGCATCGTTGCGTAGTTCTTGCGCACGTTTCATGTCTCCTTGTACGACGCGAGGCCTTCTGGATCTTCCAGTTCCACTTCGTTCACCGGTGCTTTATCCCACGGTGGGTTTTCTTCGAATTCTTTCTCGATCTGCTTGTTGACGTGGTTGTTCGATGACGCCGGGTTGTCTTGACGTGCTGTAGCTTGTTGGTTCGGCGAGGGTCTTGTTGGCGAGATATTCGTTGATGGGGTCTTGCGAGGTGGCACCGGAGAGACCTATAGGCGCGAGGTGGAGTCCGAGCTGGGGTATGTATGCGCCGGCGCTGCCGCTCGCTATGCCGGTTTCGAGGAATTCGGTTTGTAGACCACCGGCGCCGAGCCAGCCGTACTTTTCTGTGCTGGTTGAGGTCGGCACGCCAAAGGCTGTCGGTTCGCTTTTGAGAGTCGCTGATTCGGCGCCAGCGTTGTCGGCTGTGGTACCGATGATGTCGCCGTGGAGGTTCGCTAGTTGGATGACGGGTTCGCCGCCGTTGGTCTGGGTCGCAGCGAGCGCCCCGTTGATACCAGGGATGATACGGGTCCAGCTGCCTTCGGTTTCAGTCCATGCGGGTGTCGAGCCTGTGCCGGTGTAGTGGGAGATCGTGGCCTTGGAGCTCATCCCTTTCACAGCTGTGGTTTCGAGCACTCTGCCGGCGGGATCAAGAATATAGGTGTTGGTCTGTTCGTTCTGTGTTTGGGAGTAGAGTGCGCCATCGGCATAGTAGGAGCTTTCCAGTGCGTGTCCGCCCGCGTCCGTGGCCGGAATGATCGTGCTAGCGCCAAACGGTTCGTAGGCTACTCCTGCGTCGGTGAGACGGCCGGCTTCGTCGTAGCTATGTCCCGTAAACGTGCCGCCTTCACTAGCACAGGCGCCTCCGGTTCCCGGTTCGCGCTTGGTTTCGCTCGTGCGGTTGGATTCGGCATCATAGGTGTACAGGTAGGTGATGCAGCCTTTGCCGGCGGCTTCTTCCTGGACTTTGCCGACGGCTTCTTCCTGGACCTGGGTCATGCGGCCATTGTTGTCATAGGTGTAGCTATCGTTGGTTAGTGTGCTCTGTTGGGACATCCACTGACCGTGGATCGAGAGGGTCACTTGGTCTTTATACCATGTAGCTGTGCCCTTGGTGTAGGTCAACGCGGTAGTCTGTCCGACCGAGTTGGTGGTGTAGGTCGCCTCCATGCCGTTGGGGTATGTCGCTGTCGCGATTCCCCCTTCTGGGCTATAGGTGGCTGTGAAGGTTCCGGCGCCTGAGTCTTTGAGGGTAGTGAGCTCGCCTGTGGTTTCATCGTATTCGTATGTCTGTGTGCCCTTACCGTCATTGGTTTTCTTTATGCGCCCATCTTCGTCATATTCGTATGTTGACGTATTGCCAGCAGCATCGGTGTAGCTCGTGAGCTGTCCGAGATTGTTATCTTCGCTCTTTATTTCCTTGGTTTTGCCTTCTGTAGTGGTCTTCTGGTTGATGAGAGCGCCGGTCGTTGTGGAGTATTTGTTGACCACGGTAGGTAACGGCTTACCGGTCGAAGACGTGACAGAGCTTTCTTTCACTCGTCCAGCTGCGTCATAGGTCTGGACGGTCTTGCGTTCTGACGAGCCATTCTTTATGACCGTTGCTTCTGGCTCGTCCCATATGTTGTAGGTGGTCGTGGTCACAGGCAGGCTGGGCAGTTCGCTGCTCACTGGCTGTGCTGCAGGCTGCGCTTGGCACGGTAGGTTCGCCCATTCCGGGGGACCTCCGCAGTTGGGGTATAGCGTGTTGGTCCCTGCTGAGTAGTAGATTGTCTGGGTGTCGTGGACGTTTTCATTACCGGGTATCCACTTCTCAACGTGGTTATTTTTTGAGTCCGCAACATATAGGCTGCCGGTCGTAGTAACCGCAACGCCCCACGGCTGTTCGAACTGGCCATTGCCGGTGCCTTTGAGTCCGAATGTCGTGAGGAACGCTCCTGATGATGTGAACTCTTGGACACGATTGTTGAGACTGTCACCTATCCAGAGATTGCCCGCAGAATCTATCGCGATGCCCTTTGGTTCGTCGAACTTTCCGTTGCCGGTGCCTTTTGATCCAAACTTGGATACGTATTCATTTTATTCGTTGAACTCCTGTAAACGATTACTACCGTCTTCGACTACCCATATATTGCCGCTCGAAGTGGCAGCGATCCCCCGTGGAACGCTGAACTGACCGTTGCCCGAGCCGGCTATACCCGCTTTACAAGAACTAGTACAGGCCTCGTATTCTGCTTTTTCGTCACTTACGCCAAAGCCAAAGGCGGCAACGAATTCTCCTTTTTCGGTGAACTCCTCCATACGGTTGTTTGGACTGTCCGCGACGTACACGCCGCCGCTGGTGGTAATGGCTATGCCCTTCGGTTCTTTGACCTGTCCAGTTCCGGTACCAGCGATACCAACTTTACATACGCTGGTGCAGGTCTGGAGTTTTTCTTCGCCATTGGCGACTCCGAAACCAAACGCGTCTATGAATTCGTGTTTTTCGTTGAACTCGTCTATACGGTTGTTGCCGGTGTCCGCGATCCAAATGTTTCCTTTGGAGTCGACGGTCATTGCGTACGGTGCTTTCAATTGTCCGCTCGCTGAACCGCTCGCACCGAACTTAGCTTCATATTTGCCTGCAGGCGAAAATTCCTCGACCCGACTATTTGATGAATCGAGAACGAGCAGGTTCCCGTTTTTCGCGATCACGACGCTACGAGGTTCTTTGAATTGCCCGTTTTCTGTGCCTTCAGAGCCGAACTGCGAGGAGTAGACCGGCGACGGCGTGACGCCAGAGCCGCCTGCTGGCTTTACTTCTGTTGCGTCGCCCGTTTCAGAGTTATAGAGCGTGGTGCGTGTGAGTGTTTTGCCGCTTTCCGGTTCAACCGTAAATGACGTAGGCTTGTGCAGTTCCCAACCTAGATCGCTCTGTCCGGAGTAGGATGTCTTAACCGTACGCTTGTCCTTTTCTTCGCCGCTTTCGAGCAAGGCTCCTTCGGTCGTCTTTGTCACGAGACGGTACGGTCCACCACTCGGGGCACTTTCGTCATAAAAGTATTTGGTTCGCGCACGTGCCCGAGATACGGTGCCGCTGGAGAGCTTGACTTCGTGCTGGGGACCGAGCCTGCTTTCCAACTCCGCGCCTTCATCCTCATACGCGCTCTTCGTATCGAGGAGTTCTGCTTTTTTGACCGATTCGCTGCCGGCTTCGAGTGCGCGCTGCCGGTTTTCCGGCGTAAGCGTCCATTCGGGGTTGTCGTAAGTTTCATACTGCGTCGTGGAGATAGCGCCACTAGGCGAGACGCTGTTAACGAGCCGTCCTGTCGAGTCGAAGTAGACTATGCTGGCGCGGCGGTAATCGCTCGCTGGCCAGCTCTGTGGCTCGTCAGGTGGGAAGATTGCGGTCGCTTCGGCGGGGTGGTCTTTCTCGCCCCACTTTTCCACTTCGGTCGCACTCATGTTGTCTGGAGCACCACTGCCAGACACCGGTACGTTGTACTCGATCGTAGTACCGAGGCCTGGAGAATATTTGGTGCCTTCGGTAACCGTGCCGTTGCCCCGCGACGGAATCTTACCGATCTTGTTCGTATTCTCAGATACGTACCACAAGTCACCATTAGGTCCTCTTGTGATCCCACGCGGCAGGCTTCCCGATGGAAGCGAGTATTGAGTGTATGTACCGCTCGTTGTGATTTCGCCTATCTTGTTGGTACCTGAATCTGTGTACCAGTAGTTTCCATTGAAGCCTTGCACGATCTCGTCGGGTCGGCTTTCGGCCGGCAGTTTATACTCGGTCACAGAGCCTGCCGTCGTGATCTTGCCTATTTCGCTTTGATTGTAGACCGTAAACCACATGTTGCCTTCGGAGCCGGTCGTAATCCCCCACGGGTCGTGGCTAGATTCGCCCAGGGAATACAGACTCAAAGTTTCTCCCCACGTAGTCGTCCGGCCGACCTTTTGACCGCCATAGTCCGCCAACCACATATCACCTTCAGGGCCCGCCGTAATCGCGCCGATGGTGGCCCCATAGGTGGTAAAATATTCGCTTATAGCTCCGGATGTCGTAATCTTCCCGAGGTACGACTCGGTAAGTTTGGCTGTGGCTGTATTGCCATACCACAGATTACCGTCAGGTCCCACCGCGATTTCTTCTGGATGTGAGCCTTCCGGCAAAGCGTATTCCGCGAGGATGCTCCCGGAGGTGGAAATCTTGCCAATCTTTCCGGTCCCGTAATCCGTGTACCACAGATTCCCGTCAGGACCCGCTGTGATACCATCCGGCTCAGAACCGGCAGCTAGAGCGTATTCTGTGCGGGTGCCCGAGAGGGTGATCTTGCCAATCTTATTGGTGCCCGAGTCGGTATACCATAGGTTGCCATCTGACCCTAGCACTATTTTTTCGGGATAACTACCGGAGGGGACAGAATATTCAGCCGCCGCTTCTCCAACTATTTTGCTGGCTTTGGTTGTCACGGACACCGAGCCTCCGCCATTGATAGCCATCACCACGGCTACCAGTGTATGCCCACCATCGCCGGCTGTCGGCGTATAATTCTCATTCGTGGCTCCAGGAATTGCAGTACATTCTGCACCCACGTAATTACAGTCCTCCCACTGATAACTGTACGCGACTACTTGGTTGCTCCATGCGCCGTGGTACACGCCCATGACGTTACCGATGATCGGCGAACCCGAGAGTGTTGGTTCTCCCGTGTTCGTGGGCGCCAGCCCTTTCCACAAGCCTGTCAACGCAGGAGCCTGCGTCACCTTCAGCAACCGGCCGGTGCTGGGGTCGCTCGAGATCGCTCCGTACGTGAATGCCCACGTCTCCTGTCCTGGTGGTGTAAGCGCGGTGACACGATCTTCAGCATCGTAACCGTAGGTGGTCTTCAACGCCGGTTCTATACGCGGGTCCCACTCTGCGCGCAATCGCGCCTGTTTGTCATATTCATAACGTGCGACGAGCTTCATGACAAGTTTTTCTTCGGTGTTGCTCCACGCTGTGAAAGCTACGCTTTCGAGCTGGCCTTTGATGTTGCCCCATTCGGTTGATCCTTCGCCTTTTGCTGTCGTTTCGGTCGCGTAATTGAGCACAAGCACTCGACAGCCTCTGTGTTCTTCTTCAGTTTTTCGTTCTTTCGTCCATTCTTCAGGCGAGGTGGCCGAGCAGTTCTCGCCACTAGGTCCTGGTCCCACAATCTCGTGCGTTTTGCCTTCAGCCAGAACGTAGACAACCTTGTTCAATCCGCCTGTGTTTATGGCCTGTGCGACTATGGTGGGCATAAACGAGTTCGCGCCCGACGGCTCCGTAAACTGTGTGTAGTCGCCACCTGCATCGGTGATCTGATACGTAGCGGGACTTTTCACGGGCTCAGTCAAAGTATACGTCTGAAACCCTACAGGTGGGGTGTAGCCACCTTTGCCATTGGACGCGAACAGAACCTTCTGCCCACCAGTCGTCGTAACTTCCACCTGTTCTTCGGATAGCACCTGCAAGCTCTGCCACTGACCTCCACCTGTGGTATCAGGGGTCGAAAGCAACCAGCCCGGCCCCAACGGACCACTGGACGGTTCGCTCGACCGAGACTGATACGAGCGCGAAATAGACAACGTTGCAGTACCTGCCGGCAACGAGACATCAGTCGCACCGAGCTGGAAATCACCGCTCCGCAGATTTAGCGTTCCCGGACCAATCTGTTGCGTATCACCCACCGCGTGATCGATCGTAATGTGGGAATCTCTTACCCAGAGATTCCCAACCCGATCCCTTGCGATCAGTGTGATCGTATGCGGCCCCGCCCCATAATCTTCTCCCTGCAGTGTCCAACTGCCATTGAGGCTAAAGCAGCTTTCCGACGGTATGACGTTGGACCCTTCTGGGGGCGGACAGCTTTTTGGTTTTTCGGCAGTCTCTACATACCTACCATCAATGGACACTTCAACAGACTCAACCCCAGACTGCGGAGCACTCACTGAACCATCATTAGCGGTGAAGTTCAAGACATGAGTGCCATCTCCAAGTGTCGCACCTTCCCACGAAGGCGTTTCGATCGTCGGATCCGTCTTATCGATATAGGCGGTCTCTGTTTGCTCCGCGTTCAGACCGACCGCATTACGTGACCAACCCGCTAGAGTCCACACACCCGTGGACAATTCAGTGATGAAATTACTTTTCCAGGCCGATTCATCACACCACGGATCATTACACCCCGGAGAATAAGGACTGGTCCCAGGTGCAGGACTAGAACCAGGCAGAGGCATTTCTTTTTCGCCGTGTTCCCCTCTACTATAGGCTTCCCTGACACCCGAAGCCGCATCAATACCCACCTCTGATACACCAACACCCTTATCTTCACCCCTGGACTTGATATATGGCGCTTCACTGGCAGGCATCCAACGCGTGTAAACTTTAGATTCAGCCAGCGACTCTGTAGGCTGTACTGTTTGTACATATCTGTTAGTCGCACTTGAAATACGGAAATAATTATACTCGTTACGTTCTTTCAGGAGATAATCCCCCACATAGAAGCCTTCTCCGCCGAACTCTTCGGTACATTCTTTGGCTTCATTATAGGTTTTACATTCGTCGCAGAGCGGTTGTTCGCCGCCGTCGTGTCCACCAGCCTCTTGTGCGCAGAAGGCCATTGACTGGTAGGAATATCCTTTGTTTGTGACCAGGGGAGCGGGACCGGTAGCTCCGGCATACCCATTTTCGCTGTAAACCTCATACCCGTTGCTACCCCAGATACCAATATTCAAGCTCGACTGATTTTCCACTTCATGTTTCAACCCGGTCACGTCCACGCGCCAAACCCGGGCCAGCAACGATGTTGGCACCCCCGTGTACCACTCCCCATAACTACCTTCCGACCAGCCTACTTCAGCTCCCCCCTGGATAAGAGTCGAGTATTCCAGGAAGCCAAAACAACCACCACAGGTGCTATATGTATGCCAATTCTGCCAGGCATTATCTCCACCAGCTTCTCCAAACCACCCGATCACCGTAGGGTCAACCATTACCGGAAAATCTACGTTCCCATTGAGATCGACATGGGTGGTCAACACATCGCCACTTACGCTGTAGGTGACGGGCACCACTCTCCCGTCGGCACCCTCGGCGGAGGCAGGAGGTATCAAAAGCAACGCCTTGCCTTCCAAAACCACTTCCGCTCCACCCGGGACCGTGGAGCTCATCCGCAGCGATGCGCCCGGCGACAACTTGAACACAAGAGCATTATTTTCAGGGCTTCGCCCGGAGCGCAACTGCCACGAGTCCTCGATCCCCACACCCCCTGGCATCGGTTCGGAGATGAAGTCGGTATCGGTGGCCGTGTTAGCCCACACAGCCCGGTTCCCGACAACGCTCGGCGCTTCCATCGAGCCTGCTGAGGCCGGGGCAACACTGATCCCCGAGGACAAGAACGAAGCGCCAGTCGCTGCTTCCTTGGAGATCGAGATCGGCACCAGCGGATTGGCAGGCACGTACGAGCCACCCTCATCGCGAAGCGCCACGGACACCGGCGTCGGTTCGCCAGACCCATTATCAACCCGCAGCGGCAGCGTCGACTGCACCAACACATGCTTACCGCTAGGGCGTTCTTCGCTCGCGGTGTTCGCGCTCAAATACTGCGCAATCTTGCTGCCCGCTTCGCTTCCCGGTGCCGTCCACGACGGCGTTTCGATATGGAACGACCGCTCGGCAAGAACAACAGCAGCTTCACGCCCCAGCCCTGTAAACGCCGAACGCGACTGCGTATCCGCCTCGACCTGTTCCGGCGATAGCACCACTTCGCCCTGAAACGGCGACGCAAGAGCCATAGTCGTCCCAGGTGGAGGTTCCGTGGTGGCACGACTCGTATTGCCGCCAGCCTCCCCAGACGCTTCAGACCCCGAGCCTTCAGATGGGACAGAACCCCCAGATCCGCCACCCAGACCTTCTGAAGCACCAGCACCCCCGGACCCGCCATTCGTCGCTTCCGTCCCCGCGCTACCTCCGAGGAGGCCACGTTCGAGAGACCCACCAAGTTCCCTGCTAGCCCCAGACAACGCCCCCAGCGCGATCACCGGCGAGACCGCCAGTCCGATCACACAACACCCCAGACACACCGCCAACCGCCGCACAGACGTCATGACCCGCCCCCCCTCCTATGAGGATCACCCCGCAGCGTCAGCTGACGAGTAAGTGGGCGAGTCTATGCACATAGAATAATCAAAGTCAATAGTTTTGGACGAATGCGCCCTCACGATCCTAGCAGATAGCGATATTGTTCGGATTACCACGCCTATATGCTACTTCTGAGTTCATCAGCACTCACCGCCGTGTGACGCCGCCGACCAACCACCCTGACGACCGACCGCCCGCGGTACAACAGCAGGCCAACCGGCCAGGCAAGCAGGGCGGACGTTCAGGCGGCCGGACACGGCCGGATGAAACGTATCGTCCCTGCATCGCCAAGGACAACAGACCGCTAAGACAGCAGGCTGGAGGTCATCCGCTCGATCTCCGCGATCGAGGTCAGCCCGGCGCGGACCTTGGTGATGCCGTCCTCGCGCAGACGCGCCATCCCATCGGCTTCGGCGGCCGCGGCGATGTCATCGACGGAGCCGTGTTCGAGCACCAGCGAACGGATGCGCTCGGACACCGTCATCACCTCATACAGCCCGACCCGCCCGCGATAACCGCTGCCCCCGCAGCGCGAGCAGCCGAGTGCCTCCAGCGGCTGCGCGCCCGTCAGGCCGTGCTCGGCCAGCACCGCCTCGGAGAGCTGCTGGGGACGCTTGCAGTGTGTGCAGAGCATGCGCACGAGGCGCTGGGCGACGACGCAGTCGATCGCCGAAGAGATCAAGAACGGCTCGATGCCCATGTCGAGCAGCCGTCCGAGCGCGGACGGCGCGTCGCGGGTGTGCAGCGTGGAGAGCACGAGGTGGCCGGTGAGGGCGGCCTCGACCGCGATGTGCGCGGTCTCGCCGTCGCGAATCTCTCCGACCATGATCACGTCCGGGTCGGCGCGCAGCATCGAGCGCAGACCCACATCGAAGGTGACGCCGGCCTTGGGGGCGATCTGCATCTGCTTGACCCCCGCCATCCGTTGCTCGACCGGGTCCTCGATCGTGAGGATCGAGCGCTCGCCGTCATTGAGCACGTTCAGGGCCCCGTAGAGCGTCGTCGACTTCCCCGAACCCGTCGGCCCGGTCACGAGGATCGCGCCGTTGGGTTTGCCGATCGCGCGTTCGAAGCGGCTCAGCTCGTCCGGGCCCATACCCAGGGACTGCAGGCTTTCGACCGTGACACCCTTGTCGAGAATCCTCAGCACGACCGCCTCGCCGTGGACCAGCGGCAGGGAGACCACCCTGATGTCCACGCGCCGGCCATCGACGGTCAGCGCGAAGCGGCCGTCCTGGGGGGTGCGCTTCTCGGCGATGTCGAGGTCGCCCATGATCTTGATCCGCGAGATCACGCCCGCGACCATCCGCCGGCGGATCGTCGCCGCCGGCGCCAGCACCCCGTCGACGCGGAACAGGACCTTCGCGTCGCCCTCTTCGGGGCTGATATGGATGTCTGACGCGCCGTGCTGCACCGCCTGGGCGATGATCGAGTGCACGAGCTTGATGATTGGCGCATCGCGGTCGGCCTCCTCGGCGAGCGTGCCCGCGTCGAGCTCGGCCTGCCCGTCCGGCTCCTCATCGACGATGTCTTCGATCGAGCCTTCCATCCCGGTCAGCTTTGTCAGCAGCAGGGCAAGGTCCTCGACCGAGGCGACCGCCACGCGCACCCGCCGGCCGGTGATCATCGCGACGTCGTCGATCGTCAGCACGTTCGTCGGGTCGGCCATCGCCAGCAGCAGCGAGCCGTCCTCGGTGAACCCGACCGGCACCGCCTTGTAGCGCTTGGCCGCCTCGGCGCCGATCAGGTGCACGGCGCCCATGTCCAGGTCATAGACCGACAGGTCGACGTAGTCCAATCCGAATCGCTCAGCCACCACCCGCGCCAGCTGATCGGCGCGCAGCACGCCCTGCGCCACCAATACTTCCCCGGTCGGTTTGCCCTGCTCGCGCGCGACCCGGACCGCCTCCTCGACGGTGTCGCGATCGGCGAACCCGAGATCGACGACCACTTCGCCGATCATCCTGCTCGAGCGCCCGGACTTGCGCGCCGGATACACGCCCTTGCCGGCGCGCTCGCCCTCGCGCCGCTCCGTGAGCGGCGTCGGGCGCTCCTGCTCGGGTGAGTCCCGGCGATCCTGCGCCGAGCCAGAGGGCTCGGCGACGACTGGCGTGATGATGTTTCCCATCAACGATCTATCGGCATTCCCAGGGCCGATCTTGATCGATCCGGCACCCCTGCAGAGCCGTCAAAACCCCATGAATCCTGACCCGTGCGGGCCCGCGCACGGGTGGCAAACGGGCACCGGTGCACCGACGGCACGTCCCGGGCCGGCCGGGTTGGGAGCACCCGACGGCGCCCCGCGGACATCGGCTACCGTGATCTGACGATGCCGCCGCTCATCTGGGACCGTCGCCCCGACGAACTCAGGGCGCCCGCCATGATCTGCGCGTTTCAGGGATGGAACGACGCCGGCGACTCCGCCTCCAGCGCGGTCGCGTTCCTCGCCTCGGCCCTTCGAGCCAGCCGGTTCGCACGGATGGACTCCCAGGAGTTCTACGACTTTCAGGCCAACCGCCCATGCGTACGCCTGCACGAAGGCAGCGCTGAGGAGATCATGTGGCCGAGCGTCGAGATCTACGAGGCGTTCGCTCCGCGCGCGATGCGCGACCTCGTGCTCGTCCAGGGCGTCGAGCCGTCGATGCGCTGGCGCGCGTTCAGCGCGCACCTGGTCGATCTCGCCGAAGCGCTCGGCGTGCAGGTGATCGTCTCGCTCGGCGCGCTGCTCAGCGACGTCGCCCACTCCCGCCCGGTGGCGATGACCGGGTACGCATCCGATCCCTCGATGGTGCGGCGGCTGGGCATCACCCCCTCCAACTACGAGGGTCCAACCGGGATCATCAGCGTCCTGCACACCACCTGCGTGCAGGCCGGGCTGCCCTCGGCCACGATGTGGGCGGGCGTCCCCCACTATGTCGCCGCGGCCGCCAACCCGAAGGCCGCGCTCGCGCTGGTGCGCCGGATCGAAGGCGTCGTCGGAGTCTCGGTCGACGCCTCCGAGCTGGAGGCAGCCTCCGAAGAGTACGAGCGCCAGGTCAGCATCGCCGTGCAGAACGACCCCGAGATCCAGGCGTTCGTGGAACGGTTGGAGAAGGAGGCCGACGCCGAGGAGGCGCGCTCGCCGACCGAGGTCCCGGACGGAGACACGTTGGCGCGCGAATTTCAGCGGTTTCTGAAGCAGCGCGGGATCCGGCCCTGACGGGCCCCTGGCGGCGCATGCTGGCCGATCTTCGATCGGTCAGACCGGACAGCACATGTGCTGTCCGGAGACGTGCCGCATGCGGCACGTCTACCGATAGGCGCATGCGCCTATCGGCGGGGCGCGCATGCGCGCCCCGAGCAGGACCGCATGCGGTCCTGCTTCCCATCGGCTTTTCTCACAGCATGCGACGAGGCTCGGCCCGACAGAACGTGCCGCGTGATCTACCGCTCAGCCGCCGGGCAGACGATCCGGAAGTCGCAGATCGAGCACGCCGCGCGCGAGGGGGTCGGCTCGAAGCGCTGCCCCATGATGCCCTCGCCGACGGCCAGCACGGTCTCGGTCACGCGCTCCTCGTCGGTGTCATCGGGCAGGCGCACGACGAGGTCGTCGAGCACGTAGTAGTAGGCCCGGCTCGCCGCCTCCAGCTGCCAGGACTCGCGCGCGGCCAGCGCATACAGCGACAGCTGGACGTCGTTTCGCAATTGCTCGGCCGTGCGCGGGCGCGAGGTCTTGTAGTCGATCAGCTCATACCGTTCGCCCGTGTCCGTCTCGCCGCCGTCCGGTCCGCGCCCGACAGGCAGACGGTCGACCCGATCGACGCGCCCGCGCAGATGGTGCGGGCCGATCCGCAGCGAGAATTGGCGCTCGAACCACACGGGCTCTGAGTCCTGGCCGTGCAGCCGCGCGTGGTAGCGCTCGAGCGCCATGCGCGCCTTGCCGCGCAGCTCGCGCTCGGACTCCCCGTCGCGAAACCCGGCCCGCCGCCAGCACGCCTCGAACAGGTCCAGCAGCTGCGTCAGCGTCTCCCCGCCGGCGACGTGATAGCGCTCGAGCACCTGGTGCACGACGATCCCGAATCGCTGCCCGATCGTCGGCTCGGTCGGGATGCGCAGCACCCGCGCGAACTTGTAGCGCAGCGGACAGCTGCGATAGGTCTCGATGTCCGAGGCCGACAGCGCCAGTCCCCCACCTCGGCGCGGCAGGAACGGTCCCAGCGAGGGCTCCCCGCGCGGAGAGACGGCCTGTACGCGCGCGGCCTGCATGCGCGCGGCCTGCTCGTCATAGCCTCCTCCCGACGGCGACCCACCGTCGCCATCCGCGGGCATGAGCTCGGCGGGGGCGCCGAAGGCGTGGGCACCGCTGCCGGAGGCAGGGGCACCGACGCCGAAGGCGTTGGTCAGCGTTCCATCCAGCGGAGAGCTCTGCAGGATCTCCCGCTGCATCGCAGTCACGGCCGCGAGCAGCCGCGCGTTCACGTCGGCGAGCGCGTCGGCGATGCTCTGCTCGGTCGGGCGCTGGGCCAGCGCGGAGAGCTTGAGCAGCTCCAGATAGCGCGCCACTCCGTGGGAGATGTCGAGGTCGGTGTCCAACCGCAGCTCGCTCAGGCGCCCGCCGATCCGTGCGACGTCGGCCAGCACCTCCTCGCGGACGATCCGCTGCATGTCGCGCAGCGCCTCGTCGGGTCCGTCGCGCGCCGGGGAGGACGCACCGCCATGTGGCTCGTCGCGCTCGGCCCCAAGTGCGGCACGGGCGAGCAGGTCCGGGCGGGCCGCGTCCAGTGCCGCGCTCGCCGCCCGGTGCAGCTCCAGAAAGCGCTGGATCCGCGCGCGGGCCTCCGGCGGCACCTGGGGCGACTCCGTCGCCGCGACCAGCGCGGCCACCATGTCCAGCTTGCGCCGCCTGGCAATCTGGATCACGCGCGCGAGATCGACCTGACGCAACTCGATTGGCGGTCTCGCCAGCGCGCGCACCACCGCCGATGCATCGTTCGGGTCGGCGAGCAGGCGTGTCCACGCGACCACGTCGCGAACCTCCGCCCGCTCCATGTCCGGCAGCGCGTCGGGCGGTGCGTTCGCGGGTAAGTCCGGCGGTGAACACAGGGGCGGGGAGAAATCCTTATCTGACGGAGCCGGCACGCTCCTAGGATATGTGTATGGCTCCGATTCGCACGATCGACTGGGACACGGCGCAGCGGGTCGGTGAGCTGATCGCGGGTTCGCCACCGTACGGCGGCCCGCCGGGCCGATCGGTGCAGCCGCTCGCGCACGAGTTCGCGCGGCGCGTCAGCGACTACACAGGCCTCGCTCTCCCGGCCGAGCTGCCGCCGCTGGAGATGATCGACCGGCCGAGCTGGATCGCCGCGAACCTGCTCACGATGCGGCCGCTGCTCGATCCGCTGCTCGAGCGACTGAGTCAGGAAGGAGAGTCGGACGGGGATGGCGGCGCCGACTCACAAGCCGGCGGCCTGCTGGCGGGGATGTCACGCGCGGCCTCGGTCCCGCTGCGGGCCGCATCCGATCAACTGCGCACGGCATCCGGTCAGCTGCTCGGCGCCCAGCTCGGCGCCGTCACGGGCATGCTCTCCCAGCGGGTGCTGGGTCAGTACGACGTGTCGCTGCTCGATCGCTCGGTCCCGCCCCGCCTGCTGCTGCTCGCGCCGAACCTCGCCTCGGCCGCGCGCAATCTCGGGGTCGACCGCGACGAGCTGATCGCCTGGGTGGCGATCCACGAGATCACCCACGCCGTCCAGTTCTCCGGCGCTCCGTGGCTGGCGGATCATCTCGGAGACATCCTGCGCGAACTGCTCGACGGACTGCAGCCCGGGGCCGCCGGACGGTCTGCGGACGGAGGCTCGACCGACGAGCGGGCGAGCGGCCAAGACGGCCGCTCCTGGCTGCCGGACCCCGGTGCGCTCGACCCCCGTGCGCTGCTGGATCGTGCGCGCGACGGCGAGCTGCAGGCGCTGATCGAGCGCGCCCGCCACGGCGAACTGCTGCGCATCGGACTCGGCGACGAGCGCTGGCAGCTGGTCGAGCGGATGCAGGCGACGATGTCGCTGATCGAGGGTCACGCCGAGCACACGATGGACGCGGTCGGCGCCGAGTTCCTGCCCTCGCTGCCCCGTCTGCGCGCGGCGCTGACCCGCCGCCGTGAGTCCCGCGGACTGCCCTGGCGCGTGCTCGAGCGACTGCTCGGGCTGGAGCTGAAGATGCGCCAGTACGAGGTCGGCCGGCGCTTCTGCGACGCGGTCATCGACGCCGGCGGTCCCGAGACGCTCGCGATCGCCTGGCGCTCGCCCGAGGAGCTGCCCAGTACAGAGGAGCTGGCGGAACCGGCGCTATGGCTGGCGCGCGTTCGTGTCCCCGCCTGAGAGTCAGCTCCAAACGGAGCATACCCGAACGCATGTTCCGTCTGTCACAAGCTTGATATCGCGAACACGGCTTGTTCACAGGGCTTTTACCCGACTGCGGAGTATGCGTGTAACAATGTTCCCAAGTCGGGTTACAAACAGGTGTTCGGTGCTAACCTCGCTGGTGAGCCCCGGACGAGAGCCACAAAAACGTAACCGCGTTCCTCGACGGGGAGCGCACGACAAGGAGACTTCCCCAACATGGCGTCAGCCAAAACCACCTCCCCCCGCAGCGCCAAAGCCGCCAAAGCGACCACTGCCGGCCGCACCGCCGCGCGCGGCAGCACTCAGGCCAAGGCCAGCCACGCCAAGGGCGCGCGCACCCGTGCCACCCATGAGGCCGAGTCGACCATCCGCCAGACCCAGACCGCCACGCGCTGGCCGATCTCTGATCGGTCCGCCGGCGCGCTCAGTGACTACGCCGAGCGCGCGGTCCTGATTCCCGTGGGCGCGGCGCTGATCGCCCGCGACAAGGTCGTCTCCGGCGTGAACGACACGATCACGAGCTACTCGAGCACCTCCAAGACCCAGGCGCAGTTGCGCAAATTCGAGCGTCGCGGCAACACCGCCCGCAAGCGGCTGGAGCGCGAGGTGCGCAAAGCGCGCACGAGCCTCGAGCGTGAACTGCGCAAGCGCCGTCGGGACGGCGCCGAGCTCGCCGACCGTCTCCAGGGACACATCCAGAGCCTGGTCTGAGCTCAACCCAGCTTCCCCCGCGCCCGGCCCAGAGGAGAGTGGGGAGGCGGGAAAGTCTGCCGGCCTCATATTCCGCCGGTAGAAAGTAGGACCCTCTCCTCCCCGATCCGCGGGCGGCCCCCACCGTCCGCGGATCTTTAAGCTGGGGGAGGGCAGGTTGATCTGGGGGAGGGCAGGCCCGGGGTGGTCGGGACGTCTGGGGTGGTCGGGAGTCTGGGGTGGTCGGGACTGTCTTGGGGTGGTCGGGACTGTCTTGGGGTGGTCGGGACTGTCTTGGGGTGGTCGGGACTGTCTTGGGGTGGTCGGGACTGTCTTGGGGTGGTCGGGACTGTCTTGGGGTGGTCGGGAGGGGGGCCGGCCCCCTCCCGTTGAATACCCCCTCCCGCTGTGTAGAGCTCTTACGCCGGGCCGGCAAAGCCGGCCCTCGTGGCGAACATCATCGCCGTTGGGCTGGGTAACAGCTTCGTCTCGGGTCTCAAGATCGTTCGTGGCACAATGGGGCGTGTGACCGACGAACAGCAGATCCGTACTGCGCTTCAGAGCGTGATTGACCCTGAGCTCAGGCGCTCGATCGTCGAGCTCGACATGGTGCGCTCGATCGATGTGTCCGCCAACGGCGTGGTCGACGTGACCGTGTCGCTGACGACACCCGGGTGTCCGATCAAGGGGCACTTCCAGACCGCCGTCGCCGAGGCCGTCGCGGCGCTGGAGGGGGTTACACACGTGAACGTGTATTTCGACGTGCTCACCGACGCCCAGAAAGCCGCGCTGCAGCAGAAGCTCGGGCGGGGCAGCCTGCCGGACGGGTCGCTCGCGCAGGTCGCGAACGTGCTGTGCGTCGGCTCGGGCAAGGGCGGCGTCGGCAAGTCGACGCTGACCGCCAACCTCGCGGCCGCGCTGGCAGGCGTTGGCAAGCGTGTGGGCGTGCTCGACGCGGACGTGTGGGGCTACTCGATTCCGCGCATGTATGGCCTGGGCTCCACGCGCCCGCCAGTGTCGGCGGAGCGTAAAATCCTGCCGCTGGAGGCGCACGGCGTGAAGGTCATGTCGATCGGGTTCTTCGTCGCCGAGGACGCCGCCGTGGTCTGGCGCGGGCCGATGCTGCACAAGGCGCTGACCCAGTTCCTGCAGGACGTCGACTGGGGCGTGCTCGACCATCTGCTGATCGACCTGCCGCCCGGGACCGGCGACGTCTCGATGACGCTCGCCCAGCTGCTGCCCCAGGCGCAGTTTGCGATCGTCACGACCCCCCAGCCCGCGGCCCAGCGGGTCGCCCGGCGCTCGGCCGAGATGGCGAACAAGGTCTCGTTGGAGATCTGCGGGGTGATCGAGAACATGTCCGCCTTCACGACGCCCTCGGGCGAGCGCTTCCAGATCTTCGGCGAGGGTGGCGGTCAGGCGCTGGCCGACGAGCTGGACGTGCCGCTGCTCGGCAAGGTGCCGCTGACGATGCCGTTGCGCGAACACGCCGACAGCGGCGTTCCGCTCGTGGTCGAGAATCCCGACGACCCGGCCGCCCAGGCGATTCGCCACGCGGCCCGCGGTCTGCTCGCGATCGCCGCGCCGCCAACGCTGCCGGTCCTGCCAACGCTACCGAGGACACCCACGCTGCCGCTGGTCCAGGTCCCCGGCGGGGCCGCCAACGGCTCGAACGGCGCTCCTGCAGCCCCCGCCGCGCCCGCCCCCGAGCCCGAGCGAAAACCGGTGGGCATGTCGCTGCCGATGGCTTAGCTCGCGATCGCGGAGTCCGGTTCTGCAGACATCCTGCTCGATCGCTTGACAAGCGCCACCCAGTTGAGAGGATCGTCTGTATGCCTGTACAGGACCAGCAGGACCACCCACAACCGAACATAGCCACCGCCGCGCCCGCCGGCGAGGACACCGCGACCCAGCCCCCCAACGCCACGGCCGAATTCGACGAACGCCGTGCCAAGCTAGAGCGCCTGCGCGCGGACGGCGTCGACCCTTATCCGCCCGTCACCCTGTGGAACACGCGCACGCGCATCGCCGACGTGCTCGCCGCCCACGATCCCGCCACGCTGGAGGAGGGCGGCCACCCCGACCTGCGCTACCAGGTCGCCGGGCGGCTGATCTCCCGCCGCGAGCACCCCAACACCTCGTTCCTGGACCTGCGCGACCTGTCCGGTCAGATCCAGATCGTCGTGCGCCTCGACGACCTCGGACAGGAGACATACGACCGCATCCTCGGCCTCGATATCGGAGACATCGTCGCCGTCGAGGGATTCGTCTACAAGACCAAGCGCGGCCAGCTCGTGCTGGCGGTCGGCGAGCTGACCCTCCTGACCAAGACGCTGCGCCCGCCACCGGACAAGCACCACGGCCTCGCCGACACGGGCACCCGCTACCGCTACCGGGAGCTCGACCTGCTCGCCAACGAGGACACGCGCGAGCTCTTCATCAAACGCCACAGGATCGTGTTCGAGATCCGCAAGTGGCTGAACGAGCGCAACTTCATCGAGGTGGAAACGCCGGCGCTGCAGTCGCTCGCGGGCGGCGCCGGCTCGCGCCCGTTCACGACCCACCACAACGCGCTCGACCGCGACCTGTACCTGCGCATCTCCGTGGAGCTGTTCCTCAACCGCTGCATCGTGGGCGGCATGGAGAACGTGTACGACATGGGCAAGGTGTTCCGCAACGAGGGCATCTCACCCAAGCACAGCCCGGAGTTCACGATCATCGAGTTCATGTGCGCCTACTCCGACTACAACGACGTTGCGACTGTCACCGAAGAGATGTTCCGCGACGTCGCCCAGGCGGCGCTGGGACGCACAACGATCAAAAGGAACGGAGAGGAGATCGATCTGGCCAAGCCGTGGCGGCGGGTGACGATGCGCGAGCTGATCCTCGAGCGCTTCGGGATCGATTTCATGCAATCCACGCGCGAGCAGCTCGCCGAACTGCTGGATGAACCGCTCGACCCCGCGGCCAGCTGGGCGGACGTGGTGGCGGACATCTACGCGGAGAAGATCGAGTCGACGATCAACCAGCCCACGCACGTGTTCGACTTCCCGCTGGAGCCGTTCCCGATCACCAAGCGTCACTCCGAGTATCCAGAGCTGGCGGAGCACTTCGACGCGGTGATCGGCGGCATCGAGCTCGTCTCCGGCGACACCGAGCTCAACGACCCGGTCGATGAGTGGCAGCGGTTCGTCGATCAGCGCAAGCGCCGCGCGGTCGATGACGGCGACGTGCCCCACCCCAACGACGAGGAGTACACCCGCGCGCTCGAGTACGGCTACTCCCCCACGGCGGGCGGTGGGATGGGGGTGGACCGGCTCGTGATGATCCTGACCGAACGCGACACGCTGCGCGAGGTGATTCCGTTCCCGATCGTGCGTGACATCGCATGAGCACCGTCTCCAAGCTCGACCTCGACCCGGGCGTGATCGCCGACTGCCGGACCGCCGCCGCGCAGATCGCCGGGCAGGTCGCCGCCGAGATCGATGGCAAGACGACCGTCTCGGTCGAGCGCACGGTCGCCCGATTGCTGGGCGTGGACGGTGCCAACGAGCTCGAGGCGCCGCTGCCGAACGTGCTCGTCGATCATGTGCGCGACAGCGGTGAGCTCGGCCGGGGCATCGCCTACTGGCTGGGCAACGCGCTGCTGAACGAGCGCGCGCCCGACTCGGCCCAGCAGATCGCCGAGGCGATCGACGCCGGCGAGCTCGATCTCTGCGGGCTGCCCCGCGCCGATGAGGAGGCGATCCGTGAGCGGATCACGCGTGAGTGCGAGCGGCGCCTGGGCGAGATCGCCGCGCGCATGGCGCAGCGACGCGAGCTGCGCGAGCGTCTGGGCGAGAGTCCGCCGCCACTGCGCTACGTGCTGACCGCGACGGGGAACGTATACGAGGACGTCGTGCACTCGCTGGCCGTGGCCGAGGCGGGGGGAGACATCGTCGCCGTGATCCGCTCGACCGCGCAATCGCTGCTCGACTACGTGCCCTACGGCCCGACGATCGAGGGTTACGGCGGTACGTTCGCAACGCAGGCCAACTTTCAGATCATGCGCTCGGCGCTGGATGAGTGGTCTGCCGCGCACGGTCGTTACGTGCGACTGTCGAGCTTCTGCTCGGGGCTGTGCATGCCCGAGATTGCCGCGATGGGTGCGATCGAGGGGTTCGACAACATGGTCAACGACGCGCTCTACGGGATCCTGTACCGCGACATCAACCCCGTCCGCGGCCTGATCGACCAGCGCGTCTCACGGATGGTCAACGGCTGGTTCGGCGTGACGATCAACACCGGCGAGGACAACTACCTGCGCACGGCAGATGCGATGCAGGCGGCGCCGTCGGTGACCGCCTCGCAGTTCATCAACCGCCAGCTCGCGCTGGACTCAGGGGTACCCGATGAGCAGATCGCGCTCGGGGACGCGTTTGAGATCGATACGCCGGTGGTCAACGGGCTGCTGTACGAGTGGGCGCAGGCCCAGCTGACGAGGGAGTTGTTCCCCGAGTGCCCGGTCAAGTACATGCCGCCCACAAGGCACATGGACGGCAACCTGTACCGCACGCACGCCGCCGACTCGCTGTTCAACCTCGTCACGATCGCCACCGGCCAGGGCATCCAGACGATCGGTGTGCCGACCGAGGGGATCTTCACGCCCCACGTGCACGACCGCGTGATCGGGCTGGAAAACGTGAACTACGTGTTCGACGCCGCGCGCGATCTCGGCGAGGAGATCGAGTTCAAGCCCGGCGGGATCATCCAGACGCGCGCGCAGGATGTTCTCGCCGGAGCGCACGCGCTACTGGCGCAGATAGCAGAGAACGGGCTGTTCGCGGCGCTGAGCGAAGGCGTGTTCGGCGATGTGCGCCGCCGGATCGACGATGGCCGCGGAATCGACGGGATCGTGGCGACCGACCCCGGCTACAGCAACCCGGTCGTCCAGCTGATGAGCGAATCACCCGCGCCATCGCCGAGCCATGTCTGACGTGTCCTCCCCACCGGCCGCCGGATCCCCCCGCGAGGTCGACCTCACCCGGGTCAAGCCCTATGCCGACCACGCCGGCGACGGGATCGTGCAGTTCAGCTTCACGCTGCCCGTCCCCTACGGCCTGGCCGCGCGCCGGGCCGCGCAGGAGCTGGCTCGGAAGATGGGCTTCGAGCACCCCGAGGTCGTCCACTACCAGGGCCTGACCGAGGGGTACACGTACTTCGTGATGTTCGGGCAATGCAGCGCGACGGTCGACTACGCCTCGCTCAGCGAGGAGGGGTTCGAGATCGAGTACATGTCAGAGGATCAGATCGAAGCGTTCGCGCGCGAGCACATCGGCCGCCCGGTCGTGGTCGTCGGCGCCGCGACCGGCACCGACACGCACAGCGTGGGCATCGACGCGATGCTCAACCTCAAGGGCTACCACGGCCACCACGGCCTGGAGGGATACCGGGCGTTTGAGACCCACAACCTCGGCAGCCAGGTGCCCAACAGCGTGCTCGTCTCCCGCGCGATCGACCTGGGCGCCGACGCGGTGCTCGTCTCGCAGACCGTGACCCAGCAGAACCTGCACGTCGCCAACCTGACCGAGCTGGTCGAGATGGTCGAGGCGGAGGGACGACGCCGGCAGCTGATCCTCACCTGCGGCGGGCCGCGGGTATCCAACGAGCTGGCCAAGGAGCTCGGCTACGACGCCGGGTTCTCGAAGGGCACGTACCCGCACCACGTCGCGAGCTTCATCGTGCGCGAGCTGGCCGCACGGATGGCCGACGCGCACACCGCCGGTGAGCCGGCCACAGCCACACCCGACACTGCCCCTGGCGTCCCCAGCGCATCCGGCGGGGCAAACGCCTCGGCCACGAATGGCTGAGGTCGCCGCGGCTCGGCTGAGCGAGCTGCTGACGGACACGCGCCGGGTGGCGCTGGTCGGTCTAGCCAAGAACACCGGCAAGACGGAGACGCTGGCCGCGCTGCTGCGGGAGCTAGCCGAGCAGGAACGGCGCGTCGGCGTGACCTCGGTGGGACGCGACGGCGAGGAGCACGACGTGATCGACGCGCGGATCGACAAGCCACGCATCCTCCTGCAGGCCGGCAGCTTGGTGGCGAGCTCCGGCGCGCTGCTGCGGGCCAGCGGCGTGGCGCACGAGCGACTGGCGCAGACAGGCGTAAGGACTCCACTCGGGGAAGTCGTGATCGCGCGGCTCTCGGAGCGAGGCGCCGTCGAAGTCGCCGGCCCCAGCGCGGCCGAGGACGTGCGCGCGGTCAGCGAGGCGATGATCGGATTCGGCGCCGAACAGGTGCTGATCGACGGTGCGATCGATCGCCGCGCGGCCTCGTCCCCGGCGATCTCAGACGGTCTCGTGATGGCCACCGGGGCGGTTCTCGGCGAGAAGATCGAGCAGGTCGTGGCAGCCACCACCGATGCGGTCGAGCTCGTCAGACTGCCCCTGGCGGACGGCTCGATCGGGACATCGCCCCTCGATCGGACGAGCGAGCCGCCCGCGCTCCCCCGGCGACTCGTCCTGAGCGGCGAGCCCGCCGATATTGCCGCCCTGCTGGCCGCACACCCTCAGGCGAACACGTTCACCGTCGAGGGCGCCCTGAGCGAGCGCTTCCTGGAGGGCCTGCTCGGCGCCCGCCGCGAGCGGGCGGGACGCGAGCTTCGGATCGTCGCCTCAGACCCGACGTCGGTGTTCATCTCGCGCCACGGCCCCAGCTGGTACAGCCGTCAGGGCATCGCGATCGCGGTGCGACACACGATCGAGCTGCGCGCGATCACGGTCAACCCGCTCGCGCCGCAATCGTATCGCTTCGACTCGCGGGAGCTACGCGGGCTGATCGAAGCGGCTGTCCCAGGCGTGCCCGTCCTGGATGTGCTCGATGAGTCCTACTTGGCGTTGGCGAAGTAGTCGGCGTTGATCTGCGAGTACTTCTGCCACTCGTCCGGCAGCTGGTCCTCGGCGAAGCACGCGTCCACCGGGCAGGCCTCGACGCAGGCGTCGCAGTCGATGCACTCCTCCGGGTCGATGTAGAGCATCTCAGCCGCGTCATACCCGGGCTCGTCAGGGGTAGGATGGATGCAGTCGACGGGGCAGACCTCGACACAGGAGTTGTCCTTGGTGCCGATGCACGGCTCGGCGATCACGTAGGCCATTTGCTTCTTTCTGGTTCGTTGGTCGGGAAGTTGCGGACCGGTCCGCTGGGGGAGACGCATATTGTACGAACCATGCTGCTGTTGACGGGTGCGACCGGTCAGGTGGGCTCGGCGCTGCTGCGCCGGCTCGTCGACGACGGGACCAACGTGCGCTGCCTGGTGCGACGCGACCCCCGCCGGCTGGGGCCCATGCGCGTGCGCGTACAGATCGCGCTCGGCGACCTCGCCGATCCGCCCTCCTATCGCAACGCCCTGCGCGGTGTAGATACCGTGGTGCACCTGGCCGCGACGATCCGCGACCAGCCAAACGGTTCGATCGAGGAGCTGAACGGGATCGCCACCTGGCGCCTCGTGCGGGCGGCCCAGCACGCCGGGGTGGGCCGGTTCGTGTTCTTCTCCACGCTCGACGCCTCCGCGCACCACCGCACGCGCTTTCATCGCGCCAAGGCGGCGGCAGAGCAGGCCGTGCGCGAGTCCGACCTCGATTGGACGGTGTTCGCCCCCTCGATCATCTACTCGCCCGGCGATGCCTGGCTGACACTGCTGCAACGTCTCGCGCTGGCGCCCGTGATGCCGATGTCGGGCCTGGGCCGCGCGCGCTATCAGCCGATCTGGGCGCAGGACGCCGCCGCCTGCGTGAAGGCCGCGCTCGACAACGCCCCCTCCGGCGAGCGGCGCCGCTACGAGCTCGCGGGCCCGGAGACGCTCACCCACACCGAGATCATCCGGCTGGTGCTCGACGCGATCGACCGGCCCCGCCCGCTGCTGAAGATCCCCACGCCGATCGTCTCCCGCGCGCTGCGCCTGCTGGAGGCGACGTTCGGCGAGCGCGCGTTCGCTACCTGGGACGAGGCCGAGCTGATGGAGTGCTCGATGGTGGCGCGCGCCGGGGCCGAAGACGCGGAACGTTTGGGCGTGGCCCCCAAGCCGATGTGGGCGGTCCTGGATAACAGCCACCCCGGGTGAACCTGCACAAATCGTGTGCTAAATTGTGGCCATGCGTTTGCACATAAGCCTAGATGAAGATCTCATCAAACAGCTAGACCGGCGTGTCGGCAGGCGCCGTCGCAGCGCATTCATCAGCGAGACCGTCCGTCGCGCGCTCGACGATGAGCGCCGCTGGGATGACATCGAGTCTGGTATCGGCGCGCTTGCAGACGGTGAGCACGAGTGGGATCCAGATCCCGCTGCTTGGGTCGCAGCGCAGCGCGGTAGCGATCCCAGGCGCGTCGGGTAGCACTTGCTGCTGCTCGACACGACAGTTCTGATCGACGTGTTGCGAGGAAGGCCCGCCGGCGAGCGGGTGCAAGACCTGCACCGAGAAAGTCAGGCGCCGTGGATATGCGCTGTGAACGTCGAGGAGGTGTTGCGTGGCGCCGCACGCAACGAGACGGCGACCGTCCGCTTTCTCAAGGGGTTTCATCTCGCTCCACTCGGACGGAGTGAGGGCGAACGCGCCGGACGCTGGCGACGAGACTACGCACGGAGAGGCATCACGCTCGACCAAGCCGACTGCCTGATCGCCGCGTCCGCCTTCGGCATCGGCGCACGACTGGCCACCGGCAATCCCAAGCATTTTCCGATGCCCGAGCTCGAGGTCGAGCACTGGCCGGCGGGGGAGTGAGCACTCATCGCCCCACTTTGCGTGCTCCCCTGCCGCCCCCGGACTGAGCTGACATTCACCGAAGGGCCGGATCGTTCTCAGCAGACGGGCGCCCGCCGCTCCGCCCATGGCGATGCCTCTTCCAGCTGCGTGGCGAGCGCCAGCAATCCCGCCTCCCCCGCCGGGCGGCCGACCAGCTGGACGCCGAGGGGCAACCCGTCCTCGCTCTCATACAGCGGCAGCGAGATGCCCGGCTGGCCGGCGGCGTTGAACACCGGGGTGAAGGGGGTGAAGAGGCCCGAGCGGGTGAACGTGGACATCGGGTCGGGGGCAGCGGTGTCGAGCGTGCCCAGCGGCAGCGGACGCTCGGCCAGCGCGGGGGTCAGCAGCGCGTCGTAGGGCTGAAGGAATGTCGTCAGCTGGCGCGCAAACGCCTGCAGTTGCACGGCGGCGCCGAGCCCCTGGGTCGCGTTCAGGCTCTGGACCATCGAGTAGATCGCCCAGCTCATCGGCTCCACGTCCGCGGCCGTCGGCTCGTGCCCGGCGATCATCCCCGAGGCGGCGATCCCCAGTGAGATGTAGGTGCAGAACACCGCGCCGAACAGCTCCGCCAGGCCCTCCACTCGCCACGGGGGATCGACCTCCACGACCTCGTGCCCGAGCGAGCGCAGCAGCTCGGCCGCCTGATCGACCCCGCGCGCGCAGATCGGATCGACGGCGGCCTCGGCCAGCGGCGCGAGCTTCGTCATCGCGATCCGCAGCGATCCCGGCTGCGCACCCGAGCCGCGCCCGAGCGCGGTCGTGGGCGAGCGCCGGGCAGCCGCCGCGAACGGCTCCGCCGGCGGCGGCGCCCAGGTCGCGTCGCCCGGCTCATAACCCGCGAGCACGTCGAGGATCGCGGCCGTGTCGGCGACCGTGCGCGTCAGGACCCCGTCGATCTCGATCGGCGAGTCGCCGAGCACCGGTGCCAGCGAGATGCGTCCACGCGCGGGCTTCAATCCCACCAGCCCGCAGCACGCGGCGGGGATGCGGATCGAGCCACCACCGTCGTTGCCGTGCGCGACCGGCACCATCCCGGCGGCGACCGCGGCGGCCGCCCCGCCCGAGGACCCGCCCGGGGTGCGCTGCAGATCCCAGGGGTTGCGGGTCGGACCGAAGATGCGAGCCTCGCTGACAGGCAGGATCCCGTACTCCGGCAGGGTTGTGGAGCCGACGATCACGAATCCGGCCTCGCGCAGGCGGCGGGTGACGTTGTGATCGTGATCGGCGACGTACTCGGCCATCAGCGCGCAGCCACTGGTGAGCCGCAGGCCCGCGACCGCGCGGTTGTTCTTGATCGCGATCGGCACACCGGCGAACGGCCGCTCATCGCCCGGGCCGATCTCCGCGGCGGTCGCCAGCGCGCGCTCGCCGTCGATTTGCACGAACGCGTTGCACTCGGGGTTGAGCTCCTCGATCCGCGCCAGCGAGATCTCGACCAGCTCACGCGCTGAGAGCACCCCCGCGCGCACCATGCCGGCGAGCTCGGTGGCTGGGCGGAACATCAGATCGCTGTCGGGCACGGCTCCTCCTCGGGATCGCGACTCGGAGCGCCCGCGATGGGCCTCCACTCGGTTGGGGAGCCTACCCGCGCGCCCATTCCTGCGACGATATGCAGTGGCGGCGGGCCGGTCAAACTCTTCGAGTGCAGAAAGCGAGTGCCATGAGCGCGGTTGAAACAGCAGAGGTCCAGTCGGGCCTGGAAGGCGTCGTCGCCTTCGCCACCGAGATCGCAGAGCCGGACAAAGAGGGTGGCGCGCTGCGCTATCGCGGCGTCAACATCGAAGACCTGGTCGGCACGGTCCCCTACGAGCAGGTCTGGGGCCTCTTGGTCGACGGCCGCCTGCAGCCCGGCCTGCCGCCGGCCGAACCGCACGCGCTGACCGTGCGCTCGGGCGATCACCGCGTCGACGTGCAGTCCGCGCTGGCGATGCTCGCCCCCGAGTGGGGCTTCGGACAGCTGATCGACATCACCGACGAGGAGGCCCGCGACAACCTCGCGCGCGCCTCGGTCATGGCGCTGTCGTTCGTGGCCCAGTCCGCGCGCGAGCCCGGCCAACCGCCGGTGTCCCAGGAGGAGATCGACCAGGGACAGACGATCCCCGAGCGCTTTTTGATCCGCTGGCGCGGGGAGGCCAACCCCGATCACGTCAAGGCGATCGACGCCTACTGGATCTCCGCCGCCGAGCACGGCATGAACGCCTCGACGTTCACCGCCCGCGTGGTCGCCTCCACCGGCGCCGACGTCGCCGCGGCGCTGTCCGCCGCGGTCGGTGCCCTCTCCGGTCCGTTGCACGGCGGCGCCCCCTCGCGCGTGTTGAAGATGCTCGACGAAGTCGAAGCCACCGGCGACGCCGAGCGCTGGGTCTCAGACGCGCTGGATCGTGGCGATCGGTTGATGGGCTTCGGCCACCGCATCTACCGCGCCGAAGACCCACGCGCGCGCGTGTTGCGGCGGACCTGCTCGGCACTTGGCTCCCCCCGGTTTCAGGCCGCCGAGGCGCTGGAGAAGGCGGCGCTCGCCGAGCTGCACGCGCGCCGGCCCGACCGTGTGCTGGCTACGAACGTCGAGTTCTGGTCGGCCGTGATCCTCGACCTCGCCGAAGTCCCGCCGGACCTGTTCACGCCGATGTTCACCTGCGCGCGCGTGGCGGGCTGGTCGGCGCACATCCTCGAGCAGAAGCGCGAGGCCAAGCTGATCCGCCCGACCGCCAAGTACGTGGGCGAGGGGCCGCGACCGCTCAGCGCGGTCGCCTGATCGGGAGCGCAAGCCGGCGAGAGCTCGTGCAGAGTCATCGTCGTCGCCGGGCACAGGCGACGACTCCCCGGCCGGCGATACAAGAGGGTTCGGCATCCGTGCCTTACCCTCTGTCGCCGTATCGGCAGCCGGCGCGGATCGCGCAAGCGAATGGCCGAGCGCTAAGCGGATGGTCCCCGCGGCGGCCGCCGTCTGTGCCGTCGAGCGCCCCGATGCCGACGATCTCAGGCGTGGGCCGCCCGCTCACGCGTAGGCCGGCTCGCGCTCGCCTGTGAACAGCCACGGGTTGTGCTGGCCGATCACCTCGCCGTGAAAGCGCTTGCGAGCCCCATACACGACCCAGGTCGTGTCGACCGCTCCGTATACCTCGCGCACGCACAGCACGCCGGGGTGTTCGTCGGCGTGGTGCAGGTGCGTCAGCCCCGCGTCGTAGGCGCCGGCGAGCAGGTTGCGCGCGACGACCGGCTTGGACGGCTCATCGACGATCGTCTCCCAGCGCGACAGGTCGGTGTAGCCGCGCGTGGCCGAGACGATGCCGAGGCTCCGCGGGGCGGGCACGTCGGCGCGCACCAGCAGCGCGAGCTCCTTGGTCGGATACAGGAACGTGTCGATCACGAACACCTCGCCGTGGAAGCGCTCGGTCACGAGGTGCACCTGCACGTGCGCGCTGCACTGCACCAGAAACGTGTCCGGCCGGTTGCGGACCAGCGCGATCGCGCCCAGCAGGTCTTCGACGAGGATCAGCTCGTAGTCGCACACCTCCTGGAACTCGAGATAGTGGCGCAGCGCGTTCTCGTGACACGTCCCCGCCGGTCCGAGCGTGATGAACGTCGGGCGACTCATCGGGCGGCGGACGGCTGCGTTGTTGGTGGCCGAGTTGTATCCGCGGCGATCAGCTCGTTCTCCATCGCGCAGGTCGCCTCGATCAGCAGCTCGAACAGCCCGCGTGCGAACTCCGCCGGCAGGCCGCGCTCGGCGCCGCGGGTCAGATAGCGCGAGCGCACCTCGGCGACGCGATCCGGCTGCATCATCGGGATCTCGTGCGCGCGCTTGTACAGCGCGATCTCGCGGCAGATCGCAAACCGCTCGCCCAGCAGCCGCGCGATCTCCTCGTCGAGCGTGTCCAGGCGGTGGCGAAACGGCTCCAGACCACTCACCGGGGAGCTCGACATACCTGTGCTCACCGCAATCTCCGCCTCATGCGAGCGCCCAGCCGCTCAAAGCCGTGGTGCGCGTAGAACGCCTCGGTAGCGCGGATGCCCGCGTAACGCTCGCGTGGCAATCCGACCTCGGCGCGCGCCATGCCCTGCTCGCGGACGAGCGTGAACAGCGACTCGAGCAATTCCCCGCCGACCGCCTGCCCGCGCCAGACGGGGTGCACCCACAGATCCTGCACCAGCACGTAGCGCCCGGACACGTGGATCGCGAGCTGATAGCTGGCGCCGAGCACGCCGACGATCTCCCCGCCGGCCTGCGCGACGAGCAGCGCTCCCGCCCGCCGATCCTCGATCAGCGCTCGTGCGGCGCCCTGTAGCTTGGACACGGGCGGGGGCATGCCGCCGAGCTCGATCAGCAGCTCTCCCACGGCCGCTGCCACGGCGGGGAGATCCTCGTGTGTGGCGGGCCGCACGTGCGGTTTCGGGTCCGGATTCGTGTCCAGGTCCTGGTCCAGGCTGGGTCGCACCACCCGCGGCGGCGCCTCGGGCTCGATCGGGAGCGGAGCGTTCGTCGACATCGACCCTCACGCCGCCCGCGAGATCCGCGTGGTCGTGGTCGGCTCCAGCTCGACGGTCCAGGCGCCGGGTGCGTCGCTGCCCGTGACGGCCTGTGCGATCGCCGCCATCGGCGCGTGGGCCTTGAGCAGGATCTCCTCGAACTCCTCCTGGGGGTCGGACTGCATCACGATCGCTCCACCGGCGCCGATCGTGGTCGCACCCGGACGCATAACGATCGTGCGGATCACGATGCTGAGATCGACGCTGCCGTCGAGACCGAAGTAGCCGAGCGCGCCCGAGTAGGCGCCGCGAGCCTCCCGCTCGATGTCGTCGATGATCTCCATCGTGCGCAACTTCGGGGCGCCGGTCATCGAGCCTCCCGGGAAGCACGCGCGCACGCACTCGACCGGCGTACGACCACGCTGCAGCGCACCGGTGACGGTCGAGATCAACTGGTGCACTGTCGTGTACGGCTCGACGACCATCAGCTCGGGCACACGCACGCTGTCGATGTCGCACACGCGCCCGAGGTCGTTGCGCAGTAGATCGACGATCATCAGGTGCTCGGCGTAGGTCTTTTCGTCGTGCAGCAGCTCCGCGCACAGCGCCTCGTCGCGCAAAGGGTCCGCAGAGCGCGGGGTCGTGCCCTTGATCGGGCGGGCCTGCACGCGGCGGGCGCGATCAATCGACAGAAATCGCTCGGGCGAGGAGCTCAGCACCGCCGCGTGACCGAGCTTCAGATAGGCGCCGAACGGAGCCGGGTTGACACGCCGCAGCACGCGATACAGCTCGAACGGATCGGGGCTCGCGGAGGTCGAGAGCTGATCGGTCAGACAGACCTCGTATGACTCGCCGGCGGCGAGCGCGGCCTGACAGCGGGCGATGTCTGCGAGATACTGCTCGCGCCCGCGCCCGCAGCGAAACACCACAGCCGGGTCATCGGAGGCCGGGGCAGTCGTTGCCGCATCAACCGGCCCACGCCCCGGTTCAACCGGCCCACGCCCGAACTCAGCCCGCCCAAGCGCGGGCTCAACCCGCACCAGCCGCCGGCCCGACACGGCCCGTTCCCGCGTTTCGGCCTCGTCCTCCAGGACTTCGTGCACGACCGCCTCGGCCTCGCTCAGCCAGTCCTCGGCCTGCGTGTCGCCGTCGCGGCAGAGCGCGAACAGCCATGTGCGGTGATTGACGTGGTCGACCGCGACGACGCGGTTGGCGAACATCAGCGTCGCGTCGGGCAGATCGGAGCGGTGCGCGTTGGCCGAGCCACAGTCGGCCTTGCACTCGTAGCCGAGGTATCCGACGAACCCTCCGAGCAGGCCACCGGCGGGCTCCTCGGGCGGCTCGATCGCGCGGTCGTAGATTTCGCGATCGAGGATGTGAAAGATCGAGCCGCGCTCGACCCTGCTCGCCCCGGCGCTATGCGTCGTGACCTTCCCCTCGCGGACGTCGTACCGCAGCACGCAGCGGTCGGGCCCCGCGCTCGTGCCGAGATACGAGCATTGCGCCAGGCGCGTCGGCGCATCCGCGCTGTCCAGCCAGAACGCGTGCTCGGCCGCGCCGAACAGCTGCTCGAACAACAGCTCCGTTACGGGCTCGCCATCGATCGCGCGCGTGCGCAGCCGCATCCCCGAATCCCGGCGCCCACGCCGAGCCGGATTGCTGGGCGGAGCAGAGGTCGGAGCCGGAGCTCGAGCCGGAATCGGAGTCGGGGCCGAAGTCGGAGTCGGGGCCGAAGCTGAAGCCGAGGCCGAAGCTGAAGCCGGAGTCGGGGCTGAAGCCGGAGCCTGGGCCAGAGCCGCGATACGAACGGGAGTTGGGGCCGAGGCCGCGACCGACGCCGGGACAGACCACCCGCGAACTCCCGATCGCGCGACCGGACGAGAATCATGTACGAGCGTGTAGAAGTTCTCCACCAGTCTGCGCCCATGCTCGGTGGCGACCGACTCGGGATGAAACTGCACGCCCCACAGCGGCCGGCTGCGGTGCTCGATGCCCATCACCACGCCGTCCCGCGTCCAGGCGGTGACGCGTCCCTCGCTGCCGAGTGGACCGGTGACCGCCAGCGAGTGGTAGCGCACGACCGAGAACTGCTGCGGGATGCCCTCAAACAGGCCCGTGTCGAGGTGCTGGACGCGGCTCAGGCGACCGTGCATCGCCGTCGGCGCGGATCTGACCACGCCGCTGAGCACGTGCCCCAAACCCTGATGGCCCAGACAGATGCCCAGGACGGGCGAGTCGCTGTAGCGCAGGATGTCCGCGCACACGCCGAAGTCGTGCCAGCGCTCGGGACGGCCCGGTCCAGGCGAGAGGACGATCGCATCGAACCGCCAGCGCGAGAGCACACGCCAGGAGACCATGTCGTTGTGTACGACGATCGGCTCCTCGCCGGACACGGCCGCGAGCAGGTGGAACACGTTGTAGGTGTAGGAGTCGTAGTTGTCGATCAGCAGCGTGCTCACCTGATTGCCTCCAGTCCAAGTCCGCGGGCGCTGCGGTCCAGCAGCGTGTGCATCACCCGCTCGACGTGTTCGCCGCGTTCGCGCTCCAGGTGCCAGATCGCCAGGTGTCTGAGGTAGTGCGCCAGCGGGCGCACGTCCAGGCGCGCCACCGCCAGGCGCAGGTAGCGGCGATACAGCTCCGACTGCACGACCGCGAACCGGTAGTCAGGGTCCTCCACGGGCCGCCCGGTGCGCGAGGACGCCCGCCGGGCGTCGCGGGCACGCGCCCGCGCGAGGTCCCAGCCCATGCTCTCCCGGCCGAGCAGCAGCTTCTCCGGATCGAAGTCCATTCGCGGCGCGACCGGATGGGGCAGGAAGTAGCCGAGCGCCACCTGCGCCGCGATCCGTTCGGGGGCCGGGTGACCGCAGCGCACCTCGTGGCGTGCGGGATCGGCGTCGATCCGCTGGTCCAACCAGTCGGTGAGCTCGTCGATCAGCAGCGCGCCTTCGCTCGAGGCCAGCGCCCGCTTCTGGCGGGAGACCATGCCGTTGAAGATGTTGTGGCGGGGGTGCACCCCACCGTTGCCGGCCGGGGTCAACTCGTCCATCAGCTTGTGGGCACCGGCGAAGTTCGAGACCCACTCGGTGCCGCAGATCTGCATTGAGGTCATGTGCTCGAGCTCGGGCGCGGCCATCCAGTACGCGACCGCGCGCATGTTCTGGGTCGGCAGGCCATCGGCGCGCACGAGCGGGAGCTCCGCGTACTCGCGCATGCCGGTCGCGTACACGACCACACCGTCCTCGCGTCGGCGCAGCCTGCCCTCACGCAGACCCGATTCGGTCAGTTCCGCCGCCTCGGCCAGGAAGTCGGACTCGAAGAACACCCGATCGAACGCGATCCCCAGGCGCGCCAGCGTCTTGCGCTGACCGGAGATGACCCAGGCACGTGTCTTGTACCAGAGCTCCAGCGTGTCGCGCTCGCCACGCAGCACACGCTGCAGCAGCTCGTCCGCTTCATCGCCCTGCACCGTCAGCTCGCGGGTCAGCGAGTCCTCGGTCTGCTGCCCCGCGCTCTGCCCGCCGCCGTTGACCCGTCCTCCCGCGCCGCCCGCGGTCACGTAGTCCGCGTAGCAGACACCGACGAAATGGTCGCTCTTCTCGCCGCCGTCGGCCCACGCGCCCGTATGACGGCCACTGCTGAGCACGCCCGCCATCGCCTCCCCCATGCTGCGCCCCGCGTCGGAGATCAGGCTGCGCCGCTCGACCTGCCCGCCGGCCTGTGCGAGGGCGGCGGACAGCGCATTGCCGATCGCGAGGTTGCGCAGATGACCCACGTGCAGCGCCTTGGTCGCGTTGGGGTCCCAGAACTGCACGGCGTAACGCCGACCGTGTGCCAGATCGGCGAGCGTCGCCTCATCGCCGGCGCCGGCCTCGAGTGCCGCGCCCCGCGCTTCGATCCAGCTGTCGCGTACCCGCACGCGCACACCCTCATCGCCGCGCGCAACCGTGTCCACCCACGGCTCGCGTTCGATCTGCGCGAGCATCGCCAGCGCGGCCGAGTCCTCCTGCCAGCGGTGTGAGCGGGGCACCAGCTTGACGTCGAACTCGCGATGCGGTCGCCGTGGCGCGCGGGCCGCCCAGCAGGCGCTCGCCCGCCCGTCGTCCGGGGTCTGCTCGACCGAGGCCCGCTCGAAGTAGTCGAACAGGTTGACGGTCATGCCGCGTGGTTGACTGGTTGGGTTTCCATAGCCATGCACCAGCCGGGGCTCGAACCCGGATCAACGGCGTTTAAGGCCGTCCCTTTAACCGATTAAGGCACTGGTGCTCGCCGACCGTCGAGGTCATATCTCCCGTTCACACCACCCTGTGTTGGGTGACACTCACGGGATCGTCGTGGTGTATCAGCTATCGCGATTTGTGTACAGACCTGGGCTGCATACTTTTAACAGCCCTATCCCATCTCGAGTGACGGCATCCCAGCCAAAACCGCTTGGATACAAGGATTACACGCTAATCAGAAACAGTACAGCCAATGCACAAAGAAAGAAACAACGACGCAAACCAGCAGGTTGGAGACAACCGGTGAAAAGTATGAAATCAGAGACATGTCCGCCGATCTGAGCTCCCACGCCCAGACGCTCCCGCCCGGCCCGCGCATGCCGAGCGCGCTGCAGGCCGTCGGCTGGACGTGGCGGTCGCTGCCGTTTATGGAGCGCTGCCAGCGCCGCTACGGAGACATCTTCACCCTGCGCATCCGCCACGGGGGCACGTGGGTGCTGCTGTGCGATCCGCAGGACGTCAAGCGCCTGTTCACCGCCGACCCCGAGCGGCTGGGTGTCGGCGAAGCCAACACGCTGCTCGGACCCGTGCTCGGCCCGCGCTCGGTGATGCTGCTGGAGGAGCCCCAGCACATGGCGCGCCGGCGGCTGATGCTGCCCCAGTTTCACGGCCGGCGCATGGAGGGCTACGGCGAGATGATCGGCGAGGTCACGCGCCGCGCCCTGGACGGCTGGCCCGTCGGCAGGCCGTTCGAGCTATGGCCGCGCATGCAGGCGATCACCCTGGAGACGATCATGCGTGTCGTGTTCGGCCCGGTGCAAACCGACTCGCTGAGGCGGCTGCGCGCGTTGCTGGCAGAACTCACCGACCGGATGAACAACCCGCGGCGCCTGAGCCTGCTCGCGCTACTCGGGCCGCGCTCGATGGTGGGCGATCCCGAGTTTCGCTCCACGATGACTCAGGTCGAGACGGCGGTGCTCCAGGAGATCCGCCGGCGCCGGGACCAGCAGTGCGATGACATCGCCTCGATGCTCGCCCAGGCGCGCTACGAGGACGGCTCGCCGATGAGCGACCGTGACCTGCGCGACGAACTGATCACGTTGCTGCTGGATGGACCGACCTCGACCTCGCTGGCGTGGGTGTTCGAGCGCCTGCTGCGCCACCCCGACAAGCTCGCCCGCCTGCGCGAGGAGATCCGTGCGGGCGAGAGCGAGGAGTACCTGGAGGCGGTGATCCGCGAGACGCTACGCCTGTGCCCACCCGTTCCGATCGTGGTGCGGCGCCTGCGTGAGCCGATGCGCCTGGGCGGATACGAGCTCCCGGCGGGCGCGATGGTCGCGCCGTGCGTGCACCTGATCCACCGGCGCGAGGACGTCTATCCGCAGCCGCGCCGGTTCGTGCCCGAGCGATTCCTGCAGGGCCGGGTGCGTCAGGTGGGTGATGTCAGTGAGCCGGGCGTTGGTCAGCCGGGCGCGCGGGCGATCGACACCTACTCGTGGATCCCGTTCGGCGGCGGTGTGCGCCGCTGCCTGGCGGCGAGCTTCGCGTCGATGGAGATGCGCCACGTCGTGCGCACCGTGCTCAGCGAGCTCGAGCTGCGCCCGGTGCAGTCGCGCAGCGAGCCGGTCACCAAGAGCGCGATCTCCTTCAGTCCCGGCCGCCGGGGACTCGTGCTGATTCCGCACAGCCCGCCCGGTCTCGGCGCCACTTGAGGAGCGCACCTCGCCCCACCCAAATGCACCCCCGCCGCGACCAACGCACCCCCCGCCCAACCCGACGCGCCGCGCAAAAAGGGCCCGGCGTGACGCCGGGCCCTCAGCCGATCGTGATCGACGATCGCAACCGCACGACGGGCGCGAGCCCGCCGGCGAGCGCGCGTGACTACATCATCCCGCTCATGTCCGGCATCCCACCGCCGCCGGGCATGCCGCCGCCTTCCTTCTCCGGGACCTCGGCGACGATCGCCTCGGTCGTGAGGATGTTCTTGGCGATCGACGCCGCGTTCTGCAGCGCCGAGCGCGTGACCATCGCCGGGTCGATGATGCCCGCGGCGACGAGATCGACGATCTCGTTCGTGGAGGCGTTCAGCCCCTGACCTTTCTTGGCCTTGCGCACGTCGTTGACGACGACCGAGCCCTCCAACCCTGCGTTCTCGGCGAGCTGACGCAGCGGCTCCTCGAGCGCTCGCAGCACGATCCGCGCACCCGTGCGCTCGTCGTCTGAGCCGTCGACCGACGCGCCGTTGTCACTGATGCTGACAGCGGTCGACGCCTGCAGCAGCGCCACACCGCCACCCGGGACGATGCCCTCCTCGAGGGCGGCCCGCGTGGCCTGCAGCGCGTCCTCGACGCGGTGCTTCTTCTCCTTCATCTCCGTCTCGGTTGCTGCTCCTACCTTGACCACCGCGACGCCGCCGGAGAGCTTGGCCAGACGCTCCTGGAGCTTCTCGCGGTCGAAGTCGGAGTCGGTGTTCTCGATTTCGGCTTTGATCTGGTTGATCCGGCCTTTGATCGCCTCCGCGTCGCCGGCGCCGTCGACGACCGTGGTGTTGTCCTTCGCCACAACCACGCGACGGGCGCGCCCGAGCTGGGAGAGCTGAGTGTTCTCCAGCTTCAGCCCCATCTCCTCGGTGATCACCTCGGCGTTCGTGAGAATCGCGATGTCCTCGAGCATCCGCTTGCGCCGATCGCCGAACCCGGGTGCCTTGACGGCCACGCCGGTGAACGTACCCCGGAGCTTGTTGACCACGAGGGTGGCCAGCGACTCGCCCTCGACATCCTCGGCGATGATCAGCAGCGGCTTGCCTGACTGGATCACTGCCTCCAGGACCGGCAGCACGTCCCTGACCGAACCGATCTTCTGGTTGGCGATCAGGATGTACGGGTCCTCCAGCACTGCCTCCATGCGGTCCTGGTCGGTGACCATGTACGGGGAGATGTACCCCTTGTCGAACTGCATGCCCTCGGTGAACTCGAGGTCCATGCCGAACGTCTGGCCCTCCTCGACGTTGACCACGCCGTCCTTGCCGACCTTCTCGATCGCGTCGGCGATCACGTCGCCGATCTCCTCATCGCCGGCCGAGATCGTCGCCACGCGGGCGATCTGGTCCTTGCCGGAGACCTCCTTGGACTGCGAGGCGATGTTGACCACGACCTGGTCGACCGCTTTCTCGATCCCACGCTTGAGCGCGAGCGGGTTGGCGCCGGCCGCGACGTTCTTCAGGCCCTGGCGAACGATCGCCTGGGCCAGCACGGTGGCGGTGGTGGTGCCATCGCCGGCCACGTCGTTAGTGGCCGTCGCGACCTCCCGCACCAGCTGGGCGCCCTGGTTTTCGAACACGTCCTCGACCTCGATCTCACGCGCGATCGTCACACCATCGTTGGTGATCGTCGGCGCGCCGAACTTCTTGTCGAGCACGACATACCGACCCTTGGGGCCGAGCGTGACCTTGACCGCGTTGGCGACCGCGTCCACGCCCGCCTCGAGCGCCTTGCGCGCCTCGGCGTCGTACTTGATCTCCTTGTGTGCCATGTCTGGTTATCTCCTCTGCGAGACGTGGGTCTCGCTGCTTGAAATTTGTGTCTGTCGTTGGGCCGTTCGGACCGGTGGCCTAGAGGACCTTGGCGAGCACGTCGGACTCGCGCAGCACGAGCAGGTCCTCGCCGTCGACCTTGATCTCGGTGCCGCCGTACTTGCTGTACAGAACCTCGTCGCCGTCGGACACGTCAAGCGGAACGCGCTTGCCGTCGTCGTCGATGCGGCCGTCGCCGACCGCGAGGACCTTGCCCTTCTGCGGCTTCTCCTTGGCGGTGTCGGGCAGGACGAGACCGGATGCCGTGGTCTGCTCCTCCTCGATCGCCTGCACGATCAGCCGATCGCCCAGGGGCTTGAGCTTCATATCGAAAACCTCCGCTAGTTGGGGACATTTCTGCGCTTGGCTGGCACTCACGGACAGAGAGTGCCAAGGCGCTAGGGCCAATATATAGAAGATCCTGCGCGCCGCCGGTTAAATTTTTGGGTCACGACCGTCGCGGATGCACCTCAAGCGGACCAGCCAAGCAAAAGCCAGGGGACCCCTAACATCGCCCATTTGGGCGGCCGTTATGAGGGGACATTACAGAGGACAAAAATTGTGCTATAATTCAGTTTTCCCTGGAAATTAGGGTCTTTTATGACGACTATGACGGACAATTATGCGGACACGGATGGAGACTATCTCGTGTCCCATCCATGGATCACCTTCCGGCTTGATCTAAAGCAAGCGCCCTGGACGTTCTGGAATCATGTAGGGGAAGCTCACTCCAAGTGCCGTCACCTCTCCAAGACACCACTGCCACCGGCGCTGGCACGCAAGATGGAACGGATCTATCTCGCCAAGGGGGCGCGAGCAAGCGCCGCCATCGAGGGCAACAGCCTCAACGAGGAGCAGGCGGTCGCCGCCGTTGAAGGCAAGCTGGAAGTCCCACAGAGCGAGGAGTATCTCCAACAAGAGCTTGAAAATGTCATCCACGTGCTCGCCAACATCGAAATGGAAGTGCACCGCAACGGGAAGTTCGAGGTCACGCCGCAGAAGCTACGTGCGCTCAACGCGCAGGTGCTGGACGGTCTCGAGGTCGAGGACCATGTGATCCTGGGCGAGCTTCGCAGCACCGGCATAGTCGTCGGCAACGTCTACCAAGGAGCCCCGGCGAGAGATTGCGAGCTCCTGATCGCGACCTTGTGCGACTGGCTCAATGGCGCCGACTTTCGGCGCGACGGCGAGGACCATGCCAAGGACTTCCTGCACGCGTTTCTTCGTGCCGTCATCGCACATGTATACATCGCATGGATACATCCGTTCGGAGACGGGAACGGGCGTACCGCGCGCCTCGTCGAGTTCGGCATCCTCACCGCCGCCGGCATCCCCTCGGTCGCCGCGCACCTGCTGTCCAACCACTACAACGCGACGAGGTCGAACTACTACCGGCAACTCGAGCACGCCTCGAAGTCAGGCGGAGACCTGATCCCCTTCCTCGGCTACGCCGCCGAAGGATTCGTGGGGCAGCTGCAGCAACAGCTCAACGACGTTCACGAGCTGATCGTTCAAGCCACATGGGTCAACTATGTCCACTCGATGTTCCCGGATCCAACGCTCACAGCGCGGCGTCAGCGCGATCTCGTACTCGCGCTCAAGCCCGACGGGTATACCCCCCGTGCGCGGCTTGCGGCCCTCACGCCAAGGCTGGCCGACGCCTACGCCGGCAAGGGGAGCAAGACTGTCACGCGCGATCTCAATGCGCTTAGCAAGCTCGAGTTGATCGAACGGACGCCTAAGGGCATCCGCGCCAGGCGTGAGGTGATGCTTTCGTTCCTCCCCCGCGTAGCTCCTGGGGGCGAGGAGGACCTGGAGGCACTTTTCCCGGCGATTGCTTAGCGTCGTGCTCGAGCGTGGAAACGATGACCGGTCCTCCGGCGCAAGGCGCGCTAGACCCAGCGCCCTGCGTCAATAGACCCAGCGCCCTGCGTCAATTCTGCGCGCCGCCGAATCCCTTCATCGCCTCTGTCATGCCCGCCGGCTTGTCGAGGATCTGCGAGAACCGCACGACCGTGACCGTGTCCTCCATTGAGACCGCGCGGCCGTAGATCTGTTCGAGGAAGTGGATGAGCTCCTCGTGGCGGCGGAACTCGGGGTTGTCGTGCTTGATGTCGCGCGGAGACAGATCGGCCAGCGCCATCACCTCGACCTGGTCGATGACGGCTTCGAAGATCCGTTCGCGCGGGGAGTACTGGTAGCCGATCGTGACGAGCACGGCCTGGTTCTTGCGGTACTTGCCGGACTTGTCCCCGAGCCGGATCGTCGCTGTCTTACGCCCGCGCAACAGCTCGTCGGCGAAGATCGTCGAGTAGAAGTTCAGGACCTGCACGGACGGCAGGCTACCGGTCTTTGTCCAGACGGTCCAGCGCGAGCGCCACCATCCTGCGCTCGCCGTCATAGCTGAGCGCACTCAGCGCCTCGCGCAGATCGATCCAGCGGGCCTCCACGACCTCGTCGTCGTGGTCGGCCGTATCGCCCTGGACGTACTCAAACAGGTAGAACTTCACGCTCTTGCCGATCGTGCGCCCGTCGCGCCGGTACCAGTAGCGCGACTCGCCCAGCTCGCACACGACCTCGGCCACGACCCCCGCCTCCTCGCGCACCTCCCGCGTGGCGGCCTGCAGCGCCGTCTCCCCCGGATCGACGTGCCCCTTCGGCAGCGCCAGCACCTGCGAGCCGTTGGCCGCTCTGCGAGTCGGCACGATCACGACCACCCGATCGCCACGCACGACCACCCCGCCGGCCGAGGTCTCCTGGGCCTCGCGCCGGCCTGGGCCATCCTTGGCCGAGGAGCCGGACTTTGGCCGCTTGTGTCCGCCGCGCTGCTTGGCGCCCGGGTCGCCCTTGGCCGAGCTCGAGCGGGCCGGGCCCGACTTTCCACGCTTGCTCCCGCGCGCGCGGGACGAGTCGCCATCAGAAGACATATCGCTCCAGCGCCCGCACGTCGTGCACGACCAGCCGCCCGCGCCCCTGGGAGATGACCCCAGCGCGCTCGAGCACGGCCAGAAAACGGCTGGCCGACTCGCGCGAGGAGCCCGCCAGCTGCGCGAGATCGGCCTGGGTGGCCGTCACGAGCACGTCCTGCCCGTCCTGCACGCCGTCCGGGCGCTCCTGGACGACGAGCTCTGACAGGACAGCCGCGACCCGGCTCTGGACGGTCTGAAACGACTGGCGCGAGAGGCGCTCGTTGGTCTCGCGCAGGCGCCGTCCGAGCGCGATCACCAGGCGGGTTGAGATTTCCGGATGCTCGACCATCAGGCGGCGCATGTCGGGACCGAGGACCGCCACGACAGCGGTCGGCTCGATCGCTTCGACGGTGGCCGAGCGGCGCTCGTCCTCGAACATCGCGAGCTCCCCAAAGATGTCACCAGGCCCGAATGTGGCGAGCGTGATCACGCGCCCGTCGGAGTGCTCACGCATGGCGCGTGCGCGGCCCGAGCGCACGATGTAGCAGGTGTCGCTCTGATCGCCCTCGCGGAACACGACCTGACCCGGCTCGAACTCGCGCGGGACGGCCAGCTCGGAGATGCGCTGTAGATCGGCGGGGACGAGCGTCGAGAACACGGGCACGTGCGCCAACAGCTCGACGACCTCGGCTGAGCGCATACCGGCCACGGCGCAGGGATATCACACCCCGCCCTCATATCCAGACCGGCGCCTGCCGGCGGCGTGCGACGCTATCTTGAGTGGATGATTCGGTTCGCAAGCTGTGCCCTTGCACTGTCGCTGGCGGGGGGAGCGCTGTCCATGCCGGTGCTCTCGGTCCCGGCGGCTACTGGAGCACAGGGCGCGCCGACGCGGTCCAGCGGGCATTCGCTGCTGTCCTCGCGCGAACTGTGGGCGACCGTCGACGTGTGCAACCCCTCCGATCAGCCCAACACGGTCGGGGTCCGCGGCTCGATGCCGGGCGACGGACACGCGAAGGACACGATGTACATGCGCTTTCAGCTGCAGTACCTGGAAGCGAAGACCGACACCTGGACTGACCTGGTGCACGGCGGGGACTCGGGCTTCATTGCGGTAGGCACCGCCCGCTCCGCACGCCAGGGCGGCACAAGCTTTCAGCTGATGCCGGTGACCGGCAAGCCCGCGTACACGATCAGGGGTCTGGTCACCTTCCAGTGGCGCCACAATACGAGCATCCTCCACGAAGCCACGCGCACCACCTCGGCCGGCCACCAGGGCGTCGCGGACGCCGATCCCGCGGGATACAGCGCCGCGCAGTGCGCGCTCGCCTGACGGGCCACTCGCGCTCGCCTGACGGGCTGCGCGCAGAGAGGTACGCAGCTCGCTCGGCGCTCGTGGGGCTTACTTGGGCGGCCGCCGCCGGGACCGGCTGTAGGTGTAGGACTCGGGGTCCACACGTTCGGCGGCCGCCCGCCGGACCCGGTCCGCCGCCTTGGACCCTGACGTCGGCTTGGACGCGTCCGTGCTCTTCGCTTTCGACGCCGGCGATTTGGCTTTCGATGTCAGCTTGGATTGGGGCGCCGATTTTGCCTGGGACACAGACTTGGAAGACGGCTTGGACTTCGGCGCCGATCCGGCCTGCGACCCGGACCTGGAGGCCGGCTTGGATTTCGAGGCCGACTCGACCTGCGCACCAGAGTTGGCGGTCGGCTTGGACTTCGAGGCCGAACCGGCCCGCGATCCGGGCTTGGACACCACCTGACCTGCGCCCGGCGCCGATCTCAGCTCGGGCGCCGGTTTGGGCACGAGCGCCAGCCTGCGCCGCCGGCCGGTCCGCTCGATCGCTTCGATCGCATCCTTGGGGCCGGTGTAGGGGGCGAGCACGATGAACGCGATGTGGTTGACCAGGCAGGGCAGGTAGCACATACGCTCGCTGGAGACGTTGGTGCTAATGATGTCCCAGATCGCGCCGGTGATCGCCTCGGAGACGATCTCCGGTGCGCGGCGCGGCTCGGGTGCGCCCGCGGTCAGCAGCTCGGTGAAGCGCGCGATCGAGCTGGTCATACGATCGATCATGCCGGGGCCGACGTCGAACAAGTCGATGAACGTGAGTTTCAGCAGGGCGGGACGGGCGACGATCTGGTAGATGAGGGTGCTGACCGCGATCGGGACGGCCTGCGACCAAGAGCCGGCGCCGGCGATCGCGTCCTCCACGGCCGTGAGCGTTTCTGCGACGAATTCGTCGATCGCGGTGAGGAAGCACGCTTCCTTGTCGCGGAACTGCTTGTGAAACGCCTCGGTCGAGATGCCGGCGAACTGCGCGATCCGGGGATCGCTCAACTCGGAGTAGCCCTCATCGAGGGTCAGATGCACGATCGCGCTGAGCACCTTCGCGCGCGTGTCCCCCGCAGCCAGGAACTCGACCTCGGCCAGCGGGATCTCCGGCGGCGTCTTTAGTGCGATCGCGTTCAGCCGCGGGATCGCGGGTGTGCGATAGGCCTCGACCCAATCGAGCAGTTCGTCGGCGAGCGTGCGCAGCTCGCGCACGTGGTTTTCGCGAACGCGGTTGAACACCACTTGGCGGACTCCGCCGACCATCGCGCGCGCGGCGATCCGTGGCAGCGGCGCGGCGTCGGGAGAGACTTTGAAGGCGGCGCACAGCAGTCGCTCGTAGGCGTTGCCCGCGAGGTTCAGCCGTTCGCGGCTCTTGGCGCCGATGCCGAGCCCGTCGATCAGCACCAGGCGCGCGCTCTTGGGTTCGGCGACGACGTGGTCGAGGAACGCCCTGTAAGAGGCGTGCAGACGATTGTCCCAGCCGCGCTCGGAGCCCCATGCCTCGAGCACCTGCTTGCGCGAGCGCACCACCGCGATGTCGTAGGTCGCCAGGAAGCACGCTTCCTTGTTGGCGAACTGTTCGTAGAAGGCCCGTCGCGAGACGCCCGCCAGGCAGATCACCTGCGCGACGGTCGTGGATGCGTAGCCGCGCCGTGAGATCGACTCGATCATGCCCCCGTACAGGCGCGCGCGTTGATGCCTGGCGACCTCCTCGCGCTTCATGCCATGTGGTCCATGAGGCAGTCGCCGATACAGCGGGGTCTGATCATTGTCTGTTCCACTGGTCCCCACGATTTGAGGAACGTAATAGAAAACTCAGGAGATTGCAAGTTTTTTATAGCAGTATTTGTGCGAATGTTTCTAGCTCTGTCGCAGCCCCGATAAATATCCGACAGACAACCAGATTCGGATGAATGGTGTCACAACTTGACCCTCAGCCATCGGATACTGTGAATTTGCAGGGATTCTTTTGGTTCGCCGTCGATCTACAGATCTATGACGAAGCGGCCGGAGGAGCACGTCGGTCCGGCGCCACTCAGACGCCGCTCAGGCGCTGAGCTCCAGACGGCGCGGGGCGGTGCGAAAGCCGATGTCGGCGAGCGGCGTCTCCCAGCGCGAGCCGATCGCCGCCTCGCCGTCGATTCGCTCGAGCGCCAGCTTGCCGAGCACACCTCCGCGCACCGCCTCCGCCAGCGCCCCGAGCGCCGCGCGCACAGTCTCCTGCTGGGCACTCAGCGTCACGAGCCCGCGCCCGCCGCGCTCGACATACAGCACCGGCTGCTCGGCGAGGAGCACCACGTAGGCGCCGGCCACCCGCGCCGTTCGGGGCGGGCGGGATCCGGTCTGCTGCTCGCGCTTGGGCCAGGGGAGTGCAGCGCCGTATGGCTGGGCCGGGTCGGCCGCGGCGAGTACCAGCGTGCGTCCACGCTCGCTCGATCCGCTCTCCTGGCCGGTCCTCGCCGCACGCAGCCGCTCGACCGCGCTCGGGAGCGCGAACTGGGCGCCGCCCATCCCCTCGATGAAGTACCCCCGCCGGCAGACGCCGAGGGTCTCCAGCTGGGAAAAACGCGTCGTACAGCAGCGCGAACCCGCCGCGCACTCTCTCCGCGAGGACCTGCTCGCGGGTGACGATCCCGTAGCGCTCGAGCAGCAGCTCGGCCAGCGCGCGGCGGCTGGCCGAGCTTTACTCGGCGCCAGGCGTGGGGTCTGCGTCTACGCCGCGGCGGGACCGTCGAACAGGGCCGTGGTCAGCGACCAGCGGCCCTGGACCTGGGAGTGCGTGCGCCCGCGACGACCGATCGCGGCTCGCCCGGCGAAGCGTGAGCGCCCGGCGATCGCGCGCGAGGTGCGGGACATACCGGGAGCACCAGCGAGACCGCCGACCCCGGCCGAAGCGCCCAGCCCGTCCGAGCGCCCGCCACGCGCCAGCGACAGGTGCGACCGATCGGAGATCGCCCAGCGCAGTGGCGCCCAGGCGTCGTTCGTCACCTCTCCCGCCCAGACGAGATCCCACAGCGACTCGCGCAGCGCCTCCGGCGCGGCGTCGAGCTCGGCGATCAGGTCGCTGAAGAAGCGCGGGCCCTGGGCCAGGCAGGCGCGCAGGAGCTCGTGCTCTGGGCCGCTCGGTGCTCCGCTGCCCGCCCGCCCTAGCGCCCCCGACGCCGGTGGCCCGATCGCGGCGGCATCCTCGCGGAAGTACAACGCCACGCGCCCCGAGCGACCGGTCGCACCCGCCCCCACCCAGACGATCTCGCCGCTCGCGCACAGGCTGTCCAGCCAGTACTGCGAGTAGGCGCCCGTTCTTCGCGGAAGCACGTCGCGCTCCCAGATCTGCACAGGCAGCGCAAGTCCCTGCAGCGGCACGAGCACTTCGCGCAGACGGTCGATCCCCGCGCCGGCGCCCGAATGGCGGTCGACACCCTGCCAGGCCGGCAGAAAGGCCGCCAGGGTGCTCTGCGCAGCAGGCTCGATCTCCTTACGCAGCGCCGCGAGCGAGGCGCGCCGCAGGCGGCGCAGCACCTCGACGTGGCACCACTCGCGCCCGCTGCCGCCTGGCCGCAGCTGGCCGCGCACGAGCTCACCGGAGCGCTCCAGCTCGCGCAGCACAGCACCCACGTCCACGCGATAGCGACCGCTCACCTCCTCAGTCGTGAACGGACCGTGCGTGCTCGCGTAGCGCGCGACCAGCACCGCCAGGGCATCGGGCACGTCCCGCAGAAACGCCTCAGGCAGTCCGCCGGGGGGAATGGCGCCGAGCGCGTCGCGATACAGGCCGGCCTCGTCGGCGGCGAGGAAACGCTCCTCGCCGCCGACGCGCATCCGGATTGCGCGCCGTTCGCGCTCGCAGCTCCTGCAGCAGTCCGTCGGCGTCGATGCCGTCGAACACCCGCTGCACGACCTCCTCGCGCGTCAGGTCCCCGAGCCTGCGCAGCACGTCGTGCAGGCTGTCGCGATCGGTCGCGCGGGTAAGCTGCGAGCGGCGCTGCAGGTCCTCTTCCACGCGCGCTAGCGCGCCCGGGTCGATCAGCTCGCGCAGCTCCTCCTGACCGAGCAGCTCGCGCAGCAGATCGCGGTCCAGCGACAGCGCGGCAGCGCGGCGCTCGGCGCTCGGCTCCTCGCCCTCGTACATGTAGGTCGCGACGTAGTCGAACAGCAGCGATCCGGCAAACGGGGAGGCAGTCTCGGTCTCGACCTCGACGAGCGAGATCGCGCGGGTGTGCAATCCGCGCAGCAGCTCCTGCAGCCCCGGGACGTCCAGGATGTCGCGCAGGCACTCGCGGTAGGTCTCGAGGACGATCGGGAAATCCTCGTAGCGGCGGGCGACCTCGAGCAGGTTCTGGGCCTTCAGCCGCTGCTGCCACAGCGGCGTGCGTTTGCCGGGGTAGGCGCGGGGGATCAGCAGCGCGCGGGAGGCGTTCTCGCGAAAGCGCGCGCCGAACAGGGCCGAGCCCCCGAGCTCGGCGGTCACGGCCTGCTCGACCTCGTCGGGCTCGAGCAGGATCAGCTCGGCGAGCGACGGCAGGGAGTCCCCCAGAGCTTCAACCGCCGGAGCCGATCCGTCGTCTTCGCCGCCGTCCAGCTCGGGCAGGCGCAGGATGATCCCGTCGTCGGTCCAGATCGCGTCTGCCTCCAGCCCGAAGCGCTCGTGGATGCGCCCCGCCAGCGCCAGCCCCCAGGCGGCATGCACGCGCCCGCCGTAGGGGGAGAGGATGCAGATGCGCCAGTCGCCGATCTCGTCGCGGAAGCGCTCCACCACGATCGTGCGCTCGCTCGGCAGCACGCGCGTGGCCGCGAGCTGCTCGCGCAGGTAGGCGATCAGGTTGCGTGCTGCCCGCTCGTCGAGGTCGTAGTCGCGCTGCAGCGTCTGTGGCTCCTGCTCGACCGCCCAGCGCGAGAACGCGCCGATCGCCTCGCCCAGCTCCTTGGGGCGGCCGATCGAATCGCCCTTCCAGAACGGCACCGCCCCGGTAGCGCCGGGCGCCGGTGTGACGATCACGCGATCGCGCGTAATTTCCTCGATCCGCCAGGTCGAGGCGCCGAGCAGGAACGCCTGCCCGGGCCGCGCCTCGTAGACCATCTCCTCGTCGAGCTCGCCCACGCGCCGCCCGTCGGGCAGCGTGACCGCGTACAGCCCGCGGTCGGGGATCGTGCCGGCGTTGGCGATCGCCAGCTGACGCGAGCCCCGGCGCGCGCGGATCGTGCCGGCGACACGATCCCAGACGATCCTGGCCCGCAGCTCGCCGAACTCCTTCGACGGGTAGCGCCCGTCGAGCATGTCGAGCACGTTCTCCAGCAGCTCGCGCGAGAGCTCGGCGTAGGAATGGGTGCTCGTGACCAGGGCGTGCAGCTCCTCGACGGAGACCCCTGTGTCCTCGGACGCGCCGTTTTCCGCCTGCGCTTTGGTCGGCTCGGCCGCCACGGCGATCGCGACGATCTGCTGGGCGAGCACGTCCAGCGCGTTGCGTGGCACGACGGTCGGCTCGATCAGTCCTTCGTGCATCCGCCGCGCGACGACCGCGCACTCGAGCAGGTCGCCGCGGAACTTCGGGAATATCCGCCCACGGCTCACCTCGCCGACTCCATGTCCGGCGCGCCCGATGCGCTGCAGGCCGCGGGCGACCGACTTCGGCGACTCGATCTGCAGGACGAGATCGACGGCGCCCATGTCGATCCCGAGCTCCAGCGAGCTGGTGGCGACCAGGCAGGGCAGCTCACCGGCCTTCAGCAGCTCCTCGACCTTCGTGCGCTCCTCGCGCGCGAGCGAGCCGTGGTGGGCCCGCGCGATCTCGACCGGCGCCGGGTCAGCGGCATGCTCACCGTCCGCCGCCCGACTGCGCGGAGGCGCTGGCCAGCTCATTCAACCGCAGCGCGATTCGCTCGGCGGCGCGACGGTTGTTGACGAACACGATCGTTGAGTTGTGCGTTTGGATCTGCTTCAGCAGCTCTGGGTAGATCGTCGGCCAGATCGAACCACGTGTGGACTCCCCTCCGGGGACGGACTCCAACGGCTCCAGAGGATCCCGTGGCGGATCGCCTGGGGCCGCCGGCGGTTGGGCATCCGGCTCGGCCATCGACTCGACCGGCACCTCGATGCGCAGGTCGAGCTGCTTTTTGACGCCCGCGTCGACGATCGTGACCTCGCGATGCGGGCCGACGAGGAAGCGGCCGATCTCCGGCAACGGGTTCTGGGTGGCGCTGAGACCTATTCGCTGGAGGCCGTTAATACGCCGTGTGCGTCCGCGCATTGCGTCGTAGGACGCGCTCTCCACCCCCGTCCCCGTCCCCGTCGCCGACACGCGCGACATGTGATCCGGACGCCTGGGCCTGCAGGCGCTCGAGTGTGAGCGCCAGGTGCGCGCCGCGCTTGGTGGCGGCGACCGCGTGGATCTCGTCGACGATCACCGCCTCGACCGCGGCGAGCGTCTCTCGCGCGCGCGAGGTCAGCAGCAGATACAGCGACTCGGGCGTCGTGATCAGGATGTCCGGCGGGTTGCGCAACATCGCCGCGCGCTCGCGCTGGGGGGTGTCGCCCGTGCGGATGCCCACGCGCACACCGTCGGCGCCGATGCCGCGCAGGGGAGTGCGGAGGTTGCGCTCGATGTCGTAGGCGAGCGCCTTCAGCGGGCTGACGTAGACCACACGCGTCCCCCGCGAGCCGCCGTCCGTGGGCGCACCGCTCAGCCGGTCCAGCGCCCACAGGAACGCGGCGAGCGTCTTACCCGAGCCGGTGGGCGCGGACAGCAGCACGTTCTCGCCGCGGGCGATCGCCGGCCATGCCTGTGCCTGGGCGGGCGTAGGGGCCGCGAATGCCGCCTGAAACCACGCGCGCGTCCGCGGGGTAAAGCTCGACATAGGATCGCTGTGGGCCACCGGTTGAGGCTAGCGCGTAGGGTTCGCGCCAGAACATCGTCGTCCGTGGATGGCAGACGACGCACGTACCGATCGGAGATCACGGGATCTCCGATCGGCCAACAGACGTGCTGCCGATCATCCGGGATCGGCCAGCACGTCGAGCATCACGACCGATCGAAGATCGGCCAGTGTCTGGCGCCACGGCAGGCCTTCACAGGCGCCGCGCCATCAGTGGCTGCGACGCCCGCGGAGACCTGGCGTCGTCGGGGGGACACCCGGATCTCTACTCGAACATCGTCGGAGAGGGTGGACGATGCTCAAGCGGCAGCCGCGTGTGCACCTCCTGTGCGGGCGGCCAATCCCGAGATCTGCGCTATTCCTCTCTGCTGGTTTGTGCCCTAATCTTAGTTCCGAATATCAGACACCGCCATTAGTGTTTCCCACCTTACACGAGACTTGGAAACAATTGCAACAAACGCTGGAGGAGTCGGAAGGGTGGAACTAGACTGGGCGGCGTGCCAGAGGTTTCGGAGAGTCCCAGCGAGAAGCTGGGCGCGCACCGCCACACGCATCGCACCAGCCCGCACCACACCGGTCGGTGGAGTCCGCTGGCGCGCGCGCTGGGCGCAACGGGGGACCGGTGGACGCTGCTGATCGTGCTGGCGCTCGGGCGGGACGCACGCCGCCCGGTGCATATACAGCACGAGCTGGCGGGGATCTCCAGCGGCGTGCTCGACCGATATCTGCGCCAGATGGTCGCGTTAGGGCTGTTGTTACGGAGGCGATACAGAGAGATGCCCCCACGCGTGGAGCTAGAGCTGACCGAGGCGGGACGCGAACTGCTGCCGATCGCGGACGCGCTCGCCCGCTGGGGGATGCGGCACAGCTGAGGTCGCTCAGCTGATCCCGTCGAGCAGTTCCGATGGGGAGCTCAGTTTCAGACCCTTCGCCAGCGCGACGATCGTCTCCAGGCGCGGGGAGCGCTTGCAGCGCTCGAGCAGGCTGATCTCGGTGCGGTGCAGATCGCAGATCTCCCCCAGCTCCTCCTGGGAGAGGCCGACCCGTTCGCGGTGGTGGCGGAGGTTTTTCGCGAACTGCTTGCGCATGCTTGCACTCGAAAGCACTGGCTCATTCTCTCACAAAGCAGACTAGTGTCTACCGACAATACATCTCCGGCCAACTGTCTGCGCTATGACCCCCCTGCCCTGACGGCCGGCGCATTGGCATCCTGCAGAGTGCCGTCGAGGATCACGGTGTTGTGTCCGGCCACGGCGGGCAGACCGAGCTTGGCGTTCACCGCTCGATCGGCTGAGCGCGAGGGGGTTTCGCCGCAGCCCGTGGCTGCGGGCACCGCGAACGAGTTGTCCACGAGCGAGCTCCCGGTGATGACGGTCAGGTTGTATTCGTCGCGGAGCTTCGCCTTACCGACTTTCCCCTTGATCGGCGCGTTCGGTCTTGGAGGCCTAGTAGCACCCGTCGTCAACCCCATCGAGATGGGGTGGGCGTCCGAGCCGATATAGCAGTCCTCGCCGAGGAACCCGTTGCTCAGCCTGACCTTCGCCGGCAGCACCAGCGCGACCCCTTCGGCTTCGACCAGGTTCTGGACATCGATTCCCAGTGAGCCCGCGGGTCCAGCCAGTTCGATCGTGGCGGTGACATTCGTGTTCCCGCTCGCGACGTATCTGTCAAATGCTTGCCGTGCCCCGGCCGGCAGCAGCTGCGCGTCCACCGCTCCCGCGAGTCCCCCGGGCACGGCCTGTGGGGTCTTGGACAGCGTCGCGCCGTCCCGCGCCACGATGAACTCGTCCTTGACTATTTCCTTTTCCCCGTTCTCGATCACATGTACCCCACCCTGGAGGGTGACGACCCGCTCGATCGGCACGGTCTTCGCGCCGACGGTGAACTCTCCGCCTTCCACCCGCGTCGACAGGCAGAGGTTCGTCGCGGCGTTACCCAGTGGACAGCGATCGAACGGCGCATAATCTCCCGCCGATCGTCCCGACCCAGACAGCGACAGCACGACGAGGACCAACAGCGACGCGAGCACGACCAGGGCCAGCGCCACCCGCCGGGAGACCGGGCCGAGACGCCGCGCGCGGTCCCGCACATCTCGCCGCCTCATCTACCTCCTCGCTTGTGGTCCACCCGCTTGCCTGCCCTGCCCTTACTCGCCCTCCTCTTACCCACCCTCCTCGTACCTGCCGTCCGCTTACCGGTGTGCCTGCCCGTCCTGTGCTTGGCACAGCCCGTGACCGCGACCTTCGTCGCCTGTGCCACCACAGCTCCGTTCTGGGCGGTGAGCGCCGTGGGCATGATCAGCGACTGCCCGCACAGGCTGCCCCTGGCCCGGGCGGGGATGTTCGTCCCCAGGATCGAGTGCGGGCCCTCGGGGAACGCGACCGTGAACGTGGCGATCGGCAGGTCCGGGATCGAGTTGAACGTCGCGCTGGTCAGACCATGCTTGATGTCCATGTTCCCGTCGAGATACACGACGATCCCTTCGCCCTGCAGCACCAGAGCGATGTCGGGGAACGCCGCGCCACCGCGGGCCAGGAGATACGCGGGTCCGGTCAGCGGGTGGGCGAGCAGGGGTGTATCCGCGGTGGCCATGCCCACGATCGACGTAGCCGGACACGAGGCCGGATTGACATCAAAAACACTAGCCGTACAAGCATGCTGCAGCGTCGTGAGCCGCCCCGGAAACTGCCAGGGCAGCAGCAGGCGGACTTTGGCGATGTTCGCCTGACCCGCGCCGGTGGTCATCCTCACGCCCAGGCTCGCCCCGCCTCCTCTGCTCGTCTTGGCCTGCGTCCACGCGGTGAACCTCGGCGCGAACGGCAGGCTCGCGCAGTCGACGGCCTCAAACGGGCTCGTCACGGCCACCCGTGCGCCGGCGGTCGAGGAGATCGTCCCGGTCACCGACAGCGGCGCGCAGTTCGTCGGGTTGACGATAAACCCCGCGCGATTTATTGTGATGTTGACCGTGCGGATGTCCAGCGGTACGCCTCTGATGATGCTCGGCAGCGGATCGCTCGAGATGATCAGCTGCGCGGTGTGCGAGTCCACTTCCACACGCGCGCGCACGACCGCCTGCCCCAGGTCGAACGGTCCAGCCGCCGCCGGCAGCGCGATCGACAGGCCGAACGGGGCGCCAGCGTAGGGCCCGGTCAGGTAGATGTGGCCTTTGATCCAGACCGGGTCAACGCCCGGGCCGGCGGCGATCGTCGCTTCCCCGACTTCGCTGTCGCCGGGGCATTCTCCCCTCGACGCCTGCGGTTCCGGGCACTGCGCCACCCCCTTCAGCGCACCCACCACGCCCGGGGGCGCGACGACGCGCACGCCGCTCAAGCGCTGTTCGCCGCTCTGGCGCGCCACCGTGATCGTGAACGGGCTCGCCGCTCCCGCCCGGCTGTCCGGTCGTGCCGGCGACGAACGAGGGACTGAAGTCCTGGCCGCAGTTCGATCCGACCGTGAATTCGCTCGACGGTGTTGCCGGAGGAGTGCCGCTCCACGGCGTCAGCCGCGACGTAGCCGTGTATGTGCCGCAACCCGGCGGGGTCACGAGCGCTGCTCGCTGCCCCCAAACAGGCTCAGCTCGATTTCGCTGACGGGCAGCTGCGGGACTTCGGCGAACGCGATCGTGATCTGCCCGGTTTCTTCGTTGGGCGTCGCCTTGCCAGCCAGCTTGATCTGGACGCCGGCGCCTTCCACGACCACATACATCCCGATCAGCGCCCCTTCGAACGTTTCCTGCTGCGCAAGGTACACGGCGCCCTTCAGCGGTCCTTCGAGCAGCGGCGTCACCACTTCGGCTTCGCCGATCTTCGACGATTCCGGGCACTTCACCGCTTCGTCTGAGTGCAGCGCGATCTCGCCTTCGGGCCGACCCGGTTCCGGCGCGTTCGTGCAGGCCCCCAGCCCGTCCGCCGCCGACAGCGAGATCGCCATTCCCGGGGGCAGTGTCAGCGACAGCTGCTTCAGGTCCGCCTCGGCAAGGTCTTCCGCGCTTTCTTCGTGCGGGATCTTCAGGTGGACGTTCAGCCCGGTCGGAGATTCCGCCGCCACAGGGACTTCGGGGGTCGCCGTGAGTTCGGGCACGGGTTTGACTTCCAGCGTTGGGTTGAACTTCAGCGCTCCGCAGCCCGTCACGGGTGGGGACAGCACCGGTGGTAGATCGATGTCGGTTGGATTCTTGCCAGGAGTTGACGCTCACCCTCGTTTCCAATGGTTTGCCGGTGCAGGCGCCGGGCATCGTCACTAGTGGGATGTTGGTTCTTTCCGTGGGACAGCTAAAGCGGTATTCTTCGGTGGCCATACCGTTTTCTTCGATTTCCTTTTCAAGGTCTTCTTCTTCAATCGCTTTTGCCACTCTCCCTCGCGATGCACATATGCCCCGTTGTGGGTCGTGACTCGCGGCGGATGGGTCGCCCCAAAGGATGAGCTTGAGACCATAGATCGATACTTTCTGGGCGATTTCCGATACGTCAGCGGAGAACCCATAGTCGCCGTCGGTGCGGATCTCGCCCACGATATGGATGACGAGGCCCACTTCGCCGGGGTCCATACCAAACTCGGCTGGTACTCCGGACGGAGGCGCCATATTATACACGGCCCCTTTGACTTTCTCCCCAGAACCGTAGATGTAGACGGTGGCAATTCCCACCGTTGATGCCGTCGGACAACTACCCCCGGCCGACGGCCTTGTCTCGAGCTGCGCCTCAGTGCACTTGATGCTCGTAGCGGCTGGATTCACCACCAGACCCGCGGGCAGGTTCACTTCGAGATGTCGAGGATTCCCATAAATCTGTGTGAAAACTTCCGGTTCTCCCAGAGCAGTTTCTTCTCCTTTTCCATTTGTCTTGTAATCTTCTTCTTCTTCCGTAACCTTGTGGTTGAACATGATCGTCGTCATCACTGCATACGGGTGCGAACTCGCCTGCGTTGCGGGCACGTGATCCACATCTTCGATCGAGCTTTCGAAGGTTTCCACCCCGAACGTTTCGGTCGCCCACGCGGGGCTGGCAAATGTGCACATGACCCCGACCGCAAGCACCAATAGGGCGAGCCTGGTCATGACCCATGCCTCCGTGCGGCCCCGCGCGTCTTGGCCTTGGCACGAGCCTTCTTCTTTGCCTTACCGCTATGTTTCTTCCTCCTCTTCTTTTTCTTCTTGACTTTTGGTTTCGCCGCGCGCTTTGGTTCCACCGGCGTGAGGTTGTCGCTGCCCGTGATCGTGGCGCTTGACGGCACACCCAACGCCGGGGGCGCATCTGGCGGAGTGCGACACGATGTTTCGCCTGTGCATGGTGCCGGGGACGGTGCCGGGTTTTGAGAGGCGATGCCACCGTCGACGCGGGCGTCATACACATCCACGTTGAGATCCTGATCCTGACCCACTAGCGACTGGCGGGTGAAGAAGAAGACATCATCGCCGTCAGCGCTCGCGTCGCCGAAGTAGGACGGGCTATCACTCTGGCCCGTGGAGATCAGGTAAATACAGCCGCCGTTGTTTTCGCTAAAACTCGTGTTGGCGCGTTTGCAAGAGCCCGCGCCTTCCGTTTCCTGCGGACGTTCCCGCGCCGCTCCCACTCGTATACGTCCGGCTGGCCGTTTGCGTCTTCGGATACAAGGGCTTCTTCGGTTTCGAAAAAGACACGGCTGCCGTCGTTGGAGAGGTTACGCGTCAAAAACGCGTCGCGTGAACTGGGAGAAGCAGTCAGGTCGAGATTTCTGCTGGCGAGGCGTGCGCCGCTGTCAGCCGGACTCCTATTTGGGTTGCATGACACGCACACCGGATTGGCGGAAGACGGAGGCCGCTCTGCGTCGTACAGATAGAGCTCAATCATTCCGTCGTTGTCATAGCTAGTCAACCGCGAGACCGAGCTGAACAGAACTGTCTTCCCATCGGGAGTCACACGTGAGCTCTTCTCACCTCCGGAGGGCCCACTGCCTTCGGACGGACCCCTGTCGTAGCCACGCCAGTCAGGTTCGTCTCGCTTCTCTCCAGCGTTTGGCCCCAACAACCTCGCGATGAACGTCGTCGTAACCGTGTGGGTCGCGATTTCTTCGTGCCACTCATAGAGATTGGCGGCGCCATTTTCCGCTTCTTCTCCGTTCCCGTTCCTATCGCCCGCGAGCTTTCCCGTGGCGACGAAGTAGACATATGAGCCGTCATCCGAGACGCCCAGTGTCCCCAACACGCCCGCGGCGTCGCTCGTGAGCGCTTCTCTTTGCTCGCCTGCGACGTTGTATCGGTAGAGATCTTCGCCTTCGGTGTAGAAGGCAAACGATCCGCTCGGGGTCGCCGCCCGCCAATACGCAGGCTTGATCCCGGCCGAGACCTGAATCGTCCTTTCGGCTTCGGGTTCGCGCAGATAGACGGTGCCGGTTTCGACATCGCTGAAGAAGACACGAGAACCATCTTCAGAGATCGTGTCCTGCGTGTAAAATTCGTTCGTAGACCCTCCGGGTAGAAGAGCCGGATCCTGGCACCGCGAGTCCACCCGGACCGGCGACCGACCCGCCTTTCGGCGCTTCTTTGTCGGGCAGCACACCTACCAGCCTGACCCGTTCCCCGGAGTGGATTGGCTTCGTTCCACTCGTACAGGTTGTAAACACCGGGGGCGCTGCGTTTTTGGTCAACTGTGCCTCGGTTTCAAAGAGAATATGCGAGCCGCCGGGCGTCGCGTCCGCAAAGCTGAACTTTTCAAACCCGATGTTCGCAGCCAGCAACCGATAGGACTTGCTGGCGTCGTCAAAGACGTAGGCGTTGCGTGCACCGAGCTCGGCACCTGGCGCGAGAGGTGGGTCTTCGGCGAACAGGATCGTCTTTGCGAGATCTTCGGTCAAGCCGATCACCTGCTCGTCCGAGCCGGGCGCGATTTCAGGCAGGAGCCCCTCGGTCAGCCATTCATCGTCGGGAGAGCGAACGCTGAGATACGTCGGCACCTGTCCGCCCGAGCCCGCCGTCCCGGGGAAGGGCGCGACGGCGAAGAAGCTCACCCCATCGCCGAGCGGGGATGCCTGCACGATTTCCGGCTCTCCCACGGCGTCCGTCAGGTTCTTCTGCGCGGGCGAGACCTGCTCATACGCCCGGCAATCGGGGAGTCGCAACCCGTAGACTTGCTCAGCGCGGATCTGTTCGTTGGGACACGCTTCCGCCCCAGCCGCTGGGGTTCCAGTCGTCAATGTGAATACAAGCGTCAGCGCCATCGACAGCATTTGGCGTGCGCCCACCGCGTTGGACAAGAATCCCCGCGTCCCCATCGGGTCGATTCTACGCTGTTGAAGCCTCCTCTGAGCCCTTAGCGACCGCCGGGCCCCCTACGCGCCCCACCCGAACCGGAACCAACGGAGGGCTGGGATATCCCAGCCCTCCGTCATCCATATTCAGCGACTGCGAACTAGCTGCCCAATCCGACGTACCAATCCAAGGATCCGCCGTGTGACGATGACATTTTGACTTTATCCGTGACGCTCAGCGAAGCGCTCGTTGCCGCCGACTTTTAGTTCACTGAGTAATTTTTTGGCATTTATTTCATGCACTTCAGCAGAGGTTCTTCCACGCCGGGAAGTTCGGATCCCTGTTTACCGGTTATAGTATATGTTCCCGAGGAATCCATGCATTCACCCGTTTCGGCATCTAGCGTCAGATTGTAAATTTCTTCGCCGGACCCCGTACCTGCAAACACCGCTTCCGGGCTTCCCTGTTTCCAGTATTCCCGGTCAGTGACTCCGCAAACGGAAGTTCGATTTCTTTTTCCTCAGCCGCCGTAAGCTTGCAATGTTTGGGTTTCGTCTCGATACATTTATGGAGGGTAAGCGTGCCTTTGCCTTTACCCGACGATTCCAGTTCCGCCACAAGCGTACTGCTTTCACATTCAAACTTTGCTTCGCTGCCGCCTATCGTAGCCACCAGAACTGCCAGGCCGCCCGAGCCTTCCACTTGCTGTTTGCTCATTTCTTCGTTGTTGTTGTAACAAAACACCCAGTTGGTGGAGCTCGACCCGCATGTTTTTGGACCCCCCACAGCCGCCGGCACCAGCACAACAGCGCTCAGCACCAGCGCCCCTACAACGCTTAGTGAAATCAATCTAGTAAGTGACATGCACGGACCATACCAGATATGGCTCAGTTACGCACCTATGCTACAAGATGACCCGGGACGCAGACCATCCCCACCCCGACACCCGTCTCGGCCAGCTTCAGCATCCGTAGTACTTGCTCGTGCTCACCAGCGTCAGCGGTTGCAGGTGCGCGAACGGCTGCGCTTCGGTCGGTCCCGCGACCGGGCCCATCGCGATCGGCATCGCCAGCTGGTGGTCGCAACGATGAACCTTCACGCTCCCCTGCACGGTCTGCACCGTCGCCCCGCCGAGGGCGTCGCGGACCTTCGTGGGGTCGGTCGAGCGAGCCTGCTCGATCCCCTGGGCGATGACCTCGATCTGGTTGAACCCGTCGCCCGCGGCGCCGGCGTTGGCTACGCTCGCGCCCAGCGAGGACTGCAACTCGTGTGCGAACGGCGTGTCGTAGATCGACGCCGACGGGTAGATCGTGTAACCCTGCGCGCCGATCGGCGGCTCGGGCATGTGGGCCATCGTGGCGTAGTCCATCACCCCGAGCACGTGGGTCTTCGCGAACAGTCCCAGCGGCAGACCCTGCTCGACGAGCGTGACCGCGTCTTCGGTGATCGCCGTCGAGTAGATCGCGTCCGGGCGCGCGGCGAGCAGGCGCTCGATGTACGGCGTGTAGTCGCTGCCGCCGACCGGCAGATACTCGACCCTTACGATCTGCTGAGCGTTCTGACTCTGACCGCTCCGACCGCCGGCCGATCCCGGACGATCGCTCGCCAGCGCCCGTTTGAACGCGGCCGTGACCTGGTAGCCGTAGCCGTAGTCCTCGCCGATCACCGCGATCCGCTTCCACTGCGGGTGCGCGCGCACGTACGCCGCGGCGACCCGGCCCTCGATCGTGGCGGTCGGGATCGTGTCGAACACGTATGTTTCCGGACTCCCCGCGAAGACCGACGCTTCCGATGCGCCGACCACGTAGACCACGTGACTCGGGTTGGCGATCAGTTCCGCGACGCTCTTGGCGACCTCGCTCGTGCACGTGCCCGCGAGGTATTTGACGTGCCTGCTCAGCACCAGCGCCCGCGCCCGGCTGATGGCCACGCTCGGCGTCGCCCAGTCGTCGCGCACGATCAGCTGAAACCGGTGCCCGAGCACGCCTCCCTGCGCATTGATCTGCTTGACCGCCAGCTCGGCGCCGGCGACGTATTCCCGCGAGAACGCCGCGCAGAACCCGGTCAGCGACGCCAGATAGCCGATCTTCACGGGCGCGCCGGCCGCCAGTTCAGCTTCGCTGCTTGGGACGGATGACGACCCGCAGCCCGCGAGCGCCAGGGCGAGCGCCGCGAGCATCGCGACCACCCACGCCCGGCCGGCCCTGCCCCTCATCGCATCCCTCCCTCGCGGACACAAGCCTCCGTGGTTTCGCCCAGCCAGAGCGGGGAACCGCTGTTTATGATTGAGATTGGCGCGCGCATAAAGTATGCTTAGCTTCCAAGATATGGAGTTCCCGCCCTGGGGATCTCCCGAGGACAAGGAAGAGGGACCCAATCGCGATGCCCAGAACAAGTTCGAATAACTCAAAAGCAGACGGAGCAGCACAAGATCCCGCCTGGTCGATCCCCAGCCTGCGCGAGCCACGTTACTCGCAGTCGCTGGAGCGCGGCCTGGCGATCCTCGGCTGCTTCACGCCCCAGCGCCCCGTGCTGGGCATAGCCAACATCGCCGACGAGCTCGGCATGAGCCGCTCGACGACGCACCGCTACGTGATCACACTGGTCGCGCTCGGCTACCTAGAGCAGGGCGCCTCGCGCAAGTATCGGCTCGGGCTGCGCGTGACCGACCTGGGCATGTCCGCGTTGAACTCGACCGGCCTGCGCGAGCACTCCCACCCGTATCTGGAGGAGCTGCGCCAGCGCACCAGCTACACCGCCAGCCTGTCGGTGCTCGATGGATCCGACATCCTGTACATCGATCGCGCCCGCAGCTTCCGGCGCGGGCAGAGCAAGATCGACCTCGGCCTGCACCCCGGCTCGCGCCTGCCGGCGTACTGCACGTCGATGGGCAAGGTGCTGCTGGCCTACCTGCCCGAGAACGAGCAGCGCGACCTCCTCACCGAGCTGAAGTTGACCAAGCGCGGCCCGAACACGATCACGAACAAGAAGGCGCTGCGCGACGAGCTCAACGAGGTCGCCGAGGCGGGCTTCGCGGTCAACAACGAAGAGCTCGCGCCCGAACTGCACTCGATCTCCGCGCCCGTGCGCAACGAGGCCCGCGAGGTCGTCGCCGCCGTCAACATGGCCGCGCACTCCTCGATGATCTCCATGGAGCAGCTCGTGGACGCGCTCGGCCCGCACCTGGTCTCGACGGCCGACCGCATCTCGGCGAGGTTGGGATACAGGCGCGACGACGAGTACTAAGGCGGCCCCTGGGCTACGCGAATTCGGCGTCCTCGGTCGCTCGCGTGCCTAGCACGCCACGCTCCCTGCGTCCTTGACTCGCTTGCCCAGGAACCGCCTTAGAGCGCGTTCACATACTCTTCGGACCCAATGACGGTCCGCCGATCCCTGACCCTGCTGTGCGCGCCGCTGCTTGCGACGGGCCTCGCCGCCTGCGCGAGCACGGCTTCGACGCCCAGCGGGCTCAAAGGCGAAGCGCAGAAGGTCGCCCAGACGGTCGCCAATCTGCAGAGCGACGCGACGGCGCAGGAAGCCAAGAAGATCTGTGGCGTCAACCTCGCCGGCGCGAACGTCGCTGTCCTGAACCGATCCCCCGGCGGGTGCAAGAAGGCGATCGAAGGTCAGCTGAAAGAGATCGACAGCTTCGAAACGACCGTCGAATCCGTCGCGGTCGCGGGCGCGCGGGCGACCGCGCGCGTGAAGAGCGTCTACGCCGGCAAAAAAGCCATCTCCACGCTGACATTCGTCCGGGAAGGCGGGCAGTGGCGGATCTCGGGGATCAGCTGAGATAAAGGTCGGGCCCACCCCTACAGTGAGCCCGACCATCATTGATGCACCCTCGTTCAGGTGCGCTCATCCCCGGAGAGGGACGTTTGTTTGCTCAACACGTGCTCAGTTGGGAGCAGCGTTGTACGCGTATGTCTATTCGCTGGCGATAACCGATTCGGTGCTCGCCTCCTGGAGGTTGCCTGTCAGGATTGCTGTGTTTTTACCGGCCGCCGAGGCCAGTCCGATTTTCGAGTCGATCAGCGGGTCGAGCAGGAATGAGAAGATCCCACCGCAGCCCGTGGCTTCTGGCGCCGCGAATGAGTTGTCAACCAGCTTGTAGCCCTTGAGTTCTACGATTTCAAAGTTTTCTTTGAATTCGAGACTGCCCGGGCTGCCTTCGATGGGTTTGTTTGGCGCCGGTGGTGAGGTGACGCCCGTCGTGAGATTCCAGACGATCGGTTTTGCCGCCGATCCGACGTAGCATTCGCTTCCCAGCAGCGGATTTTCCAGACGGATCTTCACCGGCAGCGACAGCGCCGTGCCGTGTTCGTTGACGAGGTTGTTTTTGTCGATCCCGATTTCACTCGCGGGCTTGGCGAGTTCGGTGACCGCGTTGACCCCCGTCAGCCCATTTTCAAACACCAATTCGCAAGCGATTCGCTCGATGATGTTTTCGATTTCGTTGCACTTGATAAGGCCCAGAAGCCCGCCGGGAACTTTCTGTGGGCTCTTGGATAGTGTTTCGCCGTTGAGAGCGCCCACGAATTTTTCTTCTTCGGTGGCTTCGTTACGGACGATTCCACCCTGGAGAGTGATTGGGTTCGTGATAGGCACCGTCTGTTTATTCAGAGTAACTTCCCCGCCTTTTGTCTGTGAATAGAGACACAGTGTCACTTCCGCCGTAAACCGCGGACACTGCGCGAATACCGCGAAACCTTTGGTTGGGGATTTCGCGAATGCAGATGGTGCAGCCATCAATCCTGCCAGCGATACGACGAGCATCGCCAGGGCCAGCATCGACCTTGGTGTATTTGGTACCCTTCGCAACTGCTTCATAGTGGTCCGTCTCACTTTCTATTTATCTCGACCAGAAATAGATACGGCGGACCGAGGCTACCACCTCTCAGGAGCGATTGTCAATCAATGTTTCTGACTTGATCAATGTTTCCGACTCCCCTTCTTTGCTTTCCGCTTCTTCTTCGCCTTGGGCTTAGCAGCCTTGCATCCCGTGACCGCGACCTTGATGTTCTGGGTGAGCACCACGCCGTTCTGAGCGGTCATCGTCGTGGGCATGACCAGAGTTTCGGGCACGGTGCTCGTGACCTTCTTCGTCACTTTGACATTTTTACCGTGGCGCTTTACGGTGACCTTCTTCTTGACCGTGACGGTCTTCGTGGGGGCGCACAGGTTCTTGACGGCGCCGAGGATCGAGTTTTCCTTCTCGGGGAAGTTCACGTCGACGCTCGAGAGGGGCGCGTCGGGGATCGATTCGAATTTGCTGTAGGTGATCCCACCTTTGATGTCGGTGTTGCCGACCACGTCGATCCTGACACCGTTTTCGCCCTGCAGGACGAACACGAGGTCGGGGAACGCCCGGCCGCCGTGGGATACGAGGTACGCGGGGCCGACAAGCGGACTGTTGAGCACCGGGGTGCTCGCGGTCACGATCCCGACGGCCGAGCCCGCGGGGCAACCCGCCGGGTTGGCCGCGAACTGCGCTTCCGTGCACGCTTTCTGCAGCGTCGTCAACTGCGAGGCGAGCGCCGGCGGCAGCTGCGTGTCGATCTTCGCGCTGTTCGCGTACGCGCTCTCAGGTTGCGGGTAGGCGATCTTCACGTCCAGCGACGCGCCGTGGCCTTTGGTAGTGCCGTTACCCTGGGTGGTGGCCGTGAACTTCGGGGCGAACTTCAACGCCGCGCAATTCGCGGCCTGGAAGCGGGTCGAGACGGGCACGCTCGCGCCACCAGTCCCAGAGATGCTCGCGCCAATGCTCTTTTCTGCGCAGCTGGTCGGATTGAACGTGAAGTTGCTGGTTTCCCCGACGGTCACATTGACCGTTTTCACGCGCAGCGGCACACCGTCAACCGACTGGGGCAGCGGGTCTGAGACGACGGTCACCTGCGCAGTTTCGGGGTTGATGTAGATCGCGGCGCGGACGACGATCAGGCCGAGGTTGTAGGGGCCAGCGACCGCGGGGACGACGACCGACAGGCCGAAGGGGGCGCCCTTGTAGGAGCCGGTGAGATAGACGTTGCCCGACTGCCAGAAGGGGGAGCTGCCCGAGCCCGCCGCCGCCGTCGCGGTCCCGATCTTCGAGCCCGGGGCGACCGAGCCGCAGCTGCCGGCGGCGGCGGCCGCTTCGGGGCACTGCTGCAGCCCCGCGATCTTGCCGAGCAGTCCCTCGGGCATGTCGACCGTGACGCCCGCGAGGCTCTGTTCGCCATCCCGGCGGGAGAACGTCAGCGTGAACGGGCTGTACGCGCCGGCCTGGTCGTTGACCGTGCCCGCGCTGAACGCCGGCGCGAAGCCACCCGAGCAGTCGCCGCTGATCGTGAACGCCGGGTCGACGATCGCGTTCGGGGTGCCGTGTGCTTCACCGGGCGCGGGTTCATCCGACCAGGGGTCCAATTCGCCGACGCTCGTGAACCGGCCGCAGCTCTGGGGGTTCGCCAGCGGCGCCTGGGAGCCGCCGTTGAACTTCAGCCGCAGTTCGCTGAAGGGCTGTTGGGGAGCGTCTGCGAAGGTGGTGCGCACCTGGCCGGGCTGCAGGTCGTTGCGATGGCCGCTGCCGCCCACTTCGACCCTGCCCTTCAACTTGACGTGGATGCCCGTGTTTTCGCTGCCCACTTCCAGGTAGATCGCGAACACCCCGCCCGTTTCCGCGGCTTCTTCGCTGCACTGCGGCTGACCGGCCGCGCCACACGCAGGCTGGGCGACGTACACGCTGCCTTCGAGGTGTTCTTCGAGCAGCGGCGTCACGAGCACGACCTTGCCGATTTTCGAGGCCGCGGGGCAGCGCCCCGGCTCGGTGTTCTCCAGTTCGATGCCTTCGACCCCGGTTTCCTGACAGCCGACGAGACCGTTCGCCGCCGACGGTGAGATCGCGACACCCGCCGGGAGCGATCACCGTCGCCTGCTTGAGCGGCGGGGTGGCGAGCCCTTCAGGGTCTTCATTCTGGGGCACACGGCAGGGTCGCTTCATACCCCGACGGTTCATCGGCCTGGCTGTGCGCTGCTTCGGGCGCGAAGGACAGCGCCGGGTTGAACCGCAGCTGCTCACAGCCCGTCACGGGCGGTGATTCGGCGCTGGCGGTGAGCCACTGCGGTTCGGAGAAGTCGAGCTTTTCGGTTTCGGGGGCGCCATCGGGGTGAGCGGGAACGGGTGCTGGGTTCTCCCAGGAGTCGATGTGGAACGTCGTGGTGGGTGGCTGGGTCTCACAGTCGCTTGGGTTGGTGAAGAATGCCCGCGAGGGGGTCGCACTCCCATCCTTCACCGCGGGGTCTCCAAAGAGCGTAACCTTGATGGCCGCAAGTCCCTACGTACGAGTAATGGCTGGGGAGCTCACCCGACGACACGCACGGTGTAGCGGCGTCGTGTGAACCAAGTTCACGTACAGGGTGCCTCTTGGTTGTCGAAGTCAAATGCGAACTGGGCCGGATGACCGTGCTCGGGCGGCCACATTGAACACCGGCGCTTGTTTGGGTATCCGTGGACGGCGAGAAAAACCAATAATCCGGACCCCGCCAATGGAACGCAACAGTGCCGACGACGCTCGCGGCCGGGCAGCCCAGCCCGTTGGGGGGCGCGACCACATACTGGGGACAGTCGTCGGCGCCGCCTGTGGGTCGCCGACCAACCCGGCGGCAAATCCACCACGGTGTCCTTCAAGTCCTGTGCGGGTACCATCTTTGATATCCGGGTCGAATGCTTCCGCCGAACTCTGCTGTTCAGCACGAAGCTCGTATGTCGCGGAACGGGATGATCTGCGGCTTGGACGTCGAGCCCCCGGCGGCATCGAACATATCGCACTGAATGGGCCGTTGAAACCAAACACGGTGCCTGGGCGCCGACCATGATCGGTTCAGTCGTCGAGGCGCGGTGGGGCGCCGCCACCTTCAACCGTGGCGGTGTTCACTAGGGTCCTCGACACGCCCGGTTGCACCTCGACCCCGATGCTCACCGCAGGCCGTCGGAGCTGTCGCCGGCGAGCGTTCGGGATACGTGCATGTCACTGTGAGATCGTATGCTCGCATTCCATTCGGTCCGTTGAACACCCTAAATTCTTCGCCGGTAATGACTTTAGGCCGCAGGCAGAGTATCGGTCACCGTCACCGGTTCCCCGTTCGTGGGCGTCGCGCCGGTGTTCGTCGCGAGCACCACCACCGGGGCATAACGGACCGCCGCTACGGAACTGGCACCGATTGTGCCGCCGATGAGTTTATTGTCTGGGATGATGGAAACTGGGATTGTGTCGAGCACACCCGTGAACATGATCCAGTAGAGCGAGTGCGTAGCACCCCGTTCGGTGACGCTTACGTTGCCCGCACCGATGTTTGGGAGCGCTTCCAGCGCTGACTGGATCTCAAACGCGGTGGCGTTGTAGGCGATCGACGCCGTTGTTTCTTCAGGCAGTCCTTCCGGCGTCACGCGGAGTTCAAGCTCCCGCCGGTTGGATGTTCGACCTTCAGTTCTTGGATTTCACCTCGGGGACGCTGCAGGTAGGTCGGCATCGCCTTGGATTCGATTGCCAAGTGCGGTGCGGGCATCCCCGCACCAAGCGCCGGGGGGGCGGTGATGGCAGACAGCACAGCGCAGACGGCGGTGACGAGAAGACCGTGGCGAGATGGGATTGAACGGAAGCGGGTCATCTCCTACCTCCATGGCTCGACTTCGCTGGCTTCTTCGCGCGCACGCATCTGTGCTTCTTTCTCACGAAGCCCTTCCTGCACGTGGCGCGCTTCGACGCGGGCTTGGGTTTGACCGTCGCATTGGGCGCCCCGCCCGGCGGGACGTCGCCCGGGCCGGCGAACGTCGCGCTGGAGGGCGCGGTGAACGACGGTGGGCCGGCCGGGGCGCCCTGACAAGCTTCACCGCAGGGAGGCGGCCCCGCCGGCTCGGGGAAACCGCCGTCTTCGCGCGCATCGTAGATGTCTTTGAGCGTGTCGCCGTCCTGGGGAACGAGCGAGTCGGCGGTCGTGAAGAAGACGTCGGTCCCCAACGATGTGATCTGCCTCGCCAGAAGTGCTCGGGTCACGCCCGTCAGAGATCAAGTAGACATGGCCTTCACGATACTCATACACGTTCTGGGCGTAGCGGTAGCATTCGCCGCCTTCGCCTTCCACGCAGCGATTGTCAGTGTCGCCCCGGTGTGAGGGCCGCGCTGCTCGTGAAGACCACCTCCCGTCTTCTGCGACGGCGGGATGCGGAAGACCGGCCGATGCTGTGCTCCTTCGCATTCTCTCGGGAGGCCCGCGATTTCCGTGCCGCACCCACATTGCTGTTGCCGTCATCGTTAAAGCCTTCGTTACCGATCGAGACCCGGACGAGCGCTTCGGTGTCGGCGTCGTAGCGGAAGACCTGCGCCACGGTGCTCGTGTCGTCGCTGGTGACGTCGGCGGCGCTGGTGAAGACGAGGAAGCGACCGTCACCGGTCACGTTCATCGGCCCCGCAGGCCGCGGCGCTTCTGCTTCGAATAGAGAATTCGTCCTGAAGGAACCCACTGGGGTTCCACTGCAGCGAGTCGGACGTGGCGAGCGTCGCGATAAACGCGGTGTGCCCGTTACAGTGTCGGCGACGTAGAGATTCTCTGCTCCCTTTTTGGGTCGGCATTTCCCTTCTTTGTCGCCCGTCTCTTCTTCGGTGAGTTCCGCCGGGGTCAGTTCCGCGAAGCAGCCGCCGCCGACACCGCCTCTGGGTTCGCTGCTCAGCACGCCGCGAGCGACGAAATAAATGCGCGAGGCATCTTCAGAGAGACCGGCGACCCCCTGCACCTCAGGCCCGAGACCACTGGAGTCGCCAGCGGAGAGTCGATGAGGCCTGGCCTTCCGGCGCGTCGCATTTTAGCATTCTGACTCGTAGAGGTTGCAGCCGTTGGCGCCCTTGACTTCAGAGCGACAGCCTTTTCCACCCGCGCCTATAGAGGCGCTGTCTTCCGGATCGGGGTCCTCGGTGGCATCGTCGGTGAGCTGCTGGGTGGAGAGGAAGATGACCTTGAAGCCGTCGGCGGAAGCGCCCTCGAAGTTAGCGTCGCGGAAGCGGCTTCTTCGGTGGTGTTTTTCTTGACAGGCGGATTCGCTGGCAGTCTTGACTAGCTGGCGCGGACGGGAGAGCGTTGGGCTGAGAGATCGCGACGGTGTGGGCACCTGGTTCGCCGTTGTCGATGCGGGCGAAGAGCTCATCGACCGGGGGCGCGGTAACGCTCGAAGGACAGAGAGTAGAGAGAGTAGAACTCGCGTCGTGACCCATCGCGGTGAAGTAGACGGTATGGCCATTGGCGGAGATCACGTGGAGGTGGCTCCCGAAAACGTTTCCGAAAAATAGGCCGCCTGGACTGGTCGCGCAGTCGCTGATCAGGTGAGCGGGAGTCCCGTTGTCGAGCCCTACGAGCGTCGGGCTCGTATTGGCTTCACCGGCGTACTCGTAGAGTGAGATCTCTTCTTCCTCACTTCCTACGGCGGTCGTATCACCGGGCCACAGATCGCTAATGGCACCGGGTGGCACGTTGACCTTTGGGATGCAGCGCGAACAGCACGTGCTTGAGATCCGATGTCGCCGCGAGAAACGGGAATTCGATATCCGTGTCCGCCAAACCCCCGGCCCGGACTGCTCGGAGGGAGGAGGCACCACGGAGGGCGACAACAGCGGACCGACCAGCGAAAAAGAACCATCAGCGGGTCGGTGGATATAAAGATCTTTCTCATATACCGACTGCGAGGGTGTGCGCAACAGAGTAAGCGAGGCGCCTTCGTCGCCCAAGGACGAGAAGAGACAATTCGTGAGGATGAACTGCGACAGCGGCGCGGCCAACAATGGCGTCGTCGTCCAACCTGAGGGGGTACGAGTGAGATCGTACTGGTTGAACGGACAGATCGCACTGGCCGCACCGTCGACCAAGCCAATGGACCCAGCCTAGGATGTACGTACCGTCCCCGGTGAATTCTTCGAACTGGAATTCGAACCCATCCTTGAACGGAGGGCTCACCTGCTCGTAGGCGCGACAGTCTGGGAGGATAGGAGCGGAATCCGGGCGATTCTTCGGTCGTGGCCGGACATTCCGTCCGGTTCGCGTCGCCGGCGGCGAGGGCCGAGCCGGCGCTGATGCCCGACGCTAGGAGTACCAGCAGAGCGAGTAGGGAAGCACCACACACAGACCACCTAACGGACCGTCCGGTTGGTTCCCGAACTGTCCGGTTAGTTCCCCCGCATTCTGCCGAATATACAGCCATCAACGCCCTCCCTCATCCCACTTTTTTTGTTGCTTAAAATTGAATAATTCTAGTGTGCGCTGGCGAATGCGACAACCCCTGTTTCCTACTCGGTTCGTATAGCCCGCAGACCACAGGGCGGTGCGATTCATCCAATGTCCGACCCCGCCTAACGAGGAGCAGAAGCAGTTCCTTCCGGAACGACCCGGCAGACGCCACCGCATCATGTAGCCGGTGGTTAGGTTCTAGATCGAATACGACCGGGGGGCCACATGATGGCCCCCCGGTGCAGACGATACATCAAGCTAGTCGTGAGAAGGGCGACTCGGTGGTCATAACCCTTCGATGATAGCCCATTCGTCTTCGATTTTTTCTTCTAATAACAGGATCGTGCTGAACGTGCCGATGAATTCGGCCGGTTTTTTGATGAATTCCAGATGGCTTTTCCCTTTTTCGCATAAGAGTAAATGTAACTTTATTGTTTTTTCGATTTCATGCAAGAAACATAACGGTCCCACTTCCGATTTTTTGCCTTCAGACGTGACTTCGTCGGAGCCGGCTATTGTGCACGTCCCTCCGCTGCTTTTGAGCACAATGGTTGCGAAATGGCTTCCTGATACTGGTAAGAATAAGATTTCTCCGTTTGGCTTGACAATGCCGTCGAGTTCTAATGTCAGGATTAAGCCTTTTTCGGTGCTGCTGGGTTCCACGACGCAGTGCGCCGGATTGGTGACCGTGCATTCAACGAAATGGATCTTGAAAGGTAATATCTTTACGACACCGCCTAACGAGTCGAGTAAGACTAAGAGCGGTAAGATTTTTTCGCAGGGTATTGCGATTTCTGAGGCATTCCAGGGTGGTTTTACCGACCGATGTGATATCGAGATTGTACTCGCCTTCGGCTAAGGTTAATTCTTTACCTAGACATAGCGTGAATAATTTTTTGCCTGGTTCTTCTTTACAAAGCGCCGCCGACGCGGACGCCGAGGCAACAGCGCTGACCGCGAACACGGCCAGCAGGCTCAACATGATCAACCTGATCTTGGACATGAACTAAACAACCTCCATTCATCCCAGCCCGAGCCGGGACATTCGTGTTTGAGGCCGCCGCCTGACGCTCGCTCGAGTTCCGAGACGACGACACGCGACCGCCCCATCTATGAGACCTCTCACTCGGCTCACCGAGGCTCATCCTCGTTGCTCCTGGCAAGAGGCCTGCGTCAGACGATTGAACATCCGGGGCCCGCCGTCAAGGGCCTCTTACGACCGGCTTTTCGGCGACGTCTGCCGGCGGGCACAAATCACCTGCACACGACATTTCTCCGGATTCAGAGAATCGCCGGCGATAGTGGGAAACGCCTACCGCGAAATCGCGTCAGCTGAGCGAGCGGCCGTACTGGCGCTCGTAGTACGTGCGGTAGTCGCCTGAGCGGATCGGCTCCCACCACCACTCGTTCGCGCGATACCAGGCGACGGTCTCAGCCAGACCATCCGCGAACCGCACCTGCGGCGCCCAGCCCAGCGCGCGGACCTTCTCCGAGGATAGCGAGTACCGCACGTCGTGACCGGGGCGGTCGGTGACGTGCTCGATCTGGGACTCCTGCGCGCCGGTCAGCCCGATGATGCGCTTGACCACATTGATGTTGGCCTCCTCGTCGGGGCCGCCCGCGTTGTAGACCTCACCCGCCTTGCCGTGCTCGAGCACATGCCCGATCGCGCGGGCGAAATCGGTCGAATGGATCCAATTGCGCACCTGCATCCCGTCCCCGTACACCGGCAGCGAATCGCCGTGCAGCGCGTTTAGCACCATCAGCGGGATCAGCTTCTCGGGGTACTGGTACGGGCCGTAGTTGTTCGAGCCGCGCACGATGCTCGCCGGCAGCTCATAGGTGTGGAAGTAACTCTGCACGAGCAGATCCGCGCCCGTCTTCGTGGCCGAGTACGGCGAGGACGGCCGCAGCGGAGACTCCTCGGTGAACGTCCCCACCTCGATCGACCCGTACACCTCGTCGGTGGACACCTGCACGTAGCGCAGCTCGCGCTCGCGCGCCGCCTCCAGCAGCACGTACGTCCCCAGCGCGTGCGTGCGCACGAACGCGTCGGGTTCGGCGATCGAACGGTCGACGTGCGTCTCGGCGGCGAAGTTCACGATCGCCTCGGGTGAGCGCCCACTTCGATCGCGCCGGCCACGGCCTCGGGGTCCTCGATCGCGCCGCGCACGAACCGGAACCGCGCATCCTCGGCGAAGTCGTGGAAGTTCTCCTCGCGCCCGGCATACGTCAGCTTGTCGAGCACGGTCACCTCATCGCCGTGCTCGACCAGGCGCTGGCGCACGAACGTCGAGCCGATGAACCCGGCTCCACCACACACAAGTAGTTTCATGAGCGCATCATTCCAGGCATCTCGCGCAGGTGGCGTCTCACGCGCGCGTAACCCCAGCCCGTGCCGCCAGATACCCCGCGAGGCCGTCCTGCCACGGCGGCATCGGCAGCACGTCGTCGCGTTCTGACTCCAGTGCCGACCAGGCCGGGCGCGGCGCCGGGCGGGCCATCTGCTCGCTCGTGGCCGGCTCGACGCGGCACTCGACCTCCGCCTGGCGGAAGATCTCCTGCGTGAACCCGTTCCACGACACCTCGCCCGTGCCGGTCAGATGCACCAGCCCTGAGACCTGGCGCTCGAGCAGTCCCAGCAGCGCCGGCGCGAGGTGCCCCGACCAGGTGGGCGAGCCGATCTGATCGGTCACGACCTGCACCGCCTCGCGCTCGCAGGACAGCCGCAGCATCGTCTCGACGAAGTTCTTCCCGTCCACCCCATACAACCACGCGGTGCGCACGATCGTGTGTTGTGGGGATGCCGCCCGGACCTGTTCCTCGCCTTCGAGCTTCGTGCGGCCATACACCGACCGCGGCCCGGTCGGGTCGGACTCCAGGTATGGACGCGCCCGCCCGTCGCCGTCCAGCGGCGCCACGCCGTCGAACACGTAGTCGGTGGAGACGTGGACCATCGTTACGCCTGCCGCGCGCACACGCGCGCGCGAGGTTCCCCGCCCCCCGCGTGTTCACGGCCCGCGCCGCCGCCTCGTTGCTCTCCGCGCCGTCCACGTCGGTCCAGGCCGCACAGTTGACGACCCCGTCCAGACCGCCTTCTTCGCCCTGCACGCGCTCGAGCAGTTCCCGCACCGCCGCCTCATCGGTGATGTCGATCTCGGGCAGGTCCACGCCCACCAGCTCGTGTCCCCCCCGCTCGCCCGCGCGCAGCACGTCGTGCCCCAGCATCCCGGCGGCGCCCGTGACGAGCAGCCTCATAGGATCGAGATGTCGGAGTTGTCCCCGACCATGAACCGGTATGCGCGGGGCTGCTTGTCGGAGCGGCGCACGGTCACGTTGCGCCCGAGCAACGACGACTCCATGCGCCCGTCCAGATCGCACACCGACGAGCCCGCCAGCAGGATCGAGTGCTCGACCTCCGCCCCGGTGATCGCGCAGTTCTCGCCGATCGCCGTGTACGGGCCGATGTAGCAGTCGCTGAGCCTCGCCCCCGCGCCGATCACCGCGGGCCCGCGTACCGTCGTGCGCTCCAGCCGGGCGCCCGCCTCGATCACGACGCGCCCGTCGACCTGCGAGTCGATCAGCTCGCCCTCGTGGCGCTCGATCAGGTTGTCGAGGATCAGCCGGTTGGCCTCCAGCATGTCCTCCAACCGCCCGGTGTCCTTCCACCAACCGCGCACGATGTGCGGCTCCACGCGCAGCCCGCCGTCGAGCAGGTGCTGGATCGCGTCGGTGATCTCCAGCTCCCCGCGCTCCGAGGGCTCGATCGCGCGCGCGGCGTCGAGGATGGCGGCCGTGAACATGTACACGCCCACGAGCGCCAGATCGGTCGCGGGCGCGGCCGGCTTCTCGACCAGCTTCACGACCCGCCCCACGCTGCCGGGATCGCTTGCGTCGGGCGCTGCGAGCTCGGCCACGCCGAAGTTCTCGGGGTCGGGCACGGGCGTGAGCAGGATCAGCGCGTCGGGCCGGTGCTCGCGAAACGCCGCCACCAGGTCGGAGATGCCGCCCTGCAGCAGGTTGTCGCCCAGGTACATCACGAACGAGTCCCCGCCGAGGAACGACTCCGCCGTCAGCACCGCATGGGCGAGACCGAGCGGCTCGTCCTGGAGGATGTAGGTGATCTGGACGCCGAACCGCGACCCATCGCCGGCCGCGGCTTCGATCTCCGGCCCCGTCTCCGGCGCGATGATGATCCCGACCTGCTCGATCCCGGCAGCAGCCATCGCCTCGATCCCATAGAACAGGACCGGCTTGTTCGCGACCGGCACGAGCTGCTTGGCGCTCGTGTGGGTGATCGGGCGCAGGCGCGTGCCCTTGCCGCCGGACAGTATGAGGCCCTTCAGGTCCGCCATCGTGTGGGCAGACTAGTAGACGCCACCGAGCTTGCGATGATCCCAGGTGGCTCGCCGTTGCTCTACAAACTCCAGGCCCACGCGCTTGGCCGCCTGGGCATCGACGGCGGCACGCGCCTCGGGGGCCAGCTCGGGCGGGGGATCGACACCGCGCGGGACGGAGTTGCGTAGGAGGATCGCGGCGCCCAGCGGGGCCACCGTCTCGATGTCGCGGTGAATGACCACCTCGCACTCGAGCATCACCCCCCGCAGCTCGGCGTAGGTCTCGGCAGCCTCGACCTGCAGGGTCGCGCGGGAGTCTCGTTCGAGGTTGCGGACCTTCTGGGAGGTGCCGTAGGTCCATGCCCAGATGCGCGGGCCGGATTCGCCGTTCGGAGACCGATCGGAGATCGGGGGCACATAGTCCGAAGGACTGGGTCGTAGGACGTACCACAGGGGCATCAGGTGGGGCCAGCCGCGGGGACCGCTCGTGGCACAGGTGACCGTTCGCTCTTCGGCCAGGAACTGTGCCGCCTCGGGGGCGGACATCTGGATCTGGTCGCGGCGACTCACCGCGCAGAGGCTACTCCCGGCCGGGGACCCCAACGCTCCGGCCGGGACTGACTCCTACGCCGCAACCGGCTCCAGCTCGATCTCCAGCGGCGCGTGATTCGAAGGCTTGCTGCCCTGACGGTAGGTGTGGTTGACGTCGCAGCGAGTCACGTACGGCGTCAGCTGCTCGCTCGCCAGCGCGAGGTCGATGCGCAGGCCGTAGTCGCGCGCGTAGTGGCCGTCGCGCTGATCCCAGCAGGTGTAGCCGCGCTCCTCTGGGTGCAGCCGCCGGTACACGTCGGCCAGCTTGCCCTCCGCGATGATCTCGCGCACGCTCTCACGCTCGGCCGCCCCGGTGTGTGAGCAGTCCTGGAGCCACTCCGGCTCGTACACGTCCTGGTCGGTGGGCGCCACGTTGAAGTCGCCGGCGATCAGCATCGGGCGCTCCTGCTCGCCGTAGACCTGGCGGGCGATCGCCTCCAGGAACGCGAGCTTGGCGTCGGTGTCGTGCTCCTCATCGAGCGACCCGGCGGGCACATACACAGAGCTGATCGTCAACCCGTCGAGCGTGATCTGCAGCCAGCGGCCCGCCGCCATGCCGTGATCGTTGTCGAGCGCCAGGCTGCGCTGACCGACCTCGTGATCGGCCCGCACCAGGATCGCCACCCCGGCGCCGTTACGACCGCAGCTGTGCTGAGCCTCGTAGCCGAGGTCGCGCAGCGGGCCGTAGGGGAAGCGATGGTCGGGGCAGCGAGTCTCCTGCAGGCAGACGACATCGGGCTGTTGCTCGCTCAGCAGCTCGGCCAGGCGCGGCCAGCGTGCGCGGATGCCGTTGACGTTCCAGCTGATCACCCGGATCTTCTTCTCCGCCGCGTCTGTGCTCTCATCCCTGTGCTCATAGCCGTTTCCTGACTCCATGTAACGCTCTGATGACTCCGTGTAAAACCTCGTCTTACATCAAACAAGAGTAGAGATGGCGGCGAGAGACGCCTAGGTCTCAAACGGCAAATGTCAAGTGCCTTAGTTAGACGTTTTGGACATCAGCTGTTTTTCATGTCATGGACATCTGGAAGGCCAATGTGCACGGATTAGTTGATAGAGAGAGATAGACAGCGAGGTCACCGCTCGCCGAGTGCCGTCCGGGGCAATGCCTAACGTCAGGCGTATGTTCATCAACGAGCTGGAAGACGGCGCGGAGATCGATCAGGTGCTGCTGGTGCGCGAGGCCGAGCGCCGCCAACGGCGCGACGGCGGGGACTACCTGCGCCTGCAGTTGGGCGATCGCACCGGGGCGGTCGTGGCGATGGTCTGGGAGGAGCTCGGCGAGGTCGAGGAGCTCGCGCGGGCAGGCGAAGCGGTGCACGTGCACGGGCGCTACACGGTCCACCCCAGGTTCGGCCCGCAGATCAACCTGCGCGGCCTGCGCGAGCCCGCGCCGGGGAGCTACGCACCGGAGGATCTGCTCGACGGTCCGGCGCACACCCCCGAGCAGCTGGAGGCGCAGCTGCGCGAGCTGCTTGGCACCGTCCGCCAGCCGCACCTGCGCGAGCTGCTGGAGCGGGTGCTCGGGCCGGACGCCGAGCTGTGGGCCGCCTACCGGGTCGCGCCCGCCGCCAAGCACTACCACCAGGCCTACCGGCACGGCCTGTTGGAGCACTGCCTGAGCGTCGCCCAAGCGGTCAGCGCGACCAGCGCCACGTTCGGAGGGATCGACCGCGACGTCGCGGTAACCGGTGCGCTGCTGCACGACATCGGCAAGCTCGAGGCCTACACCGAGGATTCGAGCCCACCCGCCCGCATCGACCTCACAGACGCCGGCCGGCTGCAGGGCGAGATCGCCCTCGGCTACTACCGCGTCAGGCGGCTGATCGAGGAGATCGACGGCTTCCCCGGAGTGCTGGCCCAGGCGGTGACCCACATCATCCTGTCCCATCACGGCTCGCTGGAGCACGGCAGCCCAGTCGTGCCGTGCACGCGCGAGGCGACGCTCGTGCACATGATCGACAACCTCGGCGGGCGCCTGGGCAGCTTCGATCGTCTCGAGAAGGAGCTCGCACCGGGCAGGCGCTGGTCCAACTATGACCGGGCGCTTGAAGGCAGCGCTTTCTTCGCGGGCTCGCCGATGCACGACGCCCCGGCCGAGCCCGAACGACAGGCCGCCTGAAAAACCGCAAATAGCGACCCGCGCGACGGCCTGCGTGAGCCTTCCCACCGTCGGGTTCTATGGTTTGTTCGGATGGGTTCCCAGCACAACATCCGACATCCCCGCTGACGGGCGCACTCGATGGCCAAGGACACCGAGAAGCTGATCCGCCAGCTGTCGCTGATCTCCTACCTGATGGCCGAGCGCCGGCCCGTCACGGCGCTGGAGATCAGACGCGACGTCGAGGGCTACAGCGGCATGAACGAGGACGCGTTCGCGCGGCGCTTCTACGCCGACCGCTCCGAGCTCGAGTCGCTGCGCATCGCACTGACCGTCGAGCGCCCCACCGACGGGGCGGCCGAGCAGGAGAACTACTCGCTGCGGCCCGAGAACTTCCACCTGCCCCCGATCGCGTTCACCGACGAGGAGCTGGCGGCGCTTGCGACGGCGCTGAGCCTGCTCGATGGCGAATTCGCCTACGCCGAGCCACTGCGCCTGGCGCTGCAGCAGATCACCTGGGGGCGCCCCAGCCCGCTGCGGGCGCCCGAGCAGCGCTCGGTCGCGCTCGGCATCACCGCCTCCGCCGGCGGTCACGAGTTCTCGGCGCGGTTGGCGAAGATCGAGACGGCGATCTTCCGCAACAAGACGATCACGTTCGACTACTACACGATGGCGCGCGACGAGACCGGCCCGCGTCGCGTCGACCCCTATCACCTGCTGTTCCAGGGCGGCCAGTTCTACCTGCTCGGGTACGCGCACGAGCGCGAGGCGATCCGCGTGTTCCGGCTGTCGCGAATCCGCGGCAAGGTCTCCTACGCGACCAAGGCCGAGCACGACTTCCGCCGGCCCGAGGACTTCGACCCGCGCAGCTACGCGCGGCGCGCGGACTGGCAGCTCGGCGAGCGGGTGGGCACCGCCGAGGTGCTCGTCTCGGAGCGGATCGCCTGGCAGGTGCAGCGCCACTTCGGCCGCTACGGGGAGATCCGCGAGCCGGAGGATGGCGCAGGCGCAGGCGACATCGTGTTCGCGACCGAGTACTCGAGCCCGCGCACGATCGTGGCGTGGGTGCTCGGCTTGGGCGCCAACGCGCGGCTGCTCGGACCGCCGGAGCTGATCGACGAGCTCGGCCGGCGCGTGGAGCTGCTGTGGGAGCGCCATGGCGAGGAGTTTCTCCAGGACGCGATGCAGGTCGCACAGACCTCGGGGCGTGCCACGTCGGTGGCGGCGGCAGGCCGATCGGGCAAGGATCGGCCGGCGAGCGAGCGCAGACCCTCCAGGACCCGCGGTGGGCGACGCGGACCGGCGGATGGCAGCAGCGAGGATGCAGCCGCGGGCGAGCCCGGCAACGAGGCCGCGATTCGCCCGGAGCGGTTCGCGCGGCTGGTGACGCTCGCGAGCATTCTGATCCACGCCGGCCGGGCCGGCGAGCGCGTGCCGGTCGCGGACGTGTGCGAGCGGCTGCAGATCTCAGAGGAGGAGCTGCACGAGGACGTGAACGTGCTGAACGTCGTCAACTTCGGCGGCGGCTCCTACGTGCTGTATGCGGAAATCCTCGAGGCCGACGACGGACGCTGGGTGATCGAGGTCGATCCCGAGCCCTACAGCGACAACTTCGACCGCCCCGCGCGACTGCTGCCGGTCGAGGGCAAGGCGCTGGTCGCCGCGATCGATCTGATCGGCGAGCACATTCCCGAGGGCTCACTTGCAAGCGCACGCGAGAAGATCGTGGCGGCGCTCGGCGAGGACCCGATGGAGCAGGGTCTGCAGGTCGCGCACGCCGCCGGCGACGATGCCGACCTCGCGCGCCTGATCTCCACCGCGATCGTCGAGCACCGGCTGATCGAGCTCGAGTACTACAAGGCCAACGAGGACGAGATCTCCCAGCGCACCGTCGAGCCATATGCACTCACCAACGGCCGCGAGGGCTGGTACGTCGCCTGCTTCGACCCCGAGCGCGACGGCGTGCGCCACTTTCGCCTGGACCGGATCAAGCGCGCCGAGATCTCAGAGAGAACGTTCGAGCCCCGTCCCGAGGTCGATCCCGCCGCCGAGGTCGACGGCTGGCTGCGCACCGGCGAGGTCCAGGCCTCCCGCACCGCGCGCGTGTGGGTCTCTCCCGAGCGCGCCCGCTGGGCCCGCGAGGCCCGCCGCGTCGTAGCCGAGCGCACCGACGGCTCGGTCGTCGTCGAGCTGAGCTTCGCCGGTGTGGACTGGCTCGTGCGCGAGATCCTCAAGGAAGCCGGCGACGCCGCGGTTTTGGAGCCGGCCGACGCGCGCGAGGCGGTGCGGGTAGCGGTGGGGCGGTTGCGGGATGGTGGGGCCGTGGCGGCAGCCGCGTAGCCTGTTGGCGACATAAGTGCTACATTCGTAGCATGGCAACAGAAGTCCCGTCCAGGGAGCTGCGCAACAACACGGCCGACCTTCTGCGTCGGGTGGGAGCCGGCGAGCAGATAGTGGTGACCGCACGCGGGAGACCAGTGGCCTCGCTCGTGCCTTTCGAGCGCGGGCGTAGGCGTTGGATTACACGCGAGGAGCTCGTGCGACGCTTGGCCGTCGTCCAGGCGGACCCGGGTCTCCGTACCGATCTCGCTCGACTTGCCGGCGAAACCACAGACGAGCTCGGACCGATTGCGTGACGGCAGAGACCGCCGATGCCGGTCGCGCAGAGACAACCGACCAAGCGCAGAGAGCGAAGCGCGGTCTGCTTGATACGAGCGTGTTCGTCGCACGCGAGTCGGAGCGTCCTCTCAAAAGCGAGCTCCTGCCTGAAGAATCCGCCATCTCTGCTGTCACCGTCGGCGAGCTGCAAGCGGGTGTGCTGGCGGCGAGTGACACTGAGGTGCGTGCTCGCAGGCTGGCAACACTGGAGGCTCTCGGTGATGTGGAGGTCCTCGCAGTCGACGAGGCCGTGGCAGCGTCCTGGGCCATGTTGCGTGTGCATCTAGCCGAGTCCGGGCGCAGACTGAACGTGAACGATCTGTGGATAGCCGCGACTGCGCTTGCGCACCAAATACCCGTCGTCACTCAGGACGAGGATTTCGACCCGGTCGATGGAGTAGGCGGCCTGCAGGTCATCCGGGTGTGACTCAAAGCCCGAACCTCAACGATCGCTCCTCCTGAGCAAACGGTGACTGCGCCCTTTCGCCTGTCCGTACTCGATCAGTCCCCGGTCTCCGAGGGGTCCTCGGGCTCGCAGGCGCTTCAGAACACGATCGATCTCGCCCAGCTGGCGGATCGGCTCGGCTACCACCGCTACTGGGTGGCCGAGCATCACGGCGGCCCGATGCTCGCCGGACCGAGTCCCGAGGCGCTGATCGGGCCGATCGCCGCGGCCACCAAGCGCATCCGCGTCGGCAGCGGCGGAGTCATGCTTCCCCACTACTCGCCGCTCAAGGTCGCCGAGACCTTCAGCCTGCTGGCCGGCCTGTTTCCCGGCCGTATCGACCTCGCGCTCGGCCGCGCCGCCGGCACCGATCCGCTCACGACCTTCGCCCTGCAGCGCGACCGGCGCCAGGGGTCGCCGGACGATTTCCCGGAGCAGCTCGCCGAGCTACTGGGATACCTCGATGACCAGCTACCGGCGAATCATCCATTCGCGCGCCTGGCCAAGACGCTCCCCGGCCGCCCCGAGCGGCCCGAGCCATGGCTGCTCGGCTCCTCCCAGCAGAGTGCGATCTGGGCGGCCGAGCTGGGGCTGCCGTACGCGTTTGCCGACTTCATCAACCCACGTGGCGCCGAGATCGCCGCGCTCTATCGCGAGCGCTTTGCCGAACACGAACACGCCGAGCGCAAACCGCGCATCGCCGTCGGCGTGTGGGTGATCTGCGCCGAGTCAGACGAGGAGGCACGGCGGCTTGCCGCCAGCGGGCGCATGACGTTCACGCTCCTGCGTCGCGGACAGCTGATCGCCGTTCCTCCACCCGAGCGGGCGGTCAAGTTCCTGGCCGCCGACGATCGCTCCGGCGGACAGCCCCGCTCTGAGCGGCGAGCCGTCGTCGGCTCACCCGACACTGCACGCGCGGAGCTCGAGGAGGTGGTCAGTAGCTACGGGGCGGAGGAGGCGATCGTCGTCAGCATCACCTACGCGCATTCGGCGCGGCGGCGATCCTATGAGCTGCTGGCGGAGGGGTTCGGGCTGGGTTGAGACCGGCTCACGAGCGCGCGGCGATCATCCGCTTCCGCCGAAACCAGACGAACGCCCGCGCGAACTGCAGCTACCGGCGCGTGAAGATCACGACCGGAATCTGGCGGTCGGTTTTCGTCTGATAGGCGTCGTAGTCAGGCCAAACCTCGGTCATCAGCGACCACAGGCGATCGCGCTCCTCGCCCTCGGCGACCGTGGCACGCACCGGGATCGTCTCGGCTTGAACCTGGATCGTGGCGTCGGGATTGGCCTGCAGATTCTTGAACCAGCTGGGGTGGTCCGGCGCGCCTCCCTTCGAGGCCACGACGACCCAGCGATCGCCGTCGGTGCGGTGGATGAGCGGTGTCGTCCGCGGCTCACCGGATGTGTGCCCGGTCGTGGTCAGCAGGAGAATCGTCGTTTCGCGCCAGTGATAGCCGCGCTCACCATTCGTCTCCCGATAGACCCGGACGTGCTCGTCGCCAAACAGATCGTCGTCGGATGAGGCCATCGCTTGCGAGTGTAGCGGGGTGGGTCAGCTCGCGAGGTGTACTCAGGAGCCGGCAATCGTGAGACCGAGCAAGTCCACCGCCGCGCGTGTCGCCGAGTGTTCGAGCGTGAGCTGCTGCACGTCGACGAGGCGCAACGAGTCGGCCGCGCGGTCATAGAGCGTGAGGTTTACGAGGCTCGCCTCGATCGTCGACCACCAGCGCAGGCCAACCGCCGTCGGATGCTCGTCGTAGAGGCGCGCGGCGTACGCCTGGGTGACCGCGCGCGCGTACGTCGCCACCTGAGAGGGACGCAGCCGGGTCCGCGTGAGCACGCGGGGCTCGTCCAGGTCGATCAGGTGGCTCTCGTCCTCGATCTGGAGCTGGAGCTGGGCCAGCGTGAGCGCCGTGCCCGCGCGGAGCAGCATCGCCGGTGAGAGCGCGCCGGTTCCCCGGAACGGCGCCAGCGCCTCCGTGACCGCCGAGACCGGACTCTCGGATACGTACAAGCAGCCGTACCGGTCGGGGTTGTCGTGGCGTCCGGCTCCCTGCAGCTCTCGCGGAAACCACAGCGCCCCGCCTGGACCTGTCGGCGCCGCGTCGTGCGCCAGCGGCAGCAGCCGCCAGAGGATCACGCGAAGCTGCCGGCGCGCTCCTGTGCGATCGCATCGAGCAGCTCGCGCGAACGCCCCGCGCGGATGAGATCGATCGGACGGCGCCCCGCCAGATGGGGGTTGACCCCGAGCAGCCACAGCTCGGCCGCCTCGGGGGAATACAGCCGCAGCAGGCTCGACATCACGAGCTCCAGCAGATCGACCCGCCGGGCGTTCGCCTCATCGATGCCTCGACCCTGGCGCCAGCGCGTGACCTGCGCCGGGCTGACGCCGAGGAGCTCGGCGAGGCGGCGCTGGGAGTGGAAGTCCTCGCTCAGGGCCACTACCTTCTCAGCGGTGCTCACTGGCATGGGTTCATGCTAGCGCAACATATTGTGTTGCGAGAAGCTTTCTCTCGGTCACGGCACCAACCGATGCGGTCCGCGATACAGAAACGTGACCTCGCGCACGTTGTCCTGTCCCAGCAGCTGCATCAAAAGGCGCGTCAATCCGAACCCGAACCCGCCGTGCGGCGGGGCGCCGTAGCGGAAGAAGTCGAGGTAGTAGGAGATCGGGCCGGGGTCCACACCCTTGTCGTGAGCCTGGGCGAGCAGGACCTCGTGGCGGTGCTCACGCTGAGCGCCGGTCGTCAGCTCCAGGCCCCGCCAGAGCAGGTCGAAGCTGCGGGTCAGGGTCGGGTCCTCGGGGTGGCGCATGTGATAGAAGGGCCGCACCGACGACGGGTAGTCGGTGACGAACGCGAACTCGTGGCCGTGCTCGGCGGCGATCAGCGCGGACAGGGCGCGCTCGCTCGGGGGGTCGAGGTCGTGCTCGGGGCCCGGGACGGCGTCGTGGCCCGAGTCGCGCAGCATCTCCTTCGCGTCCGCAAGCGTCACCCGCGGGAACGGCACGGCCGGGACGATCACCTCGGCGCCGAGCGTGCGCTCGATCTCCTCGCCGTGGGCGGCGTGGACCGCCGCGAGCACATGCGCGAGCCAGGCCTCCTCGAAGGCCATCACGTCTTTGTGAGAGTCGATCCACGCGATCTCGACGTCGACCGAGGTGAACTCGGTGTCGTGGCGTGAGGTGAACGACGGGTTGGCGCGGAACACGGGGCCGATCTCGAAGACGCGTTCGAAGCCGCCGGCGATTGCCATCTGCTTGTAGAACTGGGGCGATTGCGCGAGGTAGGCGGTCGTGTCGAAGTACTCGACCTTGAACAGCTCCGCGCCGGACTCGCTGGCGGAGCCCATCAGCTTGGGGGTGTGGATCTCGATGAACCGTTGCGCGCGCCAGTACTCGCGCATCGCCTGCTCGACCGTACTCTGCACCTCGAAGATCAGCCGCCGGTCGGGGCGGCGCAGATCGAGGTAGCGCCAGTCGATGCGCTTGTCCAGGGCGGAGTCAGGCGCGATCGGCAGCTCGGGCTCGGCCAGGGAGTCGACGTGCAGCTTCTGCAGCTGCAGCTCCAGGCCGCCGAGGTTGACGCGCTCGTCGGCGAGGACCTCACCGGTGACGGTCACGGCCGACTCCGGTGTGAGCGCGGAGACCGCCTCGTTGAGCTCGCTCGGCGGATCGTCCTTGCCGAGCACGACCTGGACGGCGCCGGACTCGTCGCGGACGACGACGAACTGCACGCGCTTCTGGTCGCGCACCGCCTGTACCCAGCCGCGCACCGTGGCGCTGGCTCCCACCTTGCCCGGCAGATCGGCTGTCAGCGTGCGCGTCACGCCGTGGACCCTATCCCAGGCGCCTACTCCGCGGACTCCTCCGCCAGCTCGACCTCGACGGCGAGCTCCTCGGCCTCGACGGTCTCGATGCGCTCGATCGCGCCGGCCTGCAGCAGGTCGCCCTCGCCCAGTGCGAGCGCCGCAAGTCGCTCCGCCGGGGCGTGCACGCGCACCAGGCGCACGGGCGCGCGCATCTTCCGGCGGCCCTGTGACTTGGCCTTGCGCACCTCGCTCAACACCTCGGCGGCCACGGTCAGCGCTACCTCGTCCTCCTCGCCGGCGCGACCATCCCCCGCACCCCCGTCGGGCCCGCTATCGCCAGCGGCGCCGAGCTCGCCGCTGCACTCATCGCCGTCGGGCCACGACGCCAGATGGATCGAGCCGGTCTGCCACCACGACCAGACCTCCTCGCACACGAACGGCAGGAACGGCGCGAACAGGCGCTGGAAGATCGACAGGGACAGGCGCAGCGCGCGGCTGACCGAGGCGGCGCCGTCGGGATCGCCGGCGGAGTCATAGCGCCGGCCCTTGACGAGCTCGAGGTAGAAGTCGCAGAACCACCAGAACAGCTCCTCGGTGTGCTGCAGCGCGCGCGCGTAGTCGTAGGCGTCGAAGCTCGCCGTCGCGTCGCGCACGACCACGGCCAGCCGCGCGATCATCGCGCGGTCCAGCGGGTGGGTCAGCTGGCCGACCCAGCCGTCCAGGCTGTGTGCCCCCGATCGGTCGCCGGGGGAAGGCAGGTCGACGAGCGCGAACTTGGAGGCGTTCAGCAGCTTGACCGCCAGGCGCCGGCCGACCTTCATCTGCTGAGCGTCGAACGCGGTGTCCGTGCCCGGGCGCCCATTGGCCGCCCAGTAGCGCACGGCGTCGGCGCCGTGCTCCTCGAGCAGGTGCATCGGCGTGACGACGTTGCCTACGGACTTGGACATCTTCTTGCGGTCGGGGTCGAGCACCCAGCCGGAGATCGCCGCGCCGCGCCAGGGCAGCTCGTCGTAGTCGAGGTGCGAGCGCAGGATCGTCGTGAACAGCCAGGTTCTGATGATGTCGTGCGCCTGCGGGCGCAGGTCCATCGGGAACACTCGTCCGAACAACTCCTCCTCCGCGCCGGCCCGTCCCGCGATCTGCGGGGTGAGCGAGGAGGTCGCCCACGTGTCCATCACGTCCGGATCGCCCGCGAACCCGCCGGGCTGGCCGCGCTGCTCGGAGGTATAGCCGTCGGGGACGTTGGTGGAGGGATCGACCGGCAGCCGCTCGACCGGGGGGACGAGCGGCTGCTCGTAGAGGGTCGCGCCGGTCGCGTCGATCGGATACCAGACCGGAAACGGCACCCCGAAGAAGCGCTGGCGGCTGACGCACCAGTCGCCGGTCAGGCCGTTGACCCAATCCTCGTAGCGCGCGCGCATGTACGGGGGATGCCACTGAAGCTCACGTCCGCGCTCGATCAGGGCGTCGCGATGCTCGACCGTCTTGAAGAACCACTGACGGCTCGTGACGATCTCGATGGGGCGCTCGCCCTTCTCGAAGAACTTGACCGCGTGCGTGACCGGCTCGGGCTCGCCGATCAAATCGCCGGACTGGACCAGCAGCTCGACGATGCGCCGGCGTGCCTGGTTGACGCTGCGCCCGTGCAGCTCCGCGTAGCTCGCGCGCGCACGAGCGAGGTTCTCGGTCTCCCACCCGGGCTCGCCCCAGGGCACGTCCACAAGGCGCCCGTCCTCGCCCAGGACCGCGCGCACGGGCAGGCTCAGCTCGCGCCACCAGACGACGTCGGTCAGGTCGCCGAACGTGCAGACCATCACCAGGCCGGTGCCCTTGTCGACCTGCACCAGCGGATGGGCGAGCACCGGCACGCGCGTGCCAAACAGCGGTGTGACCGCCTCGCCGCCGACCAGAGCGCTCCAGCGCTCGTCGTCGGGGTGGGCAAGGAGCGCCACGCACGCGGGGATCAGCTCGGGGCGGGTCGTCTCGATCAGGATCTCCGCGGGCTCACCGTTTCCCACAACGCCTGCCCCCGAAGCCCCGGCCATCGCCTCAGTGTCGTCACCGTCCAAGTGGCCGAACCGTACGCGGTGCATTGCCCCCGGGCGCTCGCGGTCCTGCAGCTCGGCCTGGGCGACGGCCGTGCGGAAGTCGACATCCCACAGCGTCGGCGCCTGCAGCTGGTAGGCCTGGCCGCGGGCCAGCAGGCCGAGGAACGAGCGCTGGGAGATGCGCTGGGCGAGGACGCCGACCGTCGCGTAGGTCATCGACCAGTCGACCGACAGCCCGAGCGTGCGCCACAGCGCCTCGAACGCCTGCTCGTCGGTCTCGGTCAGCGCTAGGCAGAGCTCGACGAAGTTCGGCCGCGAGATCGAGATGGGCTCCTTCGCGGACGCCTCGGCCGGCGCCTGGAACTCAGGGTCGTAGGCGACCGACGGGTCGCAGCGCACGCCGTAGTGGTTCTGCACGCGGCGCTCGGTCGGCAGGCCGTTGTCGTCCCAGCCCATCGGGTAGAACACGGCGCGGCCGCGCATCCGCTGGTAGCGAGCGACCGCGTCGGTATGGGTGTAGGAGAACACGTGCCCGACGTGCAGCGAGCCGCTGACGGTCGGCGGAGGCGTGTCGATCGCGAACACGCGCTCGCGCGGGGCCGTGCGGTCGAAGGCGTAGACCATGTCGCGATCCCACGCGGCGCTCCACTTCGCCTCCAGCCCGTCCAGGGTCGGGCGCTCGGGGACGTTCGGCGACCCGGGGCCGTCAGGCGTGTTGGTGGACGGCCGCCGTGGAGACTGCTTCTGTGCGGGTGAGGACAAGCTCGGGATCGTAGCCGAGCCGTTCCTCGCGCTCGGCCCGATGCGTGGGGCAGTAGACGCCGCGAACGCGGCCGTCGGGCATGCCGTAGGCGAGCCACACGCGTCCGTGCCAGGCGAAGTGGAAGAAGCCAGCGCACAACCGACCGAGCTCCAGCTCGCGCTGCCAGGCGGCGGCGACCACACGGGCGGGAATCAGCGAGCGGCAGCAGTGCTCATGGTAGGGATGACTCGTCCACACGCACCGCAGCGGAGGCTCGACGGCGAGGATTCTACGTATCGTGACCGTACTATCGGGAAGTTCCATGTCGTTCTTTTCGGACGACACGCTCGGTCCAGATCAATTCGTCTCAGTATCTGGACGTTTGTCCTACTCGTACACCCTACGTAGGCAAAATGTGGCCATCCACGCTGTGCGCTGTCCTTATCAGCGCTCGAACACACCGACCGTGTTCGACGCACCCGTGGCGAACGGGTAGTCGGCTTCGGATTCGCTGACCGCGCGGAAGCGGTAGTCGACCGGGCCGGGGAACTTGAACGTGTAGGAGTCGTGGTAGCGCCCCTTGTTGGTCGTCCTGACCACGTCGAACTCAATCCACCGCGAGCCCGGCGAGCGCGCCTCGAGCACGAGCTGCTTGCCGCCGTGCGGGATCGGGCCGCCGAGGAGGGCGCCGGTGAAGTGGATCGTGTGCCCGACGCTCGTCGTGTGCGGGCTGACGCGCAGCTCGACACCCGCCCGCACGGCCAGACCGAGCGTTCGCGTCGCCACCGGCAGGGCGTCGCCGATGTGCTCGCGATAGGCCAGCGCGATCGTGCGCGAGCTCTGATCGCCCAGAACCTTCAGCGTGAAGCGCCCGTCCGGGCCGGTCTTTGGGCAGGCCATCGCCGCGGCGCGCGCGTCCTGGATGGCGGGGGTCGCCGTGCAGTCGATCTGCGCGCCCGCGATCGGCACGCCCCCGGGGGCTGTCAGGCGGCCCGCGATCGTGTGCGCACGGCCATAGGCGCGGGTGATGCGCGCCTGCTTCGATCCAACCCAGGCCACGTCGAGCGTCGCCTGCGCGGAAGCGTTCGTCCCGTTCAGCGGTCCCGGCGTGCCGGGCGGGGGTGGTGGAGGCGGGTTGTCGACCGTGATCTCGCGGTCCAGCACGGGCGCCGAGTTGCCGGCGGCGTCGGTCACGCTCACGACCAGGTGGTGCGCGCCGTTGCTCAGATGCGTCGTGTCGAACGGCACGTCCACGCTCACGCTCGGCGCGCACGGCTGCAGATACAGGAACGCCGGCAGACCGTCGCTCGTCCCGTCGACGTTTTCGCAATGCCCGCCGTTGCTGTCCAGCACCGTCGACTGCACGACCTGTCCGTCGACGCTGAACACCGCCTCGTACACGCCCGACCCGGGGTCGCTCGCGTCGAACGCCACGTCGCTCGTGCCCGCTACCGACGGCGCGGTCGCGAGTTCGCCGCTGACGTTGCTTGCGCTCGGGCCGGCCGTCTGTTCGAGGGTTATGTCGGCGGCGTACAGATATATGACGGCGGCATATCCGTTCGCGTCACCTTTGCCTGCTTCGCATTTTGCACCTCCGTGACTACTGCCACAATCGACGCATGGCATACAGATGGGTCCCAGATCGTCGTGTAGGCATCGACTACGATTTTCGCCGACAGATGGCTGTCCGATGAAATCCCTTCGCCCATGGCATTTGAGCCGCGAGGCATTCATCCAAGACGTTCGGCCACTTCTGGATCGAGCCCTCAAGAACATAATTGGTAGGTGACAGCAGACGTATAGCCACCTCGATATCACCCGCGACGCCACAGTGTCGCCCTAGTCATCGTATCTCCTGGGCGGGCACGTGAATACCCATGTAGCTTTGTCGAGACCGAGCTCATGATTGGTCGCGTCCCCGAGCGCTGCAATCAGCGCGCCACCACTGGCGCATGTATTCAGGGCGTAGTCGTCGAACGACCCGCCAGACGACACCGACCCAGTCCACCCCGTCGCTTCCGCCGGCGCGACCGCACCCCAGGGTGTGCGGCACGAGTACACGTGGTATCCGGCCGCCCGCGCAGTCACCGCGACCGCCAGCGTGGCCAACCCGACGAGGATTGCCATGCAGACCGCGATCGTCATCGAGTCTGTGCCGAGCCATCTCCACCTACATGTCGCTCCATCACCAGTTCCGACCCCCCACCGAATTATTCCAACCAAAAGACCCTCGCGCAACGCCAACGGGTGACCCACGGCTTCGCCGTGTGTGCCCGACCGGCGCCGGCAGCACACGACGGAGGCACCAGCTCACGGGTCTCCCAAAAGACGTCCAGACGTCCCAGACCAGACGCAGGCCTCACACGGAGAACGCGATCGGCAGACGAGCCAGACCGTAGATGCCCATGATCGTCTCGTACTCGACCTCGCCGTCGAGCCGCAATCCGCGCATGTGGGCGGCCATGAACGTCAGCGCCTCGCGTAGCTCCAACCGCGCGAGGTTGGCGCCGAGGCAGTAGTGCACGCCCGCGCCGAACGTCAGCGCCCGGCCACGGGGCCGGTCGGCGGCGATGTCGAACCGATTCTCGCCGATCGAAGATCGGCCAGCGGGCTCGCCCGAGTCGAGGTCGCGGTTGCCCGTGTGCGCGCACACCATCACGATCGTGCCCGCCGGAAACGTCACGTCGCGGAACGTCACATCGGAGGTCACGATCCGGGCGGTGAACGGCGTGATCGGCTCATAGCGCAGCGCCTCCTCGACCGCGCTCTCGGCCAGCTCCGGCCGGCTCCTCAGCAGCTCCCACTGCTCGGGATGTTCGGCCAGCAGCCTGATCGCGTGCGCGAGCTGGCTCTGGGTCGTGTCGACGCCGCCGACGAGAATGTTGAACACGAGGTTGATGCACTCCACGTCGTCGAGCCGCTCCCCCTCCTCTTCGGCCGCGATCAGCTTCGAGACCAGATCGTCCCCCAGGTCGCACCGGCGCACCTCCACGAGCTCCGCCGCGTACTCGTAGAACTCGCGCACCGCCTGCTCGATCTCCTCGCGCTCGCCGGCCATCGCGGCCGCGTCGAACTGACGCTGGATCCGGTTCGACCAGTGGTGCAGTCGCGGCGCATCCTCGATCGGGGCGCCCATCACGCGGGCGATCGTCTGCGACGGGTAGGGCTTGGCGAACGCATCGACGAACTCGCACCGCACGACCCGCTCACCTGACCCGACCCCACCATCGGCGGCGCCAGAAGACGCACACGCGTCCGCGAACAGCCCCTCCAGAAACCCCCGCATCGCCGGCCGGTAGCGCTCGACCGCACGGGCGCTCAGCGCCGGGTTGACGAGACTGCGCAAGCGTGTGTGGTCGGGACCGTTGACGTGCAGGATGTTGCGGCGCATCTGCTCATACAGCGGCCCATCGCGCACCTCGAAGAGCTCGGCGATCGTCATCCCGGGAAACGTCGCCTCGCGCGTACGCAGGAAGAACTCGCCCGCCTCGCGGTCGAGCACGATCGCCCCGTAAGGCCCGGAGGCGAGCCAGCCCCGGGCGCGCAGTTCGCGCATGGACTCATGAAAGCGCTCCCCCGTAAGCTCCGGGTCGGTGTAGTCGAACCCGGGCAACTCCAGCTCGCTCACGAGCGCCATGATGGCCCTCCAGGCCTATTTCTTGGGGTGCACGGCCTGCTTGAGCGACGCGCCCGCGGTGAACTTCGGCGCCTTGGAAGCCTTGATCTTCACGCGCTCGCCCGTGCGCGGGTTCACGCCCTGGCGCGCGGCGCGTTTGACGACTGAGAACTTACCGAAGCCGGTGACGCTGACCTCGTCGCCTTTTTTGAGCGACTTGGTGACCGTGCCGATGACCGACTCGACCGCGCGGCCGGCGTCGGCTTTGGAGAGACCGCTGTCGGCGGCAACGGCGTCGACGAGTTGAGACTTGTTCATGGATGGTTCCTTTCGCGTAGGTGTGCGTGCGTTATGGCGAGGCGCGCAGACTACCTTAGGAACCGGTCCGTGCCGTATCGCACGGGCGAGATCGGGGCGTGGATCAGACCCGTGGTCAGCATCCAATCGGACATCGCGGCGATGTTGCGCGCCTGCAGCGTCCCGAACGGGACGGCGCCGCCGTCGGCGAACAGCGGCAGGTAGGCATGCAGCGACGCGCGCGTCAGGGCTGACGGGAGCGTCGGGTTGGCGGACAGCAGCTCGTCCAGACTGCGACTCGGGTCGGTGAGCGTGTCCTCGTAGCCATGCGCGGTCGCCGCGACGAATCCGCGCACGAGCGCCGGGTCGGAGGCGATCAGCCGGCGGGTCGTGAACGCGACCAGTCCCGGATAGGACGGCCCACCGTTCTCATCCAGCGCGAACGCGGTGATCGGATGTCCGCTCGCCTGCAGGGTCACGCCTTCGTCGGGGATGAACCCGGTGAACGCCGCGATCCGCCCGGCCACGAGCGCCTGCGGGCCGTTGAAGCCGACCGTGACGACGTGCACCCGGCGGGGACTCACGCCCGCGTTCCGCAGCTCGGTGTCGAGCACCGCCAGATCGGAGGGCACGCCCGTGATCCCGACCGTCTTGCCCGCCAGATCCGCGGGCGAGCGCAGGTGCTCCAAGGACAGTGCGATCAGTCCGCCGAGCGGGCGCTGGACGAGCGCCATCACGGCCTGCGCATCCCCACCCGCCGCGATCAGATTGGCGACGTCGCTGCCGTCCGCGAGCCCGAACTGTGCGCTGCCGGCGTCGATCAGCTTCAGCGTGTCGGTCGTCGCGCTGGGCGTGACCACGTGCAGGTCGATTCCCTGCTGACGGTAGTACCCGGCGGCCAGCGCCCGGTAGATGCCCGCGTGGACCGCGTTCGGGACGAAGTCGAGGATCAGCGTCGCCTGTTGCAGACGCATCGGGCCGGAGGAGGAGGAGGAGGAGGAGGAGGAGGAGGACCCCGAGCCCCCGCATCCCGCCAGCGCCGCGACGGCGAGCAGAAGCGCGAGAACTGAGAGCGGGCGGTGGCGGCCGGTACGATCTGCGGACATGGCGATAGATGCGGCCTCGCGTCGCGACACGGAACCCAAGGCGGCCGGCAGGACCCTATCGGGAGAGCCGGTCCGGGAGCTGTACACCGAGGCCGACGTTGGAATAGGTCCCCACCCACCCGGCGGGCCGGCGACGGACGATCCGATCGGCAGGCCCGGCGAGTACCCATACACGCGCGGGGTGTATGAGTCGATGTACCGGGGCCGGCTGTGGACGATGCGTCAGTTCGCCGGGTTCGGCACGAGCGAGGAGACCAACGAGCGGTTCCACTATCTGCTCGAGCACGGTCAGACGGGGCTGTCGACGGCGTTTGACATGCCGAGCCTGATGGGTCACGACTCAGACCACGCCCGCTCGCTGGGCGAGGTCGGGCGCGAGGGCGTGGCGATCGATACGCCGGACGACATGCAGACCCTGTTCGGTGGGATCGACGTCGGCGAGGTGAGCGTGTCGATGACGATCAACGCGCCCGCGGCGATCATGCTCGCCTACTACGTGGTCGCCGCTGAGCTGGACGGCGACGGCGCCGGCGGAACGGTGCCGCCCGAGCGTCTGTCGGGGACGATCCAGGCGGACATCCTCAAGGAGTACATCGCCCAGAAGGAGTGGTGCTTCCCGATCGACCCGGCGATGCGCATGTGCGGCGACATGATCGAGTGGTGCACCGAGCACATGCCGCGCTGGCATCCGATCTCGATCTCCGGCTATCACATCCGCGAGGCGGGGGCGACCGCCCAGCAGGAGCTCGCATTCACGCTCAAGGACGGGCTGACCTACGTCGAGCAGGCGATCGCGCGCGGGCTGGACATCGACGAGTTCGCGCCGCGGCTGAGCTTCTTCTTCAACGCCCAGATCGACATGTTCGAGGAGATCGCCAAGTACCGCGCCGCCCGGCGCATCTGGGCGCGGGAGCTGCGCGAGACATACGGCGCCAAGAACGAGCGCTCGTGGCTGATGCGCACGCACGTGCAGACCGCCGGGGTCAGCCTGACCGCCCAGCAGCCGCTGAACAACATCGTGCGCACGACGATCGAGGCGCTCGCGGGCGTGCTCGGGGGGACGCAGTCGCTGCACACCAACTCATATGACGAGGCGCTGGCGCTGCCGACCGAGCAGGCGGTCACGGTCGCGCTGCGAACGCAGCAGGTGATCGCGCACGAGACGGGCGTCGCGGCAACCGCCGATCCGCTGGGAGGCTCCTACTACGTCGAGGCGCTGACCGACGAGATGGAGCGTCGCTGTTACGAGTACTTCGCCAAGATCGACGAGCTCGGCGGGATGGTCGAGGCCGTCAAGCGCAACTTCCCCCAGCGCGAGATCGCCGACGCCGCGTTTGAGCTGCAGCGCGAGATCGACGCGGGCGAACGGGTCGTGGTCGGCGTCAACCGCTACGTGCACGAGAACGAGCAGCCGATCCCGACCCTGCGCGTGGACCCGGCGCTGGAGCGCAAGCAGATCGACCGCCTCAACGCCTCGCGCGCCAGGCGCGACGGGACAGAGGTGCAGCGGACACTGACGGCCCTGCGCGAGGCGGCGGCGCACGAGGATCGCAACCTGATGGACCCGCTGCTGCAGTGCGCGCGGGCGCGGGCGAGCGAGGGCGAGATCGTGGAGTCGCTGCAGCAGGTGTTCGGCGACTACACCGAGACGCCGGTGTTCTGAGCGCCTGAACATTCGCGAGTTCTTACGAGCCGGCGGGCAGGACGCAGCAACTTCTTACAGAACCATCGTGTCTTGAGGTTAGGATCGGCGACCGACCCCGGCCGGTCGCAAACACGTGAGCCCTGGACACGAGACAACCCACCGGCGCCTGCGCCGCACCCTGATCGCCGCCGCCGTCCTGGTGGCGGTCTCCAGCGCGGGCGCGCTCGCGTTCGGATCGAAGCGGATCGCCGCCGAGGACGCCGCCTACAACGGGCCGTCCGTCTCGTCGTGCGTGCCCTCGCAGTTGAATCGGTCGGCCGTGCTCCCGGGCACGAGCCTCGCGGTCTCGCCGCTGCCGGGCTCATACGACGCCTCGGCGAGCACCCAGATCAGCCTGCTGGGGGCGCCGGCGAGCACACTGAGCGCGGTGTCGGTGAGTGGCTCGCACAGCGGATCGCATCCCGGACGGCTGATTGCCTACTCCCAGGGCGATGGCGCGAGCTTCGTCCCGTCGCGAGCATTCGATCCCGGCGAGACCGTGACCGTGCACGGGCGGGTGGCTACGAGCGCGGGCGCGAAGTCGTTCGCCTACCAGTTCGTCGTCGCCCGACAGGACAAGCTGCCCTACACGCCGACCGTCACCCCGACGCACGACCCCGGCGAGGAGCAGCACTTCCACTCCGCCCCGACGCTGCAGCCGCCGGTGCTGGAGGTGACCGCGAGCTCGCCGCAGGCCACGCCAGGGGACATCTTCGCCGCCCCCTACTCGGGCCCGGGCCCGAGCGGACCGGAGATCTTCAGCCAGACCGGCGAACTGGTGTGGTTCGACCCGCTGCCGTCGGACATGGAGGCGACCAACCTGCAGGTGCAGCAACTGGGTGGGCAGCCGGTGCTGACGTGGTGGCAGGGCTACATCCCGCCGCAGGGGTTCGGCGAAGGCGAAGAGATCGTCGAGAACAGCGCCTACCGGCAGGTCGGGCGCGTGCACGCCGGCAACGGGCACAAGGCGGACCTGCACGATTTCCACCTCACCGCCCAGAACACGGCGGTGCTGACCGTGTTCGACCCGATCGACTGCAACCTGTCCTCGCTCGGCGGCCCGAGCGGCGGCGCGGTGACAGACGCGATCTTCCAGGAAATCGACCTGCAGACCGGGCTGGTGCGCCGCGAATGGACGAGCCTCGACCACGTCGGTCTCAGCGACTCATACAGCTCAGCGGTCGGCACGAGCACCGAATGGCCGTTCGACTACTTCCACATCAACTCAGTCGACCAGCAGGCAGGCGGCACGACGCTGATCAGCGCGCGCAACACCTCGGCGCTGTATGAGCTGAACACGACCACCGGCCAGATCGAGCTGCGGGTCGGCGGCAAGCACAGCGAAGTCAAACAGGGCGCCGGCACGGTGACGGCGTTCCAGCACGACGCGACGGTGCTGGCGAACGGGACGATCAGCGTGTTCGACAACGGCGCGACCCCGAAGGTCCAGTCTCAGTCGCGGGCGATCGTGCTGGGCCTGGAACCGAAGGCGAGGACCGAGACGCTGCTGGCCAGCTACGAGCACAGCTCGCCGGCGCTGTCCTCCGACAGCCAGGGCAGCATGCAGGCGCAAACCGACGGCGACACGTTCGTGGGCTGGGGTGCGGAGCCGTACTTCTCGGAATTCAGCTCGAGCGGGCAGCTGCTGTATGACGCGCACTGGCACGGCTCCTACCAGTCCTATCGCGCGTATCGCTTTCCCCTCTGGACAGCCACGCCCGCAACGGCCCCCGCGATCGCGGCGCGCGCGGCGAAGGCCGGCACACCGGTGACGGTGTACGCAAGCTGGAACGGCGCCACCGAAGTCGCGAGCTGGCACGTGCTCGCCGGGCCGTCGCCCACGCAGCTGAAGCCGGTCGCGAGCGCGCCAAAGAGCGGGTTCGAGACGACGCTCGCCGCGCCGGGGGGGGTGGGCCCAACAACATACGTGGCCGTGCAGGCACTGAACGGCGCCGGAGCGGTGATCGGAACCTCGGCCACGATCAAGGGCTAGGACGACCGTGAGCACTGCGCGGATGCTTCGTCCTTACCGATCGTAGATCGACGGGATCTCCGATCGGGGGCACACAGCCCGAAGGACTGGGTCACGTGTGCGTAGCACACGACGCGGGGCGGGTGGGCCTTTCCGATCCTCGCCCCGACCACCACCTGCGGTGGCGGTGCCCGCTCACGCCCGTCCTAGCGTGCAGTGCAAAAAAAAGATTGACTCGCTTGCGTGAGGTTTGATACTCTATTTTGGCTCGATGTCAAACAGAGGTTTTTGGAGCAGGGATGTCAACTCGCGAAGCATCAGCCAAGTCAGCAAAAACCGAGCAAAAGGCCTCCACCGACGGAACGCGCTCCGAGCCGGGAGACCGCGGCCGCTACCGGCGACTGCCGACCGGCGCGCACGGGCTGGACCCGGAGGAGGTGCGCCGCGACCAGCGCGAACGGCTGCAGACGGCGCTGATCGAGCTGATCGCCGAGCGCGGCTATCAGGCGGTGAGGATCCTCGACCTGACGAAGCTCGCGCGCGTCTCGCGTCCGACGTTCTACAGCCTGTATGCAGACAAGGAAGAGCTGTTCCTGGCCGCCTACGACGAGATCGCCAAGCGTACGGCGAACACGATCATGACGGCCTACGGTACGCAGGGCTCACCGGGAGAGCGCCTGCGCAGGGCGATGCGCGCCTTCGCCGAGCTGGCTGCGGCCGAGCCGGAGGCTGTGTCGCTGATGGTGCTCGGCGCCTTCGGAGCGGGACCGAGGGCGCTCGAGCGCCGCAATCGCACGCTGGAAGCACTCGAGCAGAGCATCCGTACCACCCGCGCCGCGATCGTGCGGGGCGGCGGGGGATCGACAGGCACTCGGGGTGGGGGATCGTCGGGGGGGCGCAGGGCAAGCGGCGCGGGCGGAGCTGGCGGTGGCGGTGGGATCGACCTGACCGTGAAGGTGATCCTGGGAGGCATCCGCGAGGTGACCGCCGCGCGCCTGCGCCGGGGCCAGGCCTCAGAGCTGCCGGGGCTCGCGGACGAGCTCGCGGCGTGGGCCGAGTCCTACCCCGCAAAGCTACCGGCCGGCCTGGAGCACCCGCGCACCGCGCCTGCGCGCAAGCACGCCGGGGACGCCAAGCACGCCAAGAACGCACAGGAGCACGAGGCCGAGGATGGCCGGGCGATGCTGATGGCCTCCGAGCGCGCGCGCCAGGCCGAGGGCCGGCTGCCCAGCGGCCGCCACGACCTGCCGCGACAGTTCATCGTCAAAAACCAGCGTGAGCGGATCGTCGACGCGACCGCCGCGATCGTCGCCGAGAAGGGGCTTGCGGGGCTGACGATCCCCGAGATCGCCCGGCGCGCGAACGTGTCGCACCAGACGTTCTACGAGATGTATCCGACCAAGCACGACGCGTTTCTGGGCGCGCAGAAGGTCGGCCTGCACCAGGCGCTTGGAATCACGGTGGGAGCCTACGAAGCCCAGGGCGACGATTGGGCGATGGGTGTCGCCGCCGGCATCAGGGCGCTGCTCGACTATCTGGCCTCCGAGCCCGCCCACGCGCACCTGACGGTCGTTGACACGTTCGCGGCGAGCCCGCTGGCAATCGAAATTCGCGACACCGGACTGCACGGGTTCGCGGCGTATCTGCAGCCCGGGTACCACCACGTGCCGGCCGGGCGCACGGTGCCGGGGATCGCGCCGGAGGCGATCGCGGGAGGCATCTGGCAGGTGCTGCACCACCACATCGAGCACGAGCACATCGAGGACATCACCGAGCTGGCGCCCCAGCTCGTGTACGTAGCGCTGGCGCCGTTCATCGGGGGCAAGGAGGCGGCGCGGGTCGCGCGCAAGCGGATTGCCACGACGCCGGCAGCAGCGGACTGAAGGCTACTCGCCGGGGGCGGACAGCGCGTAGGCCGCTTTGCCGTCGCGATCGGTCTTGACGATCGCCTGGCGCTTGAGCAGTGGCCGCAGGTCCTTGCGAATGTCCGGCGCGGGCAACGCGGTCACGACGACCAGCTCGGCGACGGTGTGCGAGCCGTGCTCGAGCGCCGCGAGTATCGCCTGGCCGGTGGGAGTGATCGAGGGCCGGGGAGCACGTTTGCGCCTGCCGGCCGGACGGCGCGCTTTGGCGGGAGCCCGCACGGAGCGCGTGGTCTTCGGCGCGGCGGGGCGAGGAGCAGGTTCGGGCGCCGTGGGGCCCTCGGGAGCAAGCGCCTCGACAACCGCCAGCAGCTCCTCATACTCGGTGAGCAGAGGACGCAGCTCGTCCAGACGAGCGTCGATCTCGGCGCGGATGCTCGTGAGTAGATCAGCCATCGTGACTCCTCCAGGTCGGATGCAGGGGCGAGGTTTCTATCAGGTCCGGTGCGAACCTTAACCTGGGCGGATGCCTGAGCAGCTGTCGGCCAAACGGCTCACCGAGCTGAAGGGCAGCTACCGCTACGGGCTGGTGCTCGTGCTCGCGGTCCTCTCCACCTGCGTCCAGATGCTGCTGCCGGACACGCCCGCGTCATGGCTGGCACAGGCGCTGCTGATGGCCGCGACCGTCATCACCGCGCTGTTTGCCGAGAACGCCACCCGCCGGCGGTGGCAGCAGGTGGGCGTGCTCGTGGGGATCGCGGTGGTGGGACTGATCGCGGCGGCGATCGCCGGGCGGGGCAACACCGAGCGCGCGATCATGTTTGGCCTGAGCGGGATCCTCGCCGTGGCCGGAGCGGTGATCGTCACGCGCGGTGTGGTCGGCGGCATCCGCTCCGAGCAGCGTGTGACCCTGCACTCGGTGATGGGCGCACTGACGGTGTATCTGCTGGCGGGGTTGATATTCGCGTTCGGCTACAGCGTGATGGACGCGCTCGCCGGCGCGCCGGTGCTCAGCCACATCGGCTCGAACAAACACGCCGAAGAGGTGTACTTCAGCTTCATCACGCTCACGACCGTCGGCTACGGCGACATCGCACCGGTCTCCGCGGCGGCACGGATGACCTCGGTGATCGAGGCGCTGTTCGGACAGCTGTATCTGGTGACGATCGTCGCGGTGATCGTCAGCAACGTCGGCACGCGGCGGGTGCGCGTGCGGCAGACCGGCGCCGGCGAGCTGGTCGATGCGGGCGAGGAGCCGGCGGCGCCCGGTTAGGGTCCAGCGGCGCCCTGCGGGTCATGACCGGGGGGCCCAGTGACCGATACCGTGGCGCGCGAGCTCCAGACGGGCGATTACGCCACGGTGGACCTCGTCGGGCCCGTCGGCCAGGCGCAGCGAGCGGGCGATCGTCCATGCGGCCCCGAGCGGGTAGTCGTCACTGAGGCCGGCGCCGCCGTGCAGCTGGATCGCCATGTCGATCACGCGCTGGGTCATGTTCGGGACGGCGACCTTGATCTGGGAGACCGCGCCGAGCGCATCCGGGGATGCGGTGTCGAGCAGCCATGCGGCGTGCAGCACTCCCAGCCTGGCCTGGTCGATCCCGATGCGCGCATCGGCGATCCGCTCGCGGTTGCCACCGAGGTTGGCCAGCGGCTTGCCGAACGCGGTGCGCTCGCCGGCGCGCACGCATGCCAGCTCGAGCGCCAGCTCGGCCAGTCCGATCAGGCGCATGCAGTGGTGGATGCGCCCCGGTCCCAGGCGCGCCTGGGCGATCGCGAACGCCTGACCGGGACCGCCGATGATCGAGCCCGCGGGCAGGCGCACGTCGCTGAACGAGACTTCGCCGTGGCCGCCGGGCGCGTCGTGGAAGCCCATCGTCGTGAGCATCCGCTCGACCGCCACACCCGGCGTGGGCAGCGGCACAAGCACCATCGAGTGCTGGTGGTAGCGGTCGGCCTCGGGGTCGGTGAGACCCATGAAGATCAGGATCCGGCAGTCGGGGTGACCGATACCGGTGCTCCACCACTTGCGGCCGTTCAGCACGACCTCATCGCCGTCGAGCGTCGCGGTGGCCTGCATGTTGGTCGCATCAGAGGAGGCGACGTCCGGCTCGGTCATGCAGAACGCCGAGCGGATCGTGCCCTCCAGCAGCGGGCTCAGCCAGCTCGCCTGCTGCTCGGAGGAGCCAAACTGCAGCAGCACCTCCATGTTGCCGGAGTCGGGAGCGTTGCAGTTGCACACCTCGGCGGCGATCAGCGAGCGGCCCATGCACTCGGCCAGCGGCGCGTACTCGACGTTGCTCAGCCCCGCCCCGACCGGCTCACCGGCGAGCTCGGCGCCGGGCGGCAGGAACAGGTTCCACAATCCCTCGGCCCGGGCCAGCGACTTCAGCTCCTCGATCACCGGCGCGACCGACGTCCACGGGTCGGGGCTGGCCAAGAGCTCCCGGTGATATGGCTCCTCGCACGGAGCGATCTCACGCTCGTGAAATGCAGTCAGCTGGGCGAGCAGCTCCTGCGTGCGGGGGGAGTGAGCGAAGTCCATCGGTGGCTATACCGTTCGGCTCGGGCGGGAGAGTCGCACAGAGGGCAGAGGGTGTCTATTCACTTTTTTTGGTGGTAATGCCATAGTCATACCAATCGCTAGGATAGCCACAGCTCAACCCCCACACACCGCCCACATACGCGCACCTCAACGCACGTCGAGAACGACCTTGCCCAGCGCCCGGCGCTCGTCGATCTCGTGCAACGCGTCGGCGGCGCGATCGAGTGGGAAGCGCGCGCCGACGATCGGGGCGAGCACGCCCGATTCGATCAGCGGTCTGAGCGCCAGGTCGATGTCGCGGCAGACCTCGGGCCGGGCCATCGCGTAGGCGCCCCAGCCGGCGCCGATGACCTCGGTGTTGCCGAGCAGCAGCCGGTTGACCCGGACCTCGGGGATCGAGCCGCCGGTGAAGCCGACCACGACCACGCGTCCGGTCTCGCGCAGCGAGCGCAGGCTGTCGGTGAAGCGATCGCCGCCGACCGGATCGAGCACGAGGTCGACGCCGCCGCCGGAGAGCTCGCTGGCCTCGTCCTTCCAGGGACCGTCCGCGCGCAGCACGTGATCGGCGCCGGCCTGCTCGGCGATGCGCTGCTTCTCAACGCTCGAGACAACCGCGATCGTGCGTGCACCGAGACCCCGGGCGACCTGCAGCGCGGCGGTGCCGACACCGCCCGCGGCGCCGTGCACGAGCACGGTCTCGCCCGCGGCCAACCGCCCGCGCAGGACGAGCGCGAAGTAGGCCGTGTGGTAGTTGAGGATCAGCCCCGCACCCTGGGCGTAGTCGAGTTGGGGAGCGAGCGGGAACGTGAGGAACTCGGGCGCGACCGCCAGCTCGGCAAAGCCGCCGAGCGCGCAGAACGCCGCGACGCGATCGCCCGGCGCTACCGCCGAGCCCGCGGACGCCTCGCGAACGATGCCGGCGATCTCGCTGCCGGGCACGAACGGAACCGGCGGTTTGAGCTGGTACTCGCCGCGCGTCTGGAGCACCTCGGGAAACGACACGCCGGCGCCATGCACCTCCACCAAGACCCCCGAGCCCGGGGTGAGCATGTGCTGCGGCGGCGACTCCGGCTCGGGAATATCGCCGAGCGCGAGTGCCGTGTCAGGACCGGTGAGCTCGACGATCTGGACGGCGCGCATCGTCGGGATTATGTCCGATCGCCAGACGTGATCGCCGCGACGGCGGCGAGGTAGAGCACGGCCTGGGCACGCGCGACGGCCCCGACCGCCGGGTCGGGCACCAGCAGCTCGGGGTGGTGCAGCGGTCGCGCGACGAACCCCTCGGCGCCCGCGAGGCCGACAAAGCCCATCGCGATGTGTGCATCCAACGAGCCGAAGAACGCGAAGTCGTCCGAGCCGCACGAGCGCCACTCGTGGGCAGGGCCGAAGCCCGCATCGTCGAGCAGCTCGCGCGCGCCGGCGACGATGCCGGGATCGTTGGCGAGCGCCGGCTCGCCGAGCTGAAGCTCGATCGTGGCGCGGCAGCCGTGGGCGGCGGCGACACCGGAAGCGACCTCCTCGACCATCCGGCGCAGCGCCTGGCGATCGGCCGAGCGGTATGCGCGCAGGGCCGCGCGGGCGTGAGCCTGCGCGGGGATCACGTTCTCCGCGCTGCCGCCGTCCAGCACCCCGACGGTCAGCGTCGCCGGATGCATGGGATCGATCCGCCGGCCGATCTGGGCATGGAGTGAGACGACGATCTCGGCGAGCGCGAGGATCGGGTCGCGTCCGCGGTGGGGGTAGGCGCCGTGCGCGGGCTGTCCGTGAATCGTGATCTCGACGTAGTCGCACGACGCGTTGGTCGTGCCGGGGTCGAGCGCGACCGTGCCCCAGGGCAGCTCGGGATGCACGTGAGCCCCGACGATCGCCGCCGGCGCGAATGCGGTCAGCTCGCCGAGCAGTTGCTCGGCGCCGGAGGGATAGGCCTCCTCGCTCGGCTGCAGCACCACCAGCAGTGCGGCGGGCAGCGCATCTCCGAGCGCGTGCGCCGCACGAGCCAGCGCGACGAGCGCCGCCATGTGGACATCGTGCCCGCAGGCGTGCATCACCCCGCCGGTGGCACGGAACGGAGCATCGGTGTGCTCCTCGATCGGTAGGCCGTCGAGCTCTGCGCGCACTGCCACCGCCGGACCCTGCGCCGGACCGATGCGCGCGATCCGCCCGGTAGCAGCGACCGTGGTGCAGGTGACCGGCAGCTCCGCGGCCATGGCTGCGGCCGTCTGGTGCTCCTCGTGCGCCAGCTCTGGCCGGGAGTGCAGCCGGTGGCGCAACTCGACCGCGCGCGGCAACTCGCGCTCGATGCCGGCGAGCAGTTGGGGCAGCAGATCGGTGGTCGCTCCTCCGGTCAACTTGGTCCGGTCAGATGGGGTTCTCAGTAGACGCACGCATAGCGGCGGCACAACTCCTCGATGTCCCACTCCGCGCTCGCCTGCAGCTCATAGCGCTTGACTGCGACGTACGCCTCATACAGCAGCTGACTCATCCACGCGCGCGCAGCGCCGTCCTCCACGAGCGCTTGCAGTGACTCATCCAGCGAGGCCGGGAGCGCACCGACTCCATAGCGCTCGGCCTCGATCGAATCGAGCTGCGCGGGGTCGCGGTCGAGGATCGGCGGCGCCGGCAACCCAGCGCGCACACCGTCGAGTCCCGCGCGCACGATCGCGCCGAGCGCCAGGTACGGGTTGGCGCTCGCGTCGGCGCCGCGGTACTCCAGGCGCAGCTGGCGTTCCGGATCCCCACCACCGAGCGAGACAAGCGGCGGCAGGCGCAGCAGCGTTTCGCGGTTGCGCTGCCCCAGACACGCGGCGCCCGCGCTCCAGTGGTGGGGCGTCAGGCGCGCGGCCGAGACCGGGCTGGGGGCGGTCAGCGCGCTCAGCGCCCGAGCGCGCAGCAGGATGCCGGCGGCGAAGCGCTCGCCCAGCTCGCTCAGGCACCCGGGACGGGCCGCGTCATACAGCGCCGGCCGGCCGGATGGGTCGCGCAGGCTGAGATGGATGTGCACCCCGTTGCCGGCTTCGGAGGGGTCGAGCAGCGGCGTGAACGTCGCGCGCAACTCGCGCCGGCGGGCGATCTCACGGACGACCTGCACGAGCACGACGCTGCGGTCGGCCGCCGCCAGCCCGACCGCGGGTGCTGTGGGAATCTCGAACTGGTGCGCGGCGAACTCGGCGAACACGCGCTCTGGCTGCACGCCTGCTTCGGTGAGTGCACCCATCACCTCACCGGGAAACGGCTCGACCCGTCGCAGCGCCTCCAGCGAGAACGGCGGTGGCGGCGGGGGCGCGTCGTCATTGTCATCCGAGCCGAGATGGACGGCGGAATCGGGTAACAGCTGGAGCTCGTGCTCAAAGCTGGCCACGAGCTGCAGACCGAGCTCGTCCTGCAGTTCGCTCAGTGCGTCGCGCAGGAACTGTCGAGGGCAGCACTCCCACGGCGCGCCGTCGGTCTGCACGATGTCGCACAGGACGAGCTCCAGCGGTGTGCCGCCGGGTCCAGCCGCCTCCACGCGCACGCGAGTATCGATGTCCGGCAGGAGGCGCAGATCACCGGTGCAGCCGAACGGATTGGGCTCGGCGAGCGGGCCGAGCGGTGTGAGCGCGTGGTTGGCTGGCACCCAACCGACGCCGGCGCCGAGATACGAGTCGAGCTCCGCGGCCGGCAGCGAGCGGCCGCGCGCGATCGCGCCGAGATCGCAGCACACGAGCGCGACCAGGTCGGTCGTACTCACGCGAGCGTCTCGTGCGTGACGGTGCCGTTATCCCAGACGCCCTCGCTCAGGCCGAGCGCTTGGGCGGCCAAGCGCACTGGGGCGGCGTCCTCGGCGAAGACGACCGCGAGCACTCCGCCCGCGGGCATGTCGCGCCGCTCGATCGCGGCGGCCAGGCGCTCGGCCGGCTGCATGTGTATGCCTCTCATACCCAGCGACGGATAGGTGTCGGCCACCCCATACAGGCTGCCACCCGGCCCGCTGAGCCGGCCGACCACGCACACGAAGTGCCCGACGTCCCAGTCCGGTGGCGGACCGGCAGGCGCACCGTCGAGCAGGTAATCCAGCAGCTGGTCCGCGCGCGGGTGCGAGCCCCACAGATGACGGGTGGCGAGGTTGGCCAGCAGCGTGACCGGATGCCCCAGCGCGGCTACGAGCTCGAACAGGCCGGCGAGCGTAGTCGCCGTCCAGGGGCCGGTGTAGGGGATTGCCGCCAGCCGCCCACCGGACAGCTCTGGGACGGCGCCGATCAGCCCCGCGGCCGTGGTGCCCGATACCGAGGCGTCCTGCACGAGCGGGATCGACAGGCGGTAGTCGCGCCGGCCGGGTTCGCCGTAGGGCAGGATCGCGACGTCCGGCACGTTCGAGACGACAGTTCCGGCCGCCAGCGCAACCGCGTCCTGGTCGACCGGCTCGTCACCGTGATCCTCGATGCCGGCCGCATGCAATGCGAGAGCGCCGCAGAACGCGCCGCACAGATCGTCACGCTGAGGCAGCTCACGAGCGTGCACCGCCAGCAGCTCCCGGGCCCCTGGGAGGAGCGTCATGTCCAATGACGATCGGGGCGACACCCGGCCAAATATACGCTCGGCGCAGAGCCGCGCCACGCCACGCCACGTCCTACTGCTCGGCTACGCCGCCTGGACGCGGATCATCCATAGGTTCTCCTCCAGGCCGGCGACCACGCCGTGCAACAGATCGGCCGTGACCGTGTCGACATCCTCCAGGCGATCCATGCGCTCGCGAATCGCACCGATCGCATCCGTCAGCAGGGCCGTAAACGCCGTAATCACGTCGCGGTCGAGCAGCTGGCCCTCGGGCAGCGGCGTCAGCTCGCTGCGCTGCGCGACCGTGCCGCTGCGCCCGTCGGGCTGGTAGCCGAGCGCGACCGCTCGCTCGGCGACCGCGTCGGAGGCCAGGCGCCAGGCGTCAATCAGCTCATCCAGCTGCAGGTGCAGCGGGCGGAAGTTCGGCCCGACGATGTTCCAGTGCGCCTGCTTGCCCAGCAGCGACAGGTCGATCAGGATGACGAGCACGCCCTGCAGCTCGACACCGATCGCCTCGCGCTCCTCGTGGCGCAGGGTGGGGTGATGGTCTTGGCTGATGATCGGAGTGGCCACAGCTACCTCCTGACGATGGATGGGACTCCCACCATATATGCCTATCGAGTCCACTTCGTAAACCAATCGGCGATCGAAAGAGCCTGTTCGGCGTATACGGATCTCATTGACTGGTGATGTTCTCCGGACGGTGCATGCACCGTCCGTGACGGCCCCATGCGGCCCGTCATTCCGAGTGCGCATGCGCACTCGGTGGAACCGCGCATGCGCGGTTCCAGGACGACGTCGCATGCGACGTCGTCAGCCGTGCCGCATGCGGCACGGCCTCCAGTCCAGGACCTACCTCGTGCCCAGCGCAAACCGCGAGCGCAACGACCCCGGCTCCAGGCGGTGCAACGCGAACAGGCCCAGCACCGCGACCAGCAGGCAGGTCACACCTCCGACCCCGAGCCCCGCACGGGCGCCGGCGACCACCATGATCCAGCCCACGATCGGGCCACCGATCGGCGTCGAGCCCTGGAACGCGACGAACCACAACGACATCACCCGTCCGCGCATGCTCGGCTCCGCCGTCAGCTGCAGCGTCGAGTTGCCGGTCGACATGAACGCGATGCTGGCGCCACCGGCGAGCGCGAGCGCGAGCAGCTCGATCGGGAGGTTCGGGGCGGCGGTTGCGAACAGCAGCACCACCCCGAACGCCGTCGCGGCCATTACCAGCGTGGGCAACCCGGTACGTCCCTTGGCGGCCACGATCAGACCTCCGAGCACCGCGCCGAGGCCCATCGCGGCGGTCATGAACCCGTAACCGGTCGCACCCAGATGCAATCCCTGGCGAGCCATCACCGGCAGCGTGACCTGAAACTCATACGCCAGGCAGCCCACAAGCGCCATCATCAGCAGTGGCACCCCCAGTTCGGGCGTGCGCCTGACGTAGCGCAGTCCCTCGCGCAGCTGTCCCGGCTCGCGGCCACTGGGCGGGCTGGGGGCGATCGCACTGCGGTCGAGCGTCACCAGCGAGGTCACGACGGCGACGAAGCTCGCGGCGTTGAGCAGAAAGCACGCGCCCTCGCCGACGGTCGCGATCAGGATGCCCGCCACCGCCGGGCCGATCACGCGCGCCACGTTCACGAGCACCGAATTGAGGCTGACGGCGTTGCGCAGGCTCTCGGGGCCGACCATCTCCAGCATGAACGACTGCCGGGCCGGGTTCTCAAACGCGTTGTTCAGGCCCAGCAGCAGCGCGAGCGCAGCGATCTGCCACAGGCGCACGCTCCCGGTGACGGTCAGCAGGCCGAGCACGAGCGCCTGCACGCCCATCGCGATCTGCAGCGCGACCATCAGCCGGCGCTTGTCCACGCGGTCGGCGATCACGCCGCCGTAGGGGCCGAGCAGCAGCACCGGCAGCGTCTGCAGCGCCACGATCACGCCGAGCGTCGTGGCCGAGCCGGTGAGCGTCAGCACCAACCAGGACTGGGCGGCCATCTGCATCCAGGTGCCGATCAGCGAGATCGACTGGCCGGCGATGTAGCGGCGGTAGTTGGGGATCGCGAGCGCCGCGAACGTGACGCGCCCGGCGCCGAGCATGCGCTTGGTCATCGGCGCCCTGCGCACACCGTGCCGGCCAGCTCCTCGAGCACCGGCAACGCGCTCCACAGCAGCTGGCGCCGGTATGCGTCGAGTCGATCGACGGGAACCATAGCCAGCCTCCAGTAGTTGCTTACATCCCAAATTATAGCCCGCGACACGCACGCTACTGTGGGTCGTTCCGCCCGCGTACCGACCATGAACCGCCCGTTGAGTGAACGTCCAGGGCAAGACACACGCACATGAGCTCGACAACGACAACCGACCGCACGCATCCGAATCTGATCCTCGCCGTGCTCGCCCTCGGCGGCTTGGCGTACGCGGTGCTCAGCTCGGCGGTGCTGCCGGCGCTGCCGACCTTCCAGCACGCGCTGCACGCATCCGAGACCGAAGTCACCTGGCTGCTGACCGCCTACCTGCTGGCCGCATCGGTCGGCACCGCGATCCTCGGCCGCCTCGGCGACATGTACGGCAAGGAGAAGATCCTGCTGTGGACGCTCGTGATCCTCGCCGCCGGCACGCTCCTGTCGGCGGTGTCGAGCTCGCTGGCGGTGATCGTCGTGGGCCGCTTCATCCAGGGCGCGGCCGGCGGGATCTTTCCGCTCGCGTTCGGGATCGTGCGCGACGAGTTCCCGCGCGAGAAGGTGCCCGGGAGCATCGGATTGCTGTCGGCGATCCTTGGCCTCGGCGGCGGCGTGGGGATCGTGCTGTCGGGCCTGATCATCGAGCACCTCAACTATCACTGGCTGTTCTGGCTGCCGCTGGTGCCGACGGTGTTCGCCGCGGTGGCGAGCAGGCGATACATTCCCGAGTCTCCGGTCAAGCTGCCCGGGCGCGTGAACTGGTTCGCGGCGACGCTCATGACGATCGGCATGTCGATCGTGCTGATCGCGATCTCGCAGACCACTACCTGGGGCTGGGGCTCAGCGAAGACGCTCGGCCTGCTCGCCGTCGGCCTGGCCGTCACGGTCGCCTGGATCGCGGTCGAGGCTCGCAGCTCCAACCCGCTCGTCGACATGGCGATGATGCGGATCAGGGGCGTGTGGACGACGAACGCGTCCGCGTTCCTGCTCGGCGCCGGCATGTACGCGTCGTTCATCGTGATCCCCCAGATCGCGCAGCTGCCAAAGAGCACCGGGTTCGGGTTCGGTGCTTCGGTCGTCGTATCGGGCCTGTACCTGCTGCCGACGACGATCGGGATGACGATCCTCGGCCTGTCCGCCGGGCGGATCTCCGCACGCTTTGGCTCGCGCGCGGCCCTGCTGGCAGGGACGGCCTTCAGCACCGCGTCCTTCGCGCTGCTCGCCGTCGCGCACAGCCATCCCTACGACCTGCTGATCGCCGCCGGACTGCTGGGAGTCGGAGTCGGACTCGCGTTTGCGGCGCTGGGCAACCTGATCGTACAGGCCGTCTCACCCCACCAGACGGGCGTTGCAAGCGGCATGAACACCGTCATGCGCACGCTCGGCGGGGCGCTCGGCGGCCAGCTGTCGGCGACGTTCATCGCCGCCCACACCGTCAACGGGCTGCCCGCCGTGACCGGATTCACCGAGACGTTCCTGATGGCGACCGGGTTTCTGATCGTGTGCCTGCTCGCGGGCATACTGGTGCCGAAGATGACCCCTGCCGCGGAGCTCGTGGCGGAGGTCGGTCACGCCGAGGTCGGGCCGGTGGCAGCGCCCGAGGGCGCGCAGGCCTGATCGACCGCAGCCGCACCGTCGTCAGAGACCACTGCTCGGGCACTGGCCGGCTGTTGCGAGCAGAGCCGGGGCGCCGGCCGTTGACTGCCGGGCGGCGCGGAAGGCCGTCAGCTCAGAGCAGAGCCGCGGCCGCAGCTGCAGGCGCCACCGCTGCTGGAGGCGCCACCGGAGCAGGCGAGGCGGCGAGCACGGCGTCGAGCAGACCCGGAAAGCGTGCGTCGAGATCCTCGCGGCGCAGGCTGTTCAGGCGGGCCGTGCCCTCCTCGCGCTGATCGATCACCCCGGCCTCGCGCAGCACGCGAAAGTGATGGGTGAGCGTCGACTTGGTGATGTCCAGATCGAACGATCCGCAGCGTCTGGGCGTCGGATCCTGGGCCAGGCAGCGCACGACGCTGAGACGCTGCGGATCGCTGAGAGCGTGCAGCACGTCGGCGATCTGCAGCTCTTCGCGGGTGGGATGAATCAGGCCCATGCGTTTTATTGTACGACGATCGGCGTCCTTTGTGGTACGATGCTCGTCGTACTAGCGAACTAAGAGGAAGCGGACCGTCATGCCAGCACCTTCGACACCAACACCCCAGCCGGCGCCAACAGCCCAGGCAGCACGCGATCAGAGCCGCCAGTTGGGCGATGCACGCCTGTCGGCGATCGTCGAGGCGGCCTATGTCCTAAGGGCGGTCGGCCGATGAGCACCGCCGTCCTCAACCACCTTCCGATCGGTGTCCGCCAGCGCTCGGGCGATCACCGTCGTTCACGCGAGCGCTCGAAAAACGTGCTGCTGGTGCTCATCTGCCTGGCGCAGTTCATGGTCATCCTCGACGTCTCGATCGTCAACGTCGCGCTGCCGTCGATGCGCGACGGGCTGCACTTCGGCACCGCCGGTCTGCAGTGGGTGGTCAACGCCTACACGATCACGTTCGGCGGGTTTCTGATGCTCGGCGGGCGGGCCGCCGACCTGCTCGGCCGCCGACGTGTGTTTCTGGCTGGCGTTGCCCTGTTCAGCTTCGCCTCGCTGCTGTGCGCGCTCGCGAGCTCGCGGGGCCTATTGATCGGGGCGCGCTCGCTGCAGGGCATCGGCGGCGCGCTGCTCTCGCCCGCGAGCCTTGCGATCGTCACCACGTCGTTCAGGGAAGGCGCCGAGCGCAACCGTGCGCTCGGCGTATGGGGGGCGATCGGCGGGCTCGGTGGCGCCTCCGGCGCATTGCTCGGCGGCGTCCTGACCCAGGTGTTCGGCTGGCCGGCGATATTTCTGATCAACGTCCCGATCGGAGCCGCGGTGATCGTGGCCGGGCGGCGGATCATCCCCGAGAGCCGGCGCGAGGACTCGGAGCGACACTTCGACTTCGCCGGAGCGACTCTGGTCACGCTCGGGCTGGTCGTCGCGGTGTACGGGATCGTCCGCAGCGAGACCCTTGGCTGGATCTCGACGGGCGTGCTCGGACCGCTGGCCGTCGCGGTGGCGCTGCTGGGCGCGTTCGCGTTCGTCGAGGGCCGGGTCGCGGCCGCGCCGCTGCTGCCGCTGTCGGTGCTGCGGATGCCGCGCCTGCGCGCCGCGAACCTGGTGGTCGCGCTGGCCTACTCCGGCGTGTTCTCGATGTGGTTCTTCCTGACCCTGTACATGCAGCAGGTGCTGGGATACAGCGCGCTGCAGGCAGGCCTGGCGTTCGTCCCGCTGACGTTGACCGTCGCTCTGGCCGCGACGCTCGCGCCGCGACTGGTGGCCAGCTTCGGAGTCCGTCCCGTGCTCACCGCCGGGATGCTGAGCGCCGCTGCAGGTCTCGGGCTGTTGACCGGGATCAGGCCCGGAGGCAGCTACTTCGCGAACGTGCTGCCCGGCGGGGTGCTCGGCGCCGGGGGACTGGGCCTGGCGCTCGTTCCCGCCACGATCGCCGCCGTACAGGGCGTCGCAGCGGCACAGAGCGGGCTCGCCTCCGGCCTGCTGAACACCTCGCGGCTGGTGGGAGGCGCGCTCGGTCTGGCCGTGCTGAGCACGCTCGCCGACTCGCACACTCAGCGCCAGCTCGCGCACGGCGCCTGGAGCCTGAGCGCGCTGAGCAGCGGCTATCAGCTCGCATTTGGGATCGGCGCGCTGCTCTGCCTGGTGGGCGCGTTCGCGGCGGTGCTGCTGCTGCGACCACGCGCCACCGAGATCGTGATCGAGCCGGCGTGCGGTGAGTCACTGCGCCGGCCAGGCCAGGTGACTGCCGGGTAGCGGAGCTCGTGGCCCTCGCGATCGCGTGTGTTGTGTGGCGTTGTGAGGCCGTGGCGGTGGCGGGTGTCTCCGGGGCAGAGTGGTGGGCACTACTACGCTTGCCCGGGCTCAGAACAGATCTGCCAGCGCCTCGACCAGGCCAGGGAGCTTGCACGGTCCGCGAGCGAGCTCGAGCTGGCGCACCGGCCGGGGATTGGCCGCCAGGCTCCTGGTCCACTGCAGCTCCTCCACACAGCCGAGGTCTTCGGCGTGGGGCATGCACAGTGCCAGCACGGACTCGAGCAGGTCGGGAACAGGTGCGCGACGCCCCAGGCGGGCATCGATCAGGCTCGCATCGACGCCGTCGCGGGCGGCCAGAAAGCGGTTCTCGGCAAGCACCTCGGGCAGATCGATCGCGGGGTCCGCGCCCGAGCCCTCCGTCGCCTCCAGGCGCACGAGACACTGCACCAGCGCCGTCAGGGCCACGGAGTCCGCGACGGTGCTCTGGGCATCCATGATCCTGATCTCGATCGTTCCGAACCGCGGCTGCAGGCGCACGTCCCACCACAGGAACGTGGGCTCGGGAAACGCCTCGCAGCGCAGCAGCAGGTCGATCGTGCTGACATAGTCCTCGTAGTCGAGGAACGCGCGTGGAATCCCCACGCGGGGGAATGCCTGGAACAGGGGCGTGCGCGCCGAGGCCAGCCCCGTCTCACGACCCTGCCAGAACGGCGAGTTGGCCGACAGCGCCAGCAGCAGCGGCAGGTGCGAGCGCAGCCTGTTGGCAGCGAGCATCGCGCGGGCCGCGTCGGGAACGGCCACGTGCACGTGCAGGGCGAACGTCGGCTCGCGCCGGGCCAGCTCACGCATCGACCCATACAGGAACCGATACCGATCGCCTTCGGAGATGCGCGTGTCCTGCCAGGAGGTGAACGGGTGCAGGCCGGCGACCGCCGCCCGAAGATCGAGCATCTGCAGCTCGCGCGCAAGCTCGCCACGCAGGCGCTCGAGCTGCTCGAGACCTTCGGCGACGTTCGCATGCGGATCGGTCCTCAGCTCCAGCGCCGAACCGTGAGTCTCGGTGCTCGTGTGCGATGCCAGCTCGCCCGTCAGGCGCGACATGACCGCGTCCGCCTGAGAGGCCAGCGACCAGGTTGCGGGGTCGAGCAGCATCACCTCCTCCTCGACGCCGACCGTCCACGGTTCGGAGCCGGCGGGCGCCCACCGCGACCAGGCTCCGGGACTCGAGATCGGCGCCCGCGCCGGCGGATCGAGCGCGTCAGACGGCGTGAGCACCGGAGTCTCTCTGCTCGCCGGTGTCGTCCTCGTAGGTCAACCTCCAGGACATCAGCCTGGAGGCCTCGACCAAGCGCTCGAACAGCGCCAACTGCTCGGCTTCCTGTACGAGTGTCTCGGCATGCCATTGCACTCCGAGCACCAGTGCCGCTCGATCGTCCTCGACCGCCTCGACCACGTGATCGTCGGCCCATGCGACGGGACGCAAGCCCTCCCCCAGCCGGTCGATCGATTGGTGGTGAAACGAGTTCACGTTCACCGGCCCACCGCCCGTGGTCTGAGCGAGCGCACTGTCGGGCGCGACGCGCACCTCGTGCGTGGTGCGGTCTCCCGACTCGGCCTGGCGATGCTCGACGGCGTGGCCGACCAGATCGGGCAGGTGCTGATGCAGCGTGCCTCCGCGCGCGATGTTCAGCACCTGCGCTCCGCGGCAGATACCGAGGATCGGCATGCCCCGCCGATCGGCGCGCCGGCAGAGCGCAATCTCAAACTCATCGACGGTCGGATCGGTCGGGCCCAGCTCGGGGTGGGGCGCAGCTCCATAGCAGGAGGGATCAACGTCCGGGCCGCCGGTGAGCAGCAGACCCGAAAGGTGCTCCAGCAGCCCTTCGATGTCATCCTCGCCCAGCGGCGGCAGCGCGACCGGCAGACCGCCGGCCCGCTCGACGGCCCGCATGTAGGAAAGCCCGAGCGTCATCTCGGTCTGCGTGGGCTCGCCGTGGGGTACGCGCTGGGCGTCTTCCTTGGCGCGGATCTCCGAGACGGTCACGCCGATCAGCGGCTTGTCCATCTCAATCACTCTGCGAAACCGATCAGCCGGCATACGTGCACCCACGACTCATGCTAGGACCCACGTGTCCTTGCTGCCCCCGTTCTGGGAGGAGTTGACGACCAGCGCGTCCCGCTCGAATGCCACGCGGGTGAGCCCACCCGGGAGCACGTGAACGTGCTCTGCGCTTGAGATCGCGAACGGCCGCAGGTCGATGTGGCGCGGCTCCAGACGCCCATCGGTCACGGTCGGATGGCGTGAGAGCATGATCGTCTCCTGGGCCACGAACCGCTGCGGTGCCCGTGACAGCGCCGCCGCCGTGGCGCGCAGATCCTCGGGCCGGGCGTGTGGCCCGATCACCACGCCGTAGCCCCCGTGACCGCTGCGCGGCTTGACGACCAACTCGTCGATGCGCTCGAGGATCATCTCGAGCACGCCCGGTTGGGAGGGGTCGTAGGTGGGCACAGACCGCAGCAGCGGCTCCTCGCCGAGATAGAACCGGACCATGCTCTCGACGTATGCGTGCAGCAGCTTGTCATCGGCGACTCCCGTACCGAACGCGTTGACGCAGGCGAGCGTGCCATTGAGGATCGGCTCGAGTAGCAATTGTGCGACTCCAGTCGGACCGCCATGCTCATCGGTGAGCCGGTCCTCGTCGGTGCGCCGGTAGACGACGTCGACCGCGTGCTCACCATCGGCGAGGTTCGCGAACAGGCGCCCGCGACGGACCGACAGCTGCTCGGCGCCCACCAGCGGCAGGCCCAGATGACGGGCGATCGTCGCGTGCTCGTAGTAGGCCGAGTTGCACTCCCCGTCGCTCAGCAACACGATCACCGGGTCCTCGCATAAAGCCGCCGCGCGCAGGGCATCGCCGAGCGTCTGAAACGCCTTGTCCAGCGAGCGTACGTGCAGGTCCGCGGGCGGCGGCAGATGCGCCCCCATGACCTCACGGGTCGCCACGGCGTAGGCGATCCCCGACGGCGTGCGCAGGTTGTCCTCGAGGACCTTGAACGAGCCATCGAGGTCGCGCACCACATCCAGGCCGGCGACGGTGATCCACGAGCAGACGTGCTCGCCGGCGCCCATCAGCTGCGGCTCATAGTGCTGGGCATCCTGCAGGCTGGCGGCCGAGACCACGCCGGCCTGCACGATCCGGCGATCCCCGTAGACGTCTCGCACGAACAGCTCAAGCGCGCGCACCCGCTGCGCCACCCCGTCGGCGAGCTGCTGCCACTCGCGGGCGTCGATCACGCGCGGGATCGGGTCGATGCGAAACGCCCGCTCCCCGTTGGCCGAGCCGAACGAGACTCCCCGCCGGCGCGTGTCACGAGCGACGGCTGCGCTGAGCTCGCGCAGATCGACGTCGCCGAGCGACTCCCGCACCCTGCGATCGTGCTCGGTGGCATGCCGACCGGCGGCGACGCCCTCCTCGAAAGAGCGAGTTGCAGATGACTCGATCGTCGGCATACCCTCGATTCTCTACCCGGATCAGGCCCCGGTCGTTCGACCTGCGTCCAAAAAGGCGCTCTGCGTCTTGGACAAGGCCCGACGCACGAGCCACGCGTGTTAGCTGCCCAGCGCTATTCGTCGGGCCAGCGGCCGTGGATGCTGAAGTAGGTCCGCGCCGCCTCCTCTTCGGTACGCACGCGATCGCCCTCGATCGAGGCGCGGGACAGCCAGTTGATCGCATAGATCGCCAGTCCGGCGCTCACGATGCCGGCCCCGCCCTCCATGTCGCTTTCGCTGCCGAACGCCATCACGATGCCGCCCCCGAGCGCAACGGCAACGGGCAGCGCGTAGCGCATGCCGAGCATCAGCCACCTCCCGAGCCAGCGCCAGTCGCGATCCTGATTGTTCGACGATTGTTCGTCAGTCACAGTTATGTGTCCCATCATCTCGTTGTAGCAACGATGCCCTGCAACGTCATTCTCAAACTTCGGCGCAACCGTCACCGTGCCGTTCTACGATCTACACATGGCCAGAGCTTCGGCTCAGTACGGCGCCGCGCCGGCCGGTGGCAGTCGCATGCGCGCGCTGCTCGGTGGCGCGGCGATCGTACTCGTCTTGATCGTCGTGCTGGCCGTGGTGGTCCTGGTGTTCTCGGGAGTGTCGCTGGCAAGCAGTTCGGCGGCGCTCGCGCAGGTGACGGTGCAGCCGCTGGGCGGTACGATCGAGCATGTCCAGGCCTACGGGCCGGACGGTCAGAGCGTGCCGCTCGCGGTGCAGGACGGGCGTCTGACGCCGCTGAAGAAGCTGGCTCCCGGCGAGCGGGTTTCGGTGGACGTGACCGTTCGCCGGCCGGGCTGGCTCAGCTGGGCACTCGGGAGCACGCGCACCGAGCACCTGACGCTGACCGCTCCGGTGGCTCACCTGAGCGAACACTGGATGACCGTTCCCACGGGCTCGCCGGTGCGCGTGAAGTTCGACCAGCCGGTGAGCGCGGTCGCCTACGGCAGTCCTGGGCGGTTGACCGACCACACGCTGAGCCGCGCCGGCAGCTCGATCTCGCTGGGTATGCAGCCTGAGACCGGAGCCGTGCAGATCGCCGCCGCGCCACGTCCGTGGGAGAGCCTTGGCCGCACCTCGCAGGTCAGCTGGTTCCCGCCCTCCAGCACTCCGGTGATGGTGGCACTCCCCGCGGCGGGGGACGCGATCTCTCCCGCCGCGCCGATCTCGCTGACATTCTCCCAGCCAGTGAGCCAGGCGCTCGGCTCGGCTCGGCCACAGATCTCGCCGAGCACGCAGGGCTCGTGGGGCGAACCCAACAGCCACACGCTCGTGTTCACGCCCTCGGGCTATGGGGCGCCGTTTGGCTCGCACCTGCGCATGCAGCTCCCGCACACGGTCTCGGTGACCGCGAGCACGGGCGGCGGACTGCACAGCACCAGCCAGATCGAATGGGCGGTCCCCTCCGGCTCGACGCTGCGCCTGCAACAGCTGCTGGCCCAGGCGGGCTATCTGCCGCTCGCCTGGCAGCCGTCGGGCACAGATGTGGCGCGGACGCCGAGCGCGGAGGTGCAGGCTGCGGTCGAAGCACCGAGTGGCAGCTTCAGCTGGCGCTATCCGAACACGCCGCACCAACTGCAGGCGATGTGGAGCCCCGGCCAGTGGAGCGTGATCGTGAAGGGCGCAGTGATGAAGTTCGAGAACGAAAACGAAATGACCGTCGACGGTCTTGCCGGCCCGGCCGTGTGGCACAAGCTGATCAGCGATGCGATTGCGGGCAAGCGCCTGACCAGCGGCTACAGCTACGTGTACGTACATCGGGAAGTCCCGGAGACGATGACGCTCTGGCACGACGGCCAGACGGTCATTACCTCGCCCGCGAACACGGGGATCTCTGGAGCCGAAACCGAACTCGGGACGTTCCCGGTGTTCGAGCACCTCCCAGAAACGACGATGAGTGGCACCAACCCCGACGGCTCGCATTACGAAGATCCCGGGATCAAATGGGTCAGCTACTTCAACGGCGGCGACGCGCTGCACAACTTCGACCGCTCCTCGTTCGGCACCCCGCAGAGCCTCGGCTGCGTGGAGCTGCCGCTCGCGGCCTCCGCGGAGATCTTCCCCTACACGCCGATCGGCACGCTCGTCACGATCGAAACCTGACGGCGCGCGATGGCCACCCGTCGCGCGCCGTGGACGGTCCGCGCGATCGCCTGTGATTACGCGGCGTCGGGCCAATTGGCGGCGCCCATCACGCCGTCGCCGTCCTCGGGCTTGGGGCCACCCACGGCGATGATGTCCAGCCCGTCGGGGCCCGCCTCGAATGCGCGCACGACCTCAGGCGCGACGCGTATGACGTCCCATTGACGTAGCTCCTGGACCTCATCGTCGAGAAGTACCTGTCCCGATCCGGCGACGACGACATAGGCCTCCTCCTGCTCGCGGTGGCTGTGGGCCATCGGACTGCGCAGGTTCCCGGCGTAGCGGAACAGGCTGACCCCGAGGTCACGCGAGTCCAGATGCTTGCGCGCGAACCGGCCCTCGATCCCGGGAGCGCGATCGCCGACGGAATCCTCGACGTCCAGCAGGTTGACGGTGGTGTAGCGGGACATGGGTCTCCTTGGGTCGGGTCGGCGGGAAGTGCCTTGCTTCCAACCTTAGCTCTGTCTCTCTCTCAGCATCTCTGTGCCTGGCGTTGCCGGCTGGTCCCTGAACCAGCGTCTACCCGATGCGCTGAGAACACATCTGCGCCGGTACCGCGGTCGGTCGGTAACCAGCTGCGGATGTCGGCCATAATCGCCGGGTGATCGTGCTCGCGGTCAAGGCGCTGTTGGCGCCTTCGTTTGTGATCGGTGCGTCGGTTGCCGCTCGGCGGTTCGGGCCGTGGGTCGGGGGTCTCGTCGGCGGGCTGCCGGTCGTGGCGGGGCCGATCCTGTTGGCTTACGCGCTGATCCACGGTCGAATGTTCGCGCAGCAGGCGGCGAGCGGAACGCTGCTGGGACTGGTGTCGCTGACCGCGTTCGTCGTCGTCTACGGTCGCCTGGCGAGCCGTGCGCGGTGGATCGTGTGCATGCTCGCCGGATGGGCCGCGTTTGCAGTTGCAACGGTTCTGCTCGATGGTGTCGCGGTACCCGCGGGCGCAGCGCTCGCACTGGCCTGCTCGGGGTTTGCGGTCGGGCTGCTGCTGCTACCGGGTGCGATTGGCGGCGATCCCATGAGGGCCGCAACTACGCCGCCGCCGGCTTGGGATCTGCCGGTTCGCGGCGGCTGCGCGCTGGCGTTGGTGCTCGTGCTCACGACACTTTCAGGTCAGCTCGGGCCACAGCTCAGCGGACTGCTCGCGCCGTTTCCGGTGATCACCACCGTGCTGGCGACGTTCACCCACAGCCAGCGCGGACCCGACGAAGCTGTCCGCCTGTTGCGCGGGATGCTCTCCGGCTTCCTCGCGTTCGCGCTGTTCTGCTTCACGCTGACGGTCGCGCTGGGAACATCGACCATCGCGACCGCGTTCGTGCTCGCGACAGTCACGGCGCTGATCGTTCAAGCGATGATGCTCTCGCGTGCGCGGCGCCAGGCAGCACTCCAGAGCGAGGCGTAGTCGTTGCGCCAGGCGCGCCTGCAAGCGGATCGATAGCCTCACGACTCGGAGTCACGACCCGGAGAGATGAGATGAAGAGCAGCCTGGAGATCGCTCAAGGGACAGAGCCGGCGCCGATCGAGGAGATCGCCGAGCGGTGCGGCCTGGAGCCGGACGAGGTCGAGCCCTACGGGCGCGACAAGGCGAAGGTTTCACTGTCGGTGATCGAGCGACTCGCCGAGGTAACCGACGGCAAGCTCGTATGCGTCTCGGGGATGACGCCGACGAAGGGCGGCGAGGGCAAGACGACGAGCGCGATCGGGCTCACGCAGGGGCTCGGCGCGATCGGCCGGGCTCCCGTGCTGTGCCTGCGCGAGCCATCGCTCGGCCCCGTGTTCGGGATCAAGGGCGGCGGCGCGGGCGGCGGGCTGAGCCAGGTCGTGCCGATGGAGGACGTGAACCTCCACTTCACCGGGGACATCCATGCGGTGGGCGCGGCCAACAACCTGCTCGCCGCGATGCTCGACGCGTCGATCCTGCACGGCAATCCGCACGACATCGACTCATTGCGGATCGGCTGGCGACGCGCCGTCGACATGAACGACCGGGCGCTGCGACAGATCGCGATCGGGCTCGGCGGTCGCGCGAACGGGTACCCGCGCGAGACCGGCTTTGACATCACGGCGGCCTCAGAGGTGATGGCGATCCTCGCGGTCGCGCGCGATCTGGAGGACCTGCGCCGCCGACTCGGCGCGATCACGGCCGCGTACTCACACGACGGCGTCGCGGTCACCGCCGAGGATCTCGGCGCGGCCGGGCCGATGACGGTGCTGCTCAAGCAAGCGCTGAAGCCGAACCTGATCCAGACGCTCGAGGGACAGCCATGCCTGATGCACACCGGGCCATTCGCCAACATCGCACACGGCAACTCATCGCTCGTCGCCGACCTGATCGGGTTGAAGCTGGGCGAGTACGTCGTGACCGAGTCGGGCTTCGGCTCGGACATGGGGATGGAGAAGTTCTTCGACATCGTCTGTCGCATCGGCGGGCTGCGGCCGAGCGCGGTCGTGCTCGTCGTCACCGTGCGTGCGCTCAAGCACCACGGCGGGCTGCAGGACCCACGCGTCAACTACGACGGAACGCAAGACCCGAGCGCCGAGCTCGACGGTGGCGTAGCGGCAATCGAATCCGGCGTGGCTAACCTCAGCCGCCATCTCGGGATCGTGCGCGAGTTCGGCGTGCCCTGCGTGGTCGCGGTCAACCGTCGTCCCGGCGATAGCGACGAGGAGCTCGCGCTCGTCAAGCAGCGCGCCCTGGACTGCGGCGCGTTCGCGGCCGAGATCAACGAAGGCTTCGAACGTGGTGGCCCCGGCGCGAGCGCGCTTGCCGAGGCGGTCGTGGAGGCGTGTGAGCAGCCCAGCGAGTTCGGCTGGATCTATGACGGCACCGACTCGATCACCGCGAAGATCAATGCCGTCGCGACCCGTGTCTACGGGGCCCGAGACGTGTTCCTGCACGCCGCCGCGCAAGCGCGCGTTCGTGAGTTCGAAGCCGCAGGCCTCGGTGAGCTACCGATCTGCATGGCGAAGACGCCCCTCTCGCTGTCAGCCGATCCGACACTGCTCGGAGCTCCCGAGGACTTCACCCTGCAGGTTCGTGACCTGCGCGCGTACACCGGCGCCGGCTGGCTCGTGCCGCTGTGCGGCGACATCCAGCAGATGCCGGGGCTTGGCCGAACGCCCGCGGCGCTGAACATCGACATCGACTCCGAGGGACGCACCGTCGGGTTGTTCTGAGCGGTGAGCCTCCGTACGCCCGCTCGGCGCCAGACGAATCCCGACCAGAATCCCGGCGTAGTCGCCCCACCACCACGCTCACTCCCCCACAGAAAGGTCGTCTCCATGCACCCGTTCCGCAGCGCAATCGAAACAGGCGAGATCGACCGTGTGCTCGAGCTGTTCTCGCCGGAGGTCGTGTTCAACAGCCCGGTCGTGTACCGCCCCTACCAGGGACGCGAGGCGCTCGGCGTGATCCTCAGCGCCGTCATGCGCGTGTTCGAGGACTTCCGCTACGAACGCGAAATCGGCGCCGAGGGCGCCAGCGACCACGCGCTGGTGTTCAGAACGCGCGTTGGCAGCCGTGAGCTGCATGGGTGCGACTTCCTGCACACCGGCGAAGACGGGCTGATCGACGAGCTCACCGTGATGGTCCGCCCGCGCTCGGCGATGCTCGCGCTCGCGGAGGCGATGCAAGCCGAGGTGCTCGCAGTCCAACGTGAGCTCGGCGTGCAGGCGCCCGCATGAGACGCCGGCAGCCGCGGCGCCGGCGCGGCTGCCGCGCGCCGTACGTCTCGACACTGACATGAGGCTTCCGAACTCAGCACACGAATCTCGCCCCTGGCGTATCCACGAAATCGCGCCAGACTTCACTCTGGAGGATGTCTGGGCTCTTCCCGTGTACGGCAGCGCCGATGACTTCCGAAAGCTGCTCCAGCTGTCGGCCTCCCTCGATCCGGCCAACACGGAATCCCTCCCTACTCGCGTGCTGTGGCGTGTGCGCGATCTCCTAGTAGTGCTTTGGTAGCTCTCATCGATCCGGTGGCGGCAGATGGAGGGCGAGCCGGTCGAGATCGACGGGCCGGTCGCAGGTCCGGCAACGGCCGGCCCAGCACCTGAAGAGCGGCTGCTGCAGCAGCACGGCCTTCGGCAGTGTCAGGCCGGCCGCCGGGCTTTTGGGTCGAGCCGCTCCAGGGTGAGGAAGCCATGGGCGGCGGTGACCAGGGCGGTGTGGTGGTGCCAGCCCAGCCAGGAGCGACCCTCGTAGTGGTCCAGCCCGAGCTCGCCCTTCAGCTGGCGGTAGTCGAGCTCGATCCTCCAGCGCAGCCGGGCGAGGCGGGCCAGTCGCCCGGGCCCGGCGTCGGCGGGCAGGTTGGAGAGCCAGAAGTCGGTGGGCGCCTCGGCGCCCTCGGGCCACTCGGCGATCAGCCACTCCTCGCGAGGCGGGATCTCGGCGCCGCCTCGCCATCTACCGGCACCCTGGCGCCAGCCGTGGGCGGCGCGCACCCGCACGAAGGCGAAGCGCGAGCTCATCGGCTCCTCGTCAGGACCATCGCGAAAGGCGACCGTCTCGAAGGCCTCGGCACCGAGCCGCCCGATCAGGTCGCCGATCGCCTCCGGCCCGCGGTCGGGCCTCGGGTGGGTCCGCGGCCCGCGCGTCCCGCCCGCGCGCCGGGGGACCTCGAAGGTGGTCTCGGCCGCGAACACCGTCGTCCTCGGCCCGACCGCCAGCACGTACCCGCTCCCGGCGGTGTCGAGGCGGTCGCGCAGCCCGGTGTTCTCGCCGTAGGCGGCGTCACCCAGGACCGGTGCCGCGGGCACCTCCCACCCGGCGGCGCGCTCGACCAGATCCACCCCCAGCTCCGGCTTGGTCTTGAAGACGACCTCCTCCGGGATCTTCGCCCTCGCCCGGCGCTCCTGATCTGAGCACCACTCCTGCGGCAGGTAGAGCGCCCAGCCCAACGGTGCCGTCCCCCGCCCGCCGACCGCGTGCACCGAGACGCCGACCTGGCAGTTGCCGATCTTGCCGAGCGTGCCCGAGTACTGGCGCTTGACCCCGGGGGAGTCCTTGCCGTCCTTGGGGAAGCCGGTGTCGTCGAGCACCCAGGCCTCGATCCCGATCTCCGGCGTCACCCGCTCGGCGACGGCGCGCACCACCGCGGCAGCGTCCCACGGGCTCACCGCGAGGAAGTTCTGCAGGCTCTCGTAGTCGGCCTCCCCACCCAGCCGGGCGACCATCGGCTCCAGCGACTTGCGCGGTCCCTGCTCGATCAGCCCTCGCATATAGAGGCCGCCGTTGACCAGTTGCACCGGGCGGTTCACCGCCTCGGCGAGCACCTCGGCCCCGAACGCCTCGAGGCGCTCCCGCACGGCCGCCGGTCCGTCCACCTCCACAGCCATCACCGCCATGATCCCCTCCCGCGTCGACATCGGACGCGGACGGATTCGCCGGTGGCCGGGTCAACCCTGCGACAGAGCTACCAAAGCACTACTAGGCAGTTGGTTTCACCTCGGCAGGATCTCGACCCCAATCGACAGCGGTTGTGACGATGCCGCAGGCAAACTGCCGATTCCGGGGTGCAGCGAAACCTCACTGACCGGCCGACTGCCGGACGATCTGCGCAACACTGCGGCGGATGTCGATTTCGGCTCCCTCCCTTTCACGCCCCTCTATCGCACCGACGTCGAGTTCGCCGCAGAGGTCTCGAACCAGACCGTGCACGGCGTGATACACCTGGCTTGGGCCGATCAGGGCGCAGGTCGCTACCAGGGACAGATGGCCGTCTACGTCAAGCCGCGCGGCCCATTTGGGAAGGGATACATGGCGGCCATCAAGCCGTTCCGGTACTGGGTTGTCTACCCAGCGCTCATGCGACAGATCGAACGGACCTGGAACGCGCGCATGGGGCAGGACAGTCGTGTGGACACCGGGATGACATCGGCGACTCCGTCAAACCGCGAGTGATGTAAGCCTCACAGCGCGCCGACCCCATCTACGGTCACATATCCCCGTCCCAGACGTACCTGTCCCAGACGTACCTATCCCATATCGTCACAGACGTCCCTGTCCCCGCTCAAGCTCGAGTAGCAGCCGCTTGCGCTCCAGCCCACCGCCGTAGCCGGTGAGCGATCCGTTCGCACCGATCACACGGTGGCAGGGAACGATCACAGCGATCGGGTTGCGTCCGTTGGCAAGACCGACGGCCCTCGCCGCCGCAGGTTGGCCGATGCGCCTGGCTATCTCGCCGTAGCTGACGGTCTCGCCGTACGGAATGTCTTGCAGCGCACGCCAGACCGCTCGCTCGAACTGAGAGCCGTTCATCACAAGCGGCGTATCGAACATTGTGCGCTTGCCGGCGAAATACTCCTGCAGCTGGGTCTGCACATCCGCGAACAACGCCGGCGATCGCTTCCAGCGTGGCGCGATTCGCACGGGCTTGCGCCCCTCCTGCATGTACAGCCCGTGCAGAGCTTGGCCGTCCCCGAACAGCAGCAGCTCGCCGATTGGACTGTCCATGGTCGTGTACATCGAGGCACCCAGCCGGGTGTCGGCTTGGGTATTGAGCTCGGGGCGGGCGGGGGCGATGGTGTCGGTTCGGGTATCGGTGTCTATGCGAGCGTTGGTGTCAGCGTCGGCGTGGATAGCGATGTTGGCATGGGTGATGGTGTCGGCGATGGTGTTGGTCAGCATGTGGCTCCTCATGCGGCGAGTCGTTCGGCAGCGCCGGTCATCGATGGTGTATGTGTCACTGGAGTGGGTGGATGCAGCGAGGCCCATAGGTGCTGTACGGCATAGGACCGATACGGTCGCCAATGTTCGGCTATCGCCTCGGCTGACGCGGGTGAGCTGTCCAAGCCAAGCCGGCGCAGTGCATGGCGGACACCGAGGTCGCTGGCTGGGAACGCGTCGGGGTCACGCAGGGCGCGCATCGCGATGTACTCGGCCGTCCAGGGACCAATCCCCGGCAGCTCGAGCAGTTCACGCCTCGCAGCTGTGCGATCGGCGCCGGCGTCGATCACCAGCTCACCGCGTGCCAGCGCCGTCGCGAGCGCCAGCAGAGCCCGTCGGCGTACGACGGGCATAGCCAGCCCCGACGGATCGGCTCCGGACAACGCCTGAGCAGACGGAAACACGTGTGTCACCGTGCCGAGCGGGCGTTCGAGCTGCTCGCCGTAGCCGGCAACGAGTCTGCCGGCGAGTGTACGGGCGCCCCGTACAGAGACCTGCTGGCCGAGCACGGCACGCACGGCAAGCTCGTGACCATCGACCGCGCCGGCCACACGCCGGCCCGGTGCCGTGCGCAACAGCGCTCCGAGCAACGGCTCGCCGCCGATGACATCAGCGACGCTGTGTGGGTCGGAGTCGAGGTCCAGCAGCGCACGCGAGCGCTGTACGGCGCTCGCGAGATCGCGCAGATCATCCAACCAGTAGCGCGCACGCACGTATCCATCAGCGGGACACAGCTCGACGATGCCGGTGCCGTGGGACAGACGCAGGCTGCGACGGTAGGCGCCGTCGCACACCTCCTCGACACCGGGAACGGCGCGAGCCCCGAGGAATGCGATGAGGCCGTCCGCCTCCAGCGGCGAACGGTAGGGCAGGCGCAGCGACAGCGCCCCACTGTCCTCGGAGCGCCCGTATCGCCTCATCCGCGCCCGCAGCGCGCTCGGCGTCAGCACAAACACCTCCTGAATGGTCGCGTTGAACTGCCGCACGCTCTGAAACCCGGCCGCAAACGCCACACCGGCGATCGACAGGTCGGTCGTCTCGAGCAGGACGCGCGCGGTCTGGGCGCGCTGGGCACGGGCGAGCGCCAGTGGACCGGCGCCGACCACGGATACGAGCTGGCGATGGACGTGGCGCTCGGTGTACCCGAGGCGGCCGGCGAGACCACTAACCCCTTCGCGATCCACCACACCATCGACGATCAGCCGCATCGCGCGCCCGACCATGTCCGCACGCAGATCCCACTGCGGCGAGCCCGGCGTCGCGTCCGGGCGGCAGCGCTTGCAGGCGCGAAACCCGGCCGCCTGGGCTGCCGCCGCGGACACGAAGAAGCGGACGTTCTCGCGTTTGGGCGTGCGTGCCGGACAGCTCGGGCGGCAGTAGATCCCAGTTGTGGTCACACCGCAGAACACCCACCCGTCAAAGCGCGGATCGCACGCCTCGATCGCCTGCCAGATGCGGTTTGAGTCGGGGGTCACCCGCACACCGTGGCACATGCAGACACCCCCGTCTAGCGGAAATCGGACCTGTATGAGGAGATCGATATAGAAGTCCGGAAGCCGCCGGCTCGGGGATAGCGACTTGACGATGTAACCAAGCAGTGTTGGTCAAGCGACGATCCGGTGTCGGTCGTGAGCTCCGGCGATAACCTGCGTGGATACCTGACGGGGTTCTTCAACACCCGGCGTCCAACCAAAGGAGAACGCCATGCAGATCACCCGGAGCTCGACAGAGACAGCAACCGGGCCGAGCGACTGGTTCACCGACGCCGTCTACATCGACACCGTGGCCATCCCCGCGGAGCCCTCGCGCCTGGCGGCCAGGCAGCGCTCATCACCGACCGTTGTGCGACTCACGTGACCCCCGCCTTGTTTCGACTGGAGCGAACGCTATCAGAGAGCAACAACATTGGTTAGTTGGCGTCACGGCATCTCGACGACTGCTGGACGGCGGCCCTAACACGCATATCTCCGCAGCCGTCCCTCAATCTCCGCCGGCACCTCCGCCCAAAAACCTCACCACATCCCTCGCATCCGCTCGCAACGCCACCGCATCCTCACGCCGCAACCGCCCGAACGCCTCAACCACAACCTCCCCCGCCCGCAGTTTCCAGATCGCCACCGCCCGTCCCCGTACGAGCGCGAACGGGCGAAACAGCCCGTTGACCGTCACGATCCCCTGATGGCCTGCCAGCACCGGCTCGCGCGAGACCCAGCCGTGCAGCAGTGGGTCGAACGCGCCCAGCAGTCTGGGCGGCGGCAGCTCGGGTGGCGACTTCTTCGACAGCTCCTTCGCGCCCGGGGGCCTCTTCAGATCGATGAGACCGTCATCGCGTTGCGCTATCTCGGACGCAATCCCTTTCAGTCCAGCCCGCGCATCTCGCAGCGGCAACCCCACCCACTTGGCCAGATCACGGTCATCCGCCGGCCCGTGCCCAGCCAGATAGCGACGGGCCAGCTCAGCCAGAGCGCGGTCGCGGTCCCAGCCACGGTCACCGCTACCACGCCCACTACGTCGCCCACCACGACCGCCAGTCCCACGGTCCAGATCGAGGTTCACCGGGTCAAGCCAATCCCGCACCAGCACATACGCGTGCTCGCCACCGACCATCGGGCCCCGCACGATCAGCCCCCGCAGGCTGGCGAGTATCAGCAGGTGCACCAACGCCTGGCCCTCCGTACGCACCCCCTTCGCCGCGATCCGCTCCCGCAGCTGTGCCCGACTCAAAGGTCCCTCCGCGTCGAGTGCTCGCTCGATCGCCCGCACCCCACGCTCGGCATCCGCCGGACTCACCCCCTCCTGCGCCAGCCGCCGCGAATAGCGCCGAGCGTTGCCGTCTTCGAGCCGTGGCGCCGTCAGCATGTGCAGCCACCGATAGTCCTCGCTGCGGACCAGATGCAGCGTGCCACGGTTCAGCCACGTGATCAACAGCCGGCGCTCGTTCAGCGCGCGATTCACGTCAGCGACGCTCAGGCCTGTGCTGCGAGCCCGGATCGCCAATCGCGCCCCGCGCGGATCCTGGCCCTGGACCGCCAGCAATCGTCCGACCACCGACTCGGGGTTCACCGCCGGCGCCCCGGCGAGCAGTTGGGCGGTCAGACGTTCAGGCAGCACGGCAGTATCCCGCCGAGGATGAAATATCAAGTGGCGACATGTTTGGGTACGGACGCATCATCAATCGTCCAGGCGATGATCGCTTGTAGAGAAAAAGAGAAAAGAACTAATACACGAACGGAACGATCATCTTGGTGTGCGCTCGATAGCCTGGATAGACGGCCGGGAATGCGTCGACCATGATCCGTTCCTCCACGCGCGCGCTGTGCACGAAGTACACACCCAGTACGAGCACCACAATCAGCCAGTACAGGTCGGTGGCCAGCGCCGTGCCCAGCACGCCCAGCAGGATGCCGGTGTAGATCGGGTGGCGCACGTAGCGATACGGCCCGGACGTGACGAGCTCGGGCTCGTCCTTGCGCGTCATCGGCATCCCCCAGTTGCTGCCCAGGTACACCCGCGCCCACACCGCCAGACCGAGTCCGGCCACGAACAGGACCGCCCCCACCGCCTGCACGACCGGCGCTTCGACGGCCAGATCATTCGCCCTGAACACCCGCGTCAGCACGAACACGAGCACCACGATCATCAGCCCCGGTGGTCGTGTCCTGCCGGTCCGCGTGCCCTCCTTGGCGCCGGCCGCCGACACCAGCCAGTACACCCAGAACACGACCCACACGACCGGGATCGCGACGCGCAGAGCTGACATACCGGCAGCCTACATCCGCCCTACGCTCACCGTGCCAACCGAACATAGGTTCCACCGCCCACGTGGACCATGCCGCCCACCTCCTCGATCGCGGCCCCCAACTCCCGCTGGAGCTCCACGAGGCGTTCGGGCTCCGTGCGCTGGTGGTCGCTGAACGTGCTCACCATCATCACCCACTCCTCGGCGCTCAGGTGAGCAGGTCGAACCGCCGCCCGGCATCATCCCAAGTCTCGAACACACCCACCTCGATCGGGATGCCGTAACCGCAGGCGACGGCGGCGATCTGTGTTGGCCGAGGAACTGCGCGACCCGGACTTTCAGCGCGAGTGGGACCGAACCGCCGTCGCACGGGCCGTTGCGCTGAAGGTGCTGACCTACCGTACTGACCACGGACTCTCTCAGCGAGCGCTGGCAAAGAAGCTCGACATGACCCAGCCCCAACTCGCGCGCCTAGAGGCCGGCGAGCACAACCCCACCATCGACACCCTCGCCCGCCTCGCTCAGACACTCGACCTCGAGTTCGCCATCGACATCCACCCGCGCCAGCGCGCGCCCAAGCTGCTCAACGGACGCGCCCAGGGCCGAAACGCCATCGCCTCCTATGAGACTGACACCGCCGCCGTGCTACTGGCCGCCGGATGACGCAGACGCCCAGGCGTTGGGACGATAGATGGGTGACGAAGAGCGGGAGCGACGGGGGTCGAACCCTCGTTCGGCACCACATCGAGATTCGGTCTCCAAGGAGATGACGTACGGCCTTTGTAGCCAAGGGATGTCCGCATCGCGCGGTGAGGCAACATGCTCGCCACCACCCGAAGGGCAGTGGTGTGCTTCCGTTCTATGCGTACATCAATCCGAGATGGGAGAATGCGTAGGTGGCTGCAGAGGATCCGCAGGAGCCGGCGACCACCGACAAGCGGACGCAGATGGACGAGCTGCGAGGCGTGTCCCGCGCGGCTCAGCAGGCCGATCTTGGTGCCATAACCGCATCGCGTCAACCACCCCAGCGTCTACATCACTACACGACGCTCAACGGCCTGCTTGGGATCACAGCCAGTCATTCGCTCTGGGCCAGCGACGTGCGCTACATGAACGACGCCTCAGAGCTTTCATACGCGGCTGACTTCGTCGCGGAGATCGTGACCAAGACTGTGGCGAGGTCGAGAACGAGGTTCTCAGATCAGTGTTGCCCGCGCGTCCCGGCTTTGCCAACGCATTCGAGTACGGGGCCCGCCCGTTTGTAGCATGCTTCTGCGAGGATAGGACCTCCTCTCGCAATGGAGGGGATATCGCGCTGGTGAAGCGGGCTACTCGCTCGGCATGGATCTTTCGACTCTGGTCGCCTTCGACCTTCCGCCGAATACGTACCTGCGAAAGGTTGTCTACGATTCAGAGGTACAGCGTCGCGAGGTGCTCCACGTTGTCGAGATTTGGTTGCGCACGGCAGAATCGCTGCTGGATGACGAGCAGCCGCAAGATCCGCCTGCATGCGTTGTAGATGTCGCCCTTCGTAGCCTTCCAGTCGTCCACCGGCTTGCCACCGGTGATCGCGCTCTGGTGCGCGTCCTTGCGAGCAACTTGGACCTCGACCCACTTGTCGGATTCGTCCAGGGAGGTACAGAGAGCCTCGAGAACCTCCTCGTCCAACAGATAGCCCTCGAGGTTTCGGCGACCCAGTGTCGTCACGCCTTCTTGGCGAAGCTTTTCCACCTCGGAGTCTGTGCGGTCATCTCGGTCGATGAGGCGAATAACGGTTGTACCTGGGACCAGAGCCTGCACCGTGCGTCCGAGACCCATCTGGTCTGCGATGACTTGTCGGTCGCCGCCTATAGCCACAAAATCGACATCGGGCTCGTAATCCCCGAAAACGGCCCGGAGACAACGCGCGTCAAATTCAGCGCGCTCGCCCTTGCTGGGCTGTCCCTCGCATAGCACCAGCGTGTCCGGCGCCACGAGGTCGAGTAGTCGCGTCTGAACGAGTGGGTTGGTATGAACCTCAGGCTCATCGATCCAGATGACGGCGCCGGGCATCGCAGGTGCCTTAACAGCCATGTCGAGCAGAAGGTCAAACACGGCCTTCTCACCGCCGGAGAGATTCTTGTATGGGAAGTCCTGCGTGATCCCCTTCGCGAAACGGAACGTTCCGCCGCCGAGGGGGTCTGCGAGCCCTTCTAGTCGAAGCTCGGGGAGTACTACAGCGACCGCGTTTCCCAGACGGCCTACTAGCCGGTCACGCAGCTCGACTGCACGCAGCCCGTCATCCACCTCAGCAAATAGGGCGTTGAATGCCTGGCCGGCCAAGCGCTGATAGTTGTCACTTACGCGAGTGTCGTTGTCGATCATCCGCCCAGGTCGCGGCCCCGCGACTATGTCGCCCATGCGACTGATCGTCTTAGATTCAAACTCCGGCTCGTTGCGGTAGGCAGTGCGGAAGTACATTGCCTTCGACGCGTCCGCGGTCTCGACCGGCCCCTCGTGAAATACGACCTCGACTCTGTTTTGCCAGTCTATGCCGTCCTCCCGTCCCCCCTTGAGAAAGTACTCAGCGTCACGTTTGACTCCCTGCTGGCTTGCGAAGTCTTGCCAGAACTTGAGGGCCTCAAGTAGGGATGACTTGCCCGTGCCGTTCGGACCGCACAACATTACGAGGCGACAGGGATCTGGTAGCTCGACTGTGAGCTCGGTAAAGCGCTTGTATCGATGGAGCGCGACTCGGCGGATGTGCATATTTGATACGCCCCCGTTCTGTAAGTTACGTCAGGATCAGTTAGCTGATGCGAGTCCGAGGCGGTCGGCCAGTTCGCGTGGCGTGAGCACCGGCAGGTCGCTCGACGTCACCTCCCGTAGGTGCCCATCACCAGACACGATTGCATCGACGCCGCGCGTTTGGGCGACGGGCAATCAGGTAGTCGTCGTCCTCATCGGCAGTCTTGAGGGAACCAGGCGCCGCGTCTTGCGCCATCTCGGCCCTGTCGAGGAGGACGGCGATGAACGCCGCCGCGCGGCCGTCTGAGGCATGGGCAGCGAACTTCTCGCGTCCCAGCACGTCGGTCAGCTCGGCGATCAACTTCGGTGAGACAAGCATCTCGAAGTGCCCATCAAGGAACGCGTCCACGAGCAACGCGGGTGCGGCCTTTCTGGGAGAGATAAATGCGGAGACCAGGACGCCCGGGTCGATAACAACCCGGGTCACGCCGCGCTGCGGCGCTCGCGGCGCATCGCGTGCAGCTCCTCGTCGGCGATCTGCATCGCTTCCTCTTCGGTGAGTTCGCTCATCGCCTGGGAGGTCTCAAGCGCCCTGCGGCCCAGGTAGAAGCGCAGTGCACGCTCGACCACCTCGGCGTCCTGTGCCTCTGCGGAGGGCTTCATGGCATCGCGGGTGTCTGCCAGCAGGCCAGCATCGATGTCGATCGTCTTGACGCGAGAGGTTGCCATTCCTTCAGGCTACCAGCGGGTCACGCCACAAACCAGACTTGGTGCTCCGGCGAGAGCGGTCTCGCTTGGCTACACGAGCCCTCGATCTTCCCACGGCAGCGGGCCGCTGTTCGCCAGGTGACGCTGGTGTTCTAGCGGGGTCTTGAGATCAGGCGCGGGTTCTGCTCTGATCGCGCGCCGAGTCAAGACAACCGAGTGGCCGGACGGGTGTTGACGCACCCGCCCGCTGGACCACCGTAGCTTTCTGCGGCGACGGTCTGACGTGCTCGCTGGTCCGTGTTCTTTGGTGCGACGAAAGGAGCCGCAATGAGCACGACGGACAACGACCGCGAGACACCGAGCCATCGGGAGCCCGAGGAGCGGCCATCGCAACGACTCCACGGCCTCTACCGCGCGGACCTCCGCCCATTCGAGCCAGTCTCGGACGCACAGATACTCGCGGCGATATCCCGCGCCGAAGTCCACGACGGGCAAGATGACGCCTCGCGCTCGGACATCGCCGCGCACTTGGGCTTCGCGCACAACTCGTGGACGACGCGGCGACTGCGGCCACAACTCGACGCCCTCAGGTCCGCCGGGCGCATACGCGATGTTCGCCGGTGCGATGGGCGAAGACCACACCGACCCGTCCGCGTTCCTCGCGGAGTCGATCCACGAGATGTTCGACGAGTACTACTCCGTCTCACTGTCCTTCTGGACCCGCAGCGGACTGAAGGAGAAGGCGCGCCAAGGCCACCTCGTCGGCAGCCCGCCGTGGGGTTACGTGCGCGACCTCGCCACCAAGCTCGCCGTCCCAGACCCCGCGCGGGCGCCGCTCGTGCTCCAATTGTTCGAGCGTTACGCCACCGGACAGGAGTCTGACCGCACGCTTGCCGCGTGGCTGAACGCGACCGGTGCTCGCACTGCCCGTGGCCGGCAGTTCGGGAAGGACACAGTGGGGGAGATGCTGTGCAACGCCGCCTATGCCGGATATGTCAGCGGGCTGCGTGACAAGTCCCGTGCGATCAAAGGACTGCACGAGCCGATCGTCACCGACGAGCTGTTCGACCGCGTGCAGGAGGTCCGGGGGTGGCGCACCCGTGTCGTGAAGCCCGGCCCGCCGTCCGATGAATACCTGCTGCGCAAGTTCCTACGCTGCGAGCGCTGCGGAGCGCGAATGCACGGCACCCGAGGCTCAAAGACAGCCGTCCGCCGCTACATGTGCTCCACCGCCGCTACGGCAACCTTGCGGCGAGCCGATCGCCAAAGCCGAGGCCCTGGAGGGCCAGCTCATAGACTGGATACGCGCCTTCCAGCCCGACGGCCAGCTACACGACCTGCTCCTGCAAACCCTCAAGTCCCAAACCGCCGAGCACGCTGAGCAGCCGGCCGAGCGGCGAAACGAACTGCTCGACCAGCTACAGCGCCTGCAAGACCTCTATGTCCTCGGCGACCTCACCAAGGGAACTGCTCAAGCACTTCCTCGAGCCGAGCAAGATCATGCTCGGTAAGCGAGGCGGCTCGCTCAGAAGTCAACTCACCATCTAATGCGTTCTCGAGGACGTCGAGTACCGTGATCTCGTTCATGTTACGCTGGATAGGGTCCTTTTTCCGTCCGGGGAGGACGTAACTTCTCAGGCTATCCACGCCGCTCGGCGTCAATTGCGGCGATGAGAGCGGTCAGGGCCGATGTCGCTTCGTCGATGTCGTCGGGTGTGAAGCGGTTCTCGTGTGCCAGCGCGGCGAACGGAACGCGCCAGCTGTCGTACACGGTCACGGTCGGGGGCCAGGTGTGCTTGTCGCGCACCGTGAAGATGTCCACGCATGCCTCGCGCACATGGGCAAGGCCGACGTCGTACAGCAGATCTTCGACCAGGAGGATGTCCATGACGTCGCGGAACCGGTCGTTCTCGCGCTCCTCGGCGAAGACCTCGGTGCAGGCGTGGAGCTTTTGGGCGACCTGGTAGCGCAAGGAGACGCAGTTGGCCGCCTCGGGCAGCGGTACCTGCAGCGGGTCCAGCGACATGGCCTTGACGCGGTCGAGCTCTCGGCCCATCCTGCCCTCCACCGGCGCCATCTCCAGCTGCACGCTGCCCCATGTGCGGCCCTTGTAGCTCAGTCGCAGACGAACCCGCACCGCCTGCGTGTTGGGGATGGTCTCGGGCGCGTCACGGGTCAGGTTGAAGTTATTCCAGGGCTGAGCCAACGCCTCGTCGAGGCGGTCGATGACCTCCTCGGTCCGCGCACGGAACGCCGCGTCGTAGTCGCCGGTGGCACGGGCTCGCAGCTGCAGGCGCAGCTCCATCGCCAGACCGCCCTTGAGCAAGAAGATGGGCTCGCCGTCCTCATCGCGAACCCGGTCAAGCACAGCGGTGACGATCATGGCGTTCAGCCACCGCTGCAACCGCGCCGGCGGCATGCCTCGGTCAGGGGCATGGTCGCCGATAAGCCGCTGCAGGTGGCTGACGTCGCCCGGCAGCTTCTTGACGTTGTCAGCCACCGCGAGCCGCCTGCGGCAGGTGGCGCATAGCGGCCAGCCGGTCTGCGACCGGCCTTGGTGATGAGCCCACGAGCACGTGCCGTCTCGATCGCCTGGTCGATGAGCTGCCAGCCGAGCGCCTGCTCGATGCCGCCGAGAATGGCTCGTTCCGGGGTCACGATGGGGATGCCCTCGTGCCAGCCGATCTCGGCAGGGTCCAGATCGAAACGGTGCAGCCGGTAGATCGCCGGTACCGCCTTGCGGGTACGAAAGCCGCTCGGGACCATGAGGTGGATGGCGCTCGGGTTCACGTCACACAGCTCGTGCAGGTCCAGGGCGGTCTCGTGGCTGAGCACGCCACGCCGGCCAGTCCACAAGACCGCCTCCATATAGGCGTCGAGCTGCGTGACCGGCACCATCGGCATCCGATACAGGCCGTGGCCGACGATGCTCCAGCGTGTGACGTGCAGCCATCAAACGTAGCTGGGTGGGGTCGATGTCCAGCTCTCGCGCGTCGTCCGGCGTCAGATAGCCGTACTGCTGCTGAGCATGGTCAAGCAGCGCCGTGAAGGCTCTCCCAGGCATGATGTACAAATCGTATCAAAATGATACGCTTCGCGCACAAACGCCTTTCGGGGTCACCCAATCGCGTGACGCAATCCCCGGACACTCTGGGTGCCCCGCGGCGCGAGCCTGCGGTGCCAGGATCGAGGGCCTCGAACCTGCAACCTCACAAAAACACGCTGATTTGCAGGCAAAACTAAACCTAGATGACCGATCTAAGCGGAAGCGACGGGGGTCGGGTCCGGTGTTTACACATCGGGGAATTGAGATCCGATGACGTCCGGGCGGTCCGGCAGGATCTGGTGGGTACCATGAGATCCGTGGCGAAGACGCAGAGCAACGGTAGGCCCAAGCCGCTCAGCCCCGAGAGGCTGGCTGAGCTGACGCATCCTCCCAAGTATGAGACCCTGGAGGAGCGGCGTGCCGCGCTCAAGCAGGCTACCGAGGGCCTTCGGGTTAAGGTCCGCGTCACGCCGGACATGTACGGCCGCCGATAGGCCATGACTCCCACGGGTTGGCGCCCGCCGGCCACCCGCAGCGTGTTCGCCATCGAGGACGCAGAGCTTCTCCTGCCCAATCCGATCGCCCTCGACACCAGCTTCGTGGTCGAGGCCCTGATCGCCACCCAGCCCCTCCACGGCGTATGCAGCCCGTTTCTCGCACGCATCTTCGAGAGCGGCGTATCTGTCGCCACGAGCGAGCTGCTTCGCGTCGAGCTGGCTGAGGCGGCATTCTCCATCGCGCTCAAGGAGCGCTGGGGAAGCCAATGGCGGCGACACCGCACCGACGGGCGATCCCGTCCGAGGGGCGGCCGGCTGCTGAACGACACCCTGAACCGCTACGACAAGATGCTCGGGAGCTTGAGACAGATCTCGATCCCGCTCGGCGATATAACGACTGAAGCGACCGGGTTCATGACCGACTACGGGATCGCCTCCTACGACGCCGCCCATGCAGCCAGCGCCATCGCCGCCGGCGCCGAGGCGATCGTGACCCTCGACACCGGATTCGCGCTCCTGCCCTCCCGCCTGCTCACGATCTACACCGATCGCTCGCGACTAGCCTCCTGTCGCGGCAAGCGATCACGCTGAGTCACCCGGCGGGACAGAGGCCCGCCAGCGAGGATGGCGCACCCGCACGCGTGATGGTCGGCGACGCGCGGGAGCGGGTGACGATCCGGGCATCTAACCCCGCTCGGCGGCATTCCGGACGCGCGCCTGAGGTATCGCCTCGGCCCTCAAGCGCGATGGAGCCGGCCGCCTCGGTTAGGACGAGCGGTTGCCCTGATAGCCGTACATCGCGATCGGCACGACCTCGACGACGCGTCCTGAGAACGTAAGCGTCCGCTTTACCGCGTTGAATAGCTCTTTGCGCACCTGGACGCGCTTCTCTTTCAGCACAGACGCCTTCACGCCCAGCTCGCGCAAGAATGGCCCGTGCGCCACGCTGAGGGCCGGCCAGTAGGTCTCCAGCGAGGTTCCGTCGCCGAATCCATTTTCATACGTGCTCACCACGATGCCAATGATGGTCAGCGGAGCCCCGAGCAGGCTAGGGTCGCCCGTGAGGTTGGCAAAGCGGGCCGGCAGGACCACGGTGGTCGGTTTGGTGGTCGCCCGTTCGCACTTTTGCGACTGAGTCGCGCTCGACACCGAAAACAGCACACGCGGGTTCGGGCCGACGGCCTTTTTGAAGGTTTCCCGTTCTTTCATGGGAGTGCCGCGCACCGACTCGTCAACCTGATAGAAGCTCGCCAGTGGGACTTCTCCGAAGACGGATGATCCTGCGGGCAGTCTGAATCTGACGTTGCGCAATTCCGGATAAGCAGAGAGGTAGGGCGGCATTTCGACGAGCGCATTTTCGAGCTTGACGAGGGCGCCGTCCTTTATACCTTCGAGTTCTTTCGAGAATGTGTTGCAGCCGGCGGCGTTTAGCCCGTTCTTGTGTAGTGCGGTGTCCTGCTCAAGGGTCTGCAGGCGGTCGGCTGCAGTTCGTGTTACAACAATGTTCCGGACCAGCTGACTGCCTTTCGAGAGGCTCGCCTTGGCATAGCTGAGTTCAACCCCGAGGTCGCCGTTCTGGGTTGTGGTTTCCTCGATGTTTTCGCTCCCCTCTTCTTGGTCGCCCGTCACCTGACTCAGGTAGGAGTTCACGCGCGCTTCGTCCAGGTACATGAACTCGGCCGGCGCCTCAACCTTTGCGAGTCCTTTGTGTTCGGTGCTGGAGAGCGGTATCACGCCGGCCCAGTCGAGCGCCAGGAGCAGTAGGAGCCCTGCCACGATCGCGGGGAGGGCCGTCTTGTAGCAAGCCCATAGTTTGGTGATGAGGCCCCACGCTTTGACCAAGAGCTTTCGTGCTGCGCACATTAAGTTGGGACACTATCGCATATTGGGCAGTCCTACTACTGATATCGTCAGCCTCTGAGCGGCCGATGGACCTGTGCGCTGCATCGTCGACCTGTACGTCCTCGGCGACCTCACCAAGCCCCGTTACGTTATGCGCCGCCAACCCTCGCCGAGCGGCGCAAAGCTCATACTCTCGTTGTTCGCGCAGGTCTGGGCGAAGGACGACACGATCGTCGCCGTCAAACCCAATGTCACCTTCGCCCGCTACTTCACCGCCGCCTCGGAGGTGCGAGCCAAACACCCAAAAGCCGGGGCGACCGATAAGGCAACAAGGGCGGGAGCGACGAGGGGTTGGGTCCGGTGTTTACACACCGTGGAATTGGGATCCGTTAGGTCTGCTCACCACAGGAGCGTGTCCGGCTCACTCGGCGGAGAGCAGTCCTGTGGCACGCGCGCGGATCGCGTTGGCGAAGGCCGTGAAGCTCAGGTCGGGAGCCGGCTCGTGGATCGGCGATGCTGGATCGGCGGAGGCGGTGATGAAGCATGCTGCGTCGTAGAGCCGCTCGAGGATGAGACGGCGGCAGAGAATCTCGTAGCGCTTCTTGTATGAGGCATCGAGGAAGATCGGATCGACCTCGAAGAACGGCTGCTTCACCCGCACGGGCTTGGTGGAGCCGGGAGCCTCCTCGAGCAAGAATAGGTATCCCAGCCACGGGCGGATCGTTCCGAACCGGCCTTCGCGGTACGCGGTCCAGACGTCGATGGCGTTGCCGATCGCCTCCTCGCTGCAGTTGTTGTAGTTGTTGCCGAACGAAGGGCCGACCTGGCTCTTGAACTCGATCGCCGCCGCGAGCGCGTCGCCGTGGACTACGACGAGATCCCATTTCTTCTCCGGACGGAAGTAGCCGGGGAGCTCGACGGCCGAGCGACGGCTGATGCTGGAGGGCGCGAAGCCGGCGTCGATGAAGATCGACTCCATCAGCTCGGCCATCGCGTCCATGTGAGCACCGCCGGTGACGGCTCCGCGCAGGCCGGCATCGAGTTGTCCTGACTCGCGCTGCTTGAGCGCCTGCCCCTCGCGAACAATCCAGTACTGCCGGACCGCCGCTTCAAATGCCTCCTGATCCATGCCGCAGAGTAGGTTCGCGGCTCCGGGGCAAGCTCCTACCCTGGGAGCTCATCCAGGCCGTAGGCATCGAGGGCCGCCGCAGTCGCCCGTTCGACGTCTCGGCCAGCAAAAGCCTGCTCTAGCTCGCGTGCGGTGTGACTCGCGAGCAGGTCGAGGCGAGGGACGCGGATTCGGCGCAGGTACTGCGCCTGAAAGCGTAGATATCCGCCGCGCATCTTCACGGCATAGCATTCGATGAACATCTGGGCGACGCCGGAGAGGAGCAGGCCGCCGAGGACCTCTGGAGCCCAGTGCTCGCTCGCTACCCAGTAGAGGTTGTGGTGCGGGTAGAGACCGCCCGGGTCAAGGACGGGATGGATCTCCGCCTTGATGTCGGGGATCAGCAGCTTCGGCTTGCCCGTGAGCGAATGGTCCACCCGATCGATCGTGCGATACCACTGCTGCGGTCGCCGGCCCGCGACATTGCGTTTTTGTAGCGCGGAGGCGTTCGCTTCGAAGTACGCACGCAATCGCGGATAGGCATCGAGGGACACCAGTGCCCCCGTGTCGCCGTCCCACGGATCGACCAGATAGTGTCCGGACCAGCTCAGCTGCCCGCTCAGGGTGTCTCGCGCCATCGCCAGAGGCAGCATCCGCTCCTCCTCGACAAGTGTTGGGTCCTTGACCACGAACACACGATCCGCGCCGCTCGCAACCCCGATGCCGACGCGGGTTCCGGTTCTGCCGTCCTCCAGGGCGGGCAGGCTTCGCTCCAGGCGAGCCACCAGCGCGAGCCGCTCCGGCGAACCCGTCGGCCACGACGAAACACCGTCGAACCACGTCGACAGCCGGGCCGCCTCGAACGTGGGGTCGCTCAGCCTGAGGTCGTTCTTGCAGCTTGCCCAGATGCGAACACGTCGCGCGGCCGCCTCGTCAAAGCTCTTGTGTGCCGTGGCGACTATGGCCGGTCCCTGAGGCTGGCGACGAAGGACCGTCACCGATGGGTACGCGCTCACCTCCTCGTCGAACGCGTCGACGTCATGCATCTCGATCACCGCCTCGACGGAGAACCGAGCGGCGACCATGCTGCGCAAGCGCTGCCCGTACTGGTTGCGCATCCAACGATCCGCGCAGATGAAGCCGAGCGCCCCGCCGGGGCGCAGGGCGTTCAAACCAACCTCGAAGAACCCGACGTAGACGTCCGAGCGTCCGCCCATCGTGGAGCAGGCACGGCGGTAAGCCTCGCTGCGCGGTGCCGAGACCGCCTCAAGCCGGATGTACGGGGGGTTGCCGATCACAAAGTCCGCCGTCCCGACCTCGTGGCGGCCCAAGAGGAAGTCGTCGTGCACAACCCAGCGCTCAGCGAGCGCCCGGGCGTCGTCGACCAGCCAACCGTCCACGCCGAGACGCTCCTCAACCACATCGCGACTCTCCTTGACGTTCGCCGGCTGCAGGTCACACGCGCGGATCGCGTCGGCCGCGTCGGAGATCTGCCTCCCATGAAGCCGGCAGGAACGCGAGAGCCGCTCGACCATCGGACCGAGGAAGGCTCCCGAGCCGCACGCAGGCTCAATCGCCCGGAGGGTCGCCAGGTCGCGCTCGCTGGTGTAGCCGACCAGGTCGAGGATCAGCTCGACCACCCAGCGCCGCGTGAACACGGCGCCGTACTCGTGCCCTCCGTCGAGGGCAGAGGCCGCCAGCGAGGCAGCGTGGGCTTCATCGCCAAGCAGTTGCTGTTGGGCATAGGCCATGCGCCGAGACTACAGACGGCCTGCGAT